>JBAQOL010000009.1:0-305327 GCA_049304775.1 Ferribacterium limneticum
TTCGTCTGCAGCGGAGAGGCAAAATTATGAAGAACTTCTCACCACCCGTCAAGCTTTTCTGCAAAATTTCTTGCTTCACCTGACTCCCCTACAACCGCCGGAAACGCCCGGCACCGCAGGAGAGGTGAGCATTCTACTGATTAAATCCACGCCGTCAACACAAAACTGAAACTTTCTCCAATCCCCAACAACCCCCCCCCCCCTGAAATCAGTCAATTACACCGTAGAAAACTTCAAGAATATCAATCTCTCGAACACCCAACGGACTCTGAAATCGGATCGAGTCGCCTTCTCGTGACTTGATCAAGGCACGCGCCAGAGGAGAAATCCAGCTAATGCGCCCCTGCGAGACATCGGTTTCATCTACACCGACGATCGTATAAGTGTTCTCAACGCCTTCTGCATCGGCAATTGTTACCCGGGCACCAAAAAATATCTGGTCGTTATCGCCCTGGCGCAGCGGATCGACAATTTCTGCGCTTTCGATGCGCTTGGTCAGGAAGCGGATGCGGCGATCGATCTCCCGCAGGCGCCGCTTGCCATATATATAGTCGCCATTTTCGGAACGGTCGCCATTCGATGCAGCCCAGGCAACCACTTCGACAACATGAGGGCGCTCACGTTTGACCAGATGCTCAAGCTCCTCTTTCAATCGGTTATGACCAGCTGGCGTAATGTAGTTGCGCGTTCCGGGAGGAAGCTTCAATGACGGCGAAAGATCCTCTTCATCGTCGCTATCACTCTCCCGCACGAACGCCTTGTTCATCAGTAACCGATACTGTAGTGCTCGACATCGACACGTATCAGTTCGCGCCCGAGCAAGGCAGCCGTGTTCTTGGCAAATTGCTCTGCCCAGGTACGCTGGTCGCGAAAGCGAACCTCGCCGGCGTATTTGGCGACACTAAGAATGCGGTCGACTGCAAGAATCTTGCCGGTCGGGGTCGCCACATCGCACTCCAGAACGGTGAACTCATGGTCGAACCATTGGCGCGCCACGTCGGATGGTGCCCCGCCCGGAAATTTGAATTCGAATTCTTTTTCCTTGCCGAACGAGACAATTACATGATGTTGCATTTCTCTCTCCTCCACGAATCGGATCAAGGTATTCTAGCAAAACAACCGAAGCAATCAGGAGCCGAAAATGTCCCTTCATCCGCTGACTGACGCAGAGATCAGCGACATTCATGCACAGTTGCATGAACTTCAGGTGGAGCACCGCGACCTGGATCTGGTCATCACCCACCTGATAGAGAATCCGCCGCCGGAAGATTTGCTGATTCGCCGCTTGAAGAAGCGAAAGCTGTTGCTGAAAGATCGGATTATTCAGCTGGAAGAAATGCTGGTACCTGACATTCCCGCTTAGTCGTCATTTAGGGGAACGCGAAAGAATATCCAGTAAACAGCGCCAATAACCCCGGCTACTGCGAGTTCCCACAAAACTGGAACCATCCATACGAGTCCTGCCAGCAAAGCCAGCAGGAGCGTAAAGATGACAAATTTCACAATCAAAGAATAATCGAACCGATGTACCAGGCAAGAGCGGCCATGGCGGCACTGCAGGGTATGGTCAGTATCCATGCCCAGACGATTCCGCCGGCCACACCCCAGCGGACAGCGCGAGCACCGCGGGTTGAACCGACGCCGGCAATCGCGCCGGTGATGGTGTGGGTAGTGGACACCGGGATGCCGAATGCCGTTGCGAGGAATAGCGTGATGGCGCCGCCGGTGTTGGCACAGAACCCGCGAGCCTGATTGAGCTTGGTGATGCGATTGCCCATGGTCTTGACGATGCGCCAGCCACCGAACATGGTGCCGAGCCCCATCGCGGTATAGCAGGAGAGCACAACCCAACCGGGGATGGGATCGCTGCTCGTCGAAATACCGGCCGCGATCAACAGCATCCAGATGATACCGACCGTTTTTTGCGCATCATTCCCGCCGTGGCCCAAACTGTAGGCAGCAGCAGAAATGAGTTGGAAGCGGCGGAAATGTTTATCGACCTTGCGTGGCGCCATGTTTCGACAGATCCAAGAAACGATCACCATCAAGATGCCGCCAATCATGAAGCCGAGAAACGGCGCTACGAAAATGAAGGCGACGATTTTCAGGACGCCGGAAGAAATCAGGCTGCCAACCCCCGCCTTGGCAATGGCGGCACCGACCAGCCCGCCGACCAGCGCGTGCGAAGAGGACGACGGAATGCCGTAATACCAGGTGATGACATTCCAGATAATGGCCCCGATCAGCGCACCGAAGACCACGTAATGATCGACAATCGACGGATCGATGGTGCCTTTGCCTATGGTCGAGGCGACTTTCAGCTGAAACAGGAAATAGGCGAGGAAATTGAACCCTGCCGCCCAGATCACCGCCTGATGCGGCTTCAGGACGCGAGTGGAGACGATGGTGGCAATCGAATTGGCAGCATCGTGAAAGCCGTTCATGAAGTCGAACAGCAGGGCGACAATCACCAGGGTGACAACGACCCCGAGGCTGATATTAAGGGTATCCATACCGAGCTATCCGCTCAGGAGTTTTCGAGAACGATGGCTTCTACCGTGCCTGCGACATCCTTGCAGCGATCGGTCACCGATTCGAGCAATTCGTAGATTTCCTTGAGCTTGACGACCTCGCGCACATCCGGTTCTTCGCGGAAGATCTTGGACATGGCGCTACGCAACGAGCGATCAGCTTCGGATTCCAGCTCGTCGATCTCATGACAAAACTTGAGGATGGCCGGCGCATTGTCCATGCTGTGCATCAACTTGATCACCGACTGCACGCAGATACAGCAATTTTCGGTGACGATCGCCATGGCCTTGGCATCCGACGGAACGCGGGTGATGTCGTAGAGCGACATCGACTCCGCGACGTCCTGCATGACGTCGAGAATATCGTCCATGCCATTGATCAGCTGATGGATTTCATCGCGATCAAAAGGTGTGATGAACGCCGTGTGCAGTTGCGCCAGCGTATCGTGGGTGATGGCATCAGCCTCTCGCTCGAGCCTGTCGATTTCCTCGGCGAAGGCTGGCGCTTGCTCGGGATGATCAACCAGTGCGGCGATCATGTTGGACAACGCCTTTCCGCCCTGTGCAATCAACTCGGCGTGCGCGTTGAAAAGATCGAAATACTTGCCCTCCCTGGGCATCAGACGAGCGAACATGACAGTCCTGTTAAGTTTTTATTACAACGAGCGGATTCTATCACTCCGGCACCGGCCTCCAAATGCCCGGTTAGCGAAGAACAAAGTACTTCCCGCTAAAATAGCGCATGGACATCTCCCCCCTACCTGCTGACACATTTGGCGACCGTTTCACGCTTGAAGCGTTGCCTTTGGCCCGGGCGCCGGCCGGCTACGCAGTGCAGATGCTCGATACCGACAAGCTGCTCGATCGGCTCACCGGCGCTTTCCTGCCTGTCCGCTCCGAACAACTCGACGGGCTGTTCGCCAGCTTCGACGCCGCCTACGCTGCGGCGCAAGTCTGGGTGGAAAAACACTGTCAACATCCTGACGACCACCGGCTGGCCATCGTGCCGGCCAGTTTTGATCACCTATTGAACCGCCACGTCCTTATATATGGGGTTCTCTGCGGTCAACCCTGATTTTTGCCCAATTTTGGAGTCTGCCCATGACCCCGTTCCAAACCCGCCAGCTTGGCCGTAGCAACTTTATCGTCCCCGAGGTCTGCCTCGGCACCATGACATTCGGCGAACAAACCAGCGAGGCCGACGCCCATGCCCAGCTCGATTTCGCGCTGGCCGCTGGCATCGGCTTCATTGATACTGCCGAGATGTACGCCGTGCCGCCGCGCGCCGAAACCTGCGGCGCCTCGGAAAGCATCGTCGGGCGCTGGCTCAAGCGCCAGCAGCGCGACCAGATCCAGATCGCCACCAAGGTCGCCGGCCCGAGCCGCAACCTGGGCTGGATTCGCAACGGCCCGCCGGCGCTCGACCGCGCCAACATCCGTGCCGCCCTCGACGGCTCGCTGCAGCGCCTGCAGACGGATTACGTCGACCTCTATCAATTGCACTGGCCCGAACGTAACCAGCCGATGTTCGGTCAGTGGCAGTTCGATCCGAAAAATGAGCGGGAAGGCACGCCAATTCGCGCACAGCTCGAAGCACTCAGCGAACTGGTCAAGGAAGGCAAGATCCGCCACGTCGGCGTCTCCAACGAGCACCCATGGGGCATCATGGAATTCACCCGGCTGGCCGATGAACTCGGCTTGCCGCGCATCGTCTCGACGCAGAACGCCTACAGCCTGCTCAACCGGACCTTCGAAACCGGTCTGGCCGAAGTCTGCCATCGCCAGCAGGTTGGACTGCTCGCCTACTCGGCGCTGGCTTTCGGCCACCTGACCGGCAAGTATCTGACCAACCCCAACGCCGCCGGCCGCATCACCCAATGGCCGGCTTTCGGCCAGCGCTACAGTAAGCCAAACGTCGCCCCGGCCGTCCAGGCATACGTTGAACTCGCCAACAAATACGGCCTGACGCCAACGCAGTTGGCCCTCGGCTTCTCGCGTTCGCGCTGGTTTGTTTCCAGCACCATCATTGGCGCCTCGTCGCTGACCCAGCTCAAGGAAACCTTGCCGGCCATGCAGACGACGCTATCGCCCGAAGTCCTCGCCGAAATCGACGCCATCCACCTGCGCTACACCAACCCGGCGCCTTGATGGAATCGCTTTTCGTCCGCCTGGCCGAAGCCCTGGCCGTTTCCGAAATTGGCCAAAAAATCCGGTTGACCGTAGCAATCGCCGCCGACTGGCAGACTGGCAAGCTGGATTGGCATGACTCCGCGCCGGTCACGCTGGTTTGCGGCCGGCCGGCCAAACCCGAGCTGCTGCCGCATAAAGACGTGCCGAACCGCAACCCGGGCACGCCGGAAGGTCGCGCCCGGTTGCTCCATGCCATCGTGCACATCGAGTTTTCGGCCATCAACCTCGCCCTCGACCACGCCGCCCGCTTTCGCGGCCTGCCGGAAGCCTATTACGCCGACTGGATCGGCGTTGCCGCCGAGGAAGCTGAGCATTTCGAACTGCTGCGTACCCGCCTGCAATCGCTCGGCTACGACTACGGCGACTTCCCGGCCCACGCCGGCCTGTGGGACATGGCCGAAAAAACCACCGACGACGCCCTCGTCCGTATGGCGCTCGTCCCGCGTCTGCTCGAAGCGCGTGGCCTCGACGCCACGCCGCCGATCCAGATGAAACTCGAGCAGGTCGGCGACCATGAAAGCGCCCGCGTTCTGGACATCATTTTGCGCGATGAAATCGGCCACGTCGGCCTCGGCGACCGCTGGTTTCGCCACCTGTGCGCCGAACGAAATCTCGAACCGGAAAGCACCTATCGCGACCTGCTAACCCGCTACCAGGCGCCATGGCCACAGGGAAAAATGAACGAAGCAGCGCGCCTCGCAGCTGGCTTCAGCGCCGGTGAACTGGCGGTCCTCGCAAAAAAAAGGTAGAATAATCAGTTCAATGCGTTGATGTTTCGCCCGCAGTCATTCCGAGCAGCCACCGGTCTCGTAGGTTCTTGTGCAGGATTCACCCCATTGATTCGTTCCCCGGCATGGCTGCGTCGGGGTCACCCAGGCCGCCCGACCATCGGGCCAATCCGTCGCCGGTTATAACAATGTGAATGGCGACGATGAAAGGAAACAGCATCTATGTCGTCTACTCCCGACAGCTTCGCCGATCTCGGCTTAAGCGAAACGCTACTCAAAACACTGATCGAAATCGGCTACGAAACACCGTCGCCGATCCAGGCCCAATGTATCCCGGTCCTGCTCGAAGGTCATGACCTCATCGGCATGGCCCAGACCGGCACCGGCAAGACCGCCGCGTTTGCCCTGCCGCTCATGGAACAGATCGACGTCAAGCTGATGAAGCCGCAGGCGCTGATCCTGACGCCGACGCGCGAACTGGCCATCCAGGTTGCCGAAGCACTGCAAACCTACGCCAAGAACCTGCCCGGCTTCCACGTCCTGCCGATCTACGGCGGCCAGAGCTACACCATCCAGCTCAAGCAACTGTCGCGCGGCGCCCACGTCATCGTCGGCACGCCGGGTCGCGTCATGGACCACCTCGAGCGCAAGACGCTCAACCTCGACAACCTGAAGACCATGGTTCTCGACGAAGCCGACGAAATGCTGCGCATGGGCTTCATCGACGACGTCGAATGGATTCTCGAACGCACCCCGGCCCAGCACCAGACCGCCCTGTTCTCGGCCACCATGCCCGAGCAGATCCGTCGTGTCGCCCAGAAATACCTGGTCGAGCCGCGCGAAATCAAGATCAAATCGGCCACCGCCACCGTCGCTGCCATCCGTCAGGTTTACTGGCAGGTTTCCGGCATGCACAAGCTGGATGCCCTGACCCGCATCCTTGAAGTTGAAGAAGACTTCGACGCCGCCATCATCTTCGTCCGCACCAAGACGGCCACCGTCGAACTGGCCGACAAGCTGTCGGCCCGTGGCTACGCTGCCGCCGCCCTGAACGGCGACCTCAACCAGCAGATGCGTGAACGCGTCATCGAGCAGTTGAAGTCGGGCGCGCTCGACATCGTCATTGCCACCGACGTCGCCGCCCGCGGCATCGACGTGCCGCGCGTCAGCCACGTGGTGAACTACGACATCCCGTACGACACCGAAGCCTATGTGCACCGTATCGGCCGTACCGGCCGCGCTGGCCGCACCGGCAATGCCATCCTCTTCGTCGCGCCGCGTGAAATCCGCATGCTGCGCACCATCGAGCGCGCCACGCGTTCGCCGATTGCGCCGCTGACCCTGCCCAGCCGGGCCGATGTCACCAATAAGCGCGTTTCCGACTTCAAGCAAAAAGTCGTTGAAGTGCTCAACGCCGAAGGCCTCGACTTCTTCTCCAACATCGTCTCGCAAATTGCCGAAGAGCAAAATGTCGGTGCCGAAGAAGTCGCTGCCGCGCTGGCCATGATGGCCCAGGAAGGCAAGCCGTTGCAGATCGTCGGTGAAGACCCGCGTCCCGCCCCGGCCCCATCCTTCGACAGTCGTGACAGCCGCCCCCGGCCGGGCAGCTTTGGCGAGCGCGACGAGCGTAAGCCGCGCGCCGACCGTGGCGACAAGCCCAGCTTCGAAAGCCGTGGCGAACGTCCGCGTCGCGAAGAGCGCCCGGCCCGTTCGGCCCCGAGCGGCGACATGGTGCGTTACCGCATCGATGTGGGCAGGGATCATGGCGTCCAGGTCAAAGACATCGTCGGCGCCATCGCCAACGAAGCCGGCATCGAAAGCCGCTTCATCGGCCGCATCGCGCTCTACGACGAATCGAGCACGGTCGAACTGCCGGCCGGCATGCCGGGTGAAGCCTCCAACGCCCTGAAGCGCACCCGCGTCCGCGGCGTGCCGATCAACCTGCGTCCGGACGAGGGTCGTCCGGATGGCGGCTCCAGCACCGAACGCAAGTTTGACGGCGAGCGCAGCTTCAAGAAAAAGAGCTTCGACCGCTAATCACGCTCAAGCGGCAAGACCCACAAGGCCACGGCAAGTCCGTGGCCTTTTTCTTGTCCGGAATTTCCTGAACCGGCGTTCTGGCATCGCCAAGAATTTCATTTTTGGCCATTTTTTCCGGTTGACCGTGGAATTAACCCAAAACGACTATTCGATAACCATTCCTATTTACAAGCGGAAAAACACTGTCTATGATGAGAACCATTCTCAACAACAAGGCAACGAAAATGCAAAGCCTGCTGTTCAATACCCTGCTGGCCGGCCTGCTGTTCTGGCTGCTCATTGCCGGCATTTCAAACTGACTTTCCGGCAAGGAGCGACCATGCCAGGCAACGAACTGTGGGCCGGGGCCTTGAGCCTGCTGCTCATTCACCACGAAACCGGTTGTCCGCATTCGGCGCTCAACGCCGCCCGGCTGCTCGACCGCATCGGCGCGCTCGACGAGATCGATGCCGACACCCGCAATCTGTGCGAGCGGGCCAGTAGCCGCCTGAGTTCAGGAAAGGAGCAGCACCATGCTGGCACCGCTTAAGAACCGCGCCCTGCTCGAGCGTGACGATGGCGATCCGCAGGCCGACCTCAGCCCGCAGCCGAGCGACACGACCGGCCGACGCGTCGCTGCGCTGGAATCCGAAATCGCCGCCCTGCATTCTGCCCTGCGCCAGTCGCGCCAGACCCAGCGCCGGAGCGCGACGATTTCTACGAAAAAGATCATTGCCCAGCTCAATGAAATCGACGGACTGAAAGCAGTCGTCGCTGCCCAGCGCCAGCGACTGGCCGATTTTGAATCGGGTCAGGTGATGATCGAGTTGGGCCACCAGCTTCAGCAACTGAGCGCCTCGAACGACGATTTGAGCAGCGCCGCGCAACGGGTATGGCATCTCGAAAAAACCATCCGCGCCGCCCACGCCGAATGCGAGCGCCTGGCCGGCGAGCGCGATGCTCTGGTCCAGCACTTCCACTGCCCGCTGGCCAACCTGCAGTTATAGGATTTACCAGCCCAGGCGAACGGTGATCATCAATCCCACGGTCAACCGGAAATTTTCGCCAAAATTGAAATATCACTTTTCCAGCCAGCCAACCGGATACCCGGCCAGCCAGCGATTCATCGCCGAGGAGCCCGCGCATGTCCGACCATCCCTTTCACGTCGCCGGCGGATTTTTCGCCCCGCCCCGCCACAGCCCGCCCGAAGCACTAACGCAGCAACGCCCCAGCCTGCCGGAAGAGGCCAGTAGCGCGCCACGCCCGAGCTCGCGCCGACGCAAGCTGTGGGACATTCCGCACAAATTTCACTGCCCGGTCATCGGCGTCTGTTTTGGCGTCGATGAACTGCGCGGCCTGATGGCCAGGAGCATGCAGTTCCCGCGCGACACCAGCGATTTCGTGCTGCACACGAGTGCGGTGGGCGCCTGCGAAACGCGCACGCCACTGGCCGAAGCGCTGCACAAGCAGCTGGAAAAACGCTTTCAGCTGAGCGTGCGGAGCTTTACCAAGGCCAAGGATGCCGAGGCACTGGGCAAGCTGTGGCGGGACGCGGTGCAAACCGGCATCGACCTTCCCGCCGCGCTGTGGGCAAGCTGGACGCATCCGGCCTGCGACGTCTTGCTCGAACAGGATATCTATGCCGACATTCACATGATCCAGCACCAGCTCGGCACCGGCACGCGGGCCGAGCTGTCCACCCTCAAGGCGCTGCAGGCCGACAACACCCAATTGCGCCGGCAACTCGATGCGGCACGCCACGAAGTCGAAACCCAGCGCGCCGAGAAATCGCGGGAGACGCAGCAACTAGGCCAGCGCGTCGCCGAACTGCGCATCGAGCTGGCCTGCAAGGATGCCTATGCCGCCAACCTGACCGGCCAACTCGACCTGTTGCGGCAAAGCCTGCCCGACCTCAAGGAACGCCAGGCCCTGGCCCGCCGCGCCAGCGATGCCGAAGCCAGAGCCAGCGCACTGACCGCGCAGGCCGGCGAACAGGGCCGGGAAATCGATTACCTGCGCGACCGCCTGCGGGCGCTGACCCAACATGCCGGCGAAACCATCAAGTTCCTGCAGGCCGACGGCCCGGATGCTGCGCCGGAAGACGCCGAGGCCAATCTCGCCGGCAAATGCGTGCTGTGTGTCGGCGGCCGCACTGGCTCGATCGACGGCTATCGTCAGATCGTCGAGCAGCGTGGCGGCCGTTTCCTGCACCACGACGGCGGACTGGAGGAAAGCCTGCATCGCATCGACGGCTTTCTCGCCGCCGCCGACCTCGTCATCTGCCAGGCCGGCTGCATCAGCCACAACGCCTACTGGCGCGTCAAAGAGCAATGCAAACGCACCGGCAAGCCCTGCCTGTACATGAAGAACGGCGGCGCTTCAGGGCTGTCGCGGCTGATAGACCAGAGTCGCAGCGAAACAGCGCTGCCGGCCAAGGTTTAACTGCCGCGCCGCTCCAGCCATCTGAGCAGCACGGCGAACAGCACCTCCGGCTCGACCGGCTTGGCGACGAAATCGTCCATGCCGGCATCGAGGCACTTCTGGCGGTCTTCCCGGAAGGCGTTGGCGGTCATCGCCAGGATCGGCGTCGGCCGGCGCCCCG
Source organism: Ferribacterium limneticum (assembly GCA_049304775.1). Lineage (GTDB taxonomy): Bacteria > Pseudomonadota > Gammaproteobacteria > Burkholderiales > Rhodocyclaceae > Azonexus > Azonexus limneticus_C. The sequence goes on from JBAQOL010000009.1 coordinate 10,072, forward strand.
CCAACTGACGAATGGCCCGCGTCGCCTTGATGCCGTCCATGACCGGCATCTGGATGTCCATGAGGATCAGGTCGTAATCGGCCAAGCCAGCCTTGTCTACCGCCACGGCGCCATTTTCGGCAACATCCACCGGCCAGCCGAGCACTTCGTGGAGCAGTTCGAGGGCAACCATCTGGTTGATTTCATCATCCTCGACGAGCAGGACGCGAGTGCCGGCAAAGCGGGTCCGCAAGGCCTGTTCCGTTTCCGCCGCCGACAAGGCCGGCCCCACCGGTTCATCGCCCTTGTCGGCCGCCCCCACCGGGACACAATCCCGGGCCAGGCGCAGCGTCAGGGCGAAGGTGCTGCCCTGCCCTGGCACACTGGTCACGGCAACATCGCCGCCCATCAGTTTGACCAGTTGTCGGCAGATGGCCAGGCCCAGCCCGGTGCCGCCGTGCTGGCGGGTGGTCGAGGTGTCGGCCTGCTCGAAAGGTTCGAAGACGCGTTGCAGCGCATCGGGCTGGATGCCGATGCCGGTATCCACCACCTCGATGCCGATCAGCACGTCGCTGTCACTCTCCTCGCGAATATCGGCGCGCACCGTGACGCCGCCCTGCTCGGTGAATTTGATCGCATTGTTGACCAGATTGAGCAGGATCTGCTGGATGCGCAGGGCATCGCCGACCAGCGGGATATCAAGCAGGCGCGGCGCGATTTCGCGCCGGAGCCACAAGCCCTTGGCCTGCGCCCGCTCGCCAAGCAGGCTGTCGACATTGGCGAAGAGCGCCCCCGGCAGGAAGGGCATTTCTTCCAGAGCCAGCCGCTCGGCCTCGATCTTCGACAGGTCGAGCACATCGCCGAGCAAGGCCAGAAGATGATTCGCCGCCTGATTGATGCGGCCCAGGTTTTCGACCTGCCCGGGATCGACATTCTGCCGGGCCAGCATGTGCGTCAGACCGATGATGGCGTTCATCGGCGTCCGCACTTCGTGACTCATGTTGGCCAGGAAGGCGCTTTTCGCCCGGTTGGCCGACTCGGCGGCCTCCTTGGCCTGCGAAAGCTGCTGTGTTCGCTCGGCGACCTGGGCCTCGAGATGATCGCGATGGCGCAGCAATTCGGCCCGCGATGCCTCGCGCTCGGCCGACCAGCGCGTCGAAATCCAGCCGCCCCAGGCAATGCCGGCCAAACCAATGAGCCAGATGATCAGATGGCTGATGCCAAGATTGAAGCGCGATTGCTCGATCTGCGCATAATAGGGCGCCAGCGGCAGATTGAGCCCGGTCGCCCCGCGCATGTCACCGGTCTTATAACCCAGGATGGCATGGCATTTGTCGCAGCCCGGCTCCATCATCATCGCCCGCAGGTAGCGCAGATACGGCTTGCCGGCGACCTCCTCGACCGCCCACACCTCGGTCTTTTCGCCACGCACGAAGGCTTCGAGCTGATGCTTTTCCCAGACATCCGGGGCATTGCCCGGATTCAGGTAGCGCAGCCCGGTGATGCGGCCGCGAATGCCGTAATCGGCGGCGTACAGATCCATCATCTGGCGCAGCATCGAGGCCGGATTAAGCAGCGTCAGTTTCCGCCCATCGGCGGCCGTCGCCTCCCGCCCCGGCACATGCGACAACCACTCGACCGGCTGCTGTGTTGCCGTGATCGGCACGTAAACCCCGCCATGCAGCGTGCCCCAGCGACGGAAAGAGATGTCCTTGTTGAGATTGGCGCGCGCCTCGGCATAGGCCATCTCCATTGCCTGGTTGCTGACGTTGTGGAAATTCCACACCATCGACAGGACCAAGACAAACGTCCACACCACAGCACCGAGCAGGGCCAGACGGACGGAGAAGAGTTTTTCAGCCATGACGCGATCGAGCTTTCATGCAAGGATGAAATCCCTTTGAATCTAGCATGAAAACGGCATGACCGGGCGGATCAACAGCCTGCACACCGCGCTCAGCCTCCCCCTTGGACAGCCCGCTGTAGCGCCATTTTCCCCGGCAGCCCGCCGATCAGCCATTCCCACGGTGAACCGGAAATAATCGGCAAATTTGCAACAAACGAACTGCCAGAAGCCGATCTGCAAGGACTTGACTTGCATCAATGTTGCAAATGCGATACATTCGCATTCGTGTTCATTGCATGCAGACATCGGCGAGAGCACAGCATGTCCGGTCAGCCAGCCAAACGCCAGCCAGCCTTTCCATAACTGACTAGCCACAGGACTGCCCTCCCGCTCGGGGGATCGATGCGCGCGCGGGCGTCCTGTCCGGTGATTTGACTCTGCCCCGACAGGAATATGAAAAAACAATCCAACAAGACCAAGTTCCCGGCCAGCTTCCGGGTTCCAGGCATGGCCAAGACCAGCATTGCGCTGGGCGTTTCCACCGCCATGCTGATGCCGATGGGCGCCGCCCGTGCCGACGACGATGTCGAAATGAAGCCGGTAACCGTCGTCGAACGCGCCTTTGACCACAACCCCTATGCCGAACCGGATGCGCCGTACAAGGCCAAAAAGTCCGGCGATGAACGCCGCACGCGCCCGCTGGCCGAAACCCCGGCGACCATCCAGGTCATGACCAAGACGCAGATCGAGGATTCCGGCTACACCGACCTGCGCGACATTCTCGACGCCCAGCCCGGCATCACGCTCGGCACCGGCGAAAACGGCAACGCCTTCGGCGACCGCTACATCATCCGCGGCTACGAAGCCCGTTCCGACACCTTCGTCGACGGCCTGCGCGACCCGGGCATGACCATTCGTGAAAGCTTCGCCGTCGAACAGATCGAAGTCTCCAAGGGTCCGAGCTCCAGTTTTGCCGGTCGCGGCACCGTCGGCGGCGCGATCAATGCCATCACCAAGCAGGCAACTGTCGACTACGACTTCACCAAAGTGTCCGCCGGCGTTGGCACCGATAGCTACGGCCGGGTCACGCTCGATGCCAACCACGTCGTCAACGACAATGTCGCCCTGCGTGCCAATGTACTTTACGGCTACCAGCAGGTGCCCGACCGCGATCCCGCTGACCGCGAACGCAAGGGTGTGGCGCTCTCCGGCCTGTTCAAGCCGAGCGACAAGCTCGACATCCTGGTCGACTACTACGGCCTGCGTGCCGAAGACAGGCCCGATCTCGGCTCATGGCTGACCGGCACCGTGCCGAATCGCCGGCCCATGGCAAACTCGCCGGTCTACGCCCAGAACGGCGATTTTCTGACCTCGGATGTCGACACCCTTACCGGGCGCATCAAGTACAAGATCACGCCCAATTTGCGCCTCACCAACCTGACGCGCTACGGCCGCTCGGAAAACGGTTATGTCGCGACGGGCGCCAATGCCAGTTCGACGCTGACCAACCTCAACCTGACCACCCATTCGGGCTGGCAGGATGTCGACTACTTCGTCAATCAGACCAGCCTGGGCTGGGATACAACCATCGCCGGGATGAAGCACGATTTCATCTTCAGTCTCGAATACACCGATCACAAGGTGCTGAACGGGCTGTATGAAATCGGCGGCGTTGTTCGTGGCGCGAACTCGCCCAGCCAGAGCAATGTTCCGGTAGCGTTGGCACAGACTGCGCTGGATAGAACGAACATCACCAAAAACACCAACAACTGGGATATCGACTGGCAAGCCAAGGCGATTTCAGTGTCGGCCATGGATACCGTCGACCTGACGGAAAAATGGACGGCCTTTGCCGGCGTGCGCTATGACAAAACCGACATTTCGCTGCGCACGAGAGCAACCAGCGGTGTCGTGACCGATTACGGCAGCCAGAACGCCGGCATGTGGAACAGCCACTTCGGCCTGGTTTACAAGTTCCTGCCCTACGCCAATGTCTATGCCGCGTACGGTTCCGCCGCCGACCTCAACGGTGGCGAATCCGACGTCGGCAGCAGTTCGGGCTATGGCGGCATGGTCACCTACAACGGCTCGGCCGCCGGCGCCAAGCCGGAGAAAACCGAGAACTTCGAACTGGGCACCAAGTGGAACCTGCTGGGCGAAAAGCTGCTGGTCACGGCGGCGATCTTCCAGACCACCAAGTCCGATGTCATGGAAGGCGCCAACTACGCTGCAGCCGGCACCTTCAACACCGGCAAGAACCGTGTTCAGGGTATCGAACTCGGCTTGGCCGGCAACGTCACCGAAAAGCTCAGCGCCTTTGCCGGCGTCGCCTTCATGGAGTCCGAAGTACTCGACTCATGGACTGCCGCGAACGTCGGCAAGCGCCTGAGCAACTTCGCCGACATCACGGCCTCGGCTCAATTGCGCTATCAACTGACGCCGAAGTTTGCCCTCGGTACAGCCGCCAAGTACGAGAGCGAGAAATACGCCGGGCAACCCGACACGGCCGCTGGCTTCAGTGCCACGACCGGCCTGTATTCGCAGCCCGTTCCGGCCTACACGGTGGTCGACGCCTTTGCCGACTACCGCGTGACCAAGCAGGCCAAAGTACGCCTCAATGTCGGCAACGTGTTCAACGCCGACTACTACCTGGCCGGTTATCGCTCAGGTGCCTTCGTCTACAAGGGCGATGCCATCAACGCACGCCTGACCCTGAACTACGACTTCTAAACAAGGTGGCAAGCGCCGGGCGGATCTGCGGAGTCGCCCGGCTTTTTTCATGAACAAACCACATCCTCCCCTACAACAAATTCCGCGCGAGATTTACTGCGCTGCGGATTACGAACGTCTGGCCCCCCACTTCATTGCGGCGCCGGGCCTGGCCTACATCGCCGGCGGCTGTGCCGACGAACTGACCCTGGCCGCCAATCGCCAGTCCTTCGCCCGGACGCAGATCCTGCCGCGCCTGCTGCGCGACATGCATGATGGCCATACCCGCTGCAATTTCCTCGGACGAACCTGGGCGCATCCCATCCTGCTCGCCCCTGTGGCCTACCAACGGCTGGTCCATCCGCTCGGCGAACTGGAAACGGCACGGGCGGCTGCCGCCACTGACACCTGCCTGGTAACCAGTACGCTCGCTTCGCAAAAGCTCGAAGACGTGGCGCCGATGGCCGGCGCCGAACGCTGGTTCCAGCTCTATGTTCAGCCGACACAGACTGCCACGGTCGACCTGATAAAACGGGCGGAAATGGCAGGCTATACCGCGCTCGTCGTCACGCTGGACACGGCGATCAAGTTGCCCAGCCGGCGGGCGCAAGAGGTCGGCTTCGCCATGCCGCCCGAGGTCATCGAGGCCAATCTGGCCGATTACCCGGTACCGCCGCCCATCGTTCTCGAACCCGGCGCCAGCCGCGTTTTCCAGGGCGCCATGCGCCAGGCACCGACCTGGAACGATCTGGTCTGGCTCCTCGGCCAGACCCGCCTGCCGGTACTGATCAAGGGCGTGCTCCATCCCGACGACGCAACCCGCTTGCAGGCCATGGGCGTCGCCGGACTGATCGTGTCCAATCACGGCGGCCGTTCGCTCGATGGCGTGCCGGCCAGCCTCGACGTCTTGCCGCGCATCCGCCAGGCCGTCGGCGCCGGTTTCCCGCTGCTGCTCGACAGCGGCATCCGCTCGGGCAACGACATTTTCAAGGCCCTGGCGCTCGGCGCCGACGCCGTGCTCATCGGCCGCCTGCAGGTATACGCCCTGGCCGTGGCCGGGGCGCTGGGCGTCGCCCACATGCTCAAACTACTGCGCGAAGAACTGGAGGTCTGCATGGCGCAGGCCGGTTGTGCAAGGCTGGCCGACATCGGCCCGGACATGATTTATCGACACGAGGCAACATCATGCTGATTCCCATCGAAGGCGTCCTCAGCAAGGACGAAGTACGTCAGTTCCGCCAGCGGCTCGACGCCACCGAATGGCAGGACGGGCTGAAAACGGCCGGCACCCTGGCCCGCTCGGTCAAACGCAACCAGCAACTGGAAGACGGCTCGCCACTGGCCGTCGAACTGGGCAACCTCATCCTGCGCAAGCTGGGCAACAATCCGCTGTTCGTTTCTGCCGCGCTGCCCAACCGCATCTACCCGCCCAAATTCAACCGCTACGCCAACGGCGGCACCTACGGCGCGCATGTCGACAGCGCCGTGATGGCGGTGCCGGGCACAAATGTTTCGGTACGCAGCGACCTTTCGGCGACGCTCTTCCTGGCCGAACCGGACGAATACGAAGGCGGCGAGTTGCAGGTCGAAGGGCCTTTCGGCATCCAGTCGGCCAAGCTGGCGGCTGGCGACATGGTGCTGTACCCGTCGAGCAGCCTGCACTGCGTCACGCCGGTGACCGAAGGCGCCCGCATCGCATCGTTCTTCTGGATTCAAAGCATGGTCCAGAACGACAGTTCGCGCGTCCTGCTTTTTGATCTCGACCAGTCCATCCAGGGCCTCACCCCCGCCCTCGCCGCCGACGACCCGCGCCTGCTCAAGCTGACCGGTGTTTATCACAACCTGCTCCGCCAGTGGGCGGTGACCTGAAGGCAAAAATACATGCTCAAATCCATCGCCTGGGCGCTTGCCGCCCTCTTCGCCGCCGGCCCGGCATTGGCCGACGACAAGGAACTCAACCTCTATTCAGCCCGCCACTACCAGTCCGACGAGGCGCTCTACGCCAACTTTACCGAGCAGACCGGCATCAAGATCAACCGGATCGAGGGCAAGGCGCAAGAGCTGATCGAGCGTATCCGCAACGAGGGCGCCAACAGCCCGGCCGACGTTTTCATCGCGGTCGATGCCGCTAGCCTTGCCGTGGCCGACGCCTGGGGCATCTTCGCGCCGGTCAAGTCGAAACTGCTCGAATCGCGTATTCCAGCCCATCTGCGCTCGGACAACTGGTTCGCCTTCTCGACGCGGGCGCGCATGATCATCTACAACAAACGCAAGCTCAAGGCCGAGGACGTCGCCACCTATGAATCCCTGGCCGACCCGAAACTCAAAGGGATGTACTGCAGCATCCCCGGCGGGCACATCTACAACCTGACCTTTGTCGCCTCGATGGTTGCCCACAACGGCGAAGCCAAAACCGAGGAGTGGGCACGCGGGCTGGTCGCCAATTTCGCCCGGACCCCGAAGGGCGGCGACACCGATCAGATCAAGTCGGTGGCCAGTGGCGAATGCGGCGTGGCGGTGTCGAACAGCTACTACCTGGCCCGTCTGATGGCCTCCGAGAAGGTTGAGGAGCGCAACCTCGTCAAGCGTCTGGGCGTTGTCTGGCCGAACCAGAACGGCCGCGGCACACACATCAACGTCTCCGGTGGCGGCATGGTCAAAACGGCCAAGCATCGTGAAGCTGCCGTCAAGTTCCTCGAATACCTGGCCAGCGACGAAGCACAGCGTTATTTCGCCAACGGCAACAACGAATGGCCAGCGGTGCCAACCGTCAGCATCAGCAACGAAGAGCTCGACGAGTTGGGCAAGTTCAAAGCCGACAATGTTTCCCTGGTCAAGATCGCCAACCAGTTGTCGGTCGCCCAGAAACTGCTCGACCGGGCTGGTTATCGCTGATCCGGATAGCGGGCCTGTGGCGTGCCGTCACAGGCCCCATCGCACAGGCAGTCAAATCGGGCGGCAGCAAGGCCTGCCCGCAACAAAGCGCGTCAGCGCCTGCCGCAACACGCCTCCGGGCGGTCCGGAGTGAATCGCCGATAGCCCGACCGGACAAGGCTCTTGGCCATGTGGCATATTTCCCAACGGAGGCCAACGCAATTGCGAATCGTTCCCAATAATTATTGACATTAATTCTCATTCACGAGAAGATGCGACAAATTCTTGTTTGCATTAGGCGATTATCGTGACCAACCAGCCCAAAATTCCCGAGCACAACACGCCCCCGGAAAAAACCGAAGAACGCCCGCGGATCGATAGCGAAAAGATTCTCGGTGGCGCCTCCACTGTCGAGATCGAACACGCCGGGCAACGCTATCTGCTGCGTGTGACACGCGAGAACAAGCTGATCCTGACCAAATAATCTCTCCGTTGTACCTCTCGTTTCCCGAAGCCAGCAAGCACCCGCCAGCCAGCCAAGGGGTTTTTTCCGGCCCGGTGGCAGGCAAAACCTGAAGAATTGTCCATGAGTTACACCCTATCCCGCCCTTCCCCCCTGCAGCGCAGCGGCTTGCTAAGCGTGGTCATTGGCCTGCATGTCGGTGTTTTCCTGCTCATCCTGGTCGCCAAGACCGTCGTCCCGCAGATCATGGAAATCCCGCTCGTCGTCGATCTGCTGCCAGCACCGGAAATCGCCAAACCGCCGGAAGCCAAACCGCTACCGATGGCCAAGCCGGTACCGGTCAAGACTGTGCAGGCACCGATACCGAAGGCGCCCACCCCGGTCGTCGAAGCCACCCAGAGCACTGTCCCGACTCCCGCCGCCATCGTCGCCGCCCCGGCCGAACCCAAGCCGGTTGCCCCACCGGCCGAACCGGTCAGCCAGGCCCGCTTCGATGCCGATTACCTGAGGAACCCGGCCCCGCCCTACCCACCGATCGCCCGCCGCATGGGCGAGGAAGGCAAGGTTGTGCTGCGCGTTTCGGTCAATGCGCAGGGCTCGGCTGACAGCGTTGAAATCAGGACTTCGTCAGGCAGCCAGCGACTCGACGAGTCGGCACAAAAAACAGTTCGCAACTGGAAATTCATACCGGCCAAGCGCGGCGATGTTGCCGTCCAGAGCTGGGTGCTGGTCCCCATCATTTTCAAATTGGAGCAATAACATGCAGGAAAATTCGTTCGGTTTCGCGCACCTGTGGGCCAGCGGCGACAGCATTTCCCACGCCGTCGCGGTCATTCTCGCCCTGATGTCGATCATCAGCTGGTATCTGATCCTGGCCAAGGCGGTCGATTGGTGGAACGTGCGCCGGGCGGCCAAGGCACTCGGCGCCTTCTGGTCGGCGAGCAGCGTCGGCGATGGCATTGCCCTGCTCAATCAGGCCGGCGCCGACAGCCCCTACGCCCAGCTGGCGACGCAGGCCAACGGCTGCAACAACGATTGCGAAGCCGCCCCCGGCCGCCTGGCCTCGCGTTTTGACCCGGCCGAACAGATGGAACGTGCCCTGCGCCAGCAACTTTCAACGACGCAGGCCGGCATGGAAAACGGCCTGACCTTGCTCGCCACGACCGGTGCCACAGCGCCTTTCGTCGGCCTGCTTGGCACCGTCTGGGGCATCTATCACGCCCTGCTCGCCATCGGCCTGTCCGGTCAGGCGGCTCTCGAAAAGGTCGCCGGCCCGGTCGGTGAGGCGCTGATCATGACTGCCGCCGGCCTCGCCGTCGCGCTGCCCGCCGTCTTCGCCTACAACGCCTTTACCCGCGCCAACCGCGTGATTCTGGCCGACCTCGACGCCTTCGCCCACGACCTGCATGCCTTCTTTACCGTCGGTAAGCCGTTTGTCGCCAACAGCGCGCAGATTCACCCGATGCGCGCCCGCGTTGCGACGGAGGCGGCATAACATGGCCATGGGCAGCTTCAATGCGCAGAACCACCAGATGCCGACGGCGGAAATCAACATGACGCCGCTGGTCGATGTGATGCTGGTTTTGCTAATCATTTTCATCATCACCGCGCCGCTCATGACGCATCAGGTACCGGTCGATCTTCCGCGCGCTTCGAGCACGCCGACGCCGGAAAAGCCGCTGACGCTGCAGGTCAGCATCGATGCCGACAACCATGTTTTTGTCGCCACCGAGGCGGTCGACCAAGACGGTCTCGAAAGCCGTTTCCGCGATGCCGTGGCGCAGGATGCCAAGGTGGAAATGCACCTGCGCGCCGACCGCGCGACGCGCTACGAAACGGTGGCCGAAACGATGAGCGCCGCCCGTCGGGCCGGCCTGACCAAGATCGGCTTCGTCACCCAGCCGGGGGCCGCGCCGCTGTAAAAATTTCGCTTTAAAACCATCCTCAAGCCAGCCACGCGCATGCCCAGCCAGCCAGAGAAACCAGGGAGTCATCAAAATGCTGAGCATCAAGAAAATCGTTTCCGCACTGGCTTTGTCCGCCGTCCTGGCCGCTCCGGCCCTGGCCCTTGAATACCCGATCGGCGTACCGCAACAGCGTAACGGCATGGAAATCGCTGCCGTCTATCTGCAGCCGGTCGAGATGGAACCGGAAGGCATGATGAAGAAGGCTGCCGACTCCGACATTCACCTCGAAGCCGACATCCACGCGCTGGCCAACAACCCGAATGGTTTCGAGGAAGGCGCATGGATGCCTTACCTGGCCATCAAGTTCGAGGTTTCCAAGATTGGCGGCGACTTCAAGGTGGCTGGTGATTTCATGCCGATGGTCGCCAACGACGGCCCGCACTACGGCGACAACGTCAAGCTGGCCGGCCCGGGCAAGTACAAGGTGAAATACACCATCCTGCCGCCCTCGGCCAACCCGCATTCGCATTTCGGCCGCCACACCGACCGCGCCACCGGCGTTCGCCCGTGGTTCAAGCCGTTTGAAGTCGAGTACGAATTCACCTACGTTGGCATCGGTAAAAAAGGCGGCTACTGATCATGAAACTCGCCAAAATCACCGCTGCGCTGGTCGTGGCGGGGCTGGCCATGCCAGCGCTGGCCGGCCCCAAGGAAGTCGAGTTGCTGAACAAGCTGACGGCGCGGCTCGAAAAGCTCGAAGCCCGCAATGCCGAGCTGGAAAAGAAGCTCGAAGCGCGCAACACCGAGATGGAAAAGCAGGTCAAGACGCTCAAGACCGAGAGCGACGAGATCGCCAAGGGCCTCGACAGCCCGCGCCTCTCCGAAAGCGAGCCGGAACTGACGGTGCGCCTCAAGGCCGTCGAAAACGACGCGCTGGGCATGAAGAAGGCCGCGAGGATCGCCGAAGGGCTTGAAGGCATCAAGGTCGGCGCCTCACTGGCCACGGTTGGCCAGTTCGCCTCCGGGCTGCCGAAAGATATCGAGAACGGCAGCGCCCAGCTCAACTACCGCGCCGACGTCTCGGTCGAACTGCCGCTGGCGCCGATTGGCGACATCGACCACAAGCTGTTCGCCCATCTGCGCATGGGTCAGGGCCTCGGCCTCAACGCCGCTTTCTCGCGCCTCGGCCATTTCGCCAGCGCGCCGAATGCGCTGGCGTTCCGCGCCTCGGGCAGCAGCCCGGACGACTCGGTGACCATCCTCGGCCAGGCCTGGTATCAGGCGGCGATTCCGTTGCCCTTCCTCGGCTTCAAGCCGTACTCGCGGGAAACGCTGGAGCTGACTTTCGGCAAAATGGACATCTTCGGCTTCTTCGACCAGAACGCCGCGGCCGGCGACGAGGCCAAGCAATTCCTCAATTCCGTCTTCGTCCATAACCCGTTGCTCGACGCCGCTGGTGAAGTCGGCGTCGATGCCAACGGCTTCCAGCCGGGCTTTGTTGCCTCGTACCTCAATTACGTCGACAAGATGCAGCCGTGGCGTCTGTCAGTCGGCCTCTTTGGCGCCGGCGACAAGGGCGCCAACTACCAGCGCAGTCTGTCCTCGCCGCTGCTCATGGTGCAGGCCGAGACCCAATTGAAGCTGTTCGGCGGCCTGACCGGCAATTACCGCATCTACGGCTGGAACCGCAGCCAGGGCACGGATTTCGACGGCATGCTGGCCAAGCACACCGGCGTCGGCGTCTCGGTCGACCAGCGCGTTGGCGACGGCATCAAGCTCTTCGCCCGCTACGGCAAGCTGATCAACGGCGAACTGCCGTTCAACCAGGCGGCCACGCTCGGTGCCGAGTTCTCCGGCAGCTACTGGGGCCGCGGGGCGGACAGTCTGGGCATTGCCGGCGCCTGGCTGCAGGCCGGCAAGGCTTATCGCAGTGCTCCAGTCACCACCTACCTGGACGAATTGCAGACCCAGACCGCCTTCACCTTCACGCCGCGCGGCGCCGAAAAGCTCGCCGAAATCTATTACCGCTACCGCATTTCACCGCAGTTCGAGCTGTCGCCTGACTTCCAGTTCGTCAGCAACGGCGGCGGCAATGGCGACGCGAAGTCGGTCAAGGTCTTCGCCCTGCGCGCCAACATCGCCTACTAAGGAAAGCTCATGAAATCCGCCCGCCTGCTTTTCATTTTCAGCCTTTTTTTCCAGTTGACCGTAGCAACGGCCGACGACATGCCGACCTACAAGCTGCTCATGAAGGATGGCCGCATTCATCCCGAAACGCTGGAAGTGCCGGCCATGACGCGCTTTCGGCTGGAGGTGAAGAATGAAGGGCCGGGCGCGGCGGAATTCGAGAGCCTGGAACTCAAGAAGGAACTGGTCCTCGCCCCCGGTGTGACGCGGAACATGGTGTTTTTCCCGATGAAGCCGGGGACTTACAAGTTTTTTGACGATTTTCATCCGGAAACCGGGCAAGGGCGGATTGTCGCCAAATAGATCGCCAGCCAGCCAACAGAAACACTAGCCAGCAAGCACGGAGCACAGCATGGGTAACGCATTTTTTGTCGTCTGGCGCGAAAGCCTCGAGGCTTTCCTGATCGCCGGCATTCTCTACGCCTGGTTGCAGGCCAACGACGCCACCGGCAAGGGCAAGCGCGCCCTGTTTATCGGCCTCGGCGCCGGCGTCGGCCTCGCCCTGCTGCTCGGCTGGGCGCTGCTCACGGTGCAGGACGAACTGACCGGCGAAGCGCTGGAAATCTTCCAGACCGCCACGCTCTTCGTCGCCGCCGGGCTGATCACCCAGATGGTGCTGTGGATGCGCAAGCATGGCCGGCAGATGAAGGCCAGGCTGCACGCCGACCTCGCCGCCGCCCGCGAGCGCTCGGGCTATTTCGGCGTCGCTGTGGTGGCCGCGCTGGCCGTCGCCCGCGAAGGCGCCGAGACAGTGATCTTCCTTTACGGCATGGCGCAGGAAGGCGATCTCAGCGCCCTGCTCATGGGTGCCGTGGCCGGTTTTGCCGGCGCCAGTGCCACCGCCTGGCTGGCCGCCAAGAGCCTGGCCAAACTCAACATAGGCCTGCTTCTGCGCCTGTCATCGATCCTGTTGCTCATCCTCGCCTCGGCCCTGCTCATCGCCGCCATCGACCGCCTGATCGGCACCGGCTACCTGCCGCCGCTACTCGACCCGGTGTGGGACACGTCAATGCTGATCGACGACACGACCAAGGGCGGCAAACTGCTCGCCGACTTCTCCGGCTACCGCGCCCGCCCGGCCCTGAGCAGCCTGCTCGTCTGGGCCGCCTACTGGGGCGTCGTGCTGTTTGCCTGGAGGAGGACCGGTCGTGGCTGAACACGTCATCCAGTTTCACGTCAGCCGTCCGCGCAGCCGGGTGGAAAAAGTCGGCCTTTTCCTCCGCAATAACCGCCGGACCATCATCGCCATCCAATGGCTGATCGTCATCCTCTACGCCGCGATGGTCATCATCCCGGCGTTTTTGCCTTTACCGCCGGAAGACGCGCACATCTGGGACAACCTGCGCCTGTTCGCCCAATTCTGCTTCTGGGGCCTGTGGTGGCCCGGCGTCATGATCGCCACGGTGACCATGGGCCGCGTCTGGTGCGGCCTGTTCTGCCCGGAAGGCGCCATTTCCGAATGGGTCAGCCAGTACGGCCGCGGCAAGGCGCTGCCGCGCTGGCTCAAGTGGACCGGCTGGCCCTTCGTCGCCTTCGTCATGACCACGGTTTATGGCCAGCTGGTCAGCGTTTACGAATACCCGCAAGCGGCGTTGCTGGTCCTCGGCGGCTCGACCATCGCCGCCATCGGCATCGGCCTGCTCTACGGCCGCGAAAAGCGCATCTGGTGCCGCTACCTGTGCCCGGCCTCGGGCGTTTTCGCCGTGCTGGCCAAGATCGCCCCACTCCACTACAAGGTCGACCGCGAGGCGTGGGACAAATACCAAGGCGACTTCGAACCGGTCAATTGCGCCCCGCTGCTCGACGTCCGGCGCATGACCAGCGCCTCCGAATGCCACAGCTGCGGCCGCTGCGCCGGCCAGCGCGACGCCGTGACCTACTCCGCCCGCTCGCCGTTCAGCGAAATCCTCGACTTCAACAACGTGGCCAAGACCCCCGATGCACTGACGCTCGTCTACGGCGTCCTCGGCGTCGCCACCGCCGCCTTCCAATGGACGCTCAGCCCCTGGCTGCTCAGCGCCAAACTGGCCGCCGCCGAATGGCTCGTCGACCACGACCACTTCGCCCTGCTCGACAACGACGTGCCGTGGTGGCTGCTCACCCACTACCCGGAAGCCAGCGACCTGTTCACCTGGCTCGACGGCGCCCTGATCCTCGCCTACCTGCTCGGCGGCGGCTTCCTGCTCGGCAGCCTGCTCCTGATCGGCCCGGCCCTCGCCGCCCGCATCCTCAAAACCGAACACCTGACCTGGCAACGCCTCACCCTGGCGCTAACCCCGCTCGCCGCCGCCAGCGTCATCCTCGGCCTGTCGATGCTCACCGTCACGCATTTGAAGGCCGAACACCTGTGGCTCGGCTGGCTGCCGTATTTCCGCATCGGCCTGCTCACCGCCGGCTGCCTCGGCAGCCTGTGGCTGGCTTTACAACTAATCCTACGGTCAACCGGAAATATCGGCCAAAAATGGAATGCCGGGTTCGCCATGCTCTGGCCGGTCGGGCTCATGACGACCGTGTGGACGCTGGTTTTCTTTGTCTGGTGACCGAGCTTGAATTATTTGAGGTAGACAACCAGAGCAAACAGAAATCTTTTCTCCGGCAGCGCCGTTAAAATACAAACGATAGGGGATGGGCCCCTGTCGTTTGTGTTGGCCCGCTTCGGCAACCGGGTCGGCGCACCGGCGAAATCACCTCCGACTGGCTCGATCAAGCCGCCAACTGCGCCAAAGCCGAAACAACATGACCACATCTGCCTCCGCCGCCAACGCCAACGCCATCCTGCTCGTCGGCCACCCCAATGTCGGCAAATCGGTGCTCTTTCACCGCCTGACCGGCGCCTACGTCAACGTTTCGAACTACCCCGGGACCACCGTCGAAGTCACCCGGGCCAGCGCCCGTTTCGACCGCGAGGCGATGCTCCTCGACACCCCCGGCGTGCTTGCCCTGCCCTCGCGCAGCGATGACGAACGAGCGACCATGCGCGCCCTGCTCAACGAATCGTCGCGCTGCCTGGTCCAGGTCGGCGACGCCAAGAACCTGCGCCGCACCCTGACCTTGACCGCGCTGCTGGCCGAACTCGGCGTGCCAATGGTCCTGGCCCTGAACATGCACGACGAGGCGGCGGCCCGCGGCGTCGTGGTCAACATCCCGGCGCTCTCGGAAGAACTCGGCATCCCGGTGCTGGCCACCGTCGCCACCGGCGGCGAAGGCATTGGTGAACTGACCCACGGCCTCGGCCATGCCCAGCGCGCCGAAGCGCTGCTGCGCTACGACCCGGAAATCGAGGCGGATATTGCCGCCATGGCCGAGGCCATCACCCGCCTCGCCCCGCACCCGCAACTGGCCGCCCGCGGGCTGGCGATTCTCTACCTCGGTGGCGATACCGTCGTCGCCGACTGGCTGGCCGAACAGGCCGGCGATTCCCACGGTCAACTGGAAATTTTGCGCAAAAACGCAATCGACCGCGCCGATGGCGACCTCCCCGCCCTGCTCGCCCGCGAACGCACCGAAGCGGCCGATGCGCTGTCCGCCAGCGTCATCCAGCGCGCCATCAAGAGCAGCCCATTGCTCTCGCAACGGATCGGCCAATACGTCGTTCATCCGGTCTGGGGCGTCCCCATCCTGCTCGGCGTGCTTTACGCCGTCTATGAATTCGTCGGCGTCTTCGGCGCCACCACACTGGTCGGCCTGCTGGAAGAAGGTCTGTTCGAAGGCATCCTCAATCCGGCCTTCACCGCTTTCGTCACCACCGCGATCAGCGCCCCCTGGCTGCAGGAATTGCTCGTCGGCCAGTACGGCCTGTGGACCATGGGCATGACCTACGCGCTGGCGCTCATCCTGCCCATCGTCACCACCTTCTTCTTCGCCTTCGGCGTGCTCGAAGACTCAGGCTATCTGCCGCGCCTGACCGTCATCGCCAACCGGCTGTTCTCGCTGA
Source organism: Ferribacterium limneticum (assembly GCA_049304775.1). Taxonomy (GTDB): domain Bacteria; phylum Pseudomonadota; class Gammaproteobacteria; order Burkholderiales; family Rhodocyclaceae; genus Azonexus; species Azonexus limneticus_C. The sequence goes on from JBAQOL010000009.1 coordinate 25,971, forward strand.
TCGGCCTCAACGGCCGCGCGGTTTTGCCGATGGTCCTCGGCCTCGGCTGCGTGACGATGGCGACGCTGACCACGCGCATCCTGCACAGCCAGCGCGAACGGATCATCACCATTTTCCTGCTCGCCCTGGCCATCCCGTGTTCGGCGCAGCTCGGCGTCGTCCTCGGCATGCTCGGCGGCGTCTCCTTCACCGCCGTGCTCATCTGGGCGCTGGCCATGGTCGCCATCCTGCTGCTCTCCGGCTTCCTCGCCGCCAAGCTCATTCCCGGCCGGCGCATCCCGCTGGTCACCGAGCTGCCGCCCATGCGCCTGCCGATCTTCGCCAATGTCTTCAAGAAGACCGGCGGCCGGCTCAAGTGGTATCTGATCGAAGTCATCCCGCTTTTCCTGCTCGGCACCTTCATCATGTTCTCGCTCGACAAAGTCGGCGCCCTGCCCGCCATCATCGAAGCCGGCGAACCGCTCGTCTCCGGCTGGCTCGGCCTGCCGAAAGAAGCCTCGGCCGCCTTCGTCATGGGCTTCCTGCGCCGCGACTTCGGCGCCACCGGCCTGTTCGCAATGGCCCATACGCTGAGCCCGATCCAGGCCGTCGTCGGCATGATCACCATCACCCTGTTCATCCCCTGCTTCGCCAGCCTCATGATGATGGTCAAGGAACAAGGCACCAAAGTCGCCCTCTGCATGGTCGCCGTCATCGTCCCCTTCGCCTTCTTCGTCGGCGGCGTGTTCAACCTCCTCCTCCGCGCCGTCTGGTCATGAGCCCCACCCACGAAGCCCGCCTCCCCCTCGCCTTCATCCCGCCCGGCAGCGAAGTCCGCCTCGCCGCCCTCGGAGACGAAATCGACCCGCTCCAGCGCGAGCAACTGACCGCCTACGGCCTGGCCGAAAATCGCCCGATCAAGGTCCTCCAGCAGCGGCCGATGACCGTCATCCTCGCCGACGAGGTGGAGCTGGCGCTCGAACACGCCGTGGCGCGGTATATATGGGTGAACAAGGCCCCGTCCGGCACATAGGCCAGCCAGCCGATCCCACGGTCAACCTGGCTTGCTACGGTCTACCGTAAAAATCGGCCAAAAATGAAATACTGGGCCGGCCATGCGGTGGCCGGTCGGACTTATGGCCACGGTATCGCCGCTGGTTTTTCCTGTCTGGTCAGCGGGCCTCGGCAAACGCTTGCCTGAATGTCCATTGTAGCTACAATGGACACAACCAAGCCCGGCACAAAAGGTAAGAAAATGAAAGTCATGACAGCCCGCGACGCCAAGAACCACTTCGGCGAATTCCTCGACACCGCCCGCCGGGAACCCGTCGTCGTGACCAAGAACGACCGCCCGGTCGGCATCATGATCTCGGTCGAAGACGCCGCCGACACCCTCTTTTCCGACTTCTTCATCGACAAGGAATCGGGCTACGACGAATGGCTCTTCGACAAGGTTAACCGGACCATTGAACGCGTCGCCACCGGCGAAACCAAACTGAGCGAGCACACCGAAGCCCTGTCGCTCCTGAAAGACCGGCTCAAAGCACGCCTCGGCAAAACCGCCTGACGATGCGCATACTCTGGACCGACGAGGCCCTCGGCGACCTCGAGGAAATCCTCGTCTATTACCACCAGGAGGCCAGCCCCCGCACCGCCGCTGCGGTCGAACGGCGAATCATCGCCGAAATCGAATCGCTCCCACCCTTCATCAAACGGATCAGGGAAAGCGACCGCGTCCCAGGCGCCCGCGAACTGGTCGTCAACAAACTCCCCTACGTGGTTTTCGTCCAAATTATGGAGGACGCAATCGTCGTCCTCAACGTAGTTCACACCAAGCGGCAATTTCCGAACTAACGGTACAGCTCGGTTGGCAGGGGCTGGCTTTCCAGCTAATGCGGAAGATGAAAATAGCATTGCCCAATGTGGAGAGCTCACCGATACTCTTCGGCGGTACAGCAGCCCTACCACTCACCGATAAAGCCATACACGCCCCCACCATCAACAAACTTATGGAATCAGCTGCATGAGCCACACACTTATCGCCAAAGAACAGCCATTAGCCAAAATTTTCAGTGATGACTACATGTTCACGATTCCGGGCTATCAGCGCCCCTACTCTTGGACAACAGATCAAGCGCGTGAGCTGTTTGACGACCTGATGTCGTTCATGCAGTCCAGCAGTGGAATACTGGATGAAATGCCTCCGTACTTTCTAGGCAGCATCGTTCTGGTCAAGAAAGATGCAATCCCCGACGCGACAGTTGTCGACGGTCAGCAACGCCTGACAACTCTCACCCTTCTACTCTCGGCGATTCGTGCATCGATAACGGATGTTCCATTAAAAAACGGAATCACTAAGCGTATCTATGAGCAAGGTGATGTCGTGACCGCCACCGAGAACCACTATCGTCTTTCGCTGCGCGAGCGCGACCGCGATTTTTTCCGTCAGTACGTCCAGCACGAGGGCGGTATCGAAACGCTCGCCGCGTTGAACGACAAACTTCCTGATAGCCAGGGAAGGCTCCGCGAAAATGCTCAACTCTTTATGGCTTCTTTGGAAAAGCTGGGGGACGACACAAAGAAACTACTGGTTCAGTTTATTGCCACCCGCTGCTATCTGGTGACTGTTGCAACCCCTGACTTGGATTCGGCATACCGCATTTTCGGCGTTCTCAATAGCCGTGGTCTGGATCTAAGCGCAACCGATATTCTGAAAGCAGAAATTATCGGTAAGGTAAATCCGATCCTGCGAGATGCCTACACCCAGAAATGGGAGGATATGGAGGACGACCTTGGGCGTGACGCTTTTGGCGACCTTTTTAGTCATATCCGTATGGTCTACCGCAAGGCTAAGCCACAAGGGACGCTGCTCAAGGAATTTCGTGAACACGTCAACCCGCAGAACCCAACACACTTCATTGACACAGTACTGGAACCAATGGCCGAAGCCTTTCAGGAAATCACTGATGCAGCCTACTCCAGCCAGAAAGATGCGGAAAAGATCAATGAATGCCTGCACTGGTTGAACCGAATCGAATTCAAGGACTGGCTACCACCTGCGCTGGTATTTTTTTCCAAGCATCGGAATGACCCGGTGGCGATGCTGCAGTTCTTTGCCGATCTGGAACGTCTAGCCTATGCGATGCTGGTGCGGCGCGCTGGCGTCAATGAGCGTATTGAGCGGTTTGCCAAACTCACCGTTGCCATTCAGAGCGGGCAGGAACTTGGCGATAACACCTCACCGTTGCAATTGTCACCATCGGAGCAATTTGCCACGTACGAAGCGCTTTCTGGGCCGATCTACGACACACACTCTGCACGTGCGCGCTCCATTATCCTGCTTCGACTTGATGCGCTTGTTTCCGGCGGAGGCGCCAGCTACGACTTCGAGACGATTACCGTAGAGCACGTGCTGCCACAGACGCCGCAGGCCAACAGCAACTGGATGCTATGGTTCCCTACACCGCAGGATCGACTGCTTTGGGTACATCGCATCGGCAACCTTGCCTTGCTGACCCGCAAGAAAAATAGTGCGGCGAGCAATTATGACTTCGCCAAAAAAAAGCAGGCTTACTTTACCAAAGGAGGGGTTTCGCCCTTCGCGCTAACAACCCAAGTTTTGCAGCATCAGGAATGGACGCCTGACGCTGTCTCAACTCGGCATACGGAACTGCTAGCAAAGCTTGAGTTGCACTGGCGGCTGCAGGATCGAAGAAATCCAGCAGAGTCTGCCATGAACATGCTCTCTGAGCTTGATCGTTCAGGCACCTTAGCGATGTTTGAACTGGAAAGTACCAAGCACAACTTGCTGGCCACTGCCCGGGAAGTTGGGCAGCAATTCATCGTGCTAAAAGGATCCAAAGCCAAACCTGCGTGGACTGGGGAATACCACAGCTATCAGCCCTTACGGCAGAAACTGGTAGATACACAGGTGCTCAAGCCAGATGGCAATGGCAATCTGGAGTTTGCCGAGAACACTCCATTCAACAGCCCGAGTGCAGCATCCGCAACCATTCTCGGTCGTCCCGATAACGGCCGCACATCTTGGCTGCTAAAGGGAACACGTCACACTTATGGGGACTGGCAGCAGGGTGTGCCTGCTGGCATGGTCGGCACCGGCAGCGATACTGAAAACGAAGGCTAAAGGGGCGCCCGAATTAAATGCAATGAACAATAAAGGTCAGCCCCCGTATGTTTGCTGCGCGACGCCAAGCCCGGCAACCGGATGGCCCCTTCGTCATCAGCCATGGGATTTTGGCGGCGTTTTCTGGCAGTCGCAGCCTGCAATAACCCGGGAGATTTCATGAGTCTGTCGATGGACGAATTCCGCAAGCAGCTTCAGGAAAGCGTCCTTGCCGCGCAGGAGCAGGCAAGGCGGGCCGGTCCCCAGCCCTGGCACGGCTTCCGGTATCACCGGCCGGATGAGAATTTTCCACCCCGCAGCGTGCGCCGGCCGGAGGACTATTCCGGCGGCGAGAACCTGGCCATTGCCTGCACCCAGACAGACCTGCCGGCCAAGGCCCAGAAGGCGCTGGTAGAGGCCTGGTGCGAGTTCCTGCCGACCCTGAATGGCGTCCGCTATCTGTGGTTTCAGTCGCGCACGCCGCAGGCGCTTTTCGACGCTGCCTGCCGCATCCCGTCGCTCGAAGGCCTTTACGTCAAATGGGGCGGCGTCACGTCGCTGGCCGCCCTGCCGGCCTTGGGCAGGCTCCAGGCCCTGCACCTGGGCAGTTCGCCCGGCGTGACGAACATCGATGTGCTCGGCGACATGTCCTCGCTGCGCTGGCTGGAACTGGACAATCTCAAGGCAATCACTGACCTTTCGCCGCTCGCCACCCTGACGGCTCTGGAAGGCCTCGGATTTTCCGGCGCAGAGGGCAAGCGCCAGACACTGGCCACGCTGGCCCCGCTCGCCGACCTGACCCGGCTGCGCTGGCTGCACCTCGGCGCGATTCACGTTGCCGATGGTTCGCTGCGCCCGCTCGGCAAGCTGAAGGCATTGCGCTGGATCGGACTGGGCAATTTCTTCGACGTCAGCGAATTTGCCTGGCTGGCGGCCACACTGCCTGAAGTGACGTCGGACTGGACGAAACCCTGTCTCGACTTGGGCCTCCTCGGCATCCGCTGCAAGAAGTGCCGGACAAACTCCATGGTGATGCTATCCGGCAAGGGGCGCGGCACTATTTGCCCGGAATGCGATGCAGCGAAGCTGCAAAAGCAACTGGCGGCCTTTCAGCCAGCCGCTTGAGTAACTCAGCCAAAAACAAAATCGGCCGGGCATGTCCCGGCTTTTTTGCGCATAAAAATCAGGCTCTGCTTCCATTTTGCCCGCCGAGCGTTTGGGCCAGTCGGCTTCGGAGAACTGCTCTTGCCGGTCGCTCGGCAAAAAACACCAGCATTGCCGCGAACGAGCCGCGGGCTTTCAGGTCTACGACGAGTCGGCGTTATTTTGCCCGGTGCGTCGTATTGTCTCGTGGATCCTTGTGCGGCAGGCGGTCCCGGTCGGGTGGTCCGGTTTTGCGCCGCTATGAACCAAGGCTCTGCGGCAGACGGGTGTGGTTTTTGCTGGTAGTTGGGCATGAAGCAGGACGAGGGTTCTTGGCCCTCGGCAACGGTTGGAGGCGATATGTCGGTCAATGGTATTAACGGTAACGGTTTCGATTTTTCGAAACTCCTGGGCGGCAAGGCGACGACGCCGGCTGCTGGTTCGGCTGAGGCGACGGATTTCTTGTCATCGCTGAAGTTGCAGATTGCCAATGTCGAATCGCAAACGGTCGGCTTGCTGGTCTCGTCGGCACCGGGTTCGGGCAAGGTGTCGGGCGAGGCGAATTTTGCCGACATTCTCGGTGCCGGCAAAACGGCTGGCACGTCCTCTCTGGACGCCCTGCTGGGCAGTGCCGCGGGCGTGGGTGGCACGAATGGCGTGTCGGCCGCGGGGCGTAACATGGCGCTGTTCGACCCGGAGTCGGCCTACAAGATGATGACGGACATCAACCGCTTTGCCGTCAATTTCAAGGCCGAGGCTTCCGAAATGAGCGACATGAAATCCTACGTGTCGACGCTGCAGCAGGAGGCGGTGAAGCTGGGCAGCACGGCGGTGTCGACCAGCAACGAAGAAATCCGTGGCCGCGTGCAGGCTTTTGCCAATGCCTACAATGGCTGGATGCAGCGTTTCGGCAGCGAGTTGCAGGATGGCGGCATGCTGGCGGGCACGCAGGCGGCCAAGGTGTCGCAGTACGAACTGGAGCAGAGTATCGCCAATCCATTCAATGGCGCGATGAACGGCGTGCATGGCATGGCTGATCTCGGCTTGAGCATCGACCCGGTGACCAAGCTGGCGACGGTGGATAACGCCCGGCTGGATGCGACGCTGGCCGGCAACAAGACGGCGGCAATCGGCGCGCTGCACGAATTCACCACCAATTTCGCCAAGTCGGCTGAGCTGTTGAACTCGGCCGGCAACTTCATTAGCAACCGTCTGGACAATCTGACGCGCGCGATCAGCTACATCGATACCAACATGACATCCTTGCAGGCCGAATTCGGTCTGGGTGACCCGGCGACACCGAGCGGGCAGGTAGCCAAGGCCTTGGCCAATTACAACGCGGTTCATGGCATCGGATGACAGCAGTCATAGGGGTCAGAGACATTTCGTTTTCTGCCCCTTTTAATCGAGCGTTTGCAGAATCGCCCGGACTGGCTTGAGCGCTGCATGTTGGTGATGGCCTGAGGCTGGTTTCAACCAATCCCACGGTCAACCCGAAAAATCGGCGAAAAATGAAATGCCGGCGTCGCCATGCCGTGGCCGTTCAGGCGATGGCGACGCTCTGGCTTTCCTTGTCAATCAGGCGGCCATCCAGCAACCAGACTCAGGCCGCCAGACTCAATGGCTCGCAGCGCCGCAGCAGTTGCCGGGTCAACGGGCTGTGGCCGCGGGCCGGCTGGCGTTCGGCGCAGAGGGCTGTGGCCAGATTGTGCTGGCCGGCGCGCAGCGCCGCTTCGATCAGCGTCAGGTCGAGCAGGTCGCGCTGGGCATGGCTGCCACCGAAGCGGTGGGCGATTTCGCGGAGCGGGCGGAGCAGGCGCACGGTGTCGCCGTAGGCGCCCTGGCCGAACGCCTTGAGGGCGAGCGTCAGCGGATGGCCGACTTCGCGGGTGAAGGCTTCGTTGTCGTCATTGCCGAGCAATACGGCTTCCTGCGTTTGCAGTACCTCGGCGATGGCTTCGGGGCGCCGGGCGCCGACAAAGGCCATCACCGCATGCACGTCGTTGAAGGCGTAGGTGCCGGCCGTGGCTAGTGGCTGCCAGCCATCGGCCACCGTGGACCAACGCTGGCCGAGGTCGACGCCGCGCAGGTGCAGGCGCCAGAGCAGGGCCGAGGCGTCGATCATGTCGAGCACCATGGTCGAGCGTTCGCCGTGAATGGGGCCGTCGAACAGCGCCAGCACTTCGTCGATCTCGCCCAGTTCAAGATGGAAAAGGGCCAGGTGCCACCACAGATGCACCTTGAAAAAGCTGTCGGTGGACCAGGCGGCGGGATCGGCGCGCATCCAGGCGATGCCGTCGTGGGTGCGGCATTGCATTTCCATGACATGGGCGACGGCGTGTTGAGCCCAGCCATCGCGCGGCTCAAGCTCAAGTGCCGCCCGGCCTTGCGCCTCGGCCCGGGCGTAGTCGGCCGTTTCCTCAAGGCCGAAGGCATGCATGCCAAGCAGCGCGTGAAAGCCCGGCAAGTCCGGCGACCAGGCGGGCAGCGCGCGGGCGATGCGGTCGCGCAGCATGCGGGTATTGCCGACGTAGAAATCAGCCAGATGCCCGGCCTGCAGGGCGAGGATGTCATGCGGGTGGTCGATGCTGACATCTTCGAGCAGCCGCCCGGCGCGGCGCCATTGCCCGTCGAGCATTTGTGCGACGGCATCGATATGGCCGCGCTCGCGGGCATTGGCCGGCAAGCCGACGGTCGCGGCGAGGCAGGCACGGGCCACGGGGATGGCGGCCGGCTCGGTGCCGAGCAAATGGAGATAGGCCTTGAGGATATGGCCCATGACAAATTCCGGGCTGGCTTTGATGGCAGCATCGACGCTGGCCACCGGGTCTTCGATATAGCACTCGAACTGGCGCAAAGCGCACCGGAAATGGCCCAGGCTCTCGGTGCTGGCGCCGGAATACGAAAGATTCAAATCGTCGTGAATGATCATTGTTTTGCTCCTTTGGGGTGGAAATCTTTGCGGTCGATTGGCGTCGTCACCGGCCAAGAAAGCCGGAACGCGCACAGTGCCAAGGTAGTCTCATGACAATTGACCCGCCATATCCGGGGCGCCTGAAGATTTGACCAAGGCGCCGGAGACTTGTTCGCGGAGGCGAAAGATGGATGTCCTTTCCGAAGTCTTTGCCGCCGTGCGTTTCTCCGGCGGCGTCTTTCTCGATGCGGAATTCACCGCGCCGTGGTGTGTCCTGTCGCAGGTCGGGCCGGAGGAGTTTCACGCCCAGGGCAGGATGCCGGCCCACCTCATCGCCTACCACTATGTCGTCGAAGGGCGGATGTTTGTGCACATCGACGATGCCCCGGCCATCACCGCGCAGGCTGGCGAGATCGTGCTCCTGCCGAACAATGCCAGGCACGTCCTGGGCAGCGCCCCGGGGCTTCGGGCAGAAGTCATCGACAGTGCGGTGCAGGCACCGAGCGAGCCGGGGCCAGCCATCCTGCGCTACGGTGGCGGCGGTGAGCCGACGCGCATCGTCTGCGGCTACCTCGGCAGCGACAGCGCCGACAATCTGTTGCTCAAAGCCCTGCCGCCGCTGCTCAAGCTCGACGTCCGGGACGGCAGCGGCGGTGCCTGGCTGGAAAGTTCGTTCCGCCACGCCGCCAGCGAATTCGGGACTAGCGGCAGCGGCTCGGCGGCGATCCTCGGCAAACTGGCCGAACTGCTGTTTGTCGAAGGCGTCCGCCGTTATCTTGCGGCCTTGCCCGAAAGCCAGACCGGCTGGCTCGCCGGCCTGGGCGACCGCATGGTCGGGCGGGCCCTCGCCCTCCTCCACGCCCGCGTCGCCCACCCGTGGACGACAGAGGAACTGGCGCAGGAGGTCGGCCTATCGCGCTCCGCCTTTGCCGAGCGCTTCACCAGCCTGATCGGCATGCCGCCCATGCGTTATCTGGCCAACTGGCGCCTGCAACTGGCTGCCGCCCGGCTGCGCGAAAGCACCGCCGCGACGGCGCAAATCGCCAGCGAGGTCGGCTATGAATCGGATGCTGCGTTCAACCGCGCCTTCAAGCGGGCCTTCGAAACGACGCCGGCCGCCTGGCGCAAGCTGCGCCCCAACGCATCAATCCCACGGTCAACGGGAAATAACGGCCAAAAATGAAATATCGAAATCGCGACAATTTGGCGCCGGTAAGCCCTTTGAATCTGGCAACCGGTCGCCACCGGATTTAGCTGAACAAACGGTTCCTGGTTCAAATCCGGCAAGGAAATTTGCGGAGATTTCTCACAAAACGGCACAAACAATCGCCGACGGATCACTCATCATCTATTACTTATGGAGTAATTCTGGGAAAATGTGACAGTTCGCCAATCCACTTTCCTCGGCCCCGGCCATTGCAACCCACACGGTACGTTACGCCATCATGAGCACCACCCTGCGCGCCCGAACATTATTGGTCATCGCGCTGCTGGGGGCGAATCTGCTGGTTTTTGTCCTGGCGGCGTATTCGCTGCATCACAGCAAGGCGCTTTACGAGGAACAGGCCGAGACGCTGACGAAAAACGTCGTGGGTTCGCTCGATCAATCGGTTTCCGGCAGCATTCGCAGCATCGACCTGGCGCTGCACGCCATTGTCGATGACCTGGAGCAGCAGCTGGCCAAGGGCAAGATTGACGAGGCGTCGATCAGCGCCTCGATCGCCCGCAACCAGCAACGCAATCCCGAACTTGAAGGTCTGCGCATTGCCGACGCTTCCGGTCTGGTCTTTCTCGGGACTGGCGTTGACAAGGCGGCAGCGGTTTCGTGGGCGGACCGCGATTACTTTATCTACCACCGCGACAATGCCGACCGGAGCATACGTTTTCGCAAACCCCGGCTGGGGCGCGTCGCCAAGCAATACATCGTCAATTTTTCCCGCCGCTTCAACACCAGCGACGGGCGTTTTGCCGGCGTCGTTTCCGCCCCCGTTGCCATCAACTATTTATCCGAACTTCTGGCGCAATACGAGCTCCCGCCGGACACCGTCCTGATCCTGCGCGATGCCGACCTCGGGATGGTAGCGCGCTTTCCGGCGGCCCCTGACCTCCCGGTCGGACAGGTGGGCGATGCCAGCGTTTCCGCCGAGCTCCGTACACTGGTCGAATCGGGCGTCAAATCGGCCACGTATCACACCTCAAAGGCGGCCGATGGACGCGAACGCACCGTTTCATTCCGGCGTCTGAACAATGTCCCGATGATCGCCATCGTCGGCGTCTCGAGCGATCAATACCTCAGTGGCTGGAAAGCCGAGGTGTACAAGACTGCCGCCATGGTTGCCGGGATCTTTTTCCTTTCCGTCCTGCTTGGCACCCTCCTCTTCCGGATGCTGGCCAATTCGGAACGCGACCGGAAACGCCTGGCGCTCAGTGAAGAAAATCTCCGGACCATCATCGAAACCGAGCCGGAGTGCGTCAAGCTGGTGGATACGGAAGGACGTCTCGTACAGATGAATCCGGCCGGCCTGGGGATGATCGAAGCGTGTTCTCTCAGGCAGGTTGCCGGGCTGTCCGTTTTTGACCTGGTCGCCCCCGAGGATCGCCAGGCCTTTGTCGAATTCCATCAACGCGTGATCCATGGCCAAAGCGGCATGCTCGAATTCGCCATCATCGGACTGAATGGCGCCCGCCGGACCATGGAGTCGCACGCCGTCCCCGTGCAGGTTGGCGGTGAAGTCGCCCACCTGGCGGTCACCCGGGACATCACGGCACGCAAGCAATCCGAACTTGAGCTGGACGCCTACCGGAACCATCTCGAGTTGCTGGTCGAGGCCCGGACCGCCGAACTCAACGCCGCCAAGGATGTGGCCGAAGCGGCGAGCCGGACGAAAAGCACCTTCCTGGCCAACATGAGCCACGAACTGCGCACGCCGCTCAATGGCATCACCGGCATGATCAGGCTGGCCCGCGCCCGGATGACCGACGAAAAGGGCCGGGATCAGCTCGACAAGGCCAAGTTCGCGGCCGATCATCTGCTCTCGGTGATCAACGACATCCTCGATATTTCCAAGATCGAAGCCGACCGGCTGGTGCTTGAAACAACCGACTTCAAGCTCGCCCCCGTCTTCGACAGTCTGGTCAGCCTTCTCGGCGACAAGGCGCAAGCCAGGGGGCTTGAACTACACACCGAGATTCCGCCAGAGCTGCTCAACCAGGCATTCAGCGGCGACCCCCTGCGTCTCGGGCAAGTGCTGATCAATCTGGCGGCCAATGCCGTCAAATTCACCGAGCGCGGCAGCATCACCGTCCGCGTCATCGAGCGCGAATCAAGCCGGGGCGCCGCCCTGTTGCGCTTCGAAGTGATCGATACCGGCATTGGTCTTGGCCCGGAAGACAAGGCACGAATTTTTTCCGCCTTCGAACAGGCCGATAGCTCGATGACCCGCAAATACGGTGGCACGGGCCTCGGGCTGGCGATCAGCAAGCGCCTGGTCGGCCTCATGGGCGGGAAAATCGACGTCGACAGCACGCCGGGGCTGGGCAGCAATTTCTGGTTCGAACTCAGCCTGCCGAAGTCAGCCCGGGCCGTGGCCGATGAAGGCAGCGCCGCAATTGAACAACCGGCCAGCCAGATTCTTCGCCTGCATCCCGGAAAACGCATCCTGCTGGTCGAAGATGAAGCCCTGAATCAGGAAGTTGCCCGCGGCATGCTTGAGTACGTCGGCCTCATCGTCGATGTCGCCAACGATGGCGAGCAGGCGGTTCAACTTGCCCGCCAGAAGGACTACGCGCTGATCCTGATGGATATCCAGATGCCCGTGATGAACGGCATTTCCGCCACCCGGGCGATTCTCGCCGAATCGAAAAACCGGCAGACGCCGATTATTGCCATGACAGCCAATGTCTTCACCGAAGACAAGGCCAATTGCCTCGCGGCTGGCATGACCGACTATATCGCCAAGCCGTTTCATCCCGATCGCCTGTACCAGACCCTGCTGAAATGGCTAACAGCGGAAAAACAACCGGACAACGAAGCAAGTTTGGCCGCATAGGGCGGTCCATTCTGCGAAAATCCCCGCTTTCCAGTTTTCCGCCAAACCATGATCCAAGGCCAATTCCGTTCTTCCATTTTGCAGGTGCCTGCCGACATAACGCCGCTCAAATTCCGCGGCTATCTGCGCCAGGAAATCGAGGCAGTGCAGGCGACAGCGCAGAACGAGGAGGACATCATCATCGTCCGCCTGTTCGTGCTCGAAAAGGTGCTGTTCGGGCTGGGCGCCAGGAAGGTCGACAGCATCCTGCATGGCGCTGTCGCCAAGTGCCCGAACATTCAGCGCATCGAACTCGAAGCCCTGGCCCGCCCCCTGACCCAGGACGAAATGCAGGAAGCCGCCAACGACGCCCAGGAAACGCTGCAGGCGCTGAGTGATCGGGTCATGGCTTCAGGCGGCAAGCTGGGGCCGGACGCTGGCGGGAATTGAGCGGCGATTTTCCGGGATTTGCTGAACCAACTCAGTTCTCGATCAGCTTGCCGGCATCGGCAATCAGTTCGGCCACCAGTGTGCACAATTCCTTGATGGTGGATTCCTCTACCTCAAGGAAACCTTCGTACTCAGCGAGATTTCGTTTCTGGTGGGCGTTGTCCAGAATGCGCCATTGAATGGCGGACCAGCCCAGTGTGTGGGGCAGGCACTGAAAAACAGTGTAGCGGTTTTCACTTCGATAGCCGTGCCAGCGTAAGGCGGCGAGTGCCGCGGCATGAGCCGCGTTATAGGCGCTGGTGAAGCGGCCTTCGGCGGAGAGGCTGCCAAGTTGGGCGTCGGCCAGTCGGGTGCGTGCCATGCCCAGCATCCGCCTGGCTTCTACTGGATTGCACGGCTCGGCCTTGAGTTGGCCGATGCGCACCAGATTATCCAGCGCTGGCTGGGTCAAGGTCTTTTCCGATCAGGGGCAAGATAGGTTGAGCGAGGACGCGATTGACGAATGAATCCGGCTCGGCGAGTCGTCGCCCATATTCGGATCGAGTATAGCAGTTGGGGTTTATCTTCCGTCCAAGCTGCGTTTCCAGCGGTAATAGCAGGGTCAGAATTTCATTGAGGGAAAGATTTTCCCCCACCAGCATCAGGTCGATATCGCTTTGTGCGGTGTCGGTTTGTTTAGCCACGGAACCATAGATGAACGCGCTGTCCAGCCGGTCGGCGATGGGCAGCAAGGCTTCGCGCAGCAAGGGGACGGCGCCGAGTGTCTTGCGCGTCAACGCGACCAGCTCTGCGAAAACGGGACTTTGCGGGTTGGCCTGAAAACACCGAAGATTGCCGACGCGCTCGGAAAGAACCAGCCCGGCGTCGACCAGCCGGTTCAGTTCCCGTTGCAGCGAGGCGCTACCAAGCTCTGTCAAGCGACGCAATTCGCTCAAGTGATAGCTACGTTCTGGCTGGCCGAACAGCCAACGGAACAGGCGGGCCTGGCTATCGGAAAAAAGGGCGGCGGAAATCGACATAACCAAATATTAGCACGATCATGCTAAATTTTGGCTTGATATTGAAAGTCGTCCTATTTGGCTCCGCGTAAAGGTTGTCGGCGCCGGAGAACTTAGCGCAAACGCCCGTTCAATTCGTCGATGACCGCAGACCAGTCGGCATCCTCGATGATTTCTTCCTTGAGGAAGGCGCGTTGCGCGTCGCTCCAGAAGGGCGCGCGGTAGAGCGGAATCTCGTTGTCCAGCGGGCGATGGGTATCGATGAAGTTCTCGAGCGCAACCGCGTCGGTGGGTAGTCCGAGCTGGGCAAACAGGTTGGCCATGGTGTGCAGTTGGGCTTGCATGGGAGACTCCTTTTAGGCGACGGGGTGTTGGTTCGACGGATGCTGACGGCAACAGTTCCGTCGCTGGCGCTGCTTAAAGTAGCGTTTCGACCGCTTCCACCAGTTCCTCCGGCCGGGTGGCCGGGGCGTAGCGATGGACGACCTTGCCCTGACGGTCGACGAGAAATTTGGTGAAATTCCATTTGATCGCCTCGGTGCCCAGAATGCCGGCCGCTTCGTGCTTGAGCCAGGCGTAGAGCGGATGGGCCTGGTCGCCGTTGACGTCGATCTTGGCAAAGAGCGGGAAAGTGACATCGAAACGGGTCTGGCAGAACTGGCCGATGGCTTCGGCGTCGCCGGGTTCCTGCTCGCCGAACTGGTTGCAGGGGAAACCGAGGACGACAAAGCCCCGCTCCCTGAAGCTCCGGTAGAGTTCTTCGAGGCCGGTGTATTGCGGGGTGAAGCCGCACTGGCTGGCAGTGTTGACGATGAGCAGAACCTTGCCGCGGTAGGCGTCGAGGCTCTGCTCATCACCGTTCAGGCGCTGGGCGCTGAAGTCGTAGAGGGTCTGGCTCATTGGCGTTGGATCACTCTGCTTTCAGTAGGAGGACTTCGGGGCCATCATCGGCGGCATCAACTGGCCGCGAATCTCGCCCGGCTTGAATTCGGCGCTATGCACATTGACGTACAGCTCGCCGGCCTTGTAGGCCTGATATTGCTCGGCACTGAGCTTGCTGCCCTCGGGAACCATCCAGCCGTTGTCCCCGCTCTTGTTCAAGGTGATGACGACCGGCCCGTTGGCGCCGGCCTTGCCGATGTGGATATGGGCCATCGTGGCGGCCAGCCCGCTGGTCATGACTTTGCCGCTGACGCTCATGTCGGGCTTGATGCTGATCATGCCTTCACCGCTGGCCTTGGTGGCGACCGGCGGCACTTCCATGGCGCCGGAAAGTTTGAATGAAATGTCGTCAGCCAAGGCCGGCAGGGAAAACGTGGCCAGGGCAATGGCGGCGACGGCGAGGATGCCCGGCATAGCCAGGCGGCGGTTCGGGGATGTGTTCATGGCAAGCCTCTCATCGTGGAAAATTATGTAGCCAGGAGATGGGCGTCGCATGTGGGGTGACTGTTTTACGGCGGCGGCTACATGGCATTTGAGTGCCGATATCCAGCTTGGTTCGCCGATTTGTTGTTTGGCGTTGTCGGGCTTGCCTTCATGACCTGTCGGAAACCCGGCAATTTCCTTGGGATGGAAAAATTTAATCCTGCTTAATCAATGGGCTGGCATTGGGCATCTCTCTTGCATGACGCTTCCAATGCATGCTCAAGCCCATCTCGCCAAACCCGATCTCGCGACCATTGCGCAGGGCGCGCTGCTCGACGGCTTCACGCTGCGCGACGTGCCCAAAGGCTACCTGCTATCGACACCCGACAGCCCGCACAATCAGGTGCTCATGGTGCAGTCCGGTCGCTTGCGGGTTTATCTGGCCGGCGACAATCGCGAACTCAACCTGAGTTTTCTCGAAGCCGGCGACATCTACACGACGCACACCCCGACCTATGTCGAAGCCGTCGTGCCGACCAGCATCTGGCTCATCGACACGCCGACCTTCGCCCGCAAGCTGGCCACCGACCCGTCGGTAACGCCGGTCATGATGCGCGTCATGGGCCGCCTGCTGAGCAATGCCGTCGGACTCATCGAAGACCTCGCCTTTCGCGAAGTGCCGGCCCGGCTGGCCCGCTTTCTCTGCCAACTGGCCGAACGGCGCGGCCTGCGCCAGGAGCATGGCTGGCTGGTGCCGCTCGATTTCAGCATGCAGGACATCGCCAGCCTGCTCGGCACGACGCGGCAGAGCATTTCCTCGCTGATCAACCAGTGGGAGCGCGAAGGCGTCCTGCTCCGCCAGAGCCGGCGCAGCCTGCTCGTCCCGTCGCTCGACACCCTCAAGGCGCGCTGCTCGCCTTTGCCCTAAAGCCCTGCCCTGAATCAAAACGTCGGCCAGCCGACGGACAGCCAGCCGCCCGGCCGGCTAAAGTTGCTCCCGACAACTTTCAGGGAGAACGCCATGTCTCAACAATGCGCTTGCCGCAAGACCGACCGCTACGTCAGCTTTCAGGACATCGATTGCGCCGGCAACGCCCGCCGGCTCATGGAATACCTCGACCGGCAACTGGCCATCCCGGGCCGCAGCAACGCCTTCTGGGAATACTTCGCCAAAAAGCGCGCCGGCAACGCAGTCACCAAGCCGGACGATCTTTTTCTGATCCACTCCAACATCAACCAGTTTCGCGATTTTTTTGAACACTGGAACGACGGCGAGGCCCTTGGCCTGTTGTTGCAAATAGAGGAAGAGTGCTGCTGAGTGTTTTCTGCGGATTCCACGGTCAACCGGAAAAATGCGCCAAAAATGAAACTCCGCTCCCGCTGCGGAACATGACCAGTTCGGCATCGAGCCACACAGTCGTTATAAGGCAGAGTTCGGCCAGAAGCGGCTCCTTAAGAAAGCGCTGCATAGCGGACGTTGGCTCTGTCCGTATGATACTTGATTGAAAAAAAACCAGCATCGGCTAAAGCCGGTGACAGCATTTGCCAAAACCAGCGCGATTCTGACGGCACCTCCATCTACGCCAAATCACCCGCAGAAAATCAGGTAAATTACTCGCGCAGGCTAAAGCCCCCCAGGAAACGCGGCAAGAGTACATCCGGGCCAGAACTCACCCCCTTCAAAGGATATGCCATGATCAAAATCCGCCGATACTTTCAGTACCAGATGGGGGGACTTGTTCTTCTGATAGGCCTGGCCTTTACTCTTGGTGGTTATGTCTTGATGAGCAAGGTCGCGGAGGATGAGGCAGAAGCAGCGTTAAGGTTGATAACCAATGAGTCCGGCGCCGCCATGAATCATTTGTTGCTCCCGGCTAC
Organism: Ferribacterium limneticum; assembly: GCA_049304775.1. Classification (GTDB taxonomy): domain Bacteria; phylum Pseudomonadota; class Gammaproteobacteria; order Burkholderiales; family Rhodocyclaceae; genus Azonexus; species Azonexus limneticus_C. The sequence goes on from JBAQOL010000009.1 coordinate 42,849, forward strand.
CACATTGCTGAAACTCCTTTCCAACGTACCCGACTTGAAAACGGGCCAGGAAAAGGACTGGATGGACCGCCTTTCCGCACAAACTTCGATATTGCTCGATCAACCGATGCTCAACAGTGTCTATGTTGGTGGCCCTCAAGGACAGCTTCTATTGCTGCGGGCACTCAGGGATGAGTGGGACCACACCAAATTCAAGGCGAGCCCGGAGGCGCGCTGGCTGGTACAAGTGCAAAGGGTTGACAAGAGCCGGGGCGAAGCCCAGGACTGGATCTATCTGGATGACAAGCTCCGTATTCTGGAGCGCAAGCAGGTGCCGGGCACTGAAAACTATGACCCGCGTAACAGACCCTGGTATCAGGCAAGTCGTCAAAACAGCGGGGTATTGCGTACCGAAACCTACAAGTTTTATACCTCTGGGAAAATCGGTATCACTCTCGCCAACGACATGCACGATGGCTGGGTGATTGCGATGGACATCAGTCTCGAATCACTGCAAGAGGAACTGGCCAGAATGGCAACCTCCTATGCAGGCTATATTGGCCTGTTTGAACAAACCGGCGCAATCATTTCCGCCAACCTTAACGAAAGCAGTGCCAACGACTTCTTCAAGGGCTTGGTCGAAAAAGGGGGCATTGCTGATGGTAAAGACCTGAAGTGGATGGTCGATCCGGATGGTCAGTCTTGGTGGATGGGCACGGCAAATGTCAAGCTGCAGAAATATGAAGACATATTCCTCCATGTTGCCGTTCCACGTGACCGCCTCTTGGCGAAGGCCCAAAAGCTGCGCAATTTTTTGCTGGCCCTCACCTTGCTGATAACGCTTCTTACCCTGCTAATTGCGCAACGCAATTCGGACCGGATCTCTTTCGTATTCCAGACTCTCGCAGACCGAGCCAATGCACTGGTCAATTTTGATTTCCGGCAGTTTGATCAATCCAAAACCCGTATTGCAGAAATTGCCCAACTGGAAACCGGGCTTGAGCGCGCTCGGGCGAGCACCGCGAATTTTTTGCGCTTACTGGAAAAAGTTTCGCGCGAAGCGGACCTCGACAAATTGCTGCCGATGGTCGTTGAAGAAACAAGCGAGGCTGCCCAGGGCGAGTTTGCCTGGCTCTACATCCAGGACGGCACGAACTGGACTTTGCGTGCACAGCGCGGTGATCGCAACGGGAACGATTGGTTATCGAAGTACCTGAGACAACTCGAGGAAAAAGGCGATGCCCACTTTCGTCTGGATGAGCCCATTAATGGACGCTACGCACTGATGCTGCCCTTATCCGGCCGGCGAGGGCAACTGCTGGGACTTCTCATCATTGAACGCCAGGAAGCATTCAGCGAACATCACCGCAGTTTTGTCGAAGCGCTTTCCGGTTTTGCTGCCTTGACGCTGGAATCACGAGAATTGGTTGTTCAGCAAAAGCAGCTCTTTGAATCTTTCATCAAGCTGCTGGCAGAAGCGGTGGATGCCAAAAGCCCGCATACGGGCGGCCACTGCCACCGCGTCCCCATCCTGACGGAATGGTTGGTTGAACTGGCCGCCAACAGCGATGCACCCTGCGTTGCCGATTTCGAAATCGACGACGAGATGCGCGAAGCAGTTCACATCGCGGCCTGGTTGCACGACTGCGGCAAGGTTGTCACTCCCGAGTATGTTGTCGATAAGGCTACCAAACTGGAGACGCTGTACGACCGGATTCACGAAGTCCGGACGCGTTTCGAGGTTTGCAAACGGGAGGCGGAACTGACTCACTGGAAAGCGGTATACCCGCAAGGACTGCCCGCCATCGAAGCCGAGCAACTCGCCGTCGAATTAAATGCCCTGGATGAGGATTTTGCGTTTGTCGCCGAGTGCAATCTGGGCAGTGAAATGATGTCAGACGATGCTATTGCACGCATCAGGCAGATCGCGACAAGAACCTGGACACGGACCATCGACGACCGCCTCGGCCTGTCGCACGATGAAATGCGCCGCCGTTGCGGCAGGAGCAGCGAATCATTGCCAACCCGGGAATATCTGCTCAGCGACCAACCCGAGCATCAAATCGCGCGTCCGCAAGGACAATCATTTGCCGATGACAACCCGTGGGGGTTCCGGATGCAGGTGCCGGAACTGCTCTACGACCATGGCGAAGTGAAGAATCTAGCCATCCAACGAGGCACATTGACCGATGAAGAACGTTACAAGATCAACGAGCACATCGTACTGACCATCAAAATGCTGGAAGCCATGCCCTTCCCTCGGCACTTGAAGGCCGTGCCGGAAATAGCCGGCGGTCACCACGAGCGGACCGATAGCAAGGGTTATCCCAGAGCCATCCCGGCCGCTTCCATGAGCATCCCGGCGCGCATGATGGCCATTGCTGACGTATTTGAAGCACTGACTGCAACCGACCGCCCCTACAAACAGGGGAAAAGCATCGATGAATCACTGGACATCATGCGCCATATGGCCCAAGGAGGGCACCTTGACGTCGAACTGTTTGAGTTGTTCGCCCAGTCGGAGATTCCAGCCCGCTATGCGTCGCAATTCCTGGCTACGAGGCAGGCTAGACCAGCCTAGCAAAACCGTGCGTATCTGATTGAGCCAGCCCCCTGCCAACAGGGAGCTGCGGACGCCACCCTAGGGCGCATTATCAGTGAGCGACGGGTAGCCGCTTACTGATAACACGCCTCAGGAGGAATCGTGCCTAACCCTGCGGTCGCTGGACGCTGCGCGATAAAGCCGCGCAGCACCGGTTAGCTCTACGTTCCTGAACGACCGCTTTCCAAATCTGGCTACGTCCGCAAAGGGCTGCACGAAGTTGCCGTTCGACTTGGCCCGGTCAAGTTGATTTCTTCGCATGGTCGACGCCAATGCGATTCGGTAGTCATCACAGCAAGACTCCGCTCCGGCGCCTTTAGTGGCCGAATTTGCACGCCATCTGTCTGACTGAACAGTGGCCGCTGAGCACAGCCTCGCCTACGATGCCGTTTTGCCAATAACAAGGAGACAGCATGCAGGCCTTTCAGGATTACTACCCGGAGAACCTCGCCCATTGCTACGGCTGCGGCCGCAACAACGAGCACGGGCATCAGATCAAGACTTTCTGGGAGGGCGACGAAACCGTCACCCATTTCCAGCCGCGCCCGGAACACACGGCGATCCCCGGTTTTGTCTACGGCGGCCTGCTCGCTTCGCTGATCGACTGCCACGGCACGGGAACAGCCGCCGCCGCGATGTACAAGGCCGAGAACCGCAGCATGGACAGCCTGCCGGCCTTTCGCTTCGTCACCGGTTCGCTGCAGGTCAGTTACCTCAAGCCGACGCCACTTGGCCCGGTCCTCGAAATTCGCGGCAAGGTGAAGGAAATCAAGGGCCGCAAGGTCGTCGTCGAGGCGACGGTTTACGCCGACGGCGTGGCGACAGCATGCGGCGAGGTCATCGCCTTGCAGATGCCGGATACGTTTGTGGCGAGCTAACGGCAGAAACGTTCAGGCAGCGTGGCGGGCTACCCGATACGCTTTCCTTGAATTATTAGCAGCAACGCGGTCGAAGCTATCGCCTGCCGCCCCGGGCAGCGTATCCTTGCCGCCCACGCCGCTTTTCCCGCCCCCATGTCCACCACGCTGTCGCCCCGTACCGAACGCTTTTTCCTGCTGACGCTGGCCGGCATCCAGTTCAGCCACGTGCTCGATTTCATGATCATGATGCCGCTCGGGCCGATCCTCATGGCGGCCTTCGGCATCGGCACGCACGAGTTCGGGCTGCTCGTCGCCTCCTACAGTTTCAGCGCGGCGGTGTCCGGCATTCTGGCGGCAACCTTTGTCGATCTCTTCGAGCGCAAGCGCCTGCTGCTCATCGTATTCACGCTGTTCGGCCTGGCCACCCTGGCCTGCGGGCTGGCGCCGGGTTATTCAACGCTGATCCTGGCGCGCGGCATGGCCGGCGTGTTCGGCGGCATCATGGGCGCGCTGGTCCAGACGATGATCGCCGACGCCATTCCCTTTTCACGCCGAGGGCGGGCGAGCGGCGTGGTGTCGAGCGCCTTCTCGATTTCGACCATTGCCGGCGTGCCGCTCTCGCTGTGGCTGGCCAATCACTTCGGCTGGCGCGCCCCCTTCGTGCTGATCGCCGGGCTGTGCGTCGTTTTCCTCGCCATCGGCCTGCGCTTTCTGCCCGAGTTGCGCCACCACCTCAGCGAGGAAAAGCGGGCCCACCTCCTCTCGGCGACTTTCAGCGTGCTCGCCGACGCCAACCACCGGCGCGCCCTGCTCTTTTCGGCGCTGATCATTTTTTCCGGCTTCACAATCATTCCCTACATCACCGTCTATGCCGTCAATAACGTCGGCATCGCCCAGACCGACATTCCCATCGTCTATCTGGTCGGCGGCTCGGCCACCTTCATCAGCGCCCGGCTGATCGGGCACTGGGCCGACAAGCACGGCAAGGTCGAGGTCTACCGGCTGGTCGCCCTGCTCGCCATGGTGCCGACGCTGGTCCTCACCCACGCCGGCGTGCTGCCGCTGTGGGTCTGGCTGATCATCTCGGCCAGCTTCTTCGTGCTCATCTCGGGGCGCATGATCCCGTCCATGGCGATCATTGCCTCGTCGGCCCAGCCCAAGCTACGCGGCACCTTCATGTCGCTCAATGCCACAGTCCAGTCGCTGGCCATGGGCCTGGCCACGACGCTGGCCGGCTTCCTGACCTCGCTCGACGCCAGCGGCCGCATCGTCGGCTATTCGCTGGTCGGCTATGTCGCCGTCGCGGCCAATCTGGTCGCCATCTGGTTCGTCTCGCGTATCGTCATGCACGGCAGGAACACCTAGCAGTCGATTGACCATGGCGCCGCTCAAGCCCGATACTCTGCTGGCATTTATTCCCACAACCGTCTCCCGCTGAAAGTTCGGCATGGATTTCAACAATTACCTGACGAGCCTCGACAAGCTGCCCCTCTTCGACCAATGGGCCTGGGGCGCCGTCGGCGTTGCCGTGCTGGCGGCGGCCGGGCTGATCCTGTTCCTTGAGCGCCGCCATTTCGCGGCGCGCGACAAAGGCGGTAGCTGGCGAGCGCTGCGCCTGCTCGCGCTGTTCATTCTGCTGCCGGTCACGGCGGGCATCGTCGTCATCCCGAGCATGGCGATTTCCGGCCCCGAGGCGCTGGCCTATTTCTATCTCGCCCTGCTCGTCCTGGGGCCGCTCGTCTGGTTCGCCGGGCATGTGCTCTGCGGCCGTCTGCTGCGGCCGGCCTTCAGCAAGGGGGAAAGCCTGTTCATGGCGGGCAGCGGCCTGTTCATCCTGCTCCTGCCCTTCGGCGCGGCGACGCTGGCTCAGGGGCCGATTTTCCATGCTTCGCGCGGCCTGACCCAAAGCGCCTTCGAGGCGGCGCCGACTACCGCGTTGCCCCATGCCGTCGGCCCGGTGCAGCGTTTCAATCTGCCGACCGTCGGCCTGATCCATACCCAGTCGCTCATCGCGCCTGCCGGCGTCGAACTCGAGCGAATCGACCGCAAGGTGGCCGAAAACTGGTCCGATACCGCGACCAGCACGCGCGACGTTTTTTGCCGGGATGGCCAGAACCTCCACCTCATGTGGTCGGCCCGCGAGCCGACGCCGGTCCTGCGCCTGTACTGGCGGCATAACGGCCAGCGCCTGCAGGCCGATTTCTCGCCGACCACCGCCACCGACCCGGCCGAGCCGGGTGAATTCACCATCGCCTTTCGCCTCGACGGCATCGACCCGCCGGTGCCCATTCCCCGTTCCCGCGCGTCGATCGCCTATTTCGTCGGCCCGGATCGTCTCTTTTTCAACTCGTTGAACTCCCTGCAACCCGGCGAAACCTTCGTCAACGACTGCATCATGCCCGGCTACAAGCGCGTCGCCTGGGAAAAAGAAGGCCCGCCGCAGGCCATCGCGCTGATGTTCTTCCAGAGTGCAACCGCCCCTTACTTGCGCGCCGAGATCAAACGGCCGGCCGATCAGGAATAGCGCCGGCCGCCACAAACCGTAAAATCCGGCATACCGGCCTGATCAGGCGGCACCCACTTCAACAAAGGCAAAGACATGTTCGACAATCTGGCGGGATTTTTCATCCAATGGGCCATCACCGCCCTGTCCCTGTGGGGCGCCAGCCTCGTCTTCAAGGGCATCCGCATTTCGAGCACCTCGGCGCTGATCGTCGCGGCGTTGCTGCTCGGTTTCGCCAACGCCGTGCTGCGCCCGCTGCTGGTTTTTCTGACCCTGCCGTTGACCCTGCTCACCCTCGGCTTCTTCGTCTTGGTCATCAACGCCCTGCTCCTCATGCTCGTGGCCAAGGTGGTCAGCGGCTTCACCATTTCCGGCTTCTGGACGGCCTTTTTCGCCAGCCTGTTCATTTCCATCCTGAGCATCGCCCTCGGCACCCTGGCGCCGAATGCCGAGACAACGATCTACCGCCTGCCGCCCAATCCGTCAGCGCAGACCATTTCTGCCTGAACCAACGCCATGAACCAAGCCGCCTACTGGATTTTGCGTTGCGAGCATCGCCTGCTGACGATTACCGGGGGAGAATCGGTCTTTCCGTCCGGGCTGGCCGCCGATTTTGGCCATCCCGAAAACCCACTGCACGTTGGCAATTTGAACGGCCGGCCCTGCCACGCCGCCGATGTCCCGCAATTCCCCGAGATCCCCGGCGGCGAAGCTACCCCGCTGCGCGCCATCTTCTCGCTCGCCGGCCCGGAAACCTTCGCCCTGGCCGGCCGCGCCACGCAGTTGCTCGACTGGCAGGCGAACCACCGTTTCTGCGGCAAGTGCGGCACGCCGACCGTCATGAAAGAAGGCGAACTGGCCATGCAGTGCCCGGCCTGCGGCCTGCTCGCCTACCCGCGCATTTCACCGGCCGTCATGGTTCTGGTGCGCGAAGGCGAGCGGCTGTTACTCGCCCGCAGCCCGCATTTCAAGCCGGGCGTCTTCAGTGCCCTGGCCGGTTTTGTCGAACCGGGCGAAACGCTCGAAGAATGCGCCGCCCGCGAAGTACGCGAGGAAGTCGGCATCGAAATCGCCAACCTGCGCTATTTCCACAGCCAGCCGTGGCCTTTCCCCAATTCGCTGATGGTCGCCTTCTTCGCCGACTACGCCGGCGGCACGCTCACGCCGGACCCTAACGAGATCGAGGAAGCTGGGTGGTTTTCGCCCGATGCCCTGCCGATCCTGCCCGAGCCGATCAGCATTTCCCGCCGGCTCATCGAAGCGGCCCTGCACGAGCGCTGAAGCCGGCGCACAGACTTTTCATTTTTGGTCATTTTTTCCGGTTGACCGTGACGAACCTTCACACTGGCGTATCCAACGCGACGTCAGGTCGTTCCGTGCCTGGCGAGAGACATTCATGCCATTTGCACGCAGCGGAACCGCCACATTCCGGTGCATAACAAAGCGAATGAGAACCGTTCCTAGTTGATTGTAATTAAAGAACTTTTTTTACAATCTTCCTTCTAATAGCAGGCAAGCCAACTTAAAATCGCGGCATGGGCAAGCCAGCTGTGACCCGCCAGCCAGCCCGCTACCCAACGAACCTTACGGAGAAAAGCCATGAAGGGCGATAAGAAGATCATCGATATCCTGAACGAACTGCTGACCGGCGAACTGACTGCGGTCGATCAGTACCTGATCCACGGCGAAATGTATGCCGACATGGGACTGACCCAGCTAGCCGAGAAATCCATCCACGAGTCCGATCACGAGCGCCAGCATGCCCGCGCCCTGATCCAGCGCATTCTCTTCCTCGAGGGCAAGCCCGACCTCAGCAAGCGCGACGCGCTGAAAATCGGCAAGACCGTGCCGGAAATGCTCAAGTCCGATCTCGCCGTCGAATACAAGGTGGCTGGCGATCTCAAGAAAGCCATGGCCGCCTGCGAAAAGGCCCAGGATTACGTCAGCCGCGACCTGCTCGGCGTCCAGCTTGAAGACACCGAAATGGACCATGCCTACTTCCTCGAAAAGCAGATGAAACTGATCGAACTGGTCGGCCTGCCCAACTACCTGCAGAGCCAGATGGGCTCCGGCACCCCGGCTTAAGGAGCGACGACGATGAAAGGCGACAAGAAAGTCATCGAAGCCCTCAACAAGGTGCTCAAGAACGAGCTGACCTCGATCAACCAGTATTTCCTGCATGCCCGCATGTTCCGCAACTGGGGCCTGGAAAAGCTCAACGACTACCAGTACAAGCAATCGATCCGCGTCATGAAGGAAGCCGACGAGCTCATCGAGCGCGTGCTCTTCCTCGAAGGCCTGCCCAACCTGCAAAACCTCGGCAAGCTCATGATCGGCGAGCATGTTGTCGAGTGCCTGCAGGGCGACCTCAAGTACGAGCGTGAAATCCAGCGCCCCCTGTTGATCGAAAGCATCGCCCTGTGCGAAGAGTTGCAGGACTACGTCAGCCGCGACCTGCTCGAGGAATTGCTTGAACATTGCGAGGAAGCCATCGACTGGCTGGAAACGCAGCAGTCGCTGATCAAGGATGTGACCCTGCCGAACTATCTGCAGGCGCACATGGAGCCGGGCGAAGGCTAAGCCTCTCCGCCCAGCCCCCCAAAAAGCCGCAGCCAGCCTGCGGCTTTTTCGTTTCTGCGCCAGCCCGGCCAAGGCTGGCGTGCGAATTGCTCAGCAACATGAAGGCCGGGCTCGACTGTCGACTATGCGACAAAACCGGGTCGGTAGCCGGATTGATCATAGTTGTTGACAGTCGTTCTCAACGCAGTAGAATACGAATTGTTCGCATTAACAACCGCATCAGGAGGCAGTCCATGTACGTCTGCGTCTGCAAAGCAGTCACCGACACCCAGATTCGCGAAGCCGCGCTAGATGGCGCCCGCACGTTGAGAGACTTGCGACGCGATCTCGGCGTTACCCGCGATTGCGGCCGGTGCGCCTCCTGCGCCCACGAATGCCTGCGCGAAGCGCACGGCGAGCAGTCAAAGCCAGGCAAGATACTGCGCAAAGCTGCCTGAGTTTTACCCCTGTTTGCCGAATTCGGCGGACCGATGGCGCTGCCGCTCGACACTCAAGGCGAGACGGTTGCATGCGCCGTCTTGGTGAATCAGCCGGCCAACGAATTCGAACCGCCCATCAAACACAGCGTCGCCCGGCCTACCGGTGTGGAGAAATCACCGACTACAAGCCAAACAGCGGCTGTATCAAGGTTCAAACGACATCGATCCCCGGTGCCCCCTCGGCAATTTCGCCAATCACCGAAACGTGCGAGAAGCCCTGCTGCAGGAACAGCGAGAGCACTTCGGTCACCGTTTCGGGCGAGCATGAAACGAGCAGGCCGCCCGACGTTTGCGGATCGGTGAGCAGCGTTTTTGCCGCGCTGTCGAGGTTGGCCGCAAGACTGACGCCGTCGCCGTAACTAGCCCAGTTCCGCCCCGAGGCACCGGTCAGGTGGCCGGCGTCGACGAACTCGCGGGCACGGGGGAGCAGCGGCAGGTCGGCGTAGTTCACCGTGGCGCGCACATTGCTGCCCTTGCACACTTCAAGCAGATGCCCGGCCAGACCAAAGCCGGTAACGTCGGTGACGGCATGGACGCCATCCAGGCAGGCCAGCATCGGCCCGGGCGTATTGAGCTGGGTCGTGGTATCGACCATGGCTTCGTAATCGGTGGCGTGGAGCTGATCCTTTTTCAGCGCGGCGCTATACACGCCGACACCGAGTTGCTTGCCGAGGATCAACTTGTCGCCCGGCTTGGCGCCCGAGTTGCGCTTGAGATGAGCCGGATTGACGATGCCGATAGCGACCAAACCGTAGATCGGCTCGACCGAATCAATGGTATGGCCGCCGGCAATCGGAATGCAGGCGGCGCGACAAACCGACTCGCCGCCCTGGAGAATCTTGCCGATGGTTTCCAGCGGCAGGGTATTGACCGGCATGCCAACAATGGCCAGCGCGAAGAGTGGCGTGCCGCCCATGGCGTAAACATCGGAAATGGCGTTGGTCGCCGCGATGCGGCCGAAATCGTAGGGATCGTCGACAATCGGCATGAAGAAATCCGTCGTCGCGACGATCGCCTGCTGTGCGTTGATCTGATAAACCGCTGCGTCGTCGCAGGTCTCGGTGCCGACCAGCAGTTGCGGCGGAATGATGCCGGACGGGGCGCCGGCCAAAATTTGCTGGAGGACGGCAGGCGCGATCTTGCAGCCACAGCCGCCGCCATGGGAAAGCTGGGTCAGTCTTATTTTTTCTTCAGGCACGGCTGTTCTCTCGAAAAACTATTGTTGTTTGATTTTTTTATTCTGCGTCGAAGCCGGCATCTTCGATGGCATTGACCAGCGCTTCGCGCGTCACCGCCTGCGGATCGAAAGCCACTTTGGCCTCGGCTGCCTCCAGCGAGACTTCGGCGCTGGCCACGCCGGCCATGGCGCTGAGTACGCCGCTGATGTTCTTGACGCAGCCCTGGCAGCTCATGCCGCCAACCTTGATTACGGTGTTTTCCATGCCATTTACCTGTTTACAAAGGGTTGAGCGCGCAGAATTTCTGCTATACCGGCGGCCGAAGTCGGCCGGCTGAAATAGTAGCCTTGCGCCATATCGCAGCCCATTTTACGCAATTGTGCCAACTGTTCGGCAGTTTCGACGCCTTCGGCGAGCACGGTCATGCGCAAGCTGCGCCCCATGCTGACGATGGTCGAGGCGATGGCCCAGTCGTCGGGGTCGGTTTCGAGATCATTGACGAAGGAACGGTCGATCTTGAGCTTGCCGACCGGGAAGCGCTTGAGATAGGCCAGCGACGAGTAGCCGGTGCCGAAATCGTCAAGCGACAGCTCGACACCCATGCGATGCAGCGCCGACAACGTGCCGAGGTTGATGTCAGCATCGTGCATCACCGTGCGCTCGGTCAGTTCGAGTTCGAGCAGCGCGGCATCGAGGCCGGAGGACGCCAGGGCGCCGGCGACCATTTCGACAAAACCCGGCTGGCGAAACTGGACGGGCGCCACGTTGACGGCCATGACCAGCGACGGCAACCCCTCGTCGCACCAAGCCTTGGCCTGCCGGCAAGCGGCGCATAGGACCCAGTCGCCGATCGGGTTGATCAGGCCGGTCTCTTCGGCAACATGAATGAAACTGTCCGGCATGATCATGCCGAGTTCCGGATGCTGCCAGCGAATCAGGGCCTCGACGCCGACGATCACGCCAGTGCGCAGATTGACCAGCGGCTGATACTGGAGAATGAATTCGTTCTGCGCCAAGGCGCGCCGCAGATTGCTCTCCATGAGCAGGCGATCGAGCGTCGCCGTGTTCATCTCGGTGGCATAGAACTGAAAGGTGTTGCGGCCAATATCCTTGGCCCGGTACATCGCCGTGTCGGCGTTCTTGAGCAAGGTTTCGAGATCCTGCCCGTCATGCGGGTAGATGCTGATGCCGAGCGAGGGCGTCACCGTCAGCTCGTGCCCGGCGACTTCGAAAGGCCGGGAGAAAACGTCGATCAGGCGACGCGCCACTTCGGCCGCCGCCGCCGTGTGAAAGCCCGGCATGGCAAAAATGAACTCGTCGCCACCGAGGCGGGCCACGGTATCGATGCGCCGCACGACAGTGTCGAGGCGGCGCGCCACTTCGACCAGCAGTTCGTCGCCGACGCTGTGGCCAAGCGAGTCGTTGACCCGCTTGAAATGATCGAGATCGAGAAAGATGACGGCAATTTCGGTCTTGTCCCGTTCGGCCGCCGCCAGCAACTGGACGAAGCGCTCGCGCAGCAGGCGCCGGTTGGGCAAGCCGGTCAGTACGTCGTAATCGGCCAACTCACGGATGCGCTGCTCGGCCACCTTCTGTGAAGAAATGTCGAGCAGGGTGCCGACCGAGGCCGGGCGGCCGTCAAAGACCGAGGGCGAACCGTAGATCATGGCCGGGAATTCCGAGCCATCCTTGCGTATCGCCTTGATCTCGTAATGATGCCCGCTGACCCCGGCAGCCCGGGCCTGCATCTGTTCGATAATGAAAGCGTGCTGCGCCGGGGCGACCACGTCGAGCGGCCCCATGCGGTCCACCATTTCCTCGGCGCTGTAGCCGAAGAGACGCGTCAGATAGGGATTGACGTACTTGAAGTGCTGATCCTGCAAGACGAAGATGCCGACCTGCGCAGCTTCCATCGTCGTCCGGAACATCGCTTCGCGTTCCGTCAATGCCGGTGGATTGCCGATACCATCGCCGGCTGCCGCCTGAAAAACCACCTGCCCTCCGACCCCTGCGGTCATCAAAACCCCTTGTCCCTGTTTCCGTTCAGCTTCCCGGCCGCCAGCGCTTCAAGAGCAGCGAGTTCGACACGACCGATACCGAACTCATCGCCATGGCGGCCCCCGCCACCACCGGATTGAGCCACCCCAGCGCAGCGAGCGGAATTCCCGCCACATTGTAAATGAAGGCGAAGAAAAGATTTTGCCGTATCTTGCCCAAAGTGGCCGCCGATAGGGCAATAGCATCGACAACGCCCATCAGGTCGCTGCGTATCAATGTCAAATCCGCCGCCTCGACTGCCGCATCCGAGCCGGCGCCGATGGCGAAGCTGACATCGGCCGCAGCCAGCGCCGGTGCGTCGTTGATACCGTCGCCGACCATGGCCACCAAAGCGCCGCCGGATTTCAATTCGGCGATCGCCGCCGCCTTGTCACCGGGCAGGATGCCAGCCCGGAACTCGGCGATGCCGGCTTCTGCCGCAATCGCCGCGGCCGTTGCCGCATTGTCGCCGGTCAACATGACAACCCGGATACCGCGTTGGCGCAAACGCTCGACGGCGGCGCGGGAAGTCGGCCGCAAGGCATCGGCGATGGCAAACAGAGCCCGCCTTGTCTCGCCTTCGACCAGCACCACGACCGTCTTGCCGGCCTGCTGCAAGCCAGTCACCGCCGGATCGTCCGCCATCCCCAGCCAGGTTGGCGAACCGAGGCGCAGCACGCGGCCATCGACCTCGCCGTTGACGCCGTGCCCCGGCAGGGATTTGAAATTTGCCGCTTTTTTCCGGTTGACCGTGGGAATGCCCGCGGCAGCGGCCGCCACGATCGCCCGCGCCAGCGGATGCTCCGAATTCTCCTCGAGTGCCGCCGCCAGACCGAGCGCTTCCTCGCGTGACAAGCCATAAGTGACGACATCGGTCACCTGCGGCGTACCGCAGGTCAGTGTTCCGGTTTTATCGAGCGCCAGCACGGTGATTTTCTCGGCCCGCTCAAGCGCCTCGGCGTTTTTCACCAGGATGCCCGCCCGCGCCCCCTGCCCAGTGCCGACCATAATTGCCGTCGGCGTCGCCAGCCCAAGCGCGCACGGGCAGGCGATGACGAGCACGGCAACGGCATTGACCAACGCCTCGGCAAAGTCGCCGCCGTACCACCACCAGCCGACAAAGGTGGCGAGCGCGATGACGCACACCGTCGGCACGAAAATCGCTGAAATCCGGTCGGCCAGCCGCTGCACCGGCGCCTTCGAGCCCTGCGCCTCGCCGACCATGCGGATGATGCCGGCGAGCAGCGTGTGTTCGCCAACGCCGGTCGCCCGGCAGCGCATCGCCCCCTGGCCGTTGGCCGTCGCGGCAAAAACCTTGTCGCCGGCGCGCTTGCCCACCGGCATGCTTTCGCCGGTCAGCATCGCCTCGTTGACGCTCGATTCGCCGTCGATCAGCTCGCCGTCGACCGGCACGCTTTCACCTGGACGAACGAGGAAAATATCGCCCGGCATCAAGGCTTCGACCGGCATGTCGATCCACTGACCATCGCGTTCGACACGCGCCGTCTTCGGCTGCAGGCGGATCAGCGACTCGATGGCCTCCGAGGTCCGCGCTTTGGCCCGCGCTTCGAGCAATTTGCCGAGCAGGACCAGCGTAATGACCGCCGCCCCGCCTTCAAAATAGACGTGCTGATCCAGCCCGAACAGCGTCACCACGGTCGAAAAGCCCCAGGCCATGCTGGTCCCGAGGGCGACCAGCACATCCATGTTGGCACCGCCGCCACGCAGGGATTTGAAGCCGCCATCGTAGAAACGCCAGCCAATCCAGAACTGCACCGGCGTCGCCAGCGCCAGCTGGAACCAGCGCGGCAGTTCGTTCATGTGGCCATGTTCGCCGAACATGAACAGCATCTGGCCGACCAGCGGCAAGGTCAGCGCTACTGAAATCCAGAAACGGCGGATTTCGCTGCGGTAGACGAGCAATTTGGCGGCTTTTTCACGTTCGCGCGTTTGCGCGTCGACCACGGCCGCCGTGAAGCCGGCCTTGGCGACGGCCGCCACCACCGCCGCCTCGTCGGCTGCTGCCGACAAACGGACACGCGCCCGCTCGGCCGCCAGATTGACGTTGGCCTGCATGCCGGCCTGGCGATTGAGGACCTTCTCGAGACGCGCCGAGCAAGCCGCACAGGTCATGCCGCCGATGGCAAACTCGACGACCCGGCCCGTTTCGGATTCCGTCATTTGACCAGCAGAACCGGGCACGGCGCCAGATGCAAAACCCGGCTGGCCACCGAGCCCATGACCAGCCCGACCACGCCGCTCCAGCCGTGCGATCCCATGGTGATCAGATCGCAGCCCAGTTCGCTCGCCGCCTTGGCAATCACTTCGGCCGCCTGCCCGACATGCATGTGCGTCGTATGAAAGCGCCCGGCCGCATCCAGCTTTTGCTGGGCAGCGGTCAGATGCTCCTGCCCTTCTTCAAGATAGTAGGCATGCAGCGTTTCCTTGCCGATATGTGCCTGCACGCGGCCAATCGGAATCGGCGCATGGACATGCAGCAGATGAATTTCCGGCACGTCACGAAACCAGCTGACGTGGGTAATCAGGTGATCAACTGCACGCAAGGAGCACTCCGAACCATCAACCGGCAAGAGGATTTTCATGATGTCATTTCCCAACTAAAGCTGGCCCGACAAATAGATCAGGCCGACGAATCCATATAGGCCAAAGCCTAGCACCAACAGGCCGGACAGGGTACGTACGACCGGCCGCCGGACGAATTCGTTCAGTCGCGCCAGGACGATGCCGGCCAACAATAGATTGGGTAGGGTTCCGAGGCCAAAAGCCAGCATCATCAAGCCGCCGCGCGTCGCCGAACCGGCCGTCAGCGCGCTGGCCAGCGCGCTATAGACCAGACCGCAAGGCAGCCAGCCCCACAGCAGGCCAAGTGGAAAAGCCTGGCCGATGCTGCGCGCCGGCAGGAAGCGCCGGGTCAGCGGTTGCAGATGGACCCAGAGTTTTTGTCCGGCCCGTTCGGTGAAAGCCAACGCCCGCGTCACGCCGAGCAGGTAGAGGCCAAGCGCAACGAGCATCAGGTTGGCGACGAAATAGAGAATGAGCCGGGCCGGCACCTGCCCCTCCAGGCCCATGCTGGCCGCCCCGAGTGCCCCGGCGATGGCGCCGGCCACCGCGTAGGACAGGATGCGCCCGCCGTTGTAGGCGAGATGCATCGACCAGCGGGCCGTGACGCCCATCGACAAGGCGCCGACGATGCCGCCGCACATGCCGACGCAATGCGTACCGCCGAGCAGGCCGACAAGAAAAAGGGCAAGAAAGCCGGAGTCAGGCATCGAACAGGATCAATAAAAGCAAAGCGGGCAGTTTAACTGCCCGCTTTGCTTGCTGCACACCGTTCAGATAACTTTGGAGTAAGTCGCCCGCTGGCGACCGGCCCGCAGATAGCGGTCGAAGACCATCGAAATGATGCGCACCAACAGACGTCCCGGCGGCAGGACGGTAATCCACTCGCGATCAATCTTGAGCAAGCCGGCCCGCTCCATTTCCTTCATGTCTTCCAGCTCGGCTTCGAAATACTCGCGGAAGTTGATCAGGTGGGCGCTTTCAATGCTTTCGATGGACAACTCGAAATGGCACATCAATGCCTGGATGATGGAACGGCGCAGGATGTCATCGGCAGTCAGTTCGATGCCGCGGAACACCGGCAGCGTACCGGTATCGAGTGCATCATAGTACTCATCGGCAGTCTTGACGTTCTGGTAGTAGCTCGGCCCGACCTTGCTGATCGACGAGATGCCGAACGACAGCATGTCGCAGTCGGCGTAGGTCGAATAACCCTGAAAGTTACGATGCAGACGACCCTGACGCTGGGCGACAGCCAGTTCATCATCGGGCTTGGCAAAGTGGTCCATGCCGATGAAGACGTAACCGGCATCGGTCAGTTTCTTGATGGCCAGCGCGAGAATCTGCAACTTGGTATCGGCTGATGGCAGATCACCATCGTTGATCCGGCGCTGCGGCTTGAACATGCTCGGCATGTGCGCATAGTTGTAGATCGACAGACGATCCGGATCCATCGCCAGCACGCGCTCGATGGTCCGGTTGAAGCCCATGACAGTCTGGTGTGGCAGGCCGTAGATCAGGTCGACGGAAACCGACTTGAAGCCGTTGGCCCGCGCATCGCGGATCACGCTGTAGGTTTCTTCCTCGCTCTGCACACGATTGACGGCGACCTGCACCTTTTCGTCGAAATCCTGCACACCGACGCTCATCCGGTTGAAGCCGAGCTCGCCGAGCAGGGCAACCGTCGCCGTATCGACCTTGCGCGGATCGACTTCGATCGAATACTCACCGCCGTCAAGCAACTTGAAATGCTTGCGCGTTTCGCCCATCAACTGGCGCATTTCGTCATGCGAAAGGAAGGTTGGCGTACCGCCACCCCAATGCAGCTGGATGACCTCATGCTCGCCATCACGACCTTCGAGCGCGGCAGCCTGCATATCGAGCTCTTTTGCCAGATAGCGGAGATATTTCGCACTGCGCCCGTGATCCTTGGTGATAATTTTGTTACACGCGCAGTAGTAGCAAATAGTGTTACAGAAAGGTATGTGGAAGTATAATGAGAGAGGTCGGCTGATGCCGCCGATGTTGCGCTTGCCCAGCCATACTTTCGCTGCCTCTGAATCGAAGGCCTCGACGAAGCGGTCAGCCGTCGGATAAGACGTGTAACGGGGGCCGTTAACATCGAAACGGCGAATGATCTGGGGATCAAAAACAAGGTTTTCAGTTGCGAAATTCATTAGTCCAGCCACTAAAAAGTAGGTCTGATTATGTTCGGAAGGCTCGATTTTATGGTTGACATGGATCAAGCGAACTCAGGTTGCGAATGGCTCAAACACACCCGCTAAATCAGGAGCTCTCACTGTCGGTCATCAAGACGGCCTGCTCCAATTGTAACCTGCGCGAACTGTGCTTGCCGTACGGTCTGAGCCTCGAAGAACTGGAACGACTCGATGATCTGGTGTCGACCCGGCGGCGGATCAAGCGCGGCGACCATCTCTACCGCGCCGGTGAGGTTTTTGATGCGATCTACGCAATTCGCAGCGGTTTCTTCAAGACCGATGTGTTGCTCGAAGATGGCCGCGACCAGGTAACCGGCTTCCAGATGGCGGGCGAACTGCTCGGCCTTGACGGCATCAGCACCGAACACCACACCTGTAACGCCATCGCGCTCGAAGACAGTGAAATCTGCGCCATCCCGTTCTCGCGACTGGAAGGGTTGTCACGGGAGATTCACACATTGCAGCATCATTTCCACAAGGTGATGAGCCGTGAAATCGTCCGCGACCATGGCGTCATGATGCTGCTTGGCACGATGCGCGCCGAGGAAAGACTGGCAGCCTTCCTGCTCAATCTGTCGCAGCGCTTCACGGCCCGCGGCTTCTCGCACGCCGAGTTTTACCTGCGCATGACGCGCGAGGAAATCGGCAGCTATCTCGGGCTCAAGCTGGAAACCGTCTCGCGCGCCTTCTCACGCTTCCAGGAAGAAGGCCACATTGCCGTTCAGCAGAAGCACATCCGGATTTTGAACGTCAACGGGCTCAAAGCCCTGATGAATCACCGCGCCACCTGATCAAGGCTACCAGCGCAGGCGGGCAAGCTCCGCTGCGCGTTGCACGATGCGCTGCAACAATGATTCGGCACGCTGCCGGCCGGCGGTCGAGTTGCCCGGCGAGCGATAAGCCAGCCGGATTTCCGATGTGTTTTCCACTTGGGTATAGAGGGCGATCGACAGCGGGCAAAGTGTCAGTTGCGCCGGCGCTTCGCGAACCAATTCGGCGGCCAGTAAGGCACTGCAGAACTGGACGATTTCGGCTTCGCCGTAGGGAAGCACACCTTCACCAACGGCCGTGCGGGCCAGCATGTCGCGGAAGGGGAGGATGCTGCCGATCACCAGCCCTTCGCTCTCGATGGCTTCGATCAGCCCGTCGTGGGCAGTCCGGAAATCGGAATTGCTGACCCTGACAACGACCGTATCATCGGCGATCGATGATATTGAAATACAGAGTAATGACAGGAAAACCAGAAAAAAACGGGACGCCCCGCAGGGCGTCCCAAACAGATGTGAGGAAACCATCTGACGCAAGAGTTCGTTGCCCGGGCGATTCATATGAAGAATGAGTCGTCCGGGTAAATCGGTTTAGAACGAGTGCTTGATACCCATCGCCAGGCCATTGATGCCGGCGCTGGTACCGGAACCGTTACCCATCGGATTGATGGTGTATTTCCCGTAGGTGTCGTTCTTGATATGCGCGAAGTCGGCGTACAGTTCAGTACGCTTGGACAGGGCGTAGCGCGCGCCGACGCCTACCTTCCAGGCATCAGCATCGGACAGGGTCTTGTCCTTGACCTGGCCGAACAGGCCCATCACCTTGGTCTTGCTACCGACCGGCACGGAAGCACCGATGAACCAGTTGCGACGATCGTAACGCTGGTTGGCCGCCAGGCCAAAGGCAGGGCCATTTGTCGTATTGCCGCCGATGAACGAGTTCACATCGCCCTTGATGACGTCGTAGACGCCGCTGACCTTGACCACTCCGAAGTCGTAGGAAGCCCCAGCCGTGGCGACGTAGAGGCGGTCGCTGTCATAGCCGACGGCGCGGGTCGTTTCATAGTCGAGATCGATGCTCAGCGGGCCATTGGCATAGATCAGGTTGGCCGACAGCAGGCGGTCATCGCCGGTGTTACCACCACTGGGGTTGACGGAGGAATGGATGCTGGCGTTCAGGCCGCCTTCTGCGCCCTGCGTGTTGGTGGCGGTGGCCAGGATCACGGTGAAGCCACTGAAGCTCGGTGAAATGTAGGCAAGGGCGTTGGCCGCGCGGTCGTACTGGGTGGTCATCGAGGTCAGGCTGGCAACCGAGTAGTTGCCGAACGGGCTGTACTTGCCGTAGATGCCGAAACGAAGGCCGTCCAGGTAGCCAGCGACGACCGTGCCGAAGCCGCCGGTCAGGCCGACGTACTGGTGGCCGGCGGTTGCCAGGCCGGTATTGGTGTCCGGGCTGATGCGATATTGCAGATCGAACAGGGCTTTCAGGCCGTTGCCCAGATCCTCGACGCCCTTGAAGCCGATGTGGCTCTGCGAAGCAGCGCTCTGCAGATCGTACTGCGACTGGCCGCTGGCGACCGCGCCGTTAGACCCCTGACGGAACATGACACCCATGTCGATGTTACCGTAGATGGTGACGTTGGATTGTGCGAAGGCTGCACCGGAAGTAACAGCCGCAACGGCCAGCGCGATAAGTTTTTTCTGCATTGAATTGCTCCTCAATCATCTTTTGTGTGAATGAACTCCGAAGCGGGTTCCGCCCCGTACGAATCTCCCCTCTCCCATCCCGAGGGCAGTGTTCCGCGCTATGTAATTGCGAAGCCCGTGCCAGCCCGTCAAAAAGCGCCGGGCATTTTGCGCAAAGCCGCTTGCCACTTCGATTTCAGGCTATTTTTCCGGTTGACCGTAGCAATCCGCTGAACAGTCCGACGCGTTCATTTTCTGGACAATTGCTACTTCATTGAGCCAAAACGAAACAGTGTCCGTCGTTTCATCAAGCACAAAAAAGCCCGGCGAACCGGGCTTGAGCGGGGGGAATGGAGGTGCTCAAAACTGATAACGGGCGCTGACGCCGGCCAGCCAGGTGCGACCCGGTGCCGCTTCGTAGTAGCGGCTGTTGCCGTCGCCGACAATGACCGAGCCGACATACTGGCGATCGAAAATGTTGTCGAAACGCAGGAAGGTGCGGAGCTTCAAATCGCCGACCTTGCGCTCGATGCCGAAACGCAGGTTGGCGATGGCGTAGGCCGGCGCTGCCTCGGCGTTGGTGTCGTCGGTATAGACCCGGCTCCGCGCCAGCCCTTCGATCGCGGCATGAAACCCGGAGGCCGGATGCTTCCAGGCCAGATCGGCAAACAGCGTTTGCGCCGCCGTCCCGGGCAACTGGTTTCCGGCATTGACGGTCTTGGTAACGAATGGGAAAGGCGTCGTGAAGGTAAACGACTGGTCGTATCTCGCGTCGAGCAGCGTGTAGGCGATGCGGCTGCTCAGGTTGTTTTCCCAGACGCTGTCCAGTGCGATCTCGACGCCGCGACGGGTCGTCGGGCCGGCATTCTGATAGGCCGTACGACCGCCGGTGCTCGACAGCACGACGATTTCGTCATCGGTCTTGATCTGGAACAGCGCGACATCGAGGCGGCTGTTCTTGCCGACGAAGGCCTTCACGCCGGTTTCAAAATGCGTGCTGTTCGACGGCTTGAGGGAGAAATTGAACGAGCCGCCGGCACTCGAATAAAACATCTCGTTGAAAGTCGGCGCCTCGAAACCGCGTGCAGCGCTGGCGTAGACGTTCACGGAATCGCTCACCCGATACAGGGCAGCGACGGTTGGCGTGGTCTTGTCGTAGGTCACGCTGCCGCTGTCGTTGGGATTGACGACAGTGTAGGGCGTGAAACGGTCGTCGACCTTGAAGGCCACCCGGCTGTGCCGCAGTCCGCCGCTCAGGGTCAGGCGGTGAATTTGCCATTCCGCCTGCGCGTACTGGTCAAAACTCGTGACACGATCCTCTTCGAGGCGACGCAGCGCGCCCTTGACGCCGAGCGTGGTGCCGACAAAGTTCTCGTAGCCGCGCCGGTCGTCGGTCGACTGCTCGTAATCGGCGCCGAGCGTCGTCGTCAGCTTGCCGCCGGCGAGATCGAAGCGACCGATCCAGCGCGCCGAGGCGCCGGCAAAGGTGCGGTCAAAATCGATGACGCCGCCCGGTTGCCGGGTGCTGTTGGTTTGTGTCGCTACCGGAATCGACTGGTACTGAATGGTCGAGCGTTGCCCGGCATAAGCCGAAACCAGCACGGAATGATCGCCCAGGCGGTGCTCGTAAGTCAGCCCGCCCTGCTGGTGGTCGATTTCCTTGCGTGTATTGAAATCGAGCGGGGGCTGGGCGACGCTGCGCGGATTGGCCTGATAGCCCGCCCAGGTCTGGCCCTGCGGATCATCGGCCGTCTGTTTGAAACTGTTGGCGATGAAAGTCAGCTTGCCGTCCGCGCTCGGCCGGTAGGTCAGCTTGACCATGCTCTGGTCGCGTTCGGCCTTGCTGTGGTCGCGGTAACCGTCTGTGGCAAAGCGCGAGGCGTCGATGACATAGCCGAGGCCGCCGACTTCGCCCTGGGCGCTGATGTCGGTTTTCCAGGTGTTGTTGCTGCCGGCGACAAAATTACCCTCGACGCTCGGCGCCCCCTTGCCGTCCGGCGTGAACATCTGAATGACGCCACCGGCATGGTTGCCATAAACCACGGCCAGCGGGCCGCGCAGGACTTCAATGCGCTCGGCGCGATCGAGGTTGAAGGTCGCCGCCTGGCCCTGACCGTCCGGCATCGAAGCCGGAATGCCATCCGAAATCAGGCGGATGCCGCGCACCCCGAAGGCCGAACGGGCACCAAAGCCGCGCGAGGAAATCTGCAGATCCTGGGCGTAGTTCTGACGATTCTGCACCGTGATGCCGGGCACCGCAGCCAGCGCCTCGGAGGCATTGACCCGCGCCTGATCGGCACCGATGCGGGCGGCGTCGACAACATCGACGGCAGCCGGCAGGTCAAAGGTGTTGTGCTCGACGCGGCTGCCGCTGACGACGACGGAGTCGAGGGTCAGCGCCGTTTCGGCGGCGATGCCGAGGCAGGGAAAGGCGGCGGCGAGGATGACGGCAAGGCGCTTCGGATTTTGTCTCATGATTTTTGTCTTATTCAGGTTGATGCGTGATTTCGTTTTCGGCCAAAATTTCCGGTCGACCGTGGAAGCCGACCTCAATCTGATTATGGCCAACGCGCCAAGAAAGGGCGACGCGGCAATCGCCAAATGAGCCTCATGAAAATCATGAGATGGCCGGATTTCATTTTTGGCTCATTTTTCCGGTTGACCGTCGGAACAGCTGCTTTGATTTGCAGCAACCGTTCGATATTTCCACAGTTGCCGGAACAGAAATCGCCGCCCGGCCGGCGATTTGCCGCTAGCACACTCCTTGCTATCAGCATAAACCGGTAAAACAACTCGATCCACAGCAAGCGGGCGACATGGAGACCAACAATGAAGCTTGAAGAACTACTGCACCACACACTGGCCATTCACGCACCATGGCACATCGTCCGCGTCCGCAACGACCTCGGCAAAAACCAGATCGATATCTGGGTCTCCCGCGAAGCCCAGCGCAGCGGCTGGTTTTTTGCCACCCGAAGCACGCCCGAACAAGGCCGGGAAAGCGTCTGGCGTCACATCAACATCGGCAATGCGCGTTGCATCGTTCATGCCGTCATCCCCGGCGAAGCTGAAAGCGCCGATCTGCAATGGCTGGGCGAAACCGACCAGCCCTTCACCCGGGCCTTCGCCCGGCAGATTGCCGGCATGTTCATGCAAGGCGTCAGCTTCGCCTCGGTCTGCGCCCTGCTCGACCTGCCCGTCGCCGACCTGTGGAAATTCAAGCATCGTCTGGACAGCGGCAAATCCGGGCTGTCCGGCCCGGGCAGCGCGTCCGACGCGATCTCGGCCCAGATACCGGCCCCGAATGACCCGATCTGGGAAGAACTGCTCAGCGGCAACATTCAGCTCGACATCCGCATCCTCAGCCTCAAACTGCTGCTGACCAAGCTGCGCGAACAATTCGCCATCATCAGCGATGGCGAAGTGCGCACCCTGAAGGCCCATGAATTGCAACGCTACTTCACCCGCCACGAAAAAATGCTCAGCCACGAATTGGCGCAACTTGCCCAAAACTGACCTGCGCCACCGGTAAAAAACCATGAAAACCCAACAAGAACTGATGCCAGTCAGCCGCGCCGCCGAACTGATCAACGCTGGAAAATACCTGAGCATCGCCGGCGATGAAGCCGCCCTCAGGCAACTCCCCCAAGGCCACTGGATTGGCGGCACGATTCCCTATTTCATGGCGGCCGAAGGTGGCACGGTCAGCCGCGAGCAGGTTTTCGTCAGCGAAGTCAGCGGCTTCGCCGCACCGCCGCAACTGCGCTTCTACGATTGCGCCACCCTGCCGCAAATCTGTCGCAATGCGCCGGACAACGGCTACAGCATCCTGATCATTCCCGCCTTCAGCGCCACCCACGCCGGATTTGCCCAAAACGCCCCGAATTTCGAAGAGATGTACATGAAGCCGCTGATCGGCTGGATCGCCGGTGTGCACCTCGACGACCTCGGCAAGACCACCCCCAAGGTCGTCCTCGGCAGCACCGGGGAGTTTTCCGAAAGCGACGCCGTGGTCATGGACGTACCGCTGCCACCCGAAAAATTCGCCCAGATCGACATCGTCAACCTCTTCCGTCCCGGCAGCGGCGCCGGCATCCGCTTCGAGAACAACGGCTTCAGCGCCGGCGACTGCCTGATCGGCGGCCAAACCGGCAACCTGGCCGATTACCTGCTGGCCAACCAGATCGACACCCGCCTGCCGCTGGTCGCCGATTACAGCGGCGCCATGATCAACGTCAGCATCAAAAGCATCGACCGCGCGGCGCGGCGCGTCGAGTTCTACGCCCCGGTCTTCCCGGGCCTCGAATACCGCTTTGCGGCGCCGGTCGCCGACTATGTCGACGCCTTCCAGGCCGCCCTGCCCCGGAGCGGGCTGGACATTTCCTTCTCCTGCAACTGCATCCTCAATTTCCTCAATTCGCAGCTTGAAGGCAAGCGGACGGGCGAGGTCACCGGGCCGATGACCTTCGGCGAAATCGGTTACCAGTTGCTCAACCAGACCCTGGTTTACCTGACCGTCACCGAATGAGCCGGGGCGGACAATTTTTTCGCGGCCCCCTTTACTCGCCCGACGACTTCCCATTAACGTAGCCAGCTTTCAACACCCCACCTCAACCAAGGCAGATCCA
Organism: Ferribacterium limneticum; assembly: GCA_049304775.1. Classification (GTDB taxonomy): domain Bacteria; phylum Pseudomonadota; class Gammaproteobacteria; order Burkholderiales; family Rhodocyclaceae; genus Azonexus; species Azonexus limneticus_C. The sequence goes on from JBAQOL010000009.1 coordinate 66,947, forward strand.
TGCAAAAGCTCGCTACCGCAACCGCCCTCCTCCTCGCGCTGTCCTTCTCGGCCACCGCCGCCGAACCGAAGGAAGAAATGACCGCCTCCGGCATCGCCATCACCATGCTCAAGGAAGGTAGCGGCGCCAGCCCGAAGGCCAGCGACACGGTCAAGGTGCACTACCGCGGCACGCTGACCAATGGCCAGGAATTCGACAGCTCGTACAAGCGCAACGAACCGGCCGCCTTCCCGCTCAACCGCGTCATTCCGTGCTGGACCGAAGGCGTGCAGAAGATCAAGGTCGGCGGCAAGGCCAAGCTCGTTTGTCCGCCCAACCTGGCCTACGGCAGCCGCGGCGTGCCCGGCATTCCGCCCAATTCGACGCTGATTTTCGAAGTCGAATTGCTCGACATCGCCAAGTAAGACAGCGGCCGGCGCGAGCCGGCTGAATCAGGCGGCGCCTAGTCCGGCTCATGCGCCGCCTGTCATTCAAGCGTCATGCCGACGGCGCAAACTTCAGGGATTGTCATTCTGCCGGAGGCGGCCATGCGCCACCTTGCCCTGCTCCTGTCCGCCCTGCTATTTTCCGCTTTCGCCCAGGCCACCTCGACCGCAAACATCACCACTGCCAGTTGCTCCGGCAGCCAATCGTTCGACCTGACCAACGGCGCCATGCTGTCCTGCGACGGCGATTTTTCGCTGATCGGCGGCAGCATCGATTCGGACATCGGCATCACGATCAGCGCTGCCGGCTCATTGTTCCTCGACGACCTGAGTTTGGCCGCCCCCCTTGTCCAACTGAACTCAGTCACCGGAGCCCTCACCCTTGCCGAAGGCGTATCGATCGATGTGAGCAACTGGACCAGATTCGACATCGGCACATCGCCCCGAGTGACTTATGCGCGCCCCGGGGATCTGACACTCCTGGAAAGAAGGATAGTAACAGTCAGCACCGGCGGCGATATTTCGCTAGGTCAAACGGGCCAGATCACGCTCCGCAATGGAGGGGGTATTCTCGTGCGCCAGGGAGGTGACATCAATCTGAGCGCCGGCGGTCAAATTGTGCTGAATGGTGGCGGCGACCTGACCCTGGTCTCATCCGTTCCGGAACCTGGCATGGTCTGGTCGCTCCTCTGCGGCGGGCTGCTCCTCGCCATCCGCAGAAAAGGCCGGGCCTGAGCCGCGATCAGGCCATCGACTTGCGGATCGCCGCCGCCAGGACGGCCGGATCTTCGGCCCCGACAACGATCTCCCGGCCATCGACGATGAAGGTCGGCACCATTGAAATACCCATCGCCCGGAAGCGGCGTTCCGTAGCGCGCACTTCGTCGACATCCTGATCGGAGGCGAGGTAAGGCTCGACTTCATCGCCGGGATAACCGCACTCGACCGCCACCTTGGCCAGCAACGCCAAATCGCCAATCCGCTCGCCGCGCTGGAACTGGGCGACGAACAGCCGCTCGACCAGCGCCTGGGCATCGCCGCGTTGCTGCGCCCAGTGGATCAGCCGGTGCGCCTGCAGGGTGTTGGCGCGGACCTCGATTTTCTCGAAGGCGTAGTCGATACCCCACGGTCGGCCGGCGGCGCGGACGCGCTCGAACAGCGCCTCGACCGGCGCCGGCCCGCCGAATTTCTTTTCGAGAAACGGCAGGTAAGGCTCGCCTTCGGGTGGCGTATCGGGGTTCAGGAAAAACGGGCGCCAGCGCTTCTCGCAGGCAAAGTCGGGCAACTCGCGGCGCACGTCGGCGATGGCCGCATCAAGCCGGCGCAGGCCGATGTAGCACCACGGACAGACGAGGTCGGAAACGATTTCGATGATGGTCATGGAGCGATCATACCGTTCACCATCACCCGTGGTTTCCCGGTCGCTAGTCGAAACTTTCGATGCACTCGGCAACCCAGCCCAGCGCCTTGATGCAGGCGCGGGCCATGGCTGGCGACAGGGCATCGTGGCCGGCGCTCGCCACCGGCACCCAGGTCGCTTCGGGCCAGGCGCGGTGCAGCGTTTCGGCGGCCACCGGCGGGCACACCGGATCGGCCAGGCCCTGGACAATGATGGCCGGCAGGTGGCGAATGCGGTCGATGCCGGCCAGCAACTGCCCGGGCACGAGAAAACAATTGCGGGTCAGGTAGTGCATCTGGATGCGCGCCCGGGCCTGCTGCATGGCATTGGGCGGCGCGTCGAGCGGTTCCTTGCCGATCAGGCTACGCTGGTAGTCGAGCCAGACCCGCGCCGCCTGGGTCGCGCGCTCGGCCTGCTCGTGCAGGATGATCCGGGCAAACGCCTTGAGCGGGTCGCCCCGTTCGAGGCGCGGCAGCAGGTTGCCGAGGCCGCGCGCGTAGGCGACGATCTCGTCGTGCGAGCCGAGAAAGATGCCGTGCATGACCAGCCCGTGCACGTTTTCCGGATAAATCTGGGCATAGGCCAAGGCCAGCAGGCTGCCCCACGAACCGCCAAAAACGATCCAGCCGGAAATGCCCAGTGCCTCGCGCACGTAATCAAGATCGGCGACCAGATCGAGCGTCGTATTCGCCTCCAGTTCGCCGCTCGGCAGACTGCGCCCGGCGCCGCGCTGGTCGATCATGACGACGCGAAAAATCGCCGGATCGAACAACCGCCGATGCTCGGCCATGCAGCCGGCCCCCGGCCCGCCATGCAGGAAAAGTACGGGCATGCCATCGAGCGGTCCGCATTCCTCGACATGCAGGATATGTCCGTCGCCGACCGCCATCTGCCGGACGCAGCGCGGCTGGCAGGCAGGGAAGAGCAGATCGCCTGACACTAGGCCTCGATCAAACCGTTGCGAACGGCGACCAGCGTCAGCTCGGCAGCGTTCTGCACGTTGAGCTTCTGCTTGATGTGATAAAGGTGCGTGCCGACGGTGCTCGGACTCAGGCAGAAATCCTCGGCCACGTCGTTGACCGAGCGCCCCTCGGCCAGCTTCATGAAGACGGCCAGTTCCTTCTCGGTCAGCGTGTCGACCGGGCTGCTCGACCCGGATAGCTGGGCCAGCGCGACAGCCTGCGCCAGTTCCGGATCGAGGTAACGGCGGTCGCTCGCCACCTGGCCAGCGGCGCGCAGAAATTCCTCGGGCGCCGCCCGTTTGCACAAGTAGCCACGGGCGCCGAGACGCAGGGCACGCACCGGCACGATGTCGTCGTTGTGGGCCGAGAGCATGAGCACTTTGGCCTTGGCATCCCAGGCCAGCAGCCGTTCGAGCGCCGCCAGGCCGCCGATGCCGGGCATCGAGACGTCCATCACGACGACATCCGGATTGGTTTCGGCGTAGAGGCGGACGGCGCTTTCGCCGTTCTCGGCCTCGCCGACCACCGTGGCGCCAGCCCCTTCGAGCAGGCAACGGAAGCCAAGGCGAACCATCGCGTGGTCGTCAGCGAGCAGGATGCGCTTGCCTTGCAGTGCGTTGTTCATGCGAATTCCTCCGGGGAATGTTGCGCTACGGCGTCGGGCAGGCGGGCGAAGATGCGGAAGCCGCCGCCGGCCGGTTGTTCGAATTGAAGATGGCCGCCCAAAGCGGCGATGCGTTCGCCCATGCCGGCCAGGCCGAGGCCGCAACCGGGTTGCGCCGAGGGCTGACCGGAACGGCCGCGACCGTTGTCGGCCAGCGTCAGTTGCAGGCAGCCGGCGACGCGGCTGATGGCCAGATCGACCTGCGTGGCGTGAGCATGGCGCACGACATTGGTCAGGCCTTCCTGCACGATGCGGACGACGGCCATGGCCAGATCGTCGGCCACGGGCTGGGGGCCGATGGCGAGATGGCTGTTTACGATGATTTCCGGGTGCTGACCCTGCCAGCCGGCTAGCTGGCGTTCAAGCGTCACGGCCAGCGTGTTGCCGGCCGCCGGACGCAGGCGGTGCAGGATATTGCGCACGCCGTCCTGCATTTCGCCGGTCACGGCAACGATGCCCTGGGCCGGGATGTGCAGCGACGGCGCGTCGCCGGTGCGCTGGACGATGGCGCCGGCCAGGGCGCGGACGGCGGTGATGCCCTGGGCCAGCTCGTCGTGCAGTTCGCGGGCGATGACCCGGCGCTCTTCTTCGAGGCGGTCATGCATCTGGCGGTCGACTTCGCGGGCACTTTCGAGGCGGACGTTTTCATCGACCGCTTCGCCCAGCCGGTCGGCCATGCCGTTGAAAGCGCGCGAGATGCGGCCAAGTTCCGGCGTCGCGAACACCGGCAGGCGGGTGTCGAAACGGCCGCGGCCGGTCCGGTCGAGGGCGCGCATGATCTGGGCCAGCGGGCGCAGGGCCCGGCCCAGCGCCGTGCGCGTCGCCACGAAGAGCACGCCGAGCAAGCCGAGCGCCCAGCCGGCCATGGCGGCCAGTTCGTCCCAGGCGTCGAGAATGGCGCGCGAATCGTCGGGATGCAGGATCAAGGTATAGCCCTCGACGGCCAGCGTGCGGGCCGGGAATTCGCTGGCCAGCAAGCTGGCAAACCAGACCGGCGCCGAACGCCCGGCCTTGTAGCTCGGGGCTGGCGAGCGGTAGATCGTTTCGTCGGCCAGCGTGCGGATTTCGAGTTCATTGGCCCGCACCCGACCGATGGCGCGAGCGACGCTGAGCAGGCGTTCGCCCCGCGTCGCCGCCGGCACATCGTGCATTTCGCCGAGCACGGCCTTGAGCCATTGCTCGGAAACCCGGCTCGCAGCCTCGACTTCTTCGTGGATGGCATTACGCGTGCCATGCAGCCAGAGGCCGGCGAGGACGATGAGCAGGCTGGCCGCCAGCGCGGTCAGGACGAGGCCGACGCGGGTGTGCAGGCTCAACCGCGCATTCCCACGGTCAACCCGAAAAATCAGCCAAAAATGAAATTTCATTTCCCACCAAACACGTAACGTACGCCGAGCCAGGCGGAACGCGGGGCGCCCGGGGCGACGAAGGTTTCGCGACGCCAGTCGTCGGGGTCGGTCTGCAGGCTGCCGCTGAGGAAGGGGTTTTCGGCCAGGGCGCCGGCCGTGGCGTAGTGCTTGTCGAAAACGTTATTGACCTTGGCGAACATCTGCCAGCCGCCGCCCAGCTTGGCCTCGGCGTTGAGGTTGAGGATGGCGTAGCCGGGGATCTTGCCCGGGCCGTCGAAGGTGCGCGTGCTGCCCAAGGCATCGGTGACGGTGCCGCTCTGGTGCTGGTTGTTCTCGTTGCCGCGGACGTATTGGCCGGAGAAGGCCTGGACATCACCGCCAAGGCGCAGCCAGTCGGTGGCGCGCCAGGCCAGGCCGAGCTTGAGGCTGTGCTTCGGCAGGCCGGGGATGTGGTTGCCCTTCTTGACGAAAATCTCGTCGTCCTGGCCGCCGCCGGTACATTCCGCCGTCGTACCGCGCGTGCTGTTGTTGGCGCCGAGCAGGCAGGCGTCGGAACGGAAAGTGGCTTGCAGCCAGGTGTAGTTGGCGTACCAGTCGACGCGATGCAGGTTGCCGTTGAGCCCGAGTTCGAGGCCCTGGCGCAGCGTCTTGCCGTAGTTGGTGAAATAACCGGCGCTGGTCGAGGTGCCGACAAACAGGATGTCGTCGCTGCTCATGGTGCGGAAAAGGCCGGCGTTCCAGTGAGTGTCGCCAGCCAGTTTGCCGCGCAGGCCTGCTTCGAGGGTGCGGGCGACAACCTGTTTGAGGTAGGGGTCAGCGGCCATCGAATTGGGCAGGGTGCACGGATTGGCCGGATCGGCACAGCCGAGCTCGATCGGCGTCGGCACGCGGTTGCCCTGGCTGAAGCCGGCGTAGGCGTTGAGCACCGGAAGAATCTGCCAGCTCAGGCCGATGGCCGGATTGAGTTTGCGGTAATGATGGTCGCCGTCGAGGTTGGGCGCCGTGCGGTTGAGCTCGTCGAAGGTCGTGACGTGGCTCATGTTGTAGCGGGCCGAGCCGGTCAGATGCAGGTTGGGGGTCAGCGAGAAAGTGTCGGTGACGAACAGGCTGGCCGTGCTGGTCTTGCCGTTGATCTGGTTTTCGACAGCCAGCGCCTGCAGGTTGCTGACGCCACGGCTGGCATTGAGATCGCCGAGCTCCTGCGTCTGCTGGAAGTGGATGCGCGCCTGGTCGTAGGAAGCGCCGACGGCGAGCTGATGCTGCTTGCCGCTGAAGTTCCACTGGGCAGCGACGCCCGTGCCGCGCTGGCTCGTCCGCGTCCGGTTATTGGCGCCGGTTGGCGTCGTCGGATCACTGGCCCAATCGTCCTCGTAGTCGTCGTTCATGTCGCCGTTGAGCGTGCGCGTCTTGGTCCGCCGGTGATAGACGCTGCCGCTCAGGCTCTGCGTGTCGCTGAGCCACAGCTTGCCGTTGAGGGCGAGCTGGGTCATGTCGTTGCGCGTCTCGTCGGGGTGCGTGAAGATCGACTCGCGGCGCTCGGCGAGCATTGATTGCGGCAGCAGGCCGTTGCCGATCAGCCGGCTGCGCGCCTTGGTCAGCGTCAGGTCGGCCTCGCCGGCGGCGTTGCGGAAGGACAGCTTGCCGAAGAACTGCTTGACGTCGGATGGCGAATGGTCGCGCCAGCCGTCTTCACGGAACCAGTCGCCGGCACCGTACCAGCCGAAGGTGCCGTTGTTGCCACCGTATTCGAGTTCGGTGTTGGTGCGGTTGAAACTGCCACCGGACAGCTCGATCTTGCCACCCGGGTGCGAAAAGCCGCTCTTGGTCCTTATGGCCAGCGCGCCGCCCAGGGTGTTGAGGCCGAAAGCCGGGTTGGAACCGGGAATCAGGTCGATGCCGGCAATCGCCGAATTGGGGATCAAATCCCAGTTGACCGTGTCGCCGAAGGGCTCATTGACGCGCACACCATCGACGTAAACCGACAGCCCCTGCGCCGTACCGAGCAGCGGCGAGGCGGTGAAGCCGCGGTAATTGAGGTCGGCCTGGTAGGGGTTGCCGGTGACTTCATTGACGGTGACGGCTGGCACCTGGCGGACCAGCTGCTCGGCGATGTTCTGGCTTTCGATTTCGTCGAGTCGGCTGTCGTCGAGCGACTGGACGTTGGCCGGCAGGTGCAGGCGCGGCACGCCGATGCCGGAGAGCGGCGTGGTGCCGACGACTTCGACGGTCTCAGTGGTGACGACAGCCTCGGCGGCGAAGGCCGGGGCGAAGGCGGCGGAGATGGCGATGGCGAGCAGCGAGCGCTGGGGGATGTGTCTCATGATGTTGCTTTTTTTAGTTTGTAATTGATCGGCACGACGACCTGAATTTCGTTGGCTTCCAGCGCCTCGGGCAGCGGCGGCAGGCCGGCCAGCGCTTCGAGCATGGCCAGCGCGTGCTGGTCGAGGACATCGAAGCCGCTCGACCGGTCGACGGCGACGCCGAGCAGGTTGCCCTTGCGGGCGACCCTCAGGCGCACACGAACTTCGCCTTCCCAACCGCGCATGGCGGCGATGCGCGGGTATTCCTGATGGCGAGCGAACAATTCGCCGAGGCGCTGGCGATAACCGGCGAGGACCTCGCTTTGCGGCTGCTGCGGGGCAACGGCAGGGACCGGACGGGCGACTTCGGCGGCGGGCGCGGAAGTCGCTGCGGCAGGCGCCATGCTTTCGCTAGCCATCGCCGACGACGGCGATGGCGCGGGGGCCGGCACATTGGCCGGCCCGGCAGTCTGCGTCACGCGCGGAGCCGGCCGCTCCGTGCGAATGGCGTCCTGCCGGGCCTTCTGGGGGACGGCTGCCGGCGCGGGAGCGGGCTCGGCAACGGGTCCGGGTTCGGTTGCGGCGATCAGGCGGATCGTGGCGAAGATGGGCGGCAGGCTGATCGGGCCGTTCTGGCGTTGCCACGAAGTCAGGGCAAACAGCGAGGCGTGGAGCAGGATGGACAATCCCAGAATTGCCCAAAATTTCCGGTTGACCGTGGGAATGACCGGCAGCTCGATGTTGGCGGCGGTGATCACGGCTTCGCCCCCAGTGCTTCCTGTTCGGCGGCCGGGAAGAGATGGCCGACCGAGCGGCGGTATTCGCTGGCCGCCACCGGCAGGCTGGCGAACTCCGGCGGCAGCGGACGGGCCAGCACGTCATTCATGTCCAGCCCGGCTTTCGCCGCGTCGCGCAGGGCGGCACTGAGCCAGGTCAGCCAGGCGCGGGTCTGGCGGATCGGTGCGGCATCGGCTGTCGGTGCACCGTGGCCGGGGAGCAGCAGCTTGAAGCCGGCTTCGCGGGTCAAAGCGTCGAGCTGGTCGAGCGCCTTGAGCCAGTGCGCAACATCGGCATGCGGCGTGGTCGGGGCGCGGCCGTTGAAGACGAGATCGCCGGCGAAGACGACGCCGCTCGTTGCATCGACGATGACGAGATCGGCGCCGGTATGACCGTCGAGGGCGACGAGGCGCAGGCTGCGCCCGGCGACATCAAGGCGGCCGGTGCTCAGCGTCTGGCCGGGAAGCTGGACTTCGGTGCCCTTCATCCAGTCGCCGGACATCCGGAACAGGTTTTCGGCGAAGGCGTTGCCGTCGGCGGCGATGCCGTTGCGCGTTTCGGCCAGCGCGGCAATCGGCACATCGGCAAAAGCCTGGTTGCCGAGGAAGTGGTCGGGGTGATGATGGGTGTTGATGACCAGCGCGACAGGCTTGGCGGTGATCGCGGCAATCGCCCGGCGCATCTGCTGGCCGTAGCGCAGCGACGGGCCGCTGTCGATGACGATGACGCCCTGCGGCGCGACGATGAAGGCGGTGTTGACGATGTTGCCGCCGTTGACGGTATCGAAGTCCTCGGTCTTGCCGATGAAGGCGTAGACATCCTTGGCGACCTGGACGGCCGACAGCCGGTAGTCGAAATCGACTGCCCCGAGCTGGCCGGCGACGAGCATCAGCAGCGCACCAAGCAGACACTTCACTGCGCGATCCTCGTCTTGAAGGCGTTGCCGTTGTTGTCGCGGCCGCTGGCTTCGAGCGCACCGTCGGCGACGCCGCGGTTGAGCGTGAACACCGGGTTTTCGCTGACCGGTTCGTAGGTCTGGACGCGCATCAGACGCTGGCCGGCGGCGTCGGCGAAATTGATTTCCTCGAGGAAGAAGGCCGGCGTGCCGGCGACCAGGCCGGTATCCATGGGATGCACGATGCGCAGGCGGACGCGGCCGGCGTTCGGGCCTTCGCTCCATTGGCGGCCGCTGACTTCGTTGAGGCGCTGTTGCCATTCCTTCGAACCACCGGCCGCCGACGGGGCCGTGCAGCCGCCGCCGACCGTATTCACCCAGGTCCCGCCGACATGCCAGACGCCATCGGCCGTACGCGCCGCAGCACGGACCGGCGTCGATTGCTGGAGCTTGACGCGAAAGCCGAGGAAGGCCGGGGCGCTTTCGGGAAAGAAGCGCAGCACCTGGACGATGGGATTGAAATCAGCGAAGACGACGACTTCGACAACCCCGGGCAACGCCGTGGCGTCGACGGTGACCGGCACCTGCATGGGGTTTTCGGCGGTGGATGGGGCGATGACCTTGATGCGCGGATCGAACAGCACCGGCGCCCCGGCCAGGAAGGCTTTCTGCATTTCCGACCAACGTGCCGAGGCGAGCGGATCGCCGCTGTCGCGCAAGGCGGCAGCTTCGGCCGGGGGCATCAGCGCCGCCAGGGCAATCGCCGCAATGGTCAGTGGGTATTTCATCGTGTCTCGCTCCTTTTGCCCTGTGGGCTCTTTGGAGAAAGTAGTGTGCAAAGCGCGTGCCAAGACCGGGCCGTTTTGCCAAATCGCTGATCTGGCCGGCAAAGACGCCGTGGCACCGGACGCGGTCATACCCCCTGAACAACCGGGGTGTGCAACTTTGGAGCAGGTGGTGACAATTGGAACAGCCCCTTTGCCAACTGCCCTGCTCCACCAAAAAACCACGAAATGCCGGCTTGAGCCCCGTCAACAGGAGCGCCGGGCATTTTCAGCGGCCTTGGCACAGCCCTTGCAGATTGTGTCCCCTGCCAGCGAGCCGGTTCAGGGAATGGAGGTGGCTCGCCAGCATGTCATTCCACGCGGCCGGACCGTGTTCAGCACGGTTTTTCGCGTAGGAACCATCGGAAAATCAAGGAGACAATCCATGCATAGTCATACCCCTTTCAAGCGGAGAGTCGTTACCCTCGCGCTTCTGACGGCTGCGGCATTTGCCGGCAGCCCGGCCAGCGCCGGCGTCACTGACGCCGACATCCTCAACGATGCCAAGACTCCCGGCGACGTCGTCAGCTTCGGCCTCGGCACCCAGGGTCAGCGTTTCAGCCCGTCTACCCAGATCAACGCCAAGACCGTCAAGAACCTGGTCCCGGCCTGGTCGATGTCCTTCGGCGGCGAGAAGCAGCGCGGCCAGGAATCGCAGCCGGTCATCGCCAACGGCAAGATGTTCGTCACCGCCTCCTACAGCCGCCTCTTCGCTGTCGATGCCAAGTCCGGCAAGAAGCTGTGGAAGTACGAGCATCGTCTCCCGGACGGCATCATGCCGTGCTGTGACGTGATCAACCGCGGCGCCGCGCTGTACGACAACCTGGTCATCTTCGCCACGCTCGATGCCCAGCTCGTTGCCCTGAACCAGGACACCGGCAAGGTCGTCTGGAAAGAAAAGCTCGGTGACTACGCCGCTGGCTACTCCGCTACCGCCGCCCCGATCATCGCCAAAGGCAAGCTGATCACCGGCGTTTCCGGTGGTGAATTCGGCGTCGTTGGCCGCATCGACGCCCGCGACCCGAAGACCGGCAAGCTGGTGTGGACCCGTCCGACTGTTGAAGGTCACATGGGTTACAGCTTCAATGCCGCTGGCGACAAGGTCGAAAACGGCATCTCCGGCACCCTCAACGCCACGTGGTCCGGCGACCTCTGGCAAACCGGCGGCGCAGCGACCTGGAACGGCGCTACCTACGATCCGGAAACCAACCTGATCTTCGCCGGCACCGGCAACCCGGCCCCGTGGAACAGCCACCTGCGCCCGGGCGACAACCTCTTCTCGTCGTCCACCGTCGCCATCGACGCCGACACCGGCAAGATCGCCTGGCACTTCCAGAACACCCCGCACGATGGCTGGGACTTTGACGGCGTGAACGAATTCGTTTCCTTCGACTACAAGGATCCGAAGACCGGCAAGATGGTCAAGGCTGGCGGCAAGGCCGACCGTAACGGTTTCTTCTTCGTGAACGACCGCACCAACGGCAAGCTGCTCAACGCCTTCCCGTTCGTCAAGAAGATCACCTGGGCAACCGGCTACAACCTCGAAACCGGCCGTCCGAACTACATCGAAGAAGGCCGCCCGGGCGACCCGGCGCAAGGTGCTGACGGCAAGAAGGGCAAGGTCGTCTTCTCGGCTCCGTCCTTCCTTGGCGGCAAGAACCAGCAACAAATGGCCTACAGCCCGCAGACCGGCTTGTTCTACGTGCCGGCCAACGAGTGGTCGATGGACATCTGGAACGAACCGGTTTCGTACAAGAAGGGTGCTGCTTACCTGGGCGCCGGCTTCACCATCAAGGCGCTGAACGACGACCATATCGGCGTGCTGCGCGCAGTTGATCCGGCCACCGGCAAGATCGTCTGGGAAAACAAGAACTACGCTCCGTTGTGGGGCGGCGTCCTGACCACCGCTGGCGGTCTGGTTTTCTACGGTACCCCGGAAGGCTTCCTGAAGGGTGTTGATGCCAAGACCGGCAAGGAACTGTGGTCCTTCCAGACCGGTACCGGCATCGTTGCACCGCCGGTCAGCTGGGAACAGGATGGCGAGCAGATGATCGCCGTGACGACCGGCTGGGGCGGCGCTGTGCCGCTGTGGGGCGGCGACGTCGCCAAGCGCGTGAACTTCCTCGAACAGGGCGGTTCCGTCTGGGTCTTCAAGCTGCACAAGTAATCAGCTCTCACCTTCGGGCGCTTCGGCGCCCGATTGAAGCGGCGCGTCGGCTTCGGCCCTCGCGCCGTTTTTCATTTTTGGCCATTTTTTCCGGTTGACCGTAGGGACGGATCAAGCCGGGTACACAAATTTAAAATCGCTGATAAACTAACCATTAGTCAATCTAATCGATAGTTTATTAGCCATGTCGCGCTCAACGAACAGTATCATTGCCCTTCCTCCCGAATCGCTCGCGATGTTGAAAAACCTGGGCGTGCGCCTGCGCGCCAGGCGTCTTGCTCAGAACATGACGCTGGAGCACGCTGCCGAGCGCCTGCTCTGTTCGCCGACCACCTATCGCGCGCTGGAAAGCGGCAAGCCGACGGTCAGCCTGGGTTTGTTGGCCCATGCCCTATGGCTGTTCGGACGACTGGAGGACATGGAGCAACTCAGTCCGCTCGACATCGGCATGCTTAGCAACAAGCGTAGCCAGCGCGCACGCCCGGTCGTGAAAGGAATTGGCAATGACGAACGGGATTTCTGAAAGCGCGCTGTACGTCGGGCTTTACCTGCCGGGGGAAGAAGCGCCGACAACGGCAGCCTTGCTCAAGCTCGAACGCAACAACCTTCAGGAAAGCGGCCATCTGGCCTACGGCCTCGGCTACCTCGAACGCCCCGCTGCGCTGGCGCTGAATCCGCTGCACCTGCCTTTGCAACGCGACACCTTCCGCCTGCCGGCGCGTCTGCTGCGCGACGGTGGCGCCTTGCCGCTGAGCATCAAGGACGCACTGCCCGACGCCTGGGGGCTGCGGGTTCTGGCCAACGAACTCGGTGGGCGCCTGCCGAGCGAGCGCGAACAACTGTTGCTGACCAACGCGGATCGCGTCGGCGCCATGGTTTTTTCCGAAAGCCGCGACATGCCGCCGCCGGCCGAACAGCCGCACAGCGAACTGGCCCAACTGGCCGATGCCGTGCGCCGCCTGCAATACGACATGGACATCCCGCCGCCGCTCAAGCGCCTGCTGCTGCGCGGTGGCAGCCTGGGCGGCGCCCGCCCCAAGGCGTCGTTCATGCACGATGGCGCTTTGTGGCTGGCCAAGTTTCCCGCTGCCGGCGATCCGCTCGATGTTCAGGTGCTCGAAGCCACCGCCCTCGGCCTCGCCATGCGCTGCGGCATACAGGTACCCCAGTTCATGACCATGCCGGTCGAGCGCGGCGAAACCGCCTTTCTGTCGCGCCGTTTCGACCGCCTTGGCGAACGTGCTCAGCAGCGCCTGCACTACCTGTCAGCCAGCGCCCTGCTTGATATTCCCTATGAATCAAGCGCCGGCAGCTACATCGAATTCGCCCGCGTCATCCGCCGTCTGAGCTTGCGGCCGGGCGCCGACCTCAAGGAACTCTTTCGCCGCCTGATCTTCAATCTGCTCATCGACAACACCGACGACCATCTAAAAAACCACGGCATGCTTTGGGCGGGAAAAGACCGTTACGTCCTGTCGCCAGCCTTCGACGTCGTCCCGCAACTGACCAATCTCGGCTATCAGATGCTGTCGATCGACGGGACAACGCAGGAATCCAGTCTCGAACTGGCGGTTCAGTCGGCAGCGCATTTCGATCTTTCGGCCGATCAGGCCAGCGCGATCATCAAGGAAATGGCCGGCATTGTTTACGGCCAGTGGTGGCTGCACGCCAGCGCGCAAGACGTGCCGAAGTCGCTCCGCATCCATTTGCTGAGCTGTCTTGAGCGGCAGAAGAAAATCATCGGAGCCGAAAAGTTCGGTTGCTAATGGTGAGTTCGCCAACGACGTAGCTATCCCGGCACGAAACCTGCTGAATCCTTTGCATCAGAAAACAGATGCGAGGACGACATGGATTCACCGCGGCAGCAGGCATTCCTGCCAGGCACAGCAAGCGCTGGTGCGGCGCATCCGGCGTGGCCTGGCTACCCCGCGCCCCGCCATCAAGCCGGCCGTACTGCCCGGCAAAGCTGTTCGACTTTGCATCACCCTGTTGCTCAATTCTGCAACACCTCTCGCCCCCGGCCGCACGGCATGGCCTGACGGACCTGAGCAGCGCCATCATTGCCCGAACCCAGCCACCTTCAACAACTACAACCCGGAGTACAGAAATGTTCCGTCACTCAACACTGGCCGCCCTGCTGGCCTGCAGCCTGATCACCCCCGCCGCCATGGCCGACGCCAAGCTCGACACTGACATGAAAAAACTTGCTCTGAGCAGCGGCTGCACGACCTGCCACGGCATCGAGAAAGACAAGCCGGGCCCCGACGGCCTGAAACCGATCGGCCCGGCCTGGATCGATGTCGCCGCCCAGTATCGCGGCAAGCCGGGCGCCACCGAATTCCTGACCCGCGTCGTCCAGGAAGGCTCCAACCCCTACTCCAGCCACTGGAAGAACCGCGTTTCCGGCATCGCCATGCCGCCCAACGCCGTCGCCATCAGCCTGGCCGATACCCGCCAGCTGGTTTCGTGGATACTGTCGCTGAAGTAAATGGCAGCGCCCGCCACTGTCGGCCCAACCTTCCGGAGTTTCCGAGCATGAGCAAACCTTCCCTCGCCGCCCGCCTGGCCGCACATCTGGCCGGCCTGCTGCTGGCCGTCTGTTGCGGCACGGCCCTGGCCGCTGACCGTGCCACCCCGCGCGAAGCCCGCGTCCTGTTCGATCAGGCCGTGAAGCATCTGCAAGCCAACGGCCCCGAGAAGTCCTGGGCCGCCTTCAGCGACCGCAAGGGGCCTTTCGTCAAAAAAGACCTCTACGTTTACGTGATCGACCGCAAGGGCACCTACGTCGCCAACGGTGCGGCGCCCGAGGCGCTGGTCGGCCTCAACGTCCTCGACAGCGTCGACGCCGCCGGCACGCCGCTCTTCCGCCACATGATCGCCGTCACCGACAAGCAGACCGAGGCGCGCATCCGCTACGTCTGGCTCAATCGCAAAACCAATCACGTCGAGCCGAAGAACGCCTGGCTGCACCGTCAGGGCGACTACATCCTCGGCGTCGGCTACTACTCACCGCACGCCACGGCGCTCGACGCCCAGAAGCTGCTCGGCGAAGCCGTCGCCTTCGCCATCAAGAACGGCATGGGCGGCGCCAGCAAGGCTTTCAACGATACCAAAGGGTCTTTCGTGCGGGACGACCTCTACGTCTTTGCGGTCAATCTCGACAGCGGCAAGTTCGAGGCACACGGCGTAAACCCGGCGTGGACCGGCACCGATGCGCTCAATCTCCACGATGTCGAAGGCCACGCCCTGATTCAGGAAATGATCGACCAGGCGAAGAGCAAGGGCACGGGCGTCGTCGATTACGTCTGGCGCAATCCGGTGACCAATGCCGTCGAGCGCAAGCGCACCTTCATCCAGCGCGTCGACAACAGCCTGCTCGGCGTCGGTTACTACCTCGACTGAGCGGCAGGGCCGGAGATAGCCATTTGAATTTTGGGCGAAATTTCCGGTTGACCGTAGGAATGATCCAAACCGGCCGAAAAGGCCGGTTTTTATTGGCACTTTCGTTTCTGACATTGCCGACCGCCTTGCCCCGGTAGATACTGGCGGGAGAAGATGGAGTCGCGTCGCTCCGTCCGATAGAAACGGGGTGTCGCAGCTTTTCGTGACTATCCGGCCGCAACCCAGGGAGAGGAAAATCGTCATGTTTGCGCCACTGAGTCGGCTCAGCATCCGCAACCGGATCTGGGGCATTGTTGCCATTTTTATCGGCAGCATCCTGCTCACCAGCGCCCTCGATGTCGCCACCCTCAGGAACGCGCTGCACCAGGAAAAGGAAGACAGCATCCGGCAACTGGTCGAGGGCGCCCATGCCGTTCTGGCCCATTATCAGGAACTCGAGCGATCCGGCAGCCTGAGCCGCGAAGCCGCCCAGGCTACGGCCATCGCCACGATCAAGGGCATGCGCTACAACGGCAAGGACTATTTCTGGATCAACGACAACCAGACTCCACCGCGCATGGTGATGCACCCGATCTCGCCGGAGCTCGACGGGCAGCTACTGCTTGACGACAAATTCAACTGTGTCACCAGCATGCGCAGCGGTACGGAAGGGCCGTTTGTCCCGACCGATGGCAAGAAAAACCTGTTGCAGGCCTTCGCCGAACTGGTGGCACAAAGCGGGCAAGGCTATGTCACCTACCCGTGGCCCAAGGTCAATCCGGACGGCAAAAGCACGCCGGACAGATTCCCCAAGCTTTCCTACGTCAAGGGTTTTGCTCCCTGGGGGTGGACCGTCGGTTCCGGCATCTACATCGACGACATCGATGCCGCCATCCAGGCTCGGGCCATCCAGCACCTGTTGTTGCTGCTCGCCATCAGCACCACATTGCTGCTGGCCAGCCTGATCGCCCGCAGCATCACCGTGCCGCTGCACGCCACGATGCGCGCCATGCACGACATCGCCCGAGGCGACGCCGGACTCGACCAGCGCCTGGCCGTCGAAGGCACCAGTGAAATCGCCGAACTGGCCGGTCATTTCAACGAAATGCTCGATCACATCGAGACTCGCGACGAGGCCCTGCTCAAGCACCAGGACGGCCTGGAGCAGGAAGTTTCGCGGCGCACGGCCAGCCTGCGCGAGGCCAACCTGCAACTGGATGCGGAGCTGGTCGAGCGCCGGCGGATCGAGAAGATCATCGGCGAGAGCAAAAACCGCATGCATGCCCTACTCGACGCCACCGACGAAGCCGTTTTGCTGCTGGCACCGGACGCCACGGTTCTCGAGATCAACACTTTCGCCGCCCGCCGCTACGGAAAGACGCCGAAGCAGATGGTCAGGACCAACTTCCTTGATCACATGCCGCCGGAACTGGCCAAAACCCGCAGCGCCATGCTGCGCACGGCAGTGGATACCGGCGAGGTAGTCCGCTTTCAGGATCAGCGCGGCTCGACCTGGTTTGACAACAACCTGTATCCGGTCAAGGACGAGAACGGTGTCGTCGAAAGTGTCGCCGTCTATGCCAAGGATATCTCCGAGCAAAAGCGCATCCAGATGGACGAGGATCTCTTTCTGCAACTGGGCACGGTACTCATGCGCTGGGGCGTCGATTCGCGGGCCATCGCGCAGATTTTCTGCGACGGCATTCTGCCCATGTTCAATCTCGACGCCGCCTGCATCGCGGCTACCGGCCGGGATGGCAAGCTAGCCCTGACCGCCGCCGCAGGGAACGTGACGAGCGCCGCCATCGAGCATGCCGCCGACAACGACGGCGATGCCTCGGCATGCCTGCCGGTGGCCGCGGTCATGGCCAGCGGCCAGCATCAGGTCGTGCCCCTTGATGACGTGAACTGCCAACTGTGCAAGGCCAGCCCGCAGCCCCCGGCCGCCCACACCGCCATTCTGCTGCCCCTGAAAATCCATGGCGACCCCTGGGGCGTTCTCGCGCTGTACGGCAAGGAAGCCGATCAGTTCGACGACAGCCTGCTCCAGCAACGCCTGCTGGCCACGGCCAACCGCCTGGCCATCACGCTCGAATCCGCCCTGCGCCAGGAAAGACTCGCCCTCTTCGACCTCGCCCTGGCCGAGGTCGGCAATGCGGTGATGATCACCGATGCCGCCAGCCGGATCATCTGGGTCAATCGCTCCTTTACCCTGCTTTCCGGCTACACCAACGAGGAGCTGCTCGGCCAGCCACCCAGCCTTTTCAACTCCGGCACACAGGATGCCGTGTTCTTCCGGCATTTCTGGCAGAGCATCTCGGCCGGCAAACCCTGGCGCGGCGACATCGTCAACCGGCGCAAGGACGGCAGCCTGTATACCGCCAGCCAGATGGTCACGCCGTTGTACGACGCCGAGGGCAAGATCAACCACTACATCGCCGTTCTCGAGGACATCAGCGAACGCAAGCGCCAGGAACAGGAACTCAAGCAAAACTACGAACGCCTGAAGACCCTGAACGAACAGCTGGAAAGTGCCCAGAACCAGCTGCTGCAATCCGAAAAGATGGCCTCGATCGGCCAGCTGGCAGCCGGCGTCGCCCACGAGATCAACAACCCGATCGGCTTCGTGAGCTCCAATCTGGGCACCCTCAAAACCTATGTCGATGAATTGCTCGGGGTCATCCGGGCCTATGCTGCAGCCGACCCGCTACTCGCCGAACATCCCGAAATCAACGCCAATATCGCCAGCACCAAGGCGCAGGCCGACCTCGACTTCATGGGTGAGGACATCCAGAGCCTGCTCAAGGAATCGCGCGACGGGATCACCCGGGTTACCCGAATCGTCCAGGATCTCAAGGACTTCTCGCGCATCGACAGCATGGACTGGGCCGTGGCCAATCTCGAACAGGGCCTGGACAGCACGCTGAACATCGTCATGAACGAAATCAAGTTCAAGGCCGATATCGTCAAGGAATACGCCGGCATCCCCGACATCGAATGCCTCGGCTCGCAGTTGAACCAGGTTTTCATGAACCTGCTGGTCAATGCCGCCCACGCCATCGAAACCCACGGCACCATCACCATTCGCACCGGCACCACGAGCGATGCGGTGTGGGTTGAAATCGTCGATACCGGCCGGGGCATCCCGCCCGAAAACCTCAAACGCATTTTCGACCCCTTCTTCACCACCAAAGCCATCGGCAAAGGCACCGGCCTCGGCCTGTCGCTGGCCTACAGCATCGTCCAGAAACACCACGGCAAACTCGACGTGCGCAGCGAAGTCGGCGTCGGCAGCTGCTTCCGTGTCGAGATTCCACGGCGGCAACCGGAACCCGGCGCAGCGACGACAGTCGCCAATCCGGAATAAAAAAGGAACCGGCCCGCGTGGCCGGTTCTTTTATTGAAAATGAGGCCGGGCAGCATTTCAATTTTGGCCAAAATTTCCGGTTCACCGTGGGAATGACCAAACCGGCCTTTTGGGCAGTCGGCTAGAAATCGATTTTCGTCAGGCTGGCGGCGTCGGCAACATGGATATCCGCGCCGATGAACTCGAGGAGCTGGGGATAGCGGTTGATGGCGCCACCGCCGACCACGAGCCGCGGGCAGGCCTCGGCGAAGGCTTTTCGCATCGCCGCAATCGCCAACCGGGCCGGGGTGAAGTGGGTAGGCAAGGCGACCGACAGTCCGACCAGCTCGGGCTGGAATTCCCTGATCAGCCCGATCAGGGACGGCACGGGCAGGCTGGCGCCGAGGCACAGTACCTGCCAGCCGTCGGCTTCAAGGCCGTGCGCCACCATGCGCAAGCCGAGGTCGTGGTTGTTTCCGTCGACGCAGGTAAGGATGGCACGCCGCCCCGTCGGCGCCGCCAGGGCTGTGCGGGAAAAGCGGTCAGCCATGATCGATTGCGCCGTCTGCGACGCCAGGTGCTCGAGGGCAACGCTGATCTCGTTGTGCTGCCATTTCCAGCCGATGTCGACCAGACTCGCCTGGACGAGATCGACATAAATCTCCACCAGCGAGCGCCCGGCCTGTTCACAGGCTTCGAAGATGGCAACGGCGGCCAACCTGTCGCCTCTCAGGAGGGCGTCGCGAAAGGCGCTGGTCTGCGGCGACAAACCCCGGTTGGCAGGCGCCAGACGCTCGGGGCCAAGATCGATGGATTGCTCGAAGGCGCGCGCCAGGGTGTCGGCGACGACGCGCCCTTCGTCGGGCATCTGCCGGGCAAAGTAGGCGCCGATCAGGTTCAGCACCACGCCGATATGGTCGCAGGGGATGTTCCGGGCGATGAAGACGTCCGACAGCCATTTCAGGTAATCGACGTAAGCTTGCAGCAGCCCGGTTTCGAGGATGGGCCGCAGGAATTCGAGGTGGAAGGCGATGTCCGTGCGGCAGGCCTGGCGCCGGACGGCATCGAGCTGGCCGGCGTCGGCCCCGAGCCGCGCATGGAAGGCGTTGGCCACCGCGTCGACGGCTTCGTCACGCAGGCGATCATAGGTATCGAGCGCCGCCGGGCTCAGGGTGAAGGCGTTGCGGGTGCTGTCCATCGGAGACTCGCGCTGGGTCAGTGGGCGAATACTTCGAAGAAGCGCAACTCGGTGTCCTCCGGGATCAGCTTGAGCCCTTTGGGAATCGCATGATGCGACTTCTGATAGCTGTGCGACTTGTGCCAGGCCCGGAAGCTGGCTTCGTCCTGCCAGTAGGTCAGCAACCAGACTTGGTGCGGCAGCCCGCTCGGGCTCATGACCTCCATGCGCAGAAACCCCGCTTCGGCATCGACCAGGTGCGGACGCGCCTGAAAGGCGGCACGCACCTCATCCACCATGTCGTTGGCGATGGTGAATTTACTGATTGCAACAAACATCAGTCTCCCCGTTTCTTCGTGTCCCCGATGCCTCAATCATACCTGCAGCCGCCTCGGGGCAAGGCATACCGATGCGCAGCCGACACGCTCTTTTTGTTTTACCTGCGCCGGCTGCTCCATTGTTGAACACCTGTTGAGCAGTTGATCACGCCACGACCTGCTCCAGCCTGTAACAGCCGCCATGCGCACCACGACAAGTCTTTGAAATTTAGCCATTTTTTCCGGTTGACCGTGGGAGTGGCACGGCTGGCACACGGCATGCACATTAGATGGCACGAGTCACGGCAGGTCATCAGGAATCAACCGAATCTGCCGGCTTCGAGTTAGCCCTTTGAATTACCCGTTCGCAACTTCATTCAAGAACACTGGAGACAACCATGATTTATGCAGCTCCCGGCGCCGCTGGTGCCAAGATCGCCTACAAGGCCCAGTACAACAACTTCATCGGCGGCAAGTGGGTTGCCCCGACCAAGGGTGAATATTTCGACGTGGTCACCCCGACGACCGGCAAGGTTTACACCAAGGCTGCCCGTTCCACCGCCGAAGACATCGAGCTGGCGCTTGACGCCGCTCACGCTGCGGCTGATGCCTGGGGCAAGACCAGCGTTGCCGAACGTTCCAACCTGCTGTTGAAGATCGCCGACCGTCTCGAAGCCAACCTCGAAATCCTGGCTTACGCCGAGACCGTCGATAACGGCAAGGCCATCCGCGAAACGCTGAACGCCGACATCCCGCTCACCGTCGACCACTTCCGTTACTTCGCCGGCTGCCTGCGCTCGCAGGAAGGCGCCCTCTCCGACATCGACGAAAACACCGTCGCTTACCACTACCACGAGCCGCTCGGCGTCGTCGGCCAGATCATCCCCTGGAACTTCCCGATTCTGATGGCAGCCTGGAAGCTGGCCCCGGCCATCGGTGCCGGTAACTGCGTGGTTCTCAAGCCGGCCGAATCGACCCCGATCTCCATCCTGATCCTGGCCGAACTGATCGCCGACATCCTGCCGGCTGGCGTGCTGAACATCGTCAACGGTTTCGGCCGTGAAGCCGGCATGCCGCTCGCCACCAGCAAGCGCATCGCCAAGATCGCCTTCACCGGCTCCACCTCCACCGGCCGCGTTATCGCTCAAGCCGCTGCCAACAACCTGATCCCGGCGACGCTGGAACTGGGTGGCAAGTCGCCGAACATCTTCTTCGCCGACGTCATGGACAAGGATGACGGCTTCCTCGACAAGGCCATCGAAGGCATGGTGCTGTTCGCCTTCAACCAGGGCGAAGTGTGTACCTGCCCGAGCCGTGCCCTGATCCAGGAATCGATCTACGACAAGTTCATGGAACGTGTGCTCAAGCGCGTCGCTGCCATCAAGCAAGGCAACCCGCTCGACACCGACTGCATGATGGGTGCCCAGGCATCGCAAGAGCAGATGACCAAGATCCAGTCCTACCTCGAAGTCGGCAAGCAGGAAGGCGCTGAATGCCTGATCGGCGGCGCCCGCGCTATCCTCGAAGGCGACCTGGCCGGCGGTTACTACATCCAGCCAACCCTGTTCAAGGGCCACAACAAGATGCGCATCTTCCAGGAAGAAATCTTCGGGCCGGTTCTGGCTGTGACGACCTTCAAGGACGAAGCCGACGCTCTGGCCATCGCCAACGACACCCTCTACGGCCTCGGCGCCGGCGTCTGGAGCCGCAACGGCAACGTCGCCTACCGCATGGGTCGCGCCATCAAGGCCGGTCGCGTCTGGACCAACTGCTACCACGCCTACCCGGCGCACGCAGCGTTCGGCGGCTACAAGGAATCCGGCATCGGCCGCGAAACCCACAAGGTCATGCTGGACCACTATCAACAGACGAAGAACCTGCTTGTTTCGTACAGCGAAAGCAAGCTGGGCTTCTTCTAATCGGGGCATCTCCTCCACTGGCCGCATACAGTTTGCGGGCAACTCTTGGGGGCGGGCAACCGCCCCCCTTTTTTAGGAGAAAAACATGGTCGACCGTGTCATTTGTACGCCGGCAACGCTTGAACTCATTGCACTCCTGAAACAGCAATACGGCCCGGAACTCATGTTCCACCAGTCCGGCGGCTGTTGCGACAACAGCGCCGCCAACTGCTACCTGCCCACCGACCTCACCATCGGCCCCTACGACGTCCATCTCGGCGACATCGGCGGCGTGCCTTTCTACATCAGCGCCTCGCAATACGAATACTGGAAGCACACGCAACTGATCATCGACGTCATCGATGGATCGGGCGGCACCTTCTCGCTCGAAGGCAATACCGGCAAGGCTTTCCACACCCGTTCACGGCTGTTCACCGATGCCGAATGGGCTGAATTGCAGGCGGCTGGCCTCGTTTAATTCAAGGAATCATTCACATGAACAAGCAACTGAGCTCCACCCTGCTGCCTCTGCTCGCAGCCGCCCTCTTCATCGCCACCTCACCGGCCCAGGCTGCCGACGGCGAAGCCATCGTCAAGAAAGCCCGCTGCGTCGCCTGCCACACCGTCGACCAGAAGCGCGTCGGCCCGCCCTACAAGGAAGTCGCCGCCAAGTACAAGGGCGACAAGAGCGCCCCCGGCAAGCTGTTCGACAAGGTCCGCGCCGGCGGTTCTGGCAACTGGGGCACGGTCCCGATGCTGCCGCACCCGGCCGACAAGATCAGCGACGACGACCTCAAGGCCGCCATCCAGTGGATTCTGGCGCTGGAATAAACGACACCGCGCCCGGTTTCGGGCGCAAAAAAGGGAGAACAGCAACTCCCCGACCAGAATGGCCCCAGGCCATCAAACGCAAAACCAGGGGGCGCCGAGCCGGCCACGCAGCCTGCCGAGCGCCCCCACCGCTACGATCCGCGGCGACTGCCACGGTCGACCGGAAAAAACGGCCAAAATTGAAATGTCCGTTTGGCTCGACATGGGCCGGGATACACAACAAAGTGCACTGCCGGGTCCGGATTTCGGAGGCCATGTTAAAATTGACCGCTTTTTCCGGTGAAAAGAAGCGGAGAGCAACATGAGCGCACTAACCACAGGTGATCGAGTAACGCACCCCAACCAGCAGGAATGGGGTCTCGGCAAAGTGCTCAGCGCAACGCCCGACAATCTCGATGTATTTTTTGTCGGCGCTGGCCGCAAGCGGCTTTCACGGTCATTCATCAAACTCGAGAAAGCCGAAGGGGCCGCCTCGAAACATCGCCTCCTCGACAATCTGCTCGAGACATCCCAAATTGTCAGCGACAACTTTGTCACCATCCCCATGGCGATTGAACGCTTCATGGCCAAATACCCGAACGGCTTCGAAGACGCTGACTACATCAAATCCGTGCGTGAGGCCAACATGCGCGGGCAAAAGATGTGCACCCAGTTGCTGGGTCAGGACGAGCTTTCCCGACTCATTGCCGATGGCGACTTCAACGCCGTCTGCGATCGGGCCCGCCACGTCGAATCCAGCACCAACCTGCTGACCAAGAGCGAGCGCAAGGTGCTGCACGAAGCCCTCGAACTGCCGGCCTGCCAAAAACTGTTCTCGCTGGCCCTGGTCGAGCTGCTCTACGGGACCGAAAGCGAAGAGGCACGCTTCAAGCATTTCCTGCGCACGCTCGGCATCCTGGAACTGAACAAATGGCCGTTCGCCACGCTGTTCAGCTTCATCCGTCACCCGCAGCAATCCGCCTTCATCAAGCCGACCGCCATCCAGAATGCCGCCAAGGCCCTGTGCTGGCGGATCAACTACAAGCCGGAGCCGAACTGGAAGACCTACGACGCAGTCGCCCGGCTGTACAGCTACGTCCGCACTAATCTGCTCGAAGAAGGCCTGATGCCACGCGATCTGATCGACGTGCAGGCCTTCATCTGGTCCGTCGCCCAAAAATAACCCGGCCGCCCATCACTGGCGCAGCGCCCCACTCTCAGAAAAGGAAAAACATGAACGCTCAAGCCTTAGCCGAAAAACTCAACAAGCTCGGATTTACGCCCACCGCCCTGAGCGAACCGTCGAAACGCGAGGACGGAATGATCGTCTTTACCAAGGGCGTGCATGTGCAAGTGCCGCTGCATGGCGACGAACCCAATGTCGTCCTCGAAAGCGACGATGGCGACCTGGAGTTTTACGATGCCCAGCGCAACATCGAAGACCTGATCACCGATCTGAAGGCCGCCCTGCAAAGCGAACAGGCGATGAATTCGCGCTGAATAGCGGAGGGCTGACGACGCAGGCGGGGCAACAACCCATGCGCCTGCGGTGCCAGCCTGCCCTCAAGCCACGCCAGCCAGAACCGAGCGCAGCACCCCGGCCCCCGTGGCCGTCAGCGACCAGCCCAGCACCCCGCAATTGATCAGCACCGTCGCCCAGAACATCGCCTGAAACGACGCCTTGCTCGACTTGTGGCGCAGCACGCGCTGCGCCAGCAACGCCCCCGGCCAGCCGCCGAACAGGGCAATCATGTGCAAGGTGCTCTCCGCCGTCCGCCAATGCCCGCCCTGCGCCGCCGACTTGTCCCAGGCATAGACCACAAAGGCCAGCAGACTCGCCCCGGCGTACAGGCCGACGACTGCCAGCGGCAATTTGCCAGCCAGCGCAGCGGCGCCGACAAAGACAAAAAACAGCACGGCCAGCATTGGCAAGCCGCGACCAGAACTTTTCCCGCCCGAAGCCGCAACCCGCGACTTAGTCGACTCGACAAATGCCACACGCTCCGCCCGCGCCCGGCCCTTGGCGTCCGTCGCGTGCTCGTAAGTCACAATCAGCCCCTCAACCGGCCGCCGGCCGCGCCGGGCAAAGGCCTTGATGTGCAGAAAGACCGGCTCGCCCCCGCCATTCGGCGTGATGAAGCCAAAGCCCTGATCGTCTTTCCAGCTTGTTATTTTTCCCTGATAGCGCATGAGTCTGATCCGCAAAACTGATTAACTCAGGCTTGTATCACCTGATTCCGGGTTCAATCAAGACCTGGCTGATCGGAGCGCCATCCATCCAGCGTGCGCTAACGCATCACCCAGCCACCGCAAACGGGGAACACCTGGCCGACAAAGCAATTGGCCAGATCGCTGCACAAATAGGCGGCGAATTCGGCGTCCTCTTCCGCACTGACCAACCGCCCGAGTGGCACCTCGCGCTTGAGACGTTCCTGAAAACGCGGGTCGGCCTGAACTTCGGGCGGGAAGTAGGTCGGGTTTTCAACGAAATTCTGGGCGATGGCATTGACCTGCACATTGTGCGGCGCCACCTCGACGCCGACGGCCTGCACGTAGGCCAGCTGGGCGCCGCGCGCCGCGCTGTAGGTCGATCGCCCCTTCATGCCGCGCAGGGCCGACGCGCTGCCCATGAGCAGAATCTTGCCCGAACGGCGGGCGACCATCGCCGGCAAGACAGCCCGGAACAGACGCGCCAGCGGATCGACGAGCACCGCGAAGGTGTCGTTCCACTCCGCTTCGGAAACCTCGGCGACGGCCGTGCCCGGCGCCGGAATGGCCAGATTGGCAACGAGAACATCAACCCGCCCGGCTTCCGCGACGATGGTAGCCGGCGCCTCGACGTCAACGAGCGAGGCGGTATTGGCGATCACCGTGGCGCCATGCCGGGCAAACACGTCGCACAACACCGGCCCCATGAACATGTCGGCCTGGGTGATCAGCACCCGTTTTCCGAGAAGGTTTTGCTCTGACATTGGTGCTCCTTTGGCGAAGGTCTGCGCATCCCGGCGCCACGACGGGTTAGCGCACAGGGGGTAGCGTGGTGATTTTTTCCAGTCGATCTTCCAGCTCGCCAATGTAGGCGGCAAGCGTGTTTGCGGATTGTTCGGTGAACGAGCGGAAATCATGCTCAAGCTGATCGATTCTGGCAAGGACCGCCGCTTTCGCTTCGCCGTTCAGCGTTGCTTGCCTGGTCGATTCCGTTTCAAGAAAAGCGCGCAATTCGGTAAAGCGGGAGGCCTCCGCCTTGTCGGCAAGCTCCCTGTTGGTCTGCAAGGCGCGCGAATGGCGACGGGCTTCAAGGAGAACCGAACCCTGCAGATAAACGACATAGATCAGGAAGAGCACCGTAACCAACGCCAGCAGCCCGAGCATGAGTAGGCCCAATGGCATTTGCACCGAGGTAAAGCCCAGCCATAACTCGGTGGGGGCGAGAAAGACGCTCCAGTTCAAGGCAGCGAAAGCGGCGATCACGGCCAAAATGAGGAGCAACAATAGCGAGTGAAGTTTCATGTCTAGGTTCCCGATTCGACGAGTATTGATGGGCGCCGGCCCGAAACAGGCAGCAAAACAAGACGCAGGGTGAGGGGTGAAAATCCGCGCACGGTGTCTCAATGAATTCGACGGCTGTTTATCCAGCCACGACGACACAGCCAAAACATATTTTCAGCATAGCACGCGTATTCAGGCTGTATCAGTGCGCTGCGACACGCAAAAAAAAGCCACCCGAAGGTGGCGTTTGATTTCAGTTTTGGCCGTTTTTTCCGGTTGACCGTAGCAATACCTATTACTTTGGTCAGAGCACTTTGCTCCGCCGTGGAGCAGCTGTTCAGTTTTTGAACAGCCCGCCGGGCAACATGCGGCGCATGGTGCCATCGCGCAGGAGAGCGTGTTTGAGGGCGCCGGCGACATGCAGGGCGATCAGGCCGGCGAGCCCCCAGACGAAGGCGACGTGGGCCAGCTTGAAAACGCCATTGAGCGCCTCGTCGGGCCAGCCGAGCTTGGGCAGTTCGATGCCGAAGAACTTGATGGCGAATGGTGTGAAGGACGAGGCGAGGTAACCGGCCAGCGGCGCCATGAAGAGCATGGCATAGAGCAGGTGATGCACAGCCGTGGCGAGTTTGGCTTCCCAACCGGTGGCCAGCAGTTTCGGCGCCGAATGGCCGCGGCGCCAGACCAGGCGGATGGCGATGAGCAACAGCGCGAGCAGGCCGAGCGATTTGTGCAGACCGTAGGCGGCGCTGCGTTCGGCGCCCTTGGGCAGGTCGATCATCGTCCAGCCCAGCCAGAGCAGCCAGATGACGACGACGGCCTGCGCCCAGTGCAGCGCGATGGCCGGCAGCGTGTAGCGCTGGCCGCTCATCGGATGCTGACACCCCAGGGCAGTTCGCCGACTGCGATGTCCGCCAGCTTCTTGTAGCTGGCGGTGTCGATGACGGACACCGAGCCGGAGCGGCCATTGGCCACGTAGAGCTTGGCGCCGTCGGGCGTGATCGCCATGTTCCACGGGCGTTTGCCGACTTCAATGGTGGCGACGACGGTGTTGCTGGCAACATCGATGGCCATCACCGATGGATCGCGACCATTCGAGACGAAGACCCGCTTGCCATCCGGATGTACGGCGATCCCGTTCGGATACTGGCCGGCGGTGATCTCGGCGACAACACGGCGCTCGGCGACATCGATGGCGTAGACCTTGCCGGCGATTTCGCTGGCCACGTAAGCGCGGCTGCCATCGGCCAGGAAGCCGATGCCGCGCGGCCGCTTGCCGACCGGGATGCTGGCCACCTGTTTGCGGGCGGCCACGTCGATGACATCGACCTGCTCGGCCTCTTCGGCGCTGACGTAGAGCCAGCGGCCATCCGGGCTGAACACGGCGTGTTCCGGGTTCTTGCCATGCACCTTGATGCGCGCCAGTTCCTTGCCCTGCGGTGCGCTGAGCAAGACGACGCTGTTGTCGTCCTCGACCGCCACGGCGAGCAGCTTGCCGTCAGCCGAGAGGCTGACGCCTTCCGGCGAATCGCCAACCGGCACGGTCTTGAGCAGCTTGCCGGCAACGGTATCGACGATGAGCAGGCTGCCCGTCTTGCCGTCGGTCAGGTACAAGTGCCCGTCGCCGGCGGCAATGCCGCGCGGCCGCTGGCCGGCCGGAATGTCGCTGAGGCGTTGGTCGGTAACCGTATCGATGACGCTGATCGTGGCCGATTTTTCATTGGGCACATAGGCCAATGGCGCGGCCAGCGCAGCCCCGCAAAAAGCCGCCATCAGCACGGCCAGCAGGCGTTTCGACAAGCGCCGAGTCATCCTCAGACCGCCTGATGGGAAATGCCGTGGCGCTTGAAGATGTCGGCAATCGTGCCGTCATTCCGCAAACTCGCCAACGCCCCGCCGATGGCTTCGGCCAGGGCCTGATCCTCGACCTTGACGGCCATGCCGAGCGGCCAGCTATCGATTTTCAGTTCGGCGAATTTCGGGCTTTCGAGAACGAGATTGCCCTGCCCCTTGGTCGCAGCTTCGAGCTCGGCACGCGGTGCCAGAACGGCCGCCACCTTACCCTCGGCCATGCCCTTGGCGGCTTCGGCCACGGTCTTGTAATGCACGACGTTTTCACGCAGACGGCCATTCAGCACGCCGAGCAGGAAGGAATCGGCCAGCGAAGCGGTTTCGACACCGATCTTCTCGCGCGTGAAGATTTCCAGCGCAACAGCCGCCGAACCGGACAAGGGCTTCGGCACACGCTCCGGATTGCGCGCCAGGGCCAGCGTTTCGACGTGGTAGGCACCGAAAATGCGGACCTTGTCGTTGGAACGCGCCAGATACTCGTCGACCGGCACGTGCATCATGACGTCCGACGGCTGGGTGCCCAGGTAATGGCCTTTCCAGACCATGTTGCGCAGGTCGTCGTTCATGTCCTCGTCGGCGTTGTAGCCGACGACTTCAGCCGTCAAACCGAGCTTGGCGGCAATGGCCCGGGCGACATCGGCGTCGATACCCTTGCCGCCAGCCATCGAATACGGCGGGAAGTCGTTATAGACCGCGACGCGCAGACGACCGCGCTGACGGATTGTTTCGAGGCCATCAGCCATGGCCGGCAAAGCAGCGGCCATGGGCAGCGCGGCAAGCGCTTTCAACCAGAGACGACGATCATTCTTCATGGACAGTTTCCAGCCAGGTACGGATGGCCCACATGGCCTCCTGACTCAGTGTACCTTCGAACGGCGGCATGTAAACACGGCCGTCGCGCACGGCACCCTTGCGGATGCGCTGCAGGAAAACTTCGTCGCCTTCGTCGCCGAGCGGCAGGTAGCGCAGATCCGGGGCGATGCCGCCGGAGATGGCGCCCAGGCCGTGGCAACGGGCACAGTTCTGGTTATAGGCGGAATCTCCGATGCGGATTGCGGTCTTATCCTTACGGAAAGGATTGCTCGCCAGGAAATCGGGGCCCACGTTTTTCAGACCGGTCGTATCGACGGCCTGCGGGACAACGTCGCCGTGAGCGAAAACCTGTGGCGCGGCCGTACAAATGAAAAGGGCTGCGGCAACAGCACCAAGGTGTCGGAAGGGATGTTTCACAATGTCTCCTTGTTTGATTGCGGGTTACTGCCTTTGTGAGAAGGCATCTGCAATCCCTGTGCCAGCTCGCTGACCAAACCGAAAAATCCCTTTGCCACAGGCTTTCACCGGAGACTGTGCAAAAACAGAGACATTTGCCCGTGCATGGCACGGCATTTGCTGAAAGGTGCAGCGCACTGCTCGCTTCATTGCTAATAAAAAGGGCAGGTGTTACGTTATGAAGCAATACAACTATAACTAGAGATAGAGAAGTCGCCGGAGGAGAGATGGGACAAATACAACTATTGGCCGATATGCACGGCCAGCGCCTGGAACAGGCAAGGCAACTGTTTTTTAACCAGGGCACGCTGCCCGACGGGCTGATCGATCCGGTCATTCTCCGTTCGTGGGAGCGCTGCCGGCGCTTCGGGCTGGGCGATGGCAATGCCATTCCAGCCGTCGAGGCGATGGACCGCATTGCCCTGAAAACCGAGCAGGATCGCAATCGCTTCCTGCTCGCCCAGGGCCGTCCGATCATGGAGCATGTTTACGAGCAGATCCGCGAGTCGGGCAGCATGGTCATCCTGGCTGACGCCAACGGCCTGCTCCTCGAAACGGTCGGCGATGCCGATTTCGTCAGCCGCGCCGATCGCGTCACACTGTCGGCTGGTGCCTCGTGGGACGAGAACCAGCGCGGCACCAACGCCATCGGTACCGCCCTGTCCGAAGAAAGCCCGGTCGCCATCCTCGGCGCCGAACACTTTCTTGAGCACAACGGCTTCCTGACCTGCTGCGCCAGCCCGATCTTCGGGCCGGATGGCCGGCTGATCGGCGTTCTCGACATTTCCGGCGACTACCGCAGCCATCAGCATCACACCCTGGGCCTGGTCCGCATGTCGTCGGCCATCGTCGAAAGACGCCTGTTCGAATCGATCCACAGCCGCGACATCCTCGTCTGCTTCCACACCCGCGCCGACTATCTGGGCAGCCCGAAGGAAGGCATCGCTGCCGTTTCGCCGGACGGCCAGGTGCTGGCCATGAACCGCAACGGCACCGAGTTGCTTGGCATTCGCCAGGTCGATGCCGTACGCCGCGATTTTTCGATGGTTTTCGAAAGCAACCTGTCGGCCTTGATCGACCGCCTGCGCCACATGCCGCAAGGCAGTTACGAGGTGAACGTCAATGGCAAGTCCCTGCACGTCCAGCTCCGTGGCCAGTTGCCGCCGCTCGCCGTGGCCGGCCGAGTGTACGACGAACCGGCCGCCATCCGCGCCCCGCGCCGGCCCGAAACCGCCGCGCCGTCCGGCCCGACGCTCGACACGCTGAATACCGGCGATGCCCGCCTGCAGGCCGCCATCGAGC
The DNA here is from genome assembly GCA_049304775.1 of Ferribacterium limneticum. Taxonomy (GTDB): domain Bacteria; phylum Pseudomonadota; class Gammaproteobacteria; order Burkholderiales; family Rhodocyclaceae; genus Azonexus; species Azonexus limneticus_C. The sequence continues at coordinate 97,549 of JBAQOL010000009.1, forward strand.
GCGCCCGGCGCATTCTCGGCAAGGACATCCCTATCCTCATCCAGGGCGAATCGGGCGCCGGCAAGGAAATGTTCGCCAAGGGCTTCCACAACAGCGGCCCGCGCAGCAGTGGCCCCTTCGTCGCGCTCAACTGCGCCTCGATCCCGGAAACCCTGATCGAGTCCGAACTGTTCGGCTACCAGGGCGGCGCCTTCACCGGCGCCCGCAAGGAAGGCGCGCCGGGCAAGATCCAGCAGGCGCACGGCGGCACCCTCTTCCTCGACGAAATCGGCGACATGCCGCTCAACCTGCAGGCCCGCCTGCTGCGTGTGCTGCAGGAACGCTGCGTCACGCCGCTGGGCAGCACACGGGCGATCCAGGTCGATATCTCGCTGGTCTGCGCCACCCACCGCAAATTGCGTGAAGAAGTCGCCCGCGGCGCTTTCCGCGAAGACCTTTATTACCGGCTCAACGGCATGAGCGTCACCATGCCGGCCCTGCGCGAACGGACCGACATCCGCGCCCTGGTTGCCAAGATCGCCGCCCAGGAAACGACGACCCGCAGCCTGCAGGTGCGTTTCTCGGAAAAGGCCCAGCACGCCATCGAGAATTACGCCTGGCCGGGCAACATCCGCCAGTTGTTCAACGTCATCCGCGTCGCCATCGCCCTGCTCGACGACGACGAAGCCGTCATCACCGAAAGCCACCTGCCGGAAGAACTGTTCGAAACCATCATCGCCAGCGCCCCCGGCGCACCGCAAGGTTTCGACCAGTGGGCAGCGGCACCGCTCGAAGGTGCCAACAGCATGGATGCCATCAGCCGTCAGGCCGCCATGCGCGCCCTCGACGCCGCCGGCGGCAACATCTCATCAGCCGCGCGCCAGCTCGGCATCAGCCGCAACACGTTGTATCGCAAGCTGGGACGGATGTAAGGCTGAACAATTGGCCATCCCCGCGTCAGCGGGGATTCGGCACTATCATTCTTTCCCGCTCGGGACCGCAGCCGCCTTGAGGGCACAATGCTACGGTCAACCGGAAAAACAGGCAGAAATGCAAACTATCTAGGCAGTCCGCGTAGATACCCCGCCAGCGCCTTTACGACGCAAGCCAAAGAGCGTCAGCAACCCGACGGCAAGCATCACTGCCTCGGTGGGTTCTGGCGCTGGCGACGACAACACAAAGGATTGAGGCAAAACGGGCTCGGAGATAGCAAAACTTTCGGAATACTCAATATAAGTATCGATTGATGGTTGAAAATTTGCCATGGTCATCGTAACCGCACTGAACGACCCGCCATTGCTCCCCAGGGTCAACTTGCCTGAACCCTGGTAATCCCCGGTTTGCAGCACCACCCCGTCGGACACCAGCGGCCCTTTGACAAACATGCTCGGGGCCTCGATGGTCAGTATGCCGCCGCCCTGAAGCAGACCCGACATATGGACGCTTTGACTGGCAACGAGAGAAAGTCCAGGCACATCGATGACCCCGCCCGGCGCCACGTAAATATTGTCGGCGAGCAAAGTCAGCGGGCGGTTCGAGCGCAACACCCCGAAGACCTCCAGAGTTGCCCCCCCTTGCAGCAGATTAAAAACACCGTAGCTTCCCGACGGCTGAATGAAATCGACTGTTTGCCCAGCCGCAACCGAAAAGCTGCTCCATTCAAGCAAAAGGCTGTCCGTCGCAACATTCAGAGTGCCACCTTCGGCGCTGATGCTGGCGCTGCCAGAAGCAAGCGTCGGTGACGAGGCATAAGCCTGACTGCTCATTGAACAACTTAGCGCAGCGAGAAGGGCCAGACTTGCAAGGTGAAATTTCATTTTTGCTTTCCAAACAGGCTTTTCGGAGGTTCGAGCTTAGCGCCGAAAACAGGACAGGTAAATATGCCAATCGGATCATTTTGAAGGCATTTCCTGTCACAAACACTGAACATCCTCACTTTAAGACCGTGTCATAACCGGGTCACATTCGGCATCTAGCCTGTCCTCTCCCACCACCAGAGAGGAGTCCCCCATGCGCAAGCCCCCATTCTCGCTGATCGCCTTGGTCGTTGCCGGTGCCCTCAGCCTGTCCGCCACCGCCCCAGCCATCGCCCACGACCACCAGCAAGACTTCGAAGAAAGTGCGCCGCTGGTCATCGGTCACCGGGGCACCGCCGGTTATTTGCCCGACCACACCCTCGAAGGCTACGCCCTGGCCATCGAACTGGGTGCCGACTACATCGAGCCGGATCTCGTGTCTACCAAGGACGGCGTCCTGATCGCCCGCCACGAACCGAACATCACCGCCACCACCGATGTCGCCGACCGCCCCGAATTCGCCGTCCGCAGGCGCACCATGCTGGTCGATGGCGCCCTTGAAAGCGGCTTCTTCGCCTCCGACTTCACGCTGGCCGAAATCAAGACCCTGCGCGCCAAGCAACCGATCCCGGCCGACCGCCCGACGCAGTTCGACGGCAAGTTCCAGATCCCCACTTTTGACGAAGTGATCGCCCTGGCCAAGCTCAAATCGGCCGAAACCGGCCGCGTCATCGGCATCTACCCGGAAACCAAGCACCCGACCTACCACCAGAAGCTCGGCCTGCCGCTCGAAGACAAGCTGCTCGCCGCCCTCACCCGCGCCGGCTGGAACCATCGCCACGCCCCGGTTTTCATCCAGAGCTTCGAACAAGCCAACCTCAAGGCGCTGAGCAAGAAAACCAAGGTCCGCCTGGTCCAGCTAGTCGACGCCGACGACGTCAATGCCGACGGCAGCCTGGCCTATAACGCCCCCTTCGATCGCCCGTATGACTGGACGGCCTCGGGCAAGCCCGAACTGCTCGCCCGCAACTTCGGCTGGTTCGCCACCGACGAGGGCCTCGACGACATCGCCACCTACGCCTACGGGATTGGCCCCTGGAAGCGCTACATCGTCAGCACCATCAACGACGGCAGCGTCAGCGGCCCGGGTGAAGCCGCCCGCGTCCTGGCCGAACCGACCGACCTGATCGAGCGCGCCCATAGCCGCGGCATCAAGGTCCATACCTGGACCTTCCGCAACGAGCAACGCCGCCTGGCCAACGACTACGCCGGCAACCCGATCAATGAATACCTGCAGTTCTACCGCCTGGGCATCGATGGCGTGTTTTCGGATTTCACCGACACCGCCATCGTCGCCCGCACGCTATTCAAGCTGGAAAAGGATGGCTACAACCGCTGCTTCACCGGTGCCGGCCTGAACCGCGCCGAACAGCGCCACTGCGCAGCACGCGACTAAGCGCACCGCTGGATGCCAGGCTGCAACGGCCCGGCATCCAGCCTCTTTATCAGAAGTAGTTCCGCGTCAGCGCAACGCTGACGATGAACACGTAGGCCAGCACGGCCAGCCCGAAGTAGCGCGCCCGGATCACTTTGGTTCGGCCGCGCTTGAGCGCCATCATGCCGAACAGGATGTAGGCAAGCAGGCCGAAGAGCTTGGCGGTCAGCCAGCCGTGCACGAATGGATACTGGCCGCTCATCCAGGCCATGGTCAGCGCGCTGCCGAGTAGCAGGGTATCGACAATGTGCGGCAGGACACGCGTCAGCCGGTGCTGGCGCAGCGGCGATTCGCGCAGCATCCACCAGCCGCGCAGGCAGAAGCCAAGGCCGCTGAGGACGACGCAGGTGACGTGCAGGTGCTTGAGGGCGAGATAGCTCATGATGTCGCCAGTTTGGCTACGAGGGCAGCCTCAATGTCGGCCAGATGCCGGCGATAGCGCCGGATGGCGCTGGCTATGTTCCACCACAGCCAGCCATTGGCCACGGCGAAGGCCAGCCCGGCCGGCCGGGCCAGCCAGGCCGGGAAGAAAATGGCGGCCAGCAGCAAGGCCAGGGCGGCGGCGTAGGCGAGCATCTGCCGGTGCATTTCGGGCTCGGACAGGATCTTGTTCATGGCCGGGGCCGGCACCTTGGCCTGGCCGCTGTTCTGCAGATGCATCCAGGACAGGAAGGGAACGATCTTGTAGAGCATGCCGGTGATGAAGGGCAGGAAACCACCCGCCACGAGGAGCACGCCGAAAGCCAGCGTCCAGCCGTCGATGTCGGCCGCCGCTGGCCAGACTGCTACGGTCGACAGCAAAAAAAGGGCAAAAATGGAATTCGTCAGGCCAAGCTGCCAGTAGCGGTAGGTGGCATCCGGCCGCGCCCGCCGACGCTTGCCCTGCAGGCGCAGGGTCAGCCCGGCGAAGGCGATGCCGGCCAGCGCCGCACCAAGCTGGCCGAAACGGGCGAGCAACGGCCAGTCGGCGAGCAATGCCACGCTCCACAGCAACAGCATGAGCAACATGAATACCGGGAACCACCAGCTCGAGCGCGCCGGGTAGCCCGGGGTCAGCTGGAACATCGGGACCACAACGTAGGCCATCGCGGCGAGCAGCACACCGGCCCAGCCGCCCAGCCCCCAGCCGGCATGCAGATCGGCCAGCGCCATGAGCGGCAAGGGCCAGCCGTAGGCCAGCCCGAGCGCCAGGACGATGCCGAGGCCAACGACGCCGGCCAGGCTGAACAGGGCGAACTTGATGCCGCGGATGGTCGGGCTGGTCGTCGGCACACCGATCAGCGCCGTGATCGTCGCGGTGAGAAAGAGCAGCACGGTCAACGCCAGGATCAAGGCGGCACTACCGAGCAGGGCCGGCATTCCCGACAGGAAGCCGGCAGCGAGCAGCAGCGCCCCGGCCGAGAGACCGACGTTGACCAGCCGTGCCACGGCCAGCGGCCGTTTCAGGTTGGCGCCGGCGACCACCGGCAGGATCTGGATCAACGCGCCGAGCATGACCTGCAGCATAAAGCCGATGGTAATCAGGTGGGTGGCGGCCAGCGCGCCGGGTGTCCACCGCGAGGCGAAGATATCCGGCCCTTCGAAGGCGACGAGCAGGCCGGCGAGAACGGCGAAGAGCGGTGCGGTCAGGAAGAAGCGCAGTGGCGCAGCGAAGGGCGGCGCGTTTTCGAAGGCCAGCATCGCTTGCAAGGAACCTGAGTTATTGAGAAAAGCGGCTGGTTCAGCGCGAGATCAGGATTTCGAAGGTGCCGTCGGGCAGCAACTCGGTTTCGTAATCATGGCCATTCTGGCGCAGCACCTTGTAGAGCGGATGCGGCTCGCGGAAGAGCAGCAGCAGCATCTTCTCGCCCTCTTTCAGCGTATCGAGCATTTCCATGGTTGCCACGAAGGGGCCGGGCGGCTCCATGTAGCGTGCATCGACGACATGCGGGGTTTTGGCGTGGCTCATGGTTCGCAGAGTTCCGTTTCCAGCCGTTCGAGAACGGCCGGCAGTTCAGCGGTCAGATGCTGGTCGCACATGGGATAGAGCATGTTCTCTTCCTTCATGTTGTGCTGCTGCATCATGATGACCAGGGTATCGGCCTGGCCGAGGTAATCCTCGGCATTGGCCGTCTTCAGGGCGTTTATCGCATCATCCATGAGGCCGCGCAACTGTTCGTGCTCCATACGCATGACCTGGGTCGGCCCCATGCGCATGCCGGTCTTGGCTTCGAAGGTCGGGAACAGCGTTTTTTCTTCGCTGTCGAAGTGGGCCAGCATGGCCGAACGGAAATGCCCGAAAGCGACCAGGGCGAGGTCCAGATTGCCCTTGCTGACGGCCTGTTCGGCTTCGGCGAACAAGTCGTCGCAACGGCGATGGTCTTCGGTCATGAAACTGCGAATGGTGGTCATGGCATGCTCATTAGCTAAGGATGGTCCATTCTCGGGGCAGCCCCCCGGAATGCTCCTTGACCGCCATCAAATCCCGTTCAATCAGCCACCGCAAATACCGACCTGCAGGCCATCGAACCAGTTGATGAAACGCTGCACGTCGGCGCCCTGATAAATGGCCCCGTGCTGCGGACAGAGCATGTCGATGTCCAATTGCGAAACCCGCTCGCACCAGCGCCGCTTGGCTTCATTGGAACCCATCCAGCGCCGGTGGAAGCCTTCGGCATGACGGATGTGGGCGTCGAAATTCTCCACGAACAGGCCGTCCTCGCCCGGCGGCAGCAGAGCCGCGCCGACGTCGCCGGAAAACAGCACCTTGGCGACCTTGTCGTAGAGATGAAAATTGCCCGACGAATGCAGGTAGTGCGCCGGGACAGCCTTGAGCATCAGGCCATCGAGGGAAATATCGATGCCTTCGTCGGGCATTGAGACGAAGGTTTCGACCGAACCGCCGAAATGGGGGATGAAACTGCTCCACAGCCAGCTGACATAGCAGTGCATCTGCGGGTTGAATTCCAGCCACAAGGCCAGCGACGAACAGATGTCCGGGTCCTGGTGCGAGGCGAAAATGGCGGTCAGGGCCGAGGGATCGAACTCGGACGACAGGGCCGAGAACACCGCCGGAAAAACTTCGGCCCCGCCCGGGTCGAGCAGCATCCCATGGCTACCGTGGGTGACCAGATATTCGTTGGTATCGATCAGGTAATTCGGCTTGTCCGGATCGCGCACGATGGCGACCCACTTGTGATTGCCATCCTCAAAGATCGTTTTTGTTTTTTTCACGCATCCGCTCCCGTATTCTCAATTTCCGGTAAAAAAGGCTGACCGGCGCAGCGCTTCGAGCGAGGCGCGAATTTCTTCGACGACGCCGTCGAACTCCCCCGACACTTGGGACAGCGGCACGGCGAAGGATTGTCCGTAGGCTGCCTCGATCTTGGCCGACTTGGCCAACACGCCCCCCAGTTCGACCATCCGGAAGGCATCGTCGAGCGCCCCTCGAAGCTGCTTGCGCAAGCGGGCCAGACGCTCGGCATGGCGGTCATTTTCAGCCTCCCGGGCAGCCAGCACTTCGTGCCCGCAGGCAGCCGGCGACCGTTCGACCGCCTGACGCAGCAGCGCGGTATGACGGATATCCTGGAGCACGACAGAAACCTCGGTGACGCAGCCGTGGATCAGACCGGTCAGCGCCGACATGCCGTCGCGCAGATCCTGCGAAAAAACCCGCAGTTCGTTGGACAGCACACCGAAGCCGAGCGCTGCCGTCCCTGCCCGCTTGGCGAGAAAGATCGCGTTGAGGGCCATGATGTTGATCTTGAAGGCGACACCGACGACCGACTTGATTTCCTCGTTGATGCGCACGATACGCAGGAGGTCGACGCCGGCCTGCTGCGCCCTGGTCGGTCGGATAGTCAGTGCAGTCGTCATGGTCATTGCGCGGCCTGTCATTCAGTCAGACGGCAATGTATCAATTTCAGCAAGGAACAACTAGCGGACTGTCGGTTTTGCCACTTATTTTTCGAGTACATAGCTGCCCGGCGCATCGGCCAGGGCCGGGAACTTGCGATTGGCCGCCGGGTAGGCCGCGACGAGATCGCCGGTGCGTTCGCCGAGCCAGTGCGTCCAGTCTTCCCACCAGGTTCCCGTTTTTTTCTCGGCCCGGTCGAACCAGTGTTCCCAGTGCTCGTTGCGCTCGGGTTCGCCGATCCAGTAGGCGCGCTTGGGCGGGTTGGCCGGCGGATTGACGATGCCGAGAATGTGCCCCGAGGTCGACAGCACGAAGCGCACGGGCGCCTTGACGTTGATCTGCTTGCGGATGCGGTAGCACTGCTTCCATGGCGCGATGTGGTCGTCTTCGGCCGTCACGGCATAGAGCGGCTGTTCGATCAGGTCGAGATCGATCGCCTCACCGGCGATGGTCAGCTTGTCGCGCTTGATCAGGTTGTTGTTGAGGTAGAACTCGCGCAGATAGTAGGAATGCATGGCCTGCGGCATGCGCGTCGTGTCCATGTTCCAGAACAGCACGTCGAACGGTGGTAGCGGCTGGCCGAGCAGATAGCTGTTGACCCAGTAATTCCAGATCAGCGGGTTCGAGCGCAGCATGCGGAAGGAACTGGCCATTTCGCTGCCGTCGAGGAAGCCTTTCTTGGCCATCGACTCTTCGAGCGCGTTGATGCAGGCTTCGTCGATAAAAACGTCGATGTCGCCGGGGTGGGCAAAATCGGTCAGGGTGGTGAACAAGGTCCAGTGGGCGACCGGCAGCTTGTCTGCGCCGAAATGCTTGTTAGCCCAGGCCATGTAGGTGCTGACCAACGTGCCACCGATGCAGTAGCCGACGAGATGGACCTTGGGCACCTTGCAGAAGTCGGTGACGACACCAACGACCTCGTTGACGCCTTCGAGCAGGTAATCGTCGAAGCGGACGTCGGCCAGCTCCTCGCCCGGATTCTTCCAGCTCGTGATGAAGACCGAGAAGCCCTGGTCGGTGAGGTGCCTGACCATGCTCTTCTTGGCCGTCAGGTCGAGGATGTAGAACTTGTTGATCCACGGCGTGATGATGACGATGGGCATCGCCCGCACCTTGTCGGTGGTCGGCGTGTAGTGGATCAGCTCGACCAGCCGATTGCGGAAGACGACCTTGCCCGGTGTCGTCGCCAGATCCTCGCCGACCTTGAAGGCATCCGGCTCGACCATCAGGATGTTCTTGGCCTTGACGTCGCGCTGGAAGTTCTCCCAACCCTGCTTGAGGCTGCCACCGCTGGTTTCGACAAAGCGTTTCATGGCCACCGGGTTGAGCCAGAAGAAGTTTGTCGGCGCCACCATGTTGAGCCAGTTGCGCAACCAGAAGGCGGAGCGACGACGCTCCTTGTCGGACAGCCCCGGCGTTTCGAACAGCATGTCCTCGAAGCGGTGCTCGAAGGCGACGTACCATTCCTTGACGATGTCCCAACTCGCCGACTCGGTCCAGATCGGGTCGGCAAAACGGGCGTCATCGGCACTCGGCCGGACGACGTCGCCGGACGGAATACCCAGGGCCCGGCGCATGACATGCGACTGGAGCGCCACAAGATCGCCGGACAGCGCGCTCATGGCGCGGGTCAGCTCCTGTGGGTGCATCAACCAGGCCATTTGCGCGTTGAGCAGCGAAGTCGTGACGCCATAGGGGTCGATGGCGTTGCTGACTGCTTTGCCGAGCGATTCGACCGGGCTCAGGGTATTGATATCGACCCCGTTGCGACGGGCTGTTCCATTACCAGACATGGGATTTCCTCTTACTGACTCAGTGTGAACACAACAGATTGATGTTACAGCGATACGAACTCGCCAGGGAGCGGCAAGCGGACATTCGACCAGCCGAGTTTTTCTTCGATGGCGCGCTTGAAATTGGCCGAGGCACCGGCCTCGCCGTGCACGACGAAGGTATTGGCCGGCGGTTTGTAAAAACCGCCCAGCCACTTGAGCAAGGCCGCCTGATCGGCATGGGCCGACAAGCCGCCGACGGTGTATATGCGAGCCCGCACCGGCACCGGCTGACCAAAAATATGGACCAGTTTCGCCCCATCCACCAACCGGCGGCCCAGCGTCCCGGCCGCCTGAAAGCCGGCGATCAGGATCGTGCACTCACTGCGCGGCAGGTTTTCGCGCAGGTGGTACTTGATCCGCCCGGCCTCGCACATGCCGCTGGCCGAAATGATCACGGCGCCGCTGCGAATGTCGTTTAGCTGAATGGAACGCTCGACATCGGCGACCAGTTCCAGGCTCATCTGCCTGGGATGGGCCTTGAGCCAGGCGATCAATTCGCGCGTTTCCGGGTCGAGCAGATTCTGGTTGGCCAGCGTGATCCGCGTTGCCGAGTTGGCCATCGGCGAATCGACGTATACCTTGAGCGGCGACAGGCGCTTGCGGCGCACGAGGTCGGCCAGCATGTAGATGATTTCCTGCGTCCGCCCGACAGCAAAGGCCGGGATGATCAGATTGCCCTTGGCCGCCCGGGTGCGCTCGAAGGCGGCGACGATTTCGTCTTCGGTTTCCGGCAGCGAACGGTGCAGGCGGTCGCCGTAGGTCGATTCGATGAGCAGCACATCGGCTTCTGTTGGCGACGGCGCCGGGTCGCAGAGCACCGGCCGGTCGGGCATGCCGAGATCGCCGGAAAAGACCAGCCGGCGGGGCCGGCCTTCACCGCTGACGGTCACCTCGAGCGAAGCCGAGCCGAGAATGTGGCCGGCATCGCGGAAAGTCACGATTACATTTTCGGCCGTTTTTTCCGGTTGACCGTAGCGAACGGGCCGCAGCAGCTTGAGCGAGGCCAGCGCCTGCGCGACGGAATAGAGCGGTGCCGGGATGCCCTGCTCGCTCTTGCCGCCACGCCGCCGATGGCGCAATTGCCACTCGGCTTCCTTTTCCTGGATGTGAGCGCTGTCCGGCAAAAGCACCTCAAGCAAGTCGATCGTTGCTTGCGTGGCATAGACCGGGCCGCGATAACCGAGCATGGAAAGCCGGGGCAACAAGCCGGAATGATCGATATGGGCGTGGGTGATCAGGACGAAATCGATTTGCCGAACATCGAAGCCAAAATTGAGCGCTTTCTGGTTCTTTTGCCGCGCTTCGGGGCCACCCTGGAACATGCCGCAATCGACCAGAAAACGAACACCACCCGCTTCCACCAAGGTACAGGAACCGGTGACTTCACCAGCCGCTCCGAGAAACCCGAGACGCATGTTTTCATTCCTCCCGACTTGGCGTAGCATGAACCTCAATAAGGCTGAATGCAACGCCAGCAGACCATTTCAGGAGGTTACGCATGTTCCAGCATATTTTCGTTCCGACCGATGGCTCAGAACTCTCCCGCGCCACGGCAGCCCGTGCCGTTTCCTTCGCCAAGGAAGCCGGCGCCCGGATTACGGTGTTTTTCGCCAAGCCGGAATATCCCATCGCCTATTTCGGCGAAGGCGCCCTGATCGACCCGACGACCCCGGAAAAATTCGCCGAACTGGCCGACCAGCAGGCGCGTGAATATCTCGGCGAAGTCGAGAAACTGTGCGCCGAAGCCGGCGTCCAGTGCAGCACGGCTGCCGCCACCAGCGACGTCCCCTACGAAGCGATCATCGAAGCCGCCGAGAAATCCGGCTGCGACCTGATTTTCATGGCCTCCCACGGTCGTCGCGGCATCAGTGGCTTCCTGCTCGGCAGTGAAACCAACAAGGTACTGACCCACTCCAAGGTGCCGGTGCTGGTTTATCGCTGAACGCGCCCTAAGCAGGGCTCAACGGCCGGTGCAGCGCCCCTGCCCCGGCCCGATGCGGCAGAGCACTTCGCCGCTGACGGTATCGATGAACGCCACCTCTTCCAGCGTGCCGACCAGATAGCGCTTTTTGAGTGTGAAGTCGGTCGGCTTGCCATAGGTCGCCTTCCAGAAGGTCGTGCTCTCGCTGATCACCGGTTTGATCAGCCGTGCCTTCGCCCGCATGCCGACATGCCCGGCCAGCGCTGCCGGCAGATTGGCCGAAAACCCGGCATCGTCATCGACGGCGCGCGGGTAGAAATCATAGAGATTGGCGAAGGCCAGAAAATAGTCGTAACGCCAGCTGATCCGCATCTGCTGCGGCGTGCCGATCTTGTCTTCATGCTCGTACTGGCCGCGCTCGACAGACACCGACTGCAGGGGCAGGAATTTGTACTGGTAATAGTCGTCGACCGCCGGATCGGCCAGCGGTCGCCAACTCCAGCCTTCGGCAATCTGGTTGAAGGCCATGCGGTAGAGAACGTCGATTCTCTCGCCAACGACGCTGACGTCGAGGCTGCCGCTGGCCGTCAGATCGACATCGACTTCGACAACCTGCCCGCTCTTGGCACTGAGGCTTTCGGCCGGCAATTGCGCCATGGCAACGAATTGCCTTTCGGCGGTTTCAGCTGCCTGAGCCGCAGCAAAAAAGGCGGCGACCAAAGTCGCCGCGAATGTGTATCGGAGGAAAAACATGTCGACTTGAAACGCTTCCATAAAGCAACAAGTCGAATGAATTTTCCACTTCAAGGCCGACGCTGCCCATGATGCATATCAACAAACCCTGATGCCGTTGACGGCCAGTCAGCGAATGACCAGACGCCCACCTTCGCGCCACACCGGCATGGCAAATTTGAAAAGATCGGCCTGGGTGGCGAGATCGAGATCGGCCAGCGGCAGATTCGGCCAGGTTCCGGCGGTGAAGCGCTGACCGAAATCGGAGTTGCGCACCCGCTGGACGAAGGCTTCCGGCGCCGCGGCTTCGCCGCGCAACAGGGCCTCGATGTAGTCAGCACAGGCAATGTCCTCGTCGCCATCGCGATCGACCCACTCGCCGGTGATAACGAAGCAGACCTCATCCGCCCCCGCGGCACAGACCGCATCGGCCGTTGCCCGGGCGCAGACGAGGCTGGCCGCGTAGAGATGCTGCGCCTGGCGGAAACGCTGCAGTCCGCGCACGCCAGCCGCCGTGGTCATGACCACCTGCCGTCCAGCCAGATCGGCCTGGATCAGTTGCGATGGCGAGTTGCCGAAATCGAAGCCGGGCACAGGATCGCCGCCGCCGACGGCGCCGATCGACACGGAATGCGGAATCTCGCCAAGCAGCGCCGTCGCTTCGGCGATGCGCTCGACCGGATAAATGGCCCGCGCCCCCCGCGCCAGCACCACAGCCGCCGTTGTGAACGAACGCAGAACGTCGATGACGACCACCGTATCGGTGGCGATCGGCTGATTTTGCAGGCGGTTCAGGAAGAGGCGGGAAAACTTCATGGACAAAAGCGAAGCCGTGCTCGGAGCTTCCAGCATAAACCCAGGCCGCGACTCACCGCAAAGGCTGCCAGAAGCGCGGTCAAATTTTCAGTTTGCCGCCTGCTCCCAGGCCGCCACGGAGGGTTGCTGGCAAAGACTGACTAACAGGCTGAAGCCTGCTTCAAGATGGCGGCTCGCTGCGGCCGATAACGGCTCGCCCAGCTCAAACTGCTCACCGCGAATGCACAGCACGAAGGCCGGTGGCGGTTCCTGGCCTTCGGTCTGGACATAAACCTGCAACACCGCTTCGGGCGGCAGTTCGTGCGTCGTATAGGCGGCACCGGTGGCCGGGGCGATGCGCTGGAAGGTGTAGGGCCCCGGGGTGTTGGCGCCGGCGTCGATGAACAGGGCGAGTTGCCGGCCTTGCAGGTCGAGGGCATGTTCGATCTGGAGCTGGAAGTCTTCGATCAGCTCGAACTGGTCACCCAGCATTTCATTTTCGAGCCATTTTTCCAGTTGACCGTGGCATTCCGGCCCGAGGGCATCGTCGCCGCGGCTCGGGTTGCCGACGGCGAAGATGACGACGGGTGCGCTCACGAACGGCTCAGCGAATGGACGATGCGACCTTCCGGATCGACCAGCTCGACTTCCAGCGGCATCTTGCCGAGCGCGTGCGTGGCGCAGGACAGGCAGGGGTCGAAGGCGCGGATGGCGACTTCGATGTGGTTGAGCAGCCCCTCGGTCACTTCGTGGCCGTGCAGATAACGCCGGGCGACGTGGCGGATGGCTTCGTTCATGGCCTGGTTGTTGTTGGTCGTCGACACGATGAGGTTGGCCATGGTGACGAGATCGTTTTCATCGACGCGGTAGTGGTGGAACAGCGTGCCACGCGGCGCTTCGATGACGCCGACGCCTTCCGACTGGCGCTCGCCCTGGACCATCAGGTCGCTGCCGAGCAGGTCGTCGTCGTGCAGCAATTCCTTGATCACCTCGGCGGCGTGCAGCATCTCGATCATCCGCGTCCAGTGATAGGCCAGCGGCGCATGCATCGGCGAGCCGCCGGCGTAATCGACGAATTCCTTGCGCTCGTGTTCAGCGAAGGGCGTCGAGATCTGGCAGCAGTTCTGCACGCGGGCCAGCGGGCCGACCTTGTACCAGCCGTGTTCCTTGCCGATGGACTTGAAGTACGGGAATTTCATGTAGCTCCACGGCCGCACTTCTTCCTCGATGTACTGGTTGTATTGCTGGTAATCGACGTGGTCGAAGATGATCTTGCCGTTGTCGTCGCGGGCGCGCAGCGTGCCGTGATAGAAGTCGAGATCGCCGTTGTTGCCGACGATGGACATGAAATTCGAACGGAAGATGCCGAAGCTGTTGTACAGCCCGGGGTCCTGCGTGTGCACCTTCTGGATCAGCTGCACGGCGTCGCGCGACCACTGGACGATGTGATAGATGTCCTTGAGTAGTTCGTCGCGCTCGGCAATGGTCAATGCCTTGTTGACGCCGCCCGGGATGGCACCCGTGCCATGGACGCGCTTGCCGGCCGTAACGCGGATGACTTCCTGGCCGAACCGACGCAGCAGCACGCCGCGCTTGGCCGTTTCCGGATGCGCCATGGCGACGCCGACGATGTTGCGCTTGGTCACATCGCTATCGAAGCCAAAGAGCAGGTCGGGCGAACAGAGATGGAAGAAATGCAGCGCATGCGATTGCAGCATCTGGCCGTAATGCATCAGCCGGCGCATCTTCTCGGCCGTTGCCGTGAGCTTTTTCGCCCCGACGATGATGTCGAGCGCCTTCGAAGCGGCCAGGTGGTGCGACACCGGGCAGATGCCGCACAGTCGCTGGACCATGACCGGGACTTCCCAGTACGGCCGGCCCTGGATGAACTTCTCGAAGCCACGAAACTCGACGATGTGCAGGCGCACCTGATGCACCTTGTTCTGGTCGTCGAGCAGGATGGTCACCTTGCCGTGGCCCTCGACCCGGGACACCGGGTCGATCGCCACGCGGCGCAGGGTTTCGGGGTGGGCGGCGGTTTCTAGTTGGTAGGTCATTTTCTACCTCAATTAATCGTAGTGCATCAGGCCGTGGCCTAACTCAGGTTCTTTACCAGCCAACAGATCGGTCAGCACCTTCCATATCGCGTCAGCCGAAGGCGGACAGCCCGGCATGAAGTAATCGATCTTGACCACCTCATGGATCGGGTGCACCTGGTTGAGCGGCAGCGGCAGTTCCGGATCGTTCGGAATCATGCCGTTCTTCAGCCCCGGGCTGGTGTGATAGACCTCTTCGAGGATGGTCGTCAGCGGCAGGTGGTTGCGCTGCGCCGGCAGGCCGCCGTTGATGGCGCAGGCGCCCATGGCGATGAGGATCTTGCAGTTCTTGCGGAACTCGCGCAGGACATGGACGTTCTCGGCATTGCACAGCCCGCCCTCGATGATGCCGATGTCGCAGTCCGGGCTGCAGGTCTTGATGTCGGTCAGCGGCGAACGATCGAACTCGATGTGGTCGAGCAACGTAAACAATCGCTCGTCGATGTCGAGGAAGGACATGTGGCAGCCGAAACAGCCGGCCAGCGAGGTCGTGGCGACCTTGAGCTTTTTCTTGGCGGTCATGTCAGCGGCCCTCCGTCGATTCGGCGGTTTCAGAAATCGGCGCCTTGTCGTACTTGCGCTCGCCTATCGGCACGGCGAAGCCCTGGCGCTTCTTGAGGATGACGCCGACTGGGCAGACCTGCGCCGCCTTGTCGGCCAGCGTGAAGTCGGTGTCGGCCAGCTGGCCGGACTTGGCATTGACGATCAGATGCGTCTTGATGCCGCGCCCGGAAAGCCCGAAGACGTTCTTGCCATCGACATCGCGGCTGGCCCGCACACACAGCGAGCAGAGGATGCAGCGGTTGAAGTCGAGCAACACCTCGGGGTGCGAGGCGTCGACCGGACGATTCGGGAAGAAGTGGTCGTAATGCGCCGACATCATGCCGAGGTGGTAGGCCGTGGCCTGCAACTGGCAGTTCCCGCTCTTCTCGCACGACGGGCAGAAATGGTTGCCCTCGACGAAGAGCATCTGGGTCAGCGCCCGGCGTTCGGCGTTGATCTCCTCGGTCTCGCTCTCGACGACCATGCCGGGCGCCGCGCGCATCGTGCACGAGGCCGTGTGCCGGCCATTGACCTTGACCGTGCACAGTTTGCACGAGCCATGCGGCTTGAATTCCGGGTGGTAACACAGGTGCGGAATGAAGACGCCGGCTGCGCTGGCCGCCTGGATGATGGTCTGCCCGTCGACGAAGGGGATGACCTTGCCGTCGAGCGTAAAGGTATGGCTCATGATTGACCTCCATGTTCCGTCGCCAGATGTGCCCCGGCATCGTCGCGCCCAGTCATCTGCCGGGCGGCCGACAGTTCGCGGTCGAGATCGAAGGCTGGCGTGAAGTCCTGCTGCATCATCCGTTTATCGTAAGCCGGGCGGAACTTGGCGATGGTGTCGAGCACCGGATTGCAGGCGGTATGGCCGAGGCCGCAATGGCTCATGGCTTGCAGCAACTGGTTGAGCTTCTCGATTTCGGCAAAGTCGTAGGGCGAGCCGCTGCCGTAGTGCAGCTTGTCCATGAGGTTCTTGAGCAGCGAGGTGCCGACGCGGCACGGCGTGCAGAAACCGCAGCTTTCGTGCTGGAAGAAATGCACGTAGTTGCGAGCCACTTCGAACATGTCGCGGGACTTGTTGAAGATCGTAAAGGCGCCGGCCGTCGGGATGTCCTCGAAGGCGATGATGCGGTCGAATTCGCTGGCATCAACGCAGATGCCGGACGGCCCGCTGACCTGCACGGCCTGGGTGTCGGTCGCCCCGCAATCCTCAAGCACCTGGCGGATGCTGACACCGAACGGGTATTCGTAGATGCCCGGCCGCTCGCAATCGCCGGAAACCGAGAGAATCTTCGTCCCGGCCGACTGCTTGGTGCCGATGCCGGCATACCACTCGCCGCCCTTGAGGGCGATCATCGCCGCGGCGGCAAAGGTTTCGACGTTATTGACGATGGTCGGCTGGTCGAGATAGCCGTTGGTCACCGGGAAAGGCGGCCGGTTGCGCGGCGTGCCGCGCTTGCCCTCGAGCGACTCGATAAGCGCCGACTCCTCGCCGCAGACATAGGCACCGGCGCCGACGTGGATCTCGATATCGAAATCCGCCCCCGGCAGGCCGCAGATGTCCTTGCCCAGCAGATTCTGGCGCCGGCGGTTGGCGAGCACGGCATTGAGGTGATCGAGCAGGTAGCGGTATTCGCCGCGCAGATAAACGAAGCCGCGCGTCGCGCCGATGGCGTAGGCGGCGACGGTCATGCCCTCGAAAACGAGGTCGGGGCATTTCGAGAGCAGGACGCGATCCTTGAAGGTACCCGGTTCGCCTTCGTCGGCGTTGCAGACGACGATGCGCTGATGGCCGGCCTTGAGCTGCGCATTGCGGCAGGCTTCCCATTTGAGGCCGGTGGTAAAACCGGCGCCGCCGCGGCCGCGCAGACCGGAACGCTTGATTTCATCGAGCGTCGCGCCCGGACCGCCGATGCCGCTGGGCAGCCCTTCGCGCCAGGAACGCATGTTCGAGGCGTTGAGGCCATCGCTCGGCGCGCGCGCCCGGGCGGCGAGCAAGGCTTCGCCGGGTTTGAAGTCGGCATTGAGCAGGACATCGGCGCGCCGGATGTTATCTTCAATCTTGAAATAGGCCGCCGGCCAGTCGCTCAGCGGCACCTTGTTGCGGATCAGTTCGGCGATTTCGTCGATACGCTCCAGGCTCAAGCCGGCAATCGCATAGTTATTGACCAGCATGCCCGGCCCTTGGTCACACAGGCCGGTACAAGCCGTCTTGCCGACGCTGACCAGGCCGTCTTCGGAAACCTTGCCGCGCTCGACCCAGAGGTTGTTGCACAGACGTTCCATGAGCGCCCGATTGCCCTGCATGCGGTCGGTAATGTTGTCAGAAAACAACACCCGGTATTTGCCGCGCGGCTCGGTGTAAATGAAGGAATAAAAACCGGCGACGCCTTCGATCTTGGTGCGCGGCACACCGAGCATGGCCTGCATGCGGTCGATGGCTTCGGGAGGAACCCAGTCGCAGGCCTCCTGAACCTCGCGCAGGATCTGCAACATGCAGGTCGGGTCGCGTCGATATCGATTGATCACCCGGTCGACAACACCAGCGACCGCTTCGGCATGCATCTCATTTAGTCCCACGACAATCTCCTGAAAATTGCCTATGACATCAAAAGACTAGCACCGGAACGTTTCCGTTTGTTGTCCGAGATCAACTAGCGGGCATTTGTAACACTCCGGGAAACCGGAATGTGCAACAATGGTGCTGCGTCGCAACATAAACCAAGCACCATAAAACGGTGATATTCGCCCAAACATGGTGCAGCGCAATACTCCTGGACCTAACCTGGAAGGAAGAACAGCATGAACACAATAAACGAACAATCCCCCCTCGTTCACACCAATGCCATGTTGCCGCTGGCCGGCAAAAAAGGCTTGATTACCGGTGTCGCCAACGACAAGTCGATCGCTTTCGCTGTCGCCAAGGCCATTCGCGCCCTGGGCGGCGAAATCGCCCTGACCTACCAGAACGACAAGACGGCCAAATACACCCAGCCGCTGGCCGAAGCGCTCGGCGCCAAGCTCTTCCTCAAGCTCGACGTCACCGAGGAAGGCAGCCTTGAAGCCGCCATCAAGCAGTGCGGCGACGAGTTCGGCGAACTCGACTTCGCCATTCACTCGATGGCCTTCTGCAATGGCGACGACCTGCACGGCCGCGTCATCGACACCACCGAAGCCGGCTTCGACTCGGCCATGAACATTTCCTGCCACAGCTTCCTGCGCATGGCGAAGGCCATCGAGCCGCTGATGGCGCATGGCGGTTCGCTGATTACCATGTCCTACCTCGGCGCCGAGCGCGTCGTCCGTAACTATGGCGTCATGGGCATCATCAAGGCGGCGCTCGAATCGGCCGTCCGCTACATGGCCTACGACCTTGGCCCCAAAGGCATTCGCGTTTTCGCCGTGTCGCCGGGCCCGATCATGACCCGCGCCGCTTCCGGCATCGCCAATTTCAACACCCTGCTCGAAAACGATGCCGCCAAGGCACCGCTCGGCCGCACCGTGACCATTGACGAAGTCGGCGCTCTGACTGCCTTCCTGTGCACGCCGGGTTCGTCCGGCATGACTGGCCAGACGATCTACGTCGACGCTGGCGCCCATATTGTCGCCTGAGGCCGTTTTGTAGCGATTGCTACGGTCAACCGGAAAAAAGGGCTAAATTTCAAATTGGCGGGGACAAACTCCCGCCAGCTTGAAACGATTTCGGAGAATCTGATGCCTGACATTGACGGACTACTTCCCGATCCCGTACCGGATCACCCGCTGTTGCGCGGACGCCAGGAAATCGGCCGCGGCGAAAGCACCATCGTCCTCGAAGCCGATACCGTCGATGGCCAGGAACGCGTCTACAAGGTGCTCTCCTCGCCTACCGACTACGCCTACTACACGGCAGATGATCGTCCGACCGGCAACCATTTCCCGGTCGTCTTTGCCGATCACGGCACCGTCGGCCGCTCCAGCCGGGGGTTTCCGTTTCATGTCGTCGAAGTCGAGCGGCTCTATCCGCTGCCCGTTGCCGGCGACGCGGCCGAAGTGGCGACCAAGCTGTCCACCTCTTATTTCGACGCCTGCATGATGTGGCGCAACCTGGCTCAGGACATGGGGCGCATCGCGCTGCACCACCTCGTCGTCACGCCCATGGGGTGGACCGACGCGCTCAAGGAGTCGCTCAAGGCGGTGGAAGATTTTTCGACCGAATACGGTGCCCTGCCCGATCTGATCAAGGCCGACAACCTCATGATGCGCAAGGACGGTACCCTCGTTTTCTCCGACCCGGTGTTCATGGAATGACCATCAGCAAAGTTTATTTCGCCTCGCGCGAACTGGCCGAATCGCTGATCGGCAAGCCGTCGATGGCGGTCATTTCGATTACCGACCCGGGCACCCCGGAAGCCAACCTGCACGCCCAGTTCGAGCACGTCCTGCGCCTGGCTTTCTACGACGCCGTACCGGCTGACGAATACCTGCCGGCACCGATGCCCGGCCTGTTCGATTACCGGATGGCCCGCCAGATATCCACCTTCGTCCAGGACGTGCACAACGCCCCGGATGCAGTGTCGATGCTGGTCCATTGCGAATATGGCGTCAGTCGCTCGGCCGCCGTCGCCCTTTTTGTCGAGGCCTATACTGGCGCGCCGCTGATTTCGCGGGAATTCACCGGCGAGGCCAACCATTGGGTGGTCAATCAGTTGTCGCAACTGCGCCCCGAGCTGGATATCGACATTCCGCCGGCCAATGCGGCATGCGACCGGCGCAGCAGGCCACGACCGGCCTGACCCTTTATCTGGAGCAAGACCATGCATGAAAGCAGCGAGCAGCGTTATCTGGTCAACAAGACCTACGACGAAATCCGCGTCGGCGACTCGGCCAGCCTGACGCGTACCCTGATGCCCGAGGACGTGAAGCTGTTCGCCATCCTGACTGGCGACGTCAATCCCTCGGTCGTCGACCCAAGCTATTCTGAAAGCGGCCTGTTCCGCGAAGTCATCGCCCACGGTATGTGGAGCGGCTCGCTGATCTCGACCGTCCTCGGCACCCAGTTCCCCGGCCCCGGCACCATCCTGATCGATCAGGCGCTGCATTTCTCGCGCCCGGTGACGATCGGCGACACGATCACCATCACCGTCACGGCCAAGCAAAAATTCGATCACAACAAGCATGTCAATTTCGACTGCGTATGCACCAACCAGGAAGGCCTTCAGGTGGTGCGCGGCACGGCCGAAGTGCTGGCCCCGACGGAGAAGGTCTCCCGCCTGCAGGAAGTGCATATGCCGGAGATCCGCATCGACGACAAGCACGAGCGCTACATCCAGTTGCTCGAACGGGTCAGGGGACTGGAGCCGATCCCGACTGCCGTTGCCCACCCGTGCGACCACGAATCGCTCAAAGGCCCGGTCATGGCCTTCCAGGCCGGCATCATCGAGCCGATCCTGGTCGGCCCGGAAAACAAGATTCGCGCCATTGCCGAAGAATTCGGCATCGACCTGTCCGGCATCCGCATCGTCCATGCCGCACACAGCCACGACTCGGCCGCCCTGGCCGTTTCGCTGGTGCGCACCGGCGACGCCGAGGCCTTGATGAAAGGCAGCCTGCATACCGACGAGTTGATGGGCGAAGTCGTCGCCCGCGCCAACGGTCTGCGTACCAGCCGCCGGATCAGCCACGTTTTTGTCATGGACGTGCCGACCTATCACCGCCCACTGCTCATCACCGACGCCGCGATCAACATCGCACCGACGCTCGAGGAGAAGGCCGACATCATCCGCAACGCCATTGATCTTGCTCACATCCTCGGCATCCCGGAACCCAAGGTGGCGATCCTTTCAGCGGTCGAGACGATCAATCCGAAGATCCAATCGACGCTCGATGCCGCCGCCCTGTGCAAGATGGCCGACCGCGGCCAGATCAAGGGCGGCATCCTCGACGGCCCGCTGGCCTTCGACAACGCCATTTCGATTGTCGCGGCCAAGACCAAGGGCATCAAATCAGCCGTTGCCGGCCATGCCGAAATCCTTGTCGTCCCCGACCTCGAGTCCGGCAACATGGTCGCCAAGCAGCTCGAATACCTGGCCAATGCCCTGACCGCCGGCATCGTACTCGGCACCAAGGTGCCCATCGTGCTGACCAGCCGCGCCGACACCGCCGAAACCCGTACCGCATCGTGCGTCATCGCCGCACTGATCGCCCACCACAACCGCAAAACTGGAACCGTCTAAATGAAGCAAGGCATCCTGACGATCAACGCTGGATCGTCATCCATCAAATTCGCCCTTTTCTCCCTCGCCCACCCGATTTCCCCGGAAGCCGAAGTCTCCGGCCAGATTGACGGCATCGGCACCAACGCGACGAAAATGGTCGCCAAGGACAAGGCCGGCGAGAAAATCGCCGACCAGATGATCGCCGGCGAGCAGGTCAGCCACGACCAGGCTTTCGACGCGTTGCTCAAGTGGTTCATGGCGACGCACGCCGGCTGGCAGATCGTCGCCGTCGGCCATCGCGTCGTGCATGGCGGCGAGCGTTACTCGCAGCCGACCATCGTCGACGACACCGTACTCGGCCACCTGACCAGTTTCATTCCGCTCGCTCCGCTGCACGAACCGCACAACGTCGCCGGCATTCGCGCCCTACAGGCGCTACTCCCCGGCGTGCCGCAGATTGCCTGTTTCGATACCGCCTTCCACCGCAGCCAGCCCGACGTCGCCCAGACCTTCGGCCTGCCCCGCGCCCTGTCGGCCGAAGGCATCAAGCGCTACGGTTTCCACGGCCTGTCCTACGAATTCATCGCCCGCGCCCTGCCCCAGCACTCGCACCGCGCCAACGGCCGCGTCGTCGTCGCCCATCTCGGCAACGGCGCCAGCATGGCGGCCATGGTCAATCGCAAATGCGTCGCCACGACACTCGGCTTCTCGACCATCGACGGCCTGCTCATGGGCACGCGCTGCGGCAACCTCGATCCGGGCGTCATCCTACACCTCATGGAAACCAAGAATCTGTCGGTCAAGGACATGACCAAAATGCTCTACAAGGAATCCGGCCTGCTCGGCGTTTCGGGCATCAGCCAGGACATGCGCACCCTGCTCTCGAGCAACAAGCCGGAAGCCCAGGAGGCAGTCGACCTGTTCTGCTACCGCATCGCCCGCGAACTCGGCTCACTGGCAGCAGCATCCGGCGGCATCGATGCGCTGGTGTTCACCGGCGGCATCGGCGAACACGCCGCCGAGGTTCGTCGCCGTGTCTGCCTGCAGTCGGAATGGCTCGGTATTCGCCTCAACCCGGAAGCCAATGCGCGTCACGACATCGTGATCAGCGCCGGCAACAGCAGTGTCGATGTACTGGTCATTCCGACCAACGAAGAGTGGATGATGGCGCACCACGCGCAGACACTTCTCGCCCTCTGAAAAATATTTTTTAGCATGAGCCCCGGCCCCGAAAGCGGCCGGGGCTTTGTTTTTTCGGGCTTTTTTCAATACGACAACATCATTTTCAACCGAGACCAGAAACACCGTATCTAGTCAAGATATTGCCTTCGGGCACTATATCTAGTAGCTTTGCAACATTCGAAAATTAATAACCCAGAAAATCCGAATTTTGTAGAGGAGCCTTGGATGAGCAAAATCGCCGAACAGCTTTCGCTGGCAGACATTCCCGCAGCACCGCAATTCGCACCGCTGCCGGAGCAGGAAATTTCCGCCGAAGTTCTGATCGAGAAGTACGCCAAGGGCAAGGAAACCAACGTTCATGACGTGCGCCGTCGCGTTGCCTACGCGCTGTCCCAGGTCGAGCAGGAAGCCGATCGCGCCCACTGGGAAGCGAAGTTCCTGTGGGCCCAGGAAAACGGATTCATTCCGGCCGGCCGCATCAACTCTGCCGCCGGTACCGACCTGCAGGCGACGCTGATCAACTGCTTCGTTCAGCCGGTTGGCGACTCCATCGTCGAAAATACCGATGGCCGTCCCGGCATCTACACCGCGCTGGCCCAGGCCGCTGAAACGATGCGTCGTGGTGGCGGCGTCGGCTACGATTTCTCGTCCATCCGCCCGCAAGGCGCCCGCGTCAAGGGGACCCAGTCGCGCGCTTCCGGCCCGGTGTCGTACATGCGTGTTTTCGACCGCTCGTGCGAGACCGTCGAATCGGCCGGCGCCCGTCGTGGCGCCCAGATGGGTGTGCTGCGCTGCGACCATCCGGATATCGAAGTCTTCATCCATGCCAAGGACAAGGGCGACCTGACCAATTTCAACATTTCGATTGGCGTCACCGACCCGTTCATGCAAGCCGTCGATGCCGATGGCGATGTCGAGCTGCTGCACCGCGCCGAACCGAATGCCGAGATGCGCGCCGCTGGTGCCTACCAGCGCGAAGATGGCATGTGGGTGTATCGCAAGCTGCGCGCCCGCGAACTGTGGGACCAGGTCATGAAATCGACCTACGACCACGCCGAGCCAGGCATCCTGTTCCTCGACCGCATGAACAAGGACAACAACCTCAATTACTGCGAAGTGATCGAGGCGACCAACCCCTGTGCCGAACAGCCGCTGCCGCCGTATGGCTGCTGCTGCCTGGGTTCTATCAACCTGACGCTGTACATCAAGGACGCCTTCTCCGAGCAGGCCGAGTTCGATTTCGACACCTTCGCCGAAGTCATCCGCATCTCGACACGCATGCTCGACAACGTGCTCGACGCTACCCACTGGCCGCTTGAGCGCCAGCAGCAGGAAGCCGCCAACAAGCGTCGCGTCGGCCTCGGCTACACCGGCCTGGGCGATGCGCTGGCCATGCTCCGCCTGCGCTACGACAAGCCGGAAGCCCGCGCCATGGCCGCCCGTATCAGCGAATTCATGCGCGACACGGCCTACATGTACTCGGTCGAAATGGCCAAGGAACGCGGCGCCTTCCCGCTCTTCAATGCCGAACTGTACCTGTCCGGCGGCAACTTCGCTTCGCGCCTGCCGGGCGACGTCAAGGCCGAGATCCGCAAGCACGGCCTGCGCAACTCGCACCTGCTGTCGATCGCGCCGACCGGCACCATTTCGCTGGCCTTCGCCGACAACGCCTCGAACGGCATCGAACCGCCGTTCTCGTGGACTTACAACCGCAAGAAGCGCATGCAGGACGGCACGATCAAGGAATACTCGGTAGAGGACTACGCCTGGCGCCTGTACAAGCATCATGGCGGCGACGTCAGCAAGTTGCCCGAGTACTTCGTCACGGCCCTCGAAATCTCCGCCCAGGCGCACAGCGACATGGTTGCTGCCGTCGCTCCGTTCATCGACACCTCGATTTCGAAGACGGTCAACGTGCCGGCCGACTACCCGTACGAAGACTTCCAGGATCTCTACATGAGCGCCTGGAAATCCGGCCTCAAGGGTCTGGCCACCTACCGTCCGAACAGCGTGCTCGGTTCAGTGCTCTCAGTCACCTCGACCGAACCGGCCAAGACCGAAGCTGATGCAGCCAAGGCACCGCAGGATTTCGTCTCCGATGCCAACCGCCGCCTGTCGATCAAGAACCTGCCGGCCCCGGTGCTCGCCAGCCTGCGCTGGCCGGGCCGCCCGAACCTGCCGGAAGGCAACCTGTGCTGGACCTACATGCTCGACTCGCCGATTGGCAAGTTCGCGCTGTTCGTCGGCCACGTCGAACCGGAAGGCAAAGCCTGGCCGTTCGAAGTCTGGGCCAACGGCCCGGCCGAACCGCGCGGTCTGGGCGCCGTCGCCAAGACGCTGTCCATGGACATGCGCGCCAAGGACCACGCCTGGCTGCAAATGAAGCTCGAAGCCCTGGCCAAGACGCCGGGCGACTCTTTCGAAATGCCGATGCCGCCGCACGGCGAGCGCAAGCGCGTGCCGTCCGTGGTTTCCGCCATGGCCCAGGTTATTGCCTGGCGTTGTGAACAGCTCGGCGCCTTCAAGCACGAAGGCCCGACGCCGGTGAAGGACGCCCTGTTCAGCGCCAAGGAGCCGAAGACCGGTACCGATGGCACGCTGTCCTGGACGGTCGATATCAACAACCCGTCGACCAGCGAAGATTTCGTCCTCGGCCTCAAGGAAATCACCCTGCCGGACGGCGTTACCCGCCCGTACTCGATGTGGCTCTCGGGCAACTACCCGCGTGCCCTCGACGGACTGTCCAAGCTGCTTTCGCTCGATATGCGCGTCCTCGACCCGGCCTGGATCGGCATGAAGCTACGCAAGCTGATCGACTACTCCGAGCCGCTTGGCGACTTCATGGCCTTCGTTCCGGGTTCGCGCAAACAGCAGACCTTCCCGTCGACCGTCGCCTACATCGCGCAGCTCATCATTCATCGCTACGCCATGCTCGGCATTCTCGACGAGAGTGGCTTCCCGCTGCAGCAGATGGGCATCCTCGAAGCGCCGGAAGACTCGACCAGCAACAAGGTCCTGCCGACACAAGGCAAGCTCTGCGGCGAATGCGGCAACCACACGATGATCCGCAAGGATGGCTGTGATTTCTGTACGGCCTGTGGCGCGGTAGGCACCTGCGGCTAAATCAGCGGATGCTACGGTCAACCCGAAAAAAGCCTTAAAAATGAAAATTTGGTAGGCATGCAAGGGTAAACCGCGAATAACCAGAAGCCCCGAGATCATTGATCCCGGGGCTTTTTTGTTTCCTCCTTGTCACTCGACGGCCATGACAGTCTCAACCCGCCTCGCAACAGGATAATATTCGGGCACTTTCACCCCGATCCCCATGGCCGAACGTTTACCCGATCAAGACCTCAGAACCGATGAAGGCCTGATGCTCGCCTACAAGAACGGCGATGCAGCGGCTTTCGAGGTGCTTTACGGTCGGTGGCGCCGGCCGCTGTTTCGCTATGTGGCCCACCAATGCGGACAAGACGGGGCAAGCGATGAACTCTTCCAGGATATTTGGCTTCGCGTGGTCAACGCCCGTCTGCAATACGAGGCCGCAGCCAAGTTTTCCACCTGGCTTTTTCGCATTGCCCACAACCGACTGGTCGATCATTGGCGCGCCACTAACAGGATGCCGGTCGTCGACACTGCACTCCCGGACGACGAGGACGCTGATTTCACGGCGTCCATCCCGTCCCCGGACGATGATCGCCCGGATCGCCATGCCGAACGCAAAGCCCTGGCCGAACAGATCGTCGTCGCCGTCCAGGCTCTCCCGGATGTCCAGCGTGAAACCTTCCTGCTTTCCCAAGACGGCGACATGACCCTCGAGGAAATCGCGTCCTTGATGGGGGTCGGGCGTGAAACCGTTAAAAGCCGCTTGCGCTACGCGCTAGGCAAGCTGCGTCAGGAGTTGTCGAAATGGCGATGAAACCTACAGATCAAGAGATCGGGGCGCTTTATCGGGAGGCGGGCCCATCCGGCCCGAGCCCGGAACTTGACCGAAACATCCTGATGGCTGCGCGCGCTGCGGTAGAGAATAAGGCCGCAGCCACCACGTGGTGGTCGCGCTGGCGTTTACCGCTTCAAGCCGTTGTCACGATCTGTCTGGTTGTCATGGTGACCACGATGGTCGAGCGCCGGGAACCGTCGCTGCCTGCCATTCCGCCGCTGGCCATGAACGACGACGGCGCCGCTGCCGACAAACAGCAGGCGGCCCCGGCAACATCGAACCGGGCTCCCGCCGCTGCCGAATCAAAAGCTCGAATGGCGGATCAGGCGCCGGCCCGATCGAGGTCCGAAGCCCAAAGGTCGGCGCCCGAACCGGCACCTGCGGCACCCGCACAAGAACAAGCCAGAGAGGCTGTTCGTTCATCGGCACCGGCCGGGAACTCGATTGCAGCCGAATCTGCGGCCGCGCCTATGGCCAAGCCGGAAGCCGCAGCGGCGCCGAGCGCGAAGCTCGCCTCGCGCATGACAGCAGATCAGGCCATGGCGGCTAAGGACTGGCTGGATTCGATACAGGTTCTTATCAACCAGAATCGACTTGAAGAAGCGCGAAAGCGCCTCGCAGCCTTCGTTCAGGCCTACCCGAACGAGGCTGTTCCGGAAGGGATCAGGGCAAAGCTCAAGGCGGCCCCCGATGGGGATCGCTCAAAACAACCATGATCAACAATTTTCTTAACCCCGTTCCCACAAACTGATCGTTTACGAGAGTACCTGCCACTTGAAAGGGACTCTCAAAATGAAAACCGTCATTCGCTTCATGAGCTCGGCCATCGTCGCCGCCGGGATTTCTTCCGTTTCACACGCCACATCCGTTACCGATATCGAGATCGTCAACCGGACGACCGGCGAGCATCTGCCGACCTACAGGCACGAAGGCCAGCTCTGGATCGCCGGCAAGCCGGGTGATCGCTATGCCATTCATGTCATCAACAAGACGGGGGTACGCATGCTGACCGTGGTATCGGTCGATGGCATCAACGTCGTCAGCGGCGAAACCGCCGCCCAAAACCAGCGAGGATATGTGCTGTCGCCAAGGGCTGCTGTCGAAATCGCCGGCTGGCGCAAGAGTCAGCGTGACGTGGCGGCCTTCTATTTCACGGCGGTCGAAGACTCTTACGCGGGCAGAACGGGCCGGCCGGACAACGTGGGCGTGATCGGTGTTGCTGCCTTCCGCGAATATCAGGAGCCTGTTCCTGCCCCGGTACAAGAGATGTCTGCCGCTGCAGCTTCGGCCCCGATGCGCAGTCGCAACGAGGCGGCTGACAAGGCTGCCTCGCCCATGGCCGAGCGCAAGCTGGGCACCGGCCACGGTGAGCGGGTCTATTCGCCGACGCAGCAGGTTAATTTCAAGCGGGCCAGCAATGCACCGGACGAGACCATCACGGTTCGTTACGACTCCTATGCCAGGCTCGTCGCACGCGGAATCATTCCGTCGCCCCGGCGCTACAAGTCGCCCAATGCCTTCCCGGGCAGCTACGTGCCTGACCCGTCCTGAGTGCTAGCAGAGGGCCTCGGTTTCACCTGCCGAGGCTTTTCATTTTTGGTCGTTTTTTCCGGTTGACCGTAGCAATCGTCCGGAAGCGCTCAACGGCCCTGGTTCAGGGCTTGTCGAGCCAGAATAGCGAGGTGATGGTCTTGGCGTCGGTAATGCGGCCATCCCAGACCGCCTGCCGGGCTTCGGCCGGCGACAGTTCGACGACATCGAGGAATTCGTTGTGGTCGAGCTGCTTTTCACCAGCCAGGTGCAGGCCGCGGGCGGCGAAGATCTCGATCCGTTCGTCGGAATAACCGATACACGGGTGCATCACGCCGAGATACTCCCAGTCGCTGGCGACGTAGCCGGTTTCTTCCTTGAGTTCGCGCTGGGCAGTGTCGATGATGGCTTCGCCATGATCGATCTTGCCGGCCGGCAGCTCCAGGAAAACGCGGCGCAACGGATAGCGGAACTGACGCTCGAAGAGCAGGTTGCCGTTGGGCAGGAAGGCGAGGATGACGACGGCGCCGGGATGAACGATGTATTCCCGAATCGATTCCTGACCAGTGGGAAGCAGTACGCGATCCTTGCGGACGTTGAGCAAAGCCCCCTTGAAGACGCTCTCGGAGGAGACTTCGGATTCGATGAGGTGTGCGTCGTGCGACATTTCAAACTCCACAAAAACAAACGCCCCGACGGGCGGGGCGTTTTATTGAATCACTTCACTGCGGCATCAGAGCGAACGGAGCAGCGCGTAGGCGCACAGCGACATGATGACCTGCGGGAAGATGCCGAGGAAGGCGACAGCCAGACCGTTGGCAGAAATCAGGATGCGCATGTCCATCGGTGCGGCGAACGGGGTATCGTCAGCCGGGGCATCGAAGTACATGACCTTGACGACGCGCAGGTAGTAGAAGGCACCGATCAGCGAGAAGAGGACGGCAACGATGGCCAGCCACATGTAGCCGGCGGCAACGACAGCCTGCAGCACCGAGAACTTGGCGAAGAAGCCGATGAAGAACGGCACGCCAGCCATCGAGAACATGAGCATGAGCATGATGCCGGCGAACCACGGGCTGCGCTTGTTGAGGCCCTTGAAATCATCGATTTCCTCGGCTTCGAAGCCAGCCCGCGACATGAGCAGAATCATGCCGAATGTACCGGCGCTCATCAGCACATAGGCGATGACGTAGAACATCGACGAGCTATAGGCGTTCAGCGCGTAGCGGGCGTCACCGCCGACCACGCCGGTAACGATGCCGAGCAGCATGAAGCCCATGTGCGAAATGGTCGAGTAGGCCAGCATGCGCTTGAGGTTGGTCTGGGCGATGGCGGCCAGGTTACCGATGGCCATCGACAGCACGGACAGGATGATCAACATGGCTTGCCAATCGGCGGCCA
Source organism: Ferribacterium limneticum (assembly GCA_049304775.1). Taxonomy (GTDB): domain Bacteria; phylum Pseudomonadota; class Gammaproteobacteria; order Burkholderiales; family Rhodocyclaceae; genus Azonexus; species Azonexus limneticus_C. The sequence goes on from JBAQOL010000009.1 coordinate 126,889, forward strand.
TAGTGATCAGGCCATTGACGAGCAGGCGCATGACGATGGCGAAGGCAGCCAGCTTTGGTGCAGAACCGATAAGCAGGGTGACCGAGGTCGGCGCACCGTGATAGACGTCCGGAATCCACATGTGGAACGGCACGACACCGAGTTTGAAGGCCAGACCGGCAACCAGGAAGACCAGGCCGAAGACCATCACGCTCTTGTTCACACCGCCGCCGTACAGGCGCTCGGCAATGCCGGTGATTTCCAGCGTACCGGTGGCTCCGTAGATCATCGACATGCCGTAGAGCAGCAGGCCGGAGGCCAGGGCGCCGAGGACGAAGTATTTCATCGCCGCTTCGGTCGACTGTACCGAGTCGCGGTTCATGGCGACCATGGCATAGAGCGAGAGAGAGAGCAGTTCGAGACCGATGTAGATGGTCAGGAAGTGATTGGCGGAGATCATGACCATCATGCCGAGCGTTGCGAACAGCGCCAGCACGTAGTATTCGCCCTTGTTCATCGATTCGCGATCGATGATATAGCCGCGCGAATAGAACATGACGATGACCATGGTCATGTACAGGAAGAGCTTCAGCAGATCGGACATCAGATCGTCGACGAACATGTTGCTGAACGTGTAGGTGATTTCACCGGTACTCGTTGCAAACTGAATGGCGGCACAGCCGATCAGGGTCAGTTGGGTCAGCACGAAGATAACGGTGCGGCGGCTATCCTTGACCAGCAGGTCGATCATCAAGATGGCCAGCGCCATCACCGTCAGAAAAATTTCCGGCGCTGCGGGCAGAAGATTGGGGACAACGAAATTGTCGAACATGTCGGCTACCGTTTATTGAATCTTGCTGATGGCGACATGACGCAACAGGTCATTGACCGAGGCGTGCATGACTTCCGTGAAAGGCTGCGGGTAGAGACCCATCCACAGGGTGGCTATCGCCAGGATGCCAAGGATGGCGAACTCGCGCATGTTGATGTCAGACAGCTCTTCGACATGATGATTGGCCACATCGCCGAAGATCACGCGTTTGTACATCCACAGCGAGTAGGCGGCGCCGATGACCATCGAGCTGGCAGCAGCGAAGGCAACCCAGAAATTGAACTTGACGGCACCGAGGATGACCATGAATTCACCGACAAAGCCGGAAGTGGCCGGCAGGCCGGCATTGGCCATGGTAAAGAGCATGAACAGTGCGGCGAATTTCGGCATCTTGTTGACCACGCCGCCGTAATCAGCGATCTGGCGACTATGCACGCGGTCGTACATAACGCCGATACAGAAGAACATGGCGCCGGAGACAAAACCGTGCGAGACCATCTGGACCAGCGCGCCTTCGACCCCCATCGGGCTGAACATGAAGAAGCCCAGCGTGACGAAGCCCATGTGAGCGATCGACGAGTAGGCCACCAGTTTCTTCATATCCTCCTGAACCAGGGCGACAAAACCGATATAGACGACAGCGATCAGCGACAGGGCAACCACCAGACCGGACAGTTCATGCGAGGCATCTGGCAGGATCGGCAGCGAGAAGCGCAGGAAACCGTAGGCACCTAGCTTCAGGGCGATGGCAGCCAGTACGATGGAACCGCCAGTAGGCGCTTCAACGTGGGCATCCGGCAACCAAGTATGCACCGGCCACATTGGCACCTTGACGGCAAAAGCTATGAGGAACGCCAGGAACAGCCAGACCTGCGCCCCCAGAGCGATCGGCAGCTTGTGCCATTCGAGAATCGAGAAGCTGCCACCGGACTGGATGAACAGATACATCAGTGCGATCAAAAAGAGCAGCGAGCCAAACAGGGTGTAGAGGAAGAACTTGAAGGCTGCATAAACACGCTTCGGACCGCCCCAGACACCAATGATCAGATAAAGCGGGATCAGCGATGCTTCGAAGAAGACGTAGAACAGAACGCCATCAAGCGAAGTGAAAATGCCGTTCATCAGGCCTGACATGATCAGGAACGCGGCGTTGTACTGGGCAACCTTGGTCTGGATCACTTCCCAGCCGGCGGCAACAACGATGATGGTGATGAAGGCGTTCAGAATCACGAACAGCATAGAGATGCCGTCCACCCCGAGGTGATAATTGATATTGAAGCGAGGAATCCAGCCCTTCAGTTCAACGAACTGCATGCCACCGTTGGCAACATCGAAACCGGTCCACAGCGGAATCGTAATCAGGAAAGCGGCAACAGCGCCCACCAGGGAAAGCATTCTTGCCAGCGGTGCGTTCCGGTCGCCGCCGGTGGATAGCACCACCAGGCCGGCGAAAATCGGAATCCAGATTGCGAGAGATAGCAACGGGTAAGTCGACATGTTATTCCTTGCTTTTCTGTGAACTATTCACGCTTAGGCGCGGTTGATCCACAGAGTCATCAGCACAAAGACGCCGATGATCATGGTGAAAGCGTAGTGATAGACGTAACCGGTCTGGAACAGACGGGTAATGGAAGAGATCCAGCCAACGACCTTGGCCGAGCCATTGACGATCAGGCCGTCAATGATGGCAACATCGCCGCCGCGCCACAGTACCTTGCCCAGAAGACGGGCGCCACCGGCAAATACGACCTCGTTGAATTTATCGAAGTAGTACTTGTTCTCGAGCAAGGTATGGACGGCCGAGAAGCGACGTTGAATGGCCGCCGGGATGTCGGGGCGCTTCATGTAGAAGAACCAGGAAACCACCACACCGGAGAGGGCCAGAATGAACGGCAGCGAGGTCAGGGAATGAACGCCCATGGCGACTGCGCCGTGGAAATGCTCGGACAGATGCTCCATGGCCGGATGGGCGTGGTGGTCGACGAAGATCACGCCCTTGAAGTAGTCACCGAAGACCATCGGACCGATCGCGATAAAACCGATGACAACCGAAGGAATGGCGAGCAAGACGAGCGGCAGCGTGACAACCCACGGGGTTTCATGCGGCTTCTGACCGGGAGCCAGGCCATGATGGTGGTCATGCGAGGTTTCTTCGTCGTCGTGGTCACCTTCATGCTCGTGATGGTGGGCGTCGTCAGCCTTGCCGAAACGTTCCTCACCGTGAAAAACGAGGAAGTACATGCGGAAGGAGTAGAAGGCGGTCACGAACACACCAGCGAGCACTGCGAAGTAAGCGAAACCCGCACCTGGAATGTGCGACAGGGCAACGGCTTCGATGATCGAGTCCTTCGAATAGAAGCCGGACATGAAGGGCGTGCCGATGAGTGCCAGCGAACCGATAAGCGAGGTAATCCAGGTAATCGGCATGTACTTGCGCAGACCACCCATGTTGCGGATGTCCTGATCGTGGTGCATACCGATGATCACCGAACCGGCGCCAAGGAACAGCAATGCCTTGAAGAAGGCGTGCGTCATCAGGTGGAAGATGGCCACCGAATAAGCCGAAGCACCCAGCGCAACGGTCATGTAGCCAAGCTGCGACAGTGTGGAATAGGCAACCACCCGCTTGATGTCGTTCTGGATAATGCCCAGAAAGCCCATGAACAGCGCAGTGATAGCACCGATAACGATAACGAAGGACAGTGCCGCGGTCGACAGCTCAAACAGTGGCGACATCCGGGCAACCATGAATATACCCGCCGTCACCATGGTTGCGGCGTGGATCAATGCGGAGATCGGGGTCGGACCTTCCATAGAATCAGGCAGCCAGACATGCAACGGAACCTGAGCCGATTTGCCCATCGCACCGATGAACAGGCAGATACAGGTTGCAGTCATCAGCGAGACGGTGGCCCACTCGCGACCAGCAAACAGATTGATCGTCGTATCGACAAGCCCCGGAGCCTTCTCGAAGACCGTCGCGTAATCGAGCGAGCCGGTGAAGGCGAGGACGAGACCAATGCCAAGGATGAAACCGAAGTCACCGACACGATTGACCAGGAAGGCCTTCATGTTGGCGAAAATGGCGGTCGGGCGGGTGTACCAGAAACCGATCAGCAGATAAGAAACCAGACCCACCGCTTCCCAGCCGAAGAAGAGCTGCATGAAGTTGTTGCTCATCACCAGCATCAGCATGGAGAAGGTAAACAACGAGATGTAGCTGAAGAACCGGTTGTAGCCGGGGTCTTCCTGCATGTAGCCGATGGTGTAGATATGGACCATCAACGACACGAAGGTCACGACCAGCATCATTGTGGTGGTGAGCGTATCGATCAGGAAACCAACTTCGAACTTGTAGTCGCCACTAGTCAGCCAGGTATAGACAGCGCCGTTGTAGGTGTGGCCAGCCAAGACATCCTTAAAGATGATAACCGAGGCGATGAAGGCGATGGCGACACCGGCAATGGTTGCGGTATGGGCAACCCAGCGCGGAATGACGCGACAGAACAGGCCGGCAATCATGGCACCGACCAACGGTGCCATGGGAACGAGCAGATAGAGTTTTTGCATTTCCATGTTTAACCCTTCAGGCTGCCCAGGTCATCCACATGGATGCTCTTGAGGTTGCGGAACAGCACGATCAGTATGGCCAGGCCGATCGCCGATTCGGCAGCGGCAACAGTCAGGATGAAAAAGACGAAGATCTGACCGGAGAGGTCCTGCAGATAGTGTGAAAAAGCCACAAAATTCATGTTGACCGCAAGAAGCATCAACTCAATGGCCATCAGCAGCACAATAAGGTTCTTCCGGTTCAGAAAGATGCCGACCACACTGATCGCGAAAAGTATCGCGCCCAGAATCAGGAAATGGGAGAGAGAGAGAGTTAGCATTGTTTCCCCGGGGTTCAGTCTTTTTCAACCTGCATCTGCAGGACGCGCACGCGATCCTTCGCTTTGACGAAGACCTGCTGATTCGGGTTGGTGTACTTGGACTTCTTCGGACCGCGGTAAGTCAGCACGATCGCCGCGATCATGCCAACGAGCAGAATGAGAGAAGCCAGCTCGAAGGGATAGACATAATCGGTGAACATCAGCGCACCGATACTCTTTGTATTCGACACACCAGCCGGGACGAGAGCCTCGGCAGCGGGAATCTGGAAGTACTTGCTACCAAGCACCAGACCCATTTCCAGAACCATGAGCAAACCCAGCAGTGCCCCGAGGGGAAGGTAATTCCAGAACCCCTGGCGAATGCGGTCGATATTGATATCGAGCATCATGACGACGAACAGGAAGAGCACCATGACTGCGCCAACATATACAAGAATAATGGCGATCGCCAGAAACTCGGCCTGCAGCAACGCCCAGATGCCACCGCAGGTGAAGAAGGCAAGGATTAGATGCAGCGCGGCATGTACGGGATTGCGCGCAGTGATTACGCGCAAGCTGGCGAAAACCAGGATCGCGGACAGGAAGTAGAAAACGGCAGTTTGAAAATCCATTGCTAGCACCTGTTATCGGTAAGAAGCGTCAAGTTCGCGATCTTTTGCGATTTGATCTTCGTAGCGGTCGCCGTTGGCCAGCAACATCTGCTTGGTGTAATACAAATCACCGCGCTTTTCGCCGTGGTATTCAAAAATACGCGTTTCGACCACGGCATCAACCGGACATGCTTCTTCGCAGAACCCGCAGAAAATACACTTGGTCAAATCGATGTCGTAGCGCGTTGTGCGGCGCGAACCATCATCACGCGGTTCAGCCTCAATAGTAATCGCCAGCGCCGGGCAAATTGCCTCGCAAAGTTTGCAAGCAATGCAACGCTCTTCCCCATTCGGGTAGCGACGCAGTGCATGAAGACCACGAAAGCGGAAACTTTGCGGCGTCTTTTCTTCCGGATATTGAACGGTGATCTTGCGGGCAAAGAAATACCTGCCTGTCACCGACATGCCCTTCAACAATTCCTTGAGGAAGAGGCTGTTGAAGATTTCCTTCATCGAACCCATTAGTCTCTCCTCACTTCCAGATATTCAATGGCGACATCATCCAGACGCCGACGACAACCAGCCAGATCAAGCAGATCGGCAAGAAAACCTTCCAGCCCAGGCGCATCAACTGGTCATAGCGGTAGCGCGGGAAAGTCGCGCGGAACCACAAGAAAAGGAAGAGGATGACCGACATCTTGGCAAACAGCCAAAGGATGCCATCAGGCAGGAAACCAACCGGAGATAGCCAGCCCCCCAGAAACAGGAGGGATGTCAGCGCCGCGACCAGAATCATGTTGGCATATTCAGCCAGGAAGAATAGCGCGAACGCCATACCGGAATATTCAACATGGAAGCCAGCAACGATTTCAGATTCGCCTTCGGCAACGTCAAATGGTGCCCGGTTCAGTTCCGCGGTGCCGGAAATCAGGTAGACGATGAACATCGGGAACAAGGGCAACCAGTTCCAGGACAGGAAACTGAGGCCCCAACCAGCGAAACGTCCTTGATCCTGAACATTGACGATATCGACCAGATTCAAACTGTTCGATACCATCAACACACAGATCAGCGAGAAGCCCATCGAGATTTCGTAGGAAACCATTTGCGCCGCAGAACGCATGGCTCCGAGGAATGCGTACTTCGAGTTGGATGCCCAACCGGAGAGAATAATCCCATACACCCCCATGGAGGTGATCGCCATAATATAGAGAAGGCTGGCATCAATATTTGCAACAACCAGCGAATCGGTGAATGGAATCACAGCCCAAGCAGCCAGCGCCGGAGCAATTGCCAACATCGGGGCAATAATGAAAATACCCTTGTTAGCAGTGGTCGGTACGATAATTTCCTTGAGGAGCAGCTTCAGGCCGTCGGCAATTGGCTGTATCAGACCCCAAGGACCAACCCGGTTGGGGCCGATACGAACCTGCATGTAACCGATAACTTTGCGTTCAAAGTAAGTCAAATACGCAACGCCAAGCATCAGCGGAGCAACGATCAGGACGATTTTTAGAAGGGTCCAGACAGCAGGCCAAGCGCCCCCGAAGATCCCAAGTCCGAAGTTCATCAGTGCATCCATTTATGCACGCTCCACAGAAATCGAGCCGAACATGTCGCCCAGCATCGCTGTGCTTGCATGTCCCGCCGAAACGCGAACACAACCAGCAGGCACATTGTTGTCGCTCTTGGCGATCAGTACAGTCTCACCAGAACCTTGCTTTACACAAACTTGCACACCATCGGCAACGCCGATCTGCGCCAGGGTTTGCTCGTTCATGCGTGCAGTCGGAGCAACAGCATCGGCAGTCTGTTGCAGCGCAGGTGCGCGCCGGGCCATCGGATCGGCAAAATTGATCGGCACATCGGCAACTCGCTGAAAACCACCAGTACCGGTAGCAGACAGGGCAATGCTGACATCCTTCAGGCCGTTGTCGAGGCCAGTAACGAAATCGGCCCCCTTGCCCAGCACCTGGTCGCGAATTTCTTCACTTGAGCCATAGCTGAAGCCATCGAGATTCAACACGTTGCCGAGAACGCGCAACAGCTTCCAAGCCGGACGGGCATCGCCACGAGCCTTGGCCACACCGTTAAAACTCTGGACGCGGCCTTCAATATTGACGAAGGTTCCCGAGGTTTCAGTGTAAGGAGCAATCGGCAACATAACATCGGCAAACTCCAGAGCCGGAGCATGCTTGAAGGCTGACATGTAGACCACGAGACTTGCCTGCTTCAGCGCCCCCAGAACCAGTTGCGGATTAGCACAATCGAATTCCGGCTCAACTCCCATCAGGACATAAGCCTTACGCGGCTGCTCGAACATCTGACGAGCATTGGCGCCGGAGGGCAACGCCGAGGCTACATGACCGCCCACGGTATTTGCGCCCTCGCCAAGGAAACCGACGGTTGCGCCGGTTAGTTTGCCAAGCTCCAGAGCCAGTGCCTGCAATTGGGTCGCATCGGCAGATTGGGTGACAACGTTACCGAGGAATACGGCACGCTTTTCACCATCGACCAGGCTTTGAGCAATTTTCTGGGTCGTCTCACATACCACAGCCGACTCGACACCGGCCGGCATCGTAACGCCCTTGATCTCGGCCGCAGCCTTGACAACAGCTGCGAGCGCGGCAGTCAGTTGGGACGGCGCAACGGTCAAGCGTGCATGCAGATTGATCAGTTGATCATCGCCGGTCACCGACAACAAGCTGACCTTGGTGTATTTCTTGGCGGCCTGACGCAGACGCTGAGCGATCAGAGGATGATCCTTACGCAGGAAGGAGCCGATCACCAAGGCAGCATCGAGGTCCTTGATTTCGGCCAGACGCATGCCCAGCCACGGTGCGCCGGCACGCTTGGAATCAGCGGAAAAATCGCATTGACGCGGACGGAAATCGATATTACCGCTGCCCAGGCCCTTCATGACCTTGCCGAGCAGGAAGAGTTCTTCGACCGTCGAGCTTTGTGCAGCCAGTGCAGCCAGCGCATCGCCACCATGTTCGCGGGTAACGTCCTTGAGGCCATGGGCGACGTAGTCGAGGGCGACATTCCAGTCGACCTCCTTCCACTCGCCGCCCTGCTTGACCATCGGCTTGGTCAGGCGTTCGTCGGAGTTCAGGGACTGATAGGAGAAACGCTCCTTGTCGGAGATCCAGCACTCGTTAACTTCTTCGTTTTCGCGCGGCAGAACACGCATAACGCTTTCGTGCTTGACCTGGACAACTAGATTGGCACCGACGGAATCATGCGGGCTGACCGACTTGCGGCGCTGCAGTTCCCAGGAACGAGCGGTGTAGCGGAAAGGCTTGGAGGTCAGTGCGCCAACCGGGCAGAGATCAATCATATTGCCCGACAATTCCGAGTCGACCGTGCGACCAACGAAGGTCATGATCTCGGAATGCATGTTGCGATTGGCCATGCCGAGTTCCATGATGCCGCCGATTTCCTGACCGAAGCGGACGCAACGGGTGCAGTGAATGCAGCGGCTCATTTCTTCCATGGAGATCAGCGGACCGACACTCTTGTGGAAAACGACGTGTTTTTCTTCGGTATAGCGGCTCTTCATCGGGCCGTAGCCGACGGACATGTCCTGCAACTGGCACTCGCCGCCCTGATCGCAGATCGGGCAATCCAGCGGGTGATTAATGAGCAGGAATTCCATCACCCCCTTCTGCGCCTTGACGGCCAGTTCGGAGTGGGTAAAGACCTTCATGCCGTTGGTCACCGGCGTTGCGCAGGCCGGCAACGGCTTCGGTGCCTTCTCTACCTGCACGAGACACATGCGGCAGTTGGCGGCAATCGAAAGTTTCTTGTGGTAGCAGAAATGCGGAATGTAAACGCCCACCTGCTGCGCGGCATCCATCACCGTGCTGCCATCGGGCACTTGCGCCTTTTTGCCGTCGATTTCGATTTCTAGCATGTCGCTACCTTGTAGCCTGACTTTTCGTCGTTAATTTCGTTGCAACCCGCAGCCATCAGGCCGGAATCTTGTGGAAGCCACTGCCCGCCCATTGCACATCCTTGGGAACCAGACAGGTCTTGTTTTCAATGTGGTACTCGAATTCTTTGCCGAAGTGCTTGATGAAGCTTTGCACCGGGAAAGCGGCGGCATCGCCGAGCGCACAAATCGTGCGGCCAGCTATATTGCCAAGCACGCTGTTCAGCAGATCCAGATCTTCAGGCTTGCCGAGGCCGTTCTCGATGCGATGCACAACCTTGTACATCCAGGCGGTACCTTCACGGCAGGGCGTGCATTGGCCACAGGACTCTTCGTAGTAGAAGAAGGACAGACGCTCCAGCGCCTTGACCATGCAGACCGTCTCGTCCATGACGATGACCGCACCCGAACCGAGCATCGAACCACCCTTGCTGATCGAGTCGTAGTCCATGGTGCAATCCATGATGACTTCGCCCGGCATGACCGGGGCCGATGAACCACCCGGAATGACCGCCTTGAGCTTGCGCCCACCACGCATGCCGCCGCACATTTCAAGCAAGGTGGCAAACGGCGTACCCAGCGGAATCTCGTAATTACCAGGACGATTGATGTGGCCGGACACCGAGAACAACTTGGTACCACCGTTGTTCGGCTTTCCCAGATTCAGGAACTCTTCGCCCCCCATCTTCAGAATAAAGGGAATGGCAGCAAAGGTTTCGGTATTGTTGATCGTCGTTGGCTTGCCGTACAAACCGAAGGAAGCCGGGAACGGCGGCTTGAAGCGCGGCTGTCCCTTCTTGCCTTCGATCGATTCGAGCAGTGCAGTTTCTTCGCCACAGATATAGGCGCCGTAGCCGTGGTGCGCGAAAAGTTCGAAGTTGAAACCCGAGCCGAGAATGTTCTGGCCAATGAAACCGGCGGCGCGAGCTTCGTCGAGTGCTTCTTCAAAACGCTTGTACTCTTGCCAGACCTCACCGTGCACGTAGTTGTAACCGCGATTAGCACCCATAGCATAGGCTGCGATCGCCATGCCTTCGATGACGGCATGCGGGTTGTAGCGCATGATGTCACGGTCTTTGAACGTGCCCGGCTCGCCTTCGTCGGTATTGCAGACGACGTATTTGTCCCCAGGAAACGAGCGCGGCATAAAGGACCATTTCAGGCCGGTCGGGAAGCCAGCGCCGCCACGACCGCGCAGCACGGACTTCTTGACTTCGCTAATGACGTCTTCCTGGGTCATCTTGCTTTCCAGGATGCGCTTTAGCTGCGCATAGCCACCGCGTGCAACGTAATCCTTGAGGTACCAGGTATTGTCGCCATCCAGGCCTTCCATCAGAACGCCGTTGATCGAACCAAGCATGGCCATTATTTGCACTCCTCAAGCAGCTTGTCGATCTGTTCCGGGTGCATGTGGCTGCACATCGAGCGATTGTTGACGATGAAGACCGGCGCATCACCGCAGGCCCCCATGCACTCACCTTCCTTCAATGTGAATTTGCCATCCGGCGTCGTTTCGCCATAGCCGACACCCAGCTTGTGCTGCAGGTATTCGCCAGCGTGATAGCCACCCGACAGCGCACAAGGCAGGTTGGTACAGACCGTGATCTTGTACTTGCCAACCGGCTTCAGGTCATACATGTTGTAGAAAGAAGCCACTTCGTAGGCTGCCATCGGCGGCATACCAAGATAGTTGGCAACGGCCTCGATGGACTCAGGCGCAAGCCAGCCTTTTTCTTCCTGTGCGTGGGCGAGACAGGCCATCGACGCCGATTGTTTTTGATCGGCGGGGTACTTGGCGACCTCGCGGGCAAACTTCTGGAGGGTTTCAGCGGAAAACATCAGCGGTCGATCTCGCCAAAAACAATATCTTGGGAACCGATAATCGTAACGACGTCGGCGATCATGTGGCCTCTGGACATTTCATCCAGACCAGCCAGGTGGACAAAGCCCGGCGCACGAATCTTCATGCGGTAAGGCTTGTTGGCACCATCGGAAACAAAGTAGATGCCAAACTCGCCCTTCGGGTGCTCGACTGCAGCATAGGCCTCACCGGCCGGAACATGAATGCCTTCAGTGAAGAGCTTGAAGTGGTGAATCAGCTCCTCCATGTTGGTCTTCATATTTTCGCGCGGCGGCGGCGCCACCTTGTTGTTGTCTGTGATCACCGGGCCGGGATTCTTGCGCAGCCAGGCGATACATTGCTTGATGATGTTGTTCGACTGGATCATTTCTTCCATGCGAACCAAATAGCGGTCGTAGCTATCGCCATTGACACCTACCGGCACATCGAAATTGATCTTGTCGTAGGCGGCGTACGGCTGCTTCTTGCGCAAGTCCCAGGCGATGCCGGAACCGCGTAACATAGCGCCGGAGAAGCCCATCTGCAAGGCCCGCTCCGGCGTCACGACGCCAACATTGACCAAGCGCTGTTTCCAGATCCGGTTATCGGTCAGCAGGGTATGGTATTCGGAATGGTAAGTCGGGAATCGAGTGGTGAAATCCTCAAGGAAATCGAGCAGGGAACCGCTGCGGTTCTCGTTCTTCTCGGCCACCTTGTTGGCATTGGACCAAGTTGATTCCTGATATTGCGGCATGCGGTCCGGCAGATCGCGATAGACACCACCCGGACGATAGTAGGCGGCATGCATCCGGGCACCGGAAACCGCCTCGTAAACGTCCATCAGGTCTTCGCGCTCACGGAAAGTATAGAGCGCCATAGTCATCGCACCGACGTCCAGCGCGTGACAGCCGATCCACAACAGGTGGTTGAGGATACGGGTCACTTCGTCGAACATGACGCGGATGTACTTGCCGCGCTCCGGCACCTCAATGCCGAGCAGCTTTTCAGTAGCCAAGCAGTAGGCGTGCTCATTACACATCATCGAGACGTAGTCGAGCCGATCCATATAGGGCACAGACTGGACCCAGGTACGGGTTTCAGCAAGCTTCTCGGTTGCGCGATGAAGGAGACCAATATGCGGGTCGGCACGCTGAACGACTTCGCCGTCCAACTCAAGCACCAGACGCAGCACACCGTGCGCCGCCGGGTGTTGCGGACCAAAGTTAAGCGTAAAATTGCGGATGTCAGCCATGAGCGGTATCCCCGAAAGTGTCTTCGCGCACGATGCGCGGGGTGTTCTCGCGAGGCTCGATGGTAACCGGTTGATAGATCACACGAGCCTGATCGGGGTCGTAGCGCATTTCGACGTGACCGGAAATCGGAAAATCCTTGCGGAACGGATGTCCAATGAAACCGTAATCGGTCAGAATGCGACGTAGGTCGTCATGACCCACGAAGGCAATCCCGTAGAGATCAAATGCTTCGCGCTCAAACCAGTTAACGCTGCTCCAGACGCCAGTTACGGAATCAACAGAAGGAAAGTCATCGTCCTCGGCAAAGACGCGAACACGCAAACGCCAGTTGTTGGCAATCGAAAGAAGATGGGAAACCGCTGCGTAGCGCCGACCCGACCAACGACCATCACCGTAGGTCGAATAGTCGACACCACACAGATCGATGATTTCTTCAAAACGAAGGTGAACCTCATCCCGCAATGCAGTCATCACACCGAGATAATCGGCTGCACCAACCTCAATGGTGACCTCACCCAAAGCCAGTTTCAGCGATTTCAGTTTATCGCCAAAGTGCTTTTGCAGGGTTTGACTAAGCGTTTCCAGCTTGGCAGACATATCGAATCAGCCTTGGCAATTAACGAGCAATGGTATTGGTGCGACGAATCTTGTTCTGCAACTGAATCAAGCCGTAAATCAAGGCTTCAGCAGTTGGCGGACAACCCGGCACGTAGATATCAACAGGCACAATGCGATCACAACCGCGCACAACAGAGTAGGAGTAATGGTAGTAACCACCACCATTGGCACACGAACCCATCGATATTACCCAACGCGGCTCGGCCATCTGGTCATAAACCTTACGCAAGGCTGGCGCCATCTTATTGGTCAACGTACCCGCAACGATCATGACATCAGATTGCCGGGGGCTAGCCCGAAAAACAATACCGAAACGATCGAGATCGTAGCGAGAAACGCCAGCATGAATCATCTCAACCGCACAACAAGCCAAACCAAAGGTCATTGGCCAGATCGAACCGGTGCGCATGTAATTGATCAGCTTGTCAGCCGTTGTGGTGACAAAACCTTCCTGGAGGACACCCTCAATAGCCATAACCTAGCCTCACTCCCATTCCAGCGCGCCCTTGGCCCAGGCATAAATATAGCCAACGACCAGAATGGCAACGAATACCAGCATCTCGATAAAGCCGAACAGCTTGATCGACTCTGTCGCAACGATATCCTTGAAGATTGCCGCCCAAGGGAACAGGAAAGCAATTTCCAGATCGAACAAAATGAAGAGGATGGCAATCAGGTAGAAACGCACATCGAACTTCATGCGCGCATCCTCGAAAGCCTCAAAGCCGCACTCGTAAGGAGAGAGCTTTTCAGGATCCGGCCGGCTTGGAGCAAGAATAAAGCCCATCGCGATAGGCAACACACCCACCGCAACCCCCACCAGAACGAACATCAGGATTGGAAAGTAGTTTTCCATGACCCGCCGCCAATATTCAGTTTTTTGTTCGAAACAGCGCACCTTACGGCCACTGCCCAGTTTTTTGGTGCCGACGGCGAGACTCGAACTCGCACAGCTTGCGCCACTACCCCCTCAAGATAGCGTGTCTACCAATTTCACCACGTCGGCACGTTTTTTGGCTACCCGGCGAGGACTCAATGCCGGACAAACCACCTTGCGTTACTTCGGTATATCTTTCGCCTTGGAAGCCGCACCCACAGGAGCAGTCAGCGATTCACCACCCGCCGAAGCTGGCTGCGAAACAGTCTGCGATTGTACTGGTTCTTGCATGACACTGCCAGTCGTTTTTGGCTTATTGGAGGCGACGTACGCCAAGGTCAGACTTGTCGCAAAAAATACCGCCGCGAGAACGCCAGTAGTGCGACTGAGAAAATTGGCTGACCCCGTAGCACCGAACAGACTACCAGAGGCGCCACTGCCAAAAGCTGCCCCCATGTCGGCACCTTTACCATGCTGCATCAACACTAGACCAATAATAACGATCGCAACCAGAATATGGACCGTCAGGAGGAGAGAGAAAAACCAGTTCATTTGTCAGCCTATCAATTCGCCGCGAGGCAAATCTTCAGAAAATCGTCAGCAACCAAGGCAGCACCACCGATCAAACCACCATCAATATCGGACTGCCCAAACAACTCCACCGCATTCTGCGGTTTTACACTACCACCGTAGAGGATACGCAAACCTTCAGCAACCCCCGCATCGAGCACAGCGACTTGGGCGCGGATTGCTGCATGCACTTCCTGCGCCTGCTCCGGAGACGCTGTCACACCAGTCCCTATCGCCCATACCGGCTCATACGCAACTACGGCAGACGCCATTGCAGCCACCCCGAGCCGATCCAAGACCGCCGACAACTGCCTGGCAATCACCCGCATCGTATTTCCCGACTCACGCTCACCCAGCGTTTCGCCCAAACACAACACAGGGAGCAATCCGGCCTTTTGTGCTGCCTCAAACTTGACCGCAACAATCGCATCCGTTTCTCCGAACAACCCACGTCGCTCGGAGTGCCCAACCAGCACGTAGCGACATCCGAACTCAGCCAGCATCGAAGCCGAAACTTCGCCGGTAAACGCGCCACAAGCATGCTCGCTGACCGACTGAGCCCCCAAGGCAACCACGGAGCCCGCCAGCGCCGACTGTGCCTGCGCGAGGTACGGATAAGGTGGGCAAACCGCTATTTCACAAGCCATCCCGGATGCCGCTGCCGCGATATGCGCCAGCAGTGCCTTATTTTGCTGCAGTGCGCCGTGCATCTTCCAGTTACCAGCAACGAGCTTTTTACGCATGGGCTAGACGATTCTGTTGGCGAAAAACCTTCGGATTATAGCGACTCGTCGTTTTTTCGGTCAATACGATTAGACGAATACGGTGATTTATTGCGTCGACTCCCGCACGACACCAGCCAGCTTTTCTGCCGCAGAGGTCACTTCGGAAGCATCTTCGCCTTCAACCATCACTCGCAACAATGGCTCCGTCCCCGACGCTCGCAGCAGCACCCTTCCCCGCCCCGCCATACTGGCCTCGGTTTCGGCCAGTGCCGATGTAATTCCCGGATGATCTTTCCATGGAAATCCACGTGTGATTGGCACGTTGATCAATTTCTGCGGATAGAGCGCCAAGCCTCCCAGCAAACCCTTCAAATCGCCACCGACTTCGCGTAGGGCGGCCAGAACCTGCAAGGCAGCAATGATGCCATCACCCGTCGTATGTCGGTCCATGGCGAGAATGTGACCGGAGTTTTCACCGCCGTAGAGCCAACCTTTTTCGTTGAGCATCTCCACAACATAACGATCACCCACCGCCGCGCGGGCAAACGGTATGTCGATCTTGCCCAAAGCATGTTCCAGAGCCAGATTGCTCATCAGCGTACCGACGACACCCTTGACCTTGGTTGCACGAGCTCGACTTCGAACAATAGCGAACAACAATTGATCACCGTCATATAGATTCCCTTCGGCATCGACCATCTGGAGACGATCAGCGTCGCCATCCAGCGCCACACCGAGATCGGCACGATTGGCCAGAACCGCCTCGCACAGTGCCTTCGGCGCGGTGGCCCCGACAGCATCGTTGATGTTCAGGCCGTTCGGCTGAACCCCGATGCTAACCACCTCGGCACCCAGCTCATGGAAAACGGCAGGAGCAATATGATAGGCAGCACCGTGCGCACAATCGACAACGATTTTCAGCCCACGTAGATCGAGGTCATTGGGAAAAGTGCTCTTGCAGAATTCGATGTAGCGACCACGCGCATCCTCGATGCGCCTGACGCGCCCGAGATCGGCAGGAGGCGCGCAAACCATAGGCTGATCGATACCCTCCTCGATAGCTCGCTCGACCTCGTCAGGCAATTTGCTACCCAGCGCCGAGAAGAACTTTATACCGTTATCGTAATAAGGGTTATGCGACGCGGAGATAACGATACCGGCCTGCAAACGCAGCGCACGGGTGAGATAGGCAACAGCCGGAGTCGGCAACGGGCCGACTAGCAAGACATCGATACCCGCCGCGGAAAACCCCGCCTCCAGGGCCGATTCCAGCATATAACCAGATAGCCGCGTATCCTTGCCAATCAGCACAGTTGGACGTTCGCCAGACGGCATGTTGCTCTGCCCAAGCAAGGCCTTGCCTGCCGAATAGCCGAGGCGCATCACAAAATCAGGGGTGATCGGCGACTGGCCGACACGACCGCGAACGCCATCGGTTCCAAAATATTTTCTGCTCATTCCCGACCTCTCTGTTCTATTGCAGCCCAGACCGTCAAAGCATCCCTGGTTGCCGCCACGTCATGCACACGTAGTATTTTCGCACCTTTTTGCGCGGCCAGCAGCGCGGCCGCCACACTGGCAGCCTGTCGCTCACCAACAGGTCGGCCGGTAATTGCGCCCAGCATGGATTTTCTGGAAACTCCGACCAACATTGGAAGATCACCGACGCCTGCTACGGTCAACGCCGAAAAAAGGGCCAAATTGTGGTCCACTGTCTTGCCGAATCCAAACCCTGGATCGACCACAATTCGACCATCGTCAATACCAACCTTCCTGCAACGCTCTACAGCTGCCAGCAAAAACGATCTCACCTCCGTGACGACATTACGATACTGCGGCGTTTGCTGCATCGTACCGGGCTCGCCCTGCATGTGCATGACACAAACGGCGCAATCGCTCTGCGCAACAACCGACAAGGCTTCAGGTTGGGTCATGCCGGTGATGTCATTGATCATCGTCGCCCCTGCCTCAAGTGCGGCACGCATAACAGCCGGCTTGTAGGTATCCACCGAGATGGGAACGCCCCAGTCAGTAATTTCTTTCAGAATTGGTAACAGACGCCGCAATTCGTCCTCTTCAGAGGTCGGAATCGCGCCCGGGCGGGATGACTCGGCACCGATATCAAGAATATCCGCGCCGGCCTCAAATTGCTGGCGTGCATGTTTGATGGCCTGTTCGACATCACCGACCAATCCATCACCAGAAAATGAATCCGGCGTCAGATTGACGATCCCCATCAATAAGGGACGAGCCAGCGAAAGCCTGAAACGGCCACAGTGCAGTGTTGTCATGGCGCAAAAATAAAAGGCCGGGAGAGGACTCCCGGCCGATTCAGCAATCAGAAAACTCAGGCCGTCGCAGCAGCGCTGGGTTCCGCCCCCGGGGTATCGCTCGGCGTATTCGAGCGCGACGTCGACTGGGACGGCTTGGGCGGACGTGGCGCCTTGCCAGCCATGATGTCGTCGATTTGCTCGGCATCAATGGTTTCCCACTCCAGCAAGGCCTTGGTCATTGCTTCAACCTTGTCACGATTCTCTTCCAGCAAACGACGGGCAAGTGCGTACTGTTCGTCGATCAGGCGACGGATTTCAGCATCCACTTTCTGCATGGTCGCTTCAGAAACATTCTTGTGCTGGGTCACCGAGCGGCCAAGGAAAACTTCACCATCGTTTTCGCCATAGACCATGACCCCCAGATCCGACATACCGTAACGGGTGACCATATCGCGCGCCATCGCAGTGGCACGTTCAAAATCATTCGAGGCACCGGTCGTCATCTGGTTCATGAACAGCTCTTCGGCAATACGCCCACCAAAGAGCACGGCAATACGGCTCATCAGGTACTGCCGGTCGTAAGCATAACGATCCTCTTCCGGCAACTGCATAGTCAGCCCCAGAGCGCGGCCGCGCGGGATGATGGTGACCTTGTGAACGGGATCTGATTTTGGCACCAGTTTGGCGACCACGGCATGTCCCGACTCGTGGTACGCCGTATTCATCTTTTCTTCCTCGCTCATCACCATGCTGCGGCGCTCAGCGCCCATCATGATTTTGTCCTTGGCTTTCTCGAAGTCTTCCATATCAACAAGGCGCTTGTTGGTGCGCGCCGCGAACAAGGCTGCCTCATTGACCAGATTGGCCAGGTCAGCACCGGAGAATCCTGGAGTACCACGGGCAATGATGTCGGCCTTGACGTCGCCGGAGATTGGCACCTTGCGCATGTGAACCTTGAGAATTTCCTCGCGACCGCGAATATCCGGCAACGGTACAACAACCTGACGGTCAAAGCGGCCCGGACGCAGCAATGCTGGGTCAAGGATATCCGGGCGGTTGGTTGCGGCGATCACGATAATGCCGGAGTGACCTTCGAAGCCATCCATCTCGACCAGCAACTGGTTCAGCGTCTGCTCACGCTCGTCATTGCCACCGCCGAGGCCAGCGCCACGATGACGACCGACAGCGTCGATTTCATCAATGAAAATGATGCACGGCGCGTGTTTCTTGGCATTTTCGAACATGTCACGGACGCGTGCAGCGCCAACGCCAACAAACATTTCGACGAAATCGGAACCCGAAATACTGAAGAACGGCACCTTGGCTTCGCCGGCAATTGCCTTGGCGAGCAGCGTCTTGCCCGTTCCCGGATTGCCGACCATCAGCACGCCCTTGGGAATACGACCACCGAGCTTCTGGAACTTTGAAGGGTCACGCAGGAAGTCGACAATTTCCTGAACCTCTTCCTTGGCCTCGTCACAACCGGCAACATCGGCGAAGGTGATGACATTGGTCGACTCGTCCATCATGCGCGCCTTGGACTTGCCGAAGGAAAAAGCTCCGCCTTTGCCACCGCCCTGCATCTGGCGCATGAAGAAGACCCAGACGCCGATCAGCAGCAGCATCGGGAACCAGCTGACGAAGAGATTCATCAGGAAGGACGGCTCTTCTTCCGGCTTGGCTTCAATCTTGACGCCATTCTTGAGCAGGTCGGAAACCAGCCACAAATCGGGCGGCGCGTAGGAAGTGATGCGCTTGCCTTCGCTCGTCGTCGCCTTCAGCGTACGGCCTTCCATGACCACCTTGGAAATCCGGCCGGACTTCACCTCCTCGATGAACTGGGAGTATTCGACGGATCCGGTTGCAACCTGACGGCTGTTGAACTGATTAAACACCGTCATCAGCACCAGGCCGATAACCAGCCAGACTGCCAGGTTTTTGAACATGTTGTTCAAGCTTGCACTCCTTATACAGCGACGAGCGATAAAAATGCCATTCTAAACAAAACTCTCAGCGCAATGTACGTCCGAGCAAATAAAGCTCGGCACTACGATCACGAGAAGCGTCCGGTTTGCGCACTACGACAGTCTTGAACGTTTCACGCATTTGACGAAGAAATGTCTCGTAATCCGTTCCCTGAAACACTTTGACCAGAAAAGCGCCATCCGGTTTCAGGTGTGCCCTGGAAAACTCCAGTCCCAACTCAGCCAGGTGCATGACGCGGGCCTGATCGACCAGAGGTACTCCTGACATATTGGGGGCCATATCGGACATTACAAGCCCTACACGGCGATCACCTAACTGTTTTTCGAGTTGTTCCAATACATCGTCTTCGCGAAAATCGCCCTGAATGAAATGGACATTATGGATAGGTTCCATTTCGAGAAGATCGAGCGCAATCACCATTCCGCCATCGCCGACCCGCTTGGTAGCGACCTGGGACCAGCCTCCCGGCGTGGCACCAAGGTCAACCACAACCTCGCCGCGCTTGAGCAACTTATCCTTGTCATCGATCTCAAGCAGCTTGAAAGCGGCGCGAGAACGCCAGCCCTCCTTCTTCGCAAGTTGAACGTAGGTATCATTAACATGCTCTCGCATCCAAGCTTTGCTGGTTCTGGTTCTTTTCATTCGGTAAAATGCCGCTTTTGAAAGGTTTACTATGCTGCAAATATCATCTGCCCAGCGCCGCGAACTGCGCGCCAAGGCCCACGACCTGAATCCGGTTGTCTCGATTGCCGAAAACGGCCTGACTGAGGCCGTTCTAAAGGAAATCAACATGAACCTGAACGCTCACGAACTGATCAAGATTCGCGTTTATGGTGACAGCCGGGAAAATCGTCTGGCCTATTACGATCAAATCTGCGCCCAACTGGATGCCGCTCCAGTCCAGCACATCGGCAAGCTTCTGGTGGTCTATCGCCCGTCACCCACCGACAATGCCACGGTCAACCCGAAAAAAGCCCCAAAATCAAAACGCCCCGCTTCTGCCGCTCCGCGCAAAAGCAAGCGATCCTTCCAGGGCTGATCACTTCAGTCCGCGACCACTCCAGATCACGAGCCACAAACCCAGCAGACTCTGCACCAGGTAGAGAATGCTGGAGATACCGTGCCAAGCAGCAAAGCGGTCGCGCAACACACTTTCCATCACCTCGCGCGGCATGGCATCGAGCTTTAGCTGCGCCATCAAAGGCTGGATGCCAAACTGGCTGACAATGGTCATCAGCACCATCAGGACGACTAGCCAAAAGATGCCGCGCTTGAACACCTGCCCGCCGCAACGGGAAACCAGAAACACCAGTAACCAGGCGGCACACCCCAAACCAACCCAGCCGATCAAGGCAAACAGTTTGCCAGCCACCATGCCGGCCAGTTGCCGGTCACCCAGACTGGCAAAGAGCACAGGCGCCGCCATGTAACCAATCGCCCACATGCCGCCCACCCACAGTGTGATGGCGAACAGATAAAGGGCTTCGGACAGACGACGCAAAGAAATTACTCGTAACGAACGTCGATAACTTCGTACTCACGCATGCCGCCCGGCGCCTGAACCTGGGCGATATCGCCGGCGTACTTGCCGATCAGCGCCCGGGCAATCGGCGAGTTAACGGAAATCTTGCCGCCCTTGATGTCCGCTTCATCTTCGCCAACGATCTGGTAGGTCACCGCATCACCGGTATCCTGATCCTCAAGATCCAATGTCGCACCAAACACACAGCGACCATCGGCATCAAGCAGCTTCGGATCGATGATCTGGGCATGCGACAGCTTGCCCTCGACTTCCTGGATACGTCCCTCAATGAAGCCCTGACGCTCCTTCGCTGCATCGTACTCGGCGTTTTCAGAAAGATCACCATGGGCCCGAGCCTCGGCGATAGCACCAATCACCCACGGACGATCAACCGTTTTCAGTCGATGCAGTTCTTCGCGCAGCTTTTCAGCGCCCTTAACGGTCAATGGAACTTTGCTCATATCGTCTTCCAGCAAAAGCAAAACCGCCGGCGCCCCAAGGCTACCCGGCGGTTTCAGGTTTGTCTCAGTGTAACTGCGTGTGCAAGGCCTGAATCGGATAAACCACCAACTCGCCCAAATTACGAATACCTTCGGCAGCCGCTTCGGCACCCCAGATTGTCGTATACATTGTGACACGAGCCTGCAGGCCGGAAGTGCGGATGTTGCGCGAGTCGTTGATCGCCTGACGTTTTTCCTCAACCGTGTTGATGATCAGAGCAATTTCGTTGTTCTTGATCATGTCAACAATGTGCGGACGGCCTTCGGTGAACTTGTTAACCGTCTGCACCGGCAAGCCGGCAGCCTCGATCGCATGCGCCGTACCGCGCGTCGCCACGAGATGGAAACCAGCCTCAAGCAAATGACGAGCAATTTCAATCGCCTTGGTCTTGTCGCTATCCTTGACCGACATGAACACCTTGCCGGCGGTCGGCAGTTTGACGCTGGCAGCCAGTTGCGATTTGACGAAGGCTTCGGCAAAGGTGACGCCAACGCCCATGACTTCGCCGGTCGACTTCATTTCCGGCCCCAAAATCGTGTCGACCCCAGGGAACTTGACGAAGGGGAATACCGCTTCCTTGACCGAGAAATACGGCGGAATCACTTCCTTGGTCACGCCCTGATCCTTGAGGCTGCGCCCGGCCATGCAGCGCGCCGCAATCTTGGCCAGTTGCAGGCCGGTGGCCTTGGAAACGAAAGGCACGGTACGCGAGGCGCGCGGATTGACTTCGAGCACGTAAACGTCGTTGTCCTTGATGGCAAACTGCACATTCATCAAGCCACAGACATTGAGCGCCTTGGCCATCAGTTTGGTCTGACGACGCAGTTCATCCTGCACGGCCTTGCCCAAGGAGTATGGCGGCAGCGAGCAAGCTGAGTCACCGGAGTGCACGCCAGCCTGTTCGATGTGCTCCATGACGCCACCGATGATGACTTCGTCACCATCGGACAAGGCATCGACGTCGCATTCAACGGCATCGTTGAGGAAGCGATCAAGGAGCACCGGCGAATCGTGCGAAACCTTGACGGCTTCGCGCATGTAGCGCTCGAGGTCTTTCTGCTCGTGGACGATTTCCATCGCGCGGCCACCCAGCACGTAGGACGGACGGACAACCAGCGGATAACCGATTTCCTGGGCCAGACGCAGGGCGTCTTCTTCAGTACGCGCCGTCCGGTTCGGCGGTTGCTTGAGGCCGAGTTCATGCAGCAGCTTCTGGAAGCGCTCGCGGTCTTCGGCAACGTCAATCGACTCCGGGCTGGTGCCGATGATCGGCACGCCGTTGGCTTCGAGGGCCAGCGCCAATTTCAGCGGGGTCTGACCACCGTACTGAACGATGACGCCAACCGGCTTTTCAATGGCGACGATTTCCAGCACGTCTTCCAGCGTCAGCGGCTCAAAGTAAAGGCGATCCGACGTGTCGTAGTCGGTCGACACGGTTTCCGGATTGCAATTGACCATGATCGTTTCGTAACCGTCTTCGCGCATCGCCATGGCGGCATGCACGCAGCAGTAGTCGAATTCGATACCCTGACCGATGCGGTTCGGACCACCGCCCAGGACCATGATCTTCTTCTTGTCGGTCGGATGTGCCTCGCACTCGTCCTCGTAGGTCGAGTACATGTAGGCCGTATCGGTCGAGAACTCTGCCGCACAGGTATCGACGCGCTTATAAACCGGACGGACGCCCAAGGCGTGACGACGGTTGCGGAATTCGGTCTCGGTCGTCTTCAACAGATAGGCCAGACGACGGTCGGCGAAACCCTTGCGCTTGAGGTAGCGCACTTCTTCTGCGGTCAACGAGGAAAAATCGCGTTTTTCGACAGCCAGTTCGAGATCGACAATCTCCTTGATCTGGACGAGGAACCACGGATCAATCTTGGTCAGCTCAAAAACGCGCTCGACCGACATGCCGATACCAAACGCATCGGCGACGTACCACAGGCGATCCGGCGTCGGACGGGCCAGCTGCTCGTCAATCGTGGCCGGATCGACCGTTTTCAGGTTGAAGCCGTCGACGCCAACTTCCAGCCCGCGCAAAGCCTTCTGCAGCGACTCCTGGAAGGTGCGGCCGATGGCCATGACTTCGCCAACCGACTTCATCTGCGTGGTCAGCGTGTCGTCCGCCTGCGGGAATTTCTCGAAGGCAAAACGCGGCACCTTGGTGACGACGTAGTCGATGGATGGCTCGAACGAAGCCGGTGTCTTGCCGCCGGTGATGTCGTTCGACAACTCGTCGAGCGTATAGCCGACCGACAGCTTGGCGGCGATCTTGGCGATCGGAAAGCCGGTCGCCTTGGAGGCCAGCGCCGACGAACGCGAAACACGCGGATTCATCTCGATGACGATCATCCGACCGTCCTTCGGATTGATCGAGAACTGGACGTTCGAACCGCCTGTGTCGACGCCGATCTCGCGCAGTACGGCGATTGAGGCGTTGCGCAGGATCTGGTATTCCTTGTCGGTCAGCGTCTGGGCCGGGGCAACGGTGATCGAATCGCCGGTGTGCACGCCCATAGGATCAAGGTTTTCGATGGAACAGATGATGATGCAGTTGTCCGCCTTGTCGCGGACCACTTCCATCTCATACTCCTTCCAGCCAAGCAGCGACTCTTCGATCAGCAGCTCGTTGGTCGGCGAGGCTTCGAGACCGCGTTTGCAGATGGTCTCGAACTCTTCCATGTTGTAGGCAATACCGCCGCCCGTGCCGCCCAGTGTGAAGGACGGACGGATGATGGTCGGGAAGCCGATTACCGCCTGAACCTGGTAAGCCTCTTCCATGCTGTGCGCCGTCGCCGACTTGGCGGAACCGAGACCGATCTTGGTCATCGCGTCCTTGAACTTCTGGCGATCCTCCGCCTTGTCGATGGCTTCTTTCGAAGCACCGATCAGCTCAACATTGAACTTGGCGAGCACGCCTTCACGATCAAGGTCGAGCGCACAGTTCAGCGCGGTCTGACCACCCATGGTCGGCAACAGCGCATCCGGGCGTTCCTTCTCGATGATCTTGGCAACGACCTGCCAGGTAATCGGCTCGATGTAGGTGACGTCGGCCATCTCCGGGTCGGTCATGATGGTCGCCGGGTTGGAATTAACAAGGATGACCTTGTAACCCTCTTCGCGCAGGGCCTTGCAAGCTTGCGCGCCGGAATAGTCGAACTCGCAAGCCTGACCGATGATGATCGGGCCGGCGCCAATAATCAAAACACTTTTTATATCTGTACGTTTCGGCATCTTTATCTCTCTCTGTGCCGCTTATTGCGCGTTGTTGAGCGCGGCAACGCCACGCGTCATGGTGTCAAGGAAGCGATCGAACAAGTAGGCCACGTCGTGCGGACCTGGGCTGGCTTCCGGATGCCCCTGGAAGGAGAAGGCCGGCACATCGGTGCGGGCGATGCCTTGCAGGGAACCGTCGAACAGCGAGACGTGGGTAACCCGCAGGTTGGCCGGCAACGAATCGATATCGGCAGCAAAACCATGATTCTGGCTGGTAATCAGCACCTGGCCGCTATCCAGATCCTTGACCGGATGATTCGCGCCGTGATGCCCGAACTTCATCTTGGCCGTCCTTGCACCGGAGGCCAGTGCCAGCAACTGGTGGCCGAGGCAGATACCGAAGGTCGGCACGCCACGCTCAAGGAATTCGCGAATGGCGGCAATGGCGTAGTCGCAAGGCTCAGGATCGCCGGGGCCATTGGACAGGAAAATACCGTCCGGCTTCATGGCCAGCACATCGGCCGCCGGCGTCTCGGCCGGCACCACGGTCAGGCGACAGCCACGCTCAGCCAACATGCGCAGGATATTGCGCTTGACGCCAAAATCGTAGGCAACAACATGGAAACGCGGCTCGTCGGCTTGCTTGTAACCATCCAGCGTCCACTCGGCCTCGGTCCACGCATAGTTGGCCTTGGCCGAAACGACCTTGGCCAGATCCATGCCAGCCAGGCCAGGGAAGGCCTTGGCCAAGGCCAGCGCCTTCGATTCATCGACTTCGCCTGCCAGGATGCAACCAGCCTGAGCGCCCTTTTCCCGCAGGATGCGGGTCAGCTTGCGCGTATCAATGCCGGCGATGGCGACGATACCGTGCTTCTTGAGGTAAGACGACAAGTCCTCTTCGCTACGCCAGTTGGAGGCAACCAGCGGCAGGTCACGAATGACCAGGCCGGCGGCGTAATTGGCATTGGACTCAAAATCTTCCGCATTGCAACCGGTGTTGCCGATATGCGGGTAGGTCAGCGTGACGATCTGACGGCAATAGGAGGGATCGGTAAGGATTTCCTGGTAGCCCGACATGGCAGTGTTGAACACCACCTCGCCACTGGTAACGCCATCAGCGCCAATGGATTGGCCCTTGAAAACCGTTCCGTCGGCGAGGGCGAGAATGGCGGGTATAAATGAGGGCAGCAACGACACGACCGGCTCTCCTTGAATTTCTAATTTTTCATGTGCCGAGCGGGAAGGCTTGCGCCTCCCCGCTCGTGCTTTTTAACCTTCCTATTTTAGCCGAAAAGAGGCTTTTCAGGCAAATTCAAGGGATTACGCGAGTCTCGACGTAACGCTTCATGATCGGCTTGATGTGCGACATTTCATCGACCAGAGCAGCGTGGAGCCGATTGCAGGCAGCCCAGTCGACATTGTCTGCCACCTTGACCGCTTGCTCGATTTCCATTGCGCGACGCCGAGCATTTTCGGCATGAAACATGGCAAGGAGGCTCTTCACGGTATGCGCATGCATGCGCAACTCATGCGCATCGGAACTATCGAGCGCTTTCCTGATGCGTCCCAGGTGCGTATCCCACTCCGACAGAAACATGCCAGCCATCGTCGCAAACAACTCGGGTTCGCCGATATCGCGAAGAGCTGCCGCCAGATCGAGTTGTGCGCCCGCCCTGATCGGCGCCGTGCCAAAAATGATGGGCACGTCTTCGCTGCCAACACCACGGGATCGATCCAGGGCAGAAAACAACTCGTCCGGCCGCAATGGCTTGGCGACGTAGTCGTTCATTCCCGCCTCCATGCAACGCTCCCGGTCGCTGGCCATGACGTTGGCGGTCATGGCGATGATGTAGACGGGCTTGACCTCGTGAGAAACCACCCAGCTACGGCGCATCTCGCGGGAACGAATGGCCTCTGTCGCCTCGATACCTCCCATCACGGGCATCTGCATGTCCATCAGGATCACGTCGAAATGGCTGCTATCGAACAAATCAACCGCCTCGACACCGTTGTTGGCCAGCGTCACCCGATGCGACAGGCGCTCAAGCAAGCGGGTCGCCAGTTCCTGATTGACCGGATTATCTTCAACCAACAGAATATTCAGTGCCGAACTGCCACCCTGGGTAATCTCACCCAAGTCGATTTGCGACAGCATGATTTCGTTCTGCTCCGACAAAGCCGGGCCTTCAGCCAGCGCCAGCGCGTCAACCAGGTCGGCATTGCCAATCGGCTTGACGAGATGAGCCGAGACACCGATTTCACGCAGCCGGGTCAGGTCATGCCGCTGATTTTCGGTCGTCAGCATGACCAGCAATTTCTCGATACGGCCGGATTTTTGCCAGGCTTCAGCCAAAGCAAAACCGGCTGGTGCCTCCATGTTGGCGTCGGCCACCACATAGTCGTAGGGAAAATCGACAGCGCGGCTGCGCTCGATGGCAGCGACAGCGGCCACCCCATCCGCCGATAGCGAAGACTGGATTCCACAGCGCTCAAGCAATTCAACCAGATAGCGCCCCACCGTCTCGTTGTCATCAATGACCAAGGCGCGCCGGCCAACATAGCGCGCCCCCGGCGAAAACGCCTGGGTCTGCGACAACACCGAGGTTTCGACGCCAAAACGCCCGGTGAATGAAAAGACCGAGCCGACGCCCTGCGTGCTTTCAAGCGAAATCTTGCCATCCATCAACTGCACAAGGCGGGCGCTAATAGCCAGCCCAAGGCCCGTCCCGCCAAAACGACGGGTCGTCGATACGTCGGCCTGGGAAAACGCCTCGAAGATTGCCTGTTGCTTGTCGGGCGGGACACCGATACCCGTGTCGCGGATCGAAAAGCGCAAATAAACCGAATGCTCGGTCTGCTGGTCAATACTCACGTCGAGCGCCACTTCGCCCCGCTCGGTAAATTTGATGGCGTTGCCAATCAGGTTGATGATCACCTGGCGCAGGCGCGTCGGATCGCCGACGATGCGTGGCGGCACATCGGGCTGCACATTGGCCACCAGCTCGAGGCCTTTCTTGTGCGCACTGACCGCCAGCACCCGGACGGCCTCGAGCACCGTGTCCTGGATCGAAAACGCCAGCGCCTCGAACTCCATCTTGCCGGCTTCGATTTTCGAAAAGTCGAGAATGTCGTTGACGATCGTCAGTAGCGCCTCGGCCGATGATTTGACGGTCTTCAGATAGTGGCGCTGCTCGACATCAAGCTGGGTATCAAGCGCCAGTTCAGTCATGCCGATGATGCCGTTCATTGGCGTCCGGATTTCGTGGCTCATGTTGGCCAGGAAAGCACCGCGCGCCTTGTTGGCTGCCTCGGCGGCCTCCTTGGCCGAAATCAGCGCCGCCTCCGCCGCCTTGACTTCGCTGATGTCGCGCTGCAAGACCAGCATACGCACCGGTTGCCCATCGGCATCGCGCGCCGCGACGGCACCACGGAGCAGAAACCAGCGCCATTGCCCGTCGCGCGCCTTGAAGCGGCACTCAGCCTGAAAATAGGGATCCTGACTCTGGACATGCGCATCGATGCGCGCCTGCAACAGGCGCAGATCATCCGGATGCAGCATGCGCTGCCACTGGGCGATCGAATTGTCGAAATCGCCGGCGGCGTAACCGAGCATTTCCTTCCACTGGCGACCGGCTTCGACGGTACCCGCGCGCAGATTCCAGTCGGCCAGCGCATCGCCCGACAACTTGGTATGCCAGGCGCTCAGATTGAGCCCGGCGTAGGCGCGATAGGAGGAATCGACGACCCCGACCAGCCTTTCCATGCCGTCGGCCAGCACATCCTGCCGCGCCGCTCTCGCCTGTTCGATCAACTGCCTGAATTGCGGCTCACCTTCGCCGCCAAAGATTTCCAGGAGTTGCCGATCCAGCAGGCGGGATTTCATGAAGGCTAACGCAGGCCGAGAACGTCCTGCATGTCGAAAAGGCCGTTCTTCCGGCCCGCCAGGAAACGCGCTGCACGCAAGCTACCGAGTGCATAGGGCATGCGACTGCTGGCCTTGTGCGTGACCTCGACGCGCTCGCCGAGACCGCAGAACATGACCGTGTGATCGCCAACGATGTCGCCGCCGCGGACGGTGGCGAAGCCGATGGTCGAGGGGTCGCGCTCGCCGGTAACGCCTTCGCGTCCGTAAACCGCACATTCTTCGAGATCGCGGCCGAGCGCGCTGGCAACCACTTCGCCCATGCGCAGCGCCGTCCCGGACGGGGCATCGATTTTCAGACGATGGTGCGCCTCGACAATTTCGATGTCGTAACCCTGGTTCAGGATGCGCGCCGCTGTATCGAGCAGCTTGAAAACGAGATTGACACCAACTGCCATGTTGGGCGCAAAGACGACGGGAACATCCTTGGCAGCCGCAGCAATCACGGCCTTGCCGTCAGCTTCGAAGCCGGTCGTGCCGATGACCATGGCGACGCCGGCCTGACGGCACATTTCGAGATGAGCCAGCGTGCCTTGCGGGCGGGTGAAATCGATCAGGCAGTCGATATTCTTGAGGCCGGCGGCGACATCATCAGTCACCACCACATCGCAGGGCATGCCGACCAGATCACCGGCCGTCTTGCCAATCGCCGGGCTGCCCGGAACATCGAAAGCAGCGCCGAGCGCCAGTTGGTCATCCTTCAGCGTGGCCTCGATCAACATCCGGCCCATGCGGCCGCCGGCACCGACGACACCAATACGTGTTGCACTCATTCCTTAAAACCCCATCATGTCCATGAAACGACGGTAATAGCCCGGCGGCTCGCGCGGCGGCAACGGCTTGTCAGCCTGTTCGGGCGACAGCGATCCGAGATCGACGAGGCGGCTCTTGTTGAGCGGGGCATTCAGTTCGCCGGATTCGCCCTCGGCAATATCGCCCTCGACCCGCTCGAGCAGACCGTCATTATTGAAAAACGCCGTGAATTTGCGTGCTTCGACCTTGCCAGTCTGGCCGCTCTGGTAGCGGTACACGTAGTCCCAGCGCTGCTGATGGAAGATGTCTGCCACCATCGGCGTACCGAGCAGGAAGCGAACCTGGTCGCGCGTCTGGCCCGGCTTGAGCTGGGAAACCATCTCTTGCGTCAGGACATTTCCCTGCTGGATGTCGATCTTGTATTCGTTGATGAAGCCCGGCTTGTAGGAGCAAGCGGAGATGAGCGCGCAGGAGGCGGCTACGAGCAATAGACGGGAACGGCGCATTCAGTTTTCCGGAGTTTTTCAATCGGCTTTGAAGCGGTATATCATACCCGAAATCAGCATTTCGCCTGACCGAACAATTTCAGGAAATCCAGCAATGAGCGATCCGCAAAGCCTCAAGAACATGGGGCTGAAAGCCACCTTTCCCCGTCTGAAAATTCTTGAACTGTTCGAAACGAGTACCTTGCGCCACATGACGGCGGAAGACGTCTACAAGATGCTCATTGCCGAAAACATGGACATCGGGCTGGCCACCGTTTACCGCGTGCTCACCCAGTTCGAGCAGGCCGGCCTGCTCGAACGGCATTTCTTCGAGTCGGGAAAAGCCGTTTTCGAAATCAACCACGGCAAGCATCACGACCATCTGGTCTGCATCAACTGCGGCCGCGTCGAAGAATTCTACGATCCGGAAATCGAAAAGCGCCAAAACGCCATCGCCCAGGAACGCGGCTTCGCTATCCAGGACCACGCGCTCTACTTGTACGCCCAGTGCACCAAGACCGAGTGCCCGCATCGCGACCACCCGGGCGCCAAGTCCTGACATTCTGATTTCCCTCGATGACTGAAATCGCGGCCGTGGTGCCAGGCACCTGGCTGTCTTCGGCCGGCGCCACCTTCCTGCTGATTGCCCTGGCCGAATTTGGCGACAAGAGCCAGCTCGTCTGCATGACGCTCGCCGCCCGCCACCGTGGGCTACCCGTCGTGCTCGGTGCCGTCGCCGCCTTTGCCTTCCTCAATCTGCTCGCTGTGCTGTTCGGCGCGGCGATTGCCGCGTGGCTGCCGGAATGGGTCGTCACGGCCGCCGTTGCCGTCCTCTTTGCCGTCTTCGGCATTAGCGCCCTGCGCTTTAAAGAGGAAGAAGACGACGAGGAAATCGCCGAAAAGCCCGGCCACGGCATCTTCGCGACCACTTTCCTGATGATCTTTCTCGCCGAATTCGGCGACAAGACGCAGATCGCCGTCGCCGGCATGGGCAGCACCGCCGATGCAACGGCCACCTGGGTCGGCGCCACGCTGGCGCTAGCCTGCACGTCTATCCTCGGCGTT
This sequence comes from Ferribacterium limneticum, assembly GCA_049304775.1. GTDB lineage: Bacteria > Pseudomonadota > Gammaproteobacteria > Burkholderiales > Rhodocyclaceae > Azonexus > Azonexus limneticus_C. The sequence goes on from JBAQOL010000009.1 coordinate 157,717, forward strand.
GTGGCCGGCCGGCGCTGGCTCAATCGCCTGCCGCTGAAATGGATTCACCGGATCAGCGGCGCTTTTTTCCTGTTGCTGGCGCTGCTGGCCGTCCTGCGCCTTTTCGGCGCATTTTGATTTTGGCCGTTTTTTCCGGTTGACCGTGGGAATGGCAGTTCAGTCCTCGCCCAGCCCCCAGAAACCAGCTTCCCGTTGATGCCGTATGGCCAGAATCAAAACGGCGTCCTGACCCGGCTCAAAACTGTAGAGGGCGACGTAACCGGTACGTCCGCGTGAAATCACCAGCTCATGCATTGCTGACTCCACCGGGCGCCCGATCAGCGGATGACGCGCCAGCAAAGCCACCGCCTCCTCTATCAAGCCAACCGTTTCCGCCGCAGCCAAAGGATCGGTCTCGATCAGAAAATCGGTCAGCCTTTCGAAATCGGCCAGCGCCTGCTCCGAATAGCTCAGCCTTGCCAAGACTTTGCCTTCGGCCGCGCCACGCTATCGCCGGCAATCCGCGCCTTCAGGTAAGCATGAACCTCGCTGGCATCATAGCCCTTGCCAGAACTCAGCATTTGCTCCCGAGCCGCCTGCGCCTCACCGACGAAACGAGCCCTTCTTTCTGCCGCCGTGGCTGCCTGCTCAATCGCCTGAACCATAAACGCATGCGGCGACACCCCTTTCTGCTCGGCAGCGGCAACGGCCCGCTGCTTGAGTTCATCAGAAAGTTTCAGTGAGGTGGTGGACATGGTTGAACTCCTTTTACCGTGAGTGACACCACGGTAACACCTTGGCGCAATTCGTTGCAAGGTTGACGCACTTGGTGAAGGCAGAGGGTGCGGACTCGGCTCACACCTGGCAAATCAGCCTCGTCACTTTGGCTCCCATTGACTTCAGCCTACCTCTCCTTACAATCCCCAAAACCATCGCCCGTCGGGCAGTCCTGTCCAACGAGGTTTGTCCCCCCGATATTAATTGCTACTTTCGTCAAACTTGTCCGCGTCGGCAGATAAACGCTATTCGTTAGGGTGTCTCGCATGGGAATCATTTCCACAATTAGAAACAAAGTTGCATCTTGGTACCGCGGAACTTACGTTCCACTTCCAGAGAACACTCCCAACAGCGGCATTGTATTTATCGGGCCTGGATTTTTTGTACAGCCTCGCCTTGCTCGCTGCATTGGTTCTATCGCCAAATTCTATTTTCGTCATTGGCAATGGGTGTGGACCACAACCATTGGCATTGCAAGCGTGTATGTCGCAGTTCTTGCGCTTAAGTAATGTGGCTGCTCCGCATTGCCCCCTAACGGGCCGTTCTCTGACCTTTCATTTGTTAAGCGTTGACTGAAAATGGCCCGTTTCCCCCCTGCATCGCTTTCTATGCACGCAGAACAACGACTTTCCGAGCGATTTAAGATCACCAAGGAGTCGCTGCTGGGATTATTGAACTCTGGCTTGGGAGTACGAATTGGCGCCTCAAAGGAAACGCATCTTATCCATAGGCTACTTTGGAGCGATACCGACAATGCACCGCTTGTGGCCATACAAGACGTTGTCGACGGCACGCTATTGACGCTGCTGACAGCAGATATGTACCAAAGGGATTATGACTCCAGGCTGACAGAGAAGCGCCTACAACGTTCCGTTGATCAGTTAGCACACCACCTGCGAAACCAGAGGTCCGGTCAGGAGGGTACGTCTATCCCAGGAAAAGCACTGATAGTTGGATACTTCAGTGATGACCAAGTTCGCATTTTGGGAACGTGGAAAGAGGAGGTTCCTTCTGGCGATCTTGAAGCGCTTGGCACCGCGCCCCACTTTTGGGGGTGGGTCATTCAGCGCATACATGACAAAGAGCTTCCTCTCGAAAGACTCAGGTCAGTAGGAGCAAAATCCGCCAAGTGGGACCGCCTCGTTCTTCTGCGCTACGTACCAAACGCATAAATTGGGGGCACTTTTTTCAGATTATCCTCTTTGGTTTTTGGCCATTTTTCCGGTTGACCGTGGGATTCTAAAAAGCTGACTCAAGCCTTCAGTCGAAGCAGTTCGCGGGCGTGCTGCAAGGTGATGTCGGTGATATCGACGCCCCCCAGCATGCGCGCAATTTCCTGAACGCGGCCATCGTCGGCAAGCGGCTGGATAGCGCTTAGCGTGACGCCATCGCGCGTCGCCTTGCTGACTTGCCACTGCCAGTTGGCCTGGGCAGCGACCTGCGGCAGGTGGGTGACGCACAGGACCTGGCGTTCGCTGCCGAGTTCGCGCAGCAGGCGGCCGACGATTTCGGCGACACCGCCGCCGATGCCGACATCGACCTCGTCGAAAATCAGCGTCGGGACGCTGGCTGAGCGCGAAGTGAGTACTTGTATCGCCAGGCTGATGCGCGACAGTTCGCCGCCGGAGGCGACCTTGGCCATGGGCTTGGCCTCGTTGCCGGCGAGGCCGCCGATGCGGAATTCGATTTGTTCGAGGCCATAAACCGCACCATCGGCAACCGGCACCAGGGCAACCTCAAAACGGCCGGAGGATAGTGCCAGCTGGCGCATGATTTCGCTGACCGCCTTGCCCATTTCGGTTGCCGCCTTCTTGCGGCCAGCCGAGAGTTTTTCGGCCTGGGCCAGATAATCCTTGCGGGCGGCGGCGACCTTCGTTTCGAGCGCGGCCAGATCGGCCGATTCGTCGAGCTCAGCCAGGCGTTGCCGCCAGCCGGCGAGCAAGCCCGGCAATTCCGGCGGCTGGACGCGATATTTTCGGGAATGGCTCATCACCGCGTCCATCCGGCGCTCGACCTGGGCCAGACGAGTCGGATCGAGATCGGCCCGGTCGGCGTAGCGGCGCAACGTCGATACGGCGTCAGACAATTCGGCCTGCACCGAGCCGATCAAGGCGGCAACTTCGGCCAATTCGGGATCGTATTCGGCCAGATTGCCGAGCCGCGTGGCGACACCGTCGATCTGGCGTTCGCAGGCGGCATCATCATCGGAAAGGACAGCCAGCGCGTATTGCGCGCCTTCGATCAGGCTGGCGGCGTGACCGAGGCGACGGTGTTCGACGTCGAGGGTCGCCCATTCGTCGTCGCCAAAGGCCAGGGCATCGAGTTCGCCGATTTGCCATTGCAGTTGCTCGCGTTCGCGCTGCAGTACGTCGGCGCTTTCGCTGGCGGTGCGCAGCATTTGTTCGGCATCGCGCCAGATTTTCCAGGTGGCGCCGACTTCGCGCGCCAGCCCGCTCAGCCCGGCGTGGCTATCGAGCAGCGTGCGCTGGGCTTCGGCGCGCAGCAGCGACTGGTGGGCGTGCTGGCCGTGGATATCGACCAGCCATTCGCCGACTTCGCGCATTTGCTGAACGGTAGCCGGCGAGCCGTTGATGTAGGCGCGGGAGCGGCCGCCGGCGTCAACGACGCGGCGGAGCAGCAGTTCGTCGTCGCCATCGAGGTCGTTGGCAAGCAGCCAGTCGCGCACTTGTGGCTGGGCGGTGATATCGAAAGTGGCGGCGACCTCGGCTTTTTCACAGCCGGAACGAACGACGCCGGCATCGGCACGCTCACCGAGGGCCAGCGCCAGGGCGTCGATCAAAATGGATTTGCCAGCCCCGGTTTCTCCGGTCAACGCACCAAAACCAGCCAAAAACGAGAGTTCCAGCCGGTCGACAATGACAAAGTCGCGAATCGTCAGGTGCTGCAGCATCAGGTACCTTTGGGCCGCTCGCTCCACTGGAGCTTCTGGCGCAGCATGGCGAAATAACTGTAGCCGGGCGGATGCAGGAAGCAGATGGCGTGTTCGGAGCGGCGCAGGCGGACGCAATCGCCACGCTGCAAATCGAGCGTCACCTGACCGTCGAAGTGCACACGCGCGTCGTCGGCATTGGCGATGCGCAACTCGATGTCGGCGCTGTCATTGACGATAATCGGGCGGTTGCTCAGGGCGTGCGGACAGAGCGGCACGAGGGCGATGCCGGCCGTCGTCGGGTGCAGGATCGGCCCGCCGGCCGACATCGAATAGGCCGTCGAGCCGGTTGGTGTCGAGACGATCAGGCCGTCGGAGCGCAGGTTGTAGATGAACTCACCATCGATGAACAATTCGAATTCGATCATCCGGCCGATGGCGCCCTTGTCGACGACGACATCGTTGAGCGCCAGATTTTCGGCGATTTCCTTGCCGTCGCGGGTCACTTCGGCAGCCAGCAGCATCCGGTTTTCCTGGGCGAAGCGGCCGTCGAGCAGGTCGTCCATGCAGGTCAGCAGGTCGTCGCGGGCGATGTCGGTCATGAAGCCGAGGCGCCCCTGATTGACACCGACCAGCGGCACGCAATAGCGTGCCAGGCGGCGCGCCGCGTTGAGCATGGTGCCGTCGCCGCCAAGCACGATGGCGAGGTCGGCATGCGCACCGATGTCGTTGAAGCCGCAAGTCACCCAGCGCGACAGATCGACCTTCTTGCCGATGTGCTCGGAGGTTTCGCGCTCGATGAAGACCGAGACGCCGCGCTCGTAAAGGTACTCCGCCAGACGACGCAAGGACTCGGCAATTTCCATACTGTGGTATTTGCCGACCAGGGCGATGGTCCGGGGATTGCGGAGGGAAGCAAAGCTTCTGTTCATGGGGTCGAATTCTTGCATAAAAACCGGGCAATCGTGCCACCGGGCAGCACCGATTCGCCGGAAAAGCGCAGTAACATGACTCACCCACCCTGCGCGCGATTACCCCATGCCTCTTGCCAACCACCAACTCAGCATGACCGTCCTGATGACGCCGGACATGGCCAATTTTTCCGGCAACGTCCATGGCGGCACCATCCTCAAGCTGCTCGACCAGGTCGCCTATGCCTGCGCCAGCCGCTATGCCGGCGAATATGTCGTGACGCTATCGGTGGACCAGGTGATGTTCCGCCAACCGATTCATGTCGGCGAACTGGTCACCTTTCTGGCCGCCGTCAATTACACCGGCCGGACGTCGATGGAAATTGGCGTCAAGGTGCTCACCGAGAACATCCGCGAACAGAGCGTGCGCCACGCCAACAGCTGCTTTTTCACCATGGTGGCGGTCGATGAAAACGGCAAGGCGACCAGCGTGCCGCCGCTGGAACCCCTCACCGACGAGGAAAAGCGCCGTTACCAGTCGGCCATGCTCCGGCGCGAACTGCGCCAGGAATTCGAATCGCGCCGCCTGGCGCTACATCCCGGCGGCCAACCATAATCGCCCATCGCTGCCGCCCCGTTTTTTGTACAATCCTCAGCCATGCTTGATGAACGCTCGCGCACCCTGCTGAAAACCCTGGTCGAACACTACATTGCCGACGGGCAACCGGTTGGCTCGCGGGCGCTGTCCAAGTTTTCCGGCCTCGATCTGTCGCCGGCGACGATCCGCAACGTGATGGCCGATCTTGAAGAAGCCGGCTTCGTCGCCAGCCCGCACACCTCGGCCGGACGCATTCCGACGGCACGCGGCTATCGCCTGTTCGTCGACAGCCTGCTCACCGTGCAACCGCTCGAAGCCCGGCAAATGGGCGAGATGAAGGAATCGCTGCACGGCTTGCCGAACAGCCAGATCATTTCCAGCGCCTCGCAACTACTCTCCAGCCTGTCCAATTTCGCTGGCGTCGTCATCGCGCCGCGGCGCCAGGCCAGCCGCATCCGCCAGATCGAATTCCTCAGCCTGTCGGAAAAGCGCATCCTGCTCATCATCGTCACCGCCGACGGCGACGTGCAGAACCGCATCGTCAGCAGCGACAAGGCCTACTCGCCGTCGGAGTTGGTCAGCGCCGGCAATTACCTGACGCAAAATTTCGCCGGCCTCGACTTCGAGCAGATTCGCCAGCGCCTGGCCAGTGAAATCCAGCAGCTACGCGAGGACATCAAGCCGCTCATGGCCCTGGCGCTCGATGCTGGCGATGCCGCGATGGCCGAAAATTCCGCGCCCTATGTCATTTCCGGCGAGCGCAACCTGCTCGATGTCGAGGAGTTGTCGTCGAACATGAAGCGCCTGCGCGAACTGTTCGATCTCTTCGAGCAGCGCTCCAGCCTCGTCCGCCTGCTCGATATTTCCAACCGCGCCGAGGGCGTGCAGATTTTCATCGGCGGCGAATCGGGCATTGCGCCGCTCGACGAATGCAGCGTCATCGCCGCACCGTACAGCGTCGATGGCCGCATCGTCGGTTCGGTCGGTGTCATCGGCCCGACCCGCATGGCCTACGAACGCGTCATCCCCATCGTCGACATCACCGCCCGCCTGCTTTCCAGCGCCCTTTCCTACAAGTCGGACAACTAATGCCCCGTTTTCTCCCGGAACCGCCGCACCGTCATGGCAACGCGGCCAGCACCGCTGTCGTCCTCGTCAATCTCGGCACGCCGGACGCGCCGACCGCGCCGGCCCTCAAGCGCTATCTCAAGCAGTTCTTGTCCGACCCGCGCGTCGTCGAAATTCCCAAGCCCCTCTGGTGGCTGATCCTCAACGGCATCATCCTCAACACCCGGCCGAAGAAATCGGCCGCCAAGTACGCCACCGTCTGGATGCCGGAAGGTTCGCCGCTGCGCGTCCACACCGAGCGCCAGGCCAAGCTGCTCAAGGGTCTGATCGGCCAGCGCGGCCATCACGTTACGGTAACCTGGGCGATGCGCTACGGCGCGCCCTCGCTGCCCGACGTACTGAGCCACCTCAAAGCCGAAGGCGCCAGCCGCATTCTCGTCGTGCCGATGTATCCGCAATACGCGGCGAGCACGACGGCGACCGTCGTCGACGATGCCTGCAACTGGCTAACCAAAACCCGCAACCAGCCGGAAATGCGCTTCACGCGCAATTTCCATGACCATGACGGCTATCTCGCCGCGCTCGAAAAATCGGTGCGTAAACACTGGCAGACGAACGGTGCATTGGGCGAAAACGACAAGCTGCTCATCAGCTTCCACGGCCTGCCCAAGCGCAGCCTCGATCTTGGCGACCCGTATTTCTGCGAATGCAACAAGACCGGCCGCCTGCTCGCCGAGCGCCTGAACCTCAAGCCCGAACAGTTTGAAATCTGCTTCCAGTCCCGTTTCGGCAAGGCCGAGTGGCTGCAACCCTACACCGCGCCGACGCTCGAAGAGTGGGGCAAACAGGGCATCCGCCGGGTCGATGTCATCTGCCCCGGCTTCGTTGCCGACTGCCTCGAAACGCTCGAGGAAATCGCCCAGGAAGGCCAAGCCGACTTTCTCAAGGCCGGTGGCAAGGAATACCACTACATCCCGGCGCTCAACGAAGACGACGCCTGGATCAAGGCCCTGGCCGACATCGTCGAAAACCACCTCGCCGGCTGGCCGACCAAAGTCGCCATCGACCCGAAGACGCTCGAAACCAGCGCCCGGCAAGCCATCAAATTCGGCGCCCGCTCTTGAAATCGTGCACCGGGCACCCATATCAGAAAAACATGATATTTGGAGCGCCCGATGCCTGAAGAAAGCCTGCACGTCGTCTGTCCGCACTGTTCCACGGTCAACCGGATTTTTAGCCAAAAATTGAAAGATGCGCCGAACTGCGGCCAGTGCAAACAACCGCTGTTCAACGGCGAACCAGCCGAACTGACCGCCGCCAACTTCGACCGTCACATCTCGCGCAACGACCTGCCCGTCGTCGTCGATTTCTGGGCGCCGTGGTGCGGCCCGTGCCGGCAAATGGCGCCGAATTTCCACCAGGCCGCCATCGATCTCGAACCCTACGCCCGTCTGGTCAAGGTCGATACCGAAGGCGAACAGCAATTGGCCGCCCGCTTCAACATCCGCAGCATTCCGACCCTGGCCGTTTTTAAAAACGGCCGCGAAATCGCCCGCCAGAGCGGCGCGCTCGACCTCGGCTCGCTGAAACACTGGATACAACCGCATCTTTACCAGCCTTAACTTCTGCCCCCGGCCGCCGTTAATGATGCATCCCAGCGCATTCGACGGAGGCCTCCATGAAAATTGCCAGCAGCAGCCTGCACATGGCCTCGTCGCACGCCAGCGTCGAGCGCCATGAAGTCCGCGAATCGCTGAAAATGTGGGTCGGGCCGCAGCGCCCGCAGTTTGCCGGCGAACAGTCGCGCCCCCGCCCAGCGCGCACCGACAACGTCAGCCTGTCCGATGCCGGCAAGGCGGCCAGCCAAGCAAGCGCCGGTGAAGCCGCCGAGGACGAGCTCGATGCCGATCCGCGGTTGCGTTTCATTCGCTCCATGCTCGAACTGCTGACTGGACACCGGATTCGCATTTTCGACGCCAGCGAACTCCAGCCGAATTCAGAAACCCCTGTCATCGAAGCGCCACCGGCAACCGGCACACAGGCCCGCCCGACGTCAGCCGGCTTCGGCATCGAGTACGACCGCCATGAGTCCTACAGCGAGGCCGAACAGACGAATTTTGCCGCCAGCGGCACGGTGACGACGGCAGATGGTCGCGAAATCAAGTTCGACCTGCAGTTGTCGATGGCGCGCCAGTATCACGAAGAAAGCGACATCAGCCTCCGCCTCGGCGACGCGGCGCGCAAGACCGACCCACTCGTCCTCAACTTTGCCGGCACGGCTGCGCAACTGACCGACCAGCGTTTCGCTTTCGACCTCAATGCCGACGGCAGCACGGAGAACATCAACTTCCTGGCACCGGGTAGCGGCTTCCTGGCCTTCGACCGCAACGGCGACGGCAAGATCAACAATGGCAGCGAACTGTTCGGCCCGACCAGCGGCGACGGCTTTGACGAATTGGCCGCGCTCGATGGCGACCAGAACGGCTGGATTGACGAAAACGATGCGTCGTTTACACAATTGTCGCTATGGACACCTGACAAAACTGACAAAGACACACTCCAGTCACTGAACGATGCCGGGGTTGGTGCAATCGCGCTAAGCCGCATCGCTACGCCATTTGACCTCAAGACAAATGCCAATGAATTGCTCGGACAAATTCGCACTTCTGGAATTTTTTTGCACGAATCAGGTACGGCTGGCACAATCCAGCAAATTGACCTGACCGCCTAGCTGAAAATGGTGGCAGTAACTCGAGGGACATCATGCCGCGCTTCGCCGATTTGAAGATTTGGATCCGCCTGACGGCGGCCATCTGGGTAGTACTGGCCATCATCTGGGCAGGGGCAATAGTCTGGACCACGCAGGTCAATCGAGAGACGGCGATTCTCCAGGCGCAGGACTTCTCGAAGAGCATCCACGAAATGACCATGGCCGGCCTGACCGGCATGATGCTGACCGGCACCGTCGGCCAGCGCGAAGTCTTCCTCGACCAGATCGAACAACTCTCGGTCATCAAGGATCTCATCGTCGCCCGCAGCGATGCCGTCGCCAAGCTCTACGGCCCGGACACCAAGAGCAAGCGTCCGCTCGATGCGCTGGAAAAGGAAGTGATGACCAGCGGCACGCCGTACATGTCGGTTGAAACCGCCAACGGCAGCTCTTTCCTGCACGTCATCAACCCGACCAAGGCGTCGAAAAATTACCTCGGCAAGGACTGCATCCTCTGCCACCAGGTTCCCGAAGGCACCGTGCTCGGCGTCGTCAGCATGAAGGTGTCGCTCGACTCCGTCGAAGCGCAGGTTTCGGCCTTCCGCGTCAAGATCGCCGGCGTCGCGCTGGGCGCCTTGGGCGCCCTGCTCGTCATCATCTACCTGATCACCAATCATTTCGTCAGCAAGCCGCTCGAAGCCATGCGCAGCGGCCTCGCCGACATTGCCCGCGGCGAGGGCGACCTGACACGCCGCCTGCCGATCAAGGGCAACGACGAAGTCGGCCAGGCAGCGCAGGTTTTCAACGAAATGATGGAAAACTTCAACCAGTTGGTCCGTCAGGTCCGCGACTCGGCCAGCCAGGTGTCGGCCCGCGTCGCCGCCCTCTCGGATAGCGCCGACCGCGTCACGCAAAGTTCGCATCAGCAGAACGAAAAATCCAACGAGGCCGCCTCGGCCGTCGAACAACTGGTTTCGAGCATTTCGTCGATTGCCAAGAGTGCCGAACACGTCCAGCACCAGTCGCAGGAAAGTCTGGCCCGCGCCACCGAGGGTAGCCGCAACCTCGACGTGCTTCTCGGCGAAATGAACGTTGTCGAACGTGCCGTCAAGGAAATGGCCGATTCGGTCAATAACTTCGTCAAGAACACCGAATCGATCACGACGATGACCCGTGAAGTCAAGGACATCGCCGAACAGACCAACCTGCTGGCCCTCAACGCGGCCATCGAGGCAGCGCGAGCCGGTGAACAGGGACGTGGTTTCGCGGTAGTGGCCGACGAAGTGCGCAAGCTGGCCGAAAAATCGTCGCGCTCGGCGACAGAAATCGACGCCATCACCGCCCAGCTCAGCGCCCAGTCAGTCGCTGTACGGCGCAGCATCGAGGCCGGCATGGCCCACCTGGAAAGCAGCCAGGCGGCCGTTCATTCGGTGTCCAACGTGCTCGAGGCGACGAATGGCTCGGTCACCGAAGTCGGTCACGGCCTTGACGCCATCGCCTCGGCGACCGATCAACAACGCCGCTTCTCCGGTGATGTTGAAAGCAGCATCGAAGCGATTGCCGGCATGGCCCGCGAAAATTCGGGCACGGTAGAACAGACGGCCGGCGCGGCGCACGACCTCAAGCGACTGGCCGAAGGCTTGGCATCGCTGGTCGGACGATTCAAGGTCTGATGATTTAACAGCCTGATAGTGAAACAGCCTCTGCGGAGGCTGTTTTTACATCGGCGCCAGTTCGAGATCGAGGCCACCGCCTGGGCGCGACGAGCCGCCGGGCATCGACCCGGTCAGACTCTGGACGGCCGGCTTGCCTTGCGCCGCAGCGATGCGATTGACCTCGCGCAGGCGATTGATCATTCTGGCCAGCAGCGCATTGCGCATGCGTTCGAGCAGTTCTTCCGAGGACAGGGCGAGCGCTGCCGCGTTGACTTCGAGGAACAGCGTTGGTTCGAGCGTTACCGCCGTCGAGCAGCGCTGGTCGCTGGACGGGTGCAGATAGGACACCTCGCCGATCGGCTCGCTGCGCCCCAGGCGGCACAAGGCTTTGCCTTCGATCGAGATTTCGACCGAGCCGCTGATGATGATGCCGAAGAATTTGTTGCGCTCGCCTTCACGAATGATCGCCACGTTGGGCAGGATTTCGCGCCAGACGGAGACGCGCAGGACTTCCCAGACTTCAACGTTTTCGAATTCGACGAAGAAGTCGAGGCTGCGCAAGGTCTCGAAATGCCGCATGTCCTGCGCCGTTTCGTCCTCTTCGAGGATCTGGTAGCGCACGGCCGAGAGGTCCTTGGCCATTTCGGCGCCATTCCGGTAGCGGCTGTAGAGATCCTTTTCGAGCGCCCGGCGCATGATGGCGTTGAGGCCTTCCGGCAGATTCGGGTTGAGCGCCGTGACGGCCGGCGCATCGGTGTTGATGATGCGATAGACGAGCGTCGCCTGGTTGTTGGCGCGGAAGGGCAGGCGGCCGGTGAGCAACTGGAACATCAGGACGCCGAGCGAATAGAGGTCAGTCTTCTGATTGAGCGGATAGCCCTTGATCTGTTCCGGCGACATGTAGGCCGGCGAGCCGACGCCCATGATGAAGGTCGAGTCGCGATCCATGTCCTTGTTCATGTTCAGCGCCAGGCCGAAATCGGCAATTTTCGGCTCGTCGTTGGCGGCGATCATGATGTTGGCCGGCTTGATGTCGCGGTGGATGATGCCCTGCCGGTAAGCCGCGTCGAGCGCCATGCAGCACTTGAAGATGATGCTGATGGCCCGGTGCATGGGGAGCAGCTTGTCGATCCGGCAGTTGTCCTCGAGCGTGAAGCCTTCGACATACTCCATGGCCAGATAGGCGAAGTCCGGCTCGACCACGGCTTCGTAAACTCGAACGATATTCGGGTGATTGAGGCGCTGGGAAACCATCCCCTCGTTCTGGAACAGTTTGCGCATGCGCCGCGACATGGCGGCGCTGTCATGGCCGAAGCTGATCACCTTGACGGCGACCTGGCGGTTGGCATCCGGGTCGTCACAGAGGTAGACAGTGGCCGTTGCGCCCTTGCCCAGCTCCTTAATTACCCGGTATTTGCCGATCTTTTCCATTCAGGATGCACCAAAAAGACACATGGAATTATCGTAGCACGCAGGCTGCGGCACGACAGCAGTTTTGCCAGGCAAAAATAGTTCTTCGCCGCTCTTGAAAGCACCGGGACAGCCCCCAGATAACGTTGCAGAATTTTGGGAGAATAACGCATGAGCAATACCGAGAACCCCCAGGAACCCTTGCTGGGTAACGAACCTGCGACCGAGCCGGTCGCCGAGCCAAGTATCGAGGAACACACCGACAAGCTGCCGAGCATCGAGGAGCAGTTCCGCGCCCTCGAATTGCTGGCCGCCGAACACCACGATGCCTGGCTGCGCGCCAAGGCCGAGGGCGAAAATATTCGCCGCCGTGCTCAGGAAGACATTTCCAAGGCGCACAAGTTCGCCGTCGAGCGTTTTGCCGGCGAGCTGCTGGCCGTCAAGGACAGCCTGGAAGCCGCGCTGGCCGTGCCGGAACAGACCGTCGAGAGCTTCAAGGCGGGCGTCGAACTGACGCTCAAGCAACTGGTTGCCGCCTTCGAAAAGAATGCGCTCAACGAAGTCAGCCCGGCTGGTGAAAAGTTCGATCCGCACAAGCATCAGGCTATCGGTATGGTCGATTCGGAGCAGGAACCGAACACCGTCGTCACCGTGCTGCAAAAGGGCTACACCATCGCCGACCGCGTCCTGCGTCCGGCTCTGGTCATGGTCGCCAAGGGCAAATAACACTTTTCATTTTTGGGCGTTTTTTCCGGTTGACCGTGGAAGTCTGAAAACCGCGGCTTGAAATCGCTGGCAAAGCCCCCAACTCACGAACATCAGTCATTTATCTTTAAGGAACGAATCATGGGCAAGATCATCGGCATTGACCTCGGCACCACCAATAGCTGCGTCGCCATCATGGAAGGCGGCCAGCCGAAGGTTATCGAAAACGCAGAAGGCGCGCGCACCACGCCGTCCGTCATCGGCTACACCGAAGATGGCGAGATCCTCTGTGGCGCCCCGGCCAAGCGTCAGGCCGTGACCAACCCGAAGAACACGCTGTACGCCGTCAAGCGCCTGATCGGCCGCCGCTTCGAAGAGAAGGAAGTGCAGAAGGACATCTCGCTGATGCCCTTCAAGATCGTCAAGGCCGACAACGGCGACGCCTGGGTTGAAGCGCGCGACAAGAAAATTGCCCCGCCGCAGGTGTCGGCCGAAGTGCTGCGCAAGATGAAGAAGACCGCCGAAGACTACCTCGGCGAAGAAGTCACCGAAGCCGTCATCACCGTGCCGGCCTACTTCAACGACAGCCAGCGTCAGGCGACCAAGGACGCCGGCCGCATCGCCGGTCTGGAAGTCAAGCGCATCATCAACGAGCCGACTGCTGCCGCCCTCGCCTTCGGCATGGACAAGACCAGCAAGAACGACCGCAAGATCGCCGTTTATGACCTCGGCGGCGGCACCTTCGACATCTCGATCATCGAAATCGCCAACGTCGACGGCGAAACTCAATTTGAAGTGCTGGCCACCAACGGCGACACCTTCCTCGGCGGCGAAGACTTCGACCAGCGCCTGATCGACTACATCATCGACGAATTCAAGAAGGAATCCGGCGTCAACCTCAAGGCTGACGTGCTGGCCCTGCAGCGCCTGAAAGAAGCCGCTGAAAAGGCCAAGATCGAGCTGTCCTCGAGCCAGCAGACCGAAATCAACCTGCCCTACATCACCGCCGATGCCTCCGGCCCGAAGCACCTGGCGCTCAAGGTTACCCGCGCCAAGTTCGAATCGCTGGTCGATGAACTGGTCGAGCGCACCGTTGCCCCGTGCGTCATGGCCCTCAAGGATGCCGGCTGCAAGATCAGCGACATCGACGACATCATCCTGGTCGGCGGCCAGTCACGCATGCCGAAGGTGCAGGAAAAAGTTAAGGAAATTTTCGGCAAGGAACCGCGCAAGGACGTGAACCCGGACGAAGCCGTTGCCGTTGGCGCTGCCATCCAGGGCGGCGTGTTGCAGGGCGAAGTCAAGGACGTGCTGCTGCTTGACGTCACCCCGCTGTCGCTCGGTATCGAAACCCTGGGTGGCATCATGACCAAGCTGATCCAGAAGAACACGACGATCCCGACCAAGGCTTCGCAGGTCTTCTCGACCGCCGACGACAGCCAGTCCGCCGTGACCATCCACGTCCTTCAGGGCGAGCGTGAAGTCGCTTCCGGCAACAAGAGCCTCGGCCAGTTCAACCTCGAAGGTATCCCGCCGGCCCCGCGTGGCACGCCGCAGATCGAAGTCATTTTCGATATCGACGCCAACGGCATCATGCACGTCACGGCCAAGGACAAGGCCACCGGCAAGGAAAACAAGATCACCATCAAGGCCAACTCCGGCTTGAGCGAGGCTGAAATCCAGGCCATGGTCAAGGATGCCGAGCTGCATGCCGAAGACGACAAGAAGGCGCACGAACTGGCCGATGCCCGCAACCAGGCCGACGGCATGGTGCACATGGTCAAGAAGTCGATGACCGAGTATGGCGACAAGCTCGACGCTGCCGAAAAGGCCAGCATCGAAGCCGCCATCAAGGATGTCGAGGACGTGATGCGCGACGGCGACAAGGAAACCATCACCGCCAAGACCGAAGCCCTGTCGGCAGCGGCCCAGAAGCTCGGCGAAAAGATGTACGCCCAGCAACAGGCCGAAGGCGCTGCCGCCGGTGCGGCTGGCCAGCAGGCCGAAGGTGGTGAGAAGACCGTTGAAGGCGATGTCGTCGATGCCGAATTCACCGAAGTGAACAAGGACAAGAAGTAATTCCTGGCCCCACAGCCCGGCGCCGAGCCTTCCGGAAATCTCCGGCGGCGCTCGGCGCCTTTGTCACTTGACGGGTAGAAGAAATGTCAAAACGCGATTTTTACGAAATCCTCGGCGTCAACCGCGACGCCAGCGATGAAGAAATAAAGAAGGCCTACCGCAAGCTGGCCATGAAGCATCACCCCGACCGCAACCCGGACAATCCGGCGGCCGAGGAGAAGTTCAAGGAAGCCAAGGAAGCCTACGAAATCCTGTCGGATGGCCAGAAGCGCTCGGCCTACGACCAGTTCGGCCACGCCGGCATCGACCAGCAGGCCGGCATGGGCGGCGGCGGTGGCGCCGGCTTTGCCGATGCTTTCGGCGGCATCTTCGACGAAATCTTCGGCGGTCGTGGCGGCGGTGGCGGCGGTGGTCGCTCCAACATCTATCGCGGCGCCGACCTGCGCTACAACCTCGAAATCACGCTCGAACAGGCTGCCCACGGCACGGAAACCAAGATCCGCATTCCGACCATGGAAGTCTGCGATCCCTGCAACGGTTCCGGCGCCAAGCCCGGCACCCAGCCGAAGACCTGCCCGACCTGCGGCGGCTCCGGCCAGGTGCGCCTGCAGCAAGGCTTCTTCTCGATCCAGCAGACCTGTCACAAGTGCCACGGCACCGGCCGTTTTATCGCCGAACCCTGCAAGCACTGCGATGGCGCCGGCCGCATCAAGCAGCACAAGACGCTGGCCGTCAAGATTCCGGCCGGGGTCGATGAAGGCGATCGCATTCGTCTGTCCGGCGAAGGCGAGCATGGCGTCAATGGCGGCCCGCCGGGCGACCTGTACGTGCAGATTCACCTCAAGCAGCACGCCGTATTCACCCGCGACCACAACGATCTGCATTGCGAAATGCCGATTTCCTTCACCGCTGCCGCGCTCGGCGGCGAAATCGAAATCCCGACGCTGGACGGCGCCGCAGCCATCAAGATTCCGGCCGAAACCCAGTCCGGGCGCGTCTTCCGTCTGCGCGGCAAGGGCATCAAGGGCGTGCGCAGCCACACCCATGGCGACCTGATGTGCCACGTTGTCGTCGAAACGCCGGTCAACCTGACCGACCGCCAGAAGGAACTGCTGCGCGAACTGGAAGAATCGAGCCGCGACAACAGCGCCAAACACAACCCGCGCTCGAAGTCGTGGATGGATAAGGTCAAGGACTTCTTCGCTGAATAAACCTTAACTGCTCCAAGCAGCCCTGGTCTCCCGGGAATCACCCGGGACACCGGGGCTGTTTCATTTTCGGTCCTTTTTTCCGGTTGACCGTGGCACCGAACAAATTGCCAAAAGTCCTGTTCGTCCTGTTCCCGGTAATATCCCCGACTGTTAGAATCGATTGATCTATCAGGGGGAGAAAAAACAATGCAAGTCTTCAAACGACTGGCCGCCGTCGGCGCCATTGCCTTTTCCACGATGTGCTGGGCCGAGCCCGGCGTCACCGAGACGACGATCACCCTCGGCATGTCGGCCCCCCTCTCCGGCCCGAACGGCGCCTACGGTCTGGACATGCGGCAGACCATCACGACCTATTTCGAGCAGGTCAACAAGGCCGGCGGCATCAATGGTCGCAAGCTCGAACTGATCGCCCTCGACGACGGCTATGAAACCGAACGCACCGTCGCCAACACCAAGACGCTGATCAAGGAAAAAAATGTTTTCGCGCTGCTCGCCTATTACGGCTCCAGCCCGACGACCGAGACCATGAACACCGTCTTCGGTCCGGCCAAGGTGCCGCTGGTCGGCACCATTTCCGGCGCCGCCACGCTGCGCGAATCGCTGGCCACCAACCCCAATGCGCGCTACATGTTCAACGTCCGCGCCAGCTACGCCGACGAGGCCGAAGTCATCGTCAACCAGATGGTCTCGCTCGGACTCAAGAATATCGCCGTGTTCTACCAGAACGACGGCTTCGGCAAATCCGGCCTGGATGGCGTCACCGCCGCGCTCAAAAAGAACAATCTGGCCCCGTCTGCCGTCGGCACGGTCGAACGCAACTCGGTGGACGTCACCAAGGCCGTCGAAACGATTGCCAAAGCGACACCGCAGGCCGTGGTCATGGTCACGCTGTACAAACCGACGGCAGCCTTCGTCAAGGCCATGAAAAAAGTCGGCCAGCATCCGATGCTCATGACCCTGTCGCCGGTCGGCGCCGAACTGCTCGTCCAGGAACTCGGCACCGATTCACGCGGCATCGGCGTTTCACAGGTCGTACCCTATCCCTGGAACAACGTCGTGCCCGTCGTCCGCGACTATCAAAAGCTCTCCGACAAGGGTGCCTACTCGTACTACGGCATGGAGGGCTACCTGATGGCGAGGACCATGATCGAAGGCCTCAAGCGGGCCGGCAGGGATCTCAGCCGCGACAAACTGGTGAGCTCGCTGGAAAGCATGAGCGGGGCAGATCTTGGGGGCTACCGCGTCAATTACGGCCCGAACACCCGGCTCGGGTCGCGCTTTGTCGAACTGACGGTCATTGGGCAGGGTGGGAAGATTCTGAAGTAGCGACTCACTCTCGCATTGGCGGGAGTCGATGTTTGGTCGGGTGTTCTTCTAAATTAACTTGGGGTTCCGGATAGGCTTGGGGTTCCGCCTTGCTGGCGGGCGTACTTTCTTTTGCTTCGCCAAAAGAAAGTAGCCAAAGAAAAGGCGACCCCGGGGGCGGCGCCCTTCGGGTTCCTTGCGCTACTCGGCAGGCCGGGCGGCTTGCTAAACTCGCCTGCGGCTCAGACAACGCCAGCCGAAGGCCCCCGGCCCGCCTGCGTTGCTCAGCGCCTTCCACGGGGACCCCAAAGGCGTCCATGCTCAAGCGTTTTGCCCCAAAAAACCGGCTTCCACGGTCAACTGGGGAAAACGGCCAAAAAAGAAATTTGCCATTCAGGCACCTAAGCCCAAATACGGGTCGTTTCACCGGGCCCCTTGAGAGGTGCCGAGCAACACAGGAAGGCCGGGGGCCTTCGGCGAGGACTGTCTGAGGGGCGAAGCCCCGAGTTCCGCAGCCGCCCGGCTTTCCGAGTAGCGCAGGGAACCGGCAACGCCGGCACCGACCCAGGGTCGCCTTCTTCTTTGGCTACTTTCTTCTTGGCGAAGCAAGAAGAAAGTACGCTCGCGCCTCAAGCGCGAAAACCTGTGGTTACGAAGGGGCACCTCCGCCTCAAAGGCAAAGCGGAACCCCAAGCTAAAAACTCAGGCCCGCCGCCAGATAGTCCCCTGCGGACTATCATCGAGCGCAATCCCCGCCGCCTTCAATTCATCGCGAATACGATCCGACTCGGCAAAATTCTTCGCCTTCTTGGCCGCCGCCCGATCCGCGATCATCTGCTCGATAGCCGCCTCGTCAAGACCGCCAGCCGCCCCACCGCCCTGCAAATAAGCCATCGGCTCCCGCTCGAGCAGGCCGATCACCGCGCCCAGCGCCTTGAGCAAGCCCGACAGTTCGCCACTCTTCTGACGATTGGCCTCGGCCGCCAGTTCGAAGAGCACTGAAATGGCGCCATGCGAATCGAAATCCTCGTTCAGCGCGGCGGCAAAACGAGCCGCAAAATCGCTCTTCCAGTCGATGGCAACAGCCACTGCCGGCACGTCGCGCAGCGTGAAATACAGGCTATCCAGACTGCGCTTGGCGTCGTCGAGATGAGCGTCCGAATAATTCAGCGGGCTACGGTAGTGCGCGCGCAGGATGAAGAAACGGACGACTTCAGCATCGAACTGCTCGAGGACAGTGCGGATCGTGAAGAAATTGCCCAGCGACTTCGACATCTTCTCGTTATCGACGCGAACGAAGCCGTTATGCATCCAGTAATTGACGAAGGAGCACTGGTGCGCCCCTTCGGACTGGGCAATCTCGTTTTCATGGTGCGGGAACTGCAAATCCTGGCCACCGCCATGGATGTCGAAATGATTGCCGAGCAGCTTCGAACTCATCGCCGAACATTCGATGTGCCAACCCGGACGGCCCTCGCCCCACGGCGACTCCCAGGCCGGCTCACCGGGCTTGGCGTGCTTCCAGAGCACGAAATCGAGCGGATCCTGCTTGGCCGAATCGACCTCGACCCGCTCGCCAGCGCGCAGATCGTCGAGCGACTTGCCAGACAGCTTGCCGTAGCCGGGGAACTTGCGCACGGCGTAATTCACGTCACCATCGCTGGCCTGGTAAGCGAGGCCGGTCGCCTCGAGCTTGCCGATCAGATCGAGCATTTCCGGCACGTAGTCGGTCGCCCGCGGCTCGAAGTCCGGACGCTGGACGCCCAGAGCATCGGCATCTTCGTGCATGAAGGCGATGAAGCGGTTGGTCAGTTGCTGGATCGTCTCGCCATTCTCGATGGCGCGCTTGATGATCTTGTCGTCGATATCGGTAATGTTGCGGACGTAGGTCACGTCGTAACCGCTGGCCTTGAGCCAGCGATAAACCATGTCGAAGACAACCATGACCCGGGCATGGCCAAGGTGGCAGTAGTCATAGACCGTCATGCCACAGACATACATGCGAACCTTGTTCGCTTCGATCGGGGTAAAAACCTGTTTTTCGCGCTTGAGTGAGTTGTAGATCTTGAGCATGCGGGGAGGGAACCGGGCTTGGCCGGCTTGCTAATCCCTATGGAATCACCGGCATTTTTGGTAGAATCGGAAGATTGTATAACCTCGAAAAGTATAGCATAGCGATGACCTCTATTTCCCTGCTCCAGCCCCGTTTTCAGAAGCTCAAGACGTTGCGTGCAATGGCGATTGGCCTGGCCATCAGCTTCGCCGTACCCGCTTTCGCCGACAACCTGCCGGAAGTCCAACGCCTGATCAAGCAGGGCCAATACCCGCAAGCCCTTGAAAAAGTCGACGCTTACCTGAGCAGCCGTCCCAAGGATGCCCAGGGTCGGTTCCTGAAAGGCCTGATCTATACCGAGATGAACAAGCCGGCCGACGCGATCAGCGTGTTTACCAAGCTTTCCGAGGATTACCCGGAACTGCCGGAGCCCTACAACAACCTGGCCGTGCTCTACGCCCAGCAAAAGCAGTATGACAAGGCCCGCACGGCGCTCGAAATGGCCATAAGGACTCATCCGTCCTACGCCATCGCCTACGAAAACCTCGGCGATGTTTACGCCAAGCTGGCCAGCCAGGCCTATGACAAGGCCCTGCAGCTCGACAACTCCAATTCGACGACGCAGAACAAGCTGGCCCTGATTCGCGACCTGATCACCACTTCCGGCAAGGGCAACGTCAAGCCGCAACCGGCTCCGGTTGCCGCCGCTCCGGTCGCTGCCGTTGTCGCCAAGCCGGCTGTCGCCGCCGCGGCACCTACCGCGACCATCGTCACGTCTACGCCTGGCGCCGCCTCCGCCTCACCAGCCAGCAAGCCGACAGCGGTCGCCGCCGCTCCGGTCGTTGCCGCAGCGACGCCGGCCCCAGCCGCTGCGCCGACCCCCGCCCCGGCGCCCACCAAGGCCGTTGCCGGTAGCGACGATGTCGTCAAGACCATGAACGCCTGGGCCGACGCCTGGTCGCGCAAGGACATGCGCGCCTACCTCGGCGCCTATGCACAAGAGTTCAACACGCCCAAGGGCATGAGCCGCAAGGCCTGGGAACAGGAACGCGAGCAGCGCATCGCCGGCAAGGGCGGCAAGATCTCGGTTTCCTTCGATACGCCGCAAGTCACGGTCAATGGCGACAAGGCCACTGCCAAGTTCCGCCAGCACTACAAGGCAACAGGTCTGAGCAGCTCGACGACCAAGACGCTGGTCTTCGTCCGGGCCGGTAGCAAGTGGCTGATCAAGGAAGAAAACGCCCGGTGAAATTAGGCCGTAAAATAGTTCTGTCCGGACTGGCGGTCGCCCTGGCCGCCGGTGCAGCAGCCCGGCTTAAGGACAAGCCGGCGACTACCCCAATCACCATCAACGAACTCTCGGCAATTGCCTTGGCGCGGACAACGCCCGACGCATCCAGCCAGGGTTCGACCCTGCCCCTTGTTGTTTCCGACTCCGGTCCGGAAGAAGCATTGACGCGCATTTTTGCCGAAATCGAAGGCAATCGCCTGAGCAATGCCCTGCAACTGACCGAAAACCTGCTGCGTCAGCACCCGAACTACCGGCTGGCCCACCTGATCAAGGGCGATCTGCTGCTGGCCCGCAAGCAACCGATCAACACCTTTGGTGCCTTGACCGATGCCCCGGCCGACAAGGTTGCCGACCTGCGCGCCGAAGCCATCGCCCGCCTCGCCGCCTATCGCGAAAAGCCGCCGGCCGATTTCGTGCCGCGCTACCTGCTGCAGATGCAGCCGGACCAGCGTTTCGCTATCGTCGTGGATACCAAGCGTTCGCGCCTCTACCTCTACGAAAACGACCTCACGAACGGTGGCCAGCCGCGCTTCGTGGCCGACTACTACGTCACCCAGGGCAAGCTGGGCGCCGAGAAGCTCGTCGAAGGCGACAAGAAGACCCCGGTTGGCGTCTATCACGTCACGGCTAACTTGCCCCGCCAGAAGCTGGCCGACCTCTACGGTAACGGCGCCTTCCCGCTGAATTACCCCAACGAGTGGGACAAGCGTCAAGGCCGTGGCGGCAGCGGCATCTGGCTGCATGGCACGCCCTCCGACACCTTTGCCCGTCCGCCGCGCGCCTCCGACGGCTGCGTCGTGCTGACCAACCAGGATCTCGACGTCGTCGCCAAGAACCTGCAGGTCGGCCTGACCCCGGTCATCATCAGCAATTCGGTCGAATGGCTGTCGCTCGACGACTGGGCCAAAGAGCGCAGCGAACTCAACAAGTCGATCGACGCCTGGCGCGCCGACTGGGAAAGCCGCGACACCGACCGCTACCTGACGCATTACTCGAAGCGTTTCAAGGCCGGCGAGCAGGATTTCGCCGAGTTTTCCGCCCAGAAAAAGCAGGTCAATGCCGGCAAGGAATGGATCAAGCTCAAGATCGACAATCTCTCCGTGTTCCGCAATCCGGGCAAGGACGAAGTCGTCGTCGTGACTTTCGACCAGGATTACCGCAGCAACAACCTCAACAACCAGATGAAGAAACGCCAGTACTGGCTGCGCGAAGGCGACCAGTGGAAAATCATTTACGAAGGAAGTGCCTGATGTTGAAAAAAATCTCTGCTCTTGCTGCCGGCCTGTTTGTCTCTCTCGCCGTTTGGGCCGCCCCGGCCGTCGAAATAACGACCAATCTGGGCAAATTCACGCTTGAGCTTTACCCGGAAAAAGCCCCGACCACGGTTGAGTTTTTCCTCTACAACGCCAAGCATGGCTTCTACGAATCGACCATCTTTCACCGCGTCATCGACGGGTTCATGATCCAGGGCGGCGGCTTCAGCCGGGCCATGGAAGAGAAAAAGGTGCTGACCCCTGCCCTCAAGAACGAAGCAACCAATGGCCTGACCAATGATCGCGGCACCGTCGCCATGGCCCGTACCGGCGACCCGCACTCGGCCCGCGTCCAGTTCTTCATCAATCTCAAGAACAACGATTTCCTCAATCACAAGACCACCGGCGACCCGCGCGGCTGGGGCTATGCCGTTTTCGGCAAGGTCACCCAGGGCATGGATGTCGTCGACAAGATTGCCAAGGTGCCGACCGGCAACGCTGGCTATTACGAAAACGTTCCGACGACCCCGGTCGTCATCCAGAACGTCAAAATCATCTCCGACAAATAAGGATCACCCATGTCCAAAATCAAGCTCACCACCAACCACGGCGACATCACGCTCGAACTGAACGCCGAGAAGGCCCCGAAGACCGTTGCCAACTTCATCGCCTACGTTGAAGCCGGCCACTACAACGGCACCATCTTCCACCGCGTCATCAAAAACTTCATGATCCAGGGTGGCGGCATGGAACCGGGCATGGGCCAGAAACCGTGTCAGGCACCGATCGAGAACGAGGCCGCCAATGGCCTCAAGAACAAGCGCGGCACCGTCGCCATGGCCCGCACCGGCGAGCCGCACTCGGCTACCGCCCAGTTCTTCATCAATACCGTCGATAACGATTTCCTCGACTTCAAGTCGCCGTCCGGCCAGGGCTGGGGCTACTGCGTGTTCGGCGAAGTCGTCGAAGGCCTCGATGTCGTCGACAAGATCCGCGCCGTCAAGACCGGCAACAAGGGTTTCCATCAGGACGTCCCGGCTGAAGACGTGATCATCGAGAAGGCCGAGATCGTTTGATCTTCTTCATCTCTGATCTGCACCTGTCGCCCCGGTCACCCGGGGCGACTCGTTTGTTCCTGAGCTTTCTGGCCGGCCGCGCCCGCCAGGCCGAGGCGTTGTACATTCTCGGCGACCTTTTTGAAGTCTGGGTCGGCGACGACATCGACGACCCGTACGCCGCGCAAATCACAGCCGCCCTGCGCGCCGCCAGCGATGCCGGGCTGAAGATCTGTTTCATGCACGGCAACCGCGATTTCGCCATCGGCGAGCAATTCACCGCGGCCGCCGGCATGAGCCTGCTGCCCGACCCGTACGATCTGGTCCTGCCTGAGTGGTCCTTCGTGCTCTCGCACGGCGATGCGCTCTGCCTCGACGACCACGCCTACATGGCCTATCGCGCCAAGGTGCGCGACCCGGAATGGCAGCGGAAGATGCGCGCCAAGCCACGTTTCCTGCGCAGCCTGCTCGGCCGTTACATCCGCTGGCGCAGCGCCCGCCGCAAACGCGACCACGCGTATGTTTACGCCGACCTCAACGGCCCGGCGACCGACGATTTCCTGCGCGAACACGGCTACGCCACCTTCATCCATGGCCACACGCACCGGCCGGAAAAGCACGACCACATCGTCGATGGCATCCACGTTGAACGCTGGGTCCTTTCCGACTGGCACGAAGAGCGCGCCGAAGCGCTGCTCTGGGATGGCGAGCAATTAAGCCGCGAAGCCATTTTGTGAGCATTTCAATTTTGACCCAAATTTCCGGTTGACCGTGGGAACCACCTCCGCCCTCGCCATCCTGCGCGACGTCTTCGGCTATCCCGCCTTCCGCGGCGCCCAGGCCGAAATCATCGACCACATCGGCAACGGCGGCGATGCGCTGGTCCTCATGCCGACCGGCGGCGGCAAGAGCCTGTGCTATCAGATTCCCGCCCTGCTCCGTCCCGGTTGCGCCATCGTCGTCTCGCCGCTCATCGCGCTCATGCAGGATCAGGTCGATGCCCTGACCCAGCTTGGCGTCAAGGCCGCCTGCCTCAATTCGACGCTGGACTGGCGCGAGGCGCAGGCCATCGAGCAGCAGATGTTCGCCGGCCAGATCGACCTCGTCTACATCGCCCCGGAACGCCTGCTCATCGACCGCACGCTGTCGATGATCGACGCCCTCTACGAAGCCGGCAAGCTTGCCCTGTTCGCCATCGACGAAGCGCATTGCGTGTCGCAATGGGGCCACGATTTCCGGCCGGAATACCTGCAACTCTCAACGCTGCACGAGCGCTACCCGAACGTCCCGCGCATCGCCCTGACCGCCACGGCCGACAAGGCGACGCAGAGCGAAATGCTGGTCCGCCTCGGCCTGACCGAAGCACGCGTTTTCCTGTCCAGCTTCGACCGCCCGAACATCCGCTACACCGTCGTCGAGAAGGACAACGCCAAGAAGCAGTTGCTCGGCTTTCTGGCCGGGCGCAAGGGCCAGGCCGGCATCGTCTATTGCCTGTCGCGCAAGAAGGTCGAGGAAACGGCCGAATGGCTGTCGGCCCAGGGCTACCCGGCGCTGCCCTACCACGCCGGCCTGCCCGCCCCGACGCGCGCCGCCAACCAGCGCCGCTTCCTGCGCGAGGAAGGGCTGGTCATGTGCGCCACCATCGCCTTCGGCATGGGCATCGACAAGCCGGACGTGCGCTTCGTTGCCCACCTCGACCTGCCTAAAAGCATCGAAGCCTACTACCAGGAAACCGGCCGCGCCGGCCGCGACGGCGAACCGGCCGAAGCGTGGATGGCCTACGGCATGCAGGACGTCGCGCTGCAGCACGCGCGCATCGCCGAATCAGGTGCCGGCGAAGGCCAGAAAATTCTCGAATCGCAACGCCTTACCGCCCTGCTTTCCTACTGCGAAGCGCCGCGCTGCCGGCGTCAGGTACTGCTCAATTATTTCGCCGAAGAACGCGAGCCCTGCGGCAATTGCGACGTCTGCATCGAACCGCCGGAACTGTGGGACGGCACGCTGGCGGCGCAAAAGGCTTTGTCGGCCATCTTCCGCACCGGCATGCGTTTCGGCGTCACGCATTTGACCGACGTGCTGCGCGGCAAGGCGACGGACAAGATCAAGCAGTGGAATCATGATCAGTTGCCGACTTTCGGCGTCGGCGCCGACCTCGATGACCATGGCTGGAAGAGCGTCTTCCGCCAACTGGCGGCGGCCGGGCTGGTCCATGTCGACATGGCTGAACACGGCGCGCTGCAACTGACCGACGCCGCGCGCGAAGTGCTCAAGGGCCAGCGTCAGGTGCAACTGCGCCGGCCGGCCACGCGCAAGGCGACCTCATCGTCGTCTTCACGGAGCAGCAGCACCGTCGTGCACAGCGAACTGTCGGCGGCCGACGAGGTTTTGTTCCAGTTGCTGCGCGCCTGGCGCAGCGATACGGCCAAGGAACAAGCCGTGCCAGCCTACGTTATTTTGCACGACAAGACGCTTCGCGAACTGGCCGAAGTGCGCCCGACCAGCCATGGCATGCTGGCCGGCATCACCGGCATGGGCAGCGCCAAGATCGAGCACTACGGCGCCGAGTTGCTTGACCTGATCCGCAACGAGGGCTGAGATGGAAAGCCGGAATCTGATCAACGCCACGCTGGCCGCCATCGTCATCGCGGCGCTGTTCGTTTCCGGCATCGCTCCGTTCGACCGGGCGACCTGGCTCATGGAAGTCGCGCCGGTACTGATCGCCCTGCCACTCATGATCGCCACGCGCCAAAGCTATCCGCTGACGATGCTGCTCACGGTGCTCATCGCCGTCCATGCACTCGTCCTGATTGGCGGCGGCGCCTACACGTACGCCCGCGTACCGCTTGGCTTCTGGTTACAGGACCTGCTCGGGACGGTGCGCAACCCCTACGACAAGCTCGGCCATTTGCTGCAGGGCTTCGTGCCGGCCATGGTGGCGCGGGAAATCCTGATCCGCGGCGGTTACGTCGTCGGACGCCGGATGACCGGCTTTGTGTGCATTTGCATCGCCATGGCGATCAGCGCCAGTTACGAGCTGATCGAATGGGCCGCAGCGCTGGCCATGGGCCAGGGCGCCGACGAATTCCTCGGCACGCAGGGCGACCAGTGGGACACGCAGTCGGACATGTTCATGGCACTGATCGGCTCAAGCACGGCGATTGCCCTGCTTTCCGGCTGGCATGACCGGCAGCTGGCAAAGCTTTCAAAATTGGGCAAAATTTCCGGTTGACCGTGGAAGTCCACGGTCAAGCACGGCCGGCAGCTACATCCCGAGCGATTTGAGAAAGGCGTCCTGCTCGCTGGTGTCGGCAGTCTGCGGCACGGTCGTGTCACGCGCGACATGGGCCTGCTCGATCAGCGCATCCGGATCGATCTCCTCGCTCTCGAAGTCGTTGAGCTTGATGAACTCGGTACGGTCGATCGCCAGTTCGAGATAGAAGATGTTGTTGCGGCCGGTGAAGAAGGTCACGCGGCGCGCTTCCGGCTTGTCGAGATTGGTATCGACGCTGAGCATGACCTGCTTGGTCAGGGCCAGCATCTTCGGCTGGTTCTGCGTGATATGCGTCTGCAGCTCGCGCGCTACCTTGCCGGTAAAGTCACCGACGATCTGGTTCATCAGTTCGCCCATGACGTTCGCCACCTCGTCCGAAGTGTGCGAACTGGCCAGCCCTTCCCGGTCCATGCCCATGCTCAGCATGTAGCTCTCGTAAAGTTCCATCGCCGCCGCGGCCGAGAAATTGGTCACCACCAGCCCGGAAAAACCGCCATCGAACAGCACGAAGCAGCCAATGTCCGGCTTCAGGCAGGTCTTGGTGATGCGCTGGACCATGCCGGAATAGTGAATCTGGCTCTGGGTAGCGATGGTCAGCACCTTGGTCATCGAATTGCACAGGCTGCGCAGGATGTCTTCGGTGCCGTAGACGACGGGGCTTTCGTGGTGGCTCATGGTTGTTGATCTTCTCGGCAAATGAACGGGTGATATATAGCACGAGCGCAAGCCGGGGCTGGCATCGCGCTCAACGCAAATGTTGCTCGGCCACCGCCGACAATTCGACGGACAGCGTCGCCGTGGCAATGGCGCGGCGCATCGACTCTTTCGCTTCGGGCAATCGTCCATCGGCTTCCTGAGCCAGCCCCAGACCCAGCCACCAGCGGCCTTCGTTGGGGGCGAGACGGGTCGCCCGCTGGTAATGCGTCACCGCAGCGCGATTGGCAGCAAGGCGGGATTTGACATGGCCCTGAAAGCCGGCATAGTCGGCGCTGGCTTCGGCGTAAACCTGCGACTTGGCCAGCGTGCGATCAGCCGCCGCGATATCGTGCTGCTCCAGTTGCAGGCGGGCCAGCGACATCGCCCACCCCGTCTGCGCCGGCTGGAGTTCGAGGCCTTCCTGAAGAACCGTCATCGCCTCTTCAATCTTGCGCATTTCGAGCAACTGGCGCAGCAGCATCTGGCGCACCGGGACGTAGGCCGGATCCTGCTTGAGCGCGGCGCGCAGACCTTCGATCCCTTCCGCACCGCGCCCCGCAGCGAAGGCGTTCTCCGCCCGGCGAAATTCGGCGTCGGCGCGATCACGCGCCGTCGCCAGCACTGGGCTCTTCTCAATTTTGACCGGCCCAACCGGGGCGGCTGGCGCAGGCTGCGGCGCCGGGGCGCTGACCGTTTCCGGTTTGGCCACAGCCGGCAGCGGTGCGGGCACAACGGGGTCAGGTACCGCCAATATGGGTGCAGCGGGCAGCGGCAGGACAGCCAGATTCGGTGCCAGGCGCAGATCGCTTTCCGGAATGGGCTGGTCGTCAACGACGGCCACCGCGGGTGCCGGCAAGGGTGGGGGCGCCGGGACGACGACGGGAGCAGGCGGCGCCACCGGGGGCGCCTCACTGTCCATGCCGAGCAATGGGAACAGTTGCCCGTTGGCATGCAGCCCGGCCGCAAGCAGCACAGGCACCGCGACAAGCAACAAGGGTTTCAGCCAGCGCCCGGCACCGGCTGGCGCCGCCGGCAGCGAACGGATTTCGCGTTGCAGGTTTTGCCGGGCCGGATCGTCGGGGCGCTTGGCCTCGATGTTGCGCAGCATGTCGTTGATCAGGCTCATTTCACCACCATCCGGCCGCAGCCGCGCCTTCGGTATCGGCCGCCGCCCGGCGAACATGACCAGGGCGCACAGCGTGTTTGCCCTCGCCGAAAACGGCGAGCAGGGACTTGTGAGCCAGAATGTTCAGCAGGCGCGGCGTGCCGCGACTGGCCTTGTGCAGGCAGCGGACGGCGCTCGATCCGAAAACATCCTCGCCCCGGTAGCCGGCGACGCGCAAGCGATGCGCCAGATAATTGGCCACCTCCTCGCGAGCCAGCCCACCGATCCGGTAATGGAAGGCGATGCGCTGCAAAAGCTGGCGCACCGACGGCTCGGCCAGCTTGCGGTCGAGTTCCGGCTGGCCAAAAAGGACGATCTGCAGCAACTTGCGTTTCTCGGTTTCCAGATTCGACAGCAGGCGCAGCGACTCCAGCGTCTCGAGCGGCATGGCCTGCGCCTCGTCGATGCAGACGACGACCTGGCGGTCAGCCGCCGCATGGTCAAGCAGCGCCCGGTTGATGCTTTGCAGCAGATGGTAGTCGTCGCTCTCGGCGCTCACGGCCAGACCGAGCTCCTCGGCCAGCGCCAGTTGCAAGGTGCGCGGCGCCAGATAGGGATTGGGCAGATAGGCGGAAACACTGCCTTCCGGCAGGGCCTGCAACAGACGGCGGCAGAGCAGCGTCTTGCCGGTGCCGACTTCGCCGGTAATCTTGATGAAGCCCTCGCCGCTATTGAGCGCGACGAGCAGCGTATTGAGCGCCTCCTGATGGCTGCGCGTGATCACCGTGTAGCTGGTGTCCGGCGTGATACCGAAGGGCAGCTCGCTCAGGCCGAAATGGTCGAGATACAACGCAGCCTGCCTCCGCTACCGATTATTGCCATTCGACTTTGCCTTGCTGGCGCGGGTCGAGCCCCTGCAGGCGTTCCTGCGTTTCAGCCGAGGCATTGCGCCACGAATTTTCGTCACGAATGACCGTCGACCGCATCAGGATGACCAGTTCGCGCTTCTTGTTCGACACGCTCTTCTGGCCGAACAAGGCGCCCAGGCCTGGCACACCGCTGATACCCGGCAGGCCGTAGCGGCTGGTGTTCTGTTCCTGGCTCATGAGGCCGCCGATGGCGACGATGCTGCCATCCTGGACACGGACAATGCTGTCGGTTTCGTTGAGGCTGCTCGAGGCGAGTGGTAGCGTAAACGTGCCAAGGCTGCCGAGATTGACGTTCTTGACTTTCTCCTCGACGACGCTGACCGATGGATGGACGTGCAGAATGATGTTGCCCTCTTCGTCGATCTGCGGCGTTACATCGAGAGCGATCCCCGAGAAGAAGGGCTGCAGCGTGATGTTCGGCGTCACGACATTGCCGCTGGCGCTGGTTGTCGTGTTGGTGCTGATGCCAGTGACAAAGAAATCGTCGGTGCCAACCTTGAGCACGGCCTTCTGGTTATTCGTCGTCGCGATGCGCGGGCTGGATAGCACCTGAACATCGCCCTGCCCCTCGAGGAAGGAAAGCAGCGCGGCAAAGTTCTGCGACTGGAAGGCCAGACCGAAGAACCCGCGGCCAGCCGAAGTCGTATCAATCGAACCGTTAGTCCCGGGCGCTGCGCTAACCACCGTACCGGCTGTCACGCCAGTGGCAGAACCGCCCAGCGTCGCCGAACCGCTCAAGGTTGCACCCGGCGCCAGCGTGCCGAAGGCAAGCTTGCCACCAAGCAGGCCACCAAACTTGCTCCAGTTGATACCGGTCTGATACGAATCATTCAGCGATACTTCGATAATCTTCGCTTCAAGCATGACCTGGCGTTCAACCACCAGCTGAGTTGCCTTCAGGTACTCATCGACCGAGCGCAATTCAACCGGTGAAGCCTTGACGAGCACGACGCCTGAGCCGGCATTGACGATGACATTACGCCCTTCCTGACTGCCAACGATCGAATTGAGTGCCGAGCCGAGATCCTTCCAGAAATCGTAGTCCGAGGTGGTCTGCACGCGCGCACTGTCGTTGCTCCGCTGCGGCTGGCCCCCCGTATTTCCGGCCGGGACGCTGCCGGCCCCACTCGATGCCCCGCTGGTCGTCGTCGGCGTCGAGGTGGTCGGCGAGCTGCCGGTCACCCGCATGTCGCTCATGCCCTGACGGCGATTGGCCAGATAGTTGATCTTGAAGATGCGCGTCTGGATGGTGTTCGGCTGCACGTAAATTCGGGTGCCCTGGATCCGGTAATCGTAGCCATAGACTTCACGCAGCGTCTCAAGCGCCTCGCGCACCGTCGTGCTCTTCAGGTTGAGGCTGACCGTGCCCGACAAGTCGGGCGGGAAAAGCATGCTGTACGGCGTACCGGAAACCAGCGCATTCAGCACCTGGGCAACCGGCGCATTGTTCACCGCCAGATTGAAGCGCGGTTCCGGCTTGGCTGCCATGGGCTGATCGAGTTGCAGCGGCGGCACCATGGCCTGACCGACGACATCGCCCTGCGGCCGGTTCGTCTTGCTGGCGGCAGCCGCCCCCAGTTCCTTGTCGGCCCGCTCGAAAGCATCACCCCGGCGCGCATGCTGATTGCTGCACGCGCTCAGCATCAGTGCCGACAATCCGATTATCAAAATCTTGCTCATGGCAGACCCTTCACTGGCCCTGGTTTCCCCGTTTTTCGGGGCTTGGGCGTTTCAATCATCTGTTTTTCAACGTCGGGAGTCAGGTAAAGATGCGTCACCCCATCCGCCCCCTGCAATACGGCTTCGCGCTCGTTCAGGCGGACCAGCGTCGCGCCGCCGACCCGGCCACCCAACGCCACGGTCTTGCCGCCAATCACGGCCACCGGCCGGCCGCCTTGCGGCATGAGCACTGACTGCAGGCGCAAACCGCCGGATGCATCGCCAGCTGCCCGGGCGGCATCGTCGACCGGCGTCAGCCAGGCTGCCGGCGGGCGCGTCGGATCAGCCGACTGTGCCACGGCCGAACTGGTCACGGCAAGCAGGGCGAGCGTCATCAGCCTCATAGGGTCAACCATGTCTTGTCCGGACTCAGGGTATAGACGGTCAGGGTCATTTCGGACCGCGGAAAATCAATCATGCGATAGCTCAACTGCCCCCACAGCAAGCACTGCGGCAATTTTTCGAGTTGCACCAGATAAGCCTGGAGCTGGCCGTAACTGCCTTCCAGGCGGATTTCCACGCCGTGCCGATAGAGATCGAAGGAGCGCTCAACCGGCTTGCCATCCGCCTCCTTGACCGCCTCTTTTTCCCGCAGCACGCTTTGCGGTGCCTGCGTTTTGAGGCTGATCAGACGCAAGCCGGAATGGCGTACCAGCAGGCCTTCGAGCAGGGCATTCATGTCCTCGGGGCGAACCAGTGCAGCGCCGACCTGCCGCAGTTGCTCGTCCAGTTGCTCCCTTTGCGCGACCAGTGTTGCCAGCTCGGCCTTCTTGCCAGCATCGGGATCGATCTTCAATTCCTGTTGCAAGCTGGCCGCCTGCATCTGCATGGCGGCCAACGAAGCGCTCTCGGTGGCGATGGTATTCTGCATTGCCTTGCTGCGATTCCATTGCGGGTCGACAAACAGGGCATTGCCGATCAGCAGCGGGCCGAGCACCAGGGCCAGCGCCACCAGCACACGCTCACGCCCGGATAGCGCAGCGTATTTGCGGTTCAGGCTGTTCCATTGCTGACACATTGCGTTCATCGCGCCTTCTCCTGCCCGACAACCAGTTCAGTGCGCAGGGCGAATTCGGTATACCCCGCCGGCACCCTGGTCTTGACCGAGGACGCCGGGTCATTGCCTTTATCGTCAGCCGGTTCGAAGCCCTTCATGTCGAGCGCTGCAAAGCGACGGCCGGCGAAGGCCGGTTCGTCATTGAGCCGGTTGATGTAGGTCGGCAGCAAAGCCGGATCAAGCAGTCGGCCGCGAATCTCGATCTCCTTGTCGGCAAAGCCGAAACCCACCAGCCAGACACCGTCGACGATCTGCCGGGAAAACCCCTGGAGCAGGCCGGAATAGGCGCTGCCCTGCGTAATGTCGCCCTGGGCAATGACAGCCAGCACTTCCTGACGCTGCGTAAGGGCCAGCCGCGCCGTTGCGATCTGGCGATCGAGCGAAGTATCGCCATGACGAGCCGCCAAGGATTGGCCAAGCGTCTGCACCTGCTGCTGCACAGCCGCCAACTGGTTCTTGATTTCGGCCTCAGTGGCCTTGAGATTGGCCGCCTGGGTAAGCCCCAGCACAGCGAGGATGCTGATCAGCACGAGACCGGCCAGCGCCACGCCGGCAACCACGGGCAAGGCCAGCCAGTCGAAGCGCGGCCGCAGGGCCGGCAGCAACAGGTTAATCTGCTGGCTCATGAATCGCTCCTGAGCGCCGCGCCAATGGCCAGAATGCTCTGCGCCTGACGCTCGGCCGAGCGCAATTCAGGCAGCCCGGGAAAATCCAGAACGCTCGCGAAATCCGCCGCCTGTACCGGCAAATAGAGGTTTTCGATGAGCGCCGCAACCGTGCCGGCACAATCGAACTCGGAAGAGACCAGCAGGCGGGACACCGAAATGAAACCGTACTGGCGATCGAAATTGTCCAGCGTGCGCTGCAACTCGAGCGCCAGGCGCTCGAGCATTTGCCGGCGCCGTTCTTCGTCGGCCTTGGCCAGCGCATCCGAATCGATTTCGATACGCCGCGACAGAAACAGTTCGCCGCGACAGGTAATGGTCAGCAGGCCGTCGCCCTGAGTCAGCGCCAGGAAGGCCAGACCACGATTTTCTTCCTCGAAGAGCACGGCGACATTGCGCACGGCCATTTCGGGAATATCGATGGCTTCGAGCGGAATCTTCTTTTCGTGAAACAGCGCCATGCGCTCACCGACCACCGACGCCGGCGCTACAACCGCGAAGACGCTAGCCTGACGCCCGCCTTCGGTGGGAATGTCGGCTACGGCAATCGCCGCGTCATCGACGGGAAAATCGACCGCATCCTTGAGCCGCCAGCGCAAGGCCTGCACCCGCTCTTCGACCGGCACGGCCGGCGCGTCGAGCTGCACCAGGCGGTAGTCGTTCTCGCCAAGCAGGATGGTGCAGCGGTTGCGCTTCAGCCCACGGCTCTGCGCCAGGCGGGACAAGGCATCGGCTTCGCTCTTCTCGATGCGGAAGGAGTCGCAAAGCTTGATTTCAGGTCGTTTGCCAGCGGCGCGAATGACATGTGCAAGATCAATGCGATCGCCGTGTCGGACTACCGACATCCACCCCGCATCAAACTTCACCCGAATATTCGGCCACATTGTCCCGACACCTTAAGTTTTTTCAGAAGGATATCCAGTAACGCATTATTTTTCAATGGTTTTTCAATTCAATACCGTTCGCGAAAATAGATAACTGGCGAACGTGGACCGCAGGAACCAAAACAGGCGCGCGCCATGGGTGCCGAGAGGGTCAGCCAGGTATTCACCCCGCGCAAAACAGTCCCCGAAATATCGACCAGCCCCGTATTTCCCGGGCCCGGCGCAGTCAAGCGAAATCTGCTATCACCGGACTGCGCCGGCGCGTTGAGGATTGCCGTGGTTTTCGTCGCCAAAGTGTTGGTGAATCCGCTGTTGCCACTGGTCGGCACGGTCAGCAATGTGCAGCTGTCGGCTGAATTCACCATCCAGCCGGCAGATGTCCAATATTGAAGCTTGACCGGCACGCTGAGCGGCAGCAATTCGCTGCCGTAGGCATTGGACAGTTGCAGACGACCATCAAGCACCCCTGTCGCCCCCAGTTTTCTGGCAGAACATCCAGCCCCACTGCACAGTCCAGTGCTAGCCGCATCCATGTCGGTAGCCGTGAGCATTGCCCCGGCATCGCTATCAGTCACGGCAACACCGATATCAAGCATCCAGAATGGTCCGCCTGCATTGCTTCGTGTGGCTGCACAAGTCGCCGTAGTCAGCGCAACCGGGGCTGCCGCAGGCAAGGAAAATATGGCCGACGCGGAATCAGGAACATTGTTGGCGTCAGCATCATTCAATACAAAAAGACCATTCGACCATTGCCCGCTGGCCAATCCACTGATTCGGCTTGCAAGATCGCAGCCTTGGTGGGCAACTGCCTGGTCTTCCGCAACCAGAGCCGGATTCACTACCGGATAGCCGAGTGACTGGGAGTAATTGCTGGTCACCGCGCCGCTACCGTTGGTCGCCTGCAAGCGATAGGCGATGCCGATGGCTGGCTGCCCCATGTAAGTAAATGGGTTGGTCGCACTGCAAAATTGCGAAATGCCGCCACCCAGATAGATGAACCGATCAGGTACAAAGCGCCCGAACCATGGCGAATTAGGCGCCGATGTCCCGGTGTCACTAAGCCCAAAAGAACAGCCGTACTTGCCGCTTGCATCCTTGGTGTTGCTATAACTACCGGCCACGCAATCGTTCTTGGTGGCAGCGCTATCGACGCTCACCCAATCATCATCATAAATGCCGCGTTGCGAGGTGGTGTCGGTGGCCGGGTCGTAGCCAAGAAAACGGAAATTGCCGACTTCGGAATAAAGAAAGCTGCCGCTCGCCGTCGAACTGGAGCCTCCCGACACGGCATTTGGGAAAGTGCCTGGCGAAATCGCACCAAGCACCCAAGCCGAGGTGTTGGCGGCCATTGCCGCCGTATTGATTTTGGGCTGACCGGTATAGCCACTGGCATTGGCAGTGACCGATAAGGTAAAGCTATCGGTATTCGCCTTGAATTTCGGACTACCGGCCAGCGTTGCGTTCGATGCCGACGAGGCGACACCCGACAACAGGGTGGGCCGCACCGCAAAGCCATCAATCGAACAGGCCGTCGTCGTCCCGTCGCTGATTACTGCAACCAGGCGGGAATAGGCCGAATTCAAGGTGAAGTTGCCGGTGGTCTTGACCCCCTTGTCGGTCGAACTGAAAGTCAGCGACTGGCTGCCGCCGCTGACCGCCGACTTGCCGTTGCAGGCACTGTTTGCGCAGGCGCTTGCCCGGTTGGTGTCGTCACCACACAAGCCATCGCTGTTATCGACCAGCTTGACGGTCACTGTCTTCGTGCCACTCGCCGCGTAAGTCGTCTGGATCTGGCTGTTCGATAGCGCGGCAAGCTTCAACTTGAAAGGCGTGCCGGCCAGTTTCGTATAGATGTGGCCGGTCAGGTAGTTCTGTACCGAACTGGAATAAGCCTCGTCAATCGCGCTGAATCCCCCGGCCGTCCCACCATCAGGTGGAACGTAATATTGGGCGCATATCCGCACCTGGCCCAATTCGTGGATATTGGTCGAGCCTCCGGTAGACCCGGTAAAGGAGAGTTGCCAGTTGGCCGGCACCGGTGCCTGCGTATAACCGGCCGCGCTTGCCGCAGCATAGGCATTGAACGATGGAACGACCGATGCATAGCTAGCCCCCGATCCCGAAATATCGCGATTGACCGCGACCCAGGTTTGCCCCAATGCAGAGTTTCTGGCATCAACGATGATTTGGTAGTAATGCCCATAAGCCGGAGAGCTTGAACCGGCATTGTCGACACCGGGCGACAAGCTGCCGCCGGTCCCGCCAAGGTAGGGGTAACCCGTGGTTCCCGAGCCCGAACCGCGCACAGCAACACCATCGCGAATAAAGCCGATTCCGCCAACCCGTCCTTCGTTTGGATTGGAAAAATTGCCGTACTCGTCTACCGCAACGCCGATCCAACCGCCGGCAAAGCCGCTTGCTACGCCGCCGGAGGTCTTCTGGGCATAACCCAAAGAGCCGCCGAAAGCACCGGGAACGGCCGGGACGGTATAGTCGGAAAGGGCCATCGCGATCCCGTCAGCCCCGCTCCCGTTATAGGCGTAGTGCTTGAACTCGACCGAAATGTAGTTGCCAGCAGCCGGGAAAAAACCGGGGGCCGTCGCTGCCTTGGCATTATTTCCGGTGTTTTCGGTCAAGCGCAGGAAACCGCTCGAGCTATTGACATAGGGCACGATCCCGGTGCTGTCGCTGGTTGATACGATCCAGTTGCTGCTGGTGAACATCGGTGACGGGTTGAGTGCGCTGCGCCCGAAACTATCGCACTGGCAAGTCAGGGTCAGGCCCGACGGGGTATTGGCCGGCTGTGGGCAGTTGTTCGGCACGGTCGACCCTGCCTCGCCAATGGCGAATGCCCCAAAAGTCGTCGCCCCACTCACCGTTCGACTGCTTGCCGATGGCGCTGTCGGCGTCAGAATCGACCAGGTTCCCGACGCCTTTTCGCCAACGACGAAGTTGTTCGGCGTCGCTGCGGCATCGACATCATTCACCCCGCAGTTGGCGCTGCCGGAAGCATTGCAATACTGAAATGTGGCGTCGTAGGTATAGAAAGTGGAGCCGCCACCGACTGCCAAAACCCAGTAACGATTGACGCTCTTCGTGCTATCTACGCCGGATGTCCCAGCCATCGTGTCCGGATGGTCGCCACTGGTCGTTCCGCCCGTGACGGTGCCGCCGAGCGGACTGCTGTGCCAGGGATAAGCAAAGGTGATCGGCGCATAGTTGCTGCTGTCGCCGACATCGAAGATACAGGTGGCGTTGAATGACGGCATGGTCAGCCGCTGATTGCCGTTAATCCACGTCCCGGCAACCCGGCTGATCATGCTGCCGCTACAATTTTTCGGAATAATGACTGCGTTGCTGCCAGTGGTCAGTTTGCCGGCAGTCAGGGTCAAGGTTCCCCAACTGCTATCGCCAACGGTCAGGTCGCCGGCAATAATCAGGCCATTGCTGTTGTTGAGGGTTAGGTTGCGAAAGGCAGCCGCGGCCGAAATATGTTGCACTGCGCTGCCATTGAAGGTCCACGTCGTCGAGCCGCCGCTGAATGACGACAGGGTGCCATTGATCGTCAAGTCGCCCCCCAGGGTGACCGTGCTCACCGCATTCGTACTCAGCGTCGCCCCGCTGTTGATCGTCAGGTTGCCGAGGACGATGAAGCTGCTCGACGACACCGTCTTGGTTCCACCACTTACGACCAGATTGGGCATCTGGATGTTGTAGTCGTTATAGGACTGGCTACCGCCATCCAGGTACACGGTGGCGACACGGTTCGGCGATCCGGCGTTGTTGAATCCGCCGACATTCTGGAACGGATCGCTGTCGGTCAGATGGATGACCGCGGCTGATGCCGGATCAAGCGTTAGCACGTTCCAGTTGATATCGAGATAATCGAGAAGGACCGTTCCGTCGCCGCTCCACGTTGATGCGCCCTGCAAAACGATACGACTGCTGCTCCCGCCTTGAATGCTGATCGTGCCGCTATTGCTCAAGTTACCGGCCAGGTAGATCGTTCGGCTGCTGCTATCGCCAGAAATTGATCCGCCTGAATTCACCGTAAGGCTGCTCAGCGAATTGCTGTTGGTATCGAGCGTAATGCTATCGCTGCCGCGCACAACCGCGGCATCACCGACAGCCGGTGGCCCATTGCGCGTTCCCGAACCGCAATTCCAGGTATTGTTCGAGCTCCAATCTCCATCGCGACGACTGGTACAAGTTGCCCCCGAGGCAGCAGCGGTCGACACCGCCAACAGAAGAAATACCAATAGCCGAATCATTCACTCCCCCGTTCAGCAGTCATAAGGCGCGATCACACTCGCCGGATCCCGGCATTTTTCCAGCGTCACCTCGACCTGACGCTCGATTCCCGGCGCCTTGACCCCGGCCGCAATCGCCTGCGAAACAATCCGGTAAAAGCGAAGCTGGCGAGTGCCTTCGGTGGTATCCCAACTCTGGCAAGTCACCGTCACCGCATGCCCCGGGATGGCTGGCGTGCCGTTGACACAGGCCGGCAGCCCGGCGCCCTGGGCATTCGGGTCGAGTTGGAACATGCCCCACTCCACGCCGGCGCGCGCCGCCTGGTAGGCCCGCGCGCCGCCGATATCGGCCGCCTGGTTTACATGCGCGGTTGAAACAACATTGGCGATGACGGCGGCCAGAACGGACATCAGCAGCAGCAGGAAGACCCCGGTGATGATCGAGACACCGCGCTGGCGCCCTGGAAGGGAAATTCCGGACTTCCACGGTCGACCGGAAAAAACGGGCAAAATTGAAATCATGGCGTATTCAGTACATCGACCTGATGCAGCAGTTCCACCGACTCGCCGTTACGCGTCAATGTCAGACGCAGGACAACCAAGCCGTTGCGCTGTAGTATCGCCGGCACATAATTGAAGGCACAGTTGCTAACGTTGTCAGCCAGCACCGCGGTGACACCGCCCAGCGCGCCAAAAGCCACGGGCTGCGTAGTCAGAAATCCGTAACCGGAATGCCGGACCAGCGCCACCCCGGTACATTCATAGGTCACCGGGCCACCGACAATCTGGAAGCGGTTTTGCGGGGAGGCCAGCGGGAACTGGGTGCCGGCCGGGGCAAAAGTGATGTTATTGAGGCCGACGCCGGCGGTCGCTGCCCGCCGGCTGGTGCCTTCATAAACATCCGAACCGGGCTGGCCCAGGTTGAAAACAACCAGTTGGTCGCCAGCCAGAATGGTTACCAGCGGCCCGAGGACATCGAAAGTCGCGTCGGTATTGCTGGCGAAATTCAGAAGGTCGCCGCCCCCCGTGGAATCCAGCTCGACACGGTAGCGCCCGGCATCGTGAATCGGTACGAACTCGAGAAAGTTGCTGCCGGAAAGCCGCACGCTGTTGGGTAGTGCCGATTGCAATTCGCGGGCGACCCGGCGCAGGGTCGTGTCCGCGGCATCCGACAGTTCGGCCCGGTTGCCAACATCGATGTAGGCATCAACCTGCCCGCGCCCGAACATGGCCACCATCGAAACGATGATGCCGGTGATGACAATCGAAATGATCATCTCGACCAGTGTAAATCCACGGTCAACCCGAAAAAACGGCCGAAAATCAAATGCGCGGCGCATAGCGGAAACGATAGCCGGTCAAAGAAAAGGTTTCGGCGCCACGGGAAACAGTCACCGTCACGCTAAGCGCCGCCGTGTCATCGGCCAGACCCAGAGCAGTTCCGGCCCGCGCGACGGCAACGCTGGCGGTATAGCCTGCCATGGCGTTGCTACCCGAGGGATCATCGATATTGGCCCAGGAATTGCCACCGTAGTCGGACACGTTGTCGAAAGGTGAAGCAGGCGGAATGCCAAAACGAGTCTCGACACTACTGAATGACGCCATGGTATTGGTATTTTGCGGACTGACGCAATCGCCGTAAGACTGCGCCGTCGACGCCGCTGGATCATCCGGATCACACCATGTAAACGGCTGGTGCATGACCTCGTTGAGCAGTGACTCGGTAATGGCGACAAGTTGCTTCGTCAGCATTGGATCGGCGCTGGCACGGATGGCCGGATTCATCACCGAAACAAGACCGATCACGCCAACACTGACTATCAGTATGAACATGATTTGTTCGATCAGCGTAATACCACGCTGCAGGGCTGGCCTAATGGACATAACCCGTTTCCGCCTCAACGGTGATCGCCAGGGCAGCGGGAAGCCCGGAGACATTGATCGATGCAGCCCCACCCGGTCGCCCACCGGCATCGAATACCACATCGGCTGGCAGCGCAGCAAATGTAACATTTCCGGTCGCCGTCACAATCAGAGGATTGGTATCCGGCCCAGCCAGAGCATTGCCGACTGCACAATTCAAAGCCCCGTTGGCTGTCGAAATATTAAAGGTGACACGCGCAGGAGGGGACGAAAAACTTGCACAAACCGTCCGCCGACTGGCTATGGCCGACTTCTGCGCATAACGCAGCCCAGCGACTACGCGATCACGAAACCCACGCTCGTCGAAACCCGAACTACCGCTCCACTTGGGCAACAAAACGACCGCAAGAATGCCAATAATCACCATCACGGCCACCAGTTCGATGAGCGTAAAACCACGACTCCCTGCAAACGGCAAAAACCCGCCTTGCGGCGGGTTTGCACATGCCTCGGATAGACAACGGGGAAAACCCGCTGTCGGTACCGAAAGCCGCGTTTCTTCAGTCAGATGGTTCAATTAGCCAGTACAGATAACCGTCGCCTGCGCCGTCTGGGCCGGAGTACTAGCAGACGAACTAATCGTGCAGGTCACGGCGGTTCCTGCAGCCTGAGCAACACAAGTGCCATCAACAGTGACGGAATATCCAGCAGGCAACGCATTGCCAACCATGCCACCAACGGCAGATGTTGATAACGTCGCGCAGGCAGTTGCTGCATTGAGGCGAGCGCAGGTTGCGTGAGTTACCCCCCGGGCCATACAGGTCGAGTAATTGATAGCCGATGCCGATGTCAGCGCCCCAGCTACGCCCTCTACCGCGGCATCAGCTGCATCAGTACGCAAATCGACAAATTTCGGCAGAGCTGTTGCCGCCAAAATACCGAGAATCACGATCACGACAATCAGTTCGATCAGGGTAAAACCTTTTTGCATAGCTTTCATCACCAACTCCTAAAAATTAAAAAATTAACATCCGGTCGTGGTCAACCCGCTGACCGGCGCCGCTTGATTCGGCGCCAGCGGTTGGGTGTAGGTAAAGAAACAGGTGGCCGCTGTCGTTGCACCTAAAACGCCAAAGGTGGCAACGCCGCCATTGACGTCGTAGGTATAACCCTCGGCCTGCAGTTGCGCTGCTGTCGGATTAAAAACCCCGGTCAGGCCGGCCATCGAGAGTATGCCGGGAGTGCCGATCGCCGTCACCGCCGGGTAGGCGTAAACCATGTTGATCAGGCCGCTTTCAGTACAGACCGTGCCGCTTGCCCCTGTCGCGTTGTCGGCCGTGCCACCACCGGTACAGGGCGCCGTATCAGCAATACCTGCCCGCGAAAAAGCCGTTGCATGGACCAACGCCGCAGCAGCCGAGACGCTGCCCCGAGCCGCCTGCAGCTTGGCAATACGTGCATCGCGCTGCAGATTGACAAAGCGTGGCAAAGCGACAGCCGCCAGGATGCCGAGAATGATAATAACGACAATCAACTCGATCAGCGTGAAGCCGAACTGGCCTTGCCTGCGACAGACGGGTTTATGGTTCATGTCAGGATTAACGGATATAAGTTTTATTACTTTAGACATATTCACCTTCCTTCTCAACATTTATTCTCGTTGATCTTCAAGTCGCAACAATCCGACCCCTGCAACAACAGCTCTCTGGCTCTCAACATTTCCATCGCGACTGAGCCTGAATCTGGCTCGATGCCCATCACGAAAGCGGTAAACAAGCTCCTTGGCGCTGCGGTCGAAATACCAGACTGCCTTGCTGTCCGGAACACTGTCCACTTCTCCCACATAGCTTGCCGGCCGAGTGGCGACCCAGTCGAGCGGGTTGTCGCTCTTCGGCAAACTGCCGCCAAACGTTTCCCGGTGCGCCACTACCTCCATCAAGCCAATTCGTATCGCCGACACTTCAGACTGAACGCTGGCTTCTTCCATTTCATTGCTCGTCCGCCCCAACGCCTTCAAGAGCACCAGAGCGAGGATGCTGATCAGGACAACAACGACGGCAAATTCGTAATAACGCCGCATGGTCGCATCAACGCTTGATGGCGACCTTGCCGAGGTCCCACATCGGCAGGAAGATACCGAGCGCAAGCACCAGCACCAGCGCGCCCAAGCAAACAATCAGGATCGGCTCGATCTGCTGGCCGAGCGTCTTCAGTTCATATTCGACTTCGCGCTGATACATCTGGCCGACCTCTTCGAGCATGTCGTCGAGTGCACCGGACTCTTCGCCAACCGAGATCATCTGCAACACGACCGGCGAGAAGAACCCCGAGGCAATGGCCGAACGGACAACGCTTTCACCACGTTCGACGGTATCGCGCATGCCTTCGATCTTGGCGGCGATAAAGCTGTTATCAACCGTTTGCGACGAGTTGGTCAGGGCCTGCATGACCGGCACACCGCTACGCATGCCGAGCGCGAAGCTGCGGGCGAAGCGGGCCATCGCGGCCTTGCGGACAATCTTGCCGGCAATCGGAAATTTGAGGACCAGCGACTCCCACTGCATGCGCCCTGCCGCTGTGGCAACCCAGGCCCGGAAAATGAATACAGCAGCAATGGTGCCAACGAGCATGGCTGGCCACCAGTTCACCATGAAATTGGAGAAACCGAGCAGAATTTGCGTCATCAGCGGCAATTCAGCGCCGAAACCCTGAAATACCTTGGCAAAGGCGGGGATGACAAAAATATTCACGACGACGATGGCTGCTGCCATCGCCATCACGACAAACATGGGGTAACGCAGTGCCGACTTGACCTGTTCGCGCATGAAGCGCTCGAATTCGAGGTGATCGAACAGGCGGAGGAAAATTTCGTCGAGCAGGCCGGTCGCTTCGCCGACCCGCACCATCGAAATATAGAAGGGGTTGAACACTTCGGGATGGCGGGCCAGCGATACCGACAGTTCACGGCCGGCCTCGAGGCTTTCGCGCACGTCGCGAATGACCTCCTTCATCGCCGGGTTGGTCGCCGACTCCTGCAGGCCGCTCAAGGCGCGCATGATCGGCACGCCTGACCGCAACAAGGTGTGAATCTGCCGCGAGAAAAGCAGGATATCGACGTGTTCGACCTTGGGCTTGAAGAAGTTCAAGCCGGCTTCGCCAGCACTCTTTGCCTTGGCGCGGGTTTCCTGGATCGAAACCGGCGTGATGCCGCGACCGAGCAGGACATCGGCGACGTTGCCCGAGGTGGCGCCTTCGAGCACACCCTCGATCAGGTTGCCGCCACCGTCCCGGCCCTTGTAGGCAAAGTTGGCCACGCCCGCTTATTCCTCGAACTGGTTGCTGATACGCATGGCTTCGGAAACCGTTGTCCGGCCCGAAAGCACCAGACGGACGGCGTCGCGGCGCAGCGTCTCACCAGCCATCTGCTGGCGGGCAACGCGCATGAATTCGCCCGGATCTTCATGGTTGATCGCTTCGACCACGGTGTCGCTCATTTCAAGAAACTCGTAGACGCCGCTCCGCCCCTGATAACCCGTGTTGGCGCAATGGGCACAGCCGCGACCGTGGTGGTAGGTGTGGTCATCAATGCCATTTCCCAGCTCGTAGCGCAGCCATTCATGCTCGTTCGGCGTCAGCGGATAGGCTTCGCGGCAGTTGCTGCAGATCAGCCGGACCAGACGCTGGGCGATGACCATATGGACCGACAGCGCCACCATGTAGCGCGGCACGCCCATGTCGAGCAGGCGGATCGGCGTCGATACGGCGTCGTTGGTGTGCAGCGTGGACAGCACAAGGTGGCCGGTCATGGCGGCGCGCATGCCGATTTCGGCCGTTTCCTGGTCGCGCATTTCGCCGATCAGCACGATGTCCGGGTCTTGCCGCAGTACGGTACGCAGCACGCGCGAGAAGGAGAGATCGATCTTTTCGTGCACCTGCACCTGGTTCAGGCCACCCAGCCGGTATTCGACGGGGTCTTCGACGGTAATGACCTTCTTTTCCGGGCTGTTCAGTTCGTTGAGCGCGGCGTAGAGCGTGGTCGTCTTGCCTGAGCCGGTCGGGCCCGTGACCAGCACCATGCCGCTCGGCCGCTTGAGGGCGTGGCGCAGGCGATCGAGGACGCGAGGCGGCATGCCGATCTTGTCGAGTTCGAGCAGGCCGGTGTTCTGGGCGAGCAGACGCATGACCACCGATTCGCCATATTGTGTCGGCAAGGTCGAGATCCGGACGTCGACCGGATTGGCGCGCACCTTGATATTGAAACGGCCATCCTGCGGCAGGCGCTTTTCGGAAATATCAAGCCCCGACATCAGCTTGAGGCGCAGGGCAACAGCCGATGAAACCTTGCCGTCGGCCTCGGTCTGGATGTGCAGCACGCCGTCGATACGAAAGCGGATGCGCAGCGACTTTTCCTGCGGCTCAAAATGGATGTCGGAAGCGCGCAGGCGCATCGCTTCCTCGAACACCGTTTGCAGCAGCTTGACGACCGGTGCATCCTCGGCGCCCGGGTTGAGACCGAGCAGGTCGCCGAATTCGATCGGCATGTCGCCGAGTTCGGCGGTCAGTTCCTTGGCCAGGCCGGTAATCTGCTCGCCGCGGTGATAGACACGGTCGACCATGGCCAGCAACTGGCTTTCGGTAACGACGGCGAGGTCAATCTCGCGTTTGACCAGACGGGTGATTTCGTCATAGGCCTGCAAATCTGTCGGATCGGCCAGGCCGATCTGCAAACGGCCATCCGGCAACTGCTCGAGAACCATCGCGCGAAAACGCCGGGCCGGCGCTTCCGGTAACAGTTTGATCAGATCGGGCTTGGGCGTGAAATTCTTGAGGTCGACAAAGGGAATCCGCAACTGACGGGCCAGCGCCTGCGAGATACCCTCCTCGGTGACGTAGCCGCTCTCGACAAAAACGCGCCCAAGCTTGCGCCCGGTGCGTTTCTGCTCATCGAGCGCCATCTTCAGTTGTTCCTCGGTCAGCAAGCCTTGCTGAATCAGCAGGTCACCGAGCCGGACTTTTTGC
Organism: Ferribacterium limneticum; assembly: GCA_049304775.1. Taxonomy (GTDB): domain Bacteria; phylum Pseudomonadota; class Gammaproteobacteria; order Burkholderiales; family Rhodocyclaceae; genus Azonexus; species Azonexus limneticus_C. The sequence continues at coordinate 202,125 of JBAQOL010000009.1, forward strand.
GGGGGGGGCATCCCGACCTCCAAAACACCTTAAGAAACTGCGTTAACAATATGAAGTTACGGCTTAAGTTTCCACAGTAGACGTTTTTTCACCCCCCGACAAGTCAGCCACGCCTTTAGTTCCTGCGTGGCTGGCGATCAGCGATGCCGGTTGCCGCTGTGATGTTGCTGCGGTCGACTCGGGTTTTGCGCCGTTTTCTTAGCCTGTGGCCGGCCGGGTTGCGGCTTGCGCACGCCGCGCGGCGGCTGCACCGGCTTGGGCGGCGCGATGGCCGATGCCTCGAAGCCCGGTATGACGAGGCGCTCGAGATCGCGCTTGATCAGTCGTTCAATATCGCGCAGGTTGCCACGCTCGTCGTGGCTGACCAGGGAGATCGCCTTGCCTTCCATGCCGGCGCGCCCGGTGCGGCCGATACGGTGCACGTAGTCTTCGGCGACATCGGGCAGCTCAAAATTGATCACGTAGGGCAGCGCATCGATGTCGATGCCGCGTGCCGCAATATCGGTCGCCACCAGCGCCACCAGCTTGCCATCCTTGAAATCGGTGAGGGCACGCGTCCGCGCCCCCTGCGATTTGTTGCCGTGGATGGCGGCCGAACTGATGCCGGCTTTTTCCAGCGTTTTGGACAACGCATCGGCACCATGCTTGGTCCGGGCGAAAACCAGCACCTGATGCCAGCCGCGGGTTTCGAACAGGTGACAGAGCAATGCCTTCTTCTGGTCGCGGTTGGTTTCGATGACGCACTGGGCCACCGTTTCGGCCGCGGTATTGCGCGCGGCGACATCGACCGAGGCCGGATTGTGCAGCAGGCCGGCGGCCAGTTCGCGGATGTCCGGCGAGAAGGTCGCCGAGAACATCAGGTTCTGGCGTTGTTTCGGTAGCAAGGCAATGATCTTGCGGATATCGCGGATGAAGCCCATGTCGAGCATGCGGTCGGCTTCGTCAAGGACCAGAATCTCGACCGCAGAGAGATCGACCGTGCGTTGCTGAATGTGATCGAGCAGGCGGCCGGGTGTCGCCACCAGGATATCGACGCCACGGCGCAGGCCGGCGATCTGCGGATTGATGCCGACGCCACCAAAGACGGCCAGCGAGACGACCGGCAGATGCTTGCCGTAGGTGCGCACGCTTTCCTCGACCTGGATGGCCAGTTCACGGGTCGGCACGAGGACCAGCACGCGCGGCTTCTTGGTGACGCGGGCAAGATGTCCGGCCGGGCCGCTGAACAAACGGTGCAGGATGGGCAGCGTGAAACCTGCCGTTTTGCCGGTGCCGGTCTGGGCCGTGGCCATCAGGTCGCGGCCGGTCATGACGGCCGGAATGGCCTGTTGCTGGATGGGGGTCGGCGTGTCATAACCTTGGTCGGCAACAGCGCGCAGGAGTTCGGCCTTGAGGCCGAGATCGGAGAAATGCATGGGAATCCTTGGATAAAGCCTGACCGGAGGGGCCAGGATGCAACGAGACAGCGAGGGTCAGGAGATACCGGATTTCAATTTTGGGCATTTTTTCCGGTTGACCGTAGCAAACACGGTTAACCCAAAAAACGCCCAGATCCGGCAGTTGCGCCCCCTCGCTGGCGGCGCGGAAAAATTCAGACGATCAGATCTGGCTCAGGCCACGCTCAAGATCGGTCTGCAGATCCTCCACCGCTTCGAGGCCGACGGCGATACGCAGCAGCCCTTCATTGATGCCGGCCGCTGCCCGGGCTTCCGGGGAAATACGGCCATGCGTGGTGGAGGCGGGATGGGTGATGGTCGTTTTGGTGTCGCCGAGATTGGCGGTAATGGACAGCAGGCGGCAATTATCGACCACCTGCCAGGCTTGTTCGCGAGCGCCCTTGACTTCGAAGGCAACGATGGCGCCGCCCGATTTCTGTTGGGTTTTCGCCAGTTCGTGCTGCGGGTGCGAGGGCAGACCGGGATAGAAAACACGCGCCACTTTCGGATGCGCTTCGAGCCAGCCAGCCAACTGCGCGGCATTGGCCGATTGCGCGTCAACGCGCAGCTTCAGTGTTTCAAGGCCCTTGAGCAACACCCAGGCATTGAAGGCCGATAGCGTCGGTCCGGCCGTGCGCAGGTATTTGAAGACTTCTTCGGTCAGTTTCTTCGGGCCGCAGACGGCACCGCCCAGCACGCGGCCCTGACCGTCAAGGAACTTGGTCGCCGAATGAATGACCAGATCGGCCCCCATGTCGAGCGGGCGCTGCAGGATGGGCGTACAGAAACAGTTGTCGACGGCGACCAGGATATTCCTGGCGTGAGCGATCCCGGCCAGCGTCCGGATGTCGGCGATTTCAGTGAGCGGATTGGACGGCGTTTCAAGGAAAAACAGCTTGGTTTCCGGACGGATCGCCGCTTCCCACGCTGCCGGATCGGTATGCGACACGAAGGTGGTCGTAATGCCGGTGCGCGACAGGATGTTGTTGAACAACTGCACCGTGGCGCCGAACAGGCTGTTGGAAGCAACGATGTGGTCGCCCTGCTTGAGGTGGGCCAGCACGGCGGCCATGATCGCCGACATGCCGCTCGCCGTGGCGACGCAATCCTCTGCGCCTTCGAGCGCGGCGAGGCGTTCTTCGAACATGGTGACAGTCGGGTTCGAGAAGCGGGCGTAGACGTTGCCCTCTTCCTCACCGGAAAAACGCTTGGCCGCTTGGGCTGCGCTCTTGAAGACGAAGCTGGATGTCAGGTACAGCGCTTCGGAATGCTCGCCAAACTGGCTGCGCTGCTGGCCGGCGCGAACGGCCAGCGTTTCCGGGCGGTAATCGGGCAAATCAGCCATGGTCAGTCCCGTGAGTCCTCGGCCAGTTGCAGGACGAGTTGCTGCGAGGCCTTGCCATCGCCGTCGTCGTCGTTCTTCGAGCCCTTGCCGCCACGCTTGCCCTCGACCGCATCGAGGTAATAGTCGTCGATGTCGCCCGTGATGTAGCAACCGTCGAAACAGGACGCATCGAACAGGGTCAGGTCGGCGCGCAACGAGGTAATCGACTCCTTGAGCGCCTCGATGTCCTGATAAACGAGCGCATCGGCACCGATTTCAGCAGCAATTTCGTCACCGGTGCGGCCGGTGGCGATCAGTTCGGCCCGCGTCGGCATATCGATGCCATAGACGTTGGGGAAGCGCACCGGTGGCGCGGCCGAAGCGAAATAGACCTTGACCGCGCCAGCTGCGCGCGCCATGTCGACAATCTCGCGACTGGTCGTGCCGCGGACGATGGAATCATCGACCAGCAACACGCGCTTGCCCTTGAATTCCTGGCCGACGGTGTTGAGCTTCTGGCGCACCGATTTCCGGCGCATGGCTTGCCCGGGCATGATGAAGGTGCGACCGACATAGCGGTTCTTGACGAAGCCTTCACGGAACGGAATGCCGAGAACCTGCGCCAGTTGCATGGCCGATGGACGGCTGGAGTCAGGAATCGGAATGACGACATCGATTTCGTCGATCGGAATAAACTTCTTGACCTTCTCGGCCAGCTTTTCACCCATGGCCAGACGGGATTCGTAGACGGAAACGCCGTCGATCACCGAGTCCGGACGGGCCAGATAGACGTATTCGAAAATGCACGGCGCGTACATCGGCTGCTGGGCGCACTGACGGCTATGGAACTGGAAGTTGAAGTCGATGAAGACCGCCTCGCCCGGCTCGATATCACGCACCATCTTGAAACCCAGCGTATCGAGGGCGACGGATTCGGACGATACGAGATACTCCATGCCTTCCGGCGTCTCGTTCTGGCCATAGACCAGCGGCCGGATGCCGTGCGGATCGCGGAAAGCGAGCAGGCCATAACCGGCGATCAGGACAACGACGGCATAAGCGCCGCGGCAACGGCGATGCACGCCACCAACCGCCTGGAAGATGGCATCAACGTCGAGTTCATAGCCATGCGCCGCCGACTGCAGTTCATGCGCCAGCACGTTGAGCAGAACTTCGGAATCGGAGTTGGTGTTGATGTGCCGGCGATCGAGACGGAACATCTCGCCCTTCAACTGCTCGGCATTGGTCAGATTGCCGTTGTGGCCGAGACAGAGGCCGAATGGCGAATTGACGTAGAACGGTTGCGCCTCGGCAAAGTTGTAAGCCGAACCGGCGGTCGGGTAGCGGACGTGGCCGATGCCGCAATTACCCGGCAGGGCGCGCATGTTGCGCGTGCGGAAGACGTCGCGGACCAGCCCCGGCCCCTTGTGCAGGTGAAAAGTATTGTTCTCCGCCGTCGCGATCCCTGCTGCATCCTGGCCGCGGTGCTGGAGCACCATCAGGCCGTCGTAAAGCAGCTGATTGACCGGCGTTGTCGCCATTACACCTAAAATCCCGCACATAGTATTTCCTGCTTAGCTAAATCGAATTCGTTTTGCCAAATCGTCAGGCAGCCAAGGCTTGACTGCCATAACGACGGTTTCCAAAGGCGCTGCCAGCGTTGCATTCCGCCACCACGCTTGCGTCGGCGCCGAAGTCATGCCCCCCAGCCCGACCAGCACCATGCACACCAGCACACCGCGCGTCAGTCCGAAGATCATGCCGAGAATGCGATCCGACACGGACAAGCCCAATGCTTTGACCATGCTACGCACCACCATGTTCAACACCGCCATCGAAACCAGGATGCCGACAAAGATCACGACACAACCGGCCAGCGTCCGCAAGGCGGGATCGCTCAAGCCGGCAAAAACCGAATTCCCGACCGGGGCGCCGAACTCGATCGCAGCAAAAATCCCGATGCCCCAGGCCGCCAGCGCGATGACCTCGCCGACCACGCCGCGCCACAAGCCAAACAGCAGCGACACAACGACGATCCCGATCACGACGTAATCAAAATACGTCATGGCTTGGCTGCAACGACTCCGCTGACGCCGATCCGCTTCATTTTTTCGAGCGCCTTGTCGGCGGCTTCACGACTGGCAAACGGGCCGGCGCGAACACGGGTCTTCTTGCCCTGCGGCGTATCGAGCGGCTCGCTGAAGGTCTTGATGCCCTCCTCGCTGAGCTTGGCTTTCAGGCTCTTGACATTCGCCTCGTTGGAAAAGGCACCGATCAGGACCAGATATTCGCCATTTTTTGCCGCTGGCTTGGCTTCAGCCGGCTGACCGGCCAGAATCGCGGCGGCCCGCTTGGCATCGTCCGCCTTGGGCTTTTCAACCGTCTTTTCAGGCGCCTTCGCGGCAGGTTTTTCGGGTACCTTTTCCGGCTTTGCGGCCGGTTTTTCTGCTGGTTTTTCTAGCGGCTTCTCGGCCGGCTTGGCATCCTTGGCGACCTCGACAACGCGGGCCGTCGGCTTCACCGCTGGCTCCGCCACGGCGGCCTCGGTGCTGACCACAGGCGGCACGGCCGGCGCTTCGGCGGGCTTGGGCTTCGCAACCGGGGCGACGGCAAACTTGGGGGCAAACGGCTTTTCGTCCTGCCCCGGAATGCGGATTTCGACATCCTGCACGGTCTGGCGCGGCTCGTGATCCATCACCATGGGCAGCACCACGGCGACTACGGATACGAAGAAAATCGCCCCGACCAGACGGCGGCGGGCGCGTTTCTTGAGGTGCAACTGGGCGTCGTTGTCGTCCATGACTATGGGCTTTTCCGAAGCGCTTCTAGCGCGCCGGCTACCGTGTAGAAAGATCCAAAGGCGAGGATTCTATCACTTTCAGCGGCCTGCCCCTTGGCGGCTTGCATGGCAAGCTGTGCCGAGGCATGGCAAACCACCTCGCCACCAAGCCCGGTTTTGGCAATGATTCCAGCCAGCGTCTCGGCCGTTGTTCCGCGCGGCCCGGCCAATGTCGCCAGATGCCAGACATCAACCTTGTCCCTCAAGGGCGCCAGCGCGCCGACGATATCCTTGTCGCTCAACATGCCGAGTACGGCAAAGGTCCGGTCGAAAAAACCCATGCTCGACAAATTATCAGCCAACACCCTGATCGCCTGCGGATTGTGGCCAACATCGAGGACGATAGCCGGCTTGCCGGGAACGACCTGAAAGCGCCCGGGCAGCTCGGTTTCGATCATCCCGGGGCGGATGGCCTGCATGGTCACCGGCAATTTGTCGCCCAGTGCGTCAAGCGCGGCCAGGGCAACCGCGGCGTTGTAGAGCTGGGTCGGACCGCGCAGGCCGGGATAGGCCAGCGCACGCTTGATCAGCTGGCCACCGGAGCGGCACCACCAGCGCCATTGCAGGCGGTTTTCGTTGGTTTCGGCACTCGGCCGTTCGAAACCGAAATCACGACCGATCAGGCGCAGATCGGCGCCAATGGCTGCAGCGTGGGCTAGCAGGCTTTGCGGTGGACTCGGATCGGCGCACAAGGCCGGCTTTCCGGCCCGGTAGATACCGGCCTTTTCGAAGCCGATGCTCTCGCGATCCAGCCCCAGCCAGTCGGTGTGATCAAGAGCCACGGTGGTCACGATGGAAACATCGGGTTCGTAGGCGTTGACCGCATCGAGCCGACCACCCAGGCCGACTTCGAGAATCGCCGCTTCAACGCCGGCTTCGGCAAAGACTTCCCAGGCGGCCAGCGTACCGAATTCGAAATAGGTCAACGCAACGTTGCCAGCCTGCTGGCGCGCCACTTCAACGCGAGCAAAGGCGGCGCACAAGGCCTCGTCGCTCACCGATTTGCCGTTCAGGCGCACCCGCTCGTTGTAAGCCAGCAGGTGCGGCGAGGTGTAGCAGCCGACCTTGTAGCCGGCGCGGTCGATGATGTTTTCGAGATAGGCGCAGGTCGAGCCCTTGCCGTTGGTGCCGCCGACGACGATGACCGGGCAGTGTTGCGTCTGGCCCAAGGCATCCTTGACGAGACGAATACGATCGAGGCCCAGTTCGATGCCGGCCTGTCCTTTGGGGTGCAGGCTTTCGAGATGGGCCAGCCAGTCTTCGAGTGTCTTCAAGCGGCGGCCGGCAGCTTGAGCAAAAGAGCCAGTACGCGGGCGACCTGATCACGGAGTTCGCGACGATCGACGATCATGTCGATGGCGCCCTTTTCCATGATGAACTCGGAGCGCTGGAAGCCTTCCGGCAGCTTTTCGCGGACAGTTTGCTCGATGACGCGCGGGCCGGCGAAGCCGATCAACGCCTTGGGTTCAGCAATGACCACGTCACCGACAAAGGCGAAGGAGGCCGAAACGCCGCCCATGGTCGGGTCGGTCAGAATGGAGATAAAGGGCAGGCCGGCTTCGGACAGTTTGGTCAGCGATGCCGTCGTCTTGGCCATTTGCATCAGCGAAAACAGGCCTTCCTGCATGCGAGCGCCGCCGGAAGCGGTAATGCAGATGAAGGGCATTTTGTGCTCGACGGCAGTCTGCACGCCGCGCACGAAGCGTTCGCCGAGCACGGAGCCCATCGAGCCGCCCATGAAGTCGAACTCGAAGGCAGCAGCGACAACCGGCATGGTTTTGATGGCGCCTTGCAAGACAACCAGCGAATCGCTTTCACCGCTCGACTCGTTGGCATCCATCAGACGATCCGGGTAACGCTTGGAGTCCTTGAATTTGAGGCTATCGACCGGCAACACCTCGGCACCGATCTCGAAACGGCCCTCGGCATCGAGCAGGACCTCGAGCCGCTGGCGCGCATTGAGGCGGTTATGGTGGCCGCACTTGGGGCAGACCTGCAGGTTGTTTTCGAGGTCGGTCGCGTAGAGCACAGCCTCGCAGGAGGGGCACTTGCTCCACAGGCCTTCGGGCAGGTTGCCGCGGCGCTGGGCGCCTTGCTCACGCTTGATTTTGGGGGGCAGCAGTTTGGTCAGCCAGCTCATTTTTTCACCTCATCCACACCGCGACGAATGTCTGCAACCAAGGCTTTCACATTGGCGCAGGCAGTTTCCGCCGTCGATTTTTCAATTTCTTCGATAATCCGGCTGCCGACAACGACGGCGTCGGCGATAGCGGCAATGCGTGCTGCGGTCGACGCGTCACGGATGCCAAAACCGACGCCAACCGGCAGGCCAGTCTTTTCGCGGATCAGCGGCAGACGCTCGGCCACCGCCTCGACATTCAGGGCACCGGAACCGGTGACGCCGGCCAGCGAGACGTAATAGACGTAACCACTGGCAATTTCGGCCACCTGGGCGATACGCTCGGCGTTGGAAGTCGGGGCCAGCAGGAAGATGGGATCCATTCCTTGTGCCTTCATCGCGGCGCCAAAGTTGGCCGCCTCTTCCGGCGGGTAATCGACGACGAGAACACCATCGACCCCTGACTGTGCGGCCTTTTCGGCAAATTTCTCGAGGCCCATGGCCTCGATCGGATTGGCGTAGCCCATCAGGACAACCGGCGTCTTGTCATCAGTCTTGCGGAATTCGACAACCAGTTGCATCACCTTGCGCAGCGTCATGCCCTTGGCCAGGGCGCGCTCGGAAGCGCGCTGGATGGTCGGGCCATCGGCCATCGGGTCTGAGAACGGGACACCGAGTTCGATCACGTCGGCGCCAGCCTCGACCAGCGCCTGCATGAGCGGCAGGGTCAATGCTGCATCCGGATCGCCGGCCGTGATGAAGGGAATCAGCGCCTTGCGGCCTTCGGCGTTGAGCCGGTCAAAAGCGGTCTTTATGCGCGACATCAGAAAACGATCCCGGATTTTTCGGCCACGGTATGCATGTCCTTGTCACCCCGGCCGGAGAGATTGACCAGCAGAATCTTGTCCTTCGGCAACGTCGGCGCCAGTTTGGCGGCGTAAGCCAGCGCATGGCTGGATTCGAGCGCCGGGATGATGCCTTCGATACGACACAGCGTATGGAAGGCGGCCAGCGCTTCGCTGTCGTCGATCGGCTGATATTCGGCGCGGCCGATATCCTTGAGCCAGGCGTGTTCCGGGCCGACACCGGGGTAGTCCAGACCGGCCGAAATCGAATGCGTTTCGATGATCTGGCCATCTTCGTCCTGCAACAGGTAGGTCCGGTTGCCATGCAGCACGCCGGGTACGCCGGCGGTCAGCGAAGCCGAGTGGCGGCCGGTTTCCATTCCGTCACCGGCGGCTTCGACGCCGATCAGGCGCACGCCCTCGACATCGATGTACGGGTAGAAAATCCCCATCGCGTTGGAACCGCCGCCGACACAGGCAATCACCGCATCGGGCTGACGGCCGGTCATTTCCGGCATCTGAACCAGGCATTCTTCGCCGATGATTTTCTGGAAATCGCGGACCAGCATCGGGTAGGGATGCGGACCGGCGACCGTGCCGATGATGTAGAAGGTGTTGTGGATGTTGGTGACCCAGTCGCGCATCGCTTCGTTGAGCGCGTCCTTGAGTGTCTTCGAGCCGGATTCGACCGGCACGACGGTGGCGCCGAGCAGCTTCATGCGATAGACGTTGGCGGCCTGACGCTTGACGTCTTCGCTGCCCATGTAAACCACGCATTCCATGCCGTAGCGGGCGGCAACCGTCGCCGTAGCAACGCCGTGCTGGCCGGCGCCGGTTTCGGCGATAACGCGCGGCTTGCCCATGCGTTTGGCCAGCATGGCCTGACCGATGCAGTTGTTCACCTTGTGGGCGCCGGTGTGGTTGAGGTCTTCGCGCTTCAGGTAAATCTGCGCACCGCCGAGCATTTCGGACCAGCGCTTGGCATGGTAGATCGGCGACGGACGGCCAACGAAGTGCTTGAGCTCGTATTCGTATTCGGCCCGGAAGGCCGGATCAGCCTGCGCTGCGGCGTAGGCTTCCTTCAATTCATCGAGCGCGCCAAATAGCGTCTCGGCCACGAAGACGCCACCGTATGGGCCAAAATGGCCCTTGGCGTCGGGGAAGTTATATTGACTCATCGGCTTTCCGTACGGCCGCCACGAAGGCAGCGATTTTCGAGTGATCCTTGATTCCCTTGCTCGCTTCGACGCCAGAGGAGACATCGACGGCCACCGGGCGCACGCGCCGCACGGCATCGCCGACGTTGTCTGCGGTCAGGCCGCCGGAAAGCACCAGATACGAGGGGAGATTCGGTGGAATCAGCGTCCAGTCAAAGACATGGCCGCCACCGCCGTAGCCCTCGACAAAGGCATCCAGCAACAGACCCCGGGCGTCGGGAAACGAGCCGGCGAATTCTACCAGATCAAGCCCCGGCCTCACCCGTGCCGCCCGCAGATAGGGGCGGGCGAACTGGCGGCAGTAGGCCGCATCCTCGTCGCCGTGAAATTGCAGGATGTTGATGGGCAGGGCTTCGCAGGCAGCGCGGACGACTTCCGGCGCTTCGTTCACGAACAGGCCAACGACATCGACAAAAGGCGGAATTCTCCGGGCCAGTTCGGCGGCGCGCTGCGGGGTAACGTAACGCGGACTGGGCAGGTAGAAGACAAAGCCGATCGCATCGGCTCCAGCCGCGACCGCCGCGTCGACATCTTCTTCGCGGGTCAGACCGCATATTTTGATCCGAGTTTTCATGAATTCTTGACTCCTACGGTCAACCGGAAAAAACGGCCAAAATTAAAATCGTTGCCGCCCAACTCATTTGAGCAGCCCATCGAGAAAATCGTCATCCGGATCGGGCAACCCCCAGTGCGGCTCGTAGATCGGGCCGCGGAAATACAGCCCATCCGGCGAGAAGGTAGGCGCAGCCAGTGTTCGGTCCTGCATCTGCAGCAGTTCATCGATCCAGCCTGGCGACTGCGCTCCCTTGCCGATATAGACCAGCGTACCGACCAGATTGCGCACCATATGATGCAGAAAGGCGCTGGCCTCGAAATCGAAGACAAACATATTGCCGCACTGCCGGACTTCAGCCCGTGTCAGCGTCTTGACCGGCGACTTGGCCTGACAACCGGCAGCCCGAAAAGCCGAGAAATCATGCTCGCCGAGCAGTCTACCGCAGGCCTCCTGCATCGCCGCCAGTTCGAGCGTTCCATGAAACCAGCCGACCCGCCCCGCCCACAAACCCGCCCTCTGCGGCCGATTGAGCAGCAGGTAGCGGTAACGCCGGCCACGGGCGCTGAAGCGCGCGTGGAATTCATCGCCCACCTCTTGCGCCCAGCGCACAGCAACACCCGCCGGCAAATTCGAATTGACTCCGCGCACCCAGGCCGTCAGCGGACGCTCGACCGATGTTTCGAAATGCACGACCTGATGGCTCGCATGCACGCCGGCATCGGTCCGTCCGGCACACATGACGCCAACCGGCATCCCGGCAATTTCACGCAGCGCCGACTCCAGCGCGTCCTGCACCGTGCCGCCGCCGGCCTGGCTTTGCCAGCCATGAAAGGCGGAACCGCAATACTCGACGCCCAAGGCAATTCTCACAACAATGCCGCTCCCATCAAGCCAAGACCAGAGGCCACCACCAGCAAGCTATCGCACAGATGCCATGGCGCCAAACTCAAATGCAGAGACTCCTGCCCGGTCGACACCGCTGGCTGGGCCGCCAGCATCTGCTTCCAGGCACCTTTTTCCAGCGGCTCCTGAAGATTTTCAAGAACCAGCGACAGACGGACGACAACCCGCTCGACATCAAAGCCCAAGGCACGAACCGGCTGCAGCAGCCCCCACAGACCGGTGATCATCCCTTCGTGGCCGAGACGGAGGAACAGCCAGGCCAGGCAGGCCAGCATGGCGACCAGACGGGCTGCCTGCAGATTGGCTTCGGCCATGCCTTCAAAGGTTGGCGCCCAGGCCATGTCGTGTATTGCTTCGCCCGGTGTGTTGTAGGCCAGAATCAGCCAGAGGGTCAGCAACAACCAGCGAGCCCGCCAGACGTAAGCCCACCAGCGGCCAGTCAGGGCCGGCGTCAGGTGCACCGCCGCGGCAACCAGCAGGAGCAGACCGGCATAGCCGACGAACTGCACGCCGATAACCGCTGCCAGCCAGATGATCAATGCGCAAGAAGGATGCAAAACCGGGCTCCCGAAATGCACACAGCCCCTTGCGGGGCCATGTGCCGATCACAAGCCTGAATTCTACCCGCCTATGCGGCTGAGTATCGTCCGAGCCTGTTCTACCAGATCAACTGACCCCTCGCCCACCACTTCCTGCAGCAGTTCGCGAGCGCCTTCGAGATCGCCCATTTCTTCATAGGCCTTGGCCAAGTCGAGCTTGGTATTGACCTCTTCCCAATGCTCGTTATGCACCGGCGCCTCTTCCGAAACAGCCGCGTCAGCCGACGGCGCATCTAGCGGCGCCATTTCAGCCGGCTCGGCACTTACTTCAGGCGGTGCGGCTTCCGGCGGTGCGGCTTCCGGCGGTGTGGAAAGATCAAGATTGATCGAACCGATATCAAACTCCTGCGTTCCCATGGGCTGGCCCAGGAACATCGAGTCGGTCAGCTTGACATCGAACTCGAGCGAGTCGCTATCAACAATGCCGGCATTGACCACGGTGTCAGCCAACTTGGCATTGTCATCATCACCGCCAAAATTAAGGATATTGGAATCGATCAGTGTATCCGTGCCGGGCATCTGATTGACCACAGTCCTGGACATCGCGGCATCAGCATCGTGACCAAATTCAACAACCTGCGGCTCGTCCTGATGCGGAACCTCGGGGCGGAGCTCTTCGGGCAACTCTTCTCCACCAACCCAGGTGCCCAGGCCAACATCAAGGTCATCGGCCATTTCGGCGACCGCCGCCGGCATGACCAGGGTGCCGTCCGGAGAAAAGTCAGGCGTCGACGCAGCCGGCTCTTCTTCAACCAGCGCTTGCTCAGCAACGCTGAAATCAAGATCCAGGCCGGCATCGCTCGGCTCTTCGGGCGGAGTTGCTTCGACGACCGCTGGGGCTATCTCGCCACCCAGATCGAAATCGAGCGCATCCGAATCGTTCACCGAAACCACGGTATCGGTATACGGCTCAGCCTCGGCATCTTCGGCCAATTGGCTCTTGAACTCGGGAGCAATCGTCTCCGCGCCAAGATCAAAGTCAAGGGTCATTGCATCCGGCCCGAGGTCCAGCGTCTCAGCTGCGGCCTCATTTTCGGCCTGCGGCTCCGGCTCTTTCGGGAGAACCAGAGTGTCGACCACGAATTCATCCGACAGATCGAGCGCCGCAGGGACGACCTCTGCTTCAGGCTCCACTTCCGGTTCAGGGAAAGTCGCCAGCGACTCAGGCATCGTCGTGGGTACATCGACAGGAATATCAACAGCCGCTGCGGTCATTGGCGCTTCCGGCTCGGCCGATACCTCCGGAGCAGACTGAGCATGCGAAGCCGAATACAGCGGATTGTTCGGATCAAGACCCAGACCAAGCAGCGCTACCTTTGCCCAATCCGGACCAACACCGGCGGTCTGTGCATACAACTCCCCTGCCAGCGTTTCAAACTGCTTGACGCTGTGACGGTTGGCGTAGATTTCCAGCAACTTGGCATGAATGGCCGTGCGTTGCGGATCCTTCTGCAAGGCTTCAAGCAGGATTTCCTCAGCCTGGGTATCACGGCCATAGGCCATGTACACATCGGCCTCGGCAACCGGATCGACCTCATCGGTATCAATGGTGCCCGGACCAGTCTGACTGAATTCACCCGTCTGCGGCGGGGTATTGCCCGTATCAATGCTCTGGCCACCGGTCATGCGGAATACGGAATTGGGACCAAGGCTGGACGGCATCGGCAGCGCCGTCGTTTCAACCGAGGCGCTCCTGGCACGCCGACGGTTGTACAGGAGAAAACCGGCCAGCAGGGCAAGAACTCCGCCGCCGCCAACGAGGGGAAGCGGGTCTTCGAGCAAGGAGTCGACGAAACCCGGCTCGGATTCGGGCTCAGGGGTCGGCACAGGAGCCACCACCTTCGGCGCCTCCGGCTTCGGAGCTTCGACGGGTTTTGGTGGTTCGACCGGCTTGACTGGCTCAACAGGCTTGGCAGCCTCGGGTGCCTTCGGCGGCTCGACAGGCTTGGGGGCCTCCGCGACCTTCGGCTCGACCGGCTTGAGCGCCTCGACAGGCTTCACCGCTTCAACGGCCTTGGGCTCTTCCTTCTTGGCTGGCGGTTGCTGCAACTCAGCCAACTTCTGGTTCTTCATCTCCAGAAGTTTTTGCAACTCATTGACGTTCTTTTCCAGCGTTTGCAGGCGATCCTGCGCTTCCTTGAGCGCCTTGTCCTTGGCCAACTGATCGGCCGTCTCGGCTGCCTTGCCAGCGGCAACACCCTTGGCTGCCGGGTCGGTACGCGCTACTTTGACCTGATCCTTCGACTGCTCGGCCGGCGCGGCCTTCTCTTCTACCTTGGCCGTGATTTTTCCGGCGCTGGTCTGGGTCGCAGCGACATCCGCCGCTACCGGCATCTTGGCCGTGGATGCAGCCAGCTTTTGCCGATAGTCATTCCAGTCACGCGCATGGGCGACATAGACTTTTCTTGCTTCAACCGGCGAAACTGACTCGACCTCCGACTGTTCTGGAATATTCAGAATGGCGCCCGCTTTAAGGCGATTGACATTCTGGGCTACGAACGCGTCCGGATTACGCTGGAACAAGCCGATCAGCATCTGCTCGAGGGAAACACCTTCGTATTTGTTTTCGGCAGCGATTTTGCGCAGCGTTTCGCCCTGTTTCACAACATGCGCCCCGGTGCTCTCCGGCTTTGACTTGGGCTCGGCCGCAAGCTTTGGAGCTGGAGCCGGACGGGGTGCAGGCGCTGCCTTGACGGGCGCCGACCTTGACTCACCAGCATAACCGCCACCGCGCACCGTCTCCACGATCCGCGCCTCGGCGACCGGGCGCGACGACTGGGAAGCCATCATTTCCGGTGGATCAAGCAGGAAAGTGTATTCGCGAACCAGACGTCCGGCCGGCCAGTTCAGCTCAACCAGAAAGTCCAGGAAGGGTTCGTTGATTGGCTTGAATGAACTCACCTTGACCACCGACTGCCCATTGGGGCGCTTCTCGACGGTGAACCGGAGGTCCAGCAAAACAGAGGCGAAATCGACGCCAGCCTGCTTGAAGACATCCTGAGACGCGAGACGAGCGGTCATCCCGCCCAGTTCGTCCTTTGTCGCACCGATATCAAGCTCGGCCCGCAAAGGCTGCCCAATACCCGACAACACCGTGAGTTTACCCAGGCCGGCGGCCTCTGCAATCCACGGGGAAATTGAAAGACAAGAAGCAACGGCGAGTGCAGCTGCGCGTTTCTTGAACCTGGTTTGTACAGTTCCGTTCACGGCGAAACCCTGAGCGTCAAATTTGGGACTTTCAAATTAACATCATGTACTTAGCAATGCAAGCTAAACCCGCTTCTCAAACCTGCCCTTTTTGCATATCCCCAACAAATAAAAAGCCGGGGTCAAAGCCCCGGCTTTTTGGCGAAAGGATGATTCCGATCAGGCGTCGAGCAGAATACGCAGCATGCGGCGTAGCGGCTCGGCTGCGCCCCACAGCAACTGGTCACCGCAGGTAAAGGCAGCCAGGTATTCCGGGCCCATCGCCATTTTGTGCAGACGGCCAACCGGGACAGTCAGGGTACCGGTCACGGCCGCCGGCGTCAGTTCGCGTTCGGAAATCTCGCGGTCGTTTGGCACAACCTTGGCCCAAGGATTGGCCTTGGCCAGCATGTCGCTGATTTCGTCGAGCGGCACATCCTTCTTGAGCTTGATGGTCAACGCCTGGCTGTGGCAACGCATGGCGCCGATGCGCACACACAGGCCGTCGATGGGGATCGAACCAGCCGAGCGGAAAGCCGGCTTGCCGAGAATCTTGTTGCATTCAGCGCCGCCCTTCCACTCTTCCTTGGACTGGCCGTTCTCGTACGGCACGTCGATCCATGGAATCAGGGAACCAGCGAGCGGCGTGTTACGGAAATTCTTCTTCGGGAAGGCATCCGAGCGAATGGTCTCGGCAACCTTGCGGTCGATGTCGAGAATGGCAGAAGCCGGATCAGCCAGCAGGTCAGCCACCGACGAATGGATGGCGCCCATCTGGGCAATCAGTTCGCGCATGTTCTGCGCACCGGCGCCGGAAGCGGCCTGATAGGTCATGGACGTTGCCCATTCGATCAGGTCGTTCTGGAACAGGCCGCCAAGACCCATGAGCATCAGCGAAACCGTGCAGTTGCCACCGATCCAGTTCTTGCCGCCCTTGGCCAGCGAATCCTTGATCACGTTCATATTGACCGGATCGAGGATGATCACTGCATCGTCAGCCATCCGCAGGGAAGACGCGGCATCAATCCAGTGACCATTCCAGCCGGTGGCGCGCAGCTTGCCGAAGACTTCCTTGGTGTAATCCCCACCCTGGCAGGTGATGATGATTTCGCAGGCCTTCAGGGCTTCGATATTGGATGCATCCTGCAGCGGCAGCGAGGCTTCCTTGCCGCCGAATACGGGAGCCTTACCCCCGGCAGCCGAAGTCGAGAAATACACCGGATCGATATGGGCAAAATCGCCCTCTTCCACCATGCGCTGCATGAGGACCGAACCGACCATACCGCGCCATCCAACCAGACCAACCTTCTTCATCTCATCACTCTCCGTGAAAAATCTTTTTTACAGCGCCGCCAGCACGGCGTCGCCCATTTCCTTCGTGCCAACCTTGTTGGTGCCGCGTTCGTAAATATCACCGGTTCGATAACCTTGGGCCAAGACCTTTTTGACCGCATTTTCGACGCGCAGTGCCTGCTCTTCGAGAGCAAAAGTGTAACGCAGCATCATCGCAGCTGACAGGATGGTGGCCAGCGGATTGGCGACGCCTTTGCCGGCAATGTCCGGTGCAGAGCCGTGCGAAGGCTCGTAGAGGCCCTTGTTCTTGTCATCGAGCGAAGCCGACGGGAGCATGCCGATTGAGCCAGTCAGCATCGATGCTTCGTCGGACAGGATGTCGCCGAACATGTTGCCGGTAACCATCACGTCGAACTGCTTGGGCGCCTTGACCAGTTGCATGGCAGCGTTGTCGACCAGCATGTGGCTCAGCTCGACATCCGGGTAATCGTGGGAAATCTCGATCATCACGTCGCGCCAGAGCTGGGTACATTCGAGCACGTTCATCTTGTCGACGGAGCACAGGCGCTTGTCGCGCTTCTGGGCAGCCTGGAAGGCGACATGGCCGATACGGCGAATTTCCGACTCGCTGTAAACCATGGTGTTGAAACCGACACGTTCGCCGTTTTCTTCACGGATGCCACGCGGCTGGCCGAAATAGATGTCACCGGTCAGTTCGCGAATGATCAGGATGTCCAGCCCGGCAACCACTTCCGGCTTGAGCGTTGAAGCATTGGCCAGTTCCGGATACAGAATGGCCGGACGCAGGTTGGCAAACAGGTTCAGATCCTTGCGGATACCGAGCAAGCCGCGCTCCGGGCGTTTTTCGCGCGGCAGCGTATCCCACTGCGGGCCACCAACGGCGCCGAGCAGGATGGCGTCAGCCGCGCGAGCCAGCTTTTGCGTCGCCTCCGGATAGGGATTGTCAGTCGCGTCGACCGCACAGCCGCCGAGCAGCCCTTCTTCCATCTCGAATTTGAGATCGAGGGCCTTCAATACACGCACCGCTTCAGCGGTAATTTCGGGGCCAATGCCGTCACCCGGCAGAACACAAATCTTCATGGTTTTTCCTTATTACGCAAACAGCCAGGGCTGGTTGATACGACGTTTTTCTTCGAATTCGCGGATCTTCTCGGCGTGACGCAGGGTCAGGCCAATGTCGTCCCAGCCGTTGATCAGACATTCCTTGCGGAAGGCATCGATCTGGAATGGAATGCCATAGCCATCGGGGCGAATCACGGCCTGTGCCTGCAGGTCGACAACCAGCTTGTAACCGGGCGTCGCCTCGACCTGCTTGAACAAGGCTTCGACTTCGGCGGCCGGCAAAACGATCGGCACAATCCCATTCTTGTAGCAGTTGTTGAAGAAAATATCGGCAAACGATTCGGCGATGATGGCCTTGAAGCCAAAATCGAGCAGGGCCCACGGCGCATGTTCACGCGAACTGCCACAGCCGAAATTGGCACGAGTCAAAAGCACCTGCGCACCTTGATAACGCGGCAGATTGAGCACGAAATTCGGATTCTTTGGCCGCCCCGAGGCATCCTGCCCCGGCTCGCCGACATCCATGTAGCGCCATTCATCAAAGGCATTCGGGCCAAAGCCGGAACGTTTGATGGACTTGAGAAACTGCTTCGGGATGATCGCATCGGTGTCGACGTTATTGCGGTCGAGGGGCGCCACCAAACCTTCCAGACGAACAAATTTATCCATTACTCCACCACTTTCTGCACGGCGTCGCCGCCCTTCTTGAGGGCACCGCCAACGGCCTCGCCACTCTTGTGCAGGGCACTCTCGACGGCTTCGCCGCCCTTCTGCAAAGCCTCACCGGTCTTTTCGGCGCCGATGGCGACATCCTTCTTGACGCCCTGCGCGGTATTGCAGGCGCCCAGACAAAGCACAGCAAACAAGACAAGCCAATTCTTCATGATCGTCGCTCCTTCTTACAGAACGTCTCGCACGTCGGCAAAACGGCCGGCAATTGCTGCAGCAGCGGCCATGGCCGGGCTGACCAGATGGGTGCGGCCACCCGGACCCTGACGGCCTTCGAAATTGCGGTTGGAGGTCGAGGCACAACGCTCGCCGGGCTCCAGACGGTCGGCGTTCATGGCCAGACACATCGAACAACCCGGTTCACGCCACTCAAAACCAGCCGCGATGAACACCTTGTCCAGCCCTTCGGCTTCAGCCTGACGCTTGACTAGGCCGGAACCCGGCACAGCCAGGGCCAGCTTGACGGTGGCGGCAACATGGCGCCCCTTGAGCACGGATGCCGCCTCGCGCAGGTCTTCAATGCGCGAGTTGGTGCAGGAGCCGATGAACACCTTGTCGATGGCGATATTCTGGATTGGTGTATTCGGATTAAGACCCATGTATTGCAGGGCGCGTTCCATGCCTTCGCGCTTGACCGGGTCGGTCTGCTTGGCCGGATCGGGAACCGCCGCATCGATGGCAACGACCATTTCCGGCGAAGTGCCCCAGGTCACTTGCGGACGAATGTCTTCGGCCTTGAGCGTGACGACGCGATCAAATTGCGCGCCAACATCGGAATGCAGCGTGCGCCAGTAGGCGACCGCCTTCTCCCAGATGTCGCCCTTCGGTGAGAACGGGCGGCCTTTCAAATAATCGATGGTTTTGTCGTCGACCGCGACAAAGCCCATGCGCGCCCCGCCTTCGATGGCCATGTTGCACAGGGTCATGCGCCCTTCCATGCTCAGGCCGCGGATGGCGCTGCCACCGAATTCGATGGCGTAGCCATTGCCGCCGGCCGTGCCGATGGTGCCGATGATGGCCAGCGCCACATCCTTGGCAGTGACACCCTTGCCGAGCTTGCCGTCGACGGCAATCAGCATGGTCTTCGACTTCTTTTGCAGCAGGCATTGGGTGGCCAACACGTGCTCGACTTCCGAGGTGCCGATGCCGTGCGCCAGACAGGCGAAGGCGCCGTGTGTCGAGGTATGCGAGTCACCGCAAACGACGGTCATGCCGGGCAGCGTTGCACCGTTTTCCGGACCGACGACGTGCACGATGCCCTGCCGCGCGTCCTTGAACGGGAAGTAAGCCAGCGCGCCGACTTCGCGTATGTTGTCATCCAGCGTTTGCACTTGCTGACGCGACACCGGGTCCTTGATGCCTTCATCCCAGTGATCGGTCGGCGTGTTGTGGTCGGCCGTCGCGACGATCGACGAAATCCGCCAAGGCTTGCGGCCGGCCAGCTTAAGTCCTTCGAAAGCCTGCGGGCTGGTCACTTCGTGCACGAGGTGACGATCAATATAGAGAAGGGCCGTGCCATCAGCTTCCTGATGGACGACATGGTTCTCCCAAAGCTTGTCGTAAAGGGTCTTCGACATGGTGCGTAATGTGGGCTGTAAAGCCTTGAATTATTGCACAGGATCTTTCGTTTTTGCCCTGTTTTCCCGGTTGACCGTAGCATTCGCCCCGACCCAGCCCCAGACCAGCACCAAGCCGACCAGCGCGAACAGGGCTCCGAGCGTAAAGGTCCAGCCGGAGCCCAGCGACTCCCAGGTCCGGCCACTGATCAGCGCACCGAGCAAGCCGCCGGCACCGAACGACAAACTTGAATAAAGCGCCTGCCCCCGCCCCTGCGCCCGACCGGGAAACCACTGGTTGACCGCAGCGATGGAAGCCGCGTGATAGGCGCCGAACGTCAGGCCGTGCAGCAACTGGACGACAATCATGATCGCCGCCGATTCGACGCCCCAGCCCATGAGCAGGAAGCGAATGACCGCCGCACCGAAACTGACGAGCAGGATGGCGCGCAGCGAGAACCGCCGCGACAGCCGTGCCATGAACATGAAAACGACAATTTCCGCCACCACACCGAGCGACCAGAGCAAGCCAACCTCGGTCTTCGAGTAGCCGTGGGCATCAAGGTGGATCGAGTAAAAAACGTAGAACGCGCCATGTGCCGCCGACATCGCGAAGCAGGCTGTCATCAGCGCAATCACTTTCGGCTGGCACAGAATCTCGCCGATCGGCTGAGCGTTGCTCTCATGCAGGACCGGCGGGGCTTCCGGCAGGGTCAGCGCGTAGAGCAGAATTCCCGCCAGAATCGCCCAGCACACCCAGAGCACGCCAACCGGCGGCGCCATGTCGAGCAGCGCGCCGGTCCCCATCACGGCAACGATGAAACCGATCGACCCCCACAGCCGGATGCGACTGTAGCGACCCCGCTCTTCACGCAGATGATCGAAGGTCAGCGTCTCGACCAGCGGCAGGGCGGCGCTCCAGAAGAAGGCCAACACGGCCATCGCGACCAGCATGCCGGACAGCTTGTCGAGCCAGAAAAAAGCCGTGAATCCGGCCAGGCCAATCCCGGCAGCCAGCCGAATGATCGCCATGCGCCGACCGAAACGGTCAGCCAGCCAGCCCCACAGATTGGGGCCAAAAAGGCGCATCAACTGCATCTGCGACATCAGCAAACCGATGTCCCAGGCAGAAAAATTCAGGGATTGGAGATAGAGCCCGAAATAGGGCGAGAAGGCACCAATGAAGGCGAAATAGAAAAAGTAGTAGCCCGAGAGGCGCCAGTAAGGCAATGCATGCATCCGGCGATTTTACCGGATGCAGGGTCGGGTACAGGCTTCGATCAAGCCTTGACGGATTGCTGGCCGGCGCGGAAGGCGAGCAGCAGGTGGTAGATTTCGTCCTTCAATTTGACGCGCTGTTTTTTCATGTCTTCGATGGTGAAGTCAGCAACCGGCATGTCGTGCTCTTCCAGATCCTCGACCTTGCCGGTCAGGCGGTTGTAGGAAGCGAACTGGCGGGCAAAATAGGCATTGCTGGTCTTGAGCGCATCAATCCCGTCCTTGAATTCCGGAAACTCCTGATACAGATCGTGGTGATCAACTTGCATGGTTCTCTCTCCCTATTGCGATGATCAGCCGCCTGGGCGGCAAACGTAGAAATATTACGCGATTTCACCCGGTATGCGCGGCGTGGTACACGCCACATCACCACACTGGGCGCGGTGGCGCAAGGCATGATCAATGAGGACCAAAGCCAGCATGGCTTCGGCAATCGGTGTGGCACGGATGCCGACACAGGGATCGTGTCGCCCCTCGGTCGCCACCTCGATGGCATTGCCCTGACGGTCGATCGAGTGCCGCGACTGGGCGATGGACGAGGTCGGCTTGATCGCCATGTTGACGACAATGTCCTGCCCCGTCGAAATCCCGCCCAGCACGCCGCCAGCATGGTTGGTCGCGAAGCCCTGCGGCGTCATTTCATCGCCGTGCTCGCTGCCCTTCTGGGCCACGGAATCGAAACCAGAGCCGATTTCGACGCCCTTGACGGCGTTGATACCCATCATGGCGTAAGCGATTTCAGCATCCAGCCGGTCATAAACTGGCTCGCCCCAGCCCGGCGGGACGCCGGTGGCGGTCACGGTGATTTTGGCACCAACCGAATCGAGCGACTTGCGCAGGCTGTCCATGTAGCTTTCGAGTTCAGGCACCAGCGCGGCATTGGGCGCAAAGAAAGCGTTTTCGCGAATATCGTCGGCCGAAACAAAGGGAATCTCGATTGGACCGAGGGCGCTCATCCAGCCACAAATGCTGACGCCGTAACGCTCGTTGAGCCACTTCCGGGCAATTGCCCCTGCCGCCACGCGCACGGCAGTCTCGCGCGCCGATGAACGGCCGCCCCCGCGGTAATCGCGAAAGCCGTATTTCTGGGTATAGGTGTAATCGGCGTGGCCGGGACGGAAGGTGTCGGCGATGTTGCCGTAATCCTTGCTGCGCTGGTCCTGATTGCGAATGAGCAGACCAATCGGCGTACCGGTGGTCTTGCCCTCAAAAACGCCGGAGAGAATCTCGACGGTATCCGGCTCGCGGCGCTGCGTCACATGCCGCGATGTGCCCGGCTTGCGGCGATCCAGTTCTGCCTGGATATCAGCCTCGCACAAGGCCAGTCCGGGCGGACAGCCATCGACAACACAGCCGATTGCCGGGCCATGCGACTCGCCAAAAGAGGTAACGGTAAACAAGGTGCCAAAAGTATTGCCGGACATGGAAGCAGCGTTCTAATATGGAGCGAGGAGTTTACCATGCCAAGCAAAAAGCCCCCTCCCACACCGTCGACCGCAGCAAAACCCTCGACCCAGCCAGCGACGCGCAAGGGCAGCACAAACCCGCCGCCAAATCCGCGTCAGCAACCCGACAACCGCTGGCAAAGAACCAAGCGCTACGGCTGGGACAGCCGGTAGCTGTAAACGAACAAAAGGCAGCCGAAGCTGCCTTTTTCGTTTTTCGTGATTTGAAGCTCAGGCTTCCTGCTGATCAGTTGGCCAGTTCTTGATATAGCTCTTGAGCATCTTGTTCTCGAAACTCTGCTCTTCAAGAACCGCCTTGGCCACATCGAGGAATGAGATGACGCCCATCAGCGTGCCATCTTCGACGACCGGCAGATAGCGCGAACGCTTGTCGATCATCAGTCGACGCAAGTCGTTGGCTTCCATATCAGGGAAAGCAGTCACCGGGTTGGTCACCATGACATCGCCGACAGTCAGGTGTTCCGCAGTCGCCACCTTGCCCTTTAGCGCCAGGAGGACTTCGCGAAAGGTCAGCATGCCGACCATCTTGCCGCCATCCATGACAACCAGCGAGCCGACATCAAGGTCGGCCATGCTGTCGATGGCGAAAGCCAGAGACTGTTGTGGCGCCGCCGTGTACAGCGTGGCGCCCTTGACTCGAAGAATTTCCCGGACCTGCATTGCGCTCTCCCGCACTCGGTTTTAATTGGTCGGTTGATCTTAGAGCATCCTCCCGGATTCGGAAAGACTCATGGCACTTCTCGTTTCGCATAAGGTCGAATTGCAATAGCAAGAGCATTAATCAATACAAATTTTTACTCGTATTTGACAAATTTATCGGCATTGGCACTTGCGAAATGTCATAACCATCTATACACTTGGTTATATCACCTAAGGCATATATCGCTAGGATGCTTAGGTAACCTTATTACACTAGCGTATGGAGATTGAATGATGTCTACAGTTAAAACCATCGAGAAAATCGACGCTCGTGAAATTCGTCGTAAGCTTGGTCTCAACCAGCAACAGTTCTGGTCCACCCTCGGAGTGACGCAGAGTGGCGGTTCCCGCTACGAAAGCGGCCGCAACATGCCGAAGCCGGTGCGCGAACTGCTCCGTCTGGTGCACGTTGAACAAGTCGATATCAAGAACATCAAGCGTGACGACATCGAAGTTGTCGAATACCTCAAGGCTCAGGAACCGGAACTGTTCAAGTCCCTGAAGAAGTCGGCTCGCGCCCACGCCAAAAAAGCGGCCTGATTTTTGCCCCGCAAGGGGCGTCGACCGTAACAACGGGCATCACGGGGAAACAATCACCCGGATGCCCGTTTCCTTTTCTATCTGCCCGGCAAAATCAGCCAGAACCTCGATGGGCAGAGGATTCAAGCGCGATGCGGCTGCTTGCATCGATGGCCGGGCCAATCCGTAAAGGTGCACGCCAGCCAGTTTGCCAGCAAGCGGCCGGAGCAGATCGCAATATGCCATTCGCGACACAGGCGGTGGCGCAAGGCCATCGAGCGCAAACCAGCAGGTTTGCACCCATGTTGGCGCGAGCTCGGCGCATATTTCGAGATTTTTTGACGTTTTTGCCATTTGCCACGGAACGCCGTTAATTTCGGCGACCTCTTCGGCCGTAGCACGATCAATCTTGAACCAAACTTCGCCACCCAGTTCGCCTAGATGGCGAATGCCCGACTGCACGTCGGAACGATACATCAGGCTGCCGTTGGTGAT
Organism: Ferribacterium limneticum; assembly: GCA_049304775.1. GTDB lineage: Bacteria > Pseudomonadota > Gammaproteobacteria > Burkholderiales > Rhodocyclaceae > Azonexus > Azonexus limneticus_C. The sequence goes on from JBAQOL010000009.1 coordinate 226,267, forward strand.
CAGGCGCACCACCAGCTTGCCTTTTTGATCAAAGCGCTCAAGCACCCTGCCGACCACGTCGACTGCATCGGCGAACTCAGCCGCGCTAGTCGGCTCGCCGTTGCCGGAAAAAGCCACATCCATGAGCCGTTGCGCCTCGGGCGGAACTTGCCGCGACATGAAGTCGCCATTCAGTGCGTCGTCGAGAAATCCGGTCAGCTCACGCTCCAGGCAATCCAGGTCTATCGGCGGCGGTCCGCCCCGCATCAAGTTTTCGACCTGACAATAAACGCAGGCCCAGTTGCAGGCATTGTTGGGATTGAGGTTGATCCCGATCGACACGCCGCCGGCCCGGCGCGAAATGACGGGATAAACGTAGCGCAGGCCGGCACTGTCGCGGCGGTGATCGTCTGTGGTGAGCATGGCGCATTGTATAATCCGCGACCGCCTTGTTGAGCAAAACGCCCATGTTGATTACCCGCCGCCTCGAATTCGATGCCGGGCACCGCATCCCTGACCACAAAAGCCAGTGCCGCCACTTGCACGGACACCGTTACGCCATTGAAATCACCTTGTCGGGCGCTGTCATCGATAAGGCTGGCGATGCCGCCAATGGCATGGTGATGGACTTCTCGCAGGTCAAGGATCTGGCCAACATCCATCTGGTCAACGAATGGGATCACGCTTTCCTCGCCTACGCGGGCGACACGGCCGTTGTCGACTTTCTCGCTTCGATGCCGGGTCACAAGACCGTGATCCTCGACCGCGTACCAACCGCTGAAAACCTGGCCCGCATCGCTTTCGAGCGCCTCGATGCTGTTTACCGAGACACCTACGGCAACCATCTGCGGCTCGAACAGGTCCGTCTTTACGAAACGCCCAACTGCTGGGCCGATGCACTGCGCACCAAGCTGGATTGAGCGGAAAAAATTCTCCCCCTATACTGCAGCCATACAGCAAGCACTTTGACTGCAAGCGCGCGGAGGGGGAGATGAAAAACAAGAAAGCCAGCCTGCTCGGGCGAACGTCACTCAGGCCGGCATGAGCCCGCCCCAAGCAAAATCCCCCAAGACCGCGCTGGTCCTGACCGGAGGTGGCGCCCGGGCGGCGTATCAAGTTGGCGTCCTGCTCGCCGTTGCCAAGCTGTCGACCAACCGCCGGAAAAACCCCTTCCCTATTTTGTGCGGCACGTCTGCCGGCGCCATCAACGCGGCCGGTATCGCCTGCCTGGCCGACAATTTCGGCAAAGGGGTCTCCGTTCTGGCCACTTTTTGGCGCAACATGCACGCCGGTGACATTTACCGTGCCGACCCTCTCGGCATCGGCGTCTCGGGTGCGCACTGGATGACCATGCTGACGCTGGGCTGGTTGATTCGCAGCCGGCCGCGCTCACTGCTCGACAATTCCCCACTGCGCGAGTTGCTCAGTCGCCACCTCGATTTCCGCGGCATCGAGCGCTCGATCGCCAATGGCGCGCTGCATGCCCTGAGCATTTCGGCATCCGGCTACGAATCCGGCGACAACATCAATTTCTTTCAGGGTCACGCCGATGCCCAGCCCTGGCATCGCGTCCAGCGCATCGGCATCCGCTCCCAAATCGGTGTCGACCACCTGCTCGCCTCCAGCGCCATTCCCTTCATTTTTCCGGCCGCCAAGATTCACCGGGAATTTTTCGGCGATGGCTCGATGCGCCAACTGGCGCCGATCTCTCCGGCCATCCACCTCGGCGCCGAGCGGGTACTGATCGTCGGCGCCGGACGCAAGAATGAACATCAGGAACGTCGCCGGGTCGACAGCCATCCATCGCTGGCCCAAATTGCCGGCCACGCGCTATCCAGCATCTTTCTCGATAGTCTGGCGGTCGACATCGAACGAATGCAGCGGATCAACCGGACGCTCGCTGCCATCCCGCCCAGCGTCAGGGATAACAACGAAATCCCGTTAAGACCGATCAAGGCCCTGATCATTTCGCCCTCCGAACGCCTTGAGCGCATCGCCGCCGAACACGCCGGCGCCCTGCCTTGGGCCATGCGCATGATGCTCGGCGGCATTGGCGGCATGAACCGTCGCAACGGCACGCTGACCAGCTACCTGCTGTTCGAAAAGCCCTACACGCGTGCCCTAATTGATCTGGGTTACGCCGACACCATGGCACGCTCGGACGAAGTCGGGGAATTCCTCGACCTTTGAGCCTGATTCGTCGCGCTCAGAACTTCCCGGAATCAAGTGCCACGGGCAGATCCGGCGTCACTTGCTCGAAACGCAAGGTCCGCTTTCCCTTGTGATCCTTGCTGAAATCGCTGGCATCCACCTGACTGGCCAGCGGCACCAGCTCATGCCCCATCGGGCCAAGGACATCGGAGCCGGTGACAAAAACGGCCTTGCGCGCGTCGATCCGTTCCAGATTGTAGAAATCGGTAACGTAGATACCCGTGATGTCTTCCTTGCGATGATTCGGCGCGTATTTCGGCAGGTCATGCAGGAACTTGAACATATCCTTGGCGCCATCGAAGAAATGGGCATGACCATCCTTCCACGTCACGACTGCTACCCAGTTCGGATACTTGGAAACCAGCATGCCGCAGACCGGACAGAGATCCTTCGGCCCCGGCTTGGGCACATTCTGGGCTGCCGCAAAGGGTGCCCAGAATGCAACCAGCAGGATCAAAAAGGCGCGACGGATCATCAGCCCTTCTTCATTTCTGCGGCACGCTTGCGGCGTTCCTCGCGGTTCTTGCGGATCATGCCGACGTCGGAGGCCATGTCGAGGTAGGACTCACGCAGCGCATCGTTGAAATTGCCCAGCGAGCCGCCATGCTTGGCCTGAAACTCCTTGGCCGTACTCAGCGAGGCGAAGGAATGTTTCGAACGCTTGGTCATCGCATGCTTGAGGTCGGCACCGATCAGGTAAACCATGCTGTCGACCGTGGTCAGCGGACGCGGTTCGAGCGTTGAGCCGTAATCCGGCCCCCAGATATTTTTTGGTTCGCGGTCGATATTGACGCCCAGGCTAAGCGACAGGCAGTGGATTGAGCAGACGCCATCGGCCAGATCATCGGCATACTGGACGAGCATGCGGGCGCGATGATGTTCCTTGCGATCCATGCCGCAATACGGGCACTTCGGATATTTCTCAAACTCGTTTTCCAGCGGTTTCGCGTCAGCTGGTTTCTTGGGAATGAACTGGTTCGGCGTGCCGTCGGTGGCACAGGCGGTGTTCGCACCGGCTTGCGTCGAAGCGGCGGCGAAGCCGGAAAGAACGGACATCTTGAGAAGGTCACGGCGTTTCATTTTTGCTCTCCCTGAAGCTGTTTGTTAGCCGTGAAATATTAGCGCTCGATGATGTGCGGCACCTGCGACATAGTGTCGCACTCAACCCAGGAGGTTGCGCATCACGGCGTAGTAGCGGATCCCTTGCCAGAGCGTCGATACGCCCAGCGCAATGACGAACAGCGCGGCGCCTTTGAGCAGCCAGCCGCGCAGTTTCGGGCCGAGCTTGCCGAACAGGAAGGAGGCCGACAGCATCGAGGGCAGCGTACCAGCGCCGAAGGCCAGCATCAGCAGGCCGCCTTCCAGCACCGAAGGCGCCGTCGTTGCCTTGACGGCCATGGCCATGGTCATCGAGCAGGGCATCAGGCCGTTGATGGCGCCGCCGATCAGGGCGCCGACGACCGGGCCTTTCTGGACCGCCAGCCCGAACTGCTTGCGCAGCCAAGCAATGGGCGCAAAGCCAAGTCGGTTGCGGAAGGGCGAAACGCCGAGCAGATCAAGGCCGAGCAGGATGACGACGATACCGGCCACGATCTGCAGCACGCCCTGCAGCTTGCCGAATTGACCGGTGGAGACGAGCACGGCGCCAATCGCAGCGGCAATCAGGCCAACGACCGTGTAGATGCCGACCCGCGCCCCGTGATAGGCCAGATACGGCCAAACGCCTTTGGCGCCAAGCTTCATGAAAAACCCGGAAACCAGCCCGCCGCACATGCCAAGGCAATGGCCACTGCCGAGCAGGCCGGTCATGAAGGCGAGCATGTAAGAAAACTCGGCGATGGCGTGGTGGTGGCTGTGATCCATGTGTGCTTTGCTACGGTCAACCGGAAAAAACAGCCAAAATTGAAATGTTCACCGTTGCAGGCGCAGCGAGTTGGCGACGACCGAGGTTGAGCTCATGGCCATGGCGGCGGCCGCGATCATCGGGTTGAGGCGGCCGGCGGCGGCGACGGGGATGGCGATGACGTTGTAGCCGAGCGCCCAGAACAGGTTTTGCCGGATGATCGCCATGGTCCGCCGCGACAGGTCGATGCCGGCCGCGACGCGGGCGATGTCGCCGCCGACCAGGGTGATATCGGCTGATTCAACGGCGATGTCGGCACCGCCGCCGATAGCGAAGCCGACGTCGGCGGCGGCCAGCGCCGGCGCGTCGTTGATGCCGTCGCCGATCATGCCGACCTTTTCACCGGCCTGCTGCAATTCATGGATGACGACCAGTTTGTCGGCTGGCGTGGCGCGGGCGACGACGCGGTCGATGCCGACCAGTTGGGCGACGTGGCGGGCGACGGCGTCGACGTCGCCGGTCGCCATCACGGTTTTCAGGCCGAGGCGATGGAGCAGCGCGATGGCCTCGCGGACGCCGGCGCGTGGCTGGTCGGCGATGGCGAAAATGGCCATGTTTTTCCGGTCGACCGTAGCAAACACCGGCGTCTTGCCCTGCTCGGCCCAACGGGCGGCTTGGTCGGCCAGCGGGCCGATGGCGATGCCTTCGGCCTCTAGCAGGCGGGCGTTGCCGATGATGATATCCACGCCATCCACCGTCGCCGTGACGCCCAGCCCGGGCCGCGCGGCAAAGGCTTCGGCGACCAGCGTTTCGCCCCCTTGCGGCCGGCACCAGTCGGCCAGGGCGCGGGCCAGGAAGTGTTCGGAACCCGCTTCGGCCGCGGCTATCAACGCCGCCAGCCGGGCTTCGTCGATGCCGGGCAGGATGAAGCTGTCGGTGACCACCGGCTTGCCTTCGGTGATCGTGCCGGTCTTGTCGAAAACGATGGTGGTCAGCTTGGCCGCCGTTTCGAGCGCCTCGCCGTTGCGGATGTAGATGCCGCGCTTGGCGGCCTGGCCGGTGCCGACCATGATCGCCGTCGGCGTGGCGAGGCCGAGCGCGCAGGGGCAGGCGATGAGGAGGACAGCGACGGAATGCGCCAGTGCTGCAGACACCGGATGCCCGGCCATCGCCCAGCCGCCGAAGGTGAGCGCGGCAATGCCGCCGACGGCCGGCACGAAGCGGGCCGAAATGCGGTCGGCCAGTTTCTGCACCGGCAGCTTGCTACCCTGGGCCTGATCGACCAGCTTGACGATGCCGGAGAGCACGGTGTCGCCACCGACGGCGGTCACCGTCATGACGAAACTGCCGTTACCGTTGAGGCAGCCGCCGATCACCTTGTCGCCGGCGGTTTTGGCGACCGGCAGGGATTCGCCGGTGATCATCGCTTCATCGACCGAGGACGCGCCTTCGAGTACGCAGCCGTCGGTCGGAATCTTGTCGCCGGCCCGCACGCGCAAGCGGTCGCCGATCTGCACGTCGTCGATGGATACTTCGAATTCGGTGCCGTCGGCCTCGATGCGCAGCGCCGTTTCCGGCTGCAGTTCGATCAGTTTGCGGATCGCCTCACCGGCCTTGCCCTTGGCGCGCTCTTCCATGTAGCGGCCGAGCAGCACGAAGGTGCAGATGCCGGCGGCCGACTCGAAATAGACGTGGTGATGCATCCTGAACACGCCGGGAATGCTGTAGGCCCAGGCGGCGCCGGCGCCGATGGCGATCAGCGTGTCCATGTTGGCTTCGCCCTGCTTGGCGAGCATCCAGGCCTTGCGGAAAATGCTGTTGCTGCTGCCGAAGAGGATGGCCGACGACAGCGCGAACTCCATGACGCGCAGCGCCGGTGAGCGATGCATGGCCATGCCGGAAAGCATCACCGGCACAGTCAGGATGGCCGCCTGGATGAAGCGCTTCTTGGCTTCCTCGACGCGCTCCTTCTCGCGCTCGACGATCAGCCGACGTTGGGCCAGCGTATCCATCGGCCGCGTCGTATAACCCAGCGCGCCGACAACTTTCGACACCGCCTCGCGGTCGATGACGCCATTGACCGTCACCGTCTCGGCGGCAAAATTGACCGAGGCGTAGCGCACGCGCGGGTCGCGCTTGAGCTTCATTTCGATGAGCAGGGCGCAGGAGGCGCAGCTCATGCCCTCGATGGCCAGCGAGCATTCCTGCACCGGGCCATCGACCGGCGCGGCAACGACCGCCGCCGCCTTGGGTGCGGCGATCAGGTTGCCGAGCACGGCATCCAGCGTCGCCAGCAGCCGCTCTTCCGGCAAGGCGGCCGGGTCGTATTCGACAACCAGCGACCCGATGTCGGCGACGATACGCACCTCCTTGATGGCCGGATGCTTGCGCAGCAGGATTTCCAGGATGTAGCACCGCTCCTGCTCTTTTTCGAGCGAGGGAGCCAGCACCCGAAGGCGGCGGCGCAGGCGGTGGGCGATCCGGAAATGCTTGGGAGTCATTTGGTCTTGCGGTAACGGACGAGCAGGAAAACCAGATAGAACACGGTCAGCCAGGCATTGCTGTTGGCTACCGGGTTCTGCAGCCAGCGCTTGGTGATCAGGTCCCAATGCACGCGGATCAGGTAGAAAGCGACGATGTCGTTGAAGAAATTGGTGATCGCCTTCTCGGTCAGGGCGCTTTCGACCATGGGCTGAAAGCGCGCCTGCAGCGAACCTTCAGACGGCGGCTCGGCCGGGATGATCATTGCCTTGAGCTTGTCGAGAAGCGGCTGGAAGCCGTTGTTCAGGTCGATGGACGGGGCGGCTTCCAGCTTGGCAGTGGGCGCCTCGTCCAGCGGCAGGCCGGGCAGCAGGCTGAACAGATGGCGGGCGACCTCGGGCGTGCTCAAAATCTGCGCGTCGAAGCGGATGGAAATGCGCTTCCAGCCACGGTCGACCGCAGCGCTGCTCAGGCCGGCCAGAGTTTTCATGCCTGCTTCGATGGCGGCCGCTGCGGCTTCGCCGCAAATTTCGGCCGGCAGTTCGAGGCGCAGATAGCCCGGCTCGCGGTGCAGGACGACGATGCGTTGCGCCAGTTCGGCGGTTTGCGTCATGTCGCCTCCGTCAGGCAGCCGGGGTTTCGCTGGCCGGCGGCGGATTGCCCTCGAATTTGTCCTGGGCTTCGGCCATCAGGTCGTTGAGGTTTTCCTTCTGGTGCAGCGCGAAGTCCTTGCCCATGCCGGTCGCCTTGGACAGTCCCTCGACGATTTCCTTCTGGTACTTGAAGAGCAGGAAGCCGGCGGCAATGCCGCCCGCCGCGCCAACGGCCATCAAGGTCAGCGGATTGCGCAGCAGGGCGCCGCCGAGCAGGCTCTTGCCGGCGGCAAAGCCGGCACCCGCCATCATCGCGCCGGTGGCCATCGGCTTGCTCATCGCATGGCCCGCCGCACTCATCATGTGCGGCATTTTCTTCATCATCTCTTCGGTCATCATGGTTGTTTCCTTTCAGGATTTCTTGTCTGCATTTTTGTCATTTTGAACCGGCGTTTCCTGGATGTCATGCAACATCTCGTAAATTCCCCGGCATCCTTCGCAGCAGAACTGGTATTGCTTCTCCGACGTATTCAGGACGAAGGGCTTGACCCCGACGTCAAGGCTGCACAGATCGCAGGCTCGGTTCTCGCTCATTGCAGCAATTCCTGGACGTGGCGGGCGAAGGTGGCTTCATCGGCCTCGCCGACGATCTTGCCGCGCACGACCCCCTGGCCGTCGATGAAAAAGGTCGTCGGCAAGCCGACCACGCCGTAGCTGCGGGCGATGGCTGAATTTTCATCAAGCAACGCCGGGTAGCTGACGCCGATCTTGGTCATGAAAGCCTTGATCGTCGCCTTGTCCTGCCCGGCGTTGATGGCCAGCACCTGCAGCTTGCCCTGGTTGGCCTGATAGACCGGTTCGATGGCCCGCATTTCACCTTCGCAGAACTTGCACCAGTCGGCCCAGAAACGGACGACCACCGCCTTACCGGCATAGGCAGCGGGAAACTGCTCGGCGGCGCCGTCGACCCGGCTGGTCTGAAAGGCCGGCGCGGCGCTGCCGATGTTGATGTTGGCTTTGGGCGTCTCGCTGCCGCAGGCGGCCAGGAGCAAGGCGACAATGAAGATGAATACGCGCATCTTAGTGTTCGATCAGAATCAGGTTGGAGGTCAGCACGAACCAGGTGGCCAGCGCCGTGAACAGGATATAGCCTGCCACGGTCAACCCGGAAAAACGCCGAGAAATGGAAGGGATGATTTTGACCAGACTGGGCACCCGGGCGAAGGGCTGCATGGCGCCAGCGCCCAGCCCGGCTGCCGTGGCGACGAACAGCGGCACGTACAGCCAGTAGCCCTGGTAGCTGTATTCCGGCTTGAGTATGCAGAACGGGCAGTGGTGGTGCGGGTGCTCATAGATGTAGAGCGAGATGAAGGAGAGCACACCGGTGATGGCCGCGACGAAGCCGCCGGCGCTGGTCAGGGCCAGCAGATAGCCGCTGACCCGCCCGCCCCGTCGCCAGTGCCACAAGGCGACGCCGATCACCGCAGTCATCGCGCCGTAGAACAGCCAGATGGCCGGCAACGGTTCGAGGCCGGAGGCTTCGGCGGCAATGGTCTTGGCGTCGCCGGAGAACATGCTGCCGCAGCATGAGGTGATCACATTGGCCTTGAGGCCCATGAAATACTGCAACTCCAGCCAGAAACTGGTGGCCAGCACGGGCAGCAAAAGCAGCAGCAGGCCGTACTTGATGCGGACCAGCGGGTAATCGCGGGCTTTCGTATCGACATGGTTGATGGCCAGCCACATGGCGGCCAGGAAGAAGACAGCGATCTGGGTCAGCAATGAGGGAAAGCCATAGTCATTGACGTTGAGCGTACCGACCGCGCACATGGCTCCGACGAACATGACCGACAGCCGGTCGGCGTTGAAGACAAAGAGCAGCAGCGCGGCCAGCTGGACGACCATGACGAAGGAGAGCAGCGTCGAGAACAGATAGGTGCGACGTTCCAGCGCCAGTTGCCGCTCCGAACCACTGGCGATGTCCCAATGGCGGATGACCTGCACGGCAAACGGCGCAGCGGCGAGCAGCATCAGAACCGCCACGCCGGCGGCCATGAGCAGCGCGATGATGGCGGGCTGGAAGAACATCAGTCTTCGGTCAGCCGGCCGTCGCGCATGCCGACCACGCGATGCACGGCGCTCGATTCGACGACCAGCGGGTCGTGGCTGGTCAGCAGCACAGTCTTGCCGGCTGCCGTGAAGCCTTCGAGGATGGCCATGAATTCCCGCGACAGCGCGGTGTCGAGATTGGCCGTCGGCTCGTCGGCGATGATCACTTCCGGATTGTTGATCAGGGCGCGGGCGATGGCGACGCGCTGCTGCTCGCCGCCGGACAGCCATTCGACCTTGGCTGCGCTACGGTGGCCGAGCTTGAGCTGGTCGAAGAGTTCGCCCGCCGCCGTGACCAGTTCGGCCCGTGGCCTCCCCGTCGGAAAGGCTGGCAGGATGACATTTTCGAGCGCCGACAGGCCCTTGATCAGGTTAAACTGCTGGAAGATGAAGCCGAAGCTCTGGCGGCGGATGTCGGTCAGGAAGCGCTCCGGCAGGCCGGAAATATCCTCACCCTTGAAGCGCACACGACCGCTGGTCGGCCGGCTCAGGCAACCGACGATGGTCAGCAGCGTGGTCTTGCCGGAACCGCTCGGGCCGCGGAAGGCGGTGACCTTGCCGGCTTCGACCGTCAAATCGATACCGTGCAGCGCCCAGTATTCGTTGGGCTGGCTCTGGTTGAAAGCCTTCTTGATGTTGGACAGTTCGATCATCGCATCACCGCGTCGGGATCGGTGATCGCCGCCCGCCAGATCGGCACGAGCACCGCCGCCGTGTAGGGAAACACCGTGAAGAAGAACAGGGTGGCGATCTGCAGGCCGTCCACCGCTGGCACTAGCGTGAATTTCGGGTAGAGCACTGACCAGCCCTTGAGCACCGGCTCGAAGACCGCCGCGCCAAAATGAAAGACATGGACGTAGGCGGCGATGAAGCCGAGCAGGAAGGCGGTCAGCGAAATGAGCAGGCCTTCCCAGGTTTTCATGCGGATGACGTCGCCGGTTTCCCAGCCAATGGCTTTGAGGATGCCGATCTCGCGTTTTTCCTCGGCCGACAGCCCGGAAGCCTTCTCCCAAGCAAGGATGGCAAAGGCGAGGATGGCGCCGGCCAGCACCGTGAGGACGATGCCCTCGCGCCAGTCGAAAACGCTCTGGTAGGTACGCAGGACTTCCTCACGCAGGATGGGCCGCGAATCGGGCAGCGCGCTAGCCAGCTTGGCGGCCACCGTGCGGACCTCCTGCAGATTGGCCACCGACAGCGCGATGTCGGTGTAATGCCCGGCCGGGTATTCGAAAAACCTGCGGAAATCGTTTTCGGAAAGCAGCACGAGATCGGCCGAGAGCAGCTCCGAATCCGGCGAGAGCACGCCGCTGACTTCAAAGGTAAACAGCTTGCCCGAGTAGGAACGGAAGGAGACGGCGTTGTGCAGCGCCAGCCCCCGCTCGCGGGCCAGCGCGTTGCCGACCATGATGTGGCCGTCCGCCACCTCGTCGGCCGGCCGCGCCATGAAGGTGTAATTGGCGTTCAGCACCGGGTCGTAGTAATAGCCCCAGAGCCGGCCTTCCTTCTTCTGCACGCCGCGGATTCGGCCGATCTTGTCGAGATAGCCGGGCGGGATCAGATCGTGCCGGCCGGCCACCATGCGCTGCAAAATCACCTCCGGCGAGCCGGCCAGGACGAAGGTCGCCTCCGTGCGCAGGGCCTGCGTGAATAGCGTCAGCGAGGCCAGCACGAAGACGAGCAGCGTGTAGGCCAGCAGCAGGCCGATGTTTTTCGTCTTGCGCCGGGCCAGCGAGGCCAGCGTGAAGTCAATCAGGTGACGTTGTTTTTCCAGCCAGATGCGCATGGGATTGGGTCAGGATAGCCGGGGGAGGAAGCAGCGAGCCGCTGGGAAAATGGTCGAAGGCGCCAGGATGGTCCTGCAGGGCCGAATGCAGGTCGGCCTGGGTCGGGTGGCGGGTGTAGCGGGCTTCGGTGAATAGTGCCAGGTCGGTCAGGCCGAGTTTTTCGACCAGCGCGCGGTTGGCGGCCAGTTTTTGGTCGTCTTCCACGGTCAACCGGAAAAAAAGGCCAAAAATCAAAAGACAGACGCCGGCCAGAACGGCCAGCACGCCGAGGGCAAGACTCGAAGGGCGCATCACAGCAGCTTTCTGACTGCGCCAACCACCTTGTCGGTCGTCGCCCCGAGTTCAAGCACAGCGGCCAATTTTCCGTCCGGACCAACGACGTAGGTCGAGGTCGTGTGATCGACCGCATAGCTCCCATCAGCAGCAGCCGGCGACTTGCTGTAACCCGCGCCGAAAGCCTTGGCCAGCGCGGCAATCTGCTCCGGCGACCCGGTTGCGCCGATCATCTCGGGATGGAAGAAAGCGGTGTATTCCTTCAAATGCTGGACGTTATCGCGCTCGGGATCGACCGAAATCATGATCAACCTGACCCGACTGCGCTCCTCGGCGCTCAAGGCTTTCAGCGCCTGCCCGCCCGCAGCCAGCGAAGCCGGGCAGATATCCGGGCAATGCGTGTAGCCGAAGTAAACCAGCAAAACCTTGCCGCGCAAGGCTTTCGAATCGACCGGCCCGGCCACCGACTGCAACACAAAATCCGCACCGACCTGCAATTTTGGATCGCGCGCCGGCGTTCCGCCACGCATCAGCACCGCCACGCCGAGCAGTACGGCAAGGCCAAGCGCCACGCCGATTAACCAGTATTTTTTCATAGTCGGGAAAAACAAAAGGCAGACCCGAAGTCTGCCTGTATTACTGCGATAGCGGTAGCGACCAGATCAAAAACGATTCGATGCCCGCATCAAGGCGCCGCGCAGGGCGATGGTCACGGCCGAACCGAGTCCGACGCGCTGGGCGACGGCCGGCAAAATGATCAGCGAAGCCAGAGCAAAGCCAGCGCCAAGCAGCAAGGAAGCCATTTCTGGCTGATTCTGAGTAGTCGGTTTTTGATTCATGGCGCTCTCCCTTACGCGTTTGTCGCCATGCTAACGACTTCGGTGCGCCAGGGGGATGCGACATATTGCCGCACACCGTCAAAACAGCCAGAAAGCAAAACGGCCCCAAAGGGGCCGATGCAATTTCTGGCGGGTCCGGTGAGATTCGAACTCACGATGCTTTTCAGCACGCCGGTTTTCAAGACCGGTGCATTCAACCGCTCTGCCACAGACCCGTTGGTTGACTCCCAATCAGCATCGCAAAATCACACAAAGTTAATTCTTGCTTCGGTCCTGCCTGCGTCCTTTTCGGAGGTTCGTAATGGCATCAATCAGATTTAGAACTCAGAAATGGCAGTGTCGAATACAACGTCAAGGTTACCCCACGCTATCGAAAGCCTTTGACACCAAGGAAGATGCCCAGCGATGGGCCAGAGGCATTGAGCGGTCAATGGACCTCGGAGAATATGAAGCTGCCGACACAACCGTTACAACCCTCGCAGACCTCCTTGATCGCTATGAAAAGGAAGTCACCCCAAGTAAACGAGGAGCCACACAGGAGAAGTATCGGCTAGCGGTGATCCGGGCCGACAAGATTGCCACGTTTAACGTCAAAAGCCTCACCTCAGTCGAAATTGCAGGATTTAGGGATCGACGATTGGTCAATGTAAAGCAGATCACTGTGTTGCACGACCTTTGCACACTGTCTGCCGTTTTCGAGCATGCAAGATTGGAATGGTCCTACCCAATAGCGAACCCAGTGAAGGGCATCCGGAAGCCAGCAATGGGAAAAGGTAGGGATCGCAGGCTTGTCGGCAACGAGGAAGAAAGGCTGCTGGCCGAACTCCAGAATTGCCGAAGCAGTTGGGTCAAGCCACTGTTCCAGTTCTCCATTGAAACAGCATGCCGCAGAAGTGAAGCATTGAAGTTGAAATGGGCTGATGTTGATCTGGCTAAGCGGATCGCTGTACTCAGGGGTACCAAGAATGGTGACAACCGAGTGATTCCGTTATCAGGCAAAGCACTTCGGTTGCTGTCAGCACTGCCCCGTGATCTGAAAGGCAATGTCTTCCCGGTGCCAATGCCTACGGTTCGGAGTGCTTTTGAGCATGCCTGTAAACGGGCTGAAATCACAGGCCTACGGTGGCACGATCTGAGGCATGAAGCAGTTAGCCGGTTGCATGAGCGGGGGCTGAGTACAGTGGAAGTTGCCTCTATCTCGGGACACAAAACCTTGGCCTGCCTTGCCCGGTATAGCCACATGAAAGTCGAGAGGCTGGCCGAAAAGCTGGCCTGATCACCAACCCGAGAAACTGAAAAGCTGGAATTCTGAAAACCTGACATCCCGCAAACAGGGGGGTGGAGGGGTAGCAGTGCGCTCAGAATTTCAGAAAATCAGTTTCTCGGTACCCCCCTACCCGACGACCTGACGCCTACTGGCACTACCAAAGCCCAAGAGGTGCATAAGCTGGCGACGAGGCGTCGGGTCAGACGGGCATTCTAGGAAAATGCATCAGATCGCCCAAAATTCGGCACCAGAAAGGAGAATACAATTCGCATATTCAATCAGGGCAATAGCAAAATGGACGCAACAGCCACAACACAGTCCGTACCAGCACAATCGAGAGGCATTCTCGGCACAGTCAAAATCGTGACTACACTTTCAGTGATAGCAGGTCTCTTGACTACAAACGTCGCCACGCTGACTAACGATGCCGCTCATACAAGCATCTTTGATGGCCTTAAACAGGCGATGAGTTATGCGTTTACAGATAACCTTGCAAACCGTCTTTTGAATCATAGTCCGAATGAGGCAAGGAAAAGTGATGTAGCAAGGAGAACCACAATCCTAGAAACCGAAAAAGACATCCTGCGAAGGCGTAGCATCACCCTGGAGCAGGAGAAGGTTGCTCTGGTTCAGCAAAAACAGAAAATCTCAACCGAGCACGATGACTTGAAAAGCAAGCACCAGAAACTCGCTACAGAACAAACTGAACTCAGTAACAAACATAGCAAGCTGACCAACGATCACGCTGAACTCAATAGAAGTCATAACAAGCTCACCGCTGACCACAACGACCTAACCACAAAGCATAATAAAATAGTTCAGACACAAGAAAAACAAGCTGCGACGGCAAGGAAAGTTTCAGCCAGAATCGCACCCCGAATTATGCACACAGCAACTCGTTCAGTCTCAAGTCTTCCAGCCAGAGTGGCCCCACTAGCTGGTGCTGCCCTAACTGTCGGAATGACGTTATGGGAAATTAATGACATGTGCGAGACACTGAAAGACATGAACGAACTGAACTCTGCGTTTGGTCACACCCAAATTGATGCAAATACCGTTTGTGGAATCAGGATTCCTGGCACCTAGTCAGGATGCCACGCAGAAATTTGGCGTCGAGGCGTTAGGTGCGACGGGTGCTAGAATTTGCATCACATTTTCAATCTCATGGCCGCACTTCGATGTACGACGAAAACGATCTGATCTACTCCCCTTTGCAGCAGCGCTACACATCAGATGGCAAGACTGTCGAGGTATGTATCTACCGCATGCCAGATACAGGCTGGACGTTGGAAGTCGTGGATCAGTACAACAACTCCACCGTATGGGATGGCGAGTTTGAGTCGGATCAGGATGCCTTCGATCTTTTCCTTGAAGAAATCAAAGAGGAAGGTATTGATGCAATGATCGGCCCTGAGCCAGGTACTTCGCCGCACTAAGAACCCGTTAGCCAGTAACGAGTTCCAAGAGAAAGCGATCCAATGTGACGGAACGCTGCTCTCCATCCAATCGGTGCAACTCCAATAGCAGCAACGCAACCCGGTCGTCCTCGCAGTAGAGATACGACAGCGGCACATTCAGTGCATCCGCAATCAGCCTAACCGTCGGCAGTGGTGGCTCATGAACGCCAAGTTCATAGCGGCTGATCCGTGCTCTGGCACTGGATTCATCAATCCCAATAGCAACACCCAGCCTCTCTTGCGACCAAGCCAGTTCCTCACGTAGCGCACGAATCCGGCGTCCTGTGATGTTCTGAGAAGTGGACAGCTTGCTACGAGACATGTTGCGAGTCTCGTGACAAAGACCACACCAGTCGTCACGTTATTCGTTACACTTTTGCATATGGCAAGTACGTAAGCCGTCTATTTCAACAAACCCGGTGACATTAACTATGAATAAAAAAATCGCTATCGCTGCTTTATCTGTACTTCTAGTAGCCGCATGTAGCAAAAAGCAAGAAATTGTCTTCGAAGCAAAATCCATTTCCTACAAGCGTGGTGATTCCTACATGGTCAGCACCATGCAAGAGGAATGCGACAAGCTCAGCAAGGAGGTCAGTTCCTATTTGAAGGACGGCTGGCGGGTAGTCACTTCAACCCCCAAAGAAATTCCAGTAGCGCTAAACACGGGCATGTGTGTTGGAACGGAATACATCGTTGAGAAGTAATCAACAACATTTCCTTGGAACACCATCATGAGAAAAATATACACATTACTCATCATAGCCATGCTAGTGCTGCTGGGCGGATGTGCCAGTGCTCCCATTCCTACCAAATCGGAAATCAATGCTGCCGACTATGGTTCAAAACCGTCATTCGAAAACGCCCAGGAATTAGTA
Source organism: Ferribacterium limneticum (assembly GCA_049304775.1). Taxonomy (GTDB): domain Bacteria; phylum Pseudomonadota; class Gammaproteobacteria; order Burkholderiales; family Rhodocyclaceae; genus Azonexus; species Azonexus limneticus_C. Next base: position 241,981 of record JBAQOL010000009.1, read on the forward strand.
AAAGGATATATGGCTAATCGGCTGTTTGATCCGTATAGCGCAACTTATAACTGCATAGAGCCTTTGAGGGCTTGGGCTAGTGCATCCAGAATAGTCCACGCCAATTTAGGTGGCCGAGTTCACTATGGATATCTCCTTCATTGCTCAATTAATGCCAAAAACAGATTTGGAGCCTACGTCGGTGCGCAACGATATAACTTCATGATTCGAACATCCCCCGGACGATCTGAAGTTTTTGAAATTCCTTATCAACTAGAAATCGGGATAGTTCCTTAATTATCCATTTACGTTTGTCAAACGCCCCCTGGAGAAATCCTCGGGGCGTATTCATTTCAACTCCGCGAAAGGGAGATACACATGTTCTGGCCATTCCTCGCAGCAACCACCGTCGGCATTGGCTTCTTCAAGCTCGGCGCACTGTCAGTCTTGGTATCCGTGCTCTCTCTGATCATCCAAATCCTGATCATTGCCTTGCTTGCACTTGGCGGCTTCACCCTCTGGCAGCGTTATAGATTCACGAAGAAGCAGTAGCAGCGCCGCAGTACCAGCCGCTCAATCAACTCGCTGTACCCCGCCGTGCCGGAACCCATAGAGGTTGTCTGGCATTTTTTACGCCCTCAATTTTTAGACCTCATTCGGAGAAGCCATGCCGCCAATCATCACCAAGGTGCTAATCGACTTCGCCCTTCCTGCAATCCTTGCCATTGCTCGAGAAATCATCAGCAGCCGCAAATCACCCAAGAAACCAACCGATAGGAGTTAGCCATGCAATCCAGCATTACCAACCAGCCATTCAACTTCGCAAAACATAGGAGACCCCGCCGTAGCCACCTCCCGACTTTCCACCGCAGCAATCCATATATGGAGATACCCCATGGTCATTTTGACTGACCCATCCGACTTACCCATGATAGCCAACCCAGCTATCCGGCATTTGATAACCCTGCGATTTCAGCAGTTGGCACCAGTTGCCTCCCCTCCTACCCCCTGTCAATTCATCGTGGTGGAGGGAGGGGATGCAGTTTCCGAAATTGAGCAGGCGGTCGGATACCCAATTCTGACCAGTCTGTTCGATGAATTGCCATACACCGATCCTGGCTTTCAACCCTGCAGTGAATTACTTGAGGAGCACCGAAATGAACACTGTTGTATCTACGAAATGGTCTTCGAAGGCAGTGGAGATGGGGCTATTGCCTGCTTTATCCCTGACGAAGAAGGGATCGACTCAGCCTTGCTATCTGTGTGTCGATCATGGGCAACTCCAGCAGTGAGTCTCCCATGACCAACCGAAGATCAATTCATCAAACCCAAAGGGCCGTCCATGTGATGGCCCTTTCCATTTGGAGCACTGGAAATGCCTGATGCACCGTATCACCCAATAGTGGCCGATCTACTGGCCTGCCTCGATGAAGCCCAGCGCGAGCAGTTTGAGGAACGCGCAGGGATTCTCGAATTTGATGCCGGCAACGATAGGCAGCTTGCAGAGGCCTTGGCGCTGCTGGAAATTATCCGCCGGCATGGCTGGCCGCCAACTCAGTTGAAATGAAATGCGGGAATTCGGGGATCTTATATGATAAACGCATAATTGCATTTGAAAGGAAATTTTATGACCAAGAAATCAGCAGTACCGGAAGCGGCAATCCGCATCGTCAAGCTCAATACTTGCAGCACGTTATCAGGCCGCTCCACGCTGACCTATCAAGTGGGTTGCAATGCCGAAGCTGAGGGGCACATCCGCGTCACCCAGAACAGCGGCGGCGGTCAGTTCAATGCCGATTGGATCCCTCTCGCCGTAATTGAGAAGCTACTGCTTGCGCACCCGAACGACAAGCCCATGACCTCTCGTGTGCTGCTGCCTGTGTTCCGTAGCAAATCAGCTAACAGCCCAGCCTTCGTGTTTGCAGCGCTCAAGGCCGAAGGTCTGGTCAAGGTAGGCGTTGAGAAGGATAGCGGCTATCTACTTGGGGATATTGAGGCATTTAAGCAGGCCGCGTCTGCCTTGATCGCTGCCGGTACAGACCTCACGGTCGCAACGGATACACCATCTGAACCGCCCAAGACAAAACGCCCTTCCAAGGCAAACGCCAAGTAATTACCTCGCCTTACATTTGACCACTACCGAAAGGAAACATCATGCCTTATGAATACAATCTGCAATCTGTCTTGAGCAAAATACTTGAACTTGAAGCTCCTGAGCGGTTCATCTCGACCGCGCATCAGTTGGCCAACGCCCATTTCGAGTAACGTTTCACCCAGCATTACCTCTCGGCTGCAATGGCCGACACCACAGCACTCAGCCTGAACACCGCAGGCACTCCCCTCTAGCAGCACCCGCAGCGCCCATCCCTAGATTCGACTGACATCTGACCTGTATTGGCCCAACAGCCAAGGACTCCGCACGTCTGTCAATCTGGGAATGGGTGCTTGCGGCTCACCCTGACAAGGAATCTACATGACCCGCAGCAACTTAGTCGCCGCAAAGATCGTCCCTGAGTCAAAGCGTATGGATACAGCCGACAAGCATTTCGGCATCCGCTACCCATTGGTCGTCGAACCTATGATCTATCAATTCGCCACGCAGCTTGCGCCTGCCTACAGTGGCGGCTACTGGAATTTCTATACCATCAGCAATGGCGGATTCTTTATGGTGCCGAAGCTGGATGAGTCCTTCAAGGTCACTGCTGACAATGGCTACGAGGGAGCCATGTCGGCGGAAGCCTTGGGCATCACCGCATGCCTCTGTGCCTTCAGCAACCTATCTTTCGGGGAAGGGAAGTTTGGCGAGGCATGCGCTGACCACTATCACTGGCTGTATGAGTTCGCCATGGCACACCCCGAGGCCGGGGCGATCCAGGCAGCGATCGACTGAAGTTACTCGACGAACCCGACACACCTGACGCCAACAGCAATCTGCTAACGCTCTTTCAAGGTATCAGTCGGCAACGAGGCGTCGGGTGCGACAGGAGATTTCAGTTGATGCGGCCTTTCATGATTTCGCAGTACCGGTAAACTTAAGCGCTATCTATGCAGTGAAAAGGTGCCCGGCCATGATCAATAGTGAAGATGAAGTCAGTTACGACCTGCGTTCGAGTTGCACCGAAGAAGAAGCAGCAGCGATGATACTTGGTTGGCTACGTGGAGAGAGACGGGCTCGCCACATTCAAGTAACACTCGATGGCATAAATCCAGACCAATTTCCCTACTTGCCATCGCTTCCTGACACCCTAGAAGCGACTATCCACGAACAGCGAGAGAAGGCCAGCATCGAATTCCATAATGCGGTCGTAAAAGGCGAATTTGCCATCGCAGCGGTTAAAGAAGCGATCGTCGAGGACTGGGACGAGTTCGCAAAGCGCGCAAGACGGTACATGATCGACATTGGTGACGAACTAACCAAAAGCGACTCAGCCCTCCGGATTGACCAGCGTACTTCAATTGCAACTGGCGTTACTCATGTCACACTGAAGAGTCTAGATCAGTGGTCTCGAAAAGAGTATCGCATAGCGATCCTTGATGATGAACCACAGGGTAACTGTACGGTCGTGCCACCCACAGAACTGATCGAGCCAACTCAATCTCCTGGTCCTAGGTTGATACAACAAGATCCCAACGATCCAGACCCACAACAACCGCTTGCTGCTGGTGTTACTCAATCGCCAAAAAAACGCCGATTCGATGCCCTAGCTGCGGAGCTAGACGAGATACTGGAGAAAAGCCCTGACAGCTCCCCATCTAAAATAATGGCGAAGCTACGAGACCGCATCGGCAAGGAAAATACCTGCGTTCTTACAAATATGGGTGATGGCATTCAGTGGGAGGACAACAAGGGGAATGTCAAAACGCTGAAGCTTTCAGCACTGACCGAACGAGTTAGGAATTTGAAAGATCACAGGCTAATCCAAGGATAAGACCACTCCAACAAGGCCAATTAAAGGCTAAGCAACACCACAAAATGGATGTGCAAAAGTGACTCCAGGCCGCAATTCAGCGGTCATCAAGGAGACCAACCGTGCAGAATTCATCGCCAAAAACTTCACCCCAACGTGGTACAGCCAAGTCAGATGACACAGATCTCTCGGCTAAACCCACTAGCACGCTGCATTTTAAGATACCGGGCAAGATTGCCGGAAGTCAGACTATTGAAGCCGCATATCCCCTCACCGTCGTAGCGCAGGAGTCACTAACACTGGAATCAACGATTGAGCGCCTGCCTATTCCGATCTATGACGAGCAATACATACAGAAAGCCGAGACTCTTCCCTACAATCTACACAACAAAATCAGCCTGATCCGCACACCGTCCGGCAAGGTCTACGCTGTCATCTGGATGCATGGAAAACGGCTTGCACTGGCGATCCGCTCGAAGAAGCTAAATGCCATTTTGTCCGACCTGGCTCGTGGCGACGGTGTGAGCCTGAGCAAGCTTGATCTGGCCGAACTTAACGATGCATTGGAAGCGTATGCCGAACAGTACGGCAAGGTAACCGAGGTTTGGTTGCGCGTTGCCCCCATCGAGAATGGCTTCGAAATTGATATGGGTGACGAAGTTCACACCCGTATCCGTATCACCGCCAGCAAGGTTGAGACGGTCAACAATTCGGACACTGTGTTTTACCGTACCGCCAATACCAAGGCGATGGCGCTGCCTGCTGAGAGGGGCAACTGGCAACTTCTGAAGAAGTACCTAAACGTACATCCCACAGAAATTACGCTATTGGCAGCTTGGATCACCTATACCCTCGCCCATCCGAAGATGCCGTCCAGCAAGTACCCAATTCTTGTACTTCAAGGCAATGAAGGTAGCGGCAAGAGCTCTCTGTGCAAGAACATCATCATTCGCATCATCGATCCGAACGTAATAGGTGTGCAGGTGTTTCCACAGAACGCCAAGGACCTGGCAATCGCCAGCCAGAACGCTCATGTCCTGTGCTACGACAATCTGCGGGGTTTCAAGCCCAACATGGCAGACATGCTGTGTATCGCTGCCACCGGAGGAACGATCACAAGCCGCCAGCTTTATACAGATGCTGACCAGCAAGCCATTCCGTTGCACGTGGCGCTGGTGCTAAATGGCATCCACTCGTTTATCGACACTCCGGACCTATCCCAACGCTGTTTGCCGATTCACCTGATCGCTATGGAGAAGGCCAAGCGCAAATCCGAGGATGAACTGACGAGGGAATTGGAAGCAGACCTGCCAGCCATCATGCGCGGCCTGTTCAATCTGATTGCGTCCATCCTCAGCCATCTGCCAAATGTCGAGATCACTAATCCTGAACGCATGATCGACTTCGTGAAGTGGTTGGGCGCTATGGAACTTGCCGATGGTATTCCTGCCGGCATCTACCAAGGGTTGTACAGCCAGACCCTTCAGCAAGGGCAGCTGGATACCCTGATGGACAATTCGTTGGCAGCAGCACTGATCGAATTTGCCGATAAGCATGTAGCTGAATCGTGGTCAGGAACCCCCGCTACGTTACTAACGAAGCTCACTGACAGCGTCAGCTTCGGTACTCAGCGTTCCCGTGACTGGCCGCAGAACCCGATTGCCCTCTCTAAACGTATAGCAGGCCTACAAGCAGGCCTTCTGTCGCAGGGCATCAAGGTCGAGTTGTCGCGGGGTAAGCAGCGCACAGTGACCATCAGCAAGGTAGAGGTCTGATCATGGCGAATCCTCGCACCAAGAATTCTGCGCACACCGAGAGCTGTATCCTGATAAAGGTATTAGGTGGTCACTACGCTCCGCTCTCTCTGTACCGGAGCATCGAAAGACAAGTGTCAAGCAGCATGGGCAGAATCATCGACGCCAAGCTCTACACACTCAAGGAGATCCTTGGAAATGAACGCTGGGACTCACTCCCAAGCAACTGGGCGAAACGTATGGCGGGGCGCTGCTTTGCCCACATGGTGTCGGTCGGAACGTTCCCTTTCAAGTTTGTTCAATTCAAGCGCTACTGCACCAAACGGTACCAATTGAAGTAAGAAAATTTGGGCGGCGGTGGTCATTTTGGCTGCCCGCCGTACCCGACGGCTCGCCTCCCCTGCATTGGGCGACACAGGACATTGACGGCGTCGGGTTCGTCGGGTCAGACGAGCACTTTGAATTGCGAAAGAAAAGAGGCCATCTGGTGCTTACTGGCCTACTCACCGGTTATCAGCTTGGCTAGATTAGTTGCCCGGATAGAGGGTGCGCTTCGCAGCGCCATTCTTCGTTAATTCAGCGCGCTATAGACTGTTTCGATGACTTCTGACATGACCATGTTAAAGGCGTGGTCTGCATCGACGGTGAGCCCCGTAGCGCCAAGAACTGGCAGCGGGAATGGTTTGTTACCAACACTAGTTCGCCGACCGTAGCGAATGAACTTGGAATTCACGCCTAATGGATATATGACGAGAATCGCGGCGATGGGATCATTCGAATAGGAATTTTTGGCCGCATTATGTACGGACATGCCCCAATAGTACTTTTCGATGATGCCTGGCAAATGCGTTGATCGAACCCAACTCTCAGTACTATATTTCGCGTCGAGGATCAGATATTTCGTATTGCCATTTGCGGCATCGAGCCGGATGACATAGTCCGGGTTCCAATAGTTGTAGTCGGCATTGGGTTTCCGGTGTGCCACGTCGACCAAATCAAAATGACCTGCCGTATAGGCGTTGAGCGGCTTTATGATTGGCTCATATGAGATAGTGCCGACAACCTCCCCTCGCTTCAGGATAATCTCTTGGGGGATATATTCACCAAGTTCGGGGTGTGTCTTTATCTGCAGTCCCTCCCAGCCCGTGGAGAGCATCTGTTCGATGAGGTGAAACAGGGAATACAGCTCGTAAATTTTGGAGAGCGATTTCAGCTTCATCAGAAAATGGTTTGCGCCAAATGACGGAGCACCTAGTTCGTACCAATTTGCCAGATGAGAATAGAGGGATCGATAGACCTTAGAAGTACGCGCATACGGAGTCATGACAGGGCGGACGTCACCCACATAGCTGACACCAAGCCGAGATTCGAAGAGGCGCGTCAGTTCGACCGTCTGGTCAATGACTTTGTAGCAGCGTTTTACCATGCCTGCAGAGGTCAACGTCAGTAACAGGCGCTCGAAGGATTCGTACCCATCTGAGGGAGCAGGCGCCAGCGCCCTCTGATCAAGCCCATCAAGCAAATCTTGAAGCTTTCCACGAATGGAATAAAGCCCTCCTAGTAGAATCTGATTCTCAAGGACATTGGTGGTTTCCTTGAGGGCTGACACGTCAATGTCACCAAGGGCAAAATGGCGTCCGCGCAGGAATAGGTCGCCTTCGGGCGGGGCTGGCGAGATGGCATCAAGGTTGTTCAAGATGTCCACCGGGTCGATGTCACAGTTGTTCCGACTCGACTTCCAAAGTGGTTGCCGGGTCGGCACCAAACGGGTGCGCTTGGTAGCCATCAATTCTGAACGGTGATTGAGAAGCGACGATGTGAAATTTTCAGCCGCTGCGATGATGGACTCGGGGTCGGCTAGCGTCCCTTCGACACTCCCCACAGGCTGAGCCGAACGAGCGAAGCACGAGCGGATGATGCTTTCGTGATGCGATGCCAGATAGCGAATCATCTTGCTAGCTGCATTTACGCTGACCTTCCTAGCCCGGACGTTAAAGAAGATCGCGTAGGACTGATTTTCGACATAGATGCGGACGTAGGCCTGGCCAAAGCATTCAGCGAAATAGCGCTTTTGGGGAATGCGGAAGACGAGACCTATTGACTCACTAACCAAGGTGAGTTCAGGCTCAGCATCCTCAAAAAAAATTGAGGCCTCACTGTTCGAATCATCCACAGTGATCGCAATGCTTAGCTCATCATCCTCCCGGATGGTGTAGCTGTTCAACAAATCCAAGCCAATGTGAAACGACGCCCCATTGATCTGAAGTGTTACGGCATGGGTCATGAGTGACTACCAACAGAAGAAATCGTAGGTTTGCAGGTCAGCTTCGCCGAAGGCGATCATCCGTTGCAGCACGCCGGCCGACACGGGTAGATCATGGTTGAGGAGGATCGAACGTAACGCATCAAGACGCTTGGCAAAACGAGCACCATTCCCCTGAATGAGGGGCAGGATGTGTTGCTGGACGGCAAAATCCAAAGCCATCATGTCGTAATCAATATTCATCAGAATCCGCGCCTTGGCACAATACTGATGAATCGCATTTTCCTTGCGGGGACTTATTGCTACAGGGCGTCCGAGAGTCGGATCACTGTCGATCAGAATCTTCTTGATCTGTTCATAGATTGAGCGTTCGTTGCCATCGAGTTCAGGCGTATGCGTTGTCAATCCAAACAAGTCATTCATCTGGTTGGATGGGATCGGCAGGATTGTCTCTATGGCCTTATGCACAGCTTTCGCGTTGTTCATATCGGCGGGGGTATCCAACACAATAATCGGGGCACGGTTGATGAGGCGTGCGCTCAACGGTTCCGTCGTTCCATCGTAGTTAATTGTGGCAATAAAGCGGAGGTTATCCGGAATCTGGACTACCTCATTTCCAAGAATGATCTTTCGATCTCCGTGATGATCTGTCAGGCCCATGAAAGCTGACCAGTAGTGTTCAATCGGGCTGAGGTTCGCCTCATCCAGAAGTATGTAAGCCATTGCGAGATCAACACCGGTTTCATTGCCTATGGCCTTGAGAAAGCTGTACATCCCAGTTCCGGCCTGCTGGAACCTGCTGGTCAGAGGGTTGTAGTAACCAATCAGATCCTTTTGCGATGTCCACCCACGCGAAACTGCAACTTCGCGAAGACGCGGCGTGATGTTCTGGGCATCGGCCATCAGTCGCGCAAGGGAGGTTTTGCCTGTCCCTGGCAGACCGGCGAAAATTGTCAGGAAGGACTGCTGGAGCGTGATCAGCAGATTGGCCGTCTCATGCTCTTGTAAGTGGCGCCCTTCTGCTGCGAGGGCTGCTTGGACTGCCTGTACGACTTCCTTCTGCCGGCTGGTGGTACTACCTGCTGCCAAGTTATGAGTAGCGACAGCTACATATTCTTGAATTGGATCTACGGATGAGAAGGAGCCGTTAATTGCATCAACAAATGGCTTGAGATCAGCCATGCGCCTTTGCAACTCCGAATTTTTCTCGGTCATGGTGGCTACGATCCCGCGGGTAATTGCCTCCGCTTGTTCAGTACGCCCCTTCTCATCTTCACGTTTGCGCTCCTGATAGCTGATCTCCTTTTTGATCTCATCAACATTCAGAACCAGGTTGTGCATCGCTGCCAGTGATCTTATCTTCCCGTCTATTTCTTCGAGTTCTGCGCGCTTAGTCCGCAAGGCTTCATCACTTTGGGCATAAACCTGACTCAGGTCGGCCCCCTTATCGCGTTCAGCACTTAGACGCTGAATGTCGTCGTTGAGAGCCGTTTTCTTGTCGTTCAGTTCAGCAATACGCGATTCAGCCTTGCTTACCTCTGATAGGTGCTCGGAAAGTTCCAAATTGATTTGTTCGGCCCGCTCTTTGCGTAACTTGTCGACAAAAGCACTTTCGTTTTGCTCAATGTAGTTCTGCACAATCGGACGACCATAGTCACTATTGAGAAATGCGCCCATGGCTTTGGAGACATCCTCGCGCACAGATTGTGTTAACTCTGTGATTTCAGCCATACGACTGAGACGATTACGATTGAAATCGTTATCGAGCTTCGGGTTGCGGCGAACATGGGCAACCAGAGCGTCTACCCGGGCACGTTCGAGGATACGTAGCCCCTGATCCCCCGCGATTTTGGCGCAATAGCGAAGCACTTCGTCATCTGAGGCATAGTCCAGATAACCAGCCCCTTGCAGCACCGTAAGTCCTTGCAGGAAGCGGCGGTCATTGACGAGTGCTTTAGTGATTGTCGAAGTAACCTTACCTGAGTCTAGCGTGTAGGTTTGATACTGTGCCAGACTGACGTTTGGTAGGGGGGCATCCGGGAAATCGATTTCAATTGCCAGCTGGGTTTGTTCCCGATTTACCCGGGTCCACTTGAAGGGGCCGTAAGTCGCATTGCTGTCACTAATAAAGATATAGACGGTTCCCGGTAGTTCATCAGGCATGAGGGTACGAGAATTTGCAGGCGGCAACGGCAGGTACAGCACCTCGAAATAATCCTTGGGCTTGATCGGGCTGGCTTCTGCGGCTGATGCAACATATTTGCAGGCTAGCTCAGGAACGACGTTGTCGCTGTTCTTACCTGAAATGCGTATACCAAGCTGAAATAGCTTGCGGTCCGGGTACGCCCTTTCCAGATCCTCATAATGGCTCGTAATAAAGACCTTCAACGTGCTGCAAAAACTTTCGCGATGTATGGGAGCAAGCTGTCCATCAATAATTTCGGCTACAGGCTGGACGAACCCAAACTGATCAGATTGATTCTTGCTGTGAAGAGTGTGGCAAAGAATGGTGCGCTCAGGCGGCAGTTCGGTGTCGTATTGCATCGTCATTCCAATCAGTGTCATGCGTCGTCATAGGGATGGTGCGGCCGTGCTTCCAGCGAACAACCGTAGCCTAAATATGCGGGAAGAATTGTACTTCGTCCCGCGTGGCAAAACGGGACTAACAGAGGAGGTGCTCGTCGCTGCCGTTGAATATCTAACACTTCGACCTAGCGAAATGGCCAACTGCATCCTTTCTACACACTCGACGACTCGACGCAGATACGCTGCCCAGGCGGCCCAGCCATCGCCCCCCGGCGCCACCCCCGCCCTCACGCGCCAGCCACCCGCCTCGCCCCGACTGCCGGCCAGCTATCACCACCCTACTCGCCAGCCCGAACAGCTCGCCTCGGCCCCGCCACGGCGAAACTTACCCCATGCACCCCAAGGAGCGCGCCCAGCCGCAACCCTATCCCGATCAATTGAAAGGAGTTTTGCAGATATATATTGAAGTTTTGAGTTGTCTATCCCAAAGGCCCATCTGCTGATAGGCCTTGCAGCACAGTAGTAGACGTAGCCACAACGGGGATCGACCGAGAACGACATCGGTGTCGATATCGGTCCTTTTCCGGTCCTACTTTAACCAACCATAACGTTGGCTAGGACGGAAGCGCAGCATTGACTTAGTGTTGAGCCACGCAATTGAGTACCTTGGTACTCAAGAAATTTCTGGCGGGTCCGGTGAGATTCGAACTCACGATGCTTTTCAGCACGCCGGTTTTCAAGACCGGTGCATTCAACCACTCTGCCACAGACCCGGAAGGCGCGCATGATAGCACAGTCGCCACCGGTACAATCTGACACAAAAGCGCACAGGATTAATTGAAACTTCGCTCCGGCTCCGTTAGTCTTAATGTTTGTCGCAATAACACAAGGGAGCTTCCCGCATGAACACCAATTTCGAGATTGCCAATCAGGGCTCTGCTGGGCTAGCACTGCAGCAGAACCGCGTCCTGCGCAACACCTACATGCTGCTCGGCCTTTCCATGGTCCCGACGGTTATTGGCGCACTGGTCGGCATCCAGATGCAATTCAGTTTCCTGGCTGGCAGCCCGTTCATTTCCTTCCTGCTCTTCATGGGCGTTGCCATGGGCTTCATGTGGGGCATAGAGAAGAACAAGGACAGCGGACTGGGTGTCGCCCTGCTCCTCGGCTTCACCTTCTTCATGGGTCTCATGCTGTCGCGCATCCTGCAAGTTGCCCTCGGCTTCTCCAACGGCGGTTCGATGATCGCCATGGCCGCCGGTGGCACGGGCGCTGTCTTCTTCACGATGTCGACCGTCGCCGCCGTCAGCAAGCGTGACTTCAGCGGCATGGGCAAGTTCCTCTTCGTCGGCATGATCGTTGTCCTGCTTGCTGCCGTCGCCAACATCTTCTTCCAGATTCCGGCGCTGTCGCTGACCATTGCCGTCGCGGTTGTCGGCATCTTCTCGGCCTACATCCTGTACGACATCAGCCGCATCATCCAGGGTGGCGAAACCAACTACGTGAGCGCGACTCTTGCGGTTTACCTCGACGTTTACAACGTTTTCGTCGGCCTGCTGCAACTGATCATGGCCCTGACCGGCGAGCGCGACTAAGCTTCGCTGGCTCAACATCAAAAAGGCGGCCTCGGCCGCCTTTTTAACGCCTGGAAATTCGCGTCATCAAGGCCGTTCGAAAACGGCGATCGACTCGACATGGGCGGTGTGCGGGAACATGTTCACCGCACCTGCCGAGACAAACCGGTAGCCCTTCTCCGTGACCAGTACCGCCGCATCCCGAGCCAGCGTACCGGGATTGCAGGAGACGTAGACAATGCGGCGTGGCGCATCTTTTCCCAGTGCCCTGACCAGCTCAACCGCCCCCTCGCGCGGCGGGTCGATCAGCATCTTGTCAAAACGTCCCAGCGCTGCGATGGATTGCTCGGAACATTCGAACAGGTTGGCAACGCCGAACTCGACGCGATCCGCCAAGCCATTCGAAACCGCGCTCTCGCGCCCACGCGCCACCAGCCCGGCACTGCCTTCGACACCCACCACGACAGCCCCCGACCGGGCAATCGGCAAGGTGAAATTCCCCAGGCCGCAGAACATGTCGGCGATCCGCTCGCCGGGTTGCGGATCAAGCAGGCGCATGGCGCGGCGGACCAGCACGCGATTCACCGCGTGGTTAACCTGCGTGAAATCATTCGGCTTGAAATCGAACTCCAGACCGAACTCCGGCAAGGTATAGGACAAACGCGGACCGGGCAGCGGATGGAAGCGCAGGATGGAATCCGGCCCTTTGGGCTGCAGGTAGAAAACGATGGCATGCCGGTCGGCAAATTCGCACAACAAACGCTCGTCAGCCGCAGTCAGCGGATCCAGAATGCGCAACAGGACAGCCGTGCAATGCTCTCCAACGGCCACCTCAAGCTCGCGGATACGGTCGGCCACTGACAGCGCACCCAACAGTTCGCGCATGGGCATCAGCAGGGCCGAGACATGGGGCGGCAAAATGTTGCAGCTTCGAATGTCGGCAATGTAGCTGCTACGCCATTCATGGAAGCCAATCAACACGCCCCCGTTTTTCGAAACCTGGCGAACCGCCAGTCGAGCCCGGTGCCGATAACCCCAGGGCTCGCCCTGAATCGGCGGCAACATCGTTTCCGGGCGTACACGGCCGATATGCCAGAGGCTGTCTTCAAGGACACGCTGCTTGGCAGCGACTTGTGCCGAAGGATCCATGTGTTGCATGGCACAGCCGCCACAAACGCCAAAATGGGGACAACGCGGCACAACGCGGGCATTCGACGGTTTGATGACTCGGACCAGATGCGCCAGCTCGAACTTGGATTTTCTCCGGAAGCTGGCGTATTCGACGGTTTCACCCGGCAGGGCGCCATCGACGAAGATGGCCTTGCCATCCTGGCGGGTAATCCCCCGTGCCTCATGGTCCAACGATGCGATGATCCCGATTGGCACGGTCAACTCCAAAAAAGCGCGAATTTTAACAATCGGTTAAACTAAGCGCCATGGCTCGCGAACTGATTACCTCCTGGGCAGACTACCAGATGGCGCTCGACCGTCTGCTGGCCATTGCCTGTCATAAAATCAGCATTTATGACGAAGACCTTGTCACGCTGAAGCTCGAATCCCCCCCCCGCCTGCTTCATATCAAACGCATCCTTCAGGCTGGGCAGAGCGATACCTTGCAAATAGCCGTTCGCAACGCCGGGCCGATCCGGCAAAAGCACCCCCTGTTTCTCAACCAGCTGACCACCTTCGGCCACCTTGCCGCTGCCCGTCAAACGCCACCGCAACTAGCCCATCTGCGCGATAGCATGATCCTCGTCGACGACAAACACGCACTGATTCGCTTTGAGCGAGATATGCCGCGCGGCAAATTACTAATCGATGAAATTGACGAAGTCCGTCCCTATTTGACCCGCTTCAGGGAAATCTGGTCAGAAGGCGGCGAAAGCGTCGCCAGCACTGCCCTTGGGCTCTGATTTTCAGGCATTATTTTGCACTGCAGCAAGTCTCGCCCACGGAAATAAATTGTTGCTATAATCGCAGACTGATTAGGTATCTCCTGATCTCCGATCAATTCAGATTTTGTTGCCTCTTGTCGATAAGGAAATCCCATGAATAAGTCTATCCTCGTTGCTGCTCTGCTCGCCGTTGCCCTGTCCGCTTGTGGCAAGAAGCCGGAAGCCCCGGCTGCTGCCCCGGCTCCGGTTGCTGCTCCGGCTGCTGAAGCTGCCAAGCCGGCTGAAGCCGCTGCTCCGGCCGCTGCCCCGGCTGCTGATGCTGCCAAGCCGGCTGATGCCGCTGCTCCGGCCGCCGCTCCGGCTGCTGATGCTGCCAAGCCGGCTGAAGCCGCTGCTCCGGCTGCTGCGAAGTAATTCTTCCAGCACAAAGAAAACGGGGCTTCGGCCCCGTTTTTTATTGTCTCGACTTTTTAAGCCACGCTTCGCCAATCGAATCCATGATCTGGGCTCGCCACGCCGACCCACTCATCCGGGCAACCCAGCGCCCTGGCAACCGCGCCAACCGCCAGTTCCGGTCGATTGTTGCGCTCGCTCAAATGAGCCGCCACCAGCGTTTGCAGGCCCGAACAATCGATTAGCCCCAGCAATTTCGCTGCCGCAGAGTTTTCAAGGTGACCATAGCGCCCGGCAATGCGCCGCTTAAGCGACGCCGGGTAAGCCGAGCGCTCAAGCATCTCGGCATCGTGGTTGAATTCAAGCACCAAGCCAGCGCAACCGGATAACATCGCGCAAACATGCGCCGTCGGCTCGCCGATATCGGTCAATACCCCCAACCGAACACCCGAACCGGAAAAGACAAATTGCACGGGTTCCCGCGCATCATGAGGCACCGGAAAAGGCTGCACCTCGAGATCGCCGATCGACAGCGAACGGTGACTGTCGATGACGCGCAGATCCAGTTCCGAATCCGCTTCGCGACAGCCAACCCAAGTCCCGTGCGTCATCCAGACCGGTAGTCCGAACTTGCGGGCCAGCCGAAACACGCCTGCGACATGGTCGCCATGCTCATGGGTGACGAGAATGCCCGCCAGATCAGATGGTGCCCGGCCAAGACGCTGCAAACGGGCCACGGTTTCCCGTAACCCGAAGCCGCAATCGAGCATCAGGCAAGTTGCCCCGTGCTCGACAAGCAGCGCGTTTCCAGCGCTGCCGCTGCCGAGCGAGGCAAAACGAATCACTGCAACTGCTGGAGGAGCAGGCCGAGAATCTTCTTTGCAGTTTCCGACTTGTCGGTGCCGCCTTCGTTGGACAGGACCTTGACGGTGCTCTGTTCGCCGGCATCGCTGACATAAATGCGATACTGAACCTTGGAGCTGGCTGGCGGCTCGGTACTCTTCCAGAAAGCCAGCTTGGACAGGAAACCGTCGTCCTTCTTGCTGCGGTTGTCCAATTCCGGATCGACATAGCGCACGAAGTACAGGCCACGCGAGCGATCGCGGTCTTCAACCGTGAACCCGACACGATCCAGCGCCAAGCCAACACGACGCCAGGCGCGGTCAAAGCGTTCAAGCACTTCCAGCGTACCGGCGCCATCATCCGACTTGGCCAGTTTGGCACGCGGCTCGGCCTTGGCTGCAGCGATCGATGCTTCGGCACGCTTCTCTTCCGAACCGAGACGAACCATCAGACGGCGCAACATCTCGGCTTCCAGTTCCGGGTCGGCAGCTCGGGGCTGCCAGCGCGTGTCATCCTTGGCCGAAGAGGTATATACCTCCTCCATGGCGCGATGGCTGACGAAAATATCGGTTGTTCCCGGCGTTGCACCTGGCTCGAAGCGGGTACGGAACTTGTCGCGCTCGCCGGTCGAGTACAGCGAATCGAGCAAGCGACCAACGGTGTTGCGAATAATATCGTCGCCGATCTTGGCGCGATTTTCAGCCCAGTCAGTTTCCATGACCCCGGCTTCAGGACGCTCGACAGAAATGATGAACCCGGTTTCCTGCCAGAAATCCTTGACCGTATCCCACAGTTTGTCGGCCGGAGCGGCAACCACCAGCCAACGCTGGTTCCCGGAACGCTCAACGCGCACCTTGTCGACCTGCGGCAGGACAACCGAGTTCAGCGCCTGAGCCTGCGGCGTCCGATCAGCGCTATAGGCCGAGAACGTGGCACTTCCCTTGCCCGCCACGTCAGGCACCAGATAGCGGTCATCGCGGGTGATCTGGGAAAGATCAGGCGGCACTTCGAGGCTCGGCACCTTGCCGGCCGACTTGTATTCGATCTTGCGGGAATCAGGAAGAACACCGCACCCGGCCAGCGCAATCGCCAGCAGAGAAAGGGAGAGGCCAGAAAGCCGACGATT
Source organism: Ferribacterium limneticum (assembly GCA_049304775.1). Lineage (GTDB taxonomy): Bacteria > Pseudomonadota > Gammaproteobacteria > Burkholderiales > Rhodocyclaceae > Azonexus > Azonexus limneticus_C. The sequence continues at coordinate 258,242 of JBAQOL010000009.1, forward strand.
CATTTTTACTTTACTCCGCTCAGGCGAGTACGCCAGCCTGGCGCATGGCGGCCAGAACACGGGCATGGTTGGCTTCGGACAGGGCGGTCAGGGGCAGACGAATGCCGTTGGGCGACAGGCCCATCTTGTGCACTGCCCACTTGACCGGAATCGGATTGGCTTCGCAGAACAGGTCGCGATGCAATCCCAGCAACTTGAAGTGAATTTCGCGAGCCTTGACGATGTTGCCACTCGCGGCGGCAACACACATTTCATGCATCAGTCGCGGCGCAACGTTGGCTGTTACCGAGATATCGCCATGAAAACCGAGGCTGATGGTTGCCACGGCAGTCATGTCATCGCCTGTGTACAGGGCAAAACCCTTCGGCGCACGGGCAATCAGATCGCAGGCACGGTCGATACTGCCGGTCGCATCCTTGACGCCAACGATGCCCGGCACTTCGGCCAGGCGCAGAATGGTGTCGTTCGACATATCGGCGACGGTGCGACCCGGTACGTTATAGAGCAGGACGGGCAGTTCAACAGCTTCGGCAATCGCCTTGAAATGGCGATAGAGGCCTTCCTGGGTCGGCTTGTTGTAGTAAGGAACAACCGACAGGGCCATATTGGCGCCCGCCTTCTTGGCGAACTCGGTCAGTTCGATGGCTTCCGCCGTCGAATTGGCGCCGGTACCGGCTATGACCGGGATGCGGCCGGCGACGTGATCGACAGCAACCTTGATCAGTTCACAATGTTCCTCGACATTGACCGTCGGCGATTCGCCCGTCGTGCCGACGACCACGATGCCATCGGTCCCTTCGCTGACATGGAAGTCGAGCAGGTTGCGGAAAGCGTTCAAATCGAGGCTGCCATCCTCATGCATGGGCGTAACGATGGCGACAATGGATCCAGTAATCATGGCCTGTTTATGGAATAAGTAATCTGTTGATTGTAACTGAAGGCCATTCCCCGCGGAAAGGCGCTTGGTAACACTTTGTTATTTTTCCGACAGCCAATGGAGCAGGCCGCGTGCCACGCGCATTTTCCCGTTGGGCAGCACCAGTTCCGGGTGACGATCCGGAGCGGCCGACTGCAGTTGCCGGGCAAACTCCTCAAGACGAGAGGCCACCGGAACCTGCCATCCGAGGCAACGCAAACGGTGGCGCAGCAGGTTCTTCAGGCGCGGCAGCGAAAGCTGGCGCAACGCCGGCATGCGAGCGACCTCGCCGTCGCCAACCCCTTGCCAGTCGAGCAACGCAAGCTCGTCGAGCAGGCTCGCCGCTTCGGCAAAATGGTTCGCCGCCTGAGCCAAAGAGGCTTCAGCGCCCGGAAAACGCTGGCTTATTGTGGTCAACGCCTCGTGACGAAGAAAATTGCGGGTCAGCGAGGTATCGGTATTACTTTCGTCGGTTATCCAGGCCAGACTGTTGGCAGAGGCGTAGCTCTCAATTTCGGCGCGGGTAATGTCAAGCAGCGGGCGCAACAAACGCAGTCCACCAAAGCGGCGTTCGACCGGCATTCCCGCCGCGCCGGTCACTCCGGTCCCACGCAGCAGGTTGAACAAGACGGTTTCAGCCTGATCGCCGCGGTGTTGTGCCAGCAGAAGGCTATCGCCGGAGCACTCGGCAAATACGGCATAGCGCGCATCGCGTGCAGCCGCTTCGAGACCCTGCCCGGAAGAGGCGTCAACCGTGACATGGCGAACAGTCAGCGGGATGCCGAGGCGCTCGCAATAACCCGCACAGAATTCTGCCCACGCATCGGCATTGGGCGACAGCCCGTGATGGACATGCATTGCCGACAGATTGTCAAAGCCGAGACGGCTCAAGACGTGCAGCAGGACAACCGAATCGCAACCGCCGGAAAGCCCCACCCAAAGGCGAGCATCCGGCTGGAGACGGGTGGCGAGAAAGGCGCCAACCCGTTTCCGAAGATCAGCTGACAGGCTGTTCCTTGTAGCGGCCATAACTCATCAGCCGCTCGTAGCGGGTGGCCAGTAGTTCGGCCGTCGACTGGCCGGAAAGCTGCTTCAGCGCGTCCTGCAGGGCCTTCTTGAGGTTTTGCGCCATCGCGGCGTGGTCACGGTGCGCGCCACCCAAGGGTTCGTTTACGATCTTGTCGATCAAACCAAGCGTTTTCAGCCGCTGCGCCGTGATGCCCATGGTTTCAGCAGCTTCCGGTGCCTTTTCGGCGCTCTTCCAGAGAATGGAAGCGCAGCCCTCCGGCGAAATCACCGAGTAGGTCGAGTATTGCAGCATCTGCACGGTGTCGCCGACGGCAATGGCCAGCGCGCCGCCGGAACCGCCCTCGCCGATGATGGTAACAATGACCGGCACTTTGAGCTCGGCCATCACGTACAGGTTGCGACCGATCGCCTCGGACTGGCCACGCTCTTCGGCATCGATACCGGGATAGGCGCCCGGCGTGTCAACGAAGGTCATGACCGGAATGCCGAATTTTTCGGCCAGCTTCATCAGACGCAAGGCCTTGCGATAGCCTTCGGGACGCGGCATGCCGAAGTTGCGATAGATCTTGTCCTTGGTATCGCGCCCCTTCTGGTGGCCGATCACCATGACCGGCTGTCCGTTGAAGCGAGCCAGACCGCCGACAATGGCGTGATCGTCGGCAAAGGCGCGATCACCGTGCAACTCTTCAAAGTCGGTGAAGATCAGCGACAGGTAATCCAGCGTGTAAGGGCGCTGCGGATGGCGCGCCACTTGGGAAATCTGCCAGGGACTCAGTTTGGCGTAGATATCCTTGGTCAGTTGACCGCTCTTCTTCTCCAGTCGCTCGATCTCTTCCGAGATATCGACGGCGGAATCATCCTGCACGAAACGCAGTTCTTCGATCTTGGCTTCAAGGTCGGCGATGGATTGTTCGAAGTCGAGGAAACTAGTTTTCATGGACTGCTCGTTTGCTAAGTTGGCGCGCATTTTACCCCAAAGGTAAGAAGGCGACCGTTTCAGTACTCGACGGGCACCGGATCGAGGCTGCGCCACAGATACCAGGTGGCGACGGAGCGCCACGGGCGCCAACGTTCGCCGAACTCGGCAAGGGCCCGGCGGGACTGCTTTTCACCAGCGAAATAACGCTCGCAAACCGCACGTTGCAAACCGATGTCGTCGAGCGGAAAAATATCGGGCCGCAACTGGTGGAAAATCAGAAACATCTCCGCCGTCCACCGGCCGATACCGCGTACCGCCGTCAGTTCGGCAATGATCGCCTCGTCATCCAGATGCGCCCAAGCGGGCGGATCTAGTCGCCCACCGACAAAATGGCCGGCCAGATCGTTCAGGTATTCGATTTTTCGCCGCGACAGACCACAGCCCTCAAGGCCGCCCTCACCCAATTGGATCACTCGGCCCGGTGTCACTTCGCCAATCTGCGCAGCAAATCGCCCCCAGACCGCATCGGCGGCCTTGACGGAAATCTGCTGGCCGACAATCGACCGCGCCAGGGTACCGAAGGCATCGCCACGGGAAACAAGCGACACCCCGGCATAGCGCTCGACCAGTTCGGCCATCGCCGGATCATGACGCGACAGGTCGTCGGCAGCTTGGGACCAATACTCGGGAAGCATCGGAAAATTATACGGCGATGCCACGGTCAACCGGAAAAACAAGCCAATTTATGACAAGCATCGCAGACGGCCACGTTCAAGTTTGCTAACATTGGCAAAAATAACCCGGAGAAAAATCAATGCCCGGTACGGCTCCCGTTTTCGTTTATCCGCTACTCGGCGCCGATGATTCGTGGTCTGGCTTCAGCATGGAATTCCTCCCCGGAGCTCCAAGCGATCGCGCAACCCTGGCAAGGCTGTTTTCCTCCCCCCGGCTCGAAACGTTCGATCATCGGCATCCGTGGTTTTTACCGGCACTGAGCGGCGGCTATGATGCCGGCGCGCTGACAGAACGTTCGGTCACCATTTTTCCGACCCACCCCGACCCGCAGGAAGCCGACGCGCTGAGCGAGCTTGAAGCGAGTCTGCGCCTGGCGCGACGCAAAGTAGGCCTGACTGCATCACCGGACACCAAGTTGCCGGCCGCAGGATGCTGGGACTACCTGCTGATCAGCAGCAGCCACGCCCGCAGCCTGCCGCCATTCACGCTGATTGGCCTGGCCAGTCGCACTACCGTGCTGGCCACCGATGTGCACACGCACAATGACCGCGAATGGGTTTTGAGCAATGCCTGCGTCCTGTCGACCGGCGAATTCCTGCTGACGCGCTCGACGCCGAATGCCAAGGCCGACATCACCCGGCTCAAGTTGCTGAAGCTGCTCACCCTGATCGCCGATGATGCCGAAACTGACGCCCTCGACACCATTTTCCGCGAAGAGCCCAAGCTCTCCTACAGTCTGCTTCGTCTGGTCAATTCAGCAGCGCTTTCGCCGGGTAGTCCGATCACCAGCTTCAGTCAGGCCATCAACCTGCTCGGCCGTCGTCAGTTGCAACGTTGGTTGCAACTGCTGGTCTATTCGGACCCCAACAACGGCCAGCACCCCAATCCGCTTTTGCAGAAAGCGGCGGCGCGGGGTCGCCTCTTCGAACTGCTGGCCACGCACGTCGTGCCACCGCTGCCGACCGAGCACGTGGCCGATACGGCCTTCATGATCGGCACTTTTTCGCTGCTCGACGTGCTGCTCAGCATGAGCATGCCAGAAATCCTGCGCCAGCTACCGCTACCTGAAGTGGCGCAGAAAGCATTGGTCGAGCAGGAGGGCGGACTGGGCCAACTACTGGCCATCGCCACCGCCGTCGACAAGCACGACCTGAAAGCGGCAGCGGGCGGACTCAAGGCCCTCGGCATCGACAGCAACGACTACTTCGATGCCCAACTTGAGGCCTACAGCTGGGCCTCGAAAATCCACGCGGGCTCCTGATCAGCCAAAGCGGCCACTCAGGAATGGGTTGTACTTGCGCTCCTCACCCAGGGTCGACATTGGCCCGTGCCCGGGTATGAAATCAACCTCGTCACCCAACGGAAACAACCGCGCCTTGATCGAGCGAATCAGCGTGTCGTGATCGCCGCGCGGGAAGTCAGTCCGCCCGATTGAGCCCTGGAACAAGACATCGCCGACCTGGGCAAGATGGCTCGGCGCATGGTAGAAAACAACGTGCCCGGGCGTATGGCCGGGGCAGTGCAACACATCCAGTTCGACTTCGCCGAAACTGACCTTGTCGCCATCCTTTAGCCAGCGTGTCGGCTCAAAGCTGCGCACATTTGGGAAGCCGAACATCTTGCTCTGCTGCGGCATGCCTTCAATCCAGAAACGGTCTTCCTCGTGCGGGCCTTCAATAATGCTGACACCACTCTGTTCGGCCAGCAGCGCAACGCCGCCGGCGTGGTCGATGTGGCCATGAGTCACGAGTATTTTGGCCAGCTTCAGCTTTTCATCTGCCAAAAAGCGCTGGATGCGCTCGACATCGCCACCCGGATCGATGACCACGGCCTGGCGGGTATTCTCGCACCAGAAAATGGTGCAGTTTTGCTCGAAGGGAGTAACCGGAACGATGGCGTAGCGCATGGCTGAAAATGGATAATTTGACTGGCCCGGATTATCGCATGGCAAGGCGCTTGCCCGGCGCCGCCCGCCCCCTTAAACTCCCCGCGGACAGCCCTCCTCTCTTCGCGAAAGCCAGCCACTCATGCTCGACCACCCGCTCCCGGATCTTGACGCCTGGGCTCTGCTCTTCAGTAACAACGGTCTGCCTGTCCTGCGCATTACCAAGCGGCGAATCGAGGAAATGCGGGCCAATCTTGACCGCGTCGACGCCCGCGAACTGGCCCGACTGATCCTCCAGGACCCGATCATGACCGTACGCGTCCTGGCCTTCACCCAGCCACTGCGCGGACGTTCCTTGCAGCACGACATCACGACCATTGCCAGCTCCGTCGTCATGGCCGGCATCGAGCCGTTCTTCAACCACTTCAGCGAACTGTTCACCATCGAAGACCAGCTCAAGGAAAGCGGCCCGCATGCCCTGCTCGGCGTCCTGCAAATCGTGCGCCGGGCACAGCGGGCGGCTGACTACGCCCAGGACTGGGCAGTCTGGCGCCATGATGTGAACATGGAAGAAGTGCGTATTGCGGCGCTGTTGCACGATCTGGCAGAAATTCTTGTCTGGTGTTCGGCACCGAGCCTCGGACTGGCCATTCACGAGCAACAGAAGGCCAATCCGACCATGCGCAGCGCCGATGCGCAGAAACAGGCTCTGGGCTTCACCTTCCAGGAAATCCAGCTCGAACTCTGCCGCGTCTGGAACCTGCCTGAACTGCTGCGTGCGCTGATCGACGAAGACAACGCCGAGAACCCGCGCGTGCGGAACGTCACGCTGGCCGTCCGCCTCGCCCGTCATTCGTCATACAGTTGGGAAGACCCGGCGCTACCTGACGACTACAAGGACATTGGCGAACTGCTTCACGTCACGCCAGACACCGTTCGCCAGCGCCTCGGACTGTTGCCGGTACCCGCCCGCGAGGCGGATGGCGAAGCTGCGCTGGCTTAGCCGAGGCTAGCCGCAGTAACGCAGGTTGGCCCAGTCGAGCAGTAACTCGGGCATCTGATAGGCGGCGAAGATGATCGCCAGCAGCAACACGACCAGCGCCACGCCAACGCCACCGAGAAACCAGCGCCAGTTCGGCTTCACGTTGCCGCGCTCAGCCGGGCCAGTGGCTTCTCGTTGACCGGCCACGAACAGATTGCGGCGAGGATCGACAGGCCTATCGAGATCGACCAGGCCAGCGAGTAAGACCCCATTTCGTCGAAGATCCGCCCGCCGAGCCAGGCGCCGAGGAAGCTGCCGAGCTGGTGGCCGAGGAAGACCACGCCGGTCAGCATCGACATGTAGCGCAGCCCGAAAATCTGGGCGATCAGACCGTTAGTCAGCGGCACGGTGCCAAGCCACAGAATGCCGATGACGGCGGCAAAAATCCACGCTCCGACGGTAGACAGCGGAATGAGCATGAAAATAAAAATGGCCACGGCACGCAATCCGTAAATCCAGACCAGCAGGTTTTTCTTGCTCGAGCGCCCGCCCGCCCAGCCGAAATAGAAGGAGCCGAAAATGTTGAACAGGCCGATCAGCGCCACGGCCGTCATGCCGACATTGGCCGACATGCCGGCATCGACCAGATAGGACGGCAGGTGCAGCATGATGAAGGCGGTCTGGAAGCCGCACACGAAATAGCCCCAGAACAGGTAATGAAAACTGCGCTCGCGGCTTGCCTCGTGCAGCGCCTCAACGACCGACTGCCCTGCCCCGGCCGACGGCTTGTGACCATCGGCCATGGCATAGGCCAGCGGGGCAATCAGGCCGACGCCACAGGCGAGCAGGACCAGCGCGCTCTGCCAGCCGTAAGTCGAGATCATCATCTGGCCAATGGGGAGCACGGCAAACTGGCCAAACGAGCCACCGGCGCTGGCGATGCCGAGGGCGAGGCTGCGCTTGGCCGGCGTCGTGTGGCGGCCGATGACGCCCATGATGACCGGGAAGGTCGTTCCCGACAGACCGAGGCCGATGAGCAGGCCGGCCGACAGATCAAGGGTCAGCGGCGTCGGCGACACCGACATGAGGACCAGCCCGAGCACATAGAGCGTCGCCGCGACGAGCAGCGTGCGCCCGGCACCATAGCGATCGGCGATGGCGCCGGCAAACGGTGAGCCGAGGCCCCAGACCAGGTTCTGCAGGGCAAAGGCAAACGAGAAGGTCTCGCGTGACCAGCCGTTGTCGGCCGACATCGGCTGCAGGAAGAGCCCCGCGGTATGGCGGACGCCCATCGACAGCGTCAGGATGACGCAGCCGGCGATCAGAATAAGCGTCGGCGTGCGCCAGCTAGTGTTTGTTGTATTCATGAATGATCCCGGACAAGGCCCGCTGGAACGTTTGGCTTACGCTGGGTTCCCGGCGCGTGCTTCGAGTCCTTCCCAGCGTTCAAGCATGACCATCAGTTCATCATCGATGGCAGCCAGACGGTCGGAGGCCTTCTGCGCCGCAGCCGGATCGGTCTGGTAGAGCGAAGCATCAGCGAGACGCTTGCCCAGTTCGGCCTGCTCGGCTTCCAGCCCGGCGATTTTTCCGGGTAGCTCCTCCAGTTCACGCTGCTCTTTCCACGACAACTTTTCGCCCTTCGGCTTGGCCGGTTCGACGGCTTTGACGGGCTCGGCTGCCTTGGCGGCGGGCTTGATTTCTGCCTTGGCCTTCGGCGCATCCTTGGCCACGCTGGCCTTGTAGGTCGCCCAGTCGGTGTAACCGCCGGCGTATTCCTTCCAGACGCCATCACCTTCGGCGGCGATGGTCTGGGTCACCACGTTATCGATGAAAGTCCGGTCGTGGCTGACCAGGAACAGCGTGCCTTCGTAGGTCTGGAGCAACTCTTCGAGCAGCTCCAGCGTTTCGATGTCGAGGTCGTTGGTCGGCTCGTCGAGGACCAGCACGTTGGCCGGCTTGGCGAACAGACGGGCCAGCAGCAGGCGATTGCGCTCGCCGCCTGACAGAGAACTGACGGGAGAACGGGCGCGCTCCGGGGCAAACAGGAAGTCTTCGAGATAGCCGATCACATGCTTGCGGGCGCCACCGATATCAACCCAGTCCGAGCCCGGAGAAATAACGTCGGACAGCGTCGAATTCGGGTCAAGCTGGGTGCGGAACTGGTCGAAATAGGCGATATCCATTTTCGTGCCTTGGCGCACGATGCCGGAATCGGGCTTGATTTCATCCAGAATAAGCCGGAGCAGCGTCGTCTTGCCGGCGCCGTTCGGGCCGATCAGGCCGATCTTGTCGCCGCGCTGAATGCGGGTTGAGAAATCGCGCACAATTTCCCGTTGACCGTAGGATTTATAGACGTGCTCGAGTTCAGCCACCAGCTTGCCGCTCTTGTCGCCGGAATCGAGTTGCAGATTGACCTTGCCCATCCGCTCGCGCCGGGCCTGACGTTCGGCCCGCAATTGATCGAGCCGCTGGACGCGGAACACGGCGCGCGTCCGCCGGGCTTCGACGCCCTTGCGAATCCAGATTTCTTCTTCCTTGAGCAGCTTGTCGGCCCGCGCATTGGCCAGGCCTTCCTCGTGCAGCATGGCCTCCTTGCGCAACTGGTAGTCCTTGAAACTGCCGGGAAAGCTGACCAGCTTGCCGCGATCAAGTTCGACGATACGGGTGCACACGCGGTCAAGGAAGGAACGGTCGTGGGTGATGAAAAACAGCGTGACGCCGGATTCGATGAGCAGGTTTTCCAGCCATTCGATGGCGGCAATGTCGAGGTGATTGGTCGGCTCGTCGAGGAGCAAGACTTCCGGGGCGACAGCCAGAGCCTGGGCCAGCGCCAGACGCTTTTTCTGGCCGCCGGACAGGCTGCCGACCTTGGCATCCGGGTCCAGCCCAAAGCGCTCGATGACGCGTTCCGCCTGCGCCTCGAAGGCCCAGGCGCCGCGCGCCTCAAGCTCGTGTTGCAATTCGGACATACGTTCGAGCAGCACGTCGTGATCAGCGTCAATTTCGCCCAGCTTGTGCGATACCTCGTGGTATTCGGCCAGAATCGCCGCGTTTTCGCCCATGCCGGAAATGACCGCCTCGAAAACCGTCGCCTCCATGTCGAAAGGCGGCTCCTGCGGCACGTAGCCGACGCGGATACCTGGCTGCGCCCAGACCTCGCCATCATCGAGCCGGCCGCGCCCGGAGCCGGCAGCCATGGCGGCGAGCATCGAGGACTTGCCGGTGCCGTTGCGGCCGATCAGGGCAACCCGTTCGCCCGGATCGAGCATGAAATCGGCGTGATCGAGGAGCGGCACATGGCCGTAGGCAAGGCAAGCGGAGGAAAGTTTTAGGTAGGGCATTGGTCGCAGTTTGGGCAGCGCCGAGCCGGCGCCACGTTGGGAGAACCGGCATTTTAGCCGCTAGCCGGTGCGCCGGCCGCATCTATCGCTAGACTGGCCACACCGGTACAATGCGCACCGCTGAGCGCCTCCATAGTTAAATGGATATAACACGCCCCTCCTAAGGGCGAATTGGTGGTTCGATTCCACCTGGGGGTACCAGCCCCATTCCAAGGCGCAAGGCCATGAGACCCGCAAAAAAAGCCCCCCAACATTCCGTCGATATCAGCGAAGAGAACGGCGTGCGCAATCTGCACTTCGGCTCGGACTGGATACAGAGCGCCATGCGCATTGCCCGGCCGTGGTCGCTGGAGCTGGCCTATACGCGTGAAATGATGGCCGGGCTGCTCATGCGGCCGACCGGCCAGTGGCCGCGCAGCGCGCTGTTGATCGGCCTCGGCGCCGGATCGCTGGCCAAATTCATTTACCGCTATCTGCCCGACTGCCGGATCACAGTGGTCGAGATCAATCCGCAAGTCGAATACATCGCGCGCCAGTATTTCAAGCTGCCGGACGACCCGCGCCGGCTCGACGTGGTGATCGGCTGCGGCGCCGATTACATGCTGGGCGGCGAGCGGCGTTTCGACATGATGCTGGTCGATGGCTACGACCCCGAGGCGAAAGCCGGCGTGCTCGACACCGAGCCTTTCTACCAGGCCTGCCGCGCCCGGCTGAGCGACAAGGGGCTGTGCAGCGTCAACCTGCTTGGCCGCAACCGGGGATTTGTCGGCAGCGTCGAGCGTATCCGCTCGGCTTTCGACAACCGTGTCGCCGTTTTTCCATCGTGCGACAGCGGCAATTCCATCGCCTTCGCGACCGGTGGCGAGCCGGTCGATGTCTCGCTCGACGACTTGCGCGCCCGCGCCGCACAGCTAAAAAAAGACACCCGTCTCGACCTGCTTCCGACCATCAGCCGCCTGCAATTGGGCCACCCATTGCCAGAAGGCCGTCTGCGCATCTGAGTCCGGCGAGGACTTGATTTTCCCGATTTTTCAGCCAGAATAAGATGATCCTCCACCGACAATAACGACAAGGCGGACAGAATAAAAATAACAAGCTAGGGGTTTGACCCTGACTTTTTATTTTTCCTATCCAGGAGGAGATTATGCTGTCTATTCAAGACGTTATCGACTATTGCGACCTTGACCGCGGTGAAATCGAGGCCATCGCCGAGCATGAACACATTCCGATCACCATTGCCGCTGAAATGAGTGAAGTGTTGCTATGTACGCCCGACGGTGTCTGCCGTCTGCATTCGATGATTATCGAAAACATGCAACAGGCGCTTGATTCAGGCCATTACCAGCATGTGAAGGATTTGGCGCAAACCTACGAACATCTGCAACGGACTCACCCGATACCGGCGAACTAGCAACTCGGACCATCAACCATTTCGTTGCCGGACAGGTTGCGAAAACCGAGCCCCAACCGTAAAGGTCGGGGTTTTTTCATTTCAATTTTGGCCAAAATTTCCGGTTGACCGTGGAAGTCGCCGAATAACCGGCGCCGGCCCTCAGGCGTGCTTGGTTTGCGCGTAGCCGTGCTCGACGGCGTAGAGCGCCACTTGCACGCGGCTGCTCATGTTCAGTTTCTTGAAGATGTTCTGCACGTGAATCTTGACCGTGCTTTCGGCCAGATCGAGCTTGCGGGCGATTTCCTTGTTGCTCTCGCCATGCGCCAGCGAGAGCAGGATGTCGCGTTCGCGCGGCGAAAAACGATCGCGCTCGCCACTACCAGCCTCTGCCTTGGGCGGATTGCGCACGCCCTGGATCAGTTTGGCCGTCATTTGCTGCGAGACGACTGACTCGCCCTGCGCGGCGCGGCGGATGGCATCAATCAGGGCGTCGGTTTCGATATTCTTGAGCAGATAACCGCTGGCGCCAGCGCGCAAGGCATCGACCAGATCCTGAGCGTCTTCCGAGACGGTCAGCATGAGAACGCTGACCTCCGGCATTTCCTCGGCGATGACCTTGACCGCTTCGAGCCCGGAAACGCCAGGCATGTGGAGGTCGAGCAAGGTCACGTCGGGTTTCAGCGAACGGGCGCGCTTGATGCCCTCCAGCCCGTCGCCAGCCTCGCCGACGACCTCGAAGTCGTCATTGCGCTGGAGCAGCGACTTGATGCCGCTGCGAAACAGCGTGTGATCATCGACCAGCAGGACACGGATTTTTTCGCTCATTTTCAGGCAACCTCTTTGTTTTCGCGGGGCAGGGTCAATGTAACCCGGGAACCTTCACCCGGTTTTGATGCAACGCGACACTCGCCGCCAATGCGGTGGGCGCGCTCGCGCATGATTTTCAGGCCGACATGGCGGTCAGACAAGCAGTTTGGATCGTTTTCCGGATCGAAACCGACACCATCATCCTCGATATCGATTTTTATCCGGCCGATTTCACGCTTGGCAATGACCCGAACCTGGCTGGCCTTGGCGTGCTTGCGGATATTGGACAGGGATTCCTGGACGATGTGCATGATCTGGATTTCGTCGGTCGGCACCTGCGAGGCGCCGCTGCCGATGCGTTCGAAGGCCGTGGCGATGCCGGTCTGCCCCTCGAATTTTTCCAGCGTGGACTGAATGGCCGTGTCGAGGTCGGACTGATGGACGCGGGTGCGGAAATGGACGAGCAGTTCGCGCACGTCGTCGTAGCTTTCCTGCACCCCTTCGCGCAGTTGTCCGGCCGTCTGCATGGCCTCTTCGACCTTGCCCTTGCGCAGCGAATCCTGCAGCAACTGGACCTGGATGTTGAGGAAGGCGAGGCCCTGGGCGATGGAGTCGTGCAACTCCTGGGCAAGCAGGTTGCGCTCCTCCGAAACGGCCAGTTCCTTCTCGCGCGATTTGAGGCGCTGGTTTTCGATGGCCACGCCGAGGTGATGCCCGAGCGTTTCAAGCAGATGGATTTGCTGCTCGGACAGCGCTTGCGGCCGCTTGAAATAGAGGTTGTAAACGCCGAGTTTCTGCTTGTCGTAAAGAATGCTGAAGGCGGTCGCCGTGGCAAAACCTTCGCGGATGCAGGTACGCAATTTCATGCCTTCTGGCGGGTTGACCGTGGCAAAGGCGGCCGAAACGCCGGTCTGGAAGACCTCGCCGCACAGGCAATCACCGCAGTTCATTTCCGCCTCGTGGTCGAGAAAATCGACGGACAGACCTTGATGGGTGATCAAAAACAATCGGTCCGACTGCTGCTCATACATGCGCACCGCGCCGGCATCGGCTCCCAGGGCGTTCATGATCCGGTCGAGAAATCCCTCGCTGAGCACCGTCACCGGGGCTGGCTCGCTGAGAAAGGTGGTCGCCGAATAGAGGATGCTCAATTCGTGATTACGCTGGGCGAGACGGCGGGTTTCGGCCTCGACCCGCTGTTCCAGCGTGTTGTAAACATTTTGCAGATGCTCGGCCATCTGGTTGAAGCCGAAGGCCAGGCCGCCCAGTTCGTCATCGCTGGCGACCGGCAGGCGCACCGTCAGGTCGTCACTGGTCATGCGCTGCATGCCGGCATGGAGGACGCCGACCGGCCCGATCACCAGGCGCGAGAAAAAGCGGATCAGAACGATGGTGCCAATGATCGCCAGAGCGACCAGTGCCGCCTGCACGGTGCGCAGCAGATTGGTGTCGAAGGCGTAGGTCCGCTCCATCGCCAGCGCCAGTTCGTTGATCTTGCTGACAAAGGGCTCGAGCTCGGCATCGAAACGATTCACGGCACTCTCGCGCTCGGCCCTCACCCCGGCCAGATAGCCGGCGACCAGCGGCCGCACGGTTTCCTGCCAGACCTGGTCAACCGCTTGCAGGCGTTCCTGCACCTCGGCATTGCGCGGCGGCGACAAGGGCCGCTCCGGATCGCCCTGCTTCAGGTCACGCTGAACCTTGTCGAAACGGGCCAGTTCGTCGCTCAACGCCTGCGATGCGCTGGCCTCCGGCGCCTTGGCTTCGAGATCGCGCGCCATCAGATGGCCCATGCGGTAAGTCCGCATGCGCTGGCTGCCGGCATCGTTGATCGCCGCAGCGACGCCTTCCAGTTGCCAGGAAATGAGCAGCGTCAGCCCGATGGCCGTGGCGGCCACCAGAAAAAAGACCACCAGCATGCCGATGATCTTGCGCGACAGCTTGCCCGGGTTGGCTAGCATCAATGATTGTCCGAAAACGAATTGTCTAACCTTAGCGCCCTGCCCACGGGAAAGCAAAGGAGATAGATCAAGAAAAAGCCCGCCGGTTTGACCCGGCGGGCAAAAGTCGCGTTGGAGAGAGCGCGGCGACGATGAATCGACTGAAAGCCTCAGGCGGCCTGTTTTTCGACGTGGGCCTGTTTTTCGTAAAGGAACTCGAGGACCGCAGCGCGGTAGCCGATGTAGTCCGGATCGTGGGCCAGGGTCAGGCGATGACGCGGACGCGGCAGATTCACCTCAAGGATTTCGCCGATGGTCGCGGCCGGGCCGTTGGTCATCATGACGATCTTGTCGGAGAGCAGGACGGCTTCGTCGACATCGTGGGTGACCATGACCGTCGTCGCCTTGGTCGCCTCGCAGATGCGCATGAGCTCGTCCTGCAGCTTGGCGCGGGTCAGCGCGTCGAGAGCGCCGAAGGGCTCGTCCATGAGCAGGACCTTCGGCTCCATGGACAGGGCGCGGGCGATGCCGACGCGCTGCTTCATGCCACCGGAGATTTCATGCGGGTACTTGCTGCTGGCGTGGTCGAGGCCGACCAGGCTGATCGCCGCGGCCGTGCGATCGCGCAGTTTCTGCTTGCCTTCCTTGGTGCCGAAAACGCGCTCGACGGCCAGATAGACGTTCTCGAAGCAGGTCAGCCAGGGCAGCAGGCTGTGGTTCTGGAAAACCACGGCGCGTTCCGGGCCGGGGCCGGCGATTTCGCGGTCTTCGAGCAGCAGCACGCCATCGGTCGGCTTGGTCAGGCCGGCGATGAGGTTGAGCAGCGTCGATTTGCCGCAGCCGGAGTGGCCGATCAGCGCGACGAACTCACCTTGCTTGATGGTCAGGTTGATGTCGCGCAGGGCGACAAACTTGCCCTTCTTGGTATCGAAGGTCTGACCGACGGTTTGAACTTGGACGAACTTTTCCATGGTGTGTGCTCCGCTCATGACGATTCCTTGGTCAGCTTCCGGGCGAGCAGGATCAGGCTTTGCTCGAGAATGAGTCCGACGATGCCGATGACGAAGATGGCGATGATGATGTGCTCCACCTTCAGGTTGTTCCATTCGTCCCACACCCAGAAGCCGATGCCGACGCCGCCGGTGAGCATTTCTGCGGCGACGATGACCAGCCAGGCGGTACCGATGGACAGGCGAATACCGGTCAGGATGTAGGGCAGCACGGCCGGCAGCAGGATCTTGGTGACGACTTTCCACTCCGACAGAGCGAGAACGCGGGCGACGTTGAGGTAATCCTGCGGCACGCGCTGGACGCCCTGGGCTGTATTCATGATCATCGGCCAGATCGAGCAGATGAAAATGGTGTAGGTCGCTGCCGGGTCGGCCCGCTGGAAGACGAGCAGGCCAATCGGCAGCCAGGCCAGTGGCGACACCGGACGCAGCAGGCTGATGATCGGGTTGATCATGGCCGACAGGAAAGCCGAGCGGCCAAGAATGAAGCCGAGCGGAATGCCCACCAGCGCGGCAAAGCCGAAGCCGATGCCGACGCGTTGCAGCGAGGACAGGATGTTCCAGCCGATGCCCTGGTCGTTCGGGCCGTTGCTGTAGAACGGATCGGCGAACAGGATGGTGGCGGCATCCCAGGTCTTGACCGGCCCCGGAATGCTGCCGCCTTTCATCGTGGCGATGTACCAGATGCCGATCAGGATCACCATGCCGAGCAGCGGCGGCAGAACGGCGCGACCGATGCCGGCCAGCGTCTCGGTGAAGGGCGTTCCCGGCTCGGCCGGTACGGTTGCAGTTTTTTCCATTTTCTTTTCCTTGGCGGGAGCCGCAGTCGCTTCTACGACGGCGACTTGTTCAATTCCACGGTCAACCGGAATTTTTGCCCCAAATTCAACATTCATCGTCAGTGCGCTCATGGTTCTCTCCTAAGCGTTTGGTGAGCCGTCACTCCTGCGAAAGCGAGAATGACGGCTCCGGGCTTGCCTTAAGCCTTGATCTTGAAACCGTCGGCATACTTGGCCGGATCCTTGCCGTCCCAGACCACCCCGTCGATCAGCTTGTGGCTGCGCATCTCGCTCTTCGGCAGCGCGACGCCGGCAGCGGCGGCACCCTGCTTGTAGATGTCGATGCGATTGACCTGCTTGGCGACCGCCAGGTAATCCGGATGGCTCTTGAGCAAGCCCCAGCGCTTATGCTGGGTCAGGAACCACATGCCGTCGGAGAGATAAGGGAAATTGACCATGCCATCGTTGAAGAACTTCATATGGTTCTTGTCGTCCCAGCTCTTGCCCAGACCATTCTGGTAGCGGCCGAGCATGCGGGCGACGATGACTTCCGTGTCGGTATTGACGTAAGCCTTGCTGGCGATCGTTTCGGCCGTCTTCTGCTTGTTGGCGATGGAGGCGTCGATCCACTTGCTGGCATCGAGAATCGCCGCAACCACGGCACGCGCCGTGTTCGGGTTCTGCTTGACCCAATCGGCCGTCGTGCCGAGCACCTTTTCCGGATGATCGGTCCAGATATCCTGGGTCGTCGTTGCCGTGAAACCGATGTTGTCCATGATGGCGCGGTTGTTCCACGGCTCACCGACGCAGAAACCGTCCATGTTGCCGACGCGCATGTTGGCGACCATCTGCGGGGGCGGCACGGTGATCGTCTTGACGTCCTTGAACGGGTTGATGCCCTGGGCGGCCAGCCAGTAGTAGAGCCACATGGCGTGGGTGCCGGTCGGGAAGGTCTGGGCGAAGGTGTATTCCTTCTCCTTCTTGGCGACCAGCTTGGCCAGGCTGGCGCCATCGGTGGCGCCCTTGTCCTTGAGCTGATTGGAGAGGGTGATGGCCTGACCGTTGTTATTCAGGCTCATCAGGACGCTCATGTCCTTCTTCGGGCCGCCAACGCCGAGTTGCACGCCGTAGATCAGGCCGTACAGCACATGGGCGGCATCCAGCTCGCCATTGACCAGCTTGTCGCGCACCGAAGCCCAGGAGGCTTCCTTGGTCGGAATGATCTTGATGCCGTACTTCTCGTCAAATTTCATGACCGAGGCCATGACGACAGAAGCGCAATCAGTGAGCGGGATGAAGCCGATACGGACTTCTTTCTTTTCTGGGGCATCCGAACCAGCGGCCCATGCGCCACTGCGAACGCCGGGAGGGACCATGGCCATCAGAGAGGCTCCCAAGGCAGTTGATACGAAATCACGACGTGAAAAGCCCGGTTTGTCGGCGACGACTTCCGGTGCGGCCAGTTTCTTGTCTTCCATTGCTTGCTCCTTGATTGCGAGAATCTAAAAACAAAATGGGCGTCTCATCCTGGCCGCCGGTTGGCAGCTCGGATGGACGCCCTTGTCCTTGAATCGGTATTACTCGACTCTCGCCCGGCCGCCATTGACCGTGCGTTTTGACAGGACTATTGCAATGGCCGTGCCAGGCCTAGTTATTTAGTACTAGTTACAAATAACTACTTTATTTTCAGTGACTTGGAAGTTGTCTGTTGCAACCGGGCGGGCCGGGAACAATGCACTATTGCAGTGCAGCAAGCCGTCCTGCCGCACAGCTTTAGAGCAGCACGCGCGCCATGTCGATCACGTCGCGGGCCACTTTGGCCATCGACTGGCCGCGCTCCATGGCCAGCTTGCGCATGGCGTGATAAGCCGCGTCCTCGTCCAGACCGCGTGCTTTCATGAGGACGCCCTTGGCCTTGTCGACCAGCTTGCGGTCAGTCAGCTTCTGGGAAACCTCGTCGAGCTCACGGCGCAGGGCCTGCGTATCCTCGAAGCGAGCCATCGCCACATCGAGAATCGGCTTGATCCGCTTGGCGTCCAGACCGTCGACGATATAGGCTGAAACCCCTGCCTTGACGGCATCGCGGATGGTTGACTGGCCGTCTTCCTGGGTAAAGATGACGACCGGGCGCGGCATGTCCTTGTTCATCGCCGCCAGGTTTTCGAGGGTGTCGCGGCTCGGGCTGTCGGTATCGATCAGGATAACGTCGGGCTGCAGCTTCTCGACCTCAGCCGTCAGGTTTTCGGAACCAGCCAGAATGGCCGCCACCTGATAGCCGGCCAAGGCCAGTCCGGCACAAATTTCGCCGGCACGGGAACGGGATTCATCAATGACGAGTACGGTAAGCATGAGGCTTAACTAGCAAGCTACAGGCCAGCCACCTCCAGCGCCGCCGTCGCCATGGCCTGCACCACCAGTTCATGCTCGCCAATGGCGTTGCCCAACGAAAATTCGACATTCGGGTAGGTCGACCGCAGCGCTTCGATCATCTCCGGCGTTTCCTTCTTCAAATGCCCGCCGCGGGCGACGAACATCGGCATCACGACGACCTTGTCCGCCCCCTGCGCGATCAGCCCGGCGGCACAGTCCGGCAGGGTCGGCGCCATGAATTCAAGAAAAGCCAACTCGACCGGCACGCCCGTCATGCGCTGACGAATGACCGCCTGCACGCGGCGCATCGGGTTGGCCCATTCCGGGTCGCGGGCACCGTGGGCGAAGAGGATGAGGGCTGTGGTCATGGCTGGTTTTCCGTTTCTGGGTCAGGCGGTCCGTGGGCACGCCGGGGAAGCGGCGACATCTTAACCGCAGGCCGGATATTAGACGCGCAAAGCGCGAAAAAGCTCACGGCAAGTGACATGGAAGCCCATCGACCAGAGCGTGCAGTTTGAACTGGCTTGGGATAGCATGAACGCATACGAATAGATGCTTGAAAAACGGAAAATTCCGGGAACACAAATGCACGCGCCATCACCTTGGCTGCGGCCATTTTTGCGCTGCCTCCTCCTTCTTGCCTGCCTGTTGGGCGTGCCCTGGTCGGCCGCGCTGGCTGAGGCCGTAGATGAACTCAAGAATCCTCGCCGGGTGCTGCATGTCGTCACCGATGACAACTACCCGCCCTACCTGTTCCGCAACTCAAAGGGCGACCCCGAGGGCTATCTGGTCGACTACTGGCAGCTCTGGGAACGGAAGAACGGCATCAAGGTCCGCCTGACCGCGACCAACTGGGCCGAAGCCCAGCAAATGGTCCGGGATGGCCAGGCCGACGTCATCGACATGATTTTCCGCACCCCGTCACGCGAGCCCTATTACGACTTCTCGGCGCCCTATGCCGACCTCCCGGTGGCCATCTACAGCCATGCCACGATCACCGGCATCAGCGGCGTAACGACGCTGCGCGGCTTTCAGGTTGGCGTCCAGGCGGGCGACGCGTGTGTCGACAAGCTGGCTGAAAACGGCATCACCAATCTGCTCATTTACCGCAATTACGCCGAGCTGATCGGTGCGGCCCAGCGTGAGGAAATCAAGGTTTTCTGCCTCGACGAGCATCCGGGCAATTTTTATCTGTACAAGGCCAAGGCCGAGAAGCTCTTTCTGAAAGCCTTCGAGTTTTATCAGGGACAGTTCCACCGCGCCGTGCGCAAAGGCAATCTCGAGACGCTGGGCGTGGTCGAACGTGGCATGCGGGCAATCAGTGCCGACGAAGAGGCCGCCCTGCGCAAGAAATGGTTTGGTACGCCGCTTAATTTCGGCACCTACGGCCGCTATGTTGGCTGGGGCCTGCTGGCCACCCTGCTGCTCGGCGCTGTTTTGCTGATCTGGAACCTGACGCTGCGCGGCCAGGTTACTGCCAAGACGGCGACGCTCAAGCAGGCTTTGCTGGATT
Source organism: Ferribacterium limneticum (assembly GCA_049304775.1). Classification (GTDB taxonomy): domain Bacteria; phylum Pseudomonadota; class Gammaproteobacteria; order Burkholderiales; family Rhodocyclaceae; genus Azonexus; species Azonexus limneticus_C. The sequence goes on from JBAQOL010000009.1 coordinate 277,864, forward strand.
TGCAGGAGGCCCATCGGGCGACGCAGAAGACGCAGGAAAACCTGACGGCGACGCTGCAGGCGATCCCCGACCTGCTCTTCGAGCTGGATGCCGACGGCCGCTACGTCGATGTCTTTGCCAGCCAGGAAGCCCTGCTGGCCAGCCCGAAGGAAAACCTGATCGACAAGCTGGTCAATGAAATTTTGCCCGCCGAGGCCGCCATCACGGCCAGGGCGGCGATCGCCGGCGCCATCGAGCACGGCAGTGATTACGGCCGGACGATCTGTCTCGAACTCGGCGGCGGAAAGCACTGGTTCGAACTCTCGGCGACGCGCAAGGCGCCGGAAGCGGATGGCAGCTTCCACGCCATGGTCCTGTCGCGCGACGTCACCCAGCGCCGTGAAACCGAAGACGCTTTGCTCAAAGCCAGGGAAGAAGCGCTGCAGTCCGCGCGCGACAAGCATTTCCGCACACTCTTCGACGCCGCCCCGGTGGCCCTGTCCTTCTTGCGGGGCAACGAAATCGTCCAGCTCAACCGGCGCTTCGTCGACCTCTTCGGCTATCGGGAAAGCGACATTTCCAGTCTCGATGCCTGGTGGCGCAACGCCTACCCCGACCCGGCCTACCGCGCATCGGTCGAGAAAACCTGGCAAGCCGCCATCGAGCGCGCCAGGCAGAGCGGGGGCAAGGTCGACAATGGCGAATATCGTGTCACCTGCAAGAATGGCCGCGAGCTGACGCTACTCATCGGCGGCCAGATGGTCGACGATGGCCTGATCTGCACCTTCACCGACATTTCGCCCATGAAGGCGGCCGAAACCGCCATGAAGCAGGCCAAGGAAGTGGCCGATGCGGCGAGCGCCGCGAAGAGCACCTTCCTGGCCAATATGAGCCATGAAATCCGGACGCCGATGAACGCCATTCTCGGCTACGCCCATTTGCTCGGTAAGACCGCACTGCAGCCGGAACAGACCGAGCGCCTGGAGAAGATCGAGGAAGCCGGCAAGCATTTGCTCTCCATCATCAACGACATCCTCGACATTTCGAAGATCGAAGCCGGCAAGCTCGTGCTCGAACAAACCAGCTTTGCCCTCAGTGACGTCATCGACCATGTCCGCTCGCTCGTCGCCGAAAGCGCCAGTGCCAAGGGCCTGGCTATCGCCGTCGATTACGGCGAGGTGCCGCCGACGCTGCACGGCGACCCGACCCGCCTGCGCCAGGCCATGCTCAATTTCGCCAGCAATGCCGTCAAATTTACCGAGCACGGCGGCATCACGCTGCGTGCCCGGCTGCTTGAACAGCAAGGCGAGCACTTGCTCGTGCGTTTCGAAGTCGAGGATAGCGGCATCGGCATTCCGGCCGAAAGCCGCGAGGGGCTGTTCCAGGCCTTCAAGCAGGTGGATGCCTCGACCACGCGCAAGTTCGGCGGCACCGGCCTCGGGCTGGCCATCACCCAGCGCCTCGCCCACCTCATGGGCGGCGAAACGGGGCTGGAAAGCCAGCCGGGCGTCGGCAGCACTTTCTGGTTCACGGCCCGCCTCGAAGCCGGCATGGCAACGATCAGCAAAGAAGCGCCCGTGCTCTCGGCGCCGGAAAGAGCGATCCGCCGCCACCATGCCGGCACCCGAATCCTGCTCGTCGAGGACGATCCGATGAATCAGGACATCGCCTGCGAACTGCTCAAGGAAACCGGCCTGCACGTCGACATCGCCGAGAACGGCCGGCAGGCCGTGGCCAAGGCCACCAGCACCAACTACGCGCTGATCCTGATGGACATGCAGATGCCCGAAATGGGCGGCATCGAGGCGACCAGCATCATCCGCACCATCCCGGACCGCGCCTGGACGCCAATCATCGCGATGACCGCCAACGCCTTCGACGAAGACCGCGAACGCTGCATCAAGGCCGGCATGAGCGACTTCGTCGCCAAACCGGTCGATCCCGAGATTCTCTTCAACACCCTCGCCAAGTGGCTGTCCCTACCCCGGCACTGAAAGCCGGGCAGCGGCATTTCATTTTTGCGCCATTTTTCCGGTTGACCGTAGGAACGGGCGACGGACGACTCACCCCGGCTTTGCTCGCCCGGCCAGCAAGGCCAGGGTCAGCAGGCAGAAGACAGCCCCGGCGTAAAAGGTGAAGGCGGCACCGTAGACATCCCAGAGCAGGCCGGCACACAGGCTGGCCAGCAACATCGCGACGCCGCTGACCAGATTGAAGAAACCGAAGGCCGTACCGCGCAAATCGGCCGGTGCCGTATCGGCGACCATCGTCGCCAGCAGGCCCTGGGTCATCCCGAGGTGGATGCCCCAGAGCGCCACGCCGCCAAGCACGGCCGTCCAGTGCGCACTGCTCGCCAGCACGAGATCGGCGGCGATCAGCACGACGAGGCCGATGGCCAGCAGTTTGGTGTGGCTGCACCGATCCGACAGTTTTCCGAACGGGTAGGCCGACAGCGAATAAACGACGTTCATGGCGACCATGACCAGCGGGATGAGCGCCAGCACCATGCCGCCCTGCTCGGCGCGCAGCACGAGAAAGGCCTCGCTGAAACGGGCCAGCGTGAACAGCCCACCGACCGCCACCACCCACCAGTACGGCGAACCGAGGCGCAGCAGATTGGCCCGGCTGATCGGATTGCGCCGCGCCGTAGGCGTCGGGCGTTCCGGTTCCTGCACGCCCAAAACCAGCACGGCCACGGCGAGCAGGCCGGGAATGACCGCCACCCAGAACACCGCCCGAAAATCGTTATCCCACAGCAACATGAGCCCGACGGCGAGCAACGGCCCGACAAAGGCGCCTACGGTATCGAGCGACTGGCGCAGGCCGAATGCCGCCCCGCGCAGTTCCGGCGGCGCGATGTCGGCGACCAGCGCATCGCGCGGCGCCCCGCGGATGCCCTTACCGATGCGATCCGCCATGCGAGCGGCGAAGACGAGACCGGTGCTCGACGCCAGCGCAAACGCCGGCTTGCTCAGCGCCCCGAGCGCATAACCAAACACCGCCAGCCCCTTGCGCTTGCCAAGGTAATCGCTGAGCGCCCCGGAAAACACCTTGACGATCAGCGCCGTCGCCTCGGCCAGCCCTTCGATAAGGCCGACCACCAGCGCACTGGCGCCCAGCGTACCGACCATGAACAACGGCAACAGGCTGTGGATCATCTCGGAGGAAACATCCATGAGCAGGCTGACGAAGCCGAGCATCCAGATGCCGCGCGGCAAGCGGGTCGGGCTGGGCGGGCTGCACTTGGGGTCGCTCATGGCGGCTGTGGCGTCGACGGAAGATGGAAATGCCAGCTTAAGCGAAGCCCTGCCCGGCGACCACCCTTTCAATTTTGGGCAAAATTTCCGGTTGACCATAGCACTCGACTTCGGGGCTTTTAAATGATGATGGACCTTGATTTTTATTGTTTATTTTCAAGCAAACCGAGCTCTACCCGGTGTTTTCCTGGTTCCTGTTTTCTTTTCACGCCCCGTTTACGTATGGAGGCTAGGGAAAACACCAATGAGGGAAACCCGGATTGACGGCCTGGTCCACATGGCCAGAATCGGAGCCTGCCGGCGCCATGGCGCGGGTTTGGAGGAGTTCGGGTGCAGCAGCCAACCGATGGAGAAATAATGCAAAAATTCAGAAACTTGTATGCCGTTTTGGCGATCGCCTTGTGGTCAGTGGGTGGTCCGCTACGGGCCGAGCCGCAAAGTATCAAGATTGGCGTGGTCGGCCCACTCAGCGCCAAGTCGTCGGAGGACATGGGGCTGAGCATTGTCGGTGGGGCCAAGGTGTTTCTTTCGGACATCAACACGACGGGCGGGATCATGGGACGGCCGATCGAACTGGTCATCCGTGACGACCAGGCCAAGCCGGAGGTCGGTGTAGCCATTGCCCGGGAACTGGTGGAAAAGGAAAAGGTGGTCGCCGTCGTCGGCTTCGCCAATACCGGGGTCGCCTTGCCGTCGGCCAAGGTGCTGCAGGAGGCGAGAATTCCGCTGATCGTGAGCGGCGCGACCGGCGCCACAATCACCCGCTCGTTCATGCCGCCAGCCTATCCGGTCAGCTACGTGTTCCGCACCTCGGCCAGCGACGAACTGCAGCCGGTCGTCATCCTCGACGATGTGATCGACCGGCGAAAACTGGGCCGGATCGCGCTACTGCACGACGAGTCACCCTATGGCCAGTTCGGCCGGCAAAGCGTGCTGGCCGAACTGGAACGGCGCAAGCTCAAACCGGTTACCGTGGCGAGCTTCAAGGTCGGCGAGACGGATATGAGAGCGCCGCTGCAGCAGGTCAAGGAGAGTGGCGCCGACGTTATCGTCATGTACTGCCTGGGGTCCGATGCGGCGACGCTGGTCAAAAGTGCCGAAAAAGCGAACCTGAAATTGCCGATGGTCGGCCCGTGGACCTTGTCGCAAAAAACGTTTATCGACCAGGCAGGAAAGAGCGCCGAAGGGGCGCGGACATCGGTGACTTTCATCGAGAGCGAACTGAGTTCGATCAAGAGCCAGTTCTCTCTCAATTACCGCAAGATCAACAAAGTCAGCCGAATTCCGTCGGCGGTGGCCGCCGCCCAGACCTACGATGCGCTGCGCCTGATCTCGCTGGCCATCTTCCAGGCCAACTCGACGGAAGGGCCGCAGATTCAGGCGGCTCTCGAAGATATGCAATACCCGACCTCGTCGACAGTCGTCTCGCGCTACGCCAAGCCTTTCACCAAAACCGACCACGAGGCGGTCGCCGGGAACATGGTCATCATGGGTGAAATTCGCAATGGACAGGTCGCTTACGCCTACAAGGAAGACGCCAGCAACTCAGCAATAATGCGGACGAAAGCCCCCGCCAGATAAGGCGTAATGCCGGCTCACACAGGAACGGGGCGCAGGCGAGCCCCTGCTGCCCGGCAACTAGCGCATCAAAATGAGCAACAAAATCAGGTTGACCGCGAGAGACAGCGCCGCGAGGACTTTCCAGAATTGCAGCGGATTGCGCTCGATGAGGGGTTGCCGGCTCGGCGCGGCGATCGGCCGGGTGGCGCCGCGTTCGAGCGCCAGGACAAACTCCTCGGCGGTCTCGAAGCGATCTTTTGCTTCGCGCGCCACGGCCTTGAGCAGGATGTTTTCGAGCCAGCCGGGGATTTCCGGGCGCCAGCGGGTCGGTCGGGCCGGTTCGCCGAATTTTGGCGTCTGGAAGGGTTCGATTTCGCCGTAGGGATATTTGCGCGTCAGCAGGTGGTAGAGCGTCACACCGGCGGCGTAGAGGTCGTGGCCGGGCTGCGGCTCGGGGCTGTCGTACAGTTCCGGCGCCATGTAGGACGGCGTGCCGGCCTGACCGATCGGGTCGTCGGCCTGGCGCTCGGCCAGGCTGACGGCGACGCCCAGATCGAGGACGCGCAGCACGCCATCCTGGCCGAGGTGGATGTTGTCGGTCTTGATGTCGCGATGCACGATGTCGAGCCGGTGCAAGGCGCCAATCGCCTTGAGCAGGGCAATGCCAAACCGGACGACCTCGCCGGCCGGGAAATGCTGGCCAGCATCGAGCCGCGCCTGCAGCGTCGCCCCGGCGTGCCAGGTCATCAGGTAATACAGACAGCTACGCTGTTCGGCCGGCACGACCTGCGGGAAGAACGGTGAAACGACGCGCCTGGCCCGCCATTCCTCCATGAGCAGGGCGGCGATGGCGCCCTGGTCGCCCTCCATCGCCGGTTGCAGGGTTTTCAACACCAGTTGCTGGCTATTGCGCGGGTTGCGCACGCGATAGAGCAAGGTTTCGCGCGAGTCATGCAGCACCTCTTCGACGATAAGGCCATCGAGTTCATGCCCCACTTTGAGGCGATGCGGCAAAGGCAGGCTGGCCGCGCTTTCCAGGCTGTCGCGCAGGTTGGCCGGCGGCAGGCCGAGCACGTCGACGACGACGGCCGTCGCATTGTCGTGGCCGCCCTGGGCCAGCGCCAGGCTGCTCAGCGCCGCGGCGGCGGCTTGCGGTTCGGGGTGATCGAGCAGCACCTCGGTGATCAGCGCATCGGGCAGGATGCCCCAGACGCCGTCGGAGACGAGCAGAAAACGGTCATTGACCGCCAGTTCGCCATCGGCAAAATCGAGCAGCACGCGCGGGTCGAGGCCGATGGCGCGCGACAGCACGTTGTTGAGTTCCGGATGTTCCCAGGTGTGATCGACCGTCATTTGCTGCAGACGGCCTTCCTGCAGGCGGTAGATGCGGCTGTCGCCAATATGCGCCGTATAGAAGCGGCGACCGCGCAAAACCAGCACCGACAGCGTCGTCGCCATGCCGGACAGTTCGGCGTTGCGGCTGCCTTCGGCGATCACCCAGCGATTGAGCGCCGTGGTCACCGTTTCGATGGCACGCGGCACGCCCCAGGTGTCGGGCGTCGCGAAATAATCGGAAAGCAGGCCGCGCACCGTGTATTCGGAAGCCTCGCGGCCGCCCTTGTGGCCACCGATGCCGTCGGCGACGGCGGCAATGACGCCCTTGTTTTCGAGCTCCTGCCCTTCCGGCGTGGCGACGCCGCAAAAATCCTCGTTCCGCTCGCGCGGCCCGGTCAGCGAGGCGTGACCGACTTCAACTTTTAAGGGCATGGCAGCTTTCAGAAATCGAAAAGGCGGCGCTGCCCGCAAGCAGCCCCGCCCATGACTGACTCAGATCGACTTTACGTCAGATCTTGGCTGCCGTCAGGTGGCTCGCGCCCCACGTCGTGCGCCAGCGCGTCTTGACGCCGGTCAGGCCGACCAGCGCGAAGACGGCGAGGGCGGCAAAGATCAGGAAGCCGGCCTGATAGGAACCCGTCAGTTGCTTCGAGTAACCCAGGCTGGAGGCCAGGTAGAAGCCGCCGACGCCGCCGGCCATGCCGACCAGCCCGGTCATCACGCCGATTTCCTTGCGGAAGCGCTGCGGCACGAGCTGGAAGACCGCGCCGTTGCCCATGCCCAGCGCCAGCATGGCACCGACGAAGGCGGCCAACGCCATCCACGCTTCCGGCAAACCAAAGCTGACGATGGCCAGGAAGATCGCGGCGAAGATGTACATCACGGTCAGCGACTTGACGCCGCCGATGCGGTCAGCCACGTTGCCGCCAATCGGGCGGACCAGCGAACCGGCGAAGACGCAGCCAGCGGTAAAGAAGCCGGCCATCTTCGGATCAAGCCCGTACTGGGTGTTGAAGTAAATGACCAGCGACGAGGCCAGGCCGACGAAGCCGCCGAAGGTGACCGAGTAGAAGAACATGAACCACCAGGCATCCTTGTCCTTGAGGACCTTCATGTATTCGGCAAAGGTCTTGGGCGGCGGTGCATCCGGCGCATCCTTGGCCATGAAGATGAAGGCGATCAGCACGATGACCAGCGGAATCAGCACGATGCCGAAAACATTGACCCAGCCAAAGGCAGCCGCCAGACCCGGCGCAAACAAGGCAGCCAGCGCCGTGCCTGAGTTGCCGGCCCCGGCAATGCCCATCGCCGTACCCTGATGCTCGGCCGGATACCAGCGCGAAGCGAGCGGCAGCGCAGCAGCAAAGGAGGCGCCGGCGACGCCGAGGAAGAGGCCGAGGATCAGCACTTCAGCATAGGAATGGACGCCGATCTGCCAGGCGTAAAGCATGGTGGCGATGACCACGACTTGCCCGATGATGGCCGCCTTTTTCGGCGACAGGCGATCCACCAGGATGCCCATGATGATGCGTAGCAGCGCCCCGGCCAGCACCGGGGTGGCCACCATCATGCCCTTTTCCGCATGCGACAGGCCAAGATCCTTGGCAATGCCGATACCCAGCGGGCCGAGCAGCACCCAGACCATGAAGGCGAGGTCGAAGTAGAGAAAAGCCGCGAGCAGCGTCGGCGTATGACCGGCCTGCAGGAATGATTTCTTGTCCATTTTGGATGATTTTCCGGGTTGACCGCGGGAACGGTCGTTGAGGGAGGATGGCTTGCTTCAGCGCATGGCGTCATCGCCATCAGCCCACCCTCGTTGGCGGAAAATCGCTGTGATGGCCTTACTTCGCAAGCGGCGTGCCAGACTGGCAAAGCATTGATTTATAGGTGTTGTGGACAAAGCAAAGGCGAAGGCCCGCACCAAAACAAGGCATTGCACGCTATTGCGGTGCAGCAAAACGCCTGGAACCTTCCACATGACGACAGGCTCAATGAATACATCCGCCCCATCGGCGCATTGCATGCGCGTCACCACCAAAGGAAAATCATCATGGCCACCAACACCGTCCGCCTGCACCGCGTTCTGCGCGCCACACCCGACCGGGTCTATCGGGCCTTTCTCGATCCGGATGCCCTGGTCAAATGGATTCCACCGCATGGTTTCACGGGCAAAGTCCACCATCTCGACGCCAAAGTCGGCGGCACCTACCAGATGTCCTTCACCAACTTCTCCAACGGCCAAAGCCACGCCTTTGGCGGCAAATACCTCGAACTGGTCCCCAACGAACGCATCCGCCACACCGACGCCTTCGACGACGCCAACCTGCCGGGAGACATGGAAACGACCATCTCGATCAAGCCAGTCTTTTGCGGCGTCGAACTGGACATCGTGCAGCAAGGCATCCCCGAAGCCATCCCAACCCAAGCCTGCTACCTCGGCTGGCAAGAATCGCTCACCCTGCTGGCGCAACTGGTTGAGGCCGAGATTCCGGGCTGACAGTTCGCGTTTTGGTTTCAGTGGAAATGGCGCCGAGATTGATCGGCGCCATTTTTGTTTTTGGTCTATTTTTCCGGTTGACCGTATTCCGCAGAAAAATGCTGTTGAATAAAAAACACCCCCCATTTTCGCTTTGTTAAACCAAATCAAACGTACCCACGATGAAAATTGAATATAGGGATGATGCTGAAATCACTGTCGAGCTTGCAATTGATCTCTACAAAAGATCAACGCTCGGTGAAAGAAGGCCGATTGATCGCCCCGACATATTTGCGGGCATGCTAAAAAACGCCAACCTCACCATTTCGGCTTGGCACGACAGCCGCTTGGTGGGCATTTCGCGCTCGATGACCGATTTTGTTTACGTTGCCTATCTTGCGGACCTCGCAGTCGACGCTGAATATCAAAGACAAGGTATTGGCAAGCAACTTATTCAGGAAACGAAACGCCGTTTGGGGCGTGAATGCATGATCGTTCTCTTGGCCGCCCCAAAGGCAAATGACTATTACCCGAAGCTCGGCTTTGAGCACAATCCTCGGGCATGGATGCTGAAAGCTGGCTAACTATCCGCTCCAGCTTGTCTCAGGTGCAGAGCACCGCATTTCACTCAAGCCGCCGCCTTGACCGCCTCCGGATTCTGCGACGCAATGCGCAGCAGGGTTTTCGCGGCACCTGAAGGTTCGCGGCGGCCCTGTTCCCAATCCTGCAGGGTGCGGACCGAAACGCCGAGCAACTTGGCGAACTCGTTTTGCGACATGCCGACGCGATTGCGCGCTTCGGTTGCGGCCGACACTTCAACAGCAGTTACCCGCGCTGCCTTGCCGGTTTTCATCTGGCGAACGGAGGCCAGAAGATCGTTCTGGAATTGTTCCATTTCTTTACCCACGTTCCACCTCGGCTTTCAGTCTGGCTAGAAACTCGGCTTTTGCGTAGGCAATCAGCAGCCAGATTCGGCCATCCACCACGTTGAAGTAAATCACTCGCGCACCGCCACTCTTGCCCATCCCGCTGCGGCTCCACCTCACTTTTCGGCAACCACCAGACCCGGGAATGACATCACCGGCCAGCGGATTTGCAGCGATCCACTCGACAAATTCGAGACGCTCGCTTTCTGTCCAGATGGAGGCAGCGTAACGCAGGAATATCTCAGTTTCAGCAACGGTGTGCATGAGCAAATAATACGGCATTGCCGTACATTGCCAACGGCCGAAACTTGAGAAATCCATGATCCGTCGGGAAGAATGGCACAGGCATTACCCGCGCCAATTTTCATTTTTGGGCCTTTTTCCCGGTTGACCGTAGCTGACCCCAAAAGCCCCCCTGTATCCCAAGGGGGCATCCGAAATCAGAGTGTTCGCCGGAAAAACCGGACCACGCGATCGCGGGCCTTGTAGGCCTGTTCGACGTTCGGTGTCAGGCTGACCTCGCCGCCGCGCCCGAGATGGGCAAACGGGTCGGTGATGCTGATGGGAACCTGCAGACGATCCCAGGCGTGCTGGGCATTGGCATAGGCGACGACTTCAAGTGTGGCCTGTTCGGCCGGTGGCAAGCTTGCCTTGAGTTGGCGACATGGCGCCGGGCTGTCGTCATAATTGTCCTGTTCGCCCAACTGGACAAGAATAGGCGCGCCGGTCAGCGGATTTCCGGCCTGGCTGCCGAATTCCGAAGCGGGAATATAGGGATTGTTGTAGCCATAACACAATGGGTAGTGCGCGACGTGCGCCTTGAAGCGGGTAACGCCGTAGCCGTATTTCGCCCCCTGGTTGTTCTCGGTAGCGGTAGCCATCGAAATCACGCCCCCCCAGGAAAAACCGAGGACGCCGATGCGTTCCGGATCTATTTCCGGGCGTGCGGCGAGCAGGTCGAGGCCGCCAAAGGCATCCGGATAGGTTACCAGCGGCAACGGTGGGCGATTGCTTCCACCGGCTACGTCGCGGGCTTCCCACATATCGATTTCCAGGGTAGCGATGCCTGCTTCGTTCAGGGCTTCGGCATAGAAGGTGCCACGGGAGTCGACGCCAGCTGAGCCGTGCAGGATCAGCACGGCTGGAGCGGGGTGCCGGGAATGGCTACGACAGCGGTCAGGCAGCGTAAGTTTGCCCTTGACCGTGAGTCTGCCACCGTGGATGAGGTCGGGAACCGGGTAGTCGACGAACGAGATCGCAGGCTGATGCCCGGGATAGCATTCCCTCGAGTCGTCCGCGTAGGCCGCGGCTGTCATGACAAAAATTTGGGTAAAGCCCAGCAACAGGGCGAATGCATTGGGTTTCATATCGGGCTCCTGAAGGCAGATTTTGGGGGAGTAGTTCGCTGTCCGAACCTTGAAAGCGTAGATGCGAAAAACATGGCTATCAAGGCTTATAAACGGCCAATAGGCTTTTTCCCCGTCTTCACCGTGCATTGCACACGCCTGGGGCTTTTCAGTATTGGTCATTTTTTCCGGTTGACCGCAGCATTTCCTTTTTGGGCCGCCCGGCGGGCTACTCAGTGAAAGCGCACCAAGCTCACCCCAAGCAGCGCCAGCATCAGCACAAAGGAAACGCTTTTCCAGAAGATCACCGGGTTGCGTTCGATGAGCGGCGGCTTGGTCTTGTTGAGGAAAATCCGGTTCGGGTGATGGAGGTCGTAGATGAACTCGGATAGCTCTTCGTAGCGGGCGAAGGGGTCGGGTTCGACGGTTTTGCGGATGGCGTCGTCGATCCAGGCGGGGATTTCGCGCTCTTCGCTGAGCACGCTTTTGTAGGCCAGCTTTTTCTGCGCCGATTTGGTGCGTGACTTGGGGACTTCCGTGCCGTAGGGAAAGCCGCCGGACAGCATCTGGTAGGCGATGACGCCGAGCGAGTAGAAGTCGGAGCGGGCGCTGCCCGGTTCGCCGAGGAAGTATTCGGGCGCGGCGTAGAGGGCGGCACCGAGCAGGTTGATCTGTTCGACCGCGGTGGTGATTTCCTCGATGCCGGCGACGCGGGTGGCGCCGAAATCGATGATTTTCACGGTGCCCGTGGTGTCGATCATGATGTTGTCCGGCTTGAGGTCCTGATAGACCATTTCCAGCCGGTGGAAGGCTTGCAGGCCCTTGGCGATCTGCTCGAGGAGGCCGCGCACGACGGCCAGTTCGGGCCGCGGGTTGTCGATCATCCATTGCGTCAGCGTCTGCCCCTCGATGTATTCGCTGACGACGTAAATGGACTGGCGCTGGCGGGTGTGGGCGCAGGGCTTGAGGACGTGGGCGCTGTTGATGCGGCGGGCGATCCACTCTTCGAGCAGGAAACGTTCGAGGGCGGCCGGATTGGCCTGCATGTCGGTGGATGGCGTCTTGATGACGACGCGTTCGCCGGTTTCATTGTCGACGGCAAGGTAGATGTGGCTGCGGGCGCTGTGCTTGATGACGCGGACGATCTGGTAGCCCTCGAATTCGGCGCGCGCTTCGAGCAGCGGCGGGCAAGGCAGGTCGGAAAGCTGGCGGTAGACTTCGTTTGCCTCGGGGTCGGGCAGTTCGTCGATGCGCACGAGCTGGATGGTCAGGTTGTCGCCGCTGCCGCCTTGCAGGGCAGCCTCGGCGATGGACCGGGCCGCCGCGTCGAGATCGGCGGCGCTGTCGATGGCGCTGCGGATGCAGGCGGCGTCGACGTGTTCATAAACGCCATCGGTGGCGAGCAGCAGCAGATCGCCGACGGCAAGTTGCAAGGCTTGGTAGTCGATGTCGACCTTGCGGTCCATGCCCAGGGCGCGGGCCAGGTAGCTCTGGACCGACGAGACTTGGACCCGGTGATCCTCGGTCAGTTGCGTCTGTTCGCTGCCGCGCAGGCGGTAGATGCGGGCGTCGCCGACGTGAAAGAGATGCACCGTCGTCGATTTGATGACGACGGCGCTGAAGGTGCAGACGTAGCCGCGCTCGCGGTCGTAACGGTGCTGGCTTTGCTGGGTCTGCGAATGCAGCCAGGAATTGGTCGCCGTCAGCACATGCTCGCCCGACTTCTTCACCGACCAGGCATCGGCGGTGCAGAAATAGTCTTCGAGAAAGCCGGTCACCGCCGACTGCGCCGCCTCCTGGCTGACCGGGCTGCTGCTGATGCCATCGGCCAGCGCGACGGCAATGCCCTTGGCCGACAGTTGCGGCTCGCGCGGGATGCAAACGCCGTGGAAATCCTGGTTGAGTTCCTTGCGCCCCTTGTCGGAATACTGCCCGACGGTGACTTGCAGATGACGTCCCATGCCGCTTGCCTTTTGCTACGGTCGACCGCAAAAATCGGCCAAAAATTGAAAGAAGCCCCCGACCTTACGGCGGGGGCCATGCCGAAACAGATGGTCGATCAGATCGCCTTGCGCTTCGGTGCGGTACGCACGTGGGTCGAGTACATCGTCAGGCCAACGAAAAACAGACCACCAACGAGATTGCCAAGCGCAGTCGGGATCTCGTTCCAGATCAGGTAATCCATGATCGTGAAGTTACCGCCCATCATCAAGCCGGTAGGGAAGAGGAACATGTTGACGACGGAGTGCTCGAAGCCCATGAAGAAGAAGACCATGATCGGCATCCACATGGCCATGATCTTGCCCGAGACATTGGTACAAATCATCGCGCAGACGACGCCGGTCGACACCATCCAGTTGCACAGCACGCCACGGGTAAAGATGGTCAGCATGCCGGCCGCGCCGTGCGCCGAGTAGCCAACGGTACGACCCTCACCGATAGTGCCTATTTTTTGCGCGATGGCATTGGGGGCCTCCGAAAAACCGAAAGTCCAGACGATGACCATGAGCACCGCTACCGTCAGCGAACCGGCAAAGTTGCCGGTAAATACCAGCCCCCAGGTGCGCAGGATGCCCTTCATCGTAACGCCCGGACGCTTGTCGATCAGGGCCAATGGGCAGAGGGTAAACACGCCGGTGAGCAGATCGAAGCCAAGCAGGTAAAGCATGATGAAGCCAACCGGGAAGAGCATGGCGCCAACCAGCGGCATGCCGGTCTGAACAGTGACCGTGACCGCAAAGGCAGCGGCCAGGTTGAGGATGGCGCCGGCCATGAAGGCGCGAATCAGGGTGTCGCGGGTGGACATGAAGATTTTCGATTCGCCGGCGTCGATCATTTTGGTGACGAACTCAGTGGGTGCCAGATAGGCCATGGTGGTTTCCTCGTGGGATTTGATTTGTTTTGAAAGCTCCCGGGGCCGCTCTCAAGAGCGGGGAGCCTGAACCCCACCATTGGGGTTGGCCGGGCCGGCAGCGCTGCCGGCCCTGTTCATGCGCAGGCCGCTCAGGCGGCCATGTAGACTTGGCCGTTTTCGACCTTGACTTCGAACTTCTTGCAGCCGCCGACATCCGGCGCGACGGCCTGACCGTCTTCGAGACCGATGTTCCAGCCGTGCAGCGGGCAGGTCACGCGCTTGCCGTGCACGATGCCTTGCGACAGCGGGCCACCCTTGTGCGGGCATTTGTCGTGCAGGGCGAAGACTTCGTCGTCCGAGGTACGGAAGACGGCGATCTTGCCACGCTCTTCCCAATGGACGACGCGCGAGCCGAGTTGCGGGATGTCTTCCAGTTTGCAGATCAGTTTCCAGTTGCTCATTTTTCTGTCCTCGGTTTTCAGGCTTCGACCATGATGGGGATGAATTGCTTGACGGGGCCCTCTTCGCGCGAGGTCGCCCACGGGTCCTTGGCATCCTTCAGCGAGTCGAGCAGCTCGGCGTAGAGCGCCTTGCGGCCTTCTTCATCCTCGACGATCTTGCCTTTCACGTAATCGAGGCCGACGCGTTCCAGCCAATGGCAGGTGCGCTCGAGGTACCAGCCTTCGAGGCGGTAGAGCTGAAGGAAGGCGCCGGAATATTCCATGACGTCCTCGTCCGAGGTGACCTTGCACAGGAACTGGGCGACTTCGGTCTTGATGCCGCCGTTGCCGCCGATGTAGAGCTCGTAGCCGGAATCGACGCCAATCACGCCAACGTCCTTGATGCCGGCTTCGGCGCAGTTGCGCGGGCAGCCGGATACGGCCAGTTTGACCTTGTGCGGGGCGTACATGTCGAAGAGCATTTTCTCGAGCTTGACGCCCATCGACATGGCCAATTGCGTGCCGAAGCGGCAATGCTCCATGCCGACGCAGGTTTTGACGGTGCGGATCGACTTGCCGTAGGCGTGGCCGGAGACCATGCCGGCGGCGTTGAGGTCGGCCCAGATGCCGGGCAGGTCTTCCTTCTTGATGCCGAGCAGGTCGATACGCTGGCCGCCGGTGACTTTCACCGTCGGCACGTTGTATTTTTCAGCCGCATCGGCGATGGCGCGCAGTTCCTTGGGGTTGGTCAGGCCGCCCCACATGCGCGGGACGACCGAGTAGGTGCCGTCTTTCTGGATATTGGCGTGAGCGCGTTCGTTGATGAAGCGCGACTGCGGATCGTCCTTGGCTTCGTGCGGCCAGGTCGAGATCAGGTAGTAGTTGATGGCCGGGCGACACTTGTCGCAACCGTTTGGCGTCGTCCAGCCAAGTTCGGCGAAAACGGTTTCCTTGTTGGTCAGGTGCTCGTCGCGAATCAGCTTGCGGACCTTGTCGTGCGAATGCTCGGTACAGCCGCACATCGGCTTCTTGTCAGAAGCGGCCGGGGTGTAGGCGCCGCCGATGGTCGAAGCGAGAATCTGCTCGACGAGGCCGGCACAGGAACCGCAGGAAGACGCCGCCTTGGTGTGCTTCTTGACCTCATCGAGCGTGAACAAGCCCTTGGCCTTGATGGCCTGGACGATGACCCCCTTGGTGATGCCGTTGCAGCCACAGACCTCTGCGCTGTCTGCCATCTCGGCCGCCTTGCTCTTGCCGGCATGGCCGACGTCGCCGACCAGGGACTGGCCAAAGATCAGCGAGTCGCGGATGTCGTGGATGTCGCGGCCATCCTTGAGCAACTGGAAGTACCACGGGCCATCGGCCGTGTCGCCGTACATGACGCCGCCGACCAGCTTGTTGTCCTTGATGACCAGCTTCTTGTACACGCCGCCATGCGGGTCGTTGAGCAGGATTTCCTCAGTGCCCTCGCCGCCCATGTAGTTGCCGGCCGAGAAGAGGTCGATGCCGGTGACCTTGAGCTTGGTCGACGTCACCGAGCCGGTGTAGCGGCCGATGCCGTAGCCGGCCAGATGGTTTGCCGCGACCTTGGCCTGCTCGAAGAGCGGGGCGACCAGGCCGTAGGCGATGCCGCGGTGGGTGACGCACTCGCCGACGGCGTACACCTTCGGGTCGTAGGTCTGCATGGTGTCATTGACCACGATGCCGCGGTTGCAGTAGATGCCGGAGGACTCGGCCAGCGAATAGTTCGGGCGGATGCCGGCGGCCATGACGACGAGGTCGGCCGGAATCTGCATGCCGTCCTTGAAGCGAATGGCGGCGACGCGGCCGGATTCGCCCTGAATGAGCGCCTCGGTCTGCTTTTGCAGCAGAAACTTGAGGCCCTTGTCTTCGAGCGATTTCTGCAGCATCCGGCCTGCTACTTCGTCAAGCTGGCGCTCGAGCAGCCACGGACCGAGGTGCACCACGGTCACATCCATGCCGCGCAGCTTGAGGCCGTTGGCCGCTTCGAGGCCGAGCAGACCGCCACCGATGACCACCGCGTGCTTGTGCAGCTTGGCGGCTTCGATCATCTCGTCGGTGTCCTTGATGTCGCGGTAACCGATGACGCCGGGCAGGTCGTTGCCGGGGATCGGCAGCATGAACGGGGTCGAGCCGGTGGCGATGAGCAGGCGGTCGTATTCTTCCTCGGTGCCGTCGTCGGCGATGACCTTGCGCTTGACCCGGTCGATGAACTTGATCTGCTTGCCGGTGTGCAGCTTGATGTTGTTTTCCTTGTACCACTCGAGTTCGTTGAGAACGATTTCGGAAATGGTCATTTCACCGGCGAGGACCGGGGAAAGCAGGATGCGGTTGTAGTTCGGGTGCGGCTCGGCGCCGAAGATCGTGATGTCGTAGTGATCCGGCTTGATCTTCAGCAGCTCTTCGACGGTGCGGACACCGGCCATGCCGTTGCCGATCAGGACGAGACGAGGTTTGACAGCGGTTGTGCTCATGGTTGACTCCAACGTTGCGCGCACCCGAGGGTGCAAAATTTACTTCAGCGCATGACGTCGTTGCCATCGAACCGCCTCCGTTGGCGGTTGATTCGCTGTACCTACTGTGTTCTTGCAATCAGTGTGCCAGCTGATCAGGCTTTTGATTTTTAGGCTTTTTTTCCGGTTGACCGTGGGAATCGTGCACCACGGTGGGGCAAGCGGTTCCAGCGCGGTGCAGATTCAACTCAGTTGCCGCCGATGATCAGGCCAGTTGCTTCGACGGCGACGATAGCCTTGGCCTGGTTGAAATCCTCGGCGTAACCGCTGGCGTAGAGCAGGCAGGCCAGCTGGTTGGCAATCGGCTTGGGCAGCGGTGCCTGCTTGTCGAGAATGCGCCGGATCCATTTCGCCGTGCTCACGGCATCGTTGGCTTCCGGCAGGTTGGGCAAGGCGCGCAGGCTCTCGTGCTCGGCTTCGAACAGGATATCGACCCCACCTTCGTGGATGAACTCAAGACGCGGCCGCCGTTTCGGATTGGCGAAGGGCTCGCCCTCGGTGCCACGCAGGAGCAGCGCCCGGTCGCCACGGGCGAGCAGGATGTCGCGCATCAGATCGATAAATTCGGGATGCGTTGCCGGGGCGACCAGGACGGCATCGCCGTGGAAGGGGTTGATCAGCTTGACCAGGCTGTGCGCACTGTTGCGCACGCCGAGGCGGCTGCGCAGGCCGAGCAGGTTGTGGATGCCCGGGCACATGGCGTTGAGCGGCAGGAAGGCCAGGCCTTTTTCGTCGAGGGCGATCTGGGCCTGCGTTGTCGAGGCCACGGGCATGATGCCGAGCTCGCGGAAAATATGGGCGCTGGTCACCCGGCCAAAGCCCTCCAGCAGGCCATGCACCACGACCGGCACGCCAAAGCGCTGGAGCAACATGGCCAGCAGCGGCGTCAGGTTGGCTTCCTTGCGCGCCCCATTGTAGGTCGGCAGGGCAACCGGGCGCACGCGGCCATGCGGCATGTCGAGACGGTGCGTACGCTCGGCGGTGGCGTCCATGAAGCCGAGCATTTCGTCGAGCGATTCGCCCTTGACGCGCAGGCCAAGGATGATCGCGCCCATTTCGAGATCCGGCACGCCGCCGTCGAGCATGGCCGCGTAAATCTGCTGCGCATCGTCGCGCGGCAGATCACGTGCCCCCTCAGCGCCGCGTCCGATCTCCTTGATGAATTGTGCGTAGCTCACTGTCTCCTCCGGTTGCGGTCAGGCCGCAGCTGCTATTTTGGGGGGGTGTTCCGCCACCATGCGCTTGATATCGGGCACACAGGAACCGCAGAACGTTCCGCATTTCAGGCTCTTCTGGAGTTGCGGCAGGTCTGCCCCTTTCTCCAGTTCCTGGTGAATTTGCACGTCGCTGACATCGGCGCATTTGCAGACGATGTTGCGCGCCACCATGGTCACCGGCGGCTTGGCCGACGGCGCCAGAGCGAAGCGGATCAGGCTGACATCGAGTTCATCCTCGGCCATCGCCTGCCGCAACCACGCCAGGGCCTGCGTCTCGCCGGCCAGCCGGACGCCGAGCAGGCGGCCCTGCTGGGCGATGGCCTTCTTGCTGATACGACGCGTCGCGTCAGCATAGAGAATCGCCCCTTCCTCGCCATCCAGGCCGAAGAGGCGATCCAGCGCAAAGATCTCGGCATCGGCCGCCGGCCCGGCACAGGCGCCGCGGAAGACGACCAGCGGCGTCGTCCGGCCGTACAGACCGACGTTGGCATATGGGAATTCAGCCAGCGCACTGCGGGCGCGCTGGAGCAGTTCCAAGGCCTCGGATTGGCTGGCGCAACGGCGGACCACGGCGAGCGGGTAGGACAGCTCGGCCTTCGCGATCTGGACGGCCGCATGCTTGAGTTCCGGCTGTTGCGAATAGGGATCGATGGCATCGCAGGCCAGCGCATTGGCGCCCGGCGTGTTGATGAACTGGTTGCCCCAGTGCATCGGCATCCAGGCCCGGCCCTTGACCAGACCAGGGCGCTCGCCGATACGGACGAGCATTTCGCCACGACCGTTGCTGACCCGGGCCAGATCCCCGGTTTCCAGCCCGCGATGGCGCATGTCGCACGGATGCATGGCGAGCAGCGGTTCGTCTTCGAGGTTGAACAGGCGCGGTACAGTGCCGGTCCGGCTCATGCCGTGCCATTGGTCGCGCATGCGGCCGGAAAGCAGGCTGATCGGCAACTCGGGCGTCGTGGCATCAGCCGTTGGCTTGTGCTCGATGGCGACAAAGCGCGCCTTGCCGTCCGCTGTCGGGAATTTTCCGTTCTCGTAAAGACGGACCTTGCCGGCGCAGGCCCCTTCCGGATACGGCCACTGCTGCGGCCCCTGCGCTTCGAGCAAGGCGTAGGACAAGCCCGTGATGTCGAGATCGCGACCACGCGTGCTTTCGCGGTGCTCGTTGAAGATATCTTCGGGACCGGCATAGGGAAACAAGCGCTCGGCGTCGGCATTGCCAAGCTTGTCACCCAGTCGCCGTGCGAAATCGACGACGATTTCCCAGTCGTGGCGGGCCTCGCCGGGCGCCTGAAGCGCCGACTGGACGCGCGTGATGCAACGCTCCGAATTGGTCACCGTACCATGCTTCTCGCCCCAGCCACTGGCCGGCAGCAGCAGGTCGGCGTAATCGGCTGTGTCCGTATTGCCGTAGGTTTCCTGCAATACGACGTATTCGGCTGCCAGCAAGGCCTCGCGGACGGCCGCCTGATTCGGCAGCGACTGCGCCGGATTGGTGCAGGCGATCCACACGGCCTTTATTTCGCCGGTTTTCAGGGCCTGGAACAGGTTCACCGCCGACTTGCCCGGCTTGGCCGGCACGTCCGGGACGCCCCACAGGCGCGCCACCTCGGCGCGATGTTCCGGATTAGCCAGGTCGCGGTGGGCCGACAGCAGGTTGGACAAGCCACCGACCTCACGTCCGCCCATGGCATTCGGCTGCCCGGTCAGCGAGAACGGCCCGGCACCCGGCTTGCCGATCTGGCCGGTAGCGAGGTGCAGGTGAATGATGCCGGCGTTGTTGTGCGTGCCGTGGGCCGACTGGTTCAGGCCCTGGCAATAAAGCGACAGCGAGGCTTTACTGCAACCGAACCAACGGGCAGCCTGGACGATCGAATCGGCCGGAATGCCGCAGACGGCGGCGACCTGGTCCGGAGTGTACTTTTTGGCAATGTCAGCCAGCGCCGCGAAACCGCTGGTGTGCGCCTCGACATAAGCCTGATCAACCATGCCCTCATTGATCAGCACATGCAGCATGCCGTTGAACAGCGCAATATCGCTGCCCGGCTTGATCGGCAAATGGAGGTCGGCAATCTCCGCACTTTCCGTACGCCGCGGGTCGGCGACGATGACCTTGAGGTCAGGATTGGCCGCCTTGGCATCTTCGATGTAGCGGAAAATGATCGGGTGGGCGATGGCCGGATTGGCGCCGGTAATAAAAATCAACTGAGCTTGGAGGATGTCGGCGTAGCTGCACGGCGGCGCATCGGCGCCCAGCGTCTGCTTGTAGCCAGCGACAGCCGAGGACATGCAAAGGCGTGAATTGGTATCGACGTTATTGGTGCCGATCAGCCCCTTGGCCAGCTTGTTGAAGACGTAATAGTCCTCGGTCAGCAACTGGCCGGAAATGTAGAAGGCAACGGAGTCCGGGCCATGTTGCCGAATAGTCGCGGCGAAACGCTCGGCCGCTTCATCGAGCGCCAGTTCCCAACTCAAACGTTGCCCGGCCCCACCGCGGCTCATGCGCTTTTCGGGGAATTGCAGGCGATATGTCGGATTCACCGTCTGATTCAAGGTCGCACCCTTGGTGCACAGGCGTCCGCGATTTGCCGGGTGCTCCGGGTCGCCGCGCAGTCCGGTGATCGTTCCGTCCTCGGTTTCGATGAGCACGCCGCAACCGACACCGCAGTAGCAACAGGTAGACTTAAATTCAGTTCTCATGATTTTCCTTCCGGCTTGGCTTGAGCAACAGCTATGCCACGTTGAAAAATCATGGACTTGCATGAAAAAAGGGGAAACTCCATTGTGGAATTTCCCCTTTTTAGTGCATCGAATACAGCCTGCGTCCCTATTTGATGCGCTGCAACCAAGGACGCCCTGCTTCTGGGCGCGGCGGCTCCGGTGGCGGCTCTTCGGGTTCGACCGCGGCTTCGCCGGCGTCGATGAATTCGGCATCAGCCTGATCTTCGGCACCGTCGACTTCAAAGGCCATTCCGGCGCCGTTTTCCCGGGCGTAAATCGCCGAGACACGCGCAATAGGCACCGACAAGTCGCGGGCAACACCACCAAAGCGAGCCTGAAAGTCGATGAAATCGTTACCGATCAGCAGACTCTTGGTGGCATCCGGCCCAAGATTGAGGACGATCTGCCCGTCGCGGACGAACTCGCGTGGCACGCGGGTCCGCTCATCGACATCGACGGCAATGTGCGGCGTGAAACCGTTGTCGCAGCACCACTCCCAAATGGCGCGCAGCAGGTAGGGCTTGGTAGACGGTAGTTCCATGCCTTACTTGCGCATTGCCTTTTCGGACGGCGTCAGCGCGTCGATAAAACCCTGACGGCTAAAAATGCGCTCGGCGTACTTCATGAGCGGCGCCGCAGCCTTACCAAGGTCAATGCCATAGTGATCCAGACGCCAGAGCAGCGGCGCGATGGCCACGTCGAGCATGGAGAACTCGTCACCGAGCATGAACTTCTGCTTGTTGAAGATCGGCACGATCTCGGTCAGGCGAGCCTTGATTTCCTGACGAGCCTTGTCGGCCGTCTTGCCGTTCTTCTCGATCACTTCCATGAACGAAAAGATCTCGCGTTCCATGCCGACCAGCAACTGGCGGGCGCGGGCGCGCATGATCGGGTCGGCCGGCATCAGTTGCGGATGCGGAAAGCGCTCGTCAATGTATTCGTTGATGATGTTCGGCTCGAACAAAACCAGATCGCGCTCGACCAGAACAGGCACGCGATTGTGCGGGTTGATCGCCGCCATTTCTTCCGGCTTGTTGAACATGTCGACATCGATGACCTGAAAGTCCATGCCCTTTTCGAACAGGACAATACGGCAACGGTGACTAAAGGGGCAGGTGGTGCCCGAGTAGAGGTTCATCATTTGTGGTAACCCTCAAAATGAGATTCGGCATCGGGGGCCGGCCAGAGCCAAACCCGCGATGCCGTTAGCTGATCCAGAAGGGATCAGTGAATGTCTTTCCAGTATTCCTTCTTGAGCGCGTAAGCGACAACAAAGAGAACTGCCAGGAAGGCCAGAACGAACCAGCCCAGAGTGCGGCGGTATTCCTGTTGCGGCTCGCCCATCCAGACCATGAAACCGACCAGATCGGAAACCGACTTGTCGAATTCGGCCGGTGGCATCGTGCCCGGAACAGCCAATTCCAGCTTGTGCGTTTCGTGATTCATCACTTGCTGGCCCTGCAGGCCGTACAGTATATGCGGCATGCCGACGTTCTCGAACACCGTGTTGTTCCAGCCCGTCGGACGGTTCGCGTCACGATAGAAGGAGCGCAGGTAGGTGTAGAGCCAGTCAGCACCGGCACCAGCATTGCCGGCTTCGCCACGGGCCCGGGCAACGATGGTCAGATCCGGCGGCGTGGCACCAAACCACAGCTTCTGCTCGTCGGAACGCGCTGCCACACGCATCAGTTCACCGATCTTGTCGGAGGTGAACATCAGGTTTTCCTTGACCTGCTGCTCGGTCAGACCGAGATCGAGCAGGTTCTTGTAGCGCATGTAGGAAGCACCGTGGCAATTCAGGCAGTAATTGACGAACAGCTTGGCACCGTTTTGCAGCGCCGCCTTGTCGCTCACCGAGCCCGGCCACTTGTCGATATGGGCCGTGCTGCCGCTGGCAAATGCCATGATCGGCGCGAAGAGCAATGCGATCAGTAGTTTTTTCATTATTTCCACCCTTACTTGAACGTCACGCGGTCAGGGACCGGCTTGAACTTGTCCATGCGCGACCACCAAGGCATTCCCAGGAAGAAGCCAAAGTAGAACACTGTGCAGACCTGGGAAATCAATTCGCCCATCGGTGATGGAGAGAGGGTACCCAGATAGCCAAGGATGAAGAAACAGATCACGAAGATGGTGTACATGACCTTGGTGATCGGGCCACGGTAACGGATCGACTTGACCGGGCTGCGATCCAGCCACGGCAAGGCGGCGAAGATCACGACGGAAGCGCCCATGGCGACGACCCCCCAGAACTTGGCATCAAGACCGAAGAAGTTCCAGACCATGGCACGCAGGATCGAGTAATACGGCGTGAAATACCAGACCGGAGCGATGTGCGGCGGGGTCTTCAGTGGATCAGCCGGATAGAAGTTCGGCGTTTCGAGGAAGTAACCACCACCTTCCGGCGCCCAGAACATTACAGCCGAGAAGACCATCAGGAAGACGACAACACCGACGATGTCCTTGACCGTGTAGTACGGGTGGAACGGGATGCCGTCACGCGGGATGCCGTGTTCGTCCTTGTTAGCCTTGATCTCGACACCGTCGGGGTTGTTCGAACCGGTTTCGTGCAGGGCCAGCACGTGAGCAGCAACCAGACCGATCAGAACGAGCGGGAAGGCGATGACGTGGAAGGAGAAGAAGCGGTTCAGCGTTGCGTCGCCGACCACGAAGTCGCCGCGAATGATCAGTGACAGATCGGAGCCGATGACAGGAATCGCCGAGAACAGATTCACGATCACCTGTGCGCCCCAGTAGGACATCTGTCCCCACGGCAACAGGTAGCCGAAAAAGGCCTCGCCCATCAGGCACAGGAAGATACCCACGCCGAACAGCCAGGTGAGCTCACGCGGCTTGCGATAAGAACCGTAGAGAAGGCCACGGAACATGTGCAGATAAACCACGATAAAGAAGGCCGAAGCACCGGTGGAGTGCATGTAGCGAATCAGCCAGCCACCCGGCACATCACGCATGATGTATTCAACCGAAGCGAAGGCAATTGGCACGCCATTGGCGTTCAGCGCAGCATCCGGCTTGTAGTGCATGACCAGGAAGATGCCGGTGACGATCTGGATAACCAGGACCAGCAGCGCCAGAGAACCGAAGAAATACCAGAAGTTGAAGTTCTTCGGAGCGTAGTACTCGGAAAGGTGACCCTTCCACATGGAGGTCGCCGGGAAGCGGGCATCGACCCACTCAAGCGCGTTACCAGCCAACGAGCCGTCGGACTTGTACTTTTCGAAATTGCCAGCAGCCATTTCTTATGCTCCCTTCTTGTCTTCGCCGATCATGATACGGGTATCAGCGAGATACACGTGCGGCGGCACTTCGAGGTTGGTCGGGGCAGGCTTCGACTTGTAAACGCGACCAGCGAAGTCGAAGGTCGAACCATGGCAGGGACACAGAAAACCGCCCAGCCAGTCGCCTGGCATACCCTCGTCGGTACCTGCCTTGAATTTCTGTGAGGGCGAGCAACCGAGGTGCGTACAGATACCGACCACAACCATGATTTCCGGCTTGATCGAACGCGTATCGTTCTTGGCATAGGCCGGCTGCTGTTCCTTGTCCGACTTGGGATCGGCAACCAGATCTGCGAGCTTGGGCAGCGTATCCATCATTTCCTTGGTGCGATTGATGATCCACACCGGCTTGCCGCGCCACTCGACGGTCATCATCTGACCTGGCTCGAGCTTGCTGATATCCACTTCGACCGGTGCACCTGCAGCCTTGGCACGTTCGGACGGAAGCAAGCTGGAGACGAACGGTACGAGTGCGGCAACTGCCCCCGCCCCGCCCACGGCCGCGGTCGCAACGACCAAACGCCGCCGTCCGCAGTCCATTTTTCCTTGATTGCTCATTACGCTGACCCCTAACGGAATTAGATGGGATAAAAATTAAACGCTAAATTATACGATATCGGACGGCCCGATAAAAGCCGGATATCACCCACCACAAGCCTTGCGCTCTCGAAAAGCCTGCGCCAAGGTGCCACTATCGACATATTCGAGCTCCCCACCAACCGGTATGCCGCGGGCAATCCGGGTCACGCCAACCCCTTTGGGCGCAAGCATGGCCGTGATGTAGTGAGCCGTCGCCTCCCCTTCGTTGGTGTAGTTCGTCGCCAGGATGACCTCCCGTACCACACCGTCAAGCGCCCTGGCCATCAGTCGATCCAGGCCGATATCCTTTGGCCCGACACCATCAAGCGGCGAAATTTTGCCCATCAAGACGTAGTAAAGCCCCTGATAGCTCAGAGTCTGCTCCATCATGTTCATGTCGACCGGCGTTTCGACAACGCACAGCAAACTTGCATCTCGCCGCGGCGAGATACAGCGTTCGCAGATATCAGCTTCGGTAAATGTATTGCAGCGCTGGCAATGTCGAATCGACAGCAAAGCATGTAGTACAGCATCACCGAGATGTTGTGCACCTTTTCGATCACGCTGCAACAGATGATAGGCCATGCGCTGCGCCGACTTCGGCCCGACACCGGGCAGGCAGCGCAACGCCTCAATCAGCGTATCAAGACCTGATGGATTCACTAATCAGAACGGGAGCTTGAACCCGGGTGGCAGGTTAAGCCCAGAGGTAAAGCCGGACATCTTGTCCTGGCTCAGCGCTTCGCCTCGGCGAACCGCGTCGTTCATCGCCGCGGCAATCAGATCCTCAAGCATTTCCCGATCATCCATCACCGATGGATCGATACTGACTCGGCGCACTTCATGAGCACCTGTCATAACAACTTTGACCATGCCTGCCCCGGCAACCCCCTCGATCTCAGTCTGGGCTAGTTGCTCCTGCGCCTTTTTCATGTTTTCCTGCATCGCCTGCGCCTGCTTCATCAGGCCAGCCAAGCCACCCTTCATCATGTTCGCTCTCCGTTAGGCAATAGGTTTAATGGATGATTCGACAACCGATGCATCGAGAGACTCGATGGCATCGCGTATAAATGTATCTCGTGTAATTGAAGCAATAGCGTGCTCTTGACGCTCTTGGCGTTGTCGGCCAACTGTCTCTGCCGGTGTATCCAATTCATTGTGAGCCAATTCAAAACGCACCTTCAGCGAACGACCAAAATACTCGCTCAAAGCCTGCTGCAGTTTGTCAGGCCCCGGCTTCATCTGCAGGTGCGCCTGGGATGGCGATAGCCGCAACAAACACTCTGTGTCGCCCAGTTTCCTAAATTCGCAATTCTGCGCCAGTTCCCTAGCCAATCCGGACAACGGAAGCGACGCCACAATCTGATGCCAATCAGTATCTCCGGATGGAGACAGCCTCGTTGCAGATTGTACCGCCGTCGCGGACTCAGCCTGAACCACGGCGGCGGGACTCGCGGCAGGCGACGGCCGGGCGTTTAGCTGCGGCCTGTTCTTGAGCGTCACAGCGCCAAGCACGTCGGCAACTGTGCTGGGACGAAAGGAGTGCAACCTGAGCAAGGTCATCACGAATCCGGCATGCTCATCAGGAGCCGTCGACAGTTCAGTTCGTCCAATATTGACGATTTGATAAGCCAGCTGAACGAATTCTGGCGAAAATGCTACCGACAACGAGAGCAACCTCGCCCTGTCTGGATCATCATCAATCGCTGCCGGAACACATTGAGCGACCTGCAAACGGGTCAGCAATGCTCCTAGTTCCTGCAAAGCCGAAGAAAACGAAAGACTGCGCACACCAATGTCTGCGGCAACCTGCAGCAAAGACGACGCATCCCCCGCCTGCAGCGACTCAAGAATGCCGAACAAATAGTCCTGATCGACGGTACCTAGCATACTTCGAACCTGAGCCTCTTCGACCTTCCCTGCACCATGAGCAATTGCCTGATCCAGTAAGGAAAGGGCATCCCGCATGCTCCCGGACGCTGAGCGCGCCACCAACGTCAACGCCGGCCCTTCGAAAGGAATTCCTTCAGCCTGCAGAATGTGACCAAGATGCTTGGTAATCGCCAGTGCCGGCATCTGCTTCAAATTGAATTGCAGACAACGCGAAAGCACCGTTACAGGAATTTTCTGCGGATCAGTCGTCGCCAGAATGAACTTTACATGCTCAGGAGGCTCCTCCAGTGTCTTCAGCATCGCATTGAACGCCGAATTGGAAAGCATGTGTACTTCGTCGATCACATAGACCTTGAATCGGCCTCGAGTCGGTGCATAGACCGCGTTTTCCAACAGCTGACGCATTTCGTCGACCCGAGTGTTGGTGGCCGCATCAACCTCAAGCAAATCGACGAATCGACCGCTATCGATCTCTTGGCAGGCAGAACAGGCTCCGCAAGGGGTGGCAGTAATCCCGACCTCACAATTTAGGGACTTGGCCAGAATCCGCGCAATGGTCGTTTTGCCGACCCCCCGAGTGCCAGTAAAAAGATAGGCATGGTGCAGGCGTTGCTCAGAGAGCGCATGCGTCAGCGCACGAACGACATGCTCCTGCCCAACTAGCGTAGAAAAATTGCGCGGCCGCCACTTGCGCGCAAGAACCTGATAACTCATGCGCTCCACACCAATGCAGAAAATGAAATTGGCGAGCCTAACCCCCGGCACTTGCAGTAAGTAGCTGTGGCTGCTTCCTTCCGGACCTGACCAGATTCACCACCCTGCAATGCGGGGAGACCCGCCACTGTGGATTCTAACACAGGCCAAAACCAGCCATCTCGATGGATCAATTTTTTTCGAATTAATGTAGCAGCTTCAGCAAAAGCAAAAGCCCCTGTTAGCTTCAGCTAACAGGGGCTTTTATGGGGGGTCTGGCGTTGACCTACTTTCGCGAGCGGAAGCTCACTATCATTGGCGCTCATCTGTTTCACGGTCCTGTTCGGGAAGG
>JBAQOL010000010.1:0-35186 GCA_049304775.1 Ferribacterium limneticum
TCGTCGTCCATCACGACGCCACGCAAGACGTCAAAAAGATCGTCGACCGCCTCAAAGCCGACAAACGCAGCATCGCCCAATGGCACCGCAAGGTCTATCGCCCCTGGGGCTGGTACGACGGCGTCGATGCCGGCGAACGCTTCCAGGTCAAACGCATCGGCGTCAAGCCGGGCGGCACCCTGTCACTGCAAATGCACCACCACCGCGCCGAACACTGGATCGTCGTCAGCGGCACCGCCCGCGTGACCAAGGGCGAAGAAACCTTCCTAGTCTCCGAGAACCAATCCACCTACATCCCGCTCGGCGTCACCCACCGCCTGGAAAACCCCGGCATCGTGCCGCTCGAGATGATCGAAGTTCAGTCCGGCAGCTACCTCGGCGAGGACGATATCGTGCGCTTTGAGGATACTTACGGGCGGAGTTGAGGGGCGTTCTTCAGACTTGTAGTCTGAATGGACTATTGTCATAAAAGCTGCCTCAATTCACTATTCTTCCTGAATAATTATTGATTTTCAGAAAGCGTATCCCATGAAAAAAATCGTTACCGGTATGGCTCTTGCCATCGCTGCTGTTTCCGCCTTTGCTGCACCTGCGCCGTCCGCTTCGTTGACCACCTCTGGTGCAACGTTTGCCGAATTTACCGGCAGTACCGTTGGCAGCAACGACATCAATACCAATAACACACTGTTCTGGATGTACGAAGGCAGCAACCTTGGCTACAACAGTTACTTGCTGATGTTCGATCCGCTGTCTAGTGGTTCGATGGCTGGTTCCGTGACCTTCTCCGGCAATATCGCCTACGTCGCTTCGACGACTGTTGCGTTGGTCGGCACCGACTTCCTGTTCAGCAATCCGGGTGTGACGTACGACTGGAAGACCAACTCCGGTCTTGAGTCGAACGATGCGCTCAGCGTTTCTGGCAATACGCTGACCCTGAGCTGGCGCGGTGCCAGCCCCGGCGACAATATCCGCGTGCTCACTGCCGTGCCGGAACCGGAAAGCTACGCGATGTTCCTGGCTGGTCTGGGCATCATCGGTGCCATGGTTCGCCGCAAGAACATCTGAGCGTAACGTTCAGCTTGCAGAATGCCGCCTTCGGGCGGCTTTTTTTCGTCCATAGGGAGTAATGACGTGGCAAAGGGAATGATTCTGGCTGCCGGCCAGGGAACGCGGGTTCGTCCATTGACCAAGGATTGGCCGAAGCCGATGGTGCCGATTCTCGGCAAACCGGTGATGGCTTACCTGATCGAGCATCTGGTGCGTTATGGCATCACCGATATCATGGTCAACGTGGCGTATCACCACAAAAAGATCGAAGAGTATTTCGGCGACGGCCGGCGCTGGGGCGCCAATATCGGCTATTCCTACGAAGGCGTCTGCGATCACGGCGATATTCTCCCCCGGCCCAAGGGCTCGGCTGGTGGCATGAAGGCGATTCAGGATTTCAGCGGTTTTTTTGACGAAACGACCTTGGTGATCTGTGGCGATGCCATCGTCGATCTCGATATCGGGGCGGCGTTGTTCGAGCACAAGAGCAAGGGCGCCCTGGCCAGCGTGGTGACGTTGGAGGTGCCGAACGATCAGGTGCAGAACTACGGCATCGTGGTGGCTGACGACGAGGGCAAGATCGAATCCTTTCAGGAAAAGCCGAAGCCGGCTGAGGCCAAATCCAACCTGGCGAGTACCGGTATCTACATTTTCGAGCCGCAGGTGCTGGATCTCGTGCCGTCGGGCGTCGAGTTCGATATCGGCAGTCAGTTGTTCCCGCTGATGGCGGAAAAGGGTTTCCCGTTCTACGCCCAGAGCCGGTTTTTTAACTGGATCGACATCGGTCGCGTAACCGACTACTGGTCGGTGCTGCAGCGCGTGCTGCGTGGCGAGGTGGCCGAGATGGACATGCCGGGCAAGGAGATCATGCCGGGTGTCTGGGTGGGCCCGAATGTCTCGATCAATTGGGATAGTTCGAAGATTGTCGGGCCGGTTTATATCGGTTCAAGTGTCAGGATCGAGCCAGGTTGCTCGGTTATCGGCCCGGCCTGGATCGGCCATGGCAGCCATCTGCGCCAGGGTGCCAAGGTAATTCGCAGCGTGCTGTTCGAGTACACACGTATCGGCGAGGGCATGGAGTTCTCCGAGATGATCGTTTCGCCCCGCTATTGTGTAGACCGCGCCGGTGACACAACCTATGTTGGCGATGACCGTTGCAAATTGCGCTGGGGCGATTCACGGGGGTGATCTCGGGGATGATATGAACGTACAGCGCACGACGACGAAACAGCCTTTGGTGCGCAGCCGTTTCTGGCTGGCTGCGGGGGTGCTGGGCGTGTCTGCGCTGTTCGTTCTGGGGGCACAACCTTTCGCGGTAGGGATTATCCCTTCGCCATTCGACAAGCTGGCGCATGCGCTGGTGTTCGGTGCATTGTTTCTGGTGCTGGATAGTGCGCTGGCATTGCCGCTCTGGTTGGTTCTGATGATTCCTTTGCTGATTTCAGCCGCCGATGAATTTCATCAGCTTTTCTTGCCGGGCCGCCAGCCCGGTCTGGCTGATTGGTGGGCAGGTTTGTGCGGGGTTTTGCTGGCCGCCTGCTGGCGTCATTTCCGGCACTGACCGAGCGGGCTTGGCCTAGCCAAAGTTGTAGTTGGTTTCAGGCAGTCCGTTGTTGGTAATGTCTTCAAGTTTGCCGACGGCCTGGGCGCGATTGCTGACGTTGATTTTCTTGAAAATCCGTTGCAGGTGGTTTTTTACCGTGAATGAGCTGATGTCGAGGATCATGCCGATTTCAATATTGGTCTTGCCGCTGCGTACCCATTCCAGAATCTCGATTTCACGTGTGCTGAGGCCGGACTTGATCAGGGAATTGATCAGCGTGGGAGCGGTGACCTGCTCGGGCTCATAGATCGGCAGGCCATCGGTTTTCCTGACGGCAGCGTCGACATGGGGAAGGAGCAACTCGAAGAGTCTTCTTTCCTGCTCGCTAAAGCTGCCTTCCCGCCTGAGCAGGATGTACAGATGATCCGCCTTGAAGCGGGTGTCCGGAATTGCATGGAATAAAATGTGTTTCATTTCATGTAATTCTGATTTAAGAAATATTGCATCAATATTACTGTCACTTATGCTCGATATAGTGGCCGATGTGACCCGGCCGGATCCGGCGATCCAATGTTGGTGAACTCCTTTTCTGAAGTCACGAATGGTGCTGTGCAGAGGCTTAGCACTACGTATTCCGGGGATGGCCGAAACAATGTCACAGTGGTAGGTCTCACCACCGATCGCGCCGCTGAAGCAGATGAGAACGTCATGCTGTATGGCTTCCTGGAAGTCACCCTGTAGCCATAGAAAGAGCTGAAAGTGGCTCTGGATGGACAACGAGTTATGCATGATCCGGACTATCAGTTCAGGATCGAATTTTGGCTGGCTGGATGCCATAGTGACTGGTGTGTATCCATGGGTTGGAGTCCGCATTATGCGATGGTCGTTTTTTTTGTAATGTCGACTATTTCACGAATAATAAAAATGTTGCAGTGCGGCATGTACTTGCACTTGGGATACAATTTGTCTTGGTTAAATATTCAAGAAGTTTACGCTTGATGCTATGAACATACTTTCGTCCTCACGCTTCGGTGGTGTTGCCTCGAATCGCCCATTTCTGGGCATGGAACGGGTCGGCGGCGCATTGTTTCGGCTTTTTGAATCGCTGGTTGATCCTGTTTCTGTCCTTGCTACCCTGTTTGGGTTGATGCTGTGGTTTCGCGATGACCAGTACGCCCATTATGCGGTGCTCGGGGTGCTTGTGTTTTCGCTGACCTTCCCGGGCAAGAGCCTGATTCAGGAGACGGTGCGAGGCAGTATCCGCGAAGTCCTTATCAGTTGGATGGGGGTCGCCGCACTGTTGATCTTTTTTGGCCTGGCAACCGGGCTTTATAAGCATTTTCCGGAAGAGGTTCTGTTTAATTGGCTATGGATGGCGCCTGCCGCCCAGTTGGCTGGCCATTTCCTGTTCCGGGTCACGATGCCCGCCGTGCTTGCCGCGAACGGTTTTCCGAAACGGGCCATTGTGGTTGGTTGCAACGAATTGGGGCGCCATCTGGCAACCGAGATTGATGGCCACCCGATGCAGGGCATCAAGCTGAACGGCTATTTCGATGATCGCGATATCGAGCGCCTGGACATGGGGCATGGCCGCCTGATTGGCCGGTTTTCAGACGTTGCCGATTACGTTAAGGCCAACAAGATCGATCTGATCTACCTCGCCTTGCCGATGGCAACACAGCCACGGATTCTTTCGCTGCTCGAATCGCTGAACGACACGACGGCTTCGGTTTATTTTGTGCCGGACATCTTCGTCACCGACCTGATCCAGGCGCGTATGGATGCGGTTGGCCGCATGCCGGTTGTTGCCGTGTGCGATACGCCTTTTTCCGGTTTGAACGGTATCGTCAAGCGTTTGAGTGACATCGTTCTTTCGCTGTTGATCCTGATCCTGATTTCGCCTGTTCTGCTCGTGGTGGCCGGTCTGGTCAAGCTGAGTTCTCCTGGTCCCATCATCTTCAAACAACGGCGCTATGGGCTGGATGGCGAGGAGATCATGGTCTACAAGTTCCGCTCGATGAGCGTGTGCGAAGATGGCCCGAACGTTGCCCAGGCGCGCAAGGGCGATGCCCGGGTGACGCGCATCGGCGGTATTCTTCGCCGGACTTCGCTTGATGAATTGCCGCAGTTCGTGAACGTTCTGCAGGGGCGCATGAGCATCGTCGGCCCGCGGCCACATGCTGTTGCTCACAACGAGATGTATCGCAAGCTGATCAAGGGCTATATGGTGCGCCACAAGGTCAAGCCGGGCATCACCGGCTGGGCGCAGGTCAATGGCTACCGTGGCGAAACGGAAACGCTGGACAAGATGCAGGCGCGTATCGACTACGACCTCGAGTACCTGCGCAACTGGTCGCTGAATCTCGATCTTTACATCATTCTTCGCACCGTCCTGCTCGTCTTCAAGGACGCGAGCGCCTACTGAGGCTGGGCCGATGAACTTTTCGGCTTCCGGGCGAAGGTGTATGCCGGGTTTGGTGATGCTGGGCCTGCTTGTTCCGGCAATTGGCCTTGCAGCAGAGACGGTTGCGCGTCGCGATAACTCGCGCGTACAGCTTCGGCTGGACAAGCGGCCGGTGGCACCAAGCCCGTTTCGTTTGGAAATTCAGCGGGCGGACTATCGGCTGAATACGGGGGCGGTGTCGGAGACGCTCACCCCCCAGAAAAAAGGCTCGGCCCTCTCGGCGATGATCGATCGCCATGCCAATGCCAAGGGACTCGATCCGGCGCTGGTTCATGCCGTCATTCGCGCCGAATCAGCCTATCGTCCCGATGCGCTGTCGCCGAAGGGGGCGATCGGCCTGATGCAGGTCATGCCGGCGACCGGCCGGCGTTTTGGGGTCAGCGATCTCGATGTGCCGGAACGCAATCTGCTGGCTGGCACGACCTATCTTCGGCATCTGCTCGATCGTTTCGACAACGTGCCGTTGGCGCTGGCTGCCTACAACGCGGGCGAAGGGGCGGTGAGCCGCTTTGGCAACAAGATTCCGCCGTATCCGGAGACGCAGGGCTATGTTCAGGGGATTCTTCGCTCTTACCGGAAGGAACTGAGTCCGGATATCCCCATCCCGACCCTTTATACGGATGGTGTGCGCCTTGCAACTGAGGATCTGGCGCCGTATCGCCTGGTCAATACCGGCCGATATTGAGGCTTTGTTCTGCGTCTGATGGCGGTCTGGGACGGTATTTTTGTCCGGTCGGCGGAATGGTGGCGAGGTCTTTTATAATGGCGCCCTTCCGTCTCCCAAGAATGGCAATCAGACACCGGCTTTTGATCCCTTGCGCAGCGGCGGTATGGCGTTGTTGAGGGGCTTGCCTGGTCTATGCAGTCAATGAATTCCGATCCCCATGAAATTCTCGGTGTTTCGCCCGGGGCTGCGCCGGCCGAGCTGAAGCGCGCCTATCGGCGGCTGGCCATGCGCTGGCATCCGGATCGGAGTGATCATCCGCAGGCGACTGAGCGTTTCAAGCAGATCAGTGCCGCCTACGAGCAGTTGCTCGCGGTCGACGCCGGGGATGTTGATGAAGTTGAAGCGCCTCAGGCCGAGCCCGATGAAAGCGTGGCGAGGGCAGCCGATATTCGCCTCAACCTTGAGGTCGGCCTGGAAGAGGCCGCCGCCGGTTGTCGCAAGACCATCCATTACACGCGTGGCAATGCCTGCCCGACCTGCGAGGGTACAGGCGAACACGGCATGGCCAGGACGCGCTTTTGCGGCTCCTGTCATGGCAGTGGCCGGGTGCATGACGCCAAGCGCAATCTCGTGCGTTGCGAGGAGTGTGGCGGGCGCGGGCTGTTTACCGAGCGTATTTGCAAGGATTGTGGCGGTAGCGGCCGCGAACTGGCTGATGTCAGTCTGGACATTCGTGTGCCGCATGGCATGTTGCCGGGTGATGAATTGCGCCTAGCCGGGCAGGGTGAGCCGGGTGACGGGGAAATTCTGGCCGGCGATCTTTATCTGACGGTGATCATCGGCTCGCATCCGCTTTACCAGTTGCGCGGTCGCGACATGCATTTCCGGATGCCGGTCAGTGCGCTGGCCATGATGGCCGGTGGCGATGTCGATTTGCCGTCCCTGGCTGGCGTGATCTGCCATTCGCTGGATGCTGGCGCCGCTGAGAGCAGGCAGCTACGGTTGGCCGGCAAGGGCTATCCGGGGCGTGGCAAGAGTCATGCGGGCGATCTGGTGGTCGACCTGGAACCGGTCTTTCCGAGCAAGCTCAATGCCCGGCAACGCAAACTGCTGTTGCAAGCCAATGCGGCACTGCTCGACGATGCGGCTGAGTCGTTACCTGAAATCGCGGCGTGGCGGAGCGCTCACGGGGCTGATTGAGCGGGCGGCTCAGGGCTGCGGATGCGGATTGAAATTAAAGCGTTTTTTCGTGTCGACCGTAGCAATCGACTGGAGCGGCAGGTTCTGCCAGCGGATATCGCCGGAACCGGTTTCCATGAAGCTGATAATGGCTTCATCGCTCGCCGGTTGGCCACTGCCGTCACGGCATTCAGTCAGAAATTGCGCCAGATCGCGATCATTGAGCAGGCCGATGCCCAGACTCGTTTCGAGCAGGATGCTGCCTTCCTCGTCGAGGTAAATTGCCTTGATTTCACCGGCAGGCTCGCCGGTATGGCTGACGAATGACTCGCCGTCACGGCGGAAAACCCAAGGGGTGTAGGCCAGTTCGACGAAGACCCGTT
The DNA here is from genome assembly GCA_049304775.1 of Ferribacterium limneticum. Taxonomy (GTDB): domain Bacteria; phylum Pseudomonadota; class Gammaproteobacteria; order Burkholderiales; family Rhodocyclaceae; genus Azonexus; species Azonexus limneticus_C. The sequence goes on from JBAQOL010000010.1 coordinate 7,284, forward strand.
GCGGGCCGTTCTGCAAAAACCAGCAGCCTGATTCGTCACAACCATACTGCCGGTTGATGAACTGGATCAGGCCGCTGTGCGTCACGCGCTCTCCCTGCAACCGCCAGTCGCCCCGCCGGTCCAGCGACAGCCAGTCGTAACAGGCGGGGACGTTGGGCCATTTGGCGATGGCAGAGAGATCGACGGCCATCAGTCTTCGTAGGCTGCCATCGGCGGGCAGGCGCAGTTCAGGTTGCGGTCGCCGAACACATCGTCGATGCGATTGACGCTTGGCCAGAACTTGTTGGCCGCCACCCAGGGCAGCGGGAAGACGGCTTGCTCGCGGCTGTACGGGTGTTTCCAGTCGCCATCGATGACGTCCGCTTGCGAATGCGGGGCATTCTTGAGCGGGTTGTTGTCAGCCGACCAGACGCCATTTTCGATCTGGCGGATTTCCTCACGAATGCTGACCAGGGCCGCGATGAAGCGGTCCAGTTCGGCCTTCGATTCGGATTCCGTCGGCTCGACCATGATCGTGCCGGCGACCGGGAAGGATACCGTCGGTGCGTGGAAGCCGTAGTCCATCAGGCGCTTGGCGATGTCGGTTTCGCTGATCCCGGTCGCTGCCTTGAGTGGGCGGATGTCGAAGATGCACTCGTGCGCCACGCGGCCGTTCTTGCCGACGTAGAGCACGGGGTAGTGCGCCTTCAATTGCTGGGCGACGTAGTTGGCGTTGAGGATGGCGACTTGCGTGGCCTTCTTGACGCCTTCACCGCCGAGCATGGCGAGATACATCCAGGAAATGGTCAGGATCGAAGCCGAGCCGAACGGGGCGGCGGAGACAGCGCCCTGGCCGGCATTGACGCGATCTGCTGCGCCGGTGGCGGCAACCGCGTGGTCGGCCATGAACGGTGCCAGATGGGCCTTGAGGCCGATCGGGCCCATGCCCGGTCCGCCGCCGCCATGGGGAATGGCGAAGGTCTTGTGCAGGTTCATGTGGCTGACGTCGGCACCGATGAAGCCGGGCGAGGTCAGGCCGACCTGGGCGTTTAGGTTGGCGCCGTCCATGTACACCTGGCCGCCGTTGGCATGCATGATGGCGCAGATGTCGCGAACCGCTTCCTCGAAGACACCATGGGTGGATGGGTAGGTGATCATCAGGCAGGCCAGGTCGTCCTTGTGCTCTTCGGCCTTGGCCTTGAGGTCGCTGACGTCCACGTTGCCGTTTTCATCGCAATCGACGACGACGACCTTCATGTTGGCCATCTGCGCCGTGGCCGGGTTGGTGCCGTGGGCCGATTTTGGGATCAGGCAGACGTTGCGGTGCGCTTCGCCGCGGCTGGCGTGGTAGCGGGCAATTGCCACCATGCCGGCATACTCGCCTTGCGCACCGGAGTTCGGCTGCATGCAGATGGCGTCGAAGCCGGTGACGGTCTTCAGCCAGTCAGTCAGGCTGGCGATCATTTCCAGATAACCTGCAGCCTGATCGCGCGGGGCGAAGGGGTGCAGACCGCCGAATTCCGGCCAGGTGACCGGAATCATCTCGCTCGTCGCGTTGAGCTTCATGGTGCATGAGCCAAGCGAGATCATCGAGTGGTCGAGGGCCAGATCCTTGTTCTGCAGCGACTTGAGGTAGCGCAGCATCTCGTGTTCTGTGTGGTGCGTGTTGAACACCGGATGCTGGAGGACGGCGTCGCTGCGGATCAGTGCTTCCGGCAGGGCGGAGTCGGCAGCGGCGACCTGAGCGTCGATGAGGTCCATGTCGAGCGTGACCTGGGTGATCAGCTTGAACAGCGTGGCGACATCGTGGCGTGTCGTCGTTTCGTCGAGAGAAATACCGAGGACGCCGGCCGAGACGCGGCGCAGGTTGTAACCGGCTGCCAGGGCGTCGAGGTGGACCGTTTCAGCACGGGCGCCGAGGTCAAGATGGACGGTGTCGTAGAACTGCTTGGTCAGGAGACTGACGCCGGCGCGCTTGAGGCCTTCGGCCAGGATGGCGGTCAATCGATGGATGCGGCCGGCGATGGTGCGCAGCCCTTCGGCGCCGTGATAGACGGCGTACATGCCGGCCATGTTGGCGAGCAGCACCTGTGAGGTGCAGATATTGGAGTTGGCCTTCTCGCGGCGGATGTGCTGCTCGCGGGTCTGCAGCGCCATGCGGTAAGCCGTTTTGCCGCGCGCATCCGTGGACAGGCCGATGATGCGGCCCGGCATCGAGCGGACGAAGGCTTCGCGGGTGGCGAAGAAGGCGGCGTGCGGACCGCCGAAGCCCATTGGGATGCCGAAGCGCTGGCTCGAGCCGAGGGCGATGTCGGCGCCCATGGCGCCCGGTGACTTGAGCAGGACGAGGGCCATCAGGTCGGAGGCGACGGCAACCGTCGTGCCCTTGGCTTTCAAGGTGGCGATGGTGGTGGTCAGGTCGCGGACTTCGCCGTTGTCGCCCGGGTACTGGAGCAGGGCGCCGAAGAAGTCTTCACTTTCGATTTTTGGGCCATTTTCCGGGTTGACCGTAGCAATGACCAATTCGAAGCCAAAATAGCCGGCGCGGGTCTTGACGACATCGATGGTCTGCGGGAAACAGTTGGCATCGACCAGGAAACGGTTGGATTTGGACTTGGAAACACGGCGTGCCATGGTCATCGCTTCGGCCGCGGCGGTGGCTTCGTCGAGCAGCGACGCGTTGGCGATTTCCAGACCGGTCAGGTCGACGACCATCTGCTGGAAATTCATCAGCGCTTCGAGGCGGCCCTGGGCGATTTCAGCCTGATACGGTGTGTAGGCGGTGTACCAGCCCGGGTTTTCGAGCACGTTGCGGACGATGACCTTGGGTGTCAGCGTGTCGTAATAGCCCATGCCGATGCAGGACTTGTTGACGACATTCTTGTCAGCCATAGCCTTGAGGTCGGCCAGCGCTTCGTGTTCGCGACGCGGGGCAGGTAGCGGCAGGTCGGTCGGCAGACGGATGGCGGCGGGCACCGTCTGGTCGATTAGCTGTTCCAGGCTGTCGGCACCAATGGCGGCGAGCATGGCGGCCATTTCGGTCGAGCATGGGCCGATGTGGCGGCCAATGAACTCGTCGTGCTGCTCTAGGGCCGAAAGGGGAAGATTCAACGGCATGGGAATCCTTGCAAAGAAATATACTTGAATACGTCATCCCCGCGCAGGCGGGGATCCAGTGGTTTGATGTTTCTGGGTTCCCGCTTATGCGGGAACGACATGCAGCTTTCAGGCAGCGTCAGCGACGGCCTGGTAAGCAGCGGCGTCAAGCATCTTGTCGAGGTCGGCTGCGTTGTCCGGGGTCATCTTGAACAGCCAGGCGGCGTAGGCGTCCTGATTGACCGATTCCGGCGCATCGGCAGCCGCTTGATTGACTTCGGTGACAGTGCCGGAAATCGGCGCGTAGACATCAGCCGCAGCCTTGACGGATTCGACGACGGCGATTTCCTTCTCGGCATCAAAATGGGCGCCGATTTCCGGCAATTCAACGAAAACGAGGTCGCCGAGGGCTTCCTGGGCGTGGTCGGTAATGCCGACTGTGACGGAGCCGTCAGCGTTAAGCAGCATCCATTCGTGGGAGGCGGTGTACTTGAGGTTGGCGAGGACGTTGGACATGGTTTTCTCCTGAATGGGCGAATTTATTGAAAAGAGATTAGATGACTGCTTTGCCGTTGCGGGCGAATACGGGTTTGGTGACCTTGGCCTTGAGCGCCTTGCCACGGATATCGACTTCGACTTCGTCGCCGACCTGCACGCCGAGCGGCAGGCGGGCGAGGGCGATGGATTGCTGGAGCGTCGGCGAGAAGCTGCCGGAGGTGATTTCACCGTCGCCGTGCGCGGTCATGACCTTCTGGTGGCCGCGCAGCACGCCCTTGTCGAGCAGGATCAGGCCGAGGAATTGTTTCTGCTGGCCTGCTGCGGTCAACGCGGATTTACCGACGAAATCGCGGTCGGTATTGAGCGAAACCGTCCACGCCAGACCGGCGTCGAGCGGCGAAACCGTCTCGTCCATGTCCTGGCCGTAAAGATTCATGCCGGCTTCCAGGCGCAGCGTGTCGCGTGCCCCGAGGCCGCAGGGCGCGACGCCGGCAGCATTGAGCTTGTTCCACAGCGCTTCGGCTTCGCCAGCCGGCAGCATGATTTCGTAGCCGTCTTCACCGGTGTAGCCGGTGCTGGCGATGAAGTACTGATCGACCTCGGCAGCGAAGAAAGCTTTCAGACCTTCGGTCGCCGCCTTGGCCTGGGGCAGCACTTCCCAGACCTTGGCGCGGGCATTCGGGCCCTGCACGGCAATGATGCCGAGGTTGTTGGCGCCATCGCGGCGCTGGGTGATGGTCACGTCGAGCTTCCACTCGGCGACCTTGGCCTGCATCCAGGCCAGATCCTTCTCGGCCGTGCCGGCATTGACGACGATGCGGAAGCGCGTGTCGGTCAGGAAATAGATGATCAGGTCGTCGATGACGCCGCCGGCCTCATTGAGCATGGCCGCGTAGAGTGCCTTGCCGGAAACCTTGAGTTTGGCCACATCGTTGGCGACGAGGCGGGAGAGGAAGGCGCGGCAATCGGCGCCAACCACATCGACCGGGCACATGTGCGAAACGTCGAACATGCCGCAGTTATTGCGGACCGCGTTGTGCTCCTCGATCTGCGAGCCGTAGTTGACCGGCATGTCCCAACCACCGAAATCGACCATCCGGGCATTCATCGCGCGGTGAGCGGCATTCAAAACCGTTTTCTTCAGCATATCAATCCTTTACGAGCGTTTATTAACGTCGGTTCTAGAAACGGAAAAAGGGTGAAACGAAAGAATGGCCTTTCGTTTCACCCCTCTGTCCTCGATACCTGAGAGATTTGCCCCATCGGTGGATGTCGGTAATAGCCGCCATCGCTCTCCAGAGTTTTTTGGCCAGTGGTCTGCTTCGCAATTGGCGGAACTGAATGAACGTGCCGGATTTGCGTTCCTGGCTAGGCGCGAACCGCAGCGATAGCCGTAGCTATCGCGAGGATGAGCAACAACGCCTGGGGCGCAAAGACAAGCTTTCATGTTTCGCTAATTGCGAAGCAGACTACTAATGCCTTGTTCCGCGGTCCTTTTGCCTGAGCGTTTTCGGGTGGATTTGCGCCTTCGGCGGCAGACGGATCTGCGCTCTCCCACGGAACGGGTGGCACTATAACGGGATGCTGCGGTCTGATCAACCTGCTGCACCGCACAAGGGGCTCAGGGCATGGCCTCGTTCGTGCTAGAATCTTCGTTTGCCTTCAATTGCTTACCTGTGACGCCAGCCAATTTCGATTTTCATAGCCACTCCATCGTTTCCGACGGGTTTCTGCCGCCTCGGGTCGTGGCGGGGCGTGCGGCGGGGAACGGAGTTGATCTCTGGGCACTGACTGATCATGATGACCTTGGCGGTCTGGCCGAAGCCAGAGCAGCGGCGGAAGAGGCCGGCATGGGCTTTGTCAATGGCGTCGAAATCTCCATCGAATGGCGCGGCGTGCCGATTCATGTCGTCGGTCTTGGCTTCGATCCGGCCAATCCGGCATTGAGCGGTGGTCTCGACGAGTTGCGCGTCGGGCGTGTCGAGCGCGCAAAACGGATGGGCGACGCGCTTGCCGCCATCGGCATCCCCGGCGTCTATGAAGGTGCCTTGTGCTTCGTGACCAATCCGAGCCTGATCTCGCGCGCCCATTTTGCCCGCTATATGGTCTCGATCGGCATCGCCCGCGATGTGCCGGGCGTATTCCAGCATTACCTCGCGTCGGGTAAACCGGGGTATGTCGATCATCGCTGGGCAACGCTCGAAGAAGCGGTTGGCTGGATCACTGGTGCCGGCGGCGTGGCGGTTGTCGCACATCCGGCGCGTTACAAGATGTCGGGCGCCGACATGCGTCGTTTTCTTGATGATTTCAAGGATGTCGGCGGGCAGGGCATCGAAGTGACCTGCGGCAGCCATTCTCCTGACCATGTCATGCATTTTGCCCGTCTGGCCCGGCACTACGCATTTCACGCCTCACGTGGCTCCGATTTTCACGGGCCGGACGAAAGTTATGTCGATCTCGGCAAGCTTCCGCAATTGCCGGAAGACTTGAAGCCGGTTTGGCGTCTGGTGGTCTGAGCATGGCGCGCGTTGTCAATATCCATCCGGAGTCGCCGCAGCAGCGTCTGCTCGTCCAGGCTGCCGACTTCATTCGCAAGGGCGCGATCGTCGCCCTGCCGACCGATTCCTGCTACGCCCTTGGCTGCCATCTCGGCGACAAGGAAGCGCTGGATCGTATCCGCCTGATTCGCCAGATGGACGAACGCCATCACCTGACGCTGATGGTCCGCGATCTTTCCGAAATCGCCCATTTTGCCCGGGTCGACAACGCCCAGTATCGTTTGCTCAAGGCAGCGACGCCGGGTAGCTATACTTTCATTCTCGAAGGCTCCAAGGAATTGCCGCGCCGGGTCATGCACCCGAAACGCAAGACCATCGGCCTGCGCGTGCCGGATCATCCGGTGGCACTGGCCTTGCTCGAAGAACTGAACGAGCCGCTGCTGACGACCACCCTGCAGTTGCCGGGCGACGAGTTTTCGCTGACTGAAGGCTGGGAAATTCAGGATCGCCTCGATGACCAGCTGGAGCTGATTCTCGACTGCGGTCCTTGTGGCACCGAACCGACGACGATCATTGACCTGACCGGGGCGGCGCCGGAATTGATCCGGGCTGGCCGTGGTCCGCTTGAACTGTTCGGATTGGCCTGAAGCATGCTGGATATCAACGCCATCATCCAGACCATTGCGATCCTTGCCCTGCCGCTGGTTTTTGCCATCACCCTGCACGAAGCCGCCCACGGCTACGCTGCCCGATATTTCGGCGATCCGACCGCCTGGCAGCAAGGGCGAATCAGCCTGAACCCGTTACGCCATATCGATCCGGTCGGCACCATCCTGATCCCGCTCAGCATCCTGCTCTTTTCCGGTGGCAATTTCCTGTTCGGTTACGCCAAGCCGGTGCCGGTCGATTTCAACCGCCTGCGTGAACCCAAGAAGAACATGTTCTGGGTCGCCGCTGCCGGGCCGGGCGCCAATTTGCTCATGGCCTGCCTGTGGGCGCTGGCTTTCCAACTTTCGTGGTTGCTGCCGCAGTTTTTCAGTACGCCGCTGGCACGCATGGCTGAAATGGGTATCCAGATCAATTGCGTGTTGATGGTGCTCAATCTGTTTCCCTTGCCGCCGCTTGATGGTGGGCGGATTGCCGTCAGCCTGTTGCCGCATTCGTTGGCATGGAAGTTTGCCAGGCTTGAGCCCTGGGGCTTTCCCATTTTGCTGGTGCTGCTGTTCACCGGTATCCTCGGCGCCATCATGACTCCGCTGGTCAATACGTCAGCCGGGCTTATCGCACTCATTTTCGGTCTCTATTAAATAATATGTACGCAGAACGTGTTCTCTCCGGCATGCGCCCGACCGGGTCGCTGCATCTTGGCCACTACCATGGCGTTCTCAAAAACTGGATCGAGCTCCAGCACAAGTATCCCTGCCTGTTCTTCGTCGCCGACTGGCATGCCCTGACCACCCAGTACGACAATCCGCAGGGTATCGAGAAGGCCTCGATGGACATGGTCGTCGACTGGCTGGCGGCCGGTGTCGATCCCAAGCAGGCCACGCTGTTCATCCAGTCCAAGGTGCCCGAGCACGCCGAACTGCATCTGCTCATGTCGATGATGACGCCGCTCGGCTGGCTGGAGCGTGTGCCGACCTACAAGGACCAGCAGGAAAAGCTGGCTGGCAAGGATCTGACGACCTACGGCTTCCTCGGCTATCCGCTGCTGATGAGCGCCGACATTCTGATTTACCGCGCCGACAAGGTGCCGGTCGGCGAGGACCAGATTCCGCACGTTGAATTCACCCGTGAGTTGGCCCGTCGTTTCAATCACATGTATGGCCGCGAACCGGGCTTCGAGGATAAGGCGCGCGAGGCCGTCAAGAAACTGGGCAGCAAGAAGGCGCGCTTCTACGAAGAGATGCGTACCCGCTTCCAGCAGAATGGCGACCGCGAAGCCGTCGAACAGGCCAAGGCCATGCTTAATGAAATTGAGCATCTTTCCGCGGTCGACCGCGAAAGACTGTTCGGCTACCTCGAAGGTACCGGCAAGATGATTCTGGTCGAGCCCGGTTACCTGCTGACCGAAGCCTCCAAGATGCCGGGGCTGGATGGACAGAAGATGTCCAAGTCGTACAACAACACGATCACCATGCGTGAATCCGAAGAATCGGTCGCCAAGAAGGTCAAGAGCATGCCGACCGATCCGGCCCGCGTGCGCCGCACCGATCCGGGCGAGCCGGCCAAGTGCCCGGTCTGGCAACTGCATCTGGTCTATTCCAACGATGCTTGCAAGGAATGGGTGCAGCAGGGCTGCCGCACCGCCGGCATCGGTTGTATCGAGTGCAAGCAGCCGGTGATCGACGCCATCCTCCGTGAGCAGGCACCGATGCGCGAGCGCGCACAGGTCTATCTGGATGATCCGACCCTGGTCAAGAACATCATCGCCGACGGTTGCGAGAAGGCCCGTGAATACGCCCGCGAAACGATGCGTGACGTGCGCGAAGCGATGGGGCTGGAATACCGCTGATGTTCGGCTACGACTGGGAAACCCTGATCTGGATCGCCATCGGTTTTGGTGGCCAGGGCCTGTTCATGATGCGTTTTGTCGTCCAGTGGTGGTCGAGCGAGAAAGCCAAGCAGGTCGTCGTGCCGGTCGCTTTCTGGTATTTCAGCATTCTGGGGGGTGTTGTGTTGACCGTCTATGCGGTGCACCGCAATGACCCGGTCTTCATCTTCGGGCAGGGGCTCGGCTTGATTATCTACTTCCGCAACCTGCATCTGCATTACAAGGGCAAGGGCCGCGCCGCGGCCTCCTGAACGCATGAGCGACGTCCTCGAAGTGCTTCCGGCTGGCGAAGTCGAGCCGGTAGCCCGCGTTTACGGGCAGCCGCTCGAGCAGATGCCGCTCGACCTGTACATCCCGCCGGATGCGCTGGCCATCATGCTCGACGCCTTCGAGGGGCCGCTTGACCTCCTGCTGTACATGATTCGCCGGGCCAACATCGATATTCTAGATATCCCCATGGCGCCGCTGACCCGGCAGTATCTCGACTACGTCGAGGCGATGCGGGCGAGCAATCTCGAACTGGCCGCCGATTATCTCGTGATGGCAGCGATGCTCATCGAAATCAAGTCGCGCATGCTGCTGCCACGGCCGAAGTTGGGCGAGGGTGATGAGGCGGAAGATCCGCGCGCCGAGCTGGTTCGCCGGCTCATGGAATACGAGCAGATGAAGCTCGCCGGCCAGAATCTGAACGCGCTGCCGCAGGCCGAACGCGAGTTTTTCTGGGTCGAGACGCTGGTCGAAAAATCGCTGCTGGTCCGTCAGCCCGAGGTCTCGGTCGATGATCTCAAGGAAGCCTGGATGGCAGTCGTTCGTCAGGCTGGCCTGAAAAAACATCACCAGATCGGCCGCGAAGAATTGTCGGTGCGCGAGCACATGGGCATCATCCTGCGCGCCTTGCAGGCCAAAGGAGGCTTTGTTCAGTTCGAGACCCTGTTCGACCCCGAAATGGGCGTACCGGGGCTGGTCGTCCATTTTATTGCCATGCTTGAACTGGGGCGCGAAAAACTGATCGAAATCACCCAGACTGAAGCCTTTCAACCCATTTACGTCAGAGTGCATCAAGGTGGAACCGAGCCAGGTCAAGAGAGTGCTTGAGGCCGCGCTGCTCGCCGCCCGCGAGCCGATGTTGCCGAGCGAAATGAAAAAAATGTTCGACGAGGATCTGTCGACCGATACCCTGCGCAAGCTGCTCGACGAGTTGCGCGAGGAATGGGCCGAACGTCCGGTCGAACTGATCCAGCTCGCCTCCGGGTGGCGCTTCCGGACGCGGCCCGAATATCTGCCTTATCTTGAGCGACTGAACCCGGAGCGGCCGCCGAAATACTCGCGTGCCGTCCTCGAAACGCTGGCCATCATCGCCTATCGTCAACCGGTGACGCGCGGTGATATCGAGGAAATTCGCGGCGTCGCAGTCAATACCAATGTTGTCAAAACACTAGAAGAGCGTGGCTGGATCGACGTTGTCGGCCATCGCGAAACACCAGGTCGGCCGGCCCTGTTTGCCACCACCAAGCAATTTCTCGATGATCTGGGACTGCGTAGCGTCAGTGAACTGCCGCCGCTTGAACAAATCGCCCAGACACTGGAGCTGAATTATGAAAACCAATAAACGCACACCTCTCCGTTCCGCCAGCAAGCCGGGCGGATTTCAAAAAAGGCCGGAAATTCCGGTTGACCGTGGCAATCCGGCTCCGGGCGGCCGATCTTCACGCAATGCACGCGACGAGGCGCCCGAGGCCGAAGAGGTGGTCGAGGCGCCCAAGCCGCGTCGTCGCGCCGCGCTGCCGGCGACCGGCCGGGCCAGTCGGGGCAACATCGCCCGCAACGGCAAGGCGGTTGTCGAAGCCAAACCCGAGCGTCTGCAGAAGATTCTGGCTCAGGCCGGTGTCGGTTCGCGTCGCGAAATGGAAGAGTGGATTGTCGCCGGCAAGGTCACCGTCAATGGTGTCGTGGCGACCATAGGCCAGTCGGTCGTACCGACCGACAAGGTCAAGATCGGTGGCCGGCTGATCAACATCCGCTTTACCGGCAGCACCCGCCCGCCGCGCGTCCTGATGTACCACAAGCCGGAAGGCGAAATTGTCTCGCGAGACGACCCGGATGGCCGCCCGTCGGTCTTTGCCGCGCTGCCCCGCATGCGCGGCGGTCGCTGGATCAACGTCGGCCGGCTCGACTTCAATACCTCCGGCCTGCTCATTTTTACGACCTCCGGCGATCTGGCCAACAAGCTGATGCACCCGAGTTCGGAGCTGGTTCGTGAATACGCCGTGCGTGTGCTCGGCGAACTGACGCTTGAAGCCCAACAGCAATTGCTGCATGGCGTCGAACTCGAGGATGGCCGGGCCAATTTCGGGACGCTGCATGACGGCGGCGGCGAAGGTGCCAACCATTGGTATCGAGTCACTATCTTTGAAGGCCGCAACCGCGAAGTGCGTCGCATGTTCGAGGCGGTTGGCGTTACGGTGAGCCGCCTGATTCGTGTCCGCTACGGCCCGTTCGTGCTGCCGCCGCAATTGAAACGCGGCATGGCGCGCGAGCTCAAAGAGGTGGAAATCAAAATGCTGCTGCGCGACCTCGAAAACAACGCGCCGGCGCCCCGAAAGGGCCATGAAAGCACGTAAATCGATTTACCAGGAGGAATAAATCCGTTATAATTCACGGGTTTGTTCCTCCCGTCGTTTTTGACGGGGCATCTTTTTTTATGAGGTGGGCGTTTCGCCCATTTTTTATTTGTGGCTATGGATTTAAACGCACTGCTGGAAACGACGGTTGTCGGTCTTGGTTATGAACTCGTTGATGTCGAGATGTCGCCGCGTGGGCGGACGATTCGTGTCTTCATTGACGCGCCGGGCCGTGCTACCGGGATCGATGTCGAAGATTGCGCCAAGGTCTCCAATCAACTGACCCGTGTTTTCGAAGTGGAAAACTTTGAATTCGACCGTCTCGAGATTTCTTCGCCGGGTCTCGATCGCGTCGTCAAGAAAGCCGAGGATTTCGAGCGCTTTGCCGGTCAGGAGATTCAGATCAAGTTGCGTATTCCGCATGGCGGTCGCCGGAACTTCCAGGGCGAACTGCTGGGCTGCAAGGATGGCAAGGTCGGTCTGCGCCTTGCAAAAGATGATGTGGAACTGGAATTCAATAATATCGAGAAGGCACGTCTGGTGCCTCGTTTCGACTGAAGGACTAGGAGGTTTTAGCCCATGAGCCGTGAAATATTGCTGCTGGTTGATGCACTCGCCCGCGAAAAGAATGTTGCCAAGGAAATCGTTTTTGGCGCCCTTGAGCTGGCCCTTGCGTCGGCTACCAAGAAGCGTATCAACGACGAGGCCGAAGTGCGCGTGTCGATCGACCGCAATACGGGTAGCTACGAGTCCTTCCGTCGCTGGCAGGTTGTGCCGGACAACGAATACGTCAACGAATACGTAGAAATTCCGCTGTCGGAAGCCCAGAAGGACGATCCGGAAATCGAATCCGGCGACACCCTCGAAGAAGGCCTCGAGCCGATCGATTTCGGTCGCATCGGCGCTCAGGCAGCCAAGCAGGTCATTCTGCAGAAAATTCGCGATGCCGAGCGTGAGCAGATCCTGTCTGACTTCCTCGACCGCAAGGAACATGTCGTTTCCGGCACCATCAAGCGTATGGAGCGTGGCAACGCCATTGTCGAAGCCGGCAAGATCGAAGCCCTGCTGCCGCGCGACCAGATGATCCCCAAGGAAAATCTGCGCATCGGCGACCGCATTCGCGCCTATCTGCTGCGCATCGACCGCAATGCCCGCGGCCCGCAGATCATCCTGTCGCGTACTGCGCCGGAATTTGTCATCAAGCTGTTCGACATGGAAGTGCCGGAAATTGCCGACGGCCTCATGGAATTGAAGGCCTGTGCCCGCGACCCCGGTCTGCGCGCCAAGATCGCCGTCAAATCCAACGACCCGCGCGTTGATCCGATCGGAACCTGCGTCGGTCTGCGCGGTTCCCGCGTGACTGCCGTACGCAACGAAATCGGCGGCGAAAATATTGACATCGTGCTGTGGTCGGCTGATCCGGCCCAGTTCGTGATCGGCGCGTTGTCGCCGGCCGAGGTTTCCTCCATCGTTGTTGATGAGGAAAAGCACGCCATGGACGTGGTTGTTGACGAAGACAACCTGGCTATTGCCATCGGCCGCAATGGCCAGAACGTTCGTCTGGCTTCCGAACTGACCGGCTGGACCATCAATCTGATGACTCAGGACGAGTCGGCCAAGAGGTCCGAAGCCGAATACGCCGTGACTCGCGTTACCTTCATGGAAAAGCTGGATATCGACGAAGAATTGGCTGACCTTTTGATCGAGGAAGGCTTCTCGTCGCTGGAAGAAGTGGCTTATGTACCGTTGGCTGAAATGCTGGAAATCGAAGGGCTGGACGAGGGGATCGTCAATGAACTCCGCAACCGTGCCCGCAATGTTCTGCTGACGGAAGCGATTGCGACCGAAGAAAAGCTGGAAAATGTTTCCGATGACCTCATGGGTCTGGAGGGAATGAGCAAGGAATTGGCCGCGAAACTGGCAGGTCACGACGTCAAGACCCGCGATGATCTCGCGGAACTGGCGGTAGATGAATTGACGGAAATGACCGGCATCGACGACGAGCGTGCCAAGGTACTCATTCTGACGGCACGGGCTCACTGGTTCGAGTGAGCGGGAGGTAGCAAAGTATGTCCGCAACAACAGTTTCACAATTTGCCGTTGAACTCAAAATGCCGGTCACGGCCCTGCTCGAGCAATTGAGCAAGGCTGGTGTGGGCAAAGAGGGTGCCAACGATGCGCTGAACGATCAAGACAAGGCTAAGCTCCTCGATTACCTGCGCCGTGCGCATGGTGACGAGTCGAAGACCAAAATCACGCTGACGCGCAAGCAGACTTCCGAAATCAAGGCGACGGATTCGCATGGTCGTGCTCGTACCGTTCAGGTCGAGGTGCGCAAGAAGCGCGTCCTGATGAAACGCGAAGTCGGCGAGCATGTGCCGGAGGCCGAACTCGAAGCACTCGAACTTGAGCCCGAGATTCCCGAGGTCGAATTGGCACCGGAACCGGAGCCGGAGCCTGTTCCCGAACCGGTCGCTGAAGTTATTCCCGAGCCGGTGATCGAAGTACCGGTCGAGACCCCCGTTGAAACGCCGGTTGAGCCGGTGGTTGAGGCAGTCGTCGAGAAGCCTGCGCCGGTTATTCTGGATCGTGCTGCGATTATCGGCGAGAAGGAATTGAAGGCTCGCGAGGTTGAGTCCCGTCGCTACACGACACTGCGCGAAATTCAGGAGCGAGAGCTGCGCGAGAAGCAGGCGCGTGAAGCTGAGCTGGTCCGCATGCGTCAGCAGGCAGAGGTTGCTGCAGCCGCCGCCAAGGTTGCCGAGCTGGCCAAGCAGCAGTCAGCCGCCGCCGCCAAGGCTGGCGAAGGCACCGCGCCGGCTGCCGACAAGGGCACTTTGCACAAGAAGCCGGATGCTCCGGGCAAGAAGGGTGACAAGGGGCGCGTTGCCGACGACGGCAAGAAAAAGGGTGGTCTGAAGACCCGCGGTTCGGATATCGGCAACTCCTGGAAGAGTGGTCGTGGCGGCCACAAGAAGTCGCACAAGGATGACGATGGTCAGGGCAGCTTCCAGGCGCCGACCGAACAGGTCATTCGTGAAGTACATATTCCTGAAACCATTTCCGTTACCGATCTGGCCCACAAGATGGCCATCAAGGCTATCGAGATCATCAAGGTCATGATGAAAATGGGTTCGATGGTTACCATCAACCAGGTGCTGGACCAGGAAACGGCGATGATTGTCGTCGAAGAAATGGGCCACAAGGCGTTTGCCGCCAAGCTTGATGATCCGGACGCCTTCCTCGAAGAGTCGGCTGATCACAAGGACGTTCCGCTCGAGCCGCGCGCTCCGGTGGTGACTGTCATGGGTCACGTCGACCACGGCAAGACCTCGCTGCTCGACTACATTCGTCGTGCCAAGGTGGCGGCTGGCGAAGCCGGCGGCATTACCCAGCACATCGGCGCCTACCACGTCGAAACGGATCGTGGCATGGTTACCTTCCTCGATACCCCGGGTCACGAGGCTTTTACGGCCATGCGAGCTCGCGGTGCCAAGGCGACCGACATCGTTATTCTGGTCGTGGCGGCCGACGACGGCGTCATGCCGCAGACCAAGGAAGCGATTCACCATGCCAAGGCGGCTGGTGTGCCGCTGGTGGTTGCAGTCAATAAGATCGACAAGCCGGATGCCAACGCCGATCGCGTCAAGCAGGAACTGGTTGCCGAAGGCGTCATTCCGGAAGAGTACGGCGGCGATTCGCCGTTTATCTCGGTGTCGGCCAAGAAGGGTACCGGCATCGACGAACTGCTCGAACAGGTACTGCTCCAGGCTGAAGTGCTCGAACTGAAAGCACAGAAGGATGCGCCGGCCAAGGGCCTGATCATCGAAGCGCGTCTCGACAAGGGGCGTGGTGCCGTGGCGACGATGCTGGTTCAGTCCGGTACGCTCAAGCGCGGCGATGTCGTGTTGGCCGGTCAGGTCTTCGGTCGCGTCCGTGCCATGCTCGACGAGAACGGCAAGCCGATCAACGAAGCGGGTCCGTCCATCCCGGTCGAAATCCTCGGCCTGTCCGATGTGCCGGCCGCTGGTGAAGAAGCCATCGTGCTCACCGACGAAAAGAAGGCGCGTGAAATCGCGCTGTTCCGTCAGGGCAAGTTCCGCGACGTCAAGCTGGCCAAGCAACAGGCCGCCAAGCTCGAAAACATGTTCGTCCAGATGACGGAAGGCGAGGTCAAGACCCTGCCGCTGATCGTCAAGGCAGACGTCCAAGGTTCGCAGGAAGCTCTGGTACAGACGCTGGCCAAGCTGTCGAACGACGAAGTCCGTGTTCAGATCATCCACGGTGCCGTTGGCGCGATCAGCGAATCCGACGTCAATCTGGCCCAGGCTTCCGGCGCCGTCATCATCGGCTTCAATATTCGTGCCGATGCTGGTTCGCGCAAGTTGGCCGAGACCTTCGGTGTCGATATCCGTTATTACAACGTGATTTACGACGCGGTCGATGAGGTCAAGGCAGCTCTTTCCGGGATGCTGTCGCCGGAGAAGCGCGAACAGATCACTGGCATGGTCGAAATTCGCCAGGTCTTCCAGGTTTCCAAGGTCGGCGCCATCGCCGGCTGTTACGTGCTGGAGGGCTTCGTCAAGCGCAATTCCCGCGTCCGTCTGCTGCGTAACCACGTTGTTCAGTGGGATGGCGAGCTCGACTCGCTCAAGCGCTTCAAAGACGACGTCAAGGAAGTTCGTTCCAACTTCGAATGCGGTCTGTCGCTGCGCGGCAATAACGACATCCAGGTGGGCGACCAGCTGGAAGCTTACGAAATTCAGGAAGTGGCACGCTCGCTGTAATGAAGAAAAAAGGATTTCAGCGTAGTGACCGGGTCGCGGAGCAGGTACGCCGCGACCTTGCCGATCTGATTCGGACTGAATTGAAGGATCCGCGTGTTGGCATGATCAGCCTGACGGCTGTCGAGCTGACGCCGGATTACGCCCATGCCAAGGTGTTTTACGCGACGCTCAATTCCGAGCATCTGGAAGAGATCGAGCGCGGCCTGAAGCGGGCGTCCGGTTTCCTCCGTCGCGAACTTGGCCGTCGCATCCATATCCATACCTTGCCGGAGTTGCATTTCGTTTACGACAACTCCATCGAGCACGGTGCCAGCATGTCTCTGTTGATCGATCAGGCCAATGCGCTGAGCGATCAGACGCCGGAAGACTAAGCACGCCATGCAAGTCAAGAAGACCTGGAAACAGGTCGATGGTGTGCTGTTGCTCGACAAACCCATCGGATTGACCTCCAACGACGCGCTGCAAAAGGCGCGTCGCCTGTTCTCGGCTGCCAAGGGCGGCCATACCGGCACGCTCGACCCGCTGGCAACGGGTTTGTTGCCGCTCTGTTTCGGCGAGGCGACGAAATTCTCGGCTGATTTGCTCGACGCGGACAAGACCTACGAGGCTGTCCTCAAACTCGGTGTGACCACCGATTCCGGCGACGCCGAAGGCAAGGTGACGGCGACTTCCACGGTCAACACGGAAAAAGCGGCAATTTTGAAATTGCTGCCGCAATTCACCGGCGATATCCAGCAGATTCCACCCATGCATTCGGCCCTCAAGCGCGACGGTCGTCCGCTCTACGAACTGGCACGCCAGGGGATCGTGGTCGAGCGCGAGGCGAGGGCGGTGACGATTTACGCCATTGATCTGCTCGACTTTGCTGGCGACGCGCTGACGCTGCGCGTGGCGTGTAGCAAGGGCACCTACATCCGTGTTCTGGCCGCCGACATCGGCACAGCACTCGGTTGCGGCGCACACCTGACGGCCCTGCGCCGGACCCGGGTTGGCGATCTTGAGCTGGACGGCGCCGTTACCCTGGCCGAGCTGGAAGGTCTGGATGAAGCAGGGCGCATGGCTCGCCTGAAGCCGGTCGATGCGCTGTTGCTCACGTTGCCCATCCTGACTGTCGAAGGTGAGGCGGCGCAGCGTTTCAGCCACGGTAATCCGGTTGATTTGCCGCCTGGCCTCAGTGGCAAGATCCGCGTCTATGAGAATGGCAAGCTGATTGGTATCGGCGAACCGGGCTCCGGGGATCGTTTGTGGCCAAAACGGCTGGTTCAACTCGCTGATTAACTGATATAATCCAACGCTTTCCGTCGCCAACGGAAAATTTTATCCACTGGCGCTGGCTCTATCAAACCGGGGCGGCGTCGTTTTCATGAAAGAGAGTTTGAAATGGCATTCACTACTGAAGTCAAAGCCGGCGTCGTCGCCGAATTCCAGCGCGCCAAGGGCGATACCGGTTCTCCGGAAGTCCAGGTTGCCTTGCTGACCGCCCGCATCAACGATCTGACCCCACACTTCAAAGAGCACAAGAAGGATCACCACTCCCGTCGTGGTCTGCTGCGCATGGTCAATCAGCGTCGCAAGTTGCTGGATTACCTCAAGGGCAAGAACATCGATTCTTACCGCACCCTGATTACCAAGCTCGGTCTGCGCAAGTAAGCGAGATCGACGCCACGAAAGAGCGGCCCGGTTTATCCCGGCCGCTTTTTTTATTTTTTGCAGTACTGTTTGTTGTTGTCTATTGTAAGTTGTTGATAAATCGTTGTTTATTGTGTTGAGAGTGAAAGGAAAATATGTTTAACGTCGTGAAAAAAACATTCGCCTATGGTGCCCATCAAGTCACCATCGAAACCGGTGAAGTTGCCCGCCAGGCTGGCGGTGCCGTCCTCGTTTCCATGGAAGAAACCGTGGTTCTGGTCACCGTTGTGGCCGCCAAGAGTGCCAAGCCGGGCCAGGATTTCTTCCCGCTGACCGTTGATTACCAGGAAAAGACCTACGCTGCCGGCCGTATCCCCGGTGGCTTCTTCAAGCGCGAAGGCCGTCCTTCCGAAAAGGAAACGCTGACCTGCCGCCTGATCGATCGTCCGATCCGCCCGCTGTTCCCGGAAGGCTTCTACAACGAAGTCCAGGTCATCGCTACCGTGATGTCGCTAAACCCGGAAGTTGATTCCGATATCCCGGCCCTGATCGGCGCTTCCGCCGCCCTGGCCATCTCCGGCGTGCCGTTCAACGGTCCGATCGGTGCCGCACGCGTCGGTTACATCGACGGCCAGTACGTCCTGTGCCCGACCCTGAGCCAGCTCAAAGGCAGCCAGCTCGACCTCGTCGTTGCCGGTACCGAAGCTGCCGTGCTGATGGTTGAGTCCGAAGCCGACCAGCTATCCGAAGAAATCATGCTCGGCGCTGTTGTTTTCGGTCACACCGAAATGCAGAAGGCCATCAACGCCATCAACGAACTGGTTGAAGAAGCCGGCAAGCCGGAATGGGAATGGGAAGCTGCGCCGAAAGACGAAGCGCTAGTTGCCAGCCTGTCCGCTCTGGTCAGCGCCAAGCTCGAAGAAGCCTACAACATTACCGTCAAGCAAACGCGCAGCCAGGCCGTCAAGGTCATCCGTGCTGAAGCGATTGCTGCACTGTGTTCTGGCGACAACGCGCCTGACGAAAATACCGTCGGCAACTTGTTCCACGAAATCGAAGCTTCCATCGTTCGTGGCCGCATCCTGAGTGGTGCCCCGCGTATCGACGGTCGCGACACGCGTACCGTGCGTCCGATCACCATGCGCTCCGGCGTCCTGCCCCGCACCCATGGCTCGGCTTTGTTTACCCGAGGCGAAACCCAGGCGCTGGCTGTGGCCACGCTCGGTACCAACCGCGACGAGCAGATCATTGACGCGCTGGCCGGTGAGTACCGTGATCGCTTCATGCTGCATTACAACATGCCTCCGTACGCCACCGGCGAATGCGGTCGCGTCGGTACGCCGAAGCGTCGCGAAATCGGTCACGGTCGTCTGGCCAAGCGCGCGCTGCTCGCCGTGCTGCCGAAGCCGGAAGATTTCTCCTACTCGATGCGTCTGGTGTCGGAAATCACCGAATCCAATGGTTCGTCCTCGATGGCTTCCGTTTGCGGCGGCTGTCTGGCCCTGCTGGACGCTGGTGTGCCCCTCAAGGCGCACGTTGCCGGTATCGCCATGGGTCTGATCAAGGACGGCAACCGTTTTGCCGTGCTGACCGACATTCTGGGCGACGAGGATCATCTCGGCGACATGGACTTCAAGGTTGCCGGTTCGACCAGCGGTATTACCGCGCTGCAAATGGACATCAAGATCCAGGGCATCACCAAGGAAATCATGCAGGTTGCTCTAGCTCAGGCCAAGGATGCCCGCATCCATATCCTGAATCTGATGCAGGAAGCTGCCGCCGGCCCGCGCGAAGAAATGTCGGCCTACGCGCCGCGTCTGTACACCTTCAAGATCAATCCGGAAAAGATCCGTGACGTCATTGGCAAGGGCGGTGCAGTTATCCGTGCTCTGACCGAAGAAACCGGCACCACGATCGATATTCAGGACGACGGTACGATCACCATTGCCTCCAGCAGCGGTGAAGCAGCTGCCGCAGCGCGTGCTCGTATTGATGCGATTACGGCTGAAGTCGAGATCGGCAAGATCTACGAAGGTACCGTGCTCAAGATTCTTGATTTCGGTGCAATCGTTTCCGTGCTGCCGGGCAAGGATGGTCTGCTGCACATCTCCCAGATCGCCCAGGAGCGCGTCAACAAGGTCGAAGACTACGTCAAGGAAGGCCAGATCGTTCGCGTCAAGGTTCTGGAGACAGACGACCGTGGTCGCGTCAAGCTGTCGATGAAGGCTGCTGCTTCTGAAGAAGGCACTGCGGCTGCCCAGCCGATTGCCAACGAAGCAGCTCAAGAGCAGCAATAAACTTCAGCTTAGTCTGAATGCACAAAGGGCGCCTTGCGGCGCCCTTTGTTTTTCGGCATTTTTTACGTTTCACGTAGTAAACCCGGTTGACCGTAGCAATGCCAAAAAGGCGAATTACTTCGCCATCTGTTTTTCCTTGAGCTCGTCCAACGTCTTGCAATCGATGCACAACGTCGCCGTCGGGCGGGCTTCTAGGCGCTTGATGCCGATCTCGACACCACACTTGTTGCAGAAGCCATAATCGCCACTTTCGATGCTGGCGAGCGTTTCATCGATCTTCTTGATCAGCTTGCGTTCGCGGTCACGGTTGCGCAATTCGATCGCCATGTCTGTTTCCTGGCTGGCGCGATCATTCGGGTCGGCAAACACTGTAGCTTCGTCCTGCATGGTATGAACCGTGCGGTCGATATCCTCGCCCAATTCCTTTTTGAGTGTCTCGAGAATTTTGCGGAAATGTGTCAGTTGCTTCGCACTCATGTAGTCCTCGCCGGTTTTCGGCTGGTACGGAGCGAAGTGTTTGTGGAGCAGTTCTTCTGCCATGTTCTGGTGCGTCCTAGTGACGAAAAAAGCGATTAAATATCATGAAGACAGCCTGTGGGCAAGGATTCTTTATTGCACAAAGATAGGCTCTTGATCTGGTGCGGTTTTCCGGACGGTGATAGAATGCCGTCTCTCGTGTCGGGGCGTAGCGCAGCCTGGTAGCGCATCTGCTTTGGGAGCAGAGGGTCGTGAGTTCGAATCCCACCGCCCCGACCAATTTTCTAGATTCACCCTCAAGTGCCCGTAGCTCAACTGGATAGAGCAGCTGCCTTCTAAGCAGCAGGTCGGGGGTTCGAGTCCCTCCGGGCACACCAGTCATATCAATGGTTTCGTGAGTTTTGGCGAGCTATTGAGATGCGCGGGCTAGCACCGGGCTAGCAGATCAGAAAGTCTCGTAGTAACCAACCCCTAAGTGTGGTTTAGTGCGATATTTGGCACAAGGCCAAATCAAGCCAAGAGGAACCTTGGGTTCCGTAGCCTTGATGAGATGGGGTTTTGCGAGCGATACGGTTGAAATCGCTACGGCGGTTATTTGCGACACTTCAGCGATGGTCTGCCTAATTCATGCTGCTAACCCAAGATTGCTTTGTAATCGCGCAGGATGCTCTGGTGTAGGGGTAGGGTTGGGTTGTGCTCAAATGACACTACATGAAGCGTTGCGAGACGCTTTATGGGCCCCCAGCATTCAGCATCAGCTTTTGGCAATCCACGCAAAAGCACCAATCGCTACGATAACCATCCCCCACCGAGGTAATGCGCAGTACAAGCGAAGCATCTGAAACAAAGCCGCCCCCGCTACCCGAGTCATCGGAAACGGCCGATTCATTCCTTCACCTTCAATTTTGCGGAAACGAAATCACCGTCCGGCCAATCCGCCAGCGTATAAAACCGAAAGCGATCCAGATGCGCCTGAGTCAACGCACCCGTTTTGGTTTCCTGACCAGCCTTGCCTTCCAGTCGCAACTGCGACAAGCGTCCAAATATCCTTGCCAGTCGAGCCGCAAAATTGCCATCCGGGCAAAGATAATCAACCCGTGCCCACCTTTGATCCGTTTTAATGTGGGCAATATAGGCGCCAACGACAGCTTCGTATCGCTTATCGGTTTTGATCTCCCTTTCCACTTCAATCGCTACATACTGCCCATCCGGTGATAAGGCCACGCCATCCGGCACCTTGGGTAGCCCAATCCGCATCAGACTGCGCGCGGGTTTCCAATGCTGCCAACCCAATTGTTCCGCCTTGATCCGTGTTTTCTGAGTAGCAATCTGGTGTGGCACAAACAACGGGTTAGTCTTCGAGGGTTCCCAAGGAGAGCTGCGTTCCGGCTCCTCATCGAGATCCCAGGCATATGCCATCCCCTGAGACGTAATGCCATGTAGGACAGTTTTTACAGATCCGCGTGCGCTTGGGATAAAACACTCAGAGGATGTCGTCAGTCCCAACTTTTGCATCGACTTCAGTACGGAGTGTGCTCCGGCATAGCCGATACCGCACAACTCAGCAGCGACCTCCGTGTTTGTCCAGATCTCATCACGCAGGAAGCGTAGTATCAGCCGGCGTTTCTCTTCGGCACGAATCTGCCGCTGTGCCGGATCGGCAATCAAGTGGCTGGCCTTGCTTTTGGTAGCACTGCTTGTGAATTTCTTTCCTGCTGCGCCATCGAAGCCGGAGAGCAAATCAGGGGTGCTATGCGAATTGATATGGATGCCTTCCATCGGCTTACTCCAAGGTAAAGAAATCGTTATTGATAGATTTGGCCAATGTTTGTGGAATGGCCAATGATGTTCTCGGAAACTCAACCAAGGCTGATGATTCATCAAGCTGATCAGCAGCCGCGACAGGCGTCACTGCCGATCGGCACTTCTTTGTAGGGATAGGACTGACATAGCAGGCTTGGGCCAAATTCTGGCCAAACAGCACGCCCCAGCCGGGCGGCAAGTTGGTCAGCCTGTTGGTATCGAACAGGAAGTGATCCGATTGCCGAATCGTCCGCTCACCTTCGGTCGTCTCGGCCAAAGCGACATTTCGATTGATGACCTTGGCCTCGTCATCGACCAGGATGATTCCGCTCTTCCGTTGTAACCACTCGGCCGTATCAGGATCTTCTACCCGGTAGATCAACTTGGCTCGGGTGTTTTCAATAATGGCGCCTTCCACCATTTCCGGAGTCATGCTGCTTGGGCAATCCTTGAGGTCAGCGAAACTCTGAAAGGCCAGGATGACGCGCATGCCTTTGTCGCGACTGGCCGCCAGACCTTGGATTACTGGTTTGCTGATGTGATAGCGCATCTCATCAGCAATCACGCAGACGGTCCTCTGCGCCCCAGCCAGACGATCTCTGGCGGTGGCCAGTTGCTGGATGCGGACAAACAGCATCTGCTGGGCACGAAGTACCGCCGCCAGGGTCATTGACCCCACGACATAAACGGCACCACCAGATTGAACGATTTCGGCCAGGCTGAACACACCTGTTTTGGCGTTGATGGCGGCCACATTTGCCAGCTCACTCAGTTTATCGAGAAACCCCGGCGCTTCTTCCTGCCAGTAATCACTATTGGCCAGTTGCCGATAGACTTCGGCCAGCGTCAATTGCTGTTCAGCGGCAATCCGGGCAGCTTCTCGGGCAGCTTTCCGATTTTTCGACATGTAATAGTCAGAGGGGCCGCCTTTGTCGCCAATATCCATTGTGGCGATCAGCAACTCTTCAATTTCCCACTGCTTTGCGCCTGCGACGATGTTGATCTGGGCTGGTGATTCCGGCAGGAGGCGGAGGTAATGATAGGGTAAGCGCTGGCAGGCCAGCAGCCTTGAGCGCGCGGTCATGCCCCTTGCGCGGCTCTACCATGCGGCCATCGTCAGCGGTTTTGCTGAAGAAAACCCACTTGGATGGCTTCCAGTTATCAAGGTCATTCTTAATGCGTTTGCCGTGCAAAATCCGATATTCGGGTGGTGGTGTCTCGTTGATTCTCTTCAGGTTGTGGAGTAGGGCGCTCATGTATGGTGTAACAGGTATTGTTCGTTCCCCTTCGATCTTGTCGTTGATCGTCATTGATCCCCATTTAAGATCTAGGTTTTCCCAGGTCAATGTCGCCAGTTCCTCGCGCCTTGCGCCTGAAAGCAGGAGTATTTGCAGATATGAGGAAACAACCGGATTGGATAGCTTGCGAACTTCAGCAAACCAAGATTTAAGCTGCTCACGTTGCAGGCTTCCCGTTTTAGGTTTGCTCTTGGGTATTTCCTTGGCGATACGCTTGCCGCAGGATTCAACATTTACCAACTCCCGGTAATCACTGTCCTCGTCTTCTGCGCACCAATTTAGAAAGGCGCGCAGCTTACGAAATGCTGCGTTGGTGAATGTTGGCCTATCCTTGCTGTTTTTCTCTACCCATTTGCGCACGCGTTCTGGCGTCACATCGGTCAGTTTGATGTCGAGAAATTCTGCTAATGGTGCTTTGCCGTTTTTGGCTTCAATAGCCTGCTTGTGACCGCGAATATGCGCAGCGCCCCATTTGGGCGATTTCTTAGCGACATAGTCATTCCACGCCACGCCGAAATTCGCTGCTTCAGATGCGGCTTTCTCTTTGGCGCGCACTGTTTTTCTGACGATGTCGGCCCGAACGTCCGATGCGAACTCTCCAAGCTTTGCCTCGGCATCTTTGCGCGCATTCTCAACGGTCATGTCAGGGTAGCTACCTAGCTTCAGCCACACCATTTCACTTCCGGCGCGTTTCACAACATAAAACGTTTTGGCGCCAGCTGGAGTTACTCGTAATGCAAGTTTAGGAACACGAATGTCATAGTAGGTGTCGCGGTTTTTGACTGGAGGCACGATGGCAGCGAGCTTTGCCTTGCCAAACTCAAATCGTCTTTCAATTTCTAACATATCTAATCCGCAAAAATCGGGCTAGCACCGGGCTAGCAGACTAGGTTAAATTCAGTTAGGAATTATGCTAGCCCGTTAAGATAGGTGCGTCAATAAGTCATTGAAAGTTAATGTTCATTATCGATTGTTAAGCATTGGGTTGAAGGTATTTAAATGCCTTCTAAGCAGCAGGTCGGGGGTTCGAGTCCCTCCGGGCACACCAAAGCAATTTCATTTGGCTTTGAAGCACTGCCCTGCATGCTAAATGAGGAATATTTCCTTTGCTGCCCCAACTATATCTTGGCTAAAGCGATGCCTAAGTCGCGCCAAGAGTTGTGTCGGAATAATTTACAACTTGTATGGTTGTATGGAATTTGTAGTTGGTGTTTTCATTCAGTTGATTGAATTTAAATAATAAATTATCATTGGCGTGAATATTGCATTGCCCTTGACATCCTACGCTTGGTCGACGTTGCCTTATGAACGGAATTGAAATGAACGCACATGATGAACAAACAAAATCTGTCGAGCTGAACGAAACCAAGGGGCGCAGGCGTTTTGTTCGTGGGGTTGGCGCTGCAGTTCCAGTTGCTCTGACAGTTTCGGCTCGTTCTGTAATGGCATGTAACTGCAACGCGGTGTCGGCGCACGCCTCGATCAATATGCCAATTAATAGTCATAACGCAACACAGGATATTGGTTTGAGTTCTACAGCGCTTTCGCCAAGTGTTCTGGCTGGGAAATCATCCACTTTCTTTGGGCCTGTAGGAGGTCTTGTAAATCCGACGTTCAATTCTGTATTCCCGGGGGGGGATAGTCGAACGATGGAGCGAGTCTTGAAGTCGACGACAACTGCGACAACTACCGCAGCGACGCCGTTTGAGAAACATCTTGCCGCTGCATATGTGAATCGTTCATTAAACCGCTCGCCGATAAAGTGCTATACCGTACCTGATTTGAAAAAAATGTGGCAGGATAGCCCTTATCATCCGGTTCCTGGAGTAAATTGGGATCAGTTTCAAATCATGACCTACTTGGTTGATACTTGGACCTAATGACTGTTGCCCCTGAGTCTAGCGAAAATAAGGCCAAAAGTATTTCGATAAATAATAGTCTTTTGATTGAGACCGTTGAAGATGGCGCTTTGGTTTTCGATTCGAATTCAGGAGCAACCACGCTGATAAATCACAATGCGCTCACCTTGCTGAATACACTGCAGTTGCATGGCAGGATTGATGAGTCAGAATTCTTCGCCACTATCAAAGGTGTGGATCCAAGCTGCACTGATGCCAACGATGTCTTGGCGTTGCTTGAGAGATCTCGATTAGTATATCGGTGTTGATCTTATCAGCTTGCCCACCTTTGCAGTTGCGTGAAGCATTTCAGTCTGGGCGTATTCGGCTTTACCTCGGACGCCTTGCGCTAAAAATCTCCAGCAACGTACCGGAGTTCATTGCGTCTTTCCAGCAGCTTTATGGTGAGCATCCGATAGCTTTGGATGGTGGAGAATACGATTTCGAACTTGCAATATCTTCGCCTTCACCATGGCGCCGTTGGTTTCGGCGCAATGTGACCTTTGAGTTCTGTGGCGACGCTCCTTTCATGCCCATGAAAGTTGAGCATTCACAAGCCATGTTCGAATGGGGGTTGAATTGGGCGCTGGCATCGTTTTTTCACAACTATCTGATCCTTCATTCGGCGGTCGTTGAATGGAAGGGCAAAGGGGTGTTGCTTTCGGCGGTCTCCGGAAGCGGAAAAAGCACCCTGTCGGCAGAGTTGTCACTGCAGGGCTGGCGCTTGCTCTCTGATGAGCTGGCATTGATAGACGATGAACTTAATCTAATACCGCTGGCCCGACCTATTAGTTTGAAAAACAGTTCAATCGACCTGATTCGTTTTCGGCATCCATCAGCGGTGATCGGACCGTTGGCCAAGGATACGCATAAGGGGACGGTAGGGCACCTAAAGGTTACGGGAGATTCGATTGCTCATAATCTGCTACCCGCCATTCCGAAGCTGATTGTCTTTCCTAAGTGGACAGCGGGTTCGCCGCTACGGGTGACACCGGTTGGTGCAGGACAGGCTGCACTTCATTTGATCGATCAAGCCTTCAATTACTCCATTTTGGGCAGCGAAGGCTTCCAGCGCCTAGTGACGCTTGTGCGCAACACAGAGGCATGGGAAATTGAATATTCGTCGTTGGACGAGGCGCGAGATGCGCTTGAAACATTGGTAGACGAGTGTGCCTAACCCATCCCCATTGTTGAATTTTCTGGCAGAACCAACGTCGACTGAAGATTTCGGGCCTGAGGAGTGGAGCCTGATGTTCTCCGAAGCTCGGCGAGTTGGCTTGCTTGGCCGCCTGAGTTCGAGCATTGATATTCTTGAGGCAACTCTCCCTGCGCGCTTAGAAAATCATGTTTCGTCATCCTTGGTCGAGGTGGCCGCTTTTCAGCGGGATGTTTTTCGGGAACTTGATCATATTGAACGCGCCTTGGCTGGGCTTGGGACTCCAGTGCTTCTGCTGAAGGGAGCGTGCTATGTTCGGTTGGGTCTTATTGCCGCCAGAGGGCGCATTTTCAGTGACGTCGATATCTTGGTTGCCAAAGACAAGGTTGGGCATGCCGAGGCGTCGCTGATGCTTGGCGGATGGCAAACTGGTGGGCTTGATCCTTATGACCAGCGGTATTACCGCGAGTGGTCGCACGAAGTGCCTCCAATGACCAATCGACGTCGCGGTACGACAATAGATCTGCATCACGCGTTGGCGATGCCAACCTGTCGGATTCACATTGATTCGGAAAAAATGGTCAGGGATGCCATACCCATTGAGAAGAGTGGCTTCTGGTGGCGACTGAAGGATGAAGACATGGTGCTTCATGCCGCCAGTCATTTGATGCTGAATTCTGAATTTGATCGTGGACTGCGAGATCTTTGGGATATCGATCTATTATTTCGTCAGTTTTCCGGGAGTTCCGCAAACTTTGCTGATTCTCTGATGGAGCGAGCTGCTAACGTAGGTTTGAAGGAAATTGCGCAGCAGGCCTTGTTTCTTGCCAGGCATTTTTTCGGAACGCCGGTTCCGGATCTGATTACCAGCAAACAAGATGGATTATTTATTCGTCTTGTCGGGTGCGCTGCGTCAACCCGGCATTTGGATACGAGACCACGCTGGCAATGGGTTGCCGACGCTTTGTTAAGCTATCGGGAGATGTACCTGCGTCTCCCTAACCGTCTATTGGCGGTACATCTGGCTCATAAAACGGCCCAGATCTTCAACAAGTCAACGAAGAAACCAATTGATCAAGTGCAACATTAGCGTTGCAAAAGCAAATTTTTCAGGTGTACTGACGAAAGCGGGGGTATGCCGTGGCATCCAATTGGAAGATATTAAAAGCGCCACTTTTCAATTAACGTGAGGTGCCCCCGGATTTAGTGCCAAGGGCGTTTTAGTAAAAGTCCTTGGTTTGCACTTCTAAAGACAACCTTCCCCGACGGGATTGTCGGGATCAGAGGATCGATGCTTGGCCGAAAACTCTGC
>JBAQOL010000011.1:0-210074 GCA_049304775.1 Ferribacterium limneticum
TCCGGCCGGCGTCACCAGCTTCACCGTGAGCTACGCGACGAGCCCGGACAACATCGACGAAGCGGACGAAACGACGGCCCTCAGCGTTGGCGGCGTCACGGCCGTCGGCACCATCATTGACGACGATTCGGCACCGGTTGCCATCGTCGACACGAACTCGATGCTGGAAGATGCCGGTACCGTGAACGGCAATGTGCTACTCAACGATACAGATGCCGATGGCGATACGCTGACCGTTACCCAGTTCGTTTTCGAGGGTGTTACCGTTGCGGCAGGCACCTCGCATACCGTTGCCGGTGTTGGGGAACTGAGCATCGGCAGCAACGGCAGTTACAGCTTTACACCCGCGACGCATTACAGCGGTGTGCCTTCCATCGTTTATACGATCACCGATGGTGCGAACACTGCCAGCGCACCTCTCGAAATCACGGTGACGGCGGTGAAGGATGCGCCGATATTGATCGTTGATTCGAATACTGTGGTGGGTACGTCGACGACGCCTGTTTCCTTGCCGACAGCGACCGGGTTGACCTTGAGTTTCTTCGACGAATTGGCATTGTCGACGAGCAATGCCAACAACGTCCTGAATCTCGAAGCCGCTGTCGAGAGCAATGTCGCGACGTCGACTTCCATCGTTGCCGGCGTTGGCGTGGCAGAGTCGGCTTTCGATACCGGCGATGCCTATCGTTACACCGGCTACATTTATCTCGAAGCGGGACATAGCTATGCCTTGACCGGCTACCGCGACGACACCTTACAGATCAAGATCGGCGGAACGACTGTATTCGCTACAGGATTCAACAACTGGGCAAACTACACGAGCGAGACATTGACGCCCACCGAATCTGGTTATTACTCTCTCGAGATCAACATGTTTGACGGCGACGGTATCGGTGAACTGACTGCCGGGGTCTTGGTCGATGGTGCAACGACGCCGCTGGCGCTCAATTCCTCGAACTTCTCGCTGTATGCGGCCAGCACTGATGTTACATCGGCCACAACCGTGGGCGATTTCGTTAGCAATAACGACGGCGGCTATTACCCTGTAGGCGCCAGCGGCGGTGCCAATACCTGGATTGCCCTCGGTAGTGTGTCCGCCGCCTTGGCCGATAGCGATGGTTCGGAGATCTTGACAGTGGTGATCAGCGCGATCCCCGTTGGCGGGGTGCTGAGCGACGGAAATCCCCTCCACACCTTCACCGCCACAGCCGGCGCGACCAGTGTCGATGTGACGGGCTGGGATCTCACTGCGCTTCAGTTCAAGTCCGTCAGCGGTTACAGCGGCGTGGTGGACTTGACGGTAACGGCAACCGCCACTGAGATCAGCAATGGGGCATCGGCCTCTTCCACGGGGATCCTGTCGGTCCTGGTTGCCGATGCCGATGCACCGACCTTGGTGACGCCGGATACGATGGTTGTCGTCAGTCAGGCGGCGACGGCAACGTATCGGACGCTTGACCTGCCGATTTCCGTCGGCCAGGTCGATAGCAGTGAAACGCTGACACTGAAGGTTGCCGGTTTGCCGACTGGTGCTGTGCTCAGCGATGGCACCAACACCTTTACGGCGACCATGGCTGATAACGGGGTGGATATCAGTGCCTGGAATCTGGCCAACCTGACCATTACGGTTGCCAGCAACTTTACTTCCACCGGAACGGCTATCACGGTGACGGCAACCTCGACCGTCTACGCGATGGTGGATGGCGTGTCGACGGCGATCGACGCCGCCTCGACCTCGCAGGACATCACCTTGATTTCCGACTACACCACGACGACGCAGACGGGAAGCTCATCGGGTAACACGTTGACCGGAACTTCGGCCGACAATCACATCGATGGCGCGGGGGGGAACGACACGATCAGCGGTCTGGCGGGCAACGACTTGTTGCTGGGCGGCAGCGGCAACGACTCCCTTCTTGGCGGCGACGGTACGGATGTGCTTTATGGCGGGACGGGAACCGACACCCTTCAGGGCGGCGCCGGCAGCGACCGCCTGATCGGTGGCCAGGGCAACGATACGCTGAGCGGCAATGCCGGAACGGCGGATGCGGTAACCGATATCTTCCAGTGGGAATTGAACGACGGCGGTTCGGTCGCTATTCCTGCGGTGGATGTGATCACCGACTTCGGTGGTGAGGCGGCCAACGCTGGCGGCGATATTCTCGACTTGCGCGATCTGCTGCTGGGCGAATCGCACGATGGCACCGATGCCGGCAATCTCGCCAACTACCTGCATTTCAGTTTCAACAATGTGACTGGAAATACGACGATCAATGTGACGACCAGCGGTTCTGGTGGCAGCAACCAGACGATTACCTTGCAAGGGATCGATCTGGTTGGATCAGCCACCACGGACACGGCGATCATTAACGAGTTGCTGAAGAGCGGTAAGCTGATTACCGACTGATTCCGTTGGCCGGTTAGCAAAAAGGGGCGATTTTATCGCCCCTTTTTATTTCATTTTTACCCGTTTTTTCCGGTTGACCGTAGCAACCGTGCCTGAGCGCCGTTACTCGTGCTGACGCAGCTTGGTGGCGTTCGGGATATGGATTTTCCGGCCTTCGACGACGATCAGGCCGAGCTCGGTCAGTTCGTGCAGGATGCGCGAAAAGTGTTCCTGAGTCAGGTTGAGGCGGGAGGCGATGACGCCCTTGTTGGTCGGCAGCGTGATCGAAACATTGATGCCGTCGTGCTCGGCCTCGGGCAGTTCGCGCAGCAGGTAGCCGATGATGCGCTGCTTGCCGGAGTGCAGCGAATACGACTCGACGTCGTTCATGAGTTGATGCAGGCGCATGGCCATGCCGGCCAGCATCTTGCGGCACAGGTTGTGGTCGCGCTGCAGTTCCTCGAAAACGGCGGCCTTCGAGATGTGCAGCAAGAGGCAGTCGGTCAGGGCCTGGGCGAAGACGATGTAGGGCTTCTCCATGAACATGATGGCTTCGCCGAAACTCTGCCCCTGGCTGATGATCTCGACGACCTTCTCGCTGCCCTGCGATGAGGTGAAAGCCAGTTTGATCTGGCCGTACACCAGCAGGTGAAAACCGTTGCAGGGGTCGCCCTTGTGGAAGAGGATTTCCCCCTTGTTCGGGTGCATTTCGCGCGTGCCACGGGCGATGCGGCTGAGTTCCTCCGGCGCCAGTCCCTGAAAAAGCGGAACGTGCGTCAGTAGGGCTTCTATGTTGATGGGATGACTGCCGTGCATGATCTTCGCGCAATAAAAATAACACCCAATACTGGCATCCGGCTGATGCCAAAGCAATACGACTTTATGACTACCTACTGGCGGGTAAGTTGCACATAAAGGAGGGGGAGCCGGCTCGGCAGTTCCTCCGGTTTGCGGATGACGCAGAAGCCGGCCGGGCCGAAAAGATAGGGCAGGTAGGCGCCGGCTTCGTGGTCGATGGTGACGCAGAACGGCGTCAAGCCGAGGCGGCGGGCTTCATGGACGGCCATCCGGGTGTCCTCGATGCCGTAGCGCGAGTCGTAGATGTCGAGGTCGTTCGGCTTGCCGTCAGTGATGATCAGCAGGAGGCGGCGGCTGGCCGGTTGCTCGGCCAGGATGCTGGCGGCCTGGCGGATGGCGGCACCCATGCGCGTGTAGTAGCCAGGCTTGATGGCCAGGATGCGGCCGCGGGCAGCGGCGTCGTACTTTCCGCCAAAGTCCTTGAGCAGATGGAAACGGATGTTCTGGCGACGCAGCGACGAAAAGCCGTAGATGCCGAAACGGTCGCCGGTGGCGGTCAGCGCTTCGGAAAACAGCAGCAGCGAATCGCGGATGACATCGACGATACGGTGCGAATCGGAAATCGGCGCGTCGGTGGACATCGACAGGTCGGCCAGCAGCAGGCAGGCCAGATCGCGCTCGCAGCGCGCCTGGGCGAGGTAGCCGCCGGATTCCGGCGTGTGCCCGGAGGCACGGTCGGCGTGGTTGCGCACGCAGGAATCGACGTCGAGTTCCGGCCCGTCCGGCTGGCCCTTGAGCCAGCGGCGTTGCGGGGCGAGGGCGGCGAACTGGCCGCGCAGTTTCCTGGCCGTCGCGGCCAGTTCCTGCGGCAGCGCGGCGGGCCCGGCATCGTGGGCGACCATCGGTTGCAGCAGGCAATGCGCCGGCTGCATCGCGTTCTTGCGGTAATCCCACTCGGGCAGGGCGATGCCGGGGCCGATCGGGGTGTCGTCCTCGGCCGCCGAAGGCAGGTCGAGGTCGAATTTGACGCGCGACTTGGCGGTTTCGCCGTCGCGGGTCAGCGAGAGCTTGTCGAGGTCGTTGGCGGCTTGGCTGGCGTTGGGATTCTCGTCCTCGTCGAAGGCGCGATTGACCCGAACGTATTCGGCCCAGGTCGGCAGACTTTCGGCGCGGAACATGGCGAGCACGGGATTCTTGTTGTCCGGTGTCTCGACCTGCTCGGCCTTGTGCGCCTCCTTGGCCGTTTCCGGGTTGCCGCCGCTGCCTTCGGGCGGCAGGTTGTCGTTCGGGTCGGCGAGTTTGGTCGCGGCTTCAATCTTGTCTGAACCGATCAGCCAAAGCAGGACAGGCTGCGGCGGCTTTGCCTTGACCGTGTTGAGCGGCGGCAGTCCGGCGACTGAACCTGGTTGTTCCAGCGCCTGACGAATGGCCTTTTCCTGCGCCGCTTCGTCGGCTTGCATGGCACTTGGCGCGATGCGGCCGGCAACATGGGCAGCGACGAGGCGGCGGTAACGCTCGTTGAGGCCCGGATAGCGATCGAGCGCCGTCCGGCTGGCGATCTGGTTGCGGATGAACCAGGGCTGCTCGGGCGCTACATCGCTGGCGGCGAGGGCGGCCAGCCACAGGTAGAGGTCGCGGTTCAGCGATTTTTCGGGGAAGGCGGCGATTTCCGGCGGCAGGCGCAGGGTTTCGGCATCGCGTCGGCCCTGGGCGATGCGCTCATTACTGGCGGCAATGCGCTGCAGCCAGGTGCGACGGGCGCCGTGTTCTTCCGGGGTGGCGGCAGCGACTTTGAGGCCCGGGTCGCCACCGAAGGCGCGAAACAGGATGCCGGCCGTTTTTTCGACCTCGCCCAGTTTGACGGCGGCCTCCGGGTAATGGCCGGCGGCGGCCTTGGTGACCCAGTTGTGCCAGAGTTTGCCGATGAATTCTTCCATGGCTACAGTTTGGCTCCCGCGTCTTCGTCTGTATTTGATAAGGCTGAAAAACCGGCTTCGTTGCGCCGGGCATCCTCGTTGCTGACCCAGCGGAGCAGTTGCCCGTCCGGGTTGTCGCGGTTCACGGTCTTGCAGGCCGAAATGCACTGGCCGCATTGCGTGCAGGCGAACATCCAGCGTTTGACGTTGCGTGGTTTGAGGCGCATCGGGCAGACGGCGTCGCAGGCACTTCCCGACGGCGAGGCGAACGGGTCGCCGCTTTCGCGCAGGGCCTTGCGGGCGAGCAGGGTGTGGCCGGCGTTGCCGCTGCCTTGCTGGCAACTGGCGCAATCGGTCAGGCGCTTGCGGTCGAAGCCGACGACCATGGCCTTCTTGTTCACTATCCAGGCGAAGCTCTGGAAGATGCCGATGGCGCAGCCGTAGCGGCAGAACAGGTGGCGGGCGAAGAGGAATTCGAGGCTGAGCACCGTGGTGGCGGCGGCGAGGAAAATGACTTCTTTTTCGTAGAGCGTGAAGGTGAACAGGCCGTGGTACACCTGAAACGGTGGCATCAGGTAGGTCAGGCCGACCAGCGCCCAGGCGAAGGCGAAGCCGATGGCGGCGGGGACGACGAGCAGCCAGTAACGCTTGTCGCGCTTGGCTGGCGTGCCGTCCGGTTCCCACGGCGGGGTTTGTTTCTTGTCCCAGACCGAGTGCTTGCCGCTGGCGATGAGCATCAGGCGGTTGATCGTTTCGACCACCGAAAAGTGCGGGCACAGCCAGCCGCAATAAAGGCGGCCCCATTTCCAGGCGACGCCGATGATCAGCGCGCCGGTGCCGAGCACGGGCAGGAAGAGGTAAAGGATGATGTTGATGACCGCCGTGCTCGATTCGCCGGTGCCGGCCATCAGGTCGTCGATGCCGAGATGCCAGGGATAGGTCAGGAAATAGGCGTGGCGCTCGGTGAGGTCGTAGCGGAACAGGTCGAAGATGGGCGTCACGGTGAACAGCGTGAAGAAGCCCATCTGCGCCAGGAGACGGGTGCGCTGCAGTCTTTCAGTTTTGACCATTTTTTCCGGTTGACCGTGGGATCGCCGGACCGATGAGCGGGAATCGCCAGGTTTGGCCGTTCATGGCCTTGATCAGCGCATACATGCCGAATAGCACGAGCGTCGAGTGGATGCAGGTGAAATAGAGGATCAGCGTGACCCAGGTCCATTCCCAGTGCAGCCCGCCGAGGCCGACGATGAGGCCGGAAAGGACGACGATGAGCAGGCCGCCGACCAGACTGACGAAGGTGGTCTGCCGGAGATGCTGGCGGGCCAGTGGCGGGGCGCTGTCCTTGTAATTGAACCAGAGGCCGAGGAGGATCAGGAAGGCCAGCCCGGGCAAGAGCAGCAGATTGATCAGATAGAGCGCTTCAGCGAGGACGGCCAGGTTTTGCCCGGCCTTTTCTTCCTCGAATCCGAAGTCATCGTCCGAAAGTGGCATTGACGATTTCCATGAGCGCTTCGACGGTTTCCTCGTCGTCAGTCAGGCTTTCGACCAGCGCGGCGCGACAGGCGGCGGTAACGTCGAAGCCGGATTTGATGAGGGTCGCGGCGTAAACGAGCAGGCGGGTGCTAGCGACTTCTTCGAGGTCACGGTCTTTCAACGCGCGGAAGGCCTTGGCGATGCCGACCAGACGCTTGGCGAGGTCGGCGTCGCAGCCGGTTTCGCCGATCAGGATGGAGATTTCGCGCTCGGCGCCGGGGAAGTCGAAGCGCATCGAGACGAAACGCTGGCGGGTTGAAGGCTTGAGGCCTTTGAGCAGATTCTGGTAACCCGGGTTGTAGGAAACGACGAGCATGAAGTTGGCCGGCGCTTCGAGGGTTTCGCCGGTGCGGTCGATGGGCAGGATGCGGCGGTCGTCGGCCAGCGGGTGGAGGACGACAGTGGTGTCCTTGCGTGCTTCGACCACTTCGTCGAGGTAGCAGATGCCGCCTTCGCGCACGGCGCGGGTCAGCGGGCCGTCGGACCAGTAGGTGCCCTTGTCGGAAATGAGGTGGCGGCCGACGAGGTCGGCGGCGGTCAGGTCGTCATGGCAGGCGACGGTATAGAGCGGCAGTTTCAACCGCGCCGCCATGTGGGCGACGAAGCGCGTCTTGCCGCAGCCGGTCGGGCCCTTGATGAGCAGCGGCAGGCGCTGGTTGAAGGCGTGCTCGAACAGTGAAATTTCGTTGCCGGAGGGTTCGTAGAAGGGCAGGTCGGTCATTTGAGAGAGATCCAGTAGGCAAGCAGAATCAGGCTGGAGACGAGGATCAGCCAGCCTTCGAGGAGCAGGCGCCACATCAGCGGCGCTTCGCGCAGCTCCATGAAATCGAGGATGACCAGGCGGCCCTTGACGAAGGCGATGACCAGCATGGCGACAATGGCCCCGGTGCCGGCGGCGCCGACTTCGCCGAGATACCAGGTGATGCCGGTGGCGATCATGAGGACGAGCCAGGCGCGGTGGGCGGAATTTTTCAGAAAGGTGGCCATCAGCGCATCACATAAACGAGCGGGAAAAGGACGATCCACAGCAGGTCGACCATGTGCCAGTAGGCGGCGCCGCTTTCCAGTCCGTGCGCATTGTGGCCGCCGTAGGCGCCATTTCTGGCCTGGAACCAGAGAACGGTCAGGATGACCATGCCGAGGATGACGTGCATGAAATGGAAGAAGGTCAGCGAGATGTAGAACATGTAAAACGTATTGGTCGACATCGAAATGCCGGCGCCGAACTTGGCGGCGTATTCGATCACTTTGACAACCAGGAAGCCGCCGCCGCACAACCAGCCGAGCAGGATATTGCGGGGGATGGCCTTGATGTCGTCGCGATGCGCCGCCTGCACGGCGCGGACGATGAACCACGAGCCGGTGATCAGGAGCAGCGTATTGAGGGCGCCGAGGTTGCGGTCCAGCGTCTGCTGGTAGAGATTGAATTCCTCGACATGGCTGGCCCGGGCGAAGGCGTAGGCGGAAAAGAACACGGCGAAGGCGAGCAGTTCGGCCAGGATGAAGAACCAGATGGCGAGGTCGCCGGGCAGGCGCGGTGCGGCCGGGGCTGTGCCGGGTACTGGCGGAGGGTTCAACGGTGAAGACTGGGCGGCGGTGGTCATGGCATGCATGGTAGCGGGGTGTCGATCAGCACAAATTGATATGGCCCAAAAATGAGACTAGTTCTCACAACGGAAGGGCAGGTGCGCCGCCGCCTGGTCCCGATAGTTGGCGACCGCGTCGCCCTGCACGTTGAGGTGGCGGCCGATCAGCTTGCGCATGGCCGGGTCGGCGATCCAGTGGGCGGAATGGACCACGGTTGGCGTGAAGCCGCGGGCGATCTTGTGTTCGCCGCCGGCGCCGGGTTCGAAGCGTTGCAGGCCTTCGCGCAGGCAATAGGCGATGCCCTGATAGAAACAGAGTTCGAAATGCAGGCTGTGATATTGGCCGCTGCAGCCCCAGTAACGGCCGTAGAGCGTTTCGTCGCTGCGGAAACAGAGCGATATGGCGACGGGTCGGCCGCCGTCGCGGGCAATGAAGACGACCATGCGGCGGCCCAGCGCCGGCGCCAGATCGGCGAAGCAGGCGGCGGTGAACACGGCGTGGTTGTTGAATTTATCGAAGGTTGCGGCGTAGAGGGCGTGCAGGGCGGGCCATTCGGTCGGGTCGATTTCATCGCCGTGGCGGACTTCGATGCTCAGTCCGCTCTCGGCTACCTTGCGGCGCTCGGCCCGGACCTTGCGCCGCTTGTCGGCGGCAAAGGTGGCCAGATAGCCGTCGAAGTCGCCACAGCCGCTGTCGAGCCACTGGAACTGGACGTTGTGGCTGATCAGCATGCCGGCTGCCCGCAGCTCGTTGCAGTCGTTCTCGTTCGGAAAGGCGACGTGCCACGACGACATGTCGTGTCCGCTGGCCACCGACTGCGCGCCATCGATCAGGGCGCGACGTATCGTCGACGCATGCGGTCCGTCGGCCACCAGCAGGCGCGGCCCGGTCGCCGGCGTATGCGGCAGGCCGCTCAGCAATTTCGGGAAATAGCTGCGGCCGAGTTGCTGGTAGACGGATGCCCACGACCAGTCGTGGATGAAGTCACCGTGCGAGTTGAAGCGGACGTAGAGCGGCAGGATGCCGACGATGTGGCCTTGTTCATCGCTCGCCGTCAGATGACACGGCACCCAGCCCCAGTCCGGCCCGGCGGCGCCGTGGCGTTCGATGATGGCGAGAAAGTTGGCGCTGAGAAAAGGATCGCCGGGCGGGCAAAGACGAGCCCAAGCTTCGCCCGGGATGGCGTCGGCAGAATCAACGGAAGAGAGCGTCAGGGCAGGCATCGGGGCATTTTCTGTGGCGGCACATAAGCGGACCGCTGGCCGGGGCATCGGTTCCCATCATCCACCAGGCGAGCGTCAAATTTCGGGCTTGGGGTGTGATTGCTACGGTCAACCGGAAATTTCGGCGAAAATTGAAATCCCCGCCGGCCGCCCGGGATGCCGCGTTTTCAGATCAGGAAAATCCATGTACTACATCGTCGATAGCGACAAATCGTTTTACGAAGCCAGCACCGATCTCGTGCCGGTCATCCAGCGCCTCGGCCTCAGCGTGCTGCAGGTGCACGACCTGGGCGGCATGCTCGACAGCAAGGAGATCGAATTCGACGACGAATGTCAGGTGTTCGCAGTCGGCAATCCCCGGCTGGTCGAGAAAATGCTGGCCATCGACATGCGCCTCAGCGCGGCGCTGCCCTGGCGCATTTCGGTCTATACCGAGAACGGCAACACGAAAATCGCCGTGATCCGGCCGCTGCCCCTCCTCGCGGCGCTCTCGCCGGATGCCGGGCTGGCTCGGCTGGCGCAGGAGCTGGAAGAAAAGCTCATCCAGATCGTCGACGAGACGCGTTAAGCGGATAGCATCGCCGCAATCACTGTCGAAATCAGCAAGAGAGATTAGGTCTGCCGCTGTCTTTATAGCGATCATCTATCAAGCTTATCCGGTCAATCAATTGGTCCTAAACGAGCCGTTTTCCTAATATCAGTTTGAACGTTTCCTGAACGTCATTCACCGAGGAGAGTAGAGATGGATACCAATCAAATGAATTCCGCCGGCAAATGCCCGGTCATGCATGGCGGTGCCACATCGGCCAGCATGCAGACCATGGCGTGGTGGCCAAAGGCCCTGAACCTCGACATCCTGCACCAGCACGACAGCAAGACCAACCCGCTGGGCCCGGATTTCAACTATCGCGAAGAGGTCAGGAAGCTCGATGTCGACGCGTTGAAGAACGACCTCAAAGCCTTGATGACCAACAGTCAGGATTGGTGGCCGGCCGACTGGGGCCACTACGGCGGCCTGATGATCCGCATGGCCTGGCACTCGGCCGGTACCTACCGCATCGCCGATGGCCGTGGCGGTGGCGGCACGGGCAATCAGCGTTTCGCCCCGCTCAATTCCTGGCCGGACAATGCCAATCTGGACAAGGCCCGTCGCCTGCTCTGGCCGATCAAGAAAAAATACGGCAACAAGCTGAGCTGGGCTGACCTGATCATTCTCGCTGGCAACATGGCCTACGAGTCGATGGGCCTCAAGACTTTCGGTTTCGGCTTTGGCCGTGAAGACATCTGGCATCCGGAAAAGGACATTTACTGGGGCTCGGAAAAGGAATGGCTGGCGCCGACCGGTAGCGCCAACAGCCGCTACTCGGGCGAGCGCGATCTCGAAAACCCCCTTGCCGCCGTGATGATGGGCCTGATCTACGTCAACCCGGAAGGTGTGGACGGCAAGCCCGACCCGCTCAAGACGGCCCACGATGTGCGCGTGACCTTCGCCCGCATGGCCATGAACGACGAGGAAACCGTCGCCCTGACCGCCGGCGGCCATACCGTCGGCAAGGCGCACGGCAATGGCAGCGCTGCCAACCTGGGGCCGGCCCCCGAGGCGGCGGATGTGGACGAGCAAGGCCTGGGCTGGAACAACCACAGCTCGCGCAGTGTGGGACGCGATACCGTGACCAGCGGCATCGAAGGTGCCTGGACTACCCATCCTACCAAGTGGGACAACGGCTACTTCGACCTGCTCCTTGGCTACGACTGGTGGCTGGGAAAATCGCCGGCCGGGGCGCATCAGTGGGAGCCGGTCAACATCAGGGAAGAAGACATGCCGGTCGATGTCGAAGATCCCTCGATTCGCTGCAAGCCGATGATGACCGACGCCGACATGGCGATGAAGTTCGACCCTGAATACCGCAAGATCGCCGAGCGCTTCCACAAGGACCCGGCCTACTTCTCGGAAGTCTTCGCCCGCGCCTGGTTCAAGCTGACGCACCGCGACATGGGTCCGAAGGCACGCTACATCGGTCCGGATGTGCCGCAGGAAGATCTGATCTGGCAAGACCCGGTGCCGGCTGGTCGCAAGGATTACGACGTGGCGGCCGTCAAGGCGAAGATCGCCGCCAGCGGTCTGAGCATCAGTGAAATGGTGGCAACGGCCTGGGACAGCGCCCGTACATTCCGCGGCTCGGACAAGCGCGGCGGTGCCAACGGCGCGCGCATCCGTCTGGCGCCGCAAAAGGACTGGGAGGGCAATGAGCCGGCGCGGCTGGCCAAGGTGCTGGCCGGGCTGGAGAAGATTGCCGCCGAGACCGGTGCCAGCGTGGCTGATGTCATCGTGCTGGCCGGTAACGTCGGGGTTGAGCAGGCGGCCAGGGCGGCGGGTGTCGAGGTAACGGTGCCCTTCGCACCGGGGCGCGGCGACGCCAGCCAGGCGAAAACCGATGTCGAGTCGTTCGACGTGCTGGAACCGCTGGCCGATGGTTTCCGTAACTGGATGAAGAAGGACTACATCGTCACTGCCGAGGAGTTGTTGCTTGACCGCGCCCAACTGATGCGACTGACCGCATCAGAGATGACGGTTCTGGTTGGCGGCATGCGCGTGCTCGGGGCCAACTACGGCGGTACCAAGCACGGGGTGCTGACTGACCGGGTCGGGGCGCTGACCAACGACTTTTTCGTCAATCTGACCGATATGGCCTACACGTGGAAGCCGACAGGCCGGAACCTGTACGAAATCCGCGACCGCAAGACCGACACGGTCAAGTGGACGGCGACCCGGGTCGATCTCGTGTTCGGTTCGAATTCGGTTCTTCGTGCCTATGCCGAGGTCTATGCGCAGGATGACAGCAAGGAGAAGTTCGTCAGGGACTTCGTTGCCGCCTGGACGAAGGTCATGAACGCCGACCGCTTCGATCTGGCTTAAATCCGCCAGGCATAAAAAAGGCGCGGTTCTTGCGAACCGCGCCTTTTTCGTACTACTTGAGCAAACTACCGATCAGGCTGCCTTCTCTTCATCACCACCGACAAAGAAGCTGGTGATGTAGAGGATCAGGCCGATCAGGAAGACCACACCGGCCCACTCACGCATCCAGTAGAACAGCGCGATCTTGTCCTGCGCCACCATGAAGGGCAGCGGAGTATCGGAAACGCGTTGCAGCCAGACTTGCAGGATGCCAGCGGCGGTCAGGAACAGCGTGATGAAGACGATCGCCGTGGTCATCAGCCAGAACGACCACATTTCCAGCACTTGCGACTTGTTGCTGTTGGCAGCACGGCCGCGAATGATGGGCATGGCGTAGGAGATCATCATCATGTTGACCATGGCGTAGGCGCCATAGAAAGCCATGTGGCCGTGCGCCGCGGTGATCTGCGTGCCGTGCGTGTAGTAGTTGACCGGAGCCAGGGTATGCAGGAAGCCCCACACGCCAGCGCCCAGGAAAGCCATGACACCGGTGCCCAGCGCCCACAGCACGGCAGCCTTGTTCGGATGCTCGCGACGGCGACGGTTCACCATGTTGAAGGCAAATACGGTCATCCCGAAGAACGGAATCGGCTCCAGTGCAGAGAAGATGGAACCCCACCACTGCCAGTATTCCGGCGTACCGATCCAGAAGTAGTGGTGACCCGTACCGATGATGCCCGAGATCAGCGTCAGGGTGACGATGACGTACAGCCACTTTTCGATCACTTCGCGGTCAACACCGGTCGTCTTGATCAGCACGAAGGCGAGGAAGGAGCCGAGGATCAATTCCCATACGCCTTCAACCCAGAGGTGCACCGTCCACCACCAGAAGAACTTGTCGAGAACGACGTTCACCGGGTTGTAGAAAGAGAACAGGAAGAAGACGGCGAGACCCCACAGACCGATCATCAGCACCATGGAAATGGCAGTTTTCTTGCCCTTCAGCATGGTCATGGTCAGGTTGAACAGGAAGCCGAGCGCAACGACGACGATACCGAGTTTGGTCGGCAGCGGCTGTTCGAGGAACTCGCGGCCCATGGTTTCGAGGAGGTTGTTACCGGTCAGTTCAGCCAGCGTGGCGTACGGCACGGCCAGATAGCCGACGATGGTCAGCGCACCAGCGACCAGGAAGATCCAGAACAGGGCCAGCGCCAGTTTCGGGCTGAACAGTTCGGTCTCGGATTCTTCCGGGATCATGTAGTAGGCGCCACCCATGAAGCCGAAGAGCAGCCACACGATGAGCAGGTTGGTGTGGACCATGCGGGCCACGTTGAACGGAATGGCGGGGAACAGGAAGTCGCCGATCACATACTGCAGGCCAAGAATCAGGCCGAACAGGATCTGACCGACAAACAGGCCGATTGCCGCGATGAAGTAGGGTTTTGCAACCGCTTGAGATTTAAATTGCATGTTCAGTTTCTCCTCTCGATCAGCCTTGGTCGTTGGGCGGCCAGTTAGCATCGTTGATCGAATTGACGTGCTTCAGGAAGGCCACGATGGCATTCAGTTGCTCGTCGGTGAAGTTGAACTGCGGCATGCTGCGGCGACCTGGAATGCCCTCTTTCGGACGGCTCTGGATGAAGGCCTTGACGCCTTCGTCGCCGTAGCGAGCGATGACGTTGCCCAGTTCAGGAGCAAAGTAGGCACCTTCACCCATCAGGGTGTGGCAACCGATACAGTTATTGACTTCCCATAGCTTCTTGCCCTCGGCGATCTGCGGCGTGATATTGGCCCGCATGTCGCGTTTAGGCAGTTGCGAATGGGTGTCGAAGGACAGCGCAAGGAACAACAGGAAGAAGAAGACGGTTCCTCCGTAAAAAATGTTCCGCGCCATCGATTTGGTGAAAGCGCCACTCATTGTTTTCCCCCTTTCGGAAATTGTTTGGCCGACGGATGGTAGGTCGCGGAGGCAGGGGCAATCTTTGATGCCCGCTAAAAATGCGGAATTACTTGAGGCGTCGGGGAGAACGGCGTCGGCGGTATACTGGCGCCTCTTCAAGTTGAAAGCATTCCATGGCCGCAGCCAACGACAACGCCAGCATGGCGCTCTTTTGTGATTTCGAAAACGTTGCCCTTGGCGTCCGCGATGCCAATTACGAGAAGTTCGACATCAAGCCGATTCTCGAGCGCCTGCTTGCCAAGGGCAGCATCGTCGTCAAGAAAGCCTATTGCGACTGGGATCGCTACAAGGCCTTCAAGTCGGCCATGCACGAAGCCAATTTCGAACTCATCGAAATCCCCCATGTCCGCCAGTCCGGCAAGAACTCGGCCGATATCCGGATGGTCGTCGACGCCCTCGACCTCTGTTACACCAAGGCCCACGTCGATACCTTCGTGATCATCTCCGGCGATTCCGACTTCTCGCCGCTCGTCTCCAAACTGCGCGAAAACGCCAAGAAAGTCATCGGCGTCGGCGTCAAGCAATCGTGCTCCGACCTGCTCGTCACCAATTGCGACGAATTCATCTACTACGACGACCTCGTCCGCGACCGCGAAGGCCGTGGCAACGCGCGGCGCGACCGCGAAGCGCCCAAGCGCTCGCCGGAAGAAGAAGCCAAGCGCAGCCAGAAACAGGAAGAACGGAAAGCCAAGGCGGTCGATATCGTTTCGGCAACCTTCGTCGACCTCATGGCCGACCGCGGCGAAAGCGAACGCATCTGGGCCTCGGTCCTCAAGGAAGTCGTCAAGCGCCGCAATC
Organism: Ferribacterium limneticum; assembly: GCA_049304775.1. GTDB lineage: Bacteria > Pseudomonadota > Gammaproteobacteria > Burkholderiales > Rhodocyclaceae > Azonexus > Azonexus limneticus_C. The sequence goes on from JBAQOL010000011.1 coordinate 15,098, forward strand.
CCGGCTTCAACGAAAGCTATTACGGCTTCCGGACCTTCGGCAACCTGCTCGAAGAAGCCGCCAGCCGTGGCTTGCTCGGCTTTGGTCGCGATGACAAGGGCGCCTTTGTCTTCCGCGGGCAGGGCCGACCGGCTACGGGTGAAAGCGAAGCCGGTGGCGATCTGTCGGCGGGGCAGGATGTGGCTGCTGCGGAAACAACGGCTTCCACGGTCAACCCGGAAAATGAGCCAAAAATGGAATCGCCGGCAGCCGAGCCGGAAACCGCCGGCAACGCTCGCCGACGCGGCGGCCGGCGTTCGCGCAATGGTCGGGAGCGGACGATGAGCGAGCCGGTCGAGCCGGCATTCGATGCAACGCCAGTCAGCTCGCTGGCCGAAAGCCAGCCGCAGCCTGTGGCGAGTGAAGCCGCTCCGGCAGAAAAGACCGAAAGCAAGCCGCGTCGCGGCACTCGCCGTCCACGCAAGACGGATGCGGCAAAAGATGCTGCCGCACCGGTCGCCGAGTCGCCGGTCGTGGTTACCGTGGCAACGGCCGCAAGTGCCGAAGGCGAGGCGAAGCCGGCCAAGGCCAAGCGTCCGTCACGTCCGCGCAAGGCGAAAGTCGCAACCGAAACGCCGGAAAGCTGAGATTCGACGGGGCCGCTTGCGGCCCCGTCCGCATCAGATGACGGCGAGCAGCTTGCTGCGCAGGCCTTCGGCCTCGCGCTTGCCTTCGCGTGACATCACGATGGCGTGATACCACTCGTCGTACATGGCACGCAGCTCGGCATGGCCGCTCGCCTGTTCAATGCGGTCGAGCAGGGAGCTGTTGCCGAGGGCGCCGACGAAGGCATTGAGCGTGTTGCTCATGAAGTTGCGGGCCTTTTGCAGGCGAACCGGATCGGGGCTGGCCGGCAGTTCGCCGAAAGCCGTGATCGACGCCAGCGGCACCTGGGGCGCCACGGGCTTCCCGGCAGCGTTGGTGACGCTGGCCAGTTCGATATAACCCTCTTCCTCCAGCATGCCCAGCGTGTGCTGCAAATCGTCCGACTGCAACATGCCGCGCAGGTCTTCGACGGTCCTTTTTCCGTCAACGAAAATCAATACCCGTCTGACCCGCGGTGACAGCCCGCCGGCCTTCGTGGTGATTTCGTCATGCCCCTTCGGGGTCTTGGCGAAAGCAATGCCCATGGTTTGTCTCCAAAATCGATGTAGATTTTTGAATTTATGTAAATTTTTTTGATGTATTTTACACAAAAGAAAAACCCGCCGAGAGGCGGGTTTTGAGCAAAGCTGAACTACTTCACGATCAGGCGGCTGCTTGCACCGGAATCTTGTGACCGCGTCGCGTGATGCGGTTCTGCGAATCGACGTAGATCAGATCGGGTTCGTGGCGGGCCAGTTCGACTTCGTTATAAACGGCGAAGGTGGCGATGATCAGGATGTCGCCCGGGGCAGCGCGGCGGGCAGCCGAACCATTGACGGAAATGACGCCCGATCCGCGTTCGGCGCGGATGGCATAGGTGGTGAAACGCTCGCCATTGTTTACGTTCCAGATATCGATCTGTTCGTATTCCTTGATGTTTGCCGCTTCAAGCAGGTCTTCATCGATGGCGCAGGAACCCTCGTAGTGCAGGTCGGCGTGGGTTGCCGTCACGCGGTGCAACTTGGATTTCAGCATTGTTCTCTGCATGGTTTCACTCATCCAGACAGTTGGGGGAAGCGCATTGTAACGACAATGGCCGGGCTGTCAACGGCCATAATTATGGATACCGTTGCCGCATCAAATCTCAATGTTATCAATGAGCCGCGTCGTTCCCAGGCGGCTGGCGGCAAGCACCACCAGCGGGGCGTTTACGCCTTTTGGCATAGATAGGTCAGACTGTTGTCGCACTGCAACATAGTCGGTCTTCCAGCCAGCTGCGGTCAACTCGGAAATAGCTGCATTTTCCAGTTTGACGGTGTCGGTTTCGCCCGCCCGGATGGCGGCACGGATGTCGTTGAGGAGCCGATAAAGGCGCGGCGCTTCGGCGCGCTCGGTCTCGCTCAGGTAGCCGTTGCGTGAAGAAAGGGCCAGGCCGTCCTCGGCGCGCACCGTTTCGCCGCCGATGATGTCGATCGGCAAGGCCAGCTGGCGGGTCATGTTGCGGATGACCATGAGCTGCTGGTAATCCTTCTTGCCAAACACGGCGGCCTGCGGCTGGACGATATTGAACAGCTTGAGGACGACGGTGGCGACGCCACGGAAATGGCCGGGTCTGAACTCGCCGTCGAGGATGTTCTGGATGGCTGGCGGCTCGACCGTGTATTCCTGCGGCTCCGGGTAAAGATCGGCTTCGGTCGGGGCGAACAACACATCGACACCGGCCGCCGCCAGCTTGTCGCAGTCGGCCTGGAAAGTGCGCGGATATTTATCGAAATCCTCGTTCGGGCCGAATTGCAGGCGATTGACGAAGATCGAGGCGACCACGGTGTCGCCGTGGGCGCGGGCCTGTTCCATCAGGCTGATGTGGCCGGCGTGGAGGTTGCCCATGGTCGGCACGAAAACGACGCGGCCGCGCCCCTTGAGCGCCGCACGCAGGTCGGCGATGGCGGAAATGATTTGCATATTAAGAGGTGCTCAGAAAATGAAGCGAAGCGACCCTGGCTAGGCGGGCCGACGAAGACAGTACATTTGTACGGCGAGGAGGCACAACGACGCCAGGGGCATTTTGTGAGTGCCTCTAGGCGGAATAGGTGTGTTCGGGGCCTGGATAGCTGCCATCCTTGACGGCGGCGACGGCGCGGCAGGCGGCGTCGTGAATGCTGCTGGCGCCTTCCATGAAATTCTTGACGAACTTGGCCTTCTTGCCGGGCGGGATGTCGAAGGCGTCGTGCAGCACCATGACCTGGCCGGAGCAATCCTTGCCGGCGCCGATGCCGATGGTGATCATGCTCAGTAGGGCCGTAACTTCGGCGGCCAGCACGGCGGGAATGGCTTCGAGGACGATCATCGTGGCGCCGGCGTTTTGCAGGGCCAGTGCGTCATCCTTGAGCATTTGTGCGGCGGCTTCGCCCTTGCCCTGGACCTTGTAGCCGCCCAGTGCGTGGACCGATTGCGGCGTCAGGCCGACGTGGCCACAGACGGGAATGCCACGGTCAACCAGAAATTTGACCGTTTTTGCCATTTCCTGGCCGCCTTCAAGTTTGACCATCTGGGCGCCGGCCGCCATCAGCGTGACGGCGTTGCGGAAGGCTTGTTCCGGCGATTCCTGATAGCTGCCGAAAGGCATGTCGGCGATGATGAAGGCGTGGTCCGAGCCGCGTTTGACGCAGGCGGTGTGGTAGGCGATGTCGGCGACGGTGACCGGCAGCGTCGTGTCGTGACCCTGGATGACGTTGCCCAGCGAATCGCCGATCAGGATCGAATCGACCCCGGCGCCATCGAGCAGGCGGGCGAAGCTGGCGTCGTAGCAGGTGAACATGACGACCTTCTCGCCGGCTTGATAGAGCTTGGCGAGATCGGCCTGGGTCAGGCGGCGGGTAGCGACTTGTGCAGACATTCAGGTCCTGAAAACGAAATAGACAGCGCCAAGGATACACAGAGCCGCCCACAAGTAGTCAAGCTTGAGCGGCTGGTTCATGTAAAAAACGACGAAGGGCACGAAGACGGCCAGCGTGATGACTTCCTGCAGGATCTTGAGCTGGCCGAGGCTGAGCTCGGTATTGCCGATGCGGTTGGCGGGCACTTGCAGCAAGTATTCGAACAGTGCAATGCCCCACGAAATCAACGCGGCAATCCACCACGGCTTGTCGTTGAGATGCTTGAGATGCGAATACCAGGCGAAAGTCATGAAGACGTTTGATAGCGCCAGCAGAACCACCGTCTGCCAGAGCACGGGGATGTGGAAACCAAAAACGGTCACAGTCGGACGATGCCCTGATTGGCGACGGCGGGCAGCCAGGCGGCGACGGTGCCGCGCCCGGGAATGGCCAGTTGCGGCGCGATTTCAGCCAGCGGCTGGAGGACGAAGGCGCGCAGATGCAGGCGCGGGTGGGGCAGGGTCAGGCGCGGCAAGTCGACAAACTGGTCGTTGTAGAGCAGCAGGTCGAGGTCGAGCGTGCGCGGGCCGTTCTTTTCGGCGCGGATGCGGCCGAAACGTTCTTCGATATCAAACAGCGCCGCGAGCAGGGTTTCCGGCGCCAGCGTGGTTTCCAGTTCGGCAACCGCATTGACGAATTCGGGTTGATCGGTGAGGCCGACCGGCGCCGTTCGATAGAGTGAAGAGCTATGGACAACGCGGCTTTCCGGCAGGTTGGCCAGGGCGGCGAAGGCGGCCAGAACAGTAGCCGCCGGGTCGCCGAGGTTGGCGCCCAGCGCAACGTAGGCAGTGTTCATTCTGCGGGGTTGGGCGAGCTACCTTCGGTGGCCGGTTTTTTCTTGCGGCGGCGGCGCTTTTTGTCGCCGGCCTGCTCGGGTTGCAGCATTTCGGCGCGTTCTTCGCCATCGACCTTTTGGAAGCGCGTCCACCACTCGGCCAGTTCGATGTCGACTTCGCCGGATTCGGCGCGCAGGACGAGAAAGTCATAGCCGGCACGGAAGCGCGGCTGTTCGAGCAGGGCGTAGGGGCGTTTGCCGGCGCGCGCTTCGAAGCGTGGTTGCAGCGCCCAGATGTCCTTGATGTCGCCAGCGATGCGGCGCGTGATGGCGAGTTTTTCGCCCTGCACGTCGATGACTGTATCCATCGCCTGGTAAAGCGCCGGGATCTTGGATTCGCCCTTGGCCTTGAGCTTTTCCCAGTGGGCCAGCACTTCGTGCCAGAGCAGGGTGGCGAACAGGAAGCCGGGCGAGACGCCTTTTTCCTGACGAATGCGGTCGTCGGTGTTCTTGAGCGAGAGCATGACGAATTTCTCGCCCATCGGCTGCTCGAGAATGACGTCGAGCAGCGGCAGCAGGCCGTGGTGCAGGCCCTCATCACGGAGCTGGGTGATGCATTTGACCGAATGCCCGGAGGTCAACAGCTTGAGCATTTCGTCGAAGAGGCGGGCGGCCGGCACGTTTTCGAGCAGGCTGGCCATTTCGCGGATCGGCTTCTTGGCTTCCGGGTCGATGAACAGGCCGAGCTTGGCGGCGAGGCGGACGGCGCGCAGCATGCGGACCGGGTCTTCGCGGTAGCGGGCGCGCGGCTCGCCGATCATGCGCAGGGTTTTCTGCTTGAGGTCGCCAACGCCGTGGTGATAGTCGATGACGGCTTCAGTGGCCGGGTCGTAATACAGCGCGTTGGCCGTAAAATCGCGGCGGGCGGCATCGTCGGCATGGCTGCCGAAAACGTTGTCGTGGAGGACGCGGCCGTGTTCGTCGGTCTTTGTCTTTTCGTCGAGCATGCCGCGGAAGGTCGTCACTTCCAAGGTTTCCTGGCCCATCATGACATGCACGATCTGGAAGCGGCGGCCGATGATGCGCGAACGGCGGAAAGCGCGGCGGACCTCTTCCGGCGTGGCGTCGGTGGCGATGTCGAAATCCTTGGGCACGGCGCCGATCAGCAGGTCGCGTACGGCGCCGCCGACGACGTAGGCCTTGAAGCCATGGCCTTGCAGGGTTTCGCAAACGCGCCGGCTGCCGCTGCTGATGCGGTCGCGGGTGATGCCGTGGCTGGAGACGGGAATGACGGCCGGTTCGTGCTTGCCGGCCTTGGGCTTCTTGCCGCTGAAAACGCGGGATATGAATTTGCGGATCACGTATTACCGTTCAATGAGCGTTTTGGGCGCTACGGGAAAAGGCGGATTCTACCGCAAAGTAATGATTTTCCAGCCCATTTGACTGGCATGGGCGTGCAGCTTTTCGTCCGGATCGACGGCTACCGGCGTCCTGACCTTGGCCATCAGCGGCAGGTCGTTGTGCGAGTCGCTGTAGAAATAACTGTCGGCGAAGCTGCCCCACCACAGGCCGAGCGATTCGAGCCAGGCTTCGACGCGTTCGATCTTGCCTTCGCGGAAGGATGGCGTGCCGGTCGGCAATCCTGAAAATCGGCCATTTTTCGGGTTGACCGTGGGAATGGTGCCGATCAGGTGCGGAATGCCGAATTCGCGGCAAATCGCGCCGGTGACGAAGCTGTTGGTGGCGGTGACGATGGCGCACAGGTCGCCGGCCTCGAGATGCTGGTTGACCAGCGCCCGGGCCGGCTGGCCGATGATCGGCAGGATGTGGCGGGCCATGTATTCGCCGTGCCAGGCATCGAGTTCTTCCCGCGAATGACGGGTCAGCGGGGCGAGCTGGAAATTGAGAAATTCGTAGATGTCGAGCGTGCCGGCCTTGTATTGCTCGTAGAACTGAATGTTCTTCGCTTCCTGCAACTCGCGGTCGACGACACCCTTGCTGATCAGGAATTGCGCCCATTCAAAGTCGGAGTCGCCGGTGAGCAGGGTGTTGTCGAGGTCGAAGAGGGCGAGATTCATGCGTTGGCTTCCTGGTTGAGCAGTTCGCGCAGCAGCGGCAGGGTGACGGCGCGCTTCTGCTCCAGCGTGTATTGGTCGAGGGCGACGATGATGGCCGATAGCGTGCGCATGTCGCGCGGGGCGTGGCGCATCAGGTAATCGATGATTTCCGGCGTCAGTTTGAGGGCGCGTTCTTTGGCCTGGGTGGCCAGGGCTTCGGCCTTTTCGGCGTCGGACAGCGGTTGCAGGCGGCAGATCAGGCCGGAACCAAGGCGGGTGCGCAGATCTTCACGCAGCTTGAGGTGGGCCGGCGGCTGCGCTGCGGCGGTCAACAGCATGCCGGAGGCCATTTTCAGGCGGTTGAAATGGTTGAAGAGGGCGATCTGGCCGGCTTCGTCGAGGTTTTCAACGTGGTCGACGGCCAGTTGATCGGCGGCTGGTGCATTTTTCAGCGCCGGATCAAGGGCCGCGTCGACATAGGCAAAGCCGCTTGCCTGGAGCAAATGCGAGCATCCCGAGCCGGCTTCGCCCCACAGGCAGAACGAGGTGTCGGTGCGTGTTCCTGCCAGCCATTCGGTGAGCAGGGCCAGCGTTTGAGCATTTCCACCAGCGACGAAGTTATCCAAGGTGGGCGAGCTTTCGGGCAGCAAATCGAGAATCAGCTGGCGCATCGGGATAATCAAAGGGAACGGGGGCGAAATTCTAGCATTGCTCCCGACTGCGGCGCCGATTTAGACCGGCGCCGGCGTTCTCGATGGCTGTTTTTCTTGGACGCCCCGGGTTTTTATACCGAAGCGCGGGCCAGGATGGCCGCTAGCCGCGGGTAGTAGCCGGTTCGGCTGACCCTGAGGTGGTGTTCCATTTCGAGCGATTCGGCGGTGTTGCGGGCCGAGGGGGAGCGGCTGAGCAGGTCCGGGAAGGCGTCTGGTGCATCGACCACGGTAAAGATGCTGGTCAGCAGGCGAGCGCATGCCTGGTAATAAGCCGGATCCAGTCGAACGAATTTTGCGCCGTTGTCGCAGGCATCAAGGTAGGCGGCCGCTGTTGTCGAGGTTTCGGCAAGCGACCTGATCTGGCTGGGGCTTAAATAGGTCATGGCGCATCTCCTTCGGTAACTCTCTACCGGAAAATCTACCCGGTAAATTCATTAACGTCCGGAAATGCTTCACGTTTAGTGCATTTACGCGCTGTAACACTTTGGTTCAGCGCGAGTACAAACGCCGGTTACTGCCAGCTGACCAAACCGTAGTTTTTCTTGCCGCGACGCAGAATGGTGAAACGGCCGTAGAGGCGCTCGTTGTCAGCGATCTGGTGGTCGAGCCCTTCGGCCTTGGTACCGTTGATGGCGACACTGCCGCTCTGGATGAAGCTGCGGGCTTCGGATTTTGATTTGGCCAGACCGGCGGCGACCAGGGCATCGATCAGGCTGCCTGCGGTTTTTTCGATCTGCACGCCCGGCATGCCGTCCTGGGCCAGTTGTTCGAGGTCGTTTTCGGTCAGATTTTCCAGTTGACCGTGGAACAGGCTGTCGGTGATGCGGCGGGCGGCCATCAGGGCGACTTCGCCATGTACCAGACGGGTCGCTTCCTCGGCCAGGATGCGCTGGGCTTCCGGCTTGCCACCGCTGGCCCTGTCGGCCGCTTCGATCTCGGCGATGCGGGCGACCGGCAGGAAGGTGAAGAAGTTCATGAACTTGTAGACGTCGGCGTCGCTGGTGTTGAGCCAGAACTGGTAGAAGGCGTAGGGCGAGGTCTTTTTCGGATCGAGCCAGATGGCGCCGGATTCGGTCTTGCCGAATTTGGTGCCGTCGGCCTTGGTGATCAGCGGCAGGGTCAGGCCGTAGACCTGCTTCTGGTGCAGGCGGCGGGTCAGGTCGGTGCCGGCGACGATGTTGCCCCACTGGTCGGAGCCGCCGATCTGCAGCACGCAGCCGTAGCGCTTGTTGAGTTCGGCGAAGTCGTAGCCCTGGAGCAGGCTGTACGAGAACTCGGTGTAGGAAATGCCCTGGTCTTCGCGGGCCAGGCGCTGCTGCACGGATTCCTTCTTGATCATGGCATTGACCGAGAAATGCTTGCCGATGTCGCGCATGAATTCAAGGCAGTTCATGCCGCCGAACCAGTCGTAATTGTTGGCCATGATGGCCGGGTTGGCGCCGTCGAACTTGAGGAAGGGTTCAACCTGGCCGCGAATCTTGTCCACCCAGGTGGCGATGACGTCAGGCGTGTTGAGCTTGCGCTCGGTGGCCTTGAAGCTCGGGTCGCCGATCATGCCGGTGGCGCCGCCGACCAGGGCGATGGGCTTGTGGCCGGCTTCCTGGAAGCGCTTGAGGATGAGCACGGGGACCAGATGGCCGAGGTGCAGGCTGTCGGCCGTCGGGTCGAAGCCGCAATAGAGCGTTACCGATTCCTCAGTCAGCAGTTTGTCGAGCGCCGCAGCGTCGGTGATCTGGGCGATCAGGCCGCGATCGTGCAGATCCTGGATGAGGGGGGATTGGTACATTGCGTTTTCTCCACGGAACAGCGCCGCCGGCGCCGGAAATTCGAACCGGCGATTTTAGCAGAGCGCCATCTCTGCACGGCGTGCGGACGGCTGAACGGGATTTCGATTTTGGGCGAAATTTCCGGTTGACCGTAGCGATTCCTCAGCTAAGGGCTCAACCGTTGTTATTGTTATTGTTGTTATTGTTATTATTGTTGTTGCTGAATCCGAGTTCAAATGTCGGCTTTGCCGCAGCCGCCTCCGCGCTGCCGGGCAGGTTGAGGAGCAGGGCGGCGGTGCCCAGCATGACCAGTTTGCCGCTGCCGGCGTAGCTGTTGGCGTCGATTTCCGAGAGTTTCTTGTGGTTGCACCAGACAGCATGTTGCCGACTGGCGGTGGGGACGGGAATGGTGTCGATGGTGCGGCTATCTTCCTTTCCGCCATGGCAGAAGATGTTGCCATCGCTATAGACGGCGTAGCCCGTTTTGTTTTTCGGACGGCTTAGCCACTTGACCAGCCGTTCCTCGATTTCAGTGCGCTCCCGTCCGTCGTCCAGGCGCAGGGCGTTGAGAAAACATTCGACGGTGTAGGCAGTGCGGGCGAGTTCGTCGGGGGCCATGATCAAGCCTCGGTCAGGTAGTGAAACTCAAGGTTCTGGAACGGCAGGTTGATGGCCTGCACATGGTAGAAGGCGTTCGACCTCTGCTTTTGGTAATGATAGTCGCGCAAGTAGCCGGTGGTCACCAGCAGGTTGTTGCGCACACCATGCTGGAACAGCGGTGCATGCAGTGCAAGCAGCGGGGCGAGGTCGAGCATGGCCCAGTCGTCGCCGAGCGGGCTGTCGCTCAGGCAATGGGCGAAGCGCTGGTAGGTAAACAGGTGCTCCTGCTTGCTGCGCTGCTCGTCGCCGTACACCACCGGCGTGTCGCGCAACACTTGCAGGTAGACCGTGTTGCGCACAGGCTCCGGGCAGGCAACGGCGAATAGCTCGCGGCGCAGGTGCAGGCGAATCTGGTCGCCCGGCAGCAGGGTGTGGCAATCTCTGCGGGCGCGCAGGATTTGCGATTCCAGCGCCAGCCATTCATCGTTGAGTTCGAGTCGCCAGGCGTCGGCCCGATAGAGTTCGACCAGGATAGGGTCAGCGGCAATCAGTGCGCGCAGGCCATTCTTGGCGTCGACCAGGTCACTGGGCAGGACGAGTGACGCAGGGGCGGGAGGTGCGGCGGGCTCGGCAATGGCCAGCGCGGGGTGGGCGCGGGCGATGTAGTGGCGGGCGTAGGCGGCCTGTTCGTCGCCGGCGAGCGCCGGGAAGCGCTGCGGGTAATCGCGGTAGAGCGCCTTCTGCAACTGGCAGGTATAGGACTTGGCGTGTTGCCGCTGGAATTTGACCACGGCACAGCCGCTGTGGCATTGCGCCAGATGGCCGCAGGCGCGGCAGTCGTCGGCCAGGCCGAATTGCTGATGGATGGCGGCGATCTTGCGGGCGCCGGTGGCGAGGATGGTGTCGACGCTATCGGTGAACACGTTGCCGTAGTGGAATTCCGGCAGGCCCTGGCCGCGCACGCAGGAATAGACGTTGCCGTCGCTTTGCAGCAGATAGAAGCGTTCGCCGCAATTGATGGCGTTGGTGCAATAGCTCGGCGTGAATTCGTCAAACCAGTTCCGGCGCAAGCCCTCCTCCAGTTCAGTACCGGCGAAGGCAGCATTGAGGGCGTCGTAGAGTGCCAACTGGGTTGCCTCGTCGGCCGGTGCCAGCGGATTGCCCCGGGCGGCGGTGTTGAGCGCCGAGGGAAAGGCGAACATCAGGTTCATCTGGTTCATGTCGAAACCGAGTTCGCGGTGGATGTACCAGATGTCGTCAATCAGCGCCGGCAGGTCAGCCAGATGTTCGGCGGCCAGCGTCGCCGAAATTTTCTTGGCGTGCGGGTAGGCGGCAAGGCGGCGCAGGTTGTCGCAGGCCAGATCGCGCCAACCCTTGCCGCCCAGGGTGCGGCGATGCTCTTCATGCAGCTTCAGCGGGAGATCGATGGAGGCGCTGATCGATACCTTGTGGCGGTCGAACAGGTCGTAGAGCGGTGCGAATTTGTAGAGATTGGTCTTGATGTGTGGCGCCAGCTTCTTGTGGCCGAGCGCGGAAATCGCATCGAAATGCTTGAGGTAATGCGCTCGAAGCATGCTGAACAGTTCATCGAGTACGGCTGGCGGCAGCGTCGTCACTTCGCCGCCGTGCAGCGATACGTTGAAGGCCAGCACGCCGGCCTCGTCGAGTGCCGTCAGCGCGTGATGCAGCGTGGATACGGCGCGTGCGCTGTCTTCCTTAAGTTTCGCCTCGGTCGTCTGCGTGCCCAGGTAGCAGTAGCTGCAGCCCAGGTTGCAGGCCAGGGTTGGCACGTAGAGGAGGTGGACGGGACGGCTCGGCGCGTTCATGGTTGACCGTGCTCGCCAGTCTAGGTGAACTCTGCTGCCGGCGACGCCCGGCGCACGCGTTCGGTCAAATGGTTGGCGACCTTGTCGAACTTGGCTGCCTTGTTGCGGGCAATCTTGTCGGTCTTGCGTGCATTGGTGGGAAACTTGTCGCGTTCAAGCAGGAGTCGGTTGCCGTCGGCGCATACCAAGTGGAGCTTGCCGGCGCTATCGTCGCGTTCGACACGCACCACATTGGCGAAATAGACGATCTGACCACCACAAATCAGGTAACGGGCATTCACCAGAAGCTTTTTGTGCGTGACCAACAGAATGATCACGCTGAGCACGAAAAGGAAGATGGCCAACGGCCAAATCTGCCTGGCGAGCAGGCTGGCGCCGAAAAAACCGGCGGCAAACCAGTACTGAAGCCTGCTGCGACAACCAGGGCCCTTGTAGTCGTATTTCCAGGCGGCGAAACGCGATTTGTTCATGTCGATTGACCGTGGCAAGACCGCATCATGATAACGCCACCCTTGGGGCAAAGGGCTACAACAACATGACAGGCGGTCGCTCCGGGGAGACCGGGTGCTATCCCGCCGCCGAGGCGCGGCCAGACGCCCGTGGCTTGCCTCGGGGCGGGGTCAAAGCCGGTTCGTGGCAGCGGCGACGTTTGTGATTTTGGGCATTTTTTCGGTTGACCGTGGAAGTTCGTTTGCTGGCCGGTGAGCGGAGTATCCGCCGTCAAACGCACCACCGTCATGTTGTTCGCCACGGCTGGTGCAGACTGCGCGGCGAAGGTGGCCAGACGGCGCTCGCTCTCGGTCAGCAGGGCGGGCACGATGCGGTGCTCGGCCAAAGCCTCGGCGGCGCCGGCCAGGGCGCGATAGACCTGGCGCGGATCGTAGCTGACCAGCACGAGATCGACCCCGGCAGCCAATGCCTCGCCGGCGACGCGGCCGATGCCTTTGCGGTAAACGGCGCCCATGTTGAGGTCGTCAGTGATGAGCAGACCGTCATAGCCCCAGGCTTGTCGCAGCAGGTCGTCGACGATGGCCAGCGAATGCGAGGCGGCGTGCTCGGCGTCGAGCGCGGTGAGTGTGACGTGGCCGAGCATGATCGCCGCCGCCGGGTGGCCGGCCAGTTGCCGGAAGGGTTGCCAGTCGGCAGCCAGATCGTCCGCCGAGGCGGTGAGGACGGCCGGGCGCAGATGGGTGTCGGTGCGCACCCGGCCAAGGCCGGGGAAGTGCTTGAGCGTGCCGCGCACGCCGACGGCGTTGAGGCCGTCGAGATAGCCGCCGGCAATGGCGGCGACCTGTTTCGGGTCGCTGGCGATGGCGCGGGCCGGGATGTTGCTCAGCGGGTCCGGCCATGGTTTTCCGGCAGGGCGTAGATCGACGACCGGGCCGAAGTTTAGATTCACCCCGAGCGCAGCCAGGCCCCGGCCCTGCGCTTCGCCGTAGCGGCGGGCGGCAATAGTCGGGTCGGGGTGGTTGGCCAGGGTCGCCAGCGGTGGCAGATATTCGAGCAGCGGCGACAGATGCGACACGCTGCCGCCCTCCTGGTCAGCGGTGACGATCAGCGGCGGCAATTCGGCCCGGCGGCGGATGGCCTGCAATTCGGCGATGTCGGCGGCGACCGCCGCCAGATCACGACCGCGCACATTGCGCTTGGCCAGATAAATGCCGCCGATCAGCCCTTTCGCCGCCAGCGGGCGCACCTCGTCGAGATCGGTGTAGCCGACGACGAGGTGAGCACCGACAGCCTGCATGGCCGGGCTGGCTTCGAGCACGGCATCGCGCATTTGCCGGTATTCCAACTCGCGGTACGCGGTCAGCGCGAACACCGCGAGAAAGAGCGGGCGAGCCAGTTTGGGGAGGCGCTGGTGAAAGATCATGGCCTGCACCGGCAAGCCAAGCAGCAAGGGCGTTTCGACATGGCGGAAGGCGAACAGCAGCGGGTGCTTGAGGTGCCAGGCCGGCCACAGCAGCAGGATGGGCAGGGCGATGCCGAGCCAGCGGCCCAGCCGCCCGCCTGGCTCGCCAGCACGGCGGGTGAATGCGGCAGGCAGGCTGATCATTCGGCCGACTCCATCAGCCGGTTGCCCAGGCCGTACCAGTTCAGGCGGCGGGTGGCGAGCATGACGGCGCCCAGCGCGAGGAAGAGGAGCAGGCTGCCCATGAGCAGCGCGTTGTCTTCCGAGAGCAGGACGCCGTAAAGCACGCCGTAGAGGCCGGTCAGGCCGCTGCCGAAGGCAAAGCCCTGACGCCAGCCGCCGAGCGCCCCGGCCAGATACCAGGCGATCAGCCCGATACAGGCCGTCGCGGCGATGCCGTAGGCGGCGGCAAAAGCCAGGTGCTCGGAAAAGGCGATGAGCAGCAGGAAGAAGATGGCCAGCGCCAGCCCGACCAGCAGGTATTGCATCGGGTGGATGGGCGTGTGGCGCAGGATTTCAGTCAGGAAAAAGCCGGCAAAGGTCAGGACGATGAACAGAACGCCATATTTCACTGCCCGCTCGGCCTGCAGATAGACATTGACCGGGTCGATGAAATCGATGCTCAGCGCTTCGCCGCTGTTTGCCTTGAGCGATGCGTCGAAATTGCGGGCGAGGTGCGAGATTTCCCATTGCGCTTCGAAGCCCTTGCCGCTGACAGTGCGGGTTTGCGGCAGGAAACGACCGCCGAAATTGGGGTGTGGCCAGTCCGACTTCAGGTGGATGTGGTTGGCCTCGCCGACCGGGGCAAAGGCCAGGCGCGTCGTGCCGGTCAGTTGCAGCGGGAAGCTGAAATCGAAGCGGCTGGCCTGCTGCAGATCGACCGGCCCGAGATCGGCGGTCAGCCGGCGCAAGCCGTTTTCCCCGGCGGATACCGCCGAGGCAAAACGGTAGGCCTTGCCATTGACGGTAATTCGCGGGTCGTTGCTGATGCCGCGCGGATCGCTGACCCCCAGTTGCAGCGCGAGGCGGACATTGCTCACCGCCTTGCCGGCGAACAATTCAGCCAGCGGGCGAACGGCAAAATAGCCGCTGCCGTTGGCCGTCAGGCGAAACAGCCGCGCCTGGTAAATGCCGCGCTGGCGCGTTTCCACCCCCGCCTCGCCATCCAGATTCAGCTCGGTCGGCGGCAACAGCAGCGTGCGCTCCACCACCTGCCGGCGCGGCCCGGTCTTCTCCGACTCGGCCGGAACTTCGACCGTCTCCCGGTAATGAATCGCTAGCACCGGCCCAGCCAGCGTCTGCTCGCCCGCCGCGCTGTTGGCAATATTGTCCTGAACCTCACGCTGACGCTGGGCCCGGTCGCTGATCTGGCTCTCCACCATGGCCAGCGGGATCAACAGCAACAAGGCCATCAGCCCAATAGCCAGCATCTTGAACAGCAATTTCTTGTCCATCTCGAACTCCCTGGTTGAATGACAGGAGCGAGTCTGGAAGGCGTGAGTGTGGACTTGTCGAAGCGACAGTGAAGTGAGGGTGAAGTGGGGTGGTTAGTCCGTTTTTTCGGCATGCCGGAACGGTGTGCAGCACCTCGAGCACACCCACAGCTTGAAGCCGGGGATCATTGGCCGCGTGCAGCGGTGCTTTCCGCTTAACGCTTCTGTCGCCTTCATTTTGAACTGTCAAATACGGTTTGACAGTTGCTTCCGGCTGCCTACCTTCAGACAAAATGGCACGTACGTCAGTGCGGTGCGGGACGGATTGAATTTAAAAATTGGCCAATTTTTCCGGTTGACCGTAGCAATCAGCCAAATGGCAGGTGCTCATTGAACTGGAAACGCCCCCGACTCCTTCTCGCGGCTTTTTGGCGTCACGAAGCGCATCGGTTCGTGCGAATGCCGCCGATTGTTCATCTGAGCTGACTATGATTCGAGCCCCGGAATGTTGTTGCCGTGTACCTCCTGAAACATGCTTAGTGGCCAAGCTCCGCCCCCTGCACCCCGAAAGCCAGGCTGAAGCGATAGCTGAATTCCTTTGCAGGCAAGTAGTTCCTGAATAGCCTGCTGGCAGGCCCATACCTCAGTGCCATTTGGGACAGTCATGTCATGCGCCCAGTTGTTCCTAGCCTTCCTGGCAATTTCCAGATTCTTGTAGAGTTTCTCCGTCAACCGCCCCTGAAGTTCGAGTATTTCAACCATTACTGATGCGGTGTAGTCGCGACCGAGCAGTTTTTTCTTCCGATCCCCCGTTATCTTTGCCGCGTCGCCTCTGCTTGCAAGAAGCTGCTTCCATTCTTCGGAAATCAACTGTTCACAAGCGGTCCAGCCAATGGCAAGGCTTTCGCCAGATCGATGCTCCACTGACCGACACGCCGATTGATACGCCGCTTCGACAATCGGGATGTACCGTCCGCCTTCAAGGCTCAGCACTTGATCGAGTGATGCAAAGGAGTGGGCTATAACGTCAACTTCAAGCACCCTACGCTGAAGTGGTACGAACGTAGACGCGTACTTGCCATCCAGTACATTCATGGCTAACGCGTGAACACCTTCAGCATCATCGTGATAAGGAACAGGGTGAGCAATGCTGATTGATTGGAGCGTGCTCCAAGCGGTAATCGGAAAGCCCATGGCAGCGGACCTGCGCTTCACGACATACTCTGATGAGATTAGGCAAGCCTGATGGACATTCATTATTTGGGCACGGAGTAGACCCACTTGCTCCGCTTTTGCTCCAGCAAGTGTGTGCGATCTTGGAGGCGTAAATGGCAAAGTCGCAGGGCGCTCGTACCCAGGGATATGCACCACCTCGCCAATTCGACTCCGCGAAAAATCAAAGAGAAAGGTGCCGTTGCGCATCGCGTATGCGTCGATCCCACAACTCAGCGTCTCGTTATGGGCAATCTGCCGCCCAAGCAACATCCCGGTTTCAGCCGCCGGATTGGCTGGTGCGCTTCCGATCCAAACCGCTGGGATTCTGAAGTAGCCTTCTACAACGGCATTGACACGATCAGGCTCAACTTGCGTTCCGTTCACGTTCACTCCTCGCGCTCCAATGAGCAAAACCAATACTTTCTATTGTCGCCGCTCCACAAGTGCGAAGGACTGTTTCGAGGCGCCACCAATCACTCACACTTAACCCGAAAACCCGCCACCCCACCGCCCTCCGGGTGATTCTCAAACCCCGCCTCCCCACCATGCAAGCGCGCCACCTCCCGCACCAGCGCCAGCCCCAGGCCGGTGCTTTTCTTGCCGGTAGTCGGGTGCGGCAGGGAGTAGAAGCGGTCGAAGATTTGCGGCAGGGAGTAGTCGGGGGCGCCGGGGCCGTGGTCGCGGATGTGGAAGCTGATGGTGTCGTCGGCGGCGTCGATGCCGAGTTCGATGGTGCTGCCGGTGGGCGAGAAGTCGATGGCGTTGTCGATGAGGTTGAGCAGGGCTTGTTGGAGCAGGAGTGCGTCGCCGCGGATGGGGGCGGTGTTGGTGACGGTGATCCGGGTTTGTAGTTGGCGGCTGCTCAGGGCTTGCTGGCGCAGGGACAGGCAGGTGTCGAGCAAGGCTTTCGGGTCTAGCGTCTGGTCGCCTTCCGGAGCTTGTAGTTGCTCGACGCGGGCGAGGAGCAGCATGCGGTCGATGATGGCTTGCAGGCGGCGGCCTTGTTCGGCGACGCTCAGGGTGAAGCGGTGGCGGTCGTCGGCCGGCGGGTCGCTTTCGAGGATTTCGGCGGCGCCGAGGATGGCGGTGAGCGGGCTTTTGAGTTCGTGGGCGAGGTTTTGCACATAGCGTTCGACGTATTGCTTGCCTTCGAGTTTTTCGCGCATGGTGGCCAGCGCCTGGGCGAGTTCGGAGAGTTGCCGGCCGCCGCCGGTTGGCGCTTCGGCTTTGCGGCCGTCGGCGACGGCGCGGGCGTAGTCGCGCAGGCGGTGGATGGACCAGCCGAGCCAGAGGGTGAAGGTGAGGCCGATGGCGGCGGAGGCGGCGAGCAGGATGAGGCCGGATGCCTTGACGCGCTGGGCGGCGCGCTCGGCGTAGGGGGCGACCGAGGACATCGGTTTGGCGAGCGAGAGGACGCCGATCAGCTCGCCTTGCCAAAAGATCGGGGCGGCGACGTGCATGACCGAGCTGGCCGGGTCGTAAGGGTCTTCGCGCGATTGGCGGGCGCCGTATTCGCCGCGCAGGACGCGCGCGATGTCGCGCCATTGCGCGAAGTTTTCGCCAACGGCGGCTTGCCGCGAGTCGTAGACGACGATGCCGTGGGCGTCGGTGACGTAGATGCGGAAATCGATGTGTTCCTTGAGAACGCCGGAAATGTCGGCTTGCGGGCTGCGCCGGATGGCGGCGCGGACCGAGTCGGCGAAGGCGCCATTGCCGATGCGGCCGGCGGAGAGATCGAGCGCGGCCATTTCGGCGAGGACGTGGGCGGTGTCGACCAGGGTTTCCTCGGTGGCCTGGCGAACGCCGGGTTCGGTTTCGTGGGTGACGACGTTGAGCACGAACCAGGCGGCCAGGCCGACGATGAGGAAATAGCCGAAAAAGAGGCGGACGGAGATATTCACGCCGGCTTACCCGATCAGGCTGTAGCCGAGGCCGCGATGGGTGACGATGATGTCTTCGTCGCGGATGCTGCGCAGCTTGCCGCGCAGGGTCTTGATGTGGGTGTCGACGGTGCGTTCGAGGCTATCGCCGCCGTCCTGCCAGACGCTGTCCATGATCTGCGCGCGATTGAGGATGCGGCCGGGTTTCTGGAGGAGCAGGGCGAGCAGCAGGTATTCGTAGCGGGTCAGCGCCAGCCACTGGCCGTGGTAGGCGATGCGCAGGCCGTCGGCGTCGATTTCAAATTTGGCCGATTTTTCCGGTTGACCGTGGGAATGTGCCTGTTCACCGTTGGTGGCCCGGTTTTCCGGCTTGAGCCGGCGACTGATGGCGCGGATGCGCGAGGCGACCTCGCGCGGGCTGAAAGGCTTGGTGACGTAGTCATCGCCGCCCAGTTCGAGCCCGACGATGCGATCCACCTCGTCGGCGCGGGCGGTCAGGAACAGCACCGGCACGTCGGAATGACGGCGCAGGGAACGGCAGACGTCGAAACCGGTCATGTCCGGCAGGCCGACGTCGAGGACGACGAAATCGATGGTGTCGCTCGCCAGCCGGCTCAGCGCCTCGCTGCCGAGCGTGCAGCAATCGACGGCAAAACCCTCGGCACGCAGGGCGTAGCTCAGGGTGTCGGCAATGGCCGGTTCGTCGTCGACGATGAGGATTTTCATGCGCGCATGATAATTCATCTGCTGCCGGTCATTGTTTGGCGGGCGTTGAAGCGGATCGTCGCCAGCGCGAAGATTTCAATTTTGGCCAAAATTTCCGGTTGACCGTGGCAATGCGCCATTTTTTGCCAAACAGCCGGAATGGCGCGGCCGGCAGGGCGGTTAGGGGCGCGTGGCGGTTTCGGGTAAAATCGCCGTTTTTTCCAGCAGCGTTTGCTGCCTCTTGGCGCCAACTGACCATGACCCAGAACACTTCCCTCTCCTACCGTGATGCCGGCGTCGATATCGATGCGGGCGATGCCCTTGTCGAACGTATCAAGCCGCTTGCCCGCAAGACATTGCGCGAAGGTGTGCTCGGCGGCATCGGCGGCTTTGGCGCGCTGTTCGAAGTGCCCAAGCGCTACAAGGAGCCGGTGCTGGTGTCCGGTACCGACGGCGTCGGCACCAAGCTGCGCCTGGCTTTTGACCTGAATCGCCACGACACGGTGGGTCAGGATCTGGTCGCCATGAGCGTCAATGACATCCTGGTGCTCGGTGCCGAGTCGCTGTTCTTCCTCGACTACTTTGCCTGCGGCAAGCTTGATGTCGATACCGCTGCAGCGGTCGTCGGCGGCATCGCCAAGGGCTGCGAACTGGCCGGCTGTGCGCTGATCGGTGGCGAAACCGCCGAAATGCCGGGCATGTACCCGGCCGGCGAATACGATCTGGCCGGCTTTGCGGTTGGCGTCGTTGAAAAATCCAAGGCCATCGACGGCAAGTCGATTGCGGCTGGCGATGTGGTCCTCGGTCTGGCTTCCTCCGGCGCCCACTCCAACGGCTACTCGCTGGTCCGCAAGATCATCGAGCGTTCTAACCCGGATATGAACGCCAAGTTTGATGGCGAGCGCACGCTGGCTGATGTCGTCATGGCGCCGACCCGCATCTACGTCAAGCAAGTTCTGGCTACGATGGAAAAGGTCAACATCAAGGGTATGGCCCACATCACTGGTGGCGGTCTGCTTGAAAACGTGCCGCGCGTGCTGCCGGAAAACACTGTCGCCGAGCTGGAAAAGGCCGCCTGGCCGCGTCCGAAGCTGTTCGACTGGATGCAGGCCGAAGGCAATGTGGCCGAAAACGAAATGCACCGCGTCTTCAATTGCGGGATTGGCTTGGTAATCGTCGTTGCCGCGGCTGATGCCGACGCCGCCATGGCCGAGCTCAAGGCGCAGGGCGAGGCGGTCTATCGCATCGGCAAGATCCGGGCACGCTCGGGTGACGAAGCGCAGACTATTGTGGTCTAAATGGCAGTTGCAGGTCGCGGCGATGTTCTTCTGCGGCCTGTTCCTGCTGAATATCTCGTCGACCGTCTGGGCGGCGAGCACGAAGCCGTCGCACAAGGCGGCTGCAACCAGACATGCCAAGAAGCCGGTGCGGAATATTCAGCGCCAAGCCCCATCCGCACCCGAATTCGGGGCGGCTGACCTGCTCGAGGATGGCGTCCCCGGCCTGCGCGGTCACGCCAGTTTTTATGGCTCGGGCTTCCAGGGCCGCAAGACGGCCACTGGTGAACGCTTCGACGTCCAGCAATTTACCGCCGCCAGCAATCGCTTTCCGCTTGGCACCATGCTCGCGGTTCGGCGTGTGGACAACGACCGTTGTGCCATCGTCAAGGTCAATGACCGGATGCATGCCAAACACCGCAAGCGCATCATCGACGTGTCGCGCGGTGTCGCTGAATACCTCAATATGGTTCGCGCCGGTGTCGTCTTCGTCAGTGTGGTGCCCTTGAAGAAGGGTTGGCAGGATGGCGATGCCACCTCCTGTCACGCGGCCTTCGAGCCGGAAGCAGAACCCGAGTGCGTTTCCTGCGGTCAACTGCCAAAACTGCCCGAATTCCTGCCTGGCATCGACGGCTGATTTTTTTTCTGCGAATTCAGCCGGTTCGTTACAATTCCGGCTATTGCTGACTGCCCGGTCAGTTCGACCTTTTGCCGAATGCCATGAATAAAAATACCCGTTTCGGAATCATCGCCATCGCGCTTGCCGGTCTGGCTGGCCTGGGCTACTACGCCTACACCGCCAACCGGGCACCTGCCGCCGAGCCGGTCACTCCGGCCGGAGTGCCGGTCAAGTCGGGTGGTGGTGCGGCACCGGCCAGCCCACCGACGGCGGTTGAAGTGGCGCGGGTGACGGCCAGTGATTTTGCCGATGACGTGGCCGCAGTCGGTACGCTGAAATCGAACGAGTCCGTCGTGCTGCGCCCCGAAACGGCGGGGCGTGTGGCCTCGATCGGTTTCAAGGATGGCGCCGTTGTGGCCAAGGGAACGGTGCTGGTTGTTTTCGATGCCGCGATCCAGGACGCCGAGTTGCTGCAGGCCCGGGCCAATCTGGCGCTGGCCAAAAGCAGCTATGAGCGAAACGTTGAACTGGTCGGCAAGAAATTCCTGAGCCAGCAAGCGCTCGACAGCTCGGCGGCAACGCTCAAGGTGCAGGAGGCTGCCGTCCAGCTGGCCGAGGCGAAGGCTGCCAGGATGCGCATCAAGGCGCCATTCACCGGCATGGTCGGGCTGCGCAATGTCAGCGTCGGCGATTACCTCAAGGATGGCCAGGATCTGATCAACATCGAGGATGTGGCCACCTTGCGCGTCGATTTCAAGTTGCCGGAAAACTATCTTGGCCGGATCAGCAAGGGCCAGAGCGTCGAGGTGGTGACCGATGCCCTGCCCAGCGAGCGCTTCAAGGCCGTGCTCGACGCCATCGACCCGATGGTCGACCAGAACGGCCGCTCGATTTCGGCCCGCGCCCGGCTCGACAACGCCAAGGGCAAGCTGCGCCCCGGCATGTTCGTGCGTGTCCGCCTGCTCTTCGGAGAGCGCAAGGCCGTGCTCATGGTGCCCGAACAGGCCATCGTGCCGGGCGGTCAGCCGGCGGTGTTCAAGGTGGTCGACGGCAAGGTCAGCCTGGTCAAGGTCAAGCTTGGGGTGCGGCGGACGGCGCAGGTTGAAGTCGTCGAAGGACTGGCGGCCGGCGATCTGGTCGTCACGGCCGGCCAGTTGAAACTGCGCGAGGGTGCCGCGGTGCGTCCGGTCGGTGAAGGCACGCCAACTGCGGCGCCGCAGGCTGCCGTAGCCGGGACGGCGGCCGGCAAATGAAAGTTTCCGAGATATGCATCAAGCGGCCGGTCTTTGCGACCGTGCTGTCGCTGGTCATCATGTTGCTCGGCATCGTTTCCTACGACCGGCTGCCGGTGCGCGAGTATCCGAAAATCGACGAGCCGGTAGTCACGGTCAACACGAACTATCGCGGTGCCTCGGCCGAAATCATCGAATCGCAAGTGACCAAGCCGCTGGAGGATTCGCTGGCCGGGATCGAAGGTGTGGAAGTGATCACTTCCATTTCACGGGCTGAAAGCAGCCAGATTTCAGTGCGCTTCAAGCTCGAGCGGGCGCCCGATTCGGCCGCTTCCGATGTCCGCGACCGGGTTTCCCGCGTCCGCAACAAGCTGCCGGATGAGGTCGACGAACCGGTCATCGCCAAGGTCGAGGCCGATGCCAATCCGGTGATCTGGATCGCTTTTTCATCCGACAAGCATTCGGCTCTCGAAGTTACCGACGTCGCCACGCGCATCGTCAAGCCGCGTCTGCAGACCTTGCCCGGCGCGGCCGATGTGCGGGTCTTCGGCGACCGCAAATTCGCCATGCGCATCTGGCTCGACAAGCAGCGGCTGGCGGCTTACCAGCTGACGCCGGCCGATGTTGAGGATGCCTTGCGCAAGCAGAACGTCGAGGTGCCGGCCGGCCGTATCGAAAGCCGCGAACGCGAATTTTCCGTGGTGGCCAATACCGACCTCAAGACCACCGAGGAATTCGGGGCGGTCATCGTCAAGACGGTGAACGGCTATCCGATCCGTATCAACGATCTGGGCCGGGCCGAGATCGGAGCCGCATCGGAGCGTAGCTCCGTGCGTTTCAAGGGGCGCTCGGCGGTGGCGCTCGGCGTTATCAAGCAGGCGACGGCTAACCCGCTCGAACTGTCGAAAGCGCTGCGTGCCGAGTTGCCGAAAATCACCAGCGAGCTGCCGGAAGGCATGAGCGCCAATTTGTCCTACGACTCGTCGGTGTTCATCGACCGCTCGATCGAATCGGTGTTCAAGACCATCGGCGAGGCCATCCTGCTCGTGCTGGCGATCATCTTCTTCTTCCTGCGCAACGTTCGGGCGACGCTGATTCCGCTCGTCACCATTCCCGTGTCGCTGATCGGTGCCTTCGGCATCATGTTTGCGCTCGGTTTCACGATCAATACGCTGACCCTGCTTGCGCTGGTGTTAGCCATCGGCCTCGTTGTCGACGACGCCATCGTCATGCTGGAGAACATCTTCCGTCACATCGAGGAGGGCATGCCGCGCATGCAGGCGGCGCTGCAGGGTTCGAAGGAAATCGGCTTCGCGGTGGTTGCCATGACGCTGACGCTGGCCGCGGTCTATGCCCCGGTGGCGTTCATGACCGGGCGCACCGGCAAACTGTTCATCGAATTCGCCCTGACCCTGGCCGGCGCCGTGCTGGTTTCCGGTTTCGTCGCGCTGACCCTGTCGCCGATGATGTGCTCGGTGCTGCTCAAGCACGAGGAAAAGCACGGCAAGGTTTTCCTGATGGTCGAAGGCTTCCTGAACTGGTTGAATTCCGGCTATAAAAGGGTGTTGACCGCATCACTGAACCGCCGCTGGATCGTGCTCGTCGGCTTCGTCATCGTCGCTGCCTCCTGCGGCGTTCTGCTCAAGGCGCTCAAGTCCGAACTGGCGCCGGTCGAGGATAGAGGCATCATCTTCGGCATGTTCCTCGGCCCGGAGGGGGCGACGCTCGATTACACCGAAAAGTACGCCCGCCAGATCGAAGGTATCTACAGCCAGACCAAGGATGCCGAACGTTATTTCGTCGTGGCCGGCAACCCGACGGTGAGCCAGGGGATTTCCATTCTTGGCCTGACCGACTGGAATGATCGCACTCGTCGTTCGCCGGAAATCGCCAAGGAGCTTTTTCCGAAATTCGGCGCCATTCCCGGCGTCATGGCCTTCCCGATCACGCCGCCGTCGCTCGGCCAGAGCCCGCGCGAACGGCCGGTCAATTTCGTCGTCGTGACCACTGCGCCTTACGAGGAATTGCAGAAGGTGACGACTCAGATCCTCGCCGAAGTGGCGAAGAATCCGTCGCTGACCAACGTCGATACCGACCTCAAGCTCAACAAGCCGGAGCTGTCGGTCAACGTCAGGCGCGACAAGGCTGCCGACATGGGCGTGCCGGTCGAGACCATCGGGCGGACGCTGGAAACCTTCCTCGGCGGCCGGCAGGTCACGCGCTTCAAGCGCGACGGCGAGCAGTACGACGTGATCGTCCAGGTCGCCGAAGTCGAGCGGCGCAATCCCGAAGATATCCGCGACATCTACGTGCGTGGCCGCGATGGCAGCATGATTTCGCTGGAAAATCTCGTCGATGTCCGCGAGACGATCAGCCCGCGCGAACTCAACCACTTCGGCCAGCGCCGCGCCGTGACGATTACCGCCAATCTGGCACCGGGCTACACGCTGGGCGAGGCGCTGACTTTCATGGATGGCGTCGCCAACCAGGTGCTCAAGCCGGGCTACGCCGCCGACTACAACGGCCAGTCGCGTGAATTCCGGCAATCGTCGTCGTCGCTGGCTTTCACCTTCGGCCTGGCGCTGGCTTTCATTTACCTCGTGCTGGCCGCCCAGTTCGAAAGCTTCCGCGACCCGTTCATCATCATGCTCACCGTGCCGCTGTCGATGGCCGGCGCACTGCTTGCCCTCTGGCTGAGCGGCGGCACGCTCAACGTTTACAGTCAGATCGGCCTGGTCACCCTGGTCGGCCTGATTACCAAGCACGGCATCCTGATCGTCGAATTCGCCAATCAGTTGCAGGAAAAGGGCATGGCGATCAAGGAGGCGGTCATCGAATCATCCTTCCTGCGCCTGCGGCCGATTTTGATGACGACTGGCGCCATGGTCCTCGGCGCCGTGCCGTTGGCCTTCAGCACGGGGGCGGGTGCCGAGTCACGGCAGCAGATCGGCTGGGTCATCGTCGGCGGCCTGCTGCTCGGCACCTTCTTCACGTTGTTCGTGGTGCCGACGGTGTATTCGCTGCTGGCGGCGCGCAAGGCGCCGGTCGAGGCTTGATCGGCCGGCCTTGCCCGGCCGACTGACGATTTCGTTTTTTGGTGTTTTTTCCGGTTGACCGTAGCAGTCCGCCGTTCAGGCCGCCAGGAAGCGCGCGGTGCGCTCGGCCATCTGCTCGGTCAGCATCGGGTTCAGGCAGTCAAAATTCTCGGCTTCGAACGAGTTGGTCAGCCAGGTGATCTGGCGCTTGGCCAACTGGCGCGTCGCGAAGATGCCGCGATCGCGCAGTTCATTACGCGGTAGCGTTCCATCCTGTGCCTCCCAGGTTTGCCGGTAGCCGACGCAGCGCATCGATGGCAGGTCGAGGCTCAGCGTGTATTTCCGGCGCAGCATGTGCACCTCGTCGTCCAGCCCGGCCAGCAGCATTTCGTCGAAACGGCGGGCGATGCGATCGTGCAGGACGGCACGATTGGAAGGCAGCAGGCCGATGGAGAGCAAATCGTAAGGCGGCTTCTGTTTTTCGCTCTCGGCCAGCAATTCGGACATCGGGCGGCCGGTCAGCCGGCAGATTTCCAGGGCGCGTTGCAGGCGCTGGCTGTCGGTCGTGTGGAGCCGGGCGGCGGTCGCCGGGTCGAGCTCGGCCAGTTTGGCGTGCATCGCCGGCCAGCCCTCGGCTGCGGCCTCGGCATCGATTTCGGCACGTAGCGCAGCGTCGGCCTGCGGCAGATCGGCCAGTCCGTGCAGCAGGGCGCGGAAATACAACATCGTGCCGCCAACCAGCACAGGCACCTTGCCGGCCTTGGTGATGTCGTCCATCGCGGCCAGCGCATCGGTGCGAAAACGGGCGGCCGAATAGCTTTCTTCCGGCGAGATGATATCGATCAGGCGGTGCGGGTAGCGGGCCAGCGTTTCGCGGTCCGGCTTGGCGGTGCCGACATCCATGTCGCGGAAAACCTGGGCCGAATCGACGCTGATCAGTTCGACCGGAAAGCGGTCGGCCAACGCCATGGCAACCGCCGTCTTGCCCGAGGCAGTCGGGCCCATGATCAGGATGGCAGGCGGCAAGCGGGGTGAGTTCATGGCGGCGAATGCTAGCACGCCCGTTGCGGTTCCATCTCCGGGCAATAGCCAGGTCAGGATAGGCTGGAGGCAGCGAATTGAACCGGTCTCACAAAACACTGATTTTGCTGTTTCTGGTTATTTTTGCTAAAAATGGATGATGAGTGGACAGCGCTGTCGCAGTCCGGATAATCAGAATGGCTGCGCTACCTGCAGCGGCGAAAACAAAACATGAGGAGCATGGAGACAACATGGCTACCGAATCTCCCTTTCGTACCACCCATTCCTGTGCCACTGATGCGCGGCAGGCGGCACGGGAATTTCATGCCGGGGTCGAGCAGCCCGACATGTCGATGGTCATTTTTTTCTGCTCCAGCGACTATGATCTCGATGCCCTGGCTGACGAACTGAACCAGCTGTTTGGCAGCGTGCCCGTGATTGGTTGCACCACGGCCGGCGAAATCGGCGCTGCCGGCTACCGTGCCCAGAGCCTGTCCGGTGTCAGTTTCGCCGCAGCCGCCGGCGCGGTCGCTGCCGGCTGCCTTCCCGACCTGAAGAATTTCGAAATCGCCCAGGGCCAGGTGTTTGTGCAAGGGCTCCTGCAGCAACTCGACAAGCACGTTTCGAAGGGGAACAGAGCCTTTGCGCTACTCCTGATCGATGGTCTGTCGGTTCGCGAGGAGCCCGTCGTGCGTGCCTTGCAGGCGGCCCTGGGGAGCATTCACCTGTGCGGCGGATCGGCCGGCGATGATCTTAAGTTCGCCAATACCAAGGTCTTTCAGGATGGCGCTTTCCGCGACAACAGCGCCGTTTTGCTACTGGTCAGCACGCCTCTTCCGATCCGTATTTTCAAGACCCAGCATTTCACCAGCGAAAACGAACGGCTGGTGGTTACCGAGGCCGATGCTACTCAGCGCATCGTCAAGGAAATCAATGGCCTGCCGGCCGCCGAGGAATATGCCCGGGTGCTTGGCGTGACGGTCGACAGTCTCACCCCGGAGCACTTTGCTGCCACCCCGGTGGTGGTCGTCCTCGACGGTACCGACTACGTCCGCTCGATCCAGAAAGCCAACCCGGATGGCACACTGACCTTCTTTTGCGCCATCGAGGAAGGGCTGGTCCTGCGCGTGGCGCGCGGTGGCGACATCTACGCCAACCTGGAGCAGACTTTTGACAATCTCCGTGAGGAAATCGGGCAGCCAGCGCTGACGCTTGGCTGCGACTGCATCCTGCGCAATCTGGAAATTACCCAGAAGCAACTCAAGGGGAAAATTGGCGACCTGTTCCAGCGCAACAACACGGTCGGCTTCAGCACCTATGGCGAACAGTATGGCGGTGTCCACGTCAACCAGACCTTTACCGGCATTGCCATTGGCTCTGCTGCCGAGAGCAAGCATGACTGATCCGGTCGCCGCCAACGCCTCGCCGCAGGAAGCAGCGCTGCAGCGCGAAGTCGTTCGCCTCAACAAGATAGTGACCGCTCTGATGAACCGGGCGGAGCGCGACATGAGTGCGAAAGTCTCTGATTTCAGTGCCTTCCAGTCGGGCGTGGCCCTGGAAAACCAGGTCCGTGAACGGACCCAGCAACTGGAGGCGGCGCTGCGTGAGAACGAGCGGGTCAATCAGGCGCTGCAAAGCGAAAAGGAGGAGCAGCGCATCCTGATCCTCAAACTGGAAGAGGCTCACAACCAGTTGCACCAGTCGGAAAAACTCGCCTCGATCGGTCAGCTCGCGGCCGGCGTGGCCCACGAAATCAACAATCCGATCGGTTTCGTCAATTCCAATCTGGGTACGCTCAAAGGCTATGTCGACAAATTGATCAAGCTGATCGAGGATGTCTCGACCACAGTCGAACCGCTGCTCGCCAATGATTTGGTGGTCAAGAAAAACCTTGAGGAACTGAAACGCAAGGCCGACCTCGATTTCCTGCGCGAAGACATCGGCTGCCTGATTACTGAATCGATCGACGGCACCACCCGGGTTCGCCGGATCGTCCAGGATTTGCGTGATTTCTCACGGACCGGTGAGGTTGATATGGAATGGGTCGATCTCCATGCCGGTCTGGAGAGTACGCTCAACGTCGTCTCCAACGAGATCAAGTACAAGGCCGACGTCGTGCGCGATTACGGTACGCTGCCCCTGGTCGAATGCCGGCCGTCGCAGATCAATCAGGTCTTCATGAACCTTCTGGTCAACGCAGCCCAGGCCATTGATCAGAAGGGCAGGATCACGCTGAAGAGCGGCTGCGTCGACGACCAGGTATGGTTTTCTGTCAG
The DNA here is from genome assembly GCA_049304775.1 of Ferribacterium limneticum. Taxonomy (GTDB): domain Bacteria; phylum Pseudomonadota; class Gammaproteobacteria; order Burkholderiales; family Rhodocyclaceae; genus Azonexus; species Azonexus limneticus_C. The sequence goes on from JBAQOL010000011.1 coordinate 42,999, forward strand.
CGATACCGGCAGCGGTATTCCGCCCGACATCGTGGCCCGCATTTTCGACCCCTTCTTCACCACCAAGCCGGTCGGCAAGGGCACCGGCCTAGGCCTTTCCGTCTCCTACGGCATTATCGAAAAACACGGCGGCAAGATCGATGTTGCCAGTCAGCCAGGGCAGGGAACAACCTTTACCGTCTGGCTCCCGGCTCGCCAACCTGAGGCAAATCCGGCGGTGTGAATCCGGTGGTGTGAGTCCGGCCGTGCTTCCGACTGCGGACAAGGATTCATGGCGTTTGCCGGGCTCCGCCTGGCGCCGGAGTGTCGGCCAGTGCAGTTTCCAGATAGGTGACGGCGGCCTGGTAGTCGCCCCGAATTGCTTCCCGCGTGCCGCGTGAAACCCGGCTGAGTGGCTGCCACTGCGCTTCACGAACACCCGCCAGCGTCGCGTGCATGCCGATCAACTGGGTGGCGGGAATCGGCATGACGTCGCCCGGTGGCGATTCGAGCGCCGCACTCATCGTGCCGACATGGGCGGCGAGCAGGAAAAGATGGCGCAGGCGTGGTGAGCCGGCCAGCTCGATACGCCCGGCAACCCCGCTCGGGTCATCTTCGATGCGCTGGGTCAGACCGCTGAAATCGGCCGCGGTGCGCACCGGCAAACGGCTGACCGGGGCGACACCGAGCAGAGTGGCGGTTTCGTCGAGGCGGCGAATGTGTGCTTCGACCGGCCGCGACAACTGCGCCATGATGTCGGCCGGTTGTTGTCCGTAGCCGCCCAGCCACTGGCTCAAGTAGCCGTATTCAAAACCGAGCAGAAAGACTCGCCGGGGAAAGTGCGGGTCGAGTCCCTGCTCGCGTGTCCGTGATTTTTCGGCGATGGCGGCGGCTTCGTCGGCGTAGGTTCGGGCCGGGTCGTTGACCGTCCAGCCGATGTGGGCCAGTTCGGCCGCGCCCCACATCCAGAATGCCTGAATGCCAAGGTAGAGCAGGGTGATCGCTACGGTCGCCAGCAGGAAGCGCCGGGGCTCGCGCCAGCCGGCGGGGTGTCTGGTTGTGTCGGGGCGCTGGGTGGTCATGACAGTTTCCTGAATATGACATTGGGCGTAGGCTACTCCAATTCGGCCCGAGAGGAGCGAGCGATGCATGGCGGCGAACCGAGTGTGCATTTCATCAACAGCGTGCTGGTCACGGTGGTTGTCGCGCTGTTCGTCCTCTGGCGTTACCGGCTGGCCATCCTGGGCGGCATGCGGCGCGGCGATTCCGCATTTTTGCCTCTGCCGGCTGAGCGTGCGCCGGGCCGGGCCGTGCTGGCCGACGGCGACATCGCCGCCCACGAGCAGGCGATGCGCCAACGCGTCGCCGCCCCCTGGTTGCTGACCACGGCCATTTGCAGCCTGCCGATGGCTGTGGCCTACATGGTCGCCGGCGAAATGAGCGCCTCGCCGACCTATGCGCTGGCGCTGACCTGCAGCTACATGATTGCCGCCTTGCCGATGATTGCCGTCTCGCTGGCCTGGCCGCCATGGCGCATGGTTATCGCCTTTGTCGTCATGATGCTGAGCTTCGCGGCGCTCTGCCTGCTCGCCGGCATCATCGAACGTAGCCTGCTCGGCCGGCCCCTGAGCTGGAAAATTCTCGGCCTCGTCCCGTTGTTCTTCGATATCGCCTGGAACCAGCTGTGGATGGCCGGGCTATTCTGGCTGCTGTCCTGGCCAACCCGGCTGCGCGGCGTCGTGCCGATCACCTTCGCTGCCCTGCTGGTTTTCGCCGCGGCGCCCTTTGCCGGCTCCCGTCTGACTGCTGTGCTCGCCGCTACCGAGGTCGGCACGCCGTGGGTTTATACGCTGGGGCTGAATGGCGTTTTCATGCTCATTGCCCTGCCGGTCGGCTGGCTGGCCTGGTTGCGGCTGGGTAAACTGGCCGCCGATTACGAAACCAAGCGTTTTTCCGACGCCCAGTTACTGGCCCGCACCTGGTGGCTCATGCTCGTCGTCACCATCGGTTTCGATATCCTGGCCGGCCGCGAGCGCCCGACCTTTGCGCTGCTGCTGGTCGTTGGCGAGATTGTCCTCTTCCCGCTGGTCAATCATTGGGTCATGCGCTGGCTGGGTGTGGCTAAATTGGCGGCAGCGAAACCGGCGCCGACGCTGCTCCTGCTCCGCGTGTTCGGCTACACCGCCCGTACCGAGCGCCTGTTCGACCGCGTCGCGTCGCGCTGGCGTCTGCTTGGCCCGGTCACCACGATCGCCGCGCCCGACGTCACGGCCCGCACCATCGATCCCGGCGACTATCTGCGCTGGTTGACCGGACGTATTGATGACCTCTTCGTCAACTCGCGCGCCAGTCTCGACGCCAAGCTGGCGAGGCTCGACCTGGCTCCCGATCCCGACGGGCGTTTCCGCATCAACGAATTCTGCTGCCGCGACTCGACCTGGCAGGCTACGGTGGTCGAGTTGATGCTGCGCGCCGACACCGTGATCATGGACGTGCGCGGTATCAGCGCAGCGCGGCTGGGCTGCGAGTTTGAACTGCAGCAACTGGCAAAACGTCTGCCGCCGCAGCGGCTGGTGCTGGTGGTCGATGAAACGACGGAACGCGAACATCTGAAAGCTGTTTTCGGCCCGACTCTGGAGCAGGTCACGGTGACCGAAATGCGCTACCGCCGCGATGCCGACCGGGTCTTCGAGGCGCTTGTCGATGCGGCTGGCGGAGCCGGCTCGCCTCCGGATGCCTCGTCTGTCACAAAGAAAAATGGCGCAGACTAAGCTGCGCCATGGTCAATCGTCCGCCGCCTGACGGCGGACTGGGCTTCAGTTGATGGCGCGCTGGTTGCGCCGGGCGACGCCGCCGACGATGGCCAGACCGGCCAGCAGCATGGCGTAGGTTTCCGGTTCAGGGACTGCCGGTACAGGTGTCCTGGCCAGCCAGGTATTGAAGGCATTGAGGTGGTTGTAGGAGGCGTTCATCAGGCTGCCATAGGACGCGTAAAGGGTCGAGTCCGTTGGGATCAGGGCCCTGGCTGCAGTCAGATCGGCGATGTCGAGCAGTTCGATATTCTTGCCGACGGTCAGCGCGGCAAAGCTCGAGGTGCTGCCTTGCGCCACCAGGTTCAGGTAGAGCGATTGCAGCGTCTGGTTCTGGAACTGGCCGGCGGCGAGCGAGGTCAGGTCGCTGACATCAAGCCCGATGGCGTTGGCTTGACCAACCAGTGTAGCCACGTGCATGTCTTCTGATCGGGGAATATTCCTGAACGGCATGATTGTCGGGTAGAGGGCGCCGAACGAGCGGTACACGTCGCCAGCCAGCTTTTCTTCCTCGATCATGTAGCGCAGGCTGTCGATTGCCTCGGGCGAATAGCTCTGGGCTTGCGCGACTGCTGTGCCAGTCATGTAGATGGCCAGTGCGGAAATGAAAATTCTGAACGCGTTCAATGTGTTACCCCCTGAAGAATTTATTATTGAATTGGTGCCTCAATACCCCCGCACAGCCTGTCTGACGGACTGGACGGGGTGCCAGGCCGAGCGATCATAAGGAAAATCTAATACTTTCGGAATGTGTCAAATTGCCGCACGTCATAGCGCTTGTCTGGCGCTGTGGTGGCGGAAACTGAAGGGAAAAATGGCTAATTGCCGTGTCGCCATTTGTCCGTTGATTTGATGAATATAATGTCTCTGTTAAATCGGTTTTTTCGGGCAACACTGGCCTGGCCGCCGATTTCTTCATCTCGGGGTTTGGCATCATGTTCGGTTTCATCAAACGCGTTTTCGGCATGGGTGGCGGAGAGGCTGCACCCATCAGAGGCGGCAGTTCGTCGCCCGATGTCCCGGTTATTTCGGCGCCAGCGGTAGCCGTTCGCAAGGCTCCGCCGGTGGTTCTGCTGCGAGACGAGATCATCGATGCCCGGACACGCATAGCCGGCTACCGTTTTTCAGCTCGCCGACCGGATTCCGAACTGCTCGCCGACGCCTCGGCGACGCTGGAGATCCTCACCGCCAACAACGTCGCGGCCTTCGCCGCACGGCGTCTGGCGCTGATTCCCCTGACCCACGATGACTGGACGCGCCATGACTACACGCCGCTGATCGGCCCGATGACGACCTTTCTGCTCGCTCTGCCCGATGGCGCCAGGGTATCCGACGACTGGAACGCGGTTGCCGCCGCCATTCATGGCGCCGGGGCGAGGATCGCACTGGCCGCCGGGGACATCGTGACGCACCGGCAAACGATTCTCGAACACGCCGATTATCTGCTCCTCGATTTTTCGGCCCTTTCCTTGTCCAGTCTCGAGGTTCTGCTGCGCACCCTGCGTCAGGAAAAGCCGGGCCTTGAACTCATCGCCGACAAGGTCAGGCGCTGGCCGGAGCATCGCTATTGCGTTTCGCATGGCATCGCCTATTGCCTCGGCACATTCACAACCGAGCCGGATGAGGAGCAGCAGGCCAAGGAAATCGGCCAGAGTCAGCTGGTCCTTATCGAAATGCTCAACCAGCTACGCAAGGACGCCGATCTGGCCGACATCGCCCAGATCGCCAAACGCGATCCGGGTGTCATCGTCAAGGTGATGGCCATGGCCAACTCGCCGATGGCCGGGTTGGCGCAGCCGGTGACCAGCATTGATCAGGCGATCATGGTGCTCGGTCGGGAACAGCTCTACCGCTGGCTGTCGATCGGCATGTTCCGGGCTGGCGCCGGCTCGCCGCGCGACGAGGTGCTGCTTGAACTCGCCCTGGCGCGCGGGCGTTTCCTCGAACTGCTCGGGCAGGAGAAGCACAGCAAGCTGGAGTGTGATGAATTCTTCCTGCTTGGCCTGCTTTCGCTGCTCGACAGCCTGCTCGGCCTGCCGATGAGCGCGGTGGTTGGCAAGCTCAATCTGCTGCCGGCGCTCAGCGAAGCCTTGCTCAACAGCAGCGGCCCGTTGGCGCGCTACCTGATGCTCAGCATCGCCGTCGAAAAGGGCCGTGTCCAGAACGTCGCGCGTCTGGCCGACGAACTGGGCTGTTCGCTCGAAGCCATCGAGTCGGCTTCAGTTGAAGCGATTGGCTGGGCAGAGGAAGCAGTCAATCTGACCAAGTGAGCCGGGCGGTATGGCTCAGCAGGCCCGCCCACTGGCTCGCGTAAAGCCGAAGCCGCCTTCGCCCGAGCCAGCCGGATTGATGCAGATGCGCATGGTCAGCGAGCGGGCCGCCCGGTCGAGATCGACCGGGAAGGGCGAGAAGGGAACCGAGCGTTCGACGACGGCCTTGACGAAGGCGATCTCGTCGGCCTGATCGCCGGCATTGACGACCCTGAATGACTTCATCGAGCCGTCCGGATTGATCTTGAACTCGATGGAAGCCGGCCGCATGCCCTTGGCGCGCGGGTCGTTCTTGACGAAGCTGGCGCTGCGATTGAGGCGTTTGAGCAGGCCTTCGAGATACATTTCGAGGCTGAACGGGTCGGGCGGCGTGGCGTTGGGGCGCAGGTCGAGCAGGGCGCTGCCGGCCGATTCTTCCCGCGCCTGCTTCCACGCTTCCTCGCGGGCCATGGCTTTTGAACGCTGGGCCAGCGTTGGTTTGGGCGCCGACTTGGCGTTGTTGTCGAGCTCGTCGAGAAAGCGGTTCATGTCCGCCTTTTCCGCCGTCGTCCATTGCGGCACACTGGCCACCGAGGTTTTGCTCCGCTTGTTGGTGGTCAGCAGGCGCGGGCGTTCCGGCTTGATTTTCGCTGGCTTCTGGCGCGCCTCGGGGGCACTCGCCGTTTCGGTCGACACCGGCTTGCGCAGGCGGGCTTCCATGCGCGGTGGACTTGAGGCTTCGTCCGGATCATGCCGGGGGATCATCAGGATCAGGGCGTGAATCAGGAGCGAGGCAGCAAACGCGAAAAGCGGTGCTCGCCGGGCCGGAGAGGGATGGGACACGAACATCGCCGGTATTTTAGGCGGCGTAGCCGATGATTGGCTGTAACGATGTGTGGTTTTGTGCGCTTGCCTGAGCCGGGGAAGCTAGTTTCCGGGCTGTTGCCGGGCGACGATGTGTTGCATCTGACGACGATGGGCCAGGGTGTGCATGGCGGCCAGGGCATGCCAGCCGCGCAGGTCGAGCTGGCCGAACCACGGATGGGCGTGGCGCAGGGGGCTGCGCAAATCGCCGAGGCGGTCGATCAGCCGGGCGTAATCGCCGACCGCCGCGCGCAGCTGGGCGTGCTGTTCGGCTCCGGCAGTGAGTTCGGGTTTGACCTCGGCGATGCGCAGCTCGCGGCCGAAGCTGTTGCCGTCGGCCAGGGCTTTGGCCAGTTGGCGGATGCCGGTGTCGACGATGACCAGATGCTGCAGCACCATGTTGGCCGACCAGCCACGGCTGCTGTCTTCCAGCCCGGTGACGCGCGGCACGATGACCGGCAGGCAGGCCAGCGCCGGGGGCAGGCTGGCGGCCAAGGCGAGGACGGTTTCGGTCTCCCGGCGCAGCCAGCGGGTCAGCGCGTCCTTGCTTAAAAAAGTCCGCAAGACTTGAAGCAATGTGCGGGAAATCCAGCGTTCGAGGGTCGGCAGGCCGGCGCCGGGCGGGGCGAGTTGGGTGGTAGTGGTCATGACAGGAAGGCTGGTCTTTTCAATTTTGGCCAAAATTTCCGGTTGACCGTGGGAGTCCATGGCCGAGGTCATTTCTCGCAGCCGTAGCGCCATTTGGCGACCAGCAAGTAAAGCGTGCCGGCCATGAAATTAGCGATGAGCAGCCATTTGCCCGTGGCCACCAGTCCGGCGATCAGGTAGAGGGCTGCGGCGTGGGGTGCCGGCTCGGAAATCAACTGGAGGTGGAGCAGGTTTTCAATGGCGTCGAGCCCTGCGGCGCCGGGCAAGGTCCAGCTGGAAAGGCGTCGGGTCGTTCGGTCGAGTTGCCGGAAAAGGCAGCCGTAGCGGACGAGCAGGTACCCGAACAGGCCGTAGCTGGCGAGGACCGGGAAGTCGATGTGGAAATGGCGGCGGAAAAGGTCGACGCCATCCGAGCCCCACTGGTTGAGAATGGCTTTGAAGGATGTCTCATCAAAGGTGAATTGCAGCGCCGGAATGCCGGGCGTCAGCGGCGATGAATGGACAGCCATGGCGACGAAAAGGCCGAGCGCCAGCGCGCCGGACAGCCAGAGCAGCAGGGTCGCCATTCGCCGCGTCAAATTACGCCACCCGTTTTTTTCGTTTCCACCACAGGAAACCTTCACCGCCGGCATAGAGCGCCAGCAGGCTGACGATGACGCCGCGCGCCAGTTCAAGCTGGTTGTCGGCATTCGGGGCCAGGGCACCGACAGCGTATTTGGTGGCGATCACGGCGACGACGACAAAAATCGCGGCGCGTAGTGCCAACAGTCGCCAGGCATAGGGACGGCCGATGGCATCGGCGAGACGGCCGGCATCGGCTATCCACGCCTCGTCGCGCAGATTGATGGCCTGGCGATTGACGAGGGCGCGCAGATCGTCGGGCAGGGACGCCGCACTCGGCAACTCGGCGCCCTGGAGCAAAACCGGGATGACTCGCTTGCCGAGTTTTAGTGCGGTGGCGATTTCGATGCGGACGAAGTCGGGCTCGGGCTTGTTGAGTCGGCTGTTCAGTTCGGCCAGCCATTTCTTGCCGATGAGGACGATCGCCACTTCGGTCCCGGCCAGCTCGTGCTGCAAAAATACGGCGAAATCCTCGCCGGCCGGAATGTCGTCGGCATCGCGAAAGACGCAGGCGGCACCGAGCAGGTTTTCCAGCGAATCGGCCAGCCGCCCGGCCTCGCCCGTCGTGTCGCTGCGCCGGTAGCTGATGAACACCGGATTAGCCATGAAAGCCTCGCGCCGCGCCGGTTTTCACAGGATGCTCAGGGGTTCCCAGATGCCCCCCTTGTCGAGATGCGTTTCACCCGACACTGCGCTGGGCAGCAGGGTTTTCGCCGGGCCGGACTTGCCCTTTTTGAACTCGTAAATCAGGGCGCGGGCGCGATAGTCATCGCCATAGGGCAGGGCGCCAATCGATGCAGGCAGCGTGTGCGCCCCGCCACCGGCCCAACCCTTGATCTTGTCGTCGCTCGGCGCCGTGGTGGACTGCACCCAGGGGGCGTCGGTGACGACGAAAACAATCGCCCGGTAATTGCCGGCTGGCGCTTTGGCCAGGGCCTTGATGAAACTCGCCAGCGACAGATTGTTCACCGACGGCGTGCCGATCTTCCAGCGATCTGCCCCCGGCATCGGCGTCCCATCGGCCTGGATCTGCTCAAGCTGCGTCGCCAGCGCAAAACCGCGTGGCACGGCGTAATAGCTCCGCTGCTCGTAGTGGGCCAGACGCAGGGCCTTCTCGAACTTGTCGGCGACATTGGCCAGCCGCGTCGTCGAACCGGTGCGCAGCCATTTGTCGGGAATCGACTCCTCGGCGGAAGCCTTGGGCGGCGGCCAGTCAAACTGCGGAATCGACGGCGCAGCGTCGCCTGTGACCTTGCCGGGCGCCGGTTTCACCAAACCGCCGAAGCCGCCAGACCCGGTCTCGCGTGGAGTTCCACCGCCATTCGCGGCGGCAGGTCTGGGCGGCGGCGGCGTTACCGGCGCCGGTGCCGGGGCCGGTCTTGCCGCGGCAGCTGGTGGCGGGGGAGGCGGCGGTGCTGCTTCAACCGGTGTTTCGAGGGGGGCGCCGGATTTTCCGCAGGCATTCAGCCCGGCCAAGACCACAAGCGCAAAAAACAGCCGCCATGCATTGCGGCGCCCAAAAGCAGAGACGGAAAACAGATTGAGCATGGATGCCTCCTGCCGTCGAAAATCTGCCGGCGAAGCTGCCGGCCTTCATGGAGCGCTTCCCCCCGGAAAACGGAGGGCTGATCAGGAGCCTACGAATTTTTCAGAGGGGATGCAAGGATGTTGTTGGCATGGTGGCTCAGTGGGCGAATTGAAATCGGACGAGCGCCAGGCTCAGGGCAAACAGGTAGCCATACGAAAAGCGGTCAATGCGCAGCAAGGCCTCGCCACGCCGGCTCCGCCAGGCTCCCATGGCGACCATGCACAAGCCCGCGGCAATCGGTGTGAGCAGCAGGTTGGCGAGGCGGGGGAGGCCGGAGGGCGTCAGATGGGCTGGCAGGAGAAACAGGCTCAGTGCGCCCGCCAGGGCGCCGAAGATGGCGTAACCGAGGGCTGCCAGCAACGGATTCGGTGGTTTCCGGAAAGGCTCGGCGAGCGAGTGAAAACCCAGTTCCAGCAAAGCCTCGCCCACCGCTTGGAGTACGAACTCGCCCAGTATCTCGATCAGGAATTCAAGCATGGAGCAGGGGTTTCATCGCTGGGCAAAATTTCATTTTTGGCCAAAATTTCCGGTTGACCGTGGGAATTGGCTGGCGGCTGGGGGGGCTCAGAAATCATATTCAATCTGAGTTTTTTGGGGGCTAAATCGCGTTTGGCGATGATTGTGGGAATATAGGTCCGGGCGCTTGTTCTGGCCGACTCTCGGCATGATCCATACCCAGTTTGTCCAGTTCGTCCAGGCTCATCAGTGGTGAATACATGATGTCGTTTGTATCCGGCGATCGCTTCCATCCGAGGTGCATTTCACCGATTGCACGCTTGGTCATTTTCTGAATCCTTGATACGGAGCGTGCCGTTAAAACGGGGCGCTCCCCGGCGTACTCCACAAGCCTCGCCAATGAAACTACCGAGCAGTGCAACGCCTTGTTGTGCGCAGAAAATAGAAAACGGAGATTGGCCGAGCGCGAGTTAATGTCCTTGGTGGTAAGGAAGACGCAATAGGTGGTCGGGGTGGCTTCCGGCAATCGTGATGATGCTTTTGACGCCTGCAGGAGAATGTCATCGGAGACAAGTTGGGTCGTGCCCGGCGCGGTGGCGATATTGAGCGGCGGAAGTCTGACCGATGCTTTTATACGGAAACTCAGGTTGTTTTGCAGCGACTTGGCGATTGCACCGGCAAGTTCTTCAGGAAAATCATCGAGCGGCACCAGATATACGGATACCGTATCCAGAGGGTGTATTTGTGCCTTGCCGATCGAATAAACCGACATCAACGGGAGAAGAAACAGCAACTTGCGGCGTTGTTGTTGCACAGGGACGGCTCCAATTGGTGCTAAATCAACAGGGGCCGCCGGTAGTGCATTCGGTTAACTGGAAAACTGGACGCGTATTCTCGACGGCAATATGCGGCCGAGCATACGACAGCCTAGCGTGGCCGTCTATTCAATCCGGGTATTTTGCCTATTGCCCGCGCAGGAACAGCTTGTCGAGCTGATCCATCGTCAGTTCCGTCCACGTCGGCTGGCGGTGGGATTGGGTTTTGCCATGAGCGTGGGTGTCAAACGGCTGCGTCGACTGCCCGCATGGGGAGGTATCCGCCCCGTTGCAACACGCCTTCGATGGCGGCAGCCGTGGTCGGGCGGCCAAAGTGGTAGCCCTGCATCAGGCGGCAGCCGTGGTCGAGCAGGAAGTCGGCCTGCTCTGCCTGTTCGACGCCTTCGGCGATGACTTCCTTTTGCAGGCTGTCGGCGATGGCGATGATGGCCCGGACGATGGCGATGTCGTCAGTGTCGTCCGGCAGTTCGCGGACGAAGGACTGGTCGATCTTGATGCGGTCGAAGGGCAGACGCTTGAGGTAGCCGAGGCTGGAGTAGCCGGTCCCGAAATCGTCGATCGACAGCTTGATGCCCAGAGCGCTCAGTTCGTCGAGTACGGCGACGATGCGGTCGGTGTCGTGGATGAAGGCACTTTCGGTGACTTCCAGCTCGAGCCAGCGGGGCTCCAGACCCGTATCGGCGAGGATGGCGATGATCCGTTGGGCGAGGTTGGCCTGGCGCAACTGAACGGCGGACAGGTTGACCGCCATGACCACGGGCGGAAGGCCTTGATCCTGCCACTGGCGGTTTTGCCGACAGGCTTCGCGCAGCACCCAGTCGCCGATCTGGTTGATCAGGTTGCTTTCCTCGGCGATGGGGATGAAGCGCGACGGCGGGATGTTGCCTTTTTCCGGGTGGTTCCAGCGGACCAGCGCTTCGAGTCCGATCAGCCGGCCGCTTTGGGCGTCGACCTGCGGCTGGTAATTGAGGTAGATGTCCTGGCCGCGCTGCGCCCGGCGCAGGCAGTTTTCCAGCATCACCCGTTCGGAAATGCGGGTGTTCATCTCGGGCATGAAGAAACGGTAGGCATTGCCACCGGCGGCCTTGGCCTGGTACATCGCGGTGTCGGCGTTCTTCAGCAGGCTGCCGATGTCCTGGCCGTCCTCCGGGTAGGTACTGATGCCGATGCTGGCGCCGACGCGCAATTCGTGCCCGGCCACCATGAAGGGCTCGCCGAGTGCGTCGATCAGTCGCTGGGCGATGCTGGCCAGACGCGAGGGCGAGCCATAGCCCTGGATCAGGATGGCGAATTCGTCGCCGCCCTGCCGGCTGACCGTGTCGCGCGCATCGAGGCTGCTGCGCAGGCGCTGGGCCGCCTCGCGCAGCAACTGGTCGCCGATCTCGTGGCCGAGCGTGTCGTTGACGTTCTTGAAATGGTCGAGGTCGAGGAACATCAGGGCGACCTCGGCCTGGGTGCCGAAGGTCAGGGCCAGCGCCTGCGACATCAGATCGGCCAGCATGCCGCGGTTGGGGAGCTGGGTCAGCTGGTCGTGTTCGGCCAGGTAGCGGATGCGCTCCTGGTCTTCGTGCAGTTGCGTGATGTCGCGGGCGACGCCGGCGACACCGGCCAGTTCGCCGCGTTCGTCGAGGACCGGGGTCGAGATGAACTCGAAATGACGGGTCTCGCCGTCGGCCAGTTGCTGGGTATCGGTCCGCCGCTGTTGCCGTTGTTCGGTCAGCGCCAGGGCGTCCTGCCGGGTCAGCGATTCGGCTGCTTCGGCCGGCCAGATGGCGGCTACCGTCTGCCCCGGCAGGGTGTCGGCCGGCTGGCCACAGGCCCGCGCGTAGGCATCGTTGACGGCGATCAGACGTTGCTCGCGGTCGCTCAGCCAGGCCGGGTCGGGCAGGCTGTCGAGGAGGGCACGGGTTTGCCGCGTGGTGTTCTCGTAGGCCCGGGTCATGTCTTGCGCCAGCGCGCGCGCCCGGTCGTAGGTGCGCAGCCAGACGACGATCCAGCCGGCGAGAACGAAGGCCAGCAAAAGAATGCTGAGGACTGACCACATGACTTGCTGGTACCAGTTGGCCAGATAGTCGCTCGGTGCGTGGCCAACCACCACGTACAACGGGTAGTGGCCGACCTGACGAGCGACATAGAGGCGCTCGATGCCGTCAACCGACGAGCGATGGGTGAAATTGCCATACGCCTGCTTGTTGGCGATCTGGGCTGTCAGCGGGGTGTTTTCGAGGACGGTACCCTGGCGTTCGGGGGCGGCCGGGTAACGGGCGATCAGCCGGCGTTCGCGGTCGATCAAAGTGATGCTCTGGCCGGCACCGAGCTTGAGGCTGGTGAAGAATTCCTGGAAATGATCGGCCCGTACCGCTGCCTGGACGAGGCCGGCGAATTGGCCTTGCCGGTCGTCGAGGCGGCGGCTCAGGGTGATCACCCAGTTGCTGGTGATCTTGGCAAACAGCGGCTCGGAGACGACCAGGGCGCGAGCGCCGTCGCGATTGCGCCGGAAGTAGTCGCGGTCGCGAATGTGGACGCTGGCGATCTTGCCCGAGGCGTCATGCGTGAAGTTGCCATCGGCGTTGGCCACGCGCAGGCTTTGCGATTCGCTGGCGATCAGCGCCAGATAGCTGGCCAGCGCGGTGTTGATCGCGCCAGCATCGGCCGATTCCCCGGCCAGCGTGGTGTTCAGGCGCAACTGGCTGGCCAGCAGCACGGTGTCGATCTTGTCCACAGTGTTGTGGGCATGTGCCTCCAGTACGCGCGCCAGATTGTCCAGGTTGCGCAGGGCAAACTCGTTTTCGCGGTCGAGCGAGACTTTCAGGCCGCCGACAATGAGCCCGATATAGGTCAGCAAGGCGAGGAGCCCCAAGGCCATCAGGACATTGCGACGTTCGCCGGGGGGCGCCGAGGATGGTCGGAGCAACTGCCTGAGGGATGACATCATGAGGGCGCGGGCCGGGGCGAGTGTGAGCCGCCGAATTATTGCCCGCGCAGAAACAGTTTGTCGAGATCGTTGAGTGACAGTTCCGTCCAGGTCGGTCGGCCGTGGTTGCATTGGCCGGCGCGTTCGGTTTCTTCCATCTGGCGGAGCAGGGCGTTCATTTCGGGGACGGTGAGCAGGCGGCGGGCGCGGACGGCGCCGTGGCAGGCCATGGTGGCGAGCAATTCGTTGCGCCGGGCGGTGGCGAGCTGGGTGATGCCGTGTTCGCGCAGTTCGGCGATCAACGATTTGGCCAGGGCGGCGGGGTCGCCGGATTGGAGCAGGGCGGGGACGGCACGCACGCCGAGTTGATTCGGGCCGAGCGGGGCGATCTGGAAGCCGAGGTCGGCCAGCGCCTCGGCGTGTTCTTCGACGGCGGCAATGTCGAGCGGGTCAGCCGAGAAGACGGCCGGGATGAGCAGCGCTTGCGTGGCGATCTGGCGGTTGTCGAAGGCGGTTTTGAGCTTTTCGTAGAGGATGCGCTCGTGCGCCGCGTGCATGTCGATGAGGATCAGGCCGCGGGCGTTCTGGGCGAGGATGTAGATGCCGTGCAACTGGGCCAGGGCGTAGCCGAGCGGCGGGCCGGCGCTGTCGGGCGGCGGGCTGTCGTTGCCACGGTCAACCGGAAAATTGGGCTGAAATTGAAAAGTCGTGGCCGGCCCGGCGGACGACGGCGTGACCTGCTGCGCGGCGCGGGCAAAGGCGAGGTAGGCCGCGGCGGCCGGTTCGGCGACGCCGAGGCTGCCCTGATGACGGAGCGGCGGGGCGTATTCGAAATTTGGCCGATTTTCCGGGTTGACCGTGGAAGTCTCGCGTTCGACCAGCGCCGGGGCGGCTTCGGCCTGAACGGGCGCGGCCAGCGTGCGCTGGATGGCGTGGAAGACGAACTGGTGCATGGCGCGCGAATCGCGGAAGCGGACTTCGGTCTTGGCCGGGTGGACGTTGACGTCGACGAGCCCCGGATCGATGCTGACGAACAGGCAGACGGCCGGTTGGCGGCTGCCGTGCAGGACGTCGCGGTAGGCTTCGCGCAGGGCGTGGCTGATGATCTTGTCGCGCACGAAACGGCCGTTGACGAAGACGTACTGGCCGTCCTTGGCATCGGTGGCGCGGGTCGGATCGATGGCGAAGCCGACGAGTGACAAGGGGCCTGCCCCGGCATCGACAGCGCGAGCGGCACCAAGAAAGTCGTCGCCGAGGATGTCGGCAATGCGCCGCGGCGCGTCGGCCGGGGCGAGCTGGAACAGGTTGCGGCCGTTGTGGGTGAGGCTGATCGCCACATCCGGCCGGGTTAGCGCCAGACGGCGGACGGCATCGGCGCAGTGGGCGAATTCGGTGCTTTCCGATTTCAAAAACTTGCGGCGGGCCGGGGTGTTGAAATAGAGGTCGCGCATCTCGACGACGGTGCCGGCCATCAGGGCAGCCGGTTCCGGCTCTGCACCCGGCTCGCCGCGTAGTTTCCAGGCATGCGCCGCACCGCGTTCACGGCTGGTGATGCTCAGCCGGGCAACGGAAGCCACCGAAGCCAGCGCCTCGCCACGAAAGCCAAGCGTGCCGACCCGCTCCAGATCGTCGAGGCTGGAAATCTTCGACGTGGCATGCCGGGTCAGCGCCAGCGCCAGTTCATCTTTCGCAATGCCACAACCGTCGTCGGTGATGCGGATCAGCTTGACGCCGCCTTCCTCCAGATGCACCTGGATCGCCTTGCTGCCGGCGTCGAGACTGTTTTCGAGGAGTTCCTTGAGGACGGAAGCAGGTCTTTCGACCACTTCGCCAGCGGCAATCTGGCTGATCAGCAGGTCGGGGAGGCGGGCAATAGTCGGCATGCCCGGATTATCTCAGATTGCCTCGCCGGACGAGTGCCCGCTACGCTGGCTTCTGTTGCCGTCGGCCTGAAACCAGCGCTATCTACGGCTTCGGGCTGATCTTGTAGATGGCATTGTCGGAGAGCGAGACCACGTAAAGATGGCCATCCGGCCCCTGTTCGATGCTCGGTGTGACGCCGAAGCCGCGGCCGATCAGCAGGGTCTCGCTTTCCGTGCCGTCAAACTTGCTGGCGCGGAACAGGTTGTCGGCCACCCGGTCGGCCAGTCGCGGGTCGGCGCTGGTGTCCACTGCGAGGCGATCAGCCGTGAGGCGAATGCGGTACAGGCTGCCGCCGGTTCCTCCGACTTGCGAGAAGGCCCGCGCGGAGCCCATCCACAGGGTGCCGCTGTAGGCGTTCCCCAGGCTGTCGTCGCCGACGAAGGTCAGGCCGGATGGACCGATTTCGTAGCGCCAGCTCAACTCGGGGTCGCGGTAGAACGCACCTGGCAACATGAACAGGCGCGATCTGACCAGGCCCGGGGTGTAGGCCGCGCGGGTTGGCGGGTAGCGAAGCTGTTGCAGCGATCGGCCAAACTGCGTGGTTTCGATCAACTTCCAGTTGGCCACACGGCTCATCGGGCCGGCCAGTTGTATCCAGCCACCGTTCATGCCGGGAACGACGCGATTCAGCTCCGAATAAGCGTCGTCACCGTTCTCGGACTCCCAAAGTGAGCCGCTCAGCGGGTCGAAGGCCATGCCGAAGCCATTGCGGTGGCCGTAAGAAAATATTTTCTGAAAGTTCTGGCCGAGTTCGCCACCGATTGCCGCGCCGGTGGCAAAGAACGGATTGTCGGCCGGTGTCGAGCCATCGTCGTTCAATCGCAGAATGAGGCCGGCCAGGTGGGCGTTATCGGGCGCCGGGCCACCGAAGGTGTCATCAATGAGGGGCGGCGTCAGGAAAGGGCCATTGGGCAGGTTTTGCAGCCAGCCGCGCCGCCCCTGATCGCCCATGAAAACGTAGAGTTTGCCGTCCGGGCCAAAGCGCATCACGCCGCCGTTGTGGTTGCCGAACTCGTTTGCGTTGGCCGTGCCCGGGTGCCCCGGGGTTTCCACATTGTCTGTCTGGCGGGCGCGAAGCTGGATGAGGTTGCGGTCAAAGACAAGCGTGTTGCCATCCCAGATAAAGCGGTCGACCCGGTTACCAAGAAGCGGCACTTCGCTGACCGTGGTCGTGTCGAGCCCGGTCGAGCTTTGGGTCCAGAATACAAAGACATGGGGCGTCGCCGGGAAATCCGGATGCAGCACCAAGCTCAGCAAACCGCGTTCAGAATTGCTGTTGACCGCCAGATCGAGTACCGGCGTGGGCTCCAAGACCCCGTTACGCATCCGCTTGACTTGTCCGGAGGCCTTTTCGAGGACAAGAAAATCGTCGGCAGCGAGGAAAATGATGCCAATCGGCTGGCTGAGGCCTGTGTTCAGCACCGTTGTGACCTGAAGGCCGGGGTCGAGCATTTCGACCGGGATCGTATCGGCCAGTGTTGCCAATGGCTGGGCGAGTGCGGCACCCAGTGCCGCGGCGCCGAACAGCGTGCCACGTCCGCGCTGGCCAAGGCGGGGGAATATCCGAGCGTGTTTCATCGAGATCTCCTTGTGTTTCTCAGCAGATGGCAATCGGCAAATCTTGTACCGACAGAAAACTCGGGACGGTGAAACTTAGCCGCGGCGCTGGTTGCGCGGATGGGTTTGCACAGCGAGCAGGACGAGCATGGCGATGCCCAGGAGCAGCAACGGTGCCGGTTCGGGAACTTCGTTCGACGTGAAACGGACGTCATCCACGCCCATCATGAAGATATTCACGTTGTCGACTTCGGCAAAGCGCAGGCGCAGCGTCTCGCCTGCATGGGTGGTGAGCAGGGCGCTGACGTCCTCGGCAACGGTGAAATATCCTTCAATCAAGGCGTCGCCAACGTTGGTTTGGTAGAGCGTCATCAGGATGTCGGCGGCAGCGATGCTGAACGGGTCTGCACTCGCTTTGAGGATATCTACCCGGGCCTGTTGATTCAGTTCCGGCGTGGAAAAGTCCAGCGTGGGCGGCGTGAAGAAGCCCACCTCTGACTGGTTGCCGATGAACAGCTGGAAACTCAGCGTCGCGTTACCTGCGCTGGCCACGAAGTCCTGATAGAGCACATGAGAACCGGGGCCCGGGGCATCGGTCATCGCTGCCTGCGTTCCTTGTGGCGGCGGTGGAACATTGAGGCCGTTAATCGGGCTGAGTGTCCCGCTCTGGACAAAGAAAGTTCCTTCGCTGCCGGTCTGATCTTCGCTGCTCCATCCGGTCAGCGCTGACTCGAAACCCCCGTTGATCAGGCTGGGCATGGCATGAGCCGGGGCCAAAAGCAGAAACGCAAGGATGGGCGCAATGAGTCGCGAAAAAACATAACGAACCGACGATGTGGTCATTTTCAGTCCTGTCGCAAAAGTGGTGCGTATCGAAAAAATCAATTCGCGACCTCAGTGCAAAAGGTGCCTGTTGATGACACAAATATTGCATCCGGTGTGAATTTGTCTTCTTGACAAAGTACGCAAAAGCTGGGCCAGTTGGCTATGCGCTTAATGGCCGTTGGAGGGAGTCCAAGTCACCCCAAGGCTTGCGCAGGATTGTGCTCGGCCGGGTTGAGGTCGAGTGTGGCTACCGTGGCTATGGCGTGTAAATATTTCCGACACTTCGGCGGCTGAAATATTCTCGCAAAATCATAATGTTCCGTCCTGGCGCTACACCGACTGTTATTGGTGGCGATGCCGCGATAAATAGCCGATGTCGGCGTGTGCCAGAGGCAGAGGAGTAAGGGTGACGTTGGGGTAAAATGCGCCGTCATTCAAACCCCGGCGCCCCGCATGGAACTCCTGACCCAATTCATCGAAATCGTCCTCCATCTCGACAAGCATCTGGCCATCATGGTTCAGCAGTACGGCTTGTGGATTTACGGCATCCTGTTCTTCATCATTTTCTCGGAGACCGGTTTTGTCGTATTGCCCTTTCTGCCGGGCGATTCGCTGCTTTTCGTGGCTGGTGCGCTGGCTGCCATCGGCGAGGGGGGCATGGATATCTTCACGCTGATGTGCGTGCTGATTGCGGCGGCGGTGCTCGGCAATACGGTCAATTACCAGATCGGCCGTTTTCTTGGGCCCAAAGTCTTCCACTGGGAAAACTCGCGTTTCTTCAACCGCGACGCGCTGATCAAGACGCACGCCTTTTATGAAAAACATGGTGGCAAGACGCTGATCATCTCGCGCTTCCTGCCGCTGTTCCGGACCTTCGCGCCCTTTGTTGCCGGCATTGGCTCGATGACCTATGCGCGCTTCACGCTGTTCAACCTGATCGGCGCCGTTGGCTGGGTCGTTTCGCTGTGTCTGGCCGGTTACTGGCTGGGCAACATGCCGTGGGTCAAGGCCAATCTGTCGGTGATCATCATCGGCATCATCATTTCCTCGCTCATTCCCATCGGCTGGGGCTACCTCAAGAGCAAGGAAGCCTGATGCGCTGGCTGGCCGTCATCCTCGTGCTGGCGCTGGCGGCCTGTACGACCAAGATGGACAAGGCCGGTCGGACGGAATCCACGGTCGACCCGAAATATCTGCTCAAATCGGAAGTTGACCGCATCGCCGACACCAATCGCGCCGAGGTGGTCAGCGGCCTGTTGCTGATCGCCGACAAGCTCTACAAGCGCAATCCGAAGGAATGGAAGAAGAGCGGCGCCGTCAGCCGTGAAGCGGCAGTCGAGCGTCTGCGCCAGCGCCAGTTCCGCAGTTGGCCGGAATTCACCGGCCTGCGCGAGGGAGCGGTGGCTTCGCTCGCCTTCTCCGAGGTTTATGCCGGCGACCGCGTCATGGCGCTGATGTTCGGGCTGCTCGGCATGGTCGACGCTGCCTTCGAGCACAAGGAGGAGTTCTACATCCTCGACAGCCTCAACGAAATGAAGCTCTACAACAGCGCCCGCAACATGGATATCGCCATCTGGAAGCTCGGCCACGACCGCAACGCGGCCGGCGAGCTGTTCCTGCTCTCGAACGAGCTTGATCCGGCCAACCGCAACCTCTCCTACGAGCGCGAATTCGGCCGCGTCATGGGCCTGCTCGATTTCATGGCCAAGGTCGTTGCCGACCGCAATGGCCGCACTTTTTCCCGGCTGAGCCAGTCCGTGGCCAGCGCCATCTTTTTACCCGTGAGTTTTTTGAAATGAAGAGAATCGTCATCCTGATTTCCGGTCGTGGCAGCAACATGGAGGCGTTGATCGCCGCCCGCGACGCCGGAACGCTGCCTGTCAACATCGTCGCCGTGATCAGCAACCGGGTCGAGGCCGAGGGGCTAGAAACAGCGGCAAAATCGGGCATCACGACGCACTTCATTAATCACAAGGCCTTTGCCGGGCGCGAGGCTTTCGATAGCCGGTTGGCCGAATGCATCGACGAATTCGAGCCGGATCTCGTCGTCCTTGCCGGTTTCATGCGCATTTTGTCCGACAGCTTCGTGCGTCACTACGAAGGCCGGCTGATCAACATCCACCCCTCGCTGCTGCCGTCCTTCCCCGGCCTGCACACGCACCAGCGGGCGCTCGAAGAGGGCGTGCGCATCCACGGTTGCACCGTGCATTTCGTCACGCCGACCCTCGATCACGGCCCGGTCATCATCCAGGCCGCCGTGCCGGTGCTCGATGGCGACGATGAAGCCAGCCTGTCGGCCCGCGTCCTGCAGCAGGAACATCTGGTCTACCCGCAGGCCGTGCGCTGGTTTGTCGAAGACAAATTGACGCTGGAAAACGGTCGTGTCCGGATCGCCGCCGAACTGGCCGAACCGCCTGTGCTGATCTCTCCCGAAATCCGCTGACTGGTTGTGCCGCTCGCCCTCGTCATCGCGCTCGCCGCTTCGCTCGGCATTCATGCCGCAGCGCTGTTCGGTACCGATGTCGAGATTTTCGGCGGGGTGGATGAGCCGGTTCCCCTGCGCGCCGAGTTGCAGCCGCCACCGCCGCCGGCGGCCGAACAGAAACCAGTCGTCAAACCCCGCCCGAAACCGGCCAAGCCAGCCCCTCTGGCCACCGCCAAGCCGTCGCCATCGGTCGAAACCGTGGAGCCGGCGGCGGAAACCAAGCCTTCCGAATTTGCCCCGAATTTGCCGTCGACCGTGGCAAAGCCGGCGCCGGAGCCGGCCAGGCCCCTGCTGCCGGCCAAAGGCCGCATGCGTTTCGTCATCTTCTACGGCACCCAGGGTTTTCAGATCGGCCGCGCCGAACACAGTTGGGAATTCACCGAGGACGGCCGTTACCGGCTGACCGGCATGACCGAAACCATCGGCCTGGTCGCCCTCTTCAAGCCGCTCGTCTTCGAGAACGAAAGCAGCGGTAGGCTCGTTGCTGGCGGCCTGCAACCCGAAACCTACCGGACGCGCAAGAATGGTAAGGATGCCAACGAAAACGCCGATTTCGACTGGTCGACCGCCGAAGTCCGCCTGTCGCGTAGCGGCGCCGTGCAGCCGATAACCGCCGGCGCCCAGGACATCCTGTCGCTCAACTACCAGCTCGCCTACCTGCGCCAGCCGGAAGGCGGGGCGACGGTCGGCGTCGTCACCGGCAAGAAATACGACCGCTTCGCCCTCGATTCGCTGGGCGAAGAGGAAATCGACATCCCGGCCGGCCATTTCCGCACCCTGCACCTGCGCGCCATGGGCGATACCGTCACCGAAATCTGGATTGCCCTCGATCGTCACCGCCTACCGGTTAAAATTCGCTACACCGATAAAAAAGGCGACATCTTCGAGCAAGTCGCGATTGAAATAGGATCACCATGAAAGCCCGCTTCACACCCGCCCTGTTTGCCCACGCCGAGGCCGTTCTCGGCCTGCTGCTGCGCTTTGATTACCCGGCCGACGCCGTCGTTTCGCGCTATTTCCGCGAACATCGCGAGCTCGGCCACGCCGACCGCGCCTTCGTCGCCGAAACGGTGTTCGCCGTTCTGCGTCGCGGCCGTAGCCTCGAAGCACGTTGCGCCGGCAAGCTCTCCGACCGTCGTCGCTTGCTCGTCGCCCTGGCCGTGACGCGCGGCTGGAGTCAGCGCGAACTGGCCCCGGTGTTGAAGGCCAGCGAAGAAGAATGGCTGGCCGCCGCCAAGGCCATGCCGGAAGCCGACTTTCCGCTGGCTGTCCGCTGCGACTTGCCGGACTGGCTGTACGAGCGCCTGGCCGCCCAGTTCGGCCCGGAAGAAACGCTGGCCCTGGCCCACGGCCTCAACCAGCCGGCGCCGCTCGATCTGCGCGTCAATACGCTCAAGGCCAATCGCGAGGACGTGCTGGCCAAGCTGGCTGACGATGGCATCGCCGCTATGCCCGGCCCGCTGTCGCCCATCGCTGTCCGCCTGCGCGACAAGCCGGCGCTGGCCAAGCACCCGCTGTTCATCGAAGGCGCTGTCGAAGTTCAGGACGAAGGCAGCCAGCTGCTCGGCTTCCTGCTCGAACCGAAGCGCGGCGAAATGGTTGTCGATTTCTGCGCCGGCGCCGGTGGCAAGACGCTGTTGCTCGGCGCCCTGATGCGCAATACCGGGCGCCTCTACGCCTACGATGTTTCCGACAAGCGCCTGGCCAACCTCAAGCCACGCCTCGCCCGTTCCGGCCTGTCCAACGTCCATCCGGCCCGCATCGAGCACGAGCGCGACACCAAGATCAAGCGTTTGGCTGGCAAGGCCGACCGCGTGCTGGTCGATGCGCCGTGTTCCGGCCTCGGCACGCTGCGCCGCAATCCCGACCTCAAGTGGCGTCAGGATGAAGCCTCGGTGGCCGAACTGACCGTCAAGCAATTGTCGATTCTCGAAGCCGCATCGACGATGGTTCGCCCGGGCGGACGTTTGGTTTATGCCACGTGCAGCCTGTTGACCGCAGAAAACGACGAAATCGTCGCCGCCTTCCTGGCCAAGCATCCCGATTTCACGCTGGTCCCGGCCTCGGCCATTCTCGCCAAGCAGGGCATCGCCTTCTATGGCGACCTGCTGCGTCTGCTGCCCAACCAGCACAATACCGACGGCTTCTTCGCCGCGGCGCTGGAAAAGAAGGCGTGATCCTTGAAACCTCAGTTGACCGCTCACCCATCCTTGACCGGCCGCATGAACACTGATTTTTGTGCCTTCGAAGTGATTAACCCATCGGGTGGCAACGCTACGCGGCCGCTGGCACGTCTGGCAGGGCGTCTGGCTTTGTCGCTTCTCCTCGCAGGCACGAGCCTGCAGCGTCGTCGCTTCGCGCCGGCCATCCCGTCCAAACGCGCCATCATCCGCGTCCAACTGAGGTTTCAAGGATGAGCGAGAAAAGCCAGGCCCTGCGCCTGATCAACGACCTGGTAGCGGATTTTCGCGATCCGGATTTCGTCTGGCAGGTCGTCGCGCTGGTCGCCTGCATCGGCCTCGCCGCGCTGATCGCCCACTGGTGGCGCGGCCGTCGTACCGAAGGCGAAGGACGGCTGTCCGACGCCAGCTCCCGTCTGGCCTTCCCGCTCACCGGCATGGTCCTGACCGGCATCGCCATCGCCACGCTCGGTTCGCTCATTCACGTCAATCTGCTCAAGCTGGCCATGCCGCTGCTCGGCTCAATGGCGCTGGTGCGCAGCGTTATTTTTGTGCTCCGCCAGGCTTTCCCGCGGGCGACCTGGCTGACCGCCTGGGAACGCATCATCGCGGCCACCGTCTGGGGCTGGCTGGCGCTCTACATCACCGATCTGGCGCCCTTCGTCATCGAGGCCATGGAGTCGGTGGAGTTTCACATCGGCAAGCAGCACATCGATTTGTGGACCGTGCTGCGCGGCATTGCGACCATTTTCCTGACTGTCGTTTTCGCGCTGTGGATCGCCGGCGTCATTGAGGCGCGGCTGATGGGCGTTCATTCGCTCGACGCCAATCTGCGCATCGTCGGTGTCCGCGTCGCCAAGGCCGGACTGACCGTCATCGCCATCCTGGCCAGCCTGGGGCTGGTCGGCATCGACATGACGGCGCTCTCGGTATTCACCGGCGCGCTCGGCGTCGGCCTCGGTTTCGGTCTGCAGAAGATCGCCAGCAATTACGTTTCCGGCTTCATCATCCTGCTCGACCGCTCGATCCGCATCGGCAATGTCGTCCAGGTCGGCACCGATGCCGGCGAGGTGACGCAGATCACGACGCGCTACACCGTGCTCAAGAACCCGGGCGGCAGCGAGTTCATCGTGCCGAACGAAACCTTGATCAGCAGCACGGTGCAGAACCAGACCTATTCCAACGCCCAGCTGCGCCTGACGACCAGCGTTGGCGTCGCTTACGACAGCGATCTCGATCTGGCCGCCCGCCTGATGACCGAAGCCGCCGCAGCTCAGGAACGCGTCCTGGCCGATCCGCCGCCCAAGGTTTTCCTGACCCAGTTCGCCGACAGCAGCATCAATCTGGAACTCGGCTTCTGGATCGACGACCCGGAAAAAGGCAAAGGCAATGTCGTCTCCGACATCAACTTCGCCATCTGGCGCGCCTTCAAGGAAAACGGCGTTTCCATTCCCTTCCCGCAGCGCGAAGTCCGCATCCTGAACGAAGCGCAAGTGCCCGCCGCCAGCGCATGAAAAATGGCGCGGGGTCAGCGCGCCATTTCAATTTTGGTCAAAATTTCCGGTTGACCGTGGAATCGTGGTTCCGGAACGAGAGGGCTAGCTGAGCAGCATCATTTGCCGCTCGTAGTTGCGCAACAGGCGTTCCTTGCGTTGCTGGTCGAAAGCCTTGCTGGCGTGGGCAATGCGCTGCCCGAGCTTGTCCAGTTTGAAAAACTTCTTGAGTTTGCGCTTCGTCTTTTCCATCGTCATGTCTCCGTTGGGGGGTGAGGACGAATTCACTTTATCGGGCCGCGCCAGCAGCGTCTGTGGCGGTCGTTTGCCTAATTTGTAACCAATTCTGACGCCGCTCAGAACAGCGTCGTCGCCCGCACCCAGGCATCCGGCAACACGCCCACCACCTGCGCTTCCAGCCATTTGTCGGCACCGGAGAGGATGGCGATGCCGGTGAGCAGGATGATCACGCCGAAGGCTTTCTTGATCCCGTCGATGCGCTGCAACACCCAGCCACGCGCCGCATTGAAGCCCTTGCGCGAAGCATAGGCGACGGCCACCAGCGGAATCGCCGCACCAATCCCGAACAAGCCGAGGATGACCCCGCCGCGCAGCGCACCGCCCTCGCTGGCGACCAGCGTCAGCGCCGAGGCGAGCAGCGGGCCGGAACACGGGCTCCAGACCAGGCCGAGCACGCCGCCGAGCAGCAACGCGCCGCCCAGCGAACCGCCGTCGAGCTTGGCCGAAGCCGCATTGGCGCTCGACGCGATGGGCAGCATCCATTCAGTGAAACGCCGGTTGAGCACCGGCACCAGCATGACCAGGCCGAAGGTGATGAGCATCCAGGCGCCGAACAGCCGCACGCTGTCCGAATCGATGCCGAGCGCCGGGCCAAGCGCGCCGAGGACGATGCCGATCAGGGCAAACGAAATCGCCATGCCGGCGCCCATGGCCAGCGGTGCCAGCCGGTTGGCCTGCACCGCGCCGCCGAGGACCAGTGGCAGGATCGGGAAAACGCAGGGCGAGAGTGTCGTCAAACTGCCAGCGACCAGGCTCAGCCCGAGGTGGGCGAGGGGGATGTCCATGGCGCTTACTTCGCGCTATCAAGCACGGCGCGCAGCGGCGCCGGGTCGGTCTCACCGGCCAGCCGTCCGGTTTCCTTGCCGCCCTTGTAGACAATCACCGTCGATTGCGTGCGCACGCCAAGCTGGCGCTTCAGTTCGCGCTCCTTGTCGTAATTGACGATGAGCAGCGTGCCGGGCACAGCGGCATCGCCCTTCCAGCCGTTGAACACCTTTTCCTGAGCGCGACAGGTCGGGCACCAGTCGGCGTGGAAATGCAGGGCCACCGCTTCGCCAGCCTTCTGTTTGGCCGCCAGCGATTCGGGCGAGTAGGGCTGGATGTCGAGGGCGAAGGCGAAGCTGGCGGCGGCCGAGAGGGCCAGGCCGGCGAGAAGCTGGATGGTTTTCATGATTATTCTCCGTTGAGGTGGGGTAATCATTAGTCGCCGGCGGGGCGAAAAACTTACAGATCAACGCGGAATGATTCAGGAGTGGGGAATGCGGGTTGCTGGCTGCTCAATCACATCCGGGCAGAACGGCTTTGCTTTGCCCTTAGCGAACCGGCGTATGTATGCATGTTTTCGGTTTAACGGTGCTTCTCTGCGATATGGGCGTAGTAGATTGCCCACAGATCTTGGTTTTGATGTTCGATACATATTTCGTGGAAACATTTCTTGCATGTTCCCTTGAAACTCTTGATCTCAGAGATTTCAATTTCGGCGTATTCCGGAGCCATTTCTTTTAACGGTATGCGCAGATTGCACGCAGTGGTGCCGTGATTAATGCTCTCGGTCAAATGCCAGTTAGATTCGCCGGCCCAGCGGACCAATGCCTTTCTCATTTTTTTCCCCAAACTTTTTTCTGGATGAACGCATTGGCTTCTTCATCGGTGACTACTTCGTAAGCCCACTGCCAAGATGTGTATAGATGCTGAGTTTCGACGGTATCTTTGATGCGGGCCCAAACTTTGAATTTGGTGCCAACCGCGTGGCTCTCTCTCATGGTTGAAGAGCATTCCACGCGCATTGTTACCGGAAGTCCTTGATTCGCGAGCGGACGAGCACGAATTGAATGTTTAGACCCACCTCCTACATAGCGAAATGTCTCGATAATGACGTAGCGGTAATAGTCGGCCATGTTCAACGTTAATAGATCAAAGGAAACGCAAAGGAAACGGGCCAGGCTCGAATATTCACCGGTGCCCGAACCGAATAACGCCGAAAGCATACACGTAGTACAGACGATTGCCCGCTTGAGAAATCAGTGGTCAGCGATCACTTGTGGCTGATTGTTGTCTGATCAAACTGCCGAGTACGATGCCTTGCCGGCGCAGGTCGTCGAGCAGCGCGGCGCCGTGGGCGAGGAGTTGTTCGGGGGCGGGATGTTGCAGTTCGGCGGCGATCTGCCGGATGGCGGTTTCGCCGGTGGTCGGCGCGGTGGCGAGCAGGGCCAGCAGGCGGCTGGTGACGGCGTTGATCTGGCTGAATTGCACGTCGTCGTTGGCATCGCGATAGACGGCGAGGTAGGTCGGCTGCGGTTTGCGCGGCCGGTAGTCCGGGCTGATGCGGTGTACCGGCCAGGTGTAGGCGAGGTTGAGGAGGGCCGGGTTGAGGGCGACCGGGTTGCGCAGCAGGTCGCCGGCCGGGTCGTGTGCGGGCCTCGGTGCATCGATGACGTCGACCGCCAGTTCGGCCCATTCGTAATGCGCCAGTTCGGCCAGCCAGACGGGGAGCGGCTGGCGGATGTCAGCTTCGGCCAGATAGCGGACGAATTCGCGTGGAATTTCGCGGAACCAGGGCGTGTGCAGTGGCCAGTCGCGGTAGAAGGTCCGGCACAGTCGCCGCCAGCGTTTTTCACCCAGAATGG
This sequence comes from Ferribacterium limneticum, assembly GCA_049304775.1. Lineage (GTDB taxonomy): Bacteria > Pseudomonadota > Gammaproteobacteria > Burkholderiales > Rhodocyclaceae > Azonexus > Azonexus limneticus_C. The sequence continues at coordinate 69,354 of JBAQOL010000011.1, forward strand.
CCCGGCTGACCGGGAAGCAGCGGTCGACAAAGCCGCAGATGTTGTTGAAGAGCAGTTCGTTGTACACCGCCATGCGGCGGGCCGGTACGCCGGGCGGGCGCGGGGCGTGTTGCGGGTCGCGCAGATGGTCGGCGAAGGCGCGCTGAAAATCCTGGAAATCGGGGGCGGGCGTGGCGTTCATCAGGCGGCCTTCCGGGAGGCAGCGGCCTGCAAGCGGGCAATTTGCTCGACTTCCACGGTCAACCGGAAAAAATCGGGAAAATTGAAATCGCGTTCGAGGCAGGTCGGCACCTCGCCGCCAATACGGGCGTAGGCGGCTTCAAGCAGCGCCCACACCGGGTCGATGACCTCGGCGCCGTGGGTGTCGATGAGCAGGCCGTCCGGCTCGACGTAGTGGCCGGCGACATGGACGTAGCAGGTGCGTTCGAGCGGCAGGGCGTGCATGAAAGCGAGCGGGTCGAAGGCGAAATTCTGGCTGTTGACGTAGATGTTGTTGACGTCGAGATGGAGCAGGCAGTCGGCTTCGCGGACGATGGCCGAGATGAACTCCGCCTCGCTCATTTCAGCGCCCGGCGGGGCGACGTAGTACGAGGCGTTTTCGATGCCGATGCGCTGGCCGAGGATGTCCTGCGCCCGGCGGATACGCTCGGCCGTCCATTTGACGGCGGCTTCGGTGAGCGGGATGGGCAGCAGGTCGTAGAGCTGGCGGTCGTCGGCGCACCACGACAGGTGTTCGGTGTAGAGGGCGATGCCGTGCTCGGTCATGAAGCTCTTGATGCGGCGGAGCAGCGCTTCGTCCAAAGGCCCGGGGCCGCCGAGCGAGAGCGACAGGCCGTGGCAGACAAAGGGGTAGCGCTCGGTGAAATGGCGCAAGTCTTTGGCCGAACTACCGCCCATGCCGGCCCAGTTTTCCGGGGCTATCTCGAAGAAGCGGATAGCGTCGGGAACGCCGGTTTTGAGCGGGGCGATCAGTTCGCGGCGAAAGCCGAGGCCGGCGCCGTGGGCGTGGCGTGCTGGCATGGAAAGGGCTCCAGTCGGGGAGAAAAAGCGGGCGGGGAGAAAGGGGGGGCAGAAAGGGCGGGCAGGGACAGCCCCGCGCCGCCGGGTTTCAGGGCCGACTTACTTCTTGGCGCCGCAGCTCGCATCCTTCTTCTTGTCAGCGCCGCACTTTGCTTCGGTCGACTTCTTGGCGGCGCCGCAGGAGGCATCCTTTTTCTTGTCGGCGCCACACTTCGCCTCGGCGGCCTTCTTGTCGGCACCGCACTTGGCGTCCATCTTCTTGTCGCCGCCGCAGCTGCCGTCCTTCATCTTGGTGTCGGCCTGGGCTAGCTGGTAGCCGGCTTCCAGCTTGGTCGCGCCGAAGGGGTTTTCAGCGGCGTGGGCCAGCGGGCTCAGGGCAACAGCGGCAAAGGCGGAACCGACAGCCAGCGATACGAAATTTTGCTTTTTCATGATTTTCTCCGTTGAGATTGAGGTGGTCGGATCAGTCTTTTTGACTCATCCAGGCGCCCGTCACCTGACGCATGAACGCGAACTGCTTTTCAGCCCGTCGGCAGCCGACACAAAACGCCAGGTGCAGGCGAAACTGGAGTCGCTCCCAACGGCTGAGCGGGCGTTCCAGTTGGAGTGAGGCGAGGCGGGTGGCTTCCTTGCAGCTGATCATTTCAGTTCCTGTTCTACGTCGTTGGCTTGGTGGCCTGCTCAATTAGTCGGAGCGGTCATCAAAACCTTACAAAATTTTTTTAAAGTATGATTCTTCGCCATAACCTTATCGAGTTGCCATGGCTTCTGACCCCTTGCACGACCCGGAGTTTCTCACAAGCCTGCGCCGCGACATGCTGCGTTTCGCCGACATGCAGTTGCGCAACCAGGCACAGGCCGAGGATGCCGTGCAGGAGGCGCTGGCCGGCGCCCTGGGCGGACGCGAAAAGTTCGCCTCGCGTTCATCGCTGCGCACCTGGGTGCTCTCCATCCTCAAAAACAAGATCGTCGATGTGCTGCGGGGTCGTGTTCGCGAGAATGCTACGGTCAACCCGGAAAATGACGAAAATTTGCAAGGTTATTTCAACGACCGCGAGCACTGGGCCGAAGACACCCGGCCATCCGAATGGGAAACGCCGCAGCAGGCGATGGAAAACAAGCAGTTCTGGGAAGTTTTCGAGGCCTGCCTTTATCGCCTGCCGGAAGCCAGCGGCCGCATCTTCACCATGCGCGAAGTGCTCGGCTTCGATACCGACGAAATCTGCCAGACCCTGGGCATCACCACCAACAATTGCTGGGTACAACTGCACCGGGCACGGCTGGCCCTGCGCGCCTGCCTTGGCGCCAACTGGTTTGGCGAAGCGGCCTAGGGACTGGCGCGCGCAATGGTCCGCATCGGCCTCCTCTGCGGTGTGTTGGCGCCGGTGCTCTGGGCGGCGGTTATCATCATTGCCGGCGAACTGCGCCCCGGTTTCGATCATGTCGGCCAGTACATCAGCGAACTTGGCGAACGCGGCAGCAGCACCGGTGTTTTCATGCGCTATGGCGGTTTCGTCGCCAGCGGGCTGCTCCATATCGGCTACGCGGCGGCCTTTTATGCTGCCGTCGCCCGGGCTACCGGTCGCCCCCGACTGACGCTGCTCGTTGCCAGCCTCATCGCGCTCAATGGCCTTGGCCGCATCGGTGCCGGCATCTTTGCCTGCGAACCCGGCTGTGCCGCGCCGGAAGTGCTCAGCCAGCGCCTCCATGGCCTGTCGGCAAGCATCGCCTTCCTCGCCATCGCGGCCGCCGCGCTGCTCGGCACCCTCCTTTTTCGCCGCGATCGCCGGCTAAGGCCGCTCAGCACCTACTCCCTCGTTACCGGCGCTGCCGGTCTGCAATTCCTGCTGCTGATGTTGGCCAGCGACGCGACGCATGCCTATACCGGTCTGTACGAACGCCTGGCCTCCGGCATCCTGTCGCTGTGGGTGCTGGTGACCGCGCTGCGCCTGGCTGCCCTATCCGCCGATAGCGTCCAGGCTAAATCCGCTCCCAGACAGTGATTTCCGACAGCGTGTGCTGGAACTTCCGTTTCGTTTCGCGAATGACGAAGGGCACGGATTCAGGCCCGCGCACCAGGCGGAAATGCTCGCCCAGCATGGCTTTCAGGCCATCGAAGGTGGTCACGTTCTCGCCATCCTTCTTGAAGCCGCCGATCCATTCCTCGCGCTTGGTGTGTTCCGTCAGCCAGGTGTAGGGGGAGGTCAGCATGAGCAGACCGCCCGGGTTCAGGCGTTCATGGACGGTTTTGAGGAAGAGCGCCGGGCTGTACAGGCGGTCGATCAGGTTGGCGGCGAGGATCAGGTCGTAGCCGGCGAAAACCGGCTTGAGATTGCAGGCGTCGCCCTGGAAGAATTCGACCTTGGTCGCCACGTCGCTCAGGCCCAAGGAGCCCAGCGAGCATTCCTTGTAGCTGACCAGTTCGCCCTCCTCGGTTAGCGTGTAGCGTAGCCGGCCCTGTTCGGCCAGTTGCGTGCCGACGCCGATGAAGCGGGCCGAGAAATCGATGCCGGTGACCTGGTCGAAATGGCGGGCCAGCTCGAAAGTCGCCCGGCCGGTGGCGCAGCCGAGATCGAGCGCCTTGCCGGCCGGTTTGTCGCCCATGGCTGAGATGGCCAGTTGGGCCAGGGTTTTCGGGAAATTGGCGACGCCAAAATACTCGTCGCCGTAATGGAATTCGATGTATTCCGAAATCAGCCGGTCGGTTTCGTAGTGCGAAGCCGGCTGGGTGGCGGGCGCGTCGGCAACGACATAGCGGAAGCCGGCGTGCTGGAAGAAATGGCGGCGGAAGGCGTAGCGCGACACCGGCGCGGCCTCGTTGCCGCAGGAAATCCACGAACCGCCCTTGAACAGGTTGTGGCGCTCGTCGAAAGTCGGCGTCGTGAAATCGTCGTAGATCGGATGGACTTCGAAGCCGGCGAACGGGTAAATCGGCGTTTCCAGCCATTGCCAGACATTGCCGATGACATCGAAGAGCGGGCCATGCGCGAAACGATTGACCGGGCAGCTTGATGCCTCGTGGCTCAAGCCGATGTTGGCTGGCGGGTTGGCGTGCAACTCGTCGGGCAGGTCGGCAACTCCGGCGAACAGGCGCAGTGCCTGCCATTCGTCCTCGCTCGGCAGGCGCACGGCCTGGCCGCTGGTGCGTGCCTTCCAGTTACAAAAGGCCTTGGCCTCGTGGTAATTGGTTTCGACCGGCCAGTCCCCGGGCATGGCAACTTCTTCGAGCATCAGGCGCAGGCGCCACTGCGGGCCATCCTTGATCCAGAAAGTCGGGTGCGCGGCCTTGGCGAATTTCTTCCATGCCAAACCTTCTTCCGGCCACAGTGAATCGTCGGCGTAACCACCGGCCTCGACGAAGGCGAGAAATTCGCGATTCGAGACCAGATAACAGCTGGCCTGAAATGCTGCGGTCGACGCCTCGTGGCGGCCGAATTCGTTGTCCCAGCCATAGATTTTCGGGTCGCTGCGGTCGCGCCCGAGGCGCAGTTCGGCGGCGGGAACGTCCACCAGCGCGTTCTCCGGCGCCGGCCCGCTGTCGCGACAGGGTTCCCAGGCCGGATGCTTCTGCACGTATTTGAGCTGATGCTGGCGGATCAGCACCGACGAGGTTTCGAGGTGGATGCGCTCATGCTCGATGCCCATGACGATAATCCAGAACGGATCTTCCCAGCCAATCGGCAGGTTCAGCGGCAAGCTTTCGATCAGCTGCGCCACGGTCGCCCGCACGGCCCGGCGATAGGCGCGCACTTCGTCCACGCTCGGCCAGTCGTAACGCCGATCGCTCAGGTCGTCCCAGCTCATTTCATCGACGCCGATGGCGAACATTGACTCGAAACCCGGGTTGATGCGCTGCTCGATCAGGCCGGCCAGCACCAGCTTGTTGATGAAAAAGGTGGCGGTGTGGCCAAAATAGAAAATCAGCGGGTGACGCAACGCAATCGGCTTGACGTAGTAAGCCTCGTCGCCGCTCAGCACTTCGAACAACTGTTCGTAGCGGTCGAAGGTGGCGTGAAAGTAGTCGAGGATCTGCTGGCGCTTCTGTTCGGCGTCGGCGCCCGTCAACAAGGGCGTGGCGGGAAAAATGGCTTGCTTCATGCGGTTACCGGTCGAAGATGTTTTCACAGGTCGGAAATGATGACCTTGCTGCGTTACGGCCAAAAGGCGAGTGGGTGATTAGACAGCGATATTGTCGCGAAGGCAAAAAAAACCCCGCCACGAGGGCGGGGTAACAGGGAGTTTCTCGAATCGGGGGAAATTCGAGAGGAGGGTAAAACGGTTCAGTCTTTTCGGCGTTTCTTCAGCCAGTAGCGGGCAACGGCGATAAATGCGCCAGCAGCAACAGCGGTCACAGCGGCCTTGAGCGGTTCAGCCTGACCTTCCGACAGCCAGTCGAATCCGGTGATGCCAATGAAGACACCGAGGGATTCGCTGATCGGCAGGTTGTCCGAAAAGGCCATGGCCATTAGCGGCGATTGGCGCGTACGGGGATGGTCGCCAGCTTCGGTTGGGCTTGCACGTGAGCCAGCTCAAACAGGTATTGGCGGGTGGCTTCGATAAATTGCTTGATGTTCATTTTGGTCATTTCCTTGTTGTCCTCTTGATGGGATTGGTTTGCTTCCATGCCTCGCATTCTAGGGACGCGCCGGCTCTGCGTCTGTGGCACAAGCGTGCCTCGGAGGTAACAGGTTTTGATCTTGTGTGACGCTTTGTGACGCCGCCGAAATCGCCTATTGGCGGGCTTTCCAGGTCAACGTGAAGCGGGCGCCGCCGAGCGGTGAGGCGTCGGCTGTGGCGGTGCCGCCATGCAGTTCGAGAACGCGGCGGGCGATGGCCAGGCCGAGGCCGTAGCCACCGGTCGACCGGTCGCGCGAACGGTCGAGGCGAGTGAAGGCCGAGAAGATGTGTTCGCGCTCTTCGGGCGGGATGCCGATGCCGTCGTCGTCGACGTGGATCCGGATCGTTTCGCCGATTTGCTCGGCATCGACCGAGATTCGCGTGGCAGCGTACTTGAAGGCATTGCGCAGCAGATTGCGCAAGGCGTAGGGCATGGCCTTGCGGTCGAGGTCGACGAACAGGTTTTCCGGCAGGTTTTGCGTGTTGACCGTGACCTCTAGCTTGCGGCCGAGCAGGCGGACCGAATCGACCTCGTCGGTCAGCCACTCAGCCAGCTTGACGCTGGAAAAATGCGCTTCCGGCGCTTCGCGCTCGAAGCGGGCGTAGGTCAGGCTGGTGTCGATGAGCTGGTCAAGCTCGTCGAGATCGGCTTCCATCATCGCCCACAGGCGTTCGCGTTCTTCGCGCAGCTCGGTTTCGGAGAGCATTTCCAGCGCAAAGCGCATGCGGGCAATCGGCGTGCGCAGTTCGTGCGAAATGCCGCAGGACAGCTCGCGGTGGGTGGCGAGTAGCTGCCGGATGCGCTCCGCCATGCTGTTCATCGTGTCGGAGAGCGGGGCGAAAAGCTGGGTGCGGACGGGGGGCGAAACGGCCTCAAAATGGCCGTCGCCCAGATCGAGCGCAGTCTGCCGCAGACCTTCGAGATCGCGCCAGACCGGGCGAATCCAGAACCATAGTGCGATGGCGAAAATGACGCCGATCAGGCTCCAGGTCAGCAGGCGCAGACGCAGTTCGAGCGGCAGACGGTCCTTCAGTTCCGGGTTGCGGTTGGCAGCGAGCGGGCCGACCACCAGCACCTGACTGGAGGTGCCGAGGCGGTGATACATGATGTCGCCGTCGTGGTCGATGGCGATGTCGCCGGCGTCGAGCTTGATGACCTGGCTCGGCGTCAGCATGCGGTCGAGGCTCATGCGCTCGACGATGCCCAGTTTGTAGGAAAACTTGTTGTCGATTTCCTTTAGGTGCTTTTGCCACTCGCGGCGTGGCTGACGGAAGAGTTCGTCTTCGATCAGGGTGATCGTGCCGCGCATGAAACGACGCGCGTAGTCGTCGGTAATGCCGCGCTGGGCAGTGGAAATGACGAAATCAGCGGTGAAGGCAATGGCGACGAAGGAACCCATCGCCAGCAGGTAAAAATTGAAGAACAGCTTGGACAGGCTGTAGCGCTTGCCGCGCCAGCGCGGCAAGGCAACCCGGATCAGCGAGCGGGCGAGACCTTCGTTCTTCTCCTTCGGCCGTGCCGCCCCGAGCTCGGGTTCAGTTCCAGTCATGCTTGCTGAAAAGATAACCCTTGCCACGCACGGTCTTGATGCGCGTCGGGTTCTCCGGGTCGTCATTCAGCTTCTTGCGCAGGCGGGAAATACGGGCGTCGATCGAGCGATCCAGTCCATCGAAGCCGATGCCGCGCAGTTCCTGTAGCAGATCGTCGCGCGACAGCACATTGCCGGCATGCGAGGCGAGCAGCCAGAGCAGGTCGAACTCGGCGGTGGTCAGGTCGATGGTTTGTCCATTCAGCGAAGCGGTGCGCGTCGCCTGGCTGATCTTGAACTGGCCGAAGACCATGCTCTCCGATTCGCTGTTGCCGCTGGCTTCGCCAGCCGTCGGCAGGCGACGCAACAGGGCCTTGATGCGGGCGAGCAGGACGCGCGGCTGGACCGGCTTGGCGATGTAATCGTCGGCGCCCATTTCGAGACCGAGAATTTGGTCGAAGTCCTCGTCACGCGCCGTCAGCATGAGAATTACGCCGCGATACTGCGGCCGGATTGCACGGCAGACTTCGAAGCCGTCCTTGCCGGGCAGCATGACGTCAAGAATGACCAGATCGGGCTGCTCGGCCAGAATACGCGCCTCGGCGGTGTCGCCGCGTGGCTCGATGCTGACTTGCATGTCGTTCTTGGTCAGGTATTCGGCCGTAAGTTCGGCCAGGCGTTCGTCGTCTTCGACTAGCAGGATGCGTGTATTCATCCGCCAATCTTAACCACCTGCCGGGCAGCGGTCCACCTTCCCGTGCCTCGACTCCATTTCCACGGTCAACCGGAAAAATGGCCAAAATTTCAAGTCTCGCCGGCGATGGCATAGAATCCCGGCTGTTTGTCACTTGAGGATTTGCCTGAATGAATTGGTCAAAAGTACCCATGCGGGCCTGGTTCGCGACATTGGGGCTAGGTTGCCTGGGTCTCGTTGCCGTCGGCATGGAGTTGCAGACGCTGCTGCGCCTGGCTCCGTGCCCGCTCTGTATTTTCCAGCGCCTGCTCTACATCGTGATCGGCATCATCGGCCTGCTTGGTTTCATCTGGCCGGCCGGAAGAATGGTGTGGGCCGCGCTGGCCGGCGGATTTGGCGTGTTCGGTTTTGGCGTCGCTGCTTACCAGACCTGGATGCAGGCTTTCCCCGACCTGGCGCCGGAATGCAGCTTCACCGATCCCAACGCCATTGAGCGTCTGGTCGACTGGCTGGGTATGGAATGGCCGTCGATGTTCCTGGCCACCGGTTTCTGTACCAGTCGCGAATGGGAGTTTCTTGGCCTGTCGATGGCCAACTGGTCCGTTGTGATGTTCGCCGGCATCGTGGTTTATGCGGCATTGCTTTTCAGGCAGAAACGGCAGGCCTGAAAAAACAAAACCCGCCGAAAGGCGGGTTTGTCGAATGCTCTGGAGAAGCTGAATTACTTCAGCTTGACTTCCTTGTAAGCGACGTGCTTACGAGCCTTCGGGTCGTACTTCATGAACTCCAGTTTGGCAGGCGTCGTGCGCTTGTTCTTGGAGGTGGTATAGAAGTGACCGGTGCCAGCTGTAGATTCCAGCTTGATTTTTTCGCGACCGCCTTTAGCCATTTTATATTTCCTTCTTTATCAGACTTCGCCGCGGGCACGCAGGTCGGCGAGGACGGCGTCGATGCCGTTCTTGTCGATCAGGCGCAGACCGGCGTTGGAAACGCGCAGGCGCAGGAAGCGGTTTTCAGATTCAACCCAAAAACGACGGTACTGCAAGTTCGGCAGGAAACGGCGTTTGGTTCTATTGTTGGCATGGGAAACAGTATTCCCAACCATCGGGCCTTTACCCGTTACTTGGCAGACACGCGCCATGATGGTGCTCCAGAATTCGCTAGAAGAGAGCCCACAAGTATAACCAAAAGTACTTAACCGTTTCAAGGGGTTTTGTGAATTTTATAGCAAACCCCGTTCGGCAAAAGAGAGTGGCGGGGTGTTGCCGGCCACGATGAAGTGGTCAAGAACCTTGACGTCGACTAGCGCCAAGGCCTCTTTCAGTGATCGTGTGAGCATTTCGTCGGCTCGCGACGGCTCGGCAATGCCGGAGGGATGATTGTGGGCCAGAATGACCGCCGCCGCATTGTTGGCCAGCGCCGCCTTGACGATTTCGCGCGGGTAAACCGAGGTCTGGGTCAGTGTGCCGGAGAACAGCTCGTCGGCTTTGAGCAGGCGGTTCTGGGCGTCCAGCCATAGTGCCATGAACACTTCGTTGCCGCGGCTGGCCAGTTTGAGGCGCAGCCAGTCGCGGACCTTGCCCGGCGAGGTGAAGCTGTCGCGTATCGCCATATCCTGCGACAAGGCACGGCGGGCCAGTTCGAAACTGGCTTTGAGCTGGGCGGCCTTGGCCATGCCGATGCCCGAAACGCTGGCCAGTTCATCAAGTGACGCTTCAGCCAGGGTGCCGAGCTGGCCGTCGAAACGCTGCAGCAGATCGCGCGCCAGATCGACGGCGCTTTTGCCGCGCACGCCGACGCGCAAATAGATGGCCAGCAGTTCCGCATCAGAAAGGGCCTCCGGGCCATGCGCCAGCAGACGCTCGCGCGGTCGTTCGCCTTCGGGCCAGTCGGTAATCGCCATATTCTTTTCCGTTAGAATGTGCGGAGTCCAATTCTAATGGCAAGACAATGGAATTACAGGGAAAACGCATCGTTCTTGGCGTCACCGGCGGCATCGCTGCCTACAAGGCGGCTGAGCTGGTTCGCCTGCTCGGCAAGCAGGGCGCCGAGGTGCAGGTGGCGATGACTGAAGGGGCGACGCACTTCGTCACGGCGACGACTTTTCAGGCGCTGTCGGGAAAGCCGGTTTATCTCGACCAGTGGGATGCCCGGATGCCCAACGCCATGGCGCACATTGACCTGTCGCGGCAGGCTGATCTTATTCTCGTGGCGCCGGCTTCGGCTGATTTCCTCGCCCGCATCGCTCACGGCATGGCTGACGATCTGCTGGCGACCATGGTGCTGGCCCGCGATTGCCCGCTGCTCGTGGCGCCGGCGATGAATCGCCAGATGTGGGAAAACCCGGCGACGCAACGCAACGTTGTCCAATTGCAGGCCGACGGCGTGCAGATTCTCGGCCCGGCCAGCGGCGAACAGGCCTGCGGCGAAGTCGGCGCAGGCCGCATGCTGGAACCCGAGGAAATTCTTGAAGAGGTCATCGCCTTCTTTACGCCCAAGCTGCTGGTTGGAAAAAAAGTGTTGATAACCGCCGGGCCAACTTTTGAAGCCATCGATCCGGTGCGCGGTATCACCAATCTGTCGTCTGGCCGCATGGGCTACGCCGTCGCCCGCGCCGCGCGGCAGGCCGGTGCACAGGTGACGTTGGTTTCCGGGCCGGTTGGTTTTTCGGCCCCGCAGGGCGTCGACCGTGTCAACGTGCAGAGCGCCCTCGACATGCACGCCGAAGTCATGGTCCGGGCCGCGGTGGCGGACATCTTTATCGGCGTCGCAGCGGTGGCCGATTACCGCGTCGCCAATGCCGCAGAGCACAAACTGAAGAAAGACACCGGCGGTATTCCGCCAATTGAATTGGTCGAGAACCCGGACATCCTGGCCGAAGTGGCGGCGATGTCGGGCGGCCCGTTTTGCGTCGGTTTCGCGGCCGAGAGCCGCAATCTTGAGGAATACGCGCAGAGCAAGCGGCGCAAGAAGAACATTCCGCTGATCGCCGGCAACCTGATTCAGGACGGCTTTGGTGGCGACGACAACCGCCTCGTGCTGTTCGATGACGCCGGCGTCCATCCGCTGACGCCTGCGCCAAAATCGGTACTGGCCCGGCAATTGATAGAACACATCGCTACCTTGACGGGGAAACACTGATGCATCAAATCGACGTAAAAATTCTCGATAACCGCTTGCGCGAAACGCCGCCGGAATACGCTACGCCGGGGTCGGCCGGGCTTGATCTGCGCGCCTGCATCGAGGCGCCCATCCATGTCGCGCCGGGCCAGACGACGCTGGTGCCGACCGGCATGGCCATCCATCTGGCCGATCCGGGCCTGGCCGCGATGATCCTGCCGCGCTCGGGCCTCGGTCACAAGCACGGCATCGTACTTGGCAATCTGGTCGGTCTGATCGACAGCGACTATCAGGGCGAACTAATGGTGTCAGTCTGGAACCGTGGCAGTGTGGGCTTTACGCTTAACCCGCTGGATCGCATTGCGCAGTTGATCATCGTTCCGGTCTTGCAGGTTGGTTTCAACATCGTTGATGACTTCGATGCCAGCCATCGTGGCGAAGGCGGCTTCGGCAGCACCGGGCACGCGTGAGTGTTGAAAGCAGGGTGTAAGCAAATTACTATTTAATTATTTTCTTTTTGGCCAAGGGGTAGGGAAAATGAGGATATTTGGATTGCAATTCGCCGGCGCTGTGTTCGCCGCACTCTGCTCTATGCCCGTGTTGGCCGCTGATGCAGTCGATCTGGCGCGCGCCGAAGAGATCGTTTCCGGACGCTGCTTTCTCTGTCACGGCCTGGAAGGCGAATCGGCAAGCCCGGTTTTCCCCCGTCTGGCCGGGCAGCATGGCGACTACATCGCCAAACAGCTGGCTGACTTTAAGTCAGGCAAGCGCAACAGCGACACCATGAAACCGCAGGCCGAGGAATTGACACCGGCCGAAATGAAAGCGCTGGGTGCCTTCTTCCAGGCCAAGGTGGTCGGGCCGCGTACGGGAAGAGATCAGGAGTTGCTCGCGGTCGGCAAATTCGTCTTCAACCGTGGCAACCAGTTCTCCGGCCTGCCAGCCTGTTCGACCTGCCATGGTGCCAAGGGCCTTGGCACGCCGCAGCTGCCGCGTCTGGCCGGGCAGCATCCGCGTTACATCGAGGATCAGTTGAAACAGTTCAACAAGCGCGAGCGGACCAATGACAATGCGGTTATGCATACCATTGCTTCGAAGCTGTCCGAGCTCGAGACGCATGCCGTTGCCGAGTACATCGCGACGCTGGATTGATTGAATTGGCTTGCTGGAGGCCGCCTGCGGGCGGCCTTTTGCGTTTACGCGACTAATTGCATCGCTTTGCAATTTTCAATTTTGGCCAAAATTTCCGGTTGACCGTGGGAACGGTCAAGGCGGCGTGCTGGTCGTAAAAAAGGCCGCAAAAGCGGCCTTTTCGGGGGTAGGGCGGCGATCAGGTCAGCATGTCGGCCCAGATGTTCTTCGCCCAGCCCATCGCTACCTTGCCTTCCAGTTCGTTGCGGGCCGCCGAGACGCCGCCGGCGCCCTTGACCGGTTGCACGGTCTTGGTGGCTGCGTCGTACTGGTGGATCGACGAGACGTGAATGACGTTCTTGGCATCGACGAAGCTGTAGCAGGTGTTCATGACGACCGGTTCCGGATTCGGCTCCAGGCCGGACAGCATGTTGAGGATCGCCGCCGCCGCGAGCTTGCCGTGCTGGTTGGCCATGTGACCGGATTTCGGCATGGTCGGGGCCGGGAAGATGGCGTCGCCAAGGACGTGGATGCCCGGTGTGCTGGTCGATTCCATTGACTGCCAGTTGATGTCTACCCAACGATTGTTGATCAGCTTGATACCTGACTTGGCGGCGATATCGCCAGCACGGTGCGGCGGGATGACGTTGAGCACATCGGCCTTGAACTTGTCGAATTCGAGCACGGCGGTGTTGGTGCCGACTTCGACATCCTTCACTTCGCTGTTGTTGCGGTATTCGATCATGCCCTTGTAGAGATCGGCCCAGGCCTTGGTAAACAGGCCTTTCTTGGACATCACGTCTTCGTTGGCATCAAGGATGACGACCTTGGATTTCGGCTTGCTCTGCTTGAAATAGTTGGCGACCAGGCAGGCACGCTCGTAGGGTCCGGGCGGGCAGCGGTAAGGTGCCTTGGGGATGGCGATGGCGTAGGTGCCGCCGTCCTTCATCGACTCCAGTTGCTTGCGCAAGGCGACGGTCTGGGCGCCGGCCTTCCAGGCGTGGAGAATCTTCGACTGGGCATCGGCGTTGTTGAGGCCGGGGATCTGGTCGAACATGAAATCGACGCCCGGCGAGAGCACCAGACGGTCGTAGGACATGCTGCCGCCGGACTTCAGCGAAATGGTCTTCTTGGCGCTATCGACCGCAATAACGTCGTCCTGGACGACGCGGACGCCCCATTTGTTCTTCAGGCCGTCGTAGCTGACGGTGATGTCTTCCATGGTCTTGGTGCCGCCAATGACCAGGTTGGAGATCGGGCAGGAGATGAAGGTCGGGTTGCGCTCGATCAGCGTCACTTGCACGCCGCCTTCGCTCCACATGCGCAGGTACTTGGCGACCGTGGCGCCGCCGTAGCCGCCACCAACGACAACGACATGGCCGCTGGCCTTGCCGCCGCCGGCACAGCCGTAGAGGGAAGCCATTGCGCCGGCTGCCGCACCGACTTTCAGGAAATCACGTCTTTTCATCAGCATCATGGTCATCTCCCCTTATTTTTGTCCGGCGAAATAGCCGGCGATCAGGTCAAGCTGGGCTTCGGTGTAGCCCTTGGAGATCTGATGCATGATCGAAGCGGGCTTGTCGCCGCTCTTGTAGTCAGCCAGTTTCTGCAGGATCTTGGCTTTTTCCATGCCGGCCAGGGCATCCATGCCGGAGCCCTTGACGGCATTGCCGTTGGTGCCGTGGCAGTTGGCGCAGGTGGCGGCCAGATTGCGGCCGAGGTTTGGATCGGCCGCCTGCGAGGCGCTGGCAAAGGCCAGCAGGCACAGGGCGGCTATGGGAGCAAACGGTTTCATCGATACATCTCCTCAAGTGTTGTCGATACGCCATATATAGCCAAAATTATTTTAATTGCCCATTTCAGCGTAGTGCCAAGGTTATAAGCCTTTTGCACTAATTGCATGCTGCATTGCAACAATATTAGTAGTTGACTATATAAGTACGCAGTTATACATTGATTCTTGATTGAAATCAAAAGAACGATATGGACGAGACATCGGACGAGACATTACAGGTTTTCGAACAGGTAGCGCACTACTTCGGATTGCTCGCCGATCCGACCCGTTTGCGCATTCTTTCGTGCCTGTGCGCTGAGGAACGTCCGGTTCATGAGGTGGTGGAAAAAATCGGCCTGACCCAGGCCAACATCTCGCGGCATCTGAACATCCTGTACCGGGCCGGTGTAGTCGACCGGCGGCGCGAGGGCAGTTCGGTCATGTACCGCGTGATCGATCCGAATTTTGTCGACATCTGCCGAACGGTCAGCATCACGGTGGCAAGCCGCGATCTGGGCGATGAGTTGGGGGTGTCGTCGGTGAATTGCAGTACTGACGTCAAATAAGCAGAGGGGTTTGTCTATGGGTGACATCGTGAAACAACCGGGGCGTCTGCGGCCCGCACCGGAGAACTTTTTGTCGGAAGAGCAGGTCAAGGCGGTTGGCAGCGGTCGCCGTGACTTCCTGCGCAAGAGCTTCCTCGCCGCCGGTGCCGCTCTGGCTGCGCCGATGGCAGCGCGCGCGGCGAGCGAGGGTGACGTCAATATCCTGGAAAACCCGGCGTGGACAACCTCGCTCGGTCTGCCGGTAGCGACCAACCCGTACGGCATGCCGTCGAAGTACGAAAGCCAGTTGCTGCGCCGCGAATCGCCGGGCCTGGCCCGCGTCGGCGGTGCCTCGGTGTCGTTTGCGCCGCTGCAGGGTCTGTTCGGCATCATCACGCCGTCCGGCCTGCACTTCGAGCGCCATCACCAGGGCTGGCACGACATCGATCCGTCCAAGCATCGCCTGATGGTCAATGGCTCGGATGATTCGCTGCTCAAGAAGGCCAAGGTTTATACGCTCGACGAATTGATGCGCCTGCCCTCGGTGTCGCGCATCCATTTCATCGAATGTGGCGCCAACACCGGTCTGGAGTGGGGCAACGTGGCGGTGCCGACCGTGCAATACACGCACGGCATGCTGTCCTGTTCCGAATTCACCGGCGTGCCGCTCAAGGTTCTGCTCGAAGATTGCGGCGTCGATTACAAGAAGGCCCGCTACGTGCTGGCTGAGGGTGCCGATGGCTCCTCGATGACGCGCACCATTCCGATGGAAATGGTCGAGTCGGGCGAAGTTGTCGTTGCCTACGGCCAGAACGGCGAAATGCTGCGGCCGGAAAACGGCTATCCGCTGCGCCTAGTCGTGCCGGGCGTTCAGGGCGTGTCGTGGGTCAAGTGGCTGCGTCGCATCGAAGTCGGCGACAAGCCTTACGCCACCAAGGACGAGGCGGTGCATTACATCGACCTCCTGCCGAGTGGCCAGCATCGCCAGTACAGCTCGATCCAGGAAGCCAAGTCGGTGATCACCACCCCGTCCGGCGGCCAGACGCTGCTCGACAAGGGCTTCTACAACGTCTCCGGCCTCGCCTGGTCGGGTCGCGGCAAGATCAAGCAGGTCGATGTCTCCTTCGATGGCGGCATCAACTGGCAAACGGCGCGCCTCGAAGGGCCGATCCAGAACAAGGCGCTGACCCGTTTCAACACCAACTGGGTGTGGGACGGCTCACCGGCCATCCTGCAGTCGCGGGCCATCGACGAGACCGGTTTTGTCCAGCCGAGTTACGGCCAACTGCGGGCCGTGCGCGGTACCAAGTCGATTTATCACAACAACGCCATCCAGTCCTGGAAAGTGGTTGAAAGCGGGGAGGTCAGCAATGTTCAGGTTCTCTAAGCCGCTTTTCGTTTTTGCCCTTTTTTCCGCGTCGACCGTGGGATTCGCCTTCGAGAACTATCAGGGCGTCGGCCGTCCGGCCACCGCGGCCGAGGTGAAGGCTTGGGACATCGATGTTCGTCCTGACTTCAAGGGTTTGCCCAAGGGCTCGGGCAACGTCGAGCGCGGCAACGAACTGTTCGAGGAAAAGTGTGCGTCCTGCCACGGTTCCTTCGGCGAGTCGAACGAGGTGTTCACGCCGCTCGCCGGCGGGACGACCAAGGACGACATCAAGGCCGGCAACGTCAAGGGCCTGTCTTCGGGCGAACTGCCGCAGCGCACGACCTTCACCAAGGTGGCGACGATTTCGACGGTCTTCGACTACATCCAGCGCGCCATGCCCTGGACGGCGCCGAAGTCGCTGAAACCGGACGAGGTTTACGCCATCCTGGCCTATCTGCTCAACTTGCAGGAGATTGTGCCGGCCGACTTCACACTGTCCGACAAGAACATCGGCGAAGTCCAGAAGCTGCTACCCAACCGCAACGGCATGACAACCGACCACGGCATGTGGCCCGGTGCACCGGCCAAGAAGGGCGGTATCGGCAACGGCGGCAAACCGGATACGGCAAACAAGGCGTGCATGAAGAACTGCAAGCCGGAAGTGCTGATCGGCTCGACCCTGCCGGAATACGCCCGGACGGCGCATGGCGAACTGCGTGATCAGAACCGTTCATTCGGTCCGGTCCGCGGCACCCAGACGCTTGGTCCCGAGGCTGCCAAAAAAGCAGCTGATGCCGGCACGCTGGAACTGGCGACGAAGAGCGGTTGTATGGCCTGTCACGGCATCAAGAGCAAGATCGTCGGCCCCGGTTACAACGAAGTCGTGGCCCGCTACAAGGATCAGACCGATGCTGAGTCGCGTCTGATCGCCAAGGTCAAGGCCGGCGGCCAGGGTGTCTGGGGTTCGATCCCGATGCCGCCGAATGCTCACATCAAGGATGAGGATCTGAAGACACTGGTCCAGTGGATTCTGTCCGGCTCGAAGTAACCCAATTTCTACAGAGGAGAAGTCATGAACAATCAACGTCGCACCGTACTGAAATCCGGCTCCGGCGCCGCCCTGCTGGGCATGCTGGCCGCCGCCGGCATCATCACCCCGGGCATGGCCCTGGCTGACTGGAACAAGGCTGCCTTTGACGCCAAGAGCATGGCCGATACGCTCAAGGCGCTCGGCGCCGGCACGCCGACCGACAGCAAGGACGTTCAGGTTACCGGTCCGGATATCGCCGAAAACGGCGCCGTGGTGCCGGTTGGCGTCGCCTCGACGCTGCCGAACATCACCATGGTCGCCATCCTGATCGAGAAAAACCCGAATGCGCTGGCCGCTTCCTTCGTGCTGCCGGAAGGCACCGAAGCCAACGTCCAGACTCGCGTCAAGATGGGCCAGACCTCGAACATCTACGCGCTGGTCAAGTCTGACGGCAAGTTCTTCATGGCCACGAAAGAGATCAAGGTCACTCTCGGCGGCTGCGGCGGCTAATCGACACGAATTCAAGGAGATAGAAACATGGGCAATCCAATGAAAATCCGCGCCGCCAACAAGGACGGCGTTACCGAAGTGAAGGTTCTGGTCAGCCACGAAATGGAAACCGGCCAGCGCAAGGACTCCGCCGGCGCCATCGTGCCGGCCTGGTTCATCACCGAACTGACCGCCAAGCATGGCGACAAGGTCGTTCTGACCAGCGAATTCGGACCGTCCGTCTCGAAGAACCCGTACCTGGCTTTCAAGTTCAAGGGCGGCGCCAAGGGCGACAAGATCACGGTCAGCTGGAAGGACAACAAGGGCGATACCCGCTCCGACGAAGCTGTCGTCAACTGATAGCACGCAATAGCGGCAGTCAGGCGACACAGATCGCCGCTGCCGTTGCCTTTACCCCGTGGAGGAGTAATCAATGATTCAACGTTTGATGAAAACGCTGGTTGGGGCGGCTGTGCTAGTCGCCTTTGCCGGTGGTGTTGCGGCCCAGGATAGCAAGGTCGCCGATGAGCTCGCCAAGTATCGCGAAGCGCTGGCCGACGGCAATCCGGCCGACCTGTTCGAGGTCAAGGGCGAAAGCCTGTGGATGGAAAAGCGTGGCCCGAAGAATGCCTCGCTCGAACAGTGCGACCTTGGTCAGGGTCCGGGCAAGCTGGATGGCGCCTATGCCGCCCTGCCGAAGTATTTCAAGGACACCAACAAGGTCATGGACGTCGAGTCTCGCTTGGTCCATTGCATGATGACCCTGCAAGGCTTCACGCTGGCCGAAGCGACCAAGCAGTGGTATTCGAAGCCGGGCAAGGACTCCGACATCGAGGCGCTGGTCACTTTCATTGGCGCCAAGTCGAACGGCAAGCCGATCAACGTGCCGGCGACGCATCCGGAAGAAGCCAAGATGGCCAAGATGGGCGAATACATTTTCTTCCGTCGTTCCGGTCCGCAGGATTTTTCCTGCTCGATCTGCCACGGTCAGGAAGGCAAGCGCATCCGCCTGCAGGATCTCGGCAACCTGACCACCAAGGAAGGTGCCGGCTTTGCCATGAAGACCTGGCCGTCGTACCGCGTCTCTCAGGGCACGGTGTGGACCATGCAGCGTCGTCTGATCGACTGCATGCGCCAGGCCCGCTGGCCTGAGCCCGAGTATCTGGCCGATTCGATCATCGCGCTGGAAACCTATCTGCAAAAAACTGCGACCGGCACCGTGATGGAAACGCCGGGCATCAAGCGCTGAAAAAGGGGACGACCATGAATTTCAAATTTGCCCTCTTTTTCGGGTTGACCGTGGCAATCGCAACGCCGGCCCTGGCTCAGAAAGCTGTTGAAGCACCCGGTGGCAAGTACGCCAAGGAAGCCGACCAGATGTTCCGCGCTTCGTTCAAGGCCGAGAATCCGAAATACTGGATGACTCGCCTCGAGCAAGACGAAACGATGAAGACCTGCCAGCAATTCCGCGACAACCCGCCGCGCAAGATCGGCGAAAAGCTCGAAAAGCTCAATGCCGCGACCATCCGTTACCCGGTTGACGGCAAGCTGATCGGTGACTGGAAGGAAGGCGAGAAGCTCGCTGCCGTCGGCACTGGCGGTCACATCGGCTTCATCCAGCCGGACAAGGCTGGCCGGGTGCGTGGTGGCAACTGCTACGCCTGCCACGAGCTGGCCAAGAAGGAAGTCGCTTACGGCACGATTGGCCCGAGCCTGCGCAATTTCGGCAAGATTCGGGGCAATTCCGAAGAGAACATCAAGTACGTCTACGACAAGATCTACAACTCCAACGCCTTCACGGCGTGCACCAACATGCCGCGCTTCGGCCTGCATAACTGGGTAACGCCGGAGCAGATCACCCACATCGTGGCCTTCCTGATCGATCCGGAATCGCCAGTTAACAAAGACTAGAACTTGCGTGATTGGCCCGGCCGGGAAACTGGCTGGGCTTTTTTTTGGTTACGCCAAAACTGAGTTTTAAAGGATTACAAAATGAGCATGAATCGTCGTGAATTTCTTCAGGTCATGGCCGTCGCGGCGGCCGGTGGCATGTCGTTGCACAGTGAATTGGCACAGGCCGAAAAAGGCGCCGCCAAACTGTACGACCTGCCCAAATTCGGCAACGTCAGCCTGCTGCACATCACCGACTGTCATGCCCAGTTGCTGCCCATCTATTTCCGTGAGCCCAACGTCAATCTCGGTTTTGGCGACCAGTTCGGCAAGGTGCCGCACCTCGTCGGCGCCAACCTGCTCAAGCATTTCGGCTTCAAGCCGAACAGCCTGGAAGCGCATGCCTACACCTATCTGAATTTCGAAAAAGCCGCCGAGACCTACGGCAAGGTCGGCGGCTTCGCCCACCTGGCGACGCTGGTCAAGCGCATGAAGGCCAATCGCCCGGGCGCATTGCTGCTCGACGGCGGTGATACCTGGCAAGGTTCCGGCACGGCGCTGTGGTCCAACGCCCAGGACATGGTCGACGCCTGCAAGGCGCTCGGCGTCAATGTCATGACCCTGCATTGGGAATCGACCTACGGCGAGGCCCGGGTCAAGGAAATCGAAGAAAAGGATTTCGCCGGCCAGATCGACATCGTCGCCCAGAACGTCAAGACCACCGATTTCGGCGATGCCGTCTTCAAGCCCTTCGTCATGAAGAAGATGAACGGCGTGCCGGTCGCCATCATCGGCCAGGCCTTCCCCTACACGCCGATCGCCAACCCGCGCTGGCAGACGCCGAACTGGAGCTTCGGCATCCAGGAAGAGAATATGCAGAAGACCGTCGACGAAGCACGCGCCGCCGGTGCGCAGGTCGTTGTCGTGCTGTCGCACAACGGCATGGACGTTGACCTCAAGATGGCCTCGCGCGTCAAAGGCATCGACGCCATCCTCGGCGGCCACACCCATGACGGCATGCCGGCCCCGGTCGTCGTCAAGAATGCCGGTGGCCAGACGTTGGTGACCAACGCCGGCTCCAACGGCAAGTACCTCGGTGTGCTCGACTTCGACGTCAAGAACGGCAAGATCGCCGACTTCCGCTACAAGCTGCTGCCGGTCTTCGCCAACCTGCTGCCGGCCGACAAGGACATGCAGACGCTGATCGACAAGGCCCGCGCGCCCTATCTGTCCAAGCTCAACGAAAAGCTGGCCATCTCCGAAGGCACGCTCTATCGTCGCGGCAACTTCAACGGCACTTTTGACCAGGTCATCCTCGATGCGCTGATGAAGGTCAAGGACGCCGAAATCGCCTTCTCGCCCGGCTTCCGCTGGGGCACCTCGCTGCTACCCGGCCAGCCCATCCTGATGGAACACGTGCTCGACCAGACCGCCATCACCTACCCGTGGACGACGGTAACCAACATGAGCGGCGAGATGATCAAGACGGTGCTCGAAGACGTCTGCGACAACCTGTTCAATCCTGACCCGTACTATCAACAGGGCGGCGACATGGTGCGCGTCGGCGGCCTGCAATGGACCTGCGATCCGACCGCCAGGATGGGCAACCGCATCCAGAACATGATGCTCAAGGGCAAGCTCATCGATCCGGCCAGGAACTACAAGGTGGCCGGCTGGGCCCCCGTTTCGGAAGAGGCGAAGAATTCCGGTGAACCGATCTGGGATGTCGTGGCAAAATATCTGCGTGACATAAAGACCGTCAAGCCGGTCAACCTCAATCTGCCGACGCTCAAGGGCGCGGCCAACAATCCGGGGATTGCCTGATGAAAACCATGCCTAAGCTCTTTGCCATAGCCGCGCTGGCCTTTGCCACGCAAACCTTTGCCGCCGACTGGGCGCCCGGCAGCACCGATTGGGACAAGCTGCCCGACGTCAAGAAATCGAAGGTCGGCCTCTACCTGACGCCGCAGCAGGCCTACGACATGAAGAAGGCCAACCCGAAGGCCGTTGCCTTCTTCGACATCCGCACCCGGGCCGAAGCCATGTACGTCGGCTGGCCGAGCGATGCCGACGCGCTGGTGCCCTACGTCGAACATCCCGAATTGATGACTGAATGGGACGACAAGCGCCAGATGTACAAGCTGGAGCCGAACCAGGATTTCGTGCCGGAACTGGAGCGTCGCCTGAAAGACATGGGGCTGGGCAAGGACGCCACCATCATTCTGGTCTGCCGCTCCGGCGACCGCAGCTCGAAAGCGCAGGATCGCTTGCAAACGGCTGGTTACACCAAGGTCTACGGCATCGCCGAAGGGGTCGAGGGCGATACCGCCAAGGAAGGCCCGAAAGCCGGCCAGCGCGTCGTCAATGGCTGGAAGAACGCCGGCCTGCCGTGGACCTACAAGCTCGACAAGGCGAAGATGTACTTCCCGCGCTGATCCTCAATCGGCGTTCAAAGAAATCCTCGCTGCGGCGGGGATTTTTTTCGTCTGGCGCTACGGGTGATTTCAAATTCGGCCTTTTTTTCCGGTTGACCATGGGATTGGGCGCTCACCCGTTTTGGCTGGCCAGCCAGGCGACAATCGAGGCTTCCGGCGCGCCGTAGGGGTAATCGTCCACCGGTTCGATGCCCGCCTCGCGCAGCCGGGTGCCGGGGCCGCCGCCGATCCGGGCGACGAACAGCGCCCGGCAGTCGGCGAGGGCGCGCAGGATGACTTCGCGCTTGTCTTCGTCGCCATGGCCGCCCTGGCAGTAATGCTCGACCTCGCGCTTTTCGAGGAAGGCGACCGTGCCGTTGCGCACGGCGTAGATGGCAAAGTCGTCGGCGTGGCCGAAGTGCATGTCGATCTGCTGGCCGGTCTTGGTGGCTACCGCTATCAGGCAATCGGGGGAGAGGGGGGCGGTTGTCATCGTTGGTCCTTTCAAAGTTCGTGGTCGGAGCCGGAGCGCAAGGCGCTCGCGACGGCCATGGCGCGCTGTTCGTGCAGCGCGGTGGCCTCGTCCTCGTCGGTTTCGGGAAGCGACAGGCAGGCGGCCAGGGCCTGCCTGAGCAGGGCGGCTTTCGGATAGGTCGGCGTGGTGTTACCCGGATAGGCAAAATAGTCGCAGGCGCAGACGGTCAGCAGATCTTCGAAGCGCGCCGGGTCGGCAAAGGCACCAACCCGTTCGAGCAGCGCGGTCATCGAGCCGGCGCGCATGCGCGTCGCGCGATGCACGCGCTCCAGTTCCATGGCGACCAGGATGGCGAAATCCTCAAGCTCAGCGGCGATGCCGAAGCGGGCGCAGACGTTGCGGATGCGCGGCAGGCAGCGGTCGATGTGGCGGTAGTGCGAAGGCAGATGCTGCGGCGGTGAGTCGGCCTTGCCGAGATTGCACAGTAGCGCGGCCAGCCGTACGCGCAGGGGAGCGTTGGCGACGGCTGCCATGTCGAGTACCCGCCCCTGATGCCGCCCGATATCGACCGGCTCGCCATCGAAGCCGGTCTCGAAGCGGCCGAACAGCGCGGTGAATTCCGGCAGCAGGCGCTCCAGCGCGCCGCAGGCGGTCAGCGCCGCCAGCATGCGTGAGGGCTGGGCACCCATCAGGCCTTGGGCCAGCAATGGCCAGACGAGTCGCGCATCGAGGTCGTTGAGCGCGCCGCTGGCCACCTGCGCGGCCATGTCGTCGAGCGTTTCATCGCCGAGTTCGCCACCGGCCATGGTCGCCCCGGCCGCCACGGCGAACAGGGAAAGTCGCGGGTCAAGCGACAGCGAATCGAGCAAGGCTTGTGAGTTTTCTGACATCTTCGGCACAAATCGGGAGGGTGTCTGCGCTCAGAGCGAGAAACGTTCCAGACGGCCGTTGCCGGGATTCGGGTTGGCCAGCACAGGGCGGCTGACCGTTGAAAATGGATTACGGCGAGGTTGCCGGCGTGCTGCCGGCACATGCCGTTGTCGACTGCTTGGCTGGCCGGTCGATGAGTCGGTCGGCCACTCCGGCACCAATCCACATGCCGATCAGCGAAATCCACGCCGTCAGGGCAAAAATGGCCGCGCCCGAGACGCCGGCGCCGACGGCGCAGCCGCCGGCCAGCATGCCGCCGAAACCCATGCAGACGGCCCCGGCCATGTAGCGCCGCATGCTGTGGCCGTCCTTGAAGCCTTCCAGCTTGAGTTCCTTGCCCCACAAGGCGGCGAGGAAAGAACCAAGGACCACGCCGGGGACCAGGCCAATGTTGAAATCCCACGGCTGTCCGGGCGGGGAGAGGACCAGCATGAGCATGTCGGCCGATGGGCCGGTGAAGCTCAGGCTCTGCACGGGGATGATTTCGAAGGATTGCGTGCCGACCTGGTAGGTGACCAGCCAGGCTAGCGCAACCATCAGGCCGACGCCGCTGCCGCCCAGCCATTCGCGCCGGGCAAGGTGGGCGCGGCGGGCGAAGTGAATGGCCGCGGCCAGCCAGGCGAGACCGAAGAGCAGGCCACCGATATTGCCGAGATGGAGGAAGGCGAGCAGGTCGCGGGCGGTGCCGCCATCGATGGTCAGCCAGCCGGAAACCCAGGTGCGCAGTGGCGAGAGCAGGCCGTTCAAGGAGGCCTGGGCGGCGACGGCGAAGATCAGCCCGGCGAGCAGGGCGCGCAGGTTGCCGTTGGCGGCCAGCACCAGCATGCGCGACGAGCAGCCGCGGGCGAGGATCATGCCGACGCCGAAGAGCAGACCGCCGACCAGCGCGCCGGAGAGGCTGCCTTTGGCGGCCAGTTGGCGGGCCTGCGAGACATCGAGCCAGCCCTGGGTGATGAAAAACTGGGTGGCGATGACGGCGGCCGAGAAGGCGAAAAGCCAGACGGCGAGCTTGCTGCAGCCGTCACGGTTCCAGAATTCGACGACGGCGGAGCGCAGGCAGAAACGCGAGCGCTGGGCAAAAATGCCGAAAAAGAGGCCGATGCTCAGGCCGGCCAGCGTGACGGCGGTCTTCTCGCCGAGGATTTCGATCAGGTTGGTCAATTCCATTTTTGGCCTGAATTTCCGGTTGACCGTAGCAATGCCCAGCTAGCCTCAGAACAGCTCGATATCGCCGTCGCTGCTGTTCTTGGCATGCAGTCCGGCACTGTTGGCCTTCATCGCATCGCCCTTGACGTGCGAGTTGACCAGCAATTCGACCAGTTTCTGGCTGCGCGAACGGAAGCGTTGCAGGCCGTCGGCTTCGTTGTCGTGCTGCAGGGCGAGGAAGGCGTGCATGTAGTCGCCGACGTTGGTCGTCCGCTGGCTGATGCGTGACATCATCTGCGTCACGATGTCCTCGAACTGTATGGCCATGACGCCTTCCTGGGTCATTTCATGCATCTGTTCGGTGATGGCGGTGATGTGGTCGGAATGTTCGCGTGCCTTGCCGGTCAGTTCCATGAGCTCGCCGCCCAGTTCCTGCAGTGCGGCGCGCGATTTGTCGGCGATGCTCATGTCGATGTGGGTCGCATCGGCGACCCGGCCGCCGACTTCCTGCAGGGAATTCATGATGTCGGTCAGCGACTTGCGGATGTCGACGTTGAATTCGCCGGTGCGCGCCGCCAGATTGCGCACTTCGTCGGCCACCACGGCAAAGCCGCGGCCGGCATCGCCAGCCCGTGCCGCCTCGATGGCGGCATTGAGGGCGAGCAGGTCGGTCTGTTTGGTAATGCCGGCGATGTCGTTGAGCGAGCCGGTAATGCGCGAAACGCGCTCCTGCATTTCGTCGAAACTGCTGGCGATGCCCTTGCTGGTTTCTTGCAGATGGGCCATCTTGCCGACGAATTCGGCAATCAGGATGTTCGTCTCGTCGAAGAAGCGTTGCAGGCTGACCTGCTCCAGGGCATGGCTGTCGCCCGTCATGTTGAGCATCTGGTCGATCAGCGAGCGCAGGATCTGGCGCTGGTCGGAGGATTGCGATTCAAGTCCGGTCAGGCTGCCGGAAAGTTTGCTGACCGAGGTCCGGATGATCTCCTGAGCTTCCCGCATGTCGGTTTCGAGCGAGGTGAATTGCAGTTCGGCATGAGCCATCGCTTCGTCGGAGAGCACCTGGTATTCCGACATGACGTCCTTGAGTTCGGTGACGTAGGACAGTTGCTTGTCCTTCCAGCGCCGCCGTTCGCCATAGGAAAAAAGGATGGTTCCAGCCAGCAGCACCGCCAGTGCCAGCAGGAAGTGCGGCGAAATCGGGCCGACAGCCAGCGACCACAGCCAGAGTCCAAGGCAGGCGGCTGCCGCCAGCCAGATCAACAGATCATCAATACGCTTCATTCACCGCTTCCGGGGACGATATAGCCGGATATTGTAAGGCCGCACCAGCGCGGCAGTTACAAAAATGTGACCGGATGCACTGGTGCCAGTGATGTCGATTTACCCCATCGCCTTGAGATGCTGAATGATCTCGCCGGCCATCGGCTGGGCATCGCCATAAAGCATCCGGCAGTTGTCGGTATAGAACAGCGCATTCTCAACGCCGGAGTAACCGGTGCCCTTGCCGCGCTTGATGACGATGACGTTCTGCGCCATATCCGCGTTCAGAATCGGCATGCCGTAGATCGGGCTGGTCTTGTCGGTGCGGGCGGAGGGATTCACCACATCATTGGCCCCGATGATCAAGGCGACGTCCGTCTGGGCGAACTCACCATTGATTTCTTCCAGATCCATAATCTTGTCGTACGGCACCCCGGCCTCGGCCAGCAGAACATTCATGTGCCCCGGCATGCGCCCGGCAACCGGGTGGATGGCGAACTTCACCTCGACCCCGGCTTCTTCGAGGATCGAGGTCATCTCCCACACCTTGTGCTGGGCATGCGCCACGGCCATGCCGTAACCCGGCACGATGATGACCTTGGAGGCGTAACGCATCATCGCTGCCGCATCGAGAGCGGACAGCTCCTTCATCGAACCGCTGATCGCTTCACCCGGGCCACTGGCCACCATCGGCGTGAACAGGATGTTGGAGATCGGCCGGTTCATCGCCTTGGCCATGAGTTGGGTGAGCAGCGTACCGGCCGCGCCGACGACGATACCGGCAATGATCAGCGCCGGGTTGCCCAGCACGTAACCTTCAAAGCCGACGGCCAAGCCGGTAAAGGCATTGAATAGCGAAATCACCACCGGCATGTCGGCGCCGCCGATGGGCAGGGTGACGATCAGGCCGAGGAGCAGCGCGACGATGAAGAAACCGAAGATTAGCTCGGGCTGGGCCGGTGCCATCGCAACCATGGCGCCACCGAGGCCGATGGCGATCAGGGCGAGAACGATATTGACCGCATTCTGGGCCGGCAGGCGATGCGCCTTCTTGAGCACACCCTGCAGCTTGGCCCAGGCAACGCAGGAACCGGTGAAGGACACCGCCCCGATCAGTGCGCCGATGACGGCGAGGACCGTCGTCGCCAGACTATGGGCATCGCCCTTGGCGAATTCGATGGCGGCGATGGCAGCAGCCGCACCGCCGCCCATGCCGTTGTAGATGGCGACCATCTGCGGCATGTCGGTCATCTTGACCTTCTTGCCCGAGATCCAGGCAGCCGAACCGCCGAGCGCCAGGGCCAGGGCCATGAGGGCGAGATTCTGCAAACCGGGAATCAGGAAAGTGGCGGCAATGGCGACGAGCATGCCGTAGCCGGCGATGATGATGCCTTTGCGGGCACTGGCCGGCGAACTCATACCCTTGAGGCCGAAGATGAACAGGGCAGCGCCGAGGAACCAGGCGCCTTGAACGTAAACGGGGATGGTCATGTTCAGCCTTCCTTTTTCTTGAACATGGCGAGCATGCGTTCGGTGACGACGTAACCACCGGCGGCATTGGCCGCCCCGAGGGCGACGGCGAAGAAGCCGATGGCTTGCTGGACGGGGGTATCCGCCTGGCCGAGCATGAGCATGGCGCCGACCACGACAACGCCGTGGATGAAGTTGGAACCGGACATCAGCGGCGTGTGCAGGATGACCGGCACCTTGGCGATGATCTCGTAGCCGGTGAAGGCGGCGAGCATGAAGATGTAGAGCGCGAGCAGGCCGTCCATCATGCTTCTCCCATGACTTGTTTGACCACGCTATGGACGGTGACGCCGTCCTTGCAGAGCAGCGTGCCGGCGACGACATCGTCGCTCCAGTCGATAACGAGTTCGCCATCCTTGATCCACGGCGAGAGGAAGTTGTAAAGGTTCTTGGCGTAGAGCTCGGAGGCGTGGGTCGGCATGCGGGAAGGGAGGTTCAGTGGGCCGTGGATGTTCACGTCGTTGGCGACGACGTGTTCGCCGGGCTGGGTCAGGGCACAGTTGCCTCCGGATTCGGCCGCCATGTCGACGATGATGGCGCCGTATTTCATGCGGCCGATCATGTCGGTGGTGATGATGATCGGGGCTTTCTTGCCGGGAATGGCGGCGGTGGTGATGACGACGTCGGACAAGGCGACGGCCTTGGCGAGTTTCTCGGTCTGGGCGGCCTTCTCTTCGGCCGTCAGTTCGCGGGCGTAACCGCCGACGCCATCAGCCGCAACGCCGGTGTCGACGAACTTGGCGCCGAGCGATTCGATCTGTTCGCGGGCGGCAGAGCGCACGTCATAGGCTTCGACCATGGCGCCGAGGCGCTTGCAGGTGGCGATCGCTTGCAGGCCGGCGACGCCGGCACCGATGACGAGCACCCGCGCCGGCCTGATCGTCCCGGCGGCGGTGGTCAGCATCGGGAAGAACTTGGTGCAGCGGGCGGCGGCGATCAGGCCGCACTGGTAGCCGGCACAGGCGCCTTGCGATGACAGCGCATCCATGCTCTGGGCGCGCGAGATGCGCGGTAGCAGTTCCAATGCGAAGGCAGTGATCTTGCGGGCGTTCAGTGCGGCGAGGCGGGCCTTGTCTTCGAAGGGCTTGAGCAGGCCGATGAGGACTGCGCCTTCGGGGATATGCTCGATCTCAGCCAGGGTCGGCGGCGCGACGCGCAGGACCAGATTGGCATTGGCGTAGGCTTCGACGAGGCCATGCACGAATTCGACGCCGGTGTAGTCCGGATCGAGAAAATGGCTCTGGATGCCGGCACTTTGCTCCATGCAAAGCTTGGCGCCGAGGGCGGCGAATTTCTTGGCTGTCTCGGGGGCGAGCGCGGTACGGTATTCACCGTCGGCGCTTTCGCGAGCAACCGCCAGGGTAAGCGGCATCATCACTCTCCTTGAATTGTGGGCGATGTTGGATTTATGAAAGCACCGAACCTGACCTTGAATGACGGTGAGGTCATGATTCGGTTAATGTATTTGGTCTGAAGATAAGTGAATTGTTATTTCGGCAGAAGTCAGAGTTTCTGACTATCAGGGTCAGTGATCACTTATCTATTCATTGAGCTGTTTGCTGGTATTCACAAAACGCAGTTCCTGCGGGTAGGGGAAGAAGTCCTCGACATGGCCGTCGTGGATTTTCTGCTGGGCATCCTGCCAGAATTTCGGGTCGAGCAGGTCCTTGTGGTGTTTGAGGAATACTTTTCGCACCTGCGGCGAGGCGAGCAGAAAGGTGGCGAACTCCTCCGGGAAAATGTCGTTTCTGGCCACCGGGTACCAAACCTCACCCGACATCTCGGTTTCGAAATCGGGGGCCGGCGGAATTTTGCGGAAGTTGCAGTCGGTCATGTATTCAATTTCGTCGTAGTCATAGAAAACGACGCGGCCGTAGCGGGTAACGCCGAAATTCTTCCACAGCATGTCGCCCGGGAAGATGTTGGCCTGGGCCATTTCGCGAATGGCGCTGCCGTATTCCCGGATGGCGTGTTCGAGTCCTTCGATGTTGTTGGAACGCTCCATGCGGTCGAGGTGGATGTTGAGTGGCTCCATTCGGCGTTCGATGTAGAGATGCTTGATGATGAGCTGATCGCCATCGATTTCGTAGCAGGACGGCGCCAGCTTTTCCAGTTCAGCAATGACCTCGTCGTCGAAACGCTTGCGCGGGAACAGGACGTTGGAGAATTCAAGGGTGTCGGCCATCCGACCGACGCGGTCGACCTGCTTGACCATCATGAATTTGCGCTTGACCGTGGCGCGGTCCATGTTCTTCGAGGCGCCGAAGACATCCTTGATGATCTTGAAGACATAGGGGTAAGACGGCAGCGTGAAAACCAGCATGACCATGCCGCGGATGCCGGGAGCCATGATGAATTTGTCTTCCGAATGGTGCAGGTGATAGATCAAGTCGCGGAAGAACATGGTTTTACCCTGCTTGCCGAGGCCGAGCATGATGTACAGCTCGGAGCGCGGCTTGGCGGGCAGGATGGAGCGCAGAAACTGGACGTAGCCGGAGGGCACTTCCATATCGACCATGAAGTAGGCGCGCGACAGCGAAAAGAGCAGGCCGATCCGCCACCCGTCGAGCAGGATGGTGTCGAGGTAGAGCTTGTCCTCCTCGTCGTGCAGTACCGGGATGGCGAACGGATACTCGTTGGCGCCGTTGATCGCCTTGCCGATGATGTAGGCCGCCTTGTTGCGGTAGAAGGGCGAGCCGAGCACCTGTATCTGGAAGTTGACCTCGCGCCGCGGCATGCCGTTGAGGTGGCGGCTGACGGACTCGTAAACATGGTCAACGTCGCGCTCGAGGTCGGCGAAGGGGCGTAGCCAGCCGAAGTCGGCGATGATGCTGTGGATCGCCCCGCGCAGGCCGTTTTCCTTGGCGTAGTAGCTGCGGTAGGTCTGGCTGTCGTCGCCCTCGATGTTCTCCGTCGAAATGCTCGGGCGGACGAAAATGAAATCGTTGTGGAAATAATTGCGGTGCAGGATCTTGGTCGTCACCGAGTTGAAGAAGGTTTCGGCCAGTTCCGGCTGCTTGTGGTTGAGCAGCAGGCCGATGTAGAGCAGCTTGACCTGCTGCCAGGTGCTGTCGTCGATGTGCTGGGCATCGTAGTCGTCGCGCAGACGTTCGACGCATTCGTCCACGCGGTCATCGTAGAAACGGATGCGCTCGCGGACTGCCTTGTGCACGCCCTGCCAGTCGCTTTGCTCGAAACGCGACTTGGCTTCGCGGCTGCTCTGGCGAAACAGCGTGTAGTGCTTGTTGAATCCCTGGATCATGGCCAGCGCAATCTGGTGCGCGCTGGTGCCGTAGAGGCCGACTGAGATTTTCATGTGATCGCTCCGTATGTCAGCGGATTTTAGTGGGGCTGGGGCGAAATGACGAGATCGCCGCCATTCGGGGCATCCGCGGCAGACCACACTGTGAAACCGCATTTCACCGTTGACCGGAAGCGCTGCCTTGCGGATACTCCCGAGACTCTGTAAGCACCGCGCAAGGGTATCGGCGTATCGTCGTCGACTCGCATATTAAAAACCATCACCAAGGGGTTCGTATGTCCGCAGGCAAGTCCAAGATCATCTACACGCTCACCGACGAGGCGCCGCTGCTGGCGACTTGTGCGTTTTTGCCGATCGTCCGCACTTTTACGGGGCCGGCCGGCATTGAAATCGAGAAGGCCGACATTTCCGTTTCGGCCCGCGTTCTCTCCGAATTCTCCGAATTCCTCGCAGATGACCAGAAGGTGCCGAACACCCTGGGCGAACTGGGCAAAAAGTGCCTGCTGCCGGACACCAACATCATCAAGTTGCCGAACATTTCGGCCTCGGTCGCCCAGCTCAAGGCCTGTGTCAAGGAACTGCAGGAAAAGGGCTACCCCATCCCCGATTACCCGGAAACCGCCGATACCGACGAAGCCAAGGCCCTCAAGGCCCGTTTCGGCAAGTGTATCGGTTCGGCCGTGAATCCAGTGCTGCGCGAAGGCAACTCCGACCGCCGCGCGCCGGGCGCCGTCAAGAATTTCGCCAGGAAGCGCCCGCATTCCATGGGCGAGTGGAAACAATGGTCGCAGACCCACGTTTCGCACATGGAACACGGTGACTTCTACCACGGTGAAAAGTCGCTGACCCTCGACAAGGCGCGCGACGTGCGCATGGAACTGATCGCCAAGGGCGGCAAGACTACCGTTCTGAAGCCGAAGCTCTCACTGCTCGAAGGCGAGATCATCGACTCGATGTTCATGAGCAAGAAGGCGCTTTGCGACTTCTACGAGCAAACGCTGGAAGACTGCCGCCAGTCCGGCATCCTGTACTCGCTGCACGTCAAGGCGACGATGATGAAGGTCTCGCACCCCATCGTCTTCGGTCACTGCGTCAAGATCTACTACAAGGAAGCCTTCGAAAAGCACGGCAAGACCTTTGACGAACTGGGCATCAACGTCAATAACGGCATGGTTGATCTGTACGAGAAGATCAAGGCCCTGCCGGAATCCAAGCGCGACGAAATCATCCGCGACCTGCATGCCTGTCAGGAACACCGTCCGCGTCTGGCCATGGTCGATTCGGCCAAGGGCATCACCAACTTCCATTCGCCGAACGACATCATCGTTGACGCCTCCATGCCGGCCATGATCCGTCAGGGCGGCAAGATGTGGGGCGCCGACGGCAAGCAGTACGACAGCAAGTGCGTCATGCCGGAATCGACTTTTGCCCGCATTTACCAGGAGATGATCAACTTCGTCAAATGGCATGGCAACTTCGACCCGCGCACCATGGGTACCGTCCCGAACGTCGGCCTGATGGCCCAGCAGGCCGAGGAATACGGCTCGCACGACAAGACTTTCGAAATCGCCGAAGATGGCATTGCCAACATCGTCGATATCAACACCGGTGAAGTGCTGCTGACGCAAAACGTTGAAGCTGGCGACATCTGGCGTGCCTGCCAGGTCAAGGACGCGCCGATTCGCGACTGGGTCAAGCTCGCCGTCACCCGCGCCCGTCAGTCCGGCATGCCGGCCATCTTCTGGCTGGACAGCTATCGTCCGCACGAAAACGAGCTGATCAAGAAGGTCCAGAAGTACCTCAAGGATCACGACACCTCCGGTCTCGACATCCAGATCATGTCGCAGGTGCGTGCCATGCGTTTCACCCTGGAGCGCGTCGCCCGCGGCCTCGACACCATTTCAGTGACCGGCAACATCCTGCGCGACTACCTGACTGACCTGTTCCCGATCATGGAACTGGGCACCTCGGCCAAGATGCTGTCGATCGTTCCGCTCATGAACGGTGGCGGCATGTACGAAACCGGCGCCGGCGGTTCGGCCCCGAAGCACGTCCAGCAGCTGACCCAGGAAAACCACCTGCGTTGGGATTCGCTCGGCGAGTTCCTGGCCCTGGCCGTGTCGCTCGAAGAGCAAGGCATCAAGGATGGCAACAAGCGCGCAGTGCTGCTCGCCAAGACCCTCGACGCCGCCACCGGCAAGTTGCTCGACAACAACAAGTCGCCGTCGCCGAAGACCGGTGAGCTCGACAACCGCGGTTCGCAGTTCTACCTCGCCATGTACTGGGCGCAGGAACTGGCGGCGCAGAAGGAAGATGCCGAACTGGCAGCCCACTTCACCAAGCTGGCCAAGACCCTGACTGACAACGAAGCTCAGATCGTTGCCGAAATGAAGTCGGTGCAGGGTCGTCCGGTCGATATCGGCGGCTACTACAAGGCCGATGCCGAGAAGACCAAGGCGATCATGCGTCCGAGCCCGACGCTCAATGCCGCACTCAAGGCAGCGCGCATCTAAGCGAGTCATCTTTCCCGGCGTGTGAGCGCCGGATATTAAAAAAGCGAAGGCCATCCGGTCTTCGCTTTTTTCATTTTCAGGCCTTTTTTCCGGTTGACCGTGGGAACCTCGCCACGCGGCCAAATGGCTGACACCGGCCGACGTTTTGCGACATAATCACCTCGCTGCCCGGCGCCGGAGACAAGCGTCGGGCTTTGCTGTTCAACGGAATGCGCGGCTGCGGCCCGTCCGATAAAACCCAAGGAGAGACCATGACTTCTCACATCAAGGTGCCGCAAGGCGGTCAGAAAATCGTTCCGGGGCAGGCGATCCCGAACAATCCGATCATTCCCTTCATCGAGGGCGACGGCATCGGCATCGACATCACGCCGGTCATGATCAAGGTCATCGACGCCGCTGTTGAGAAGGCCTACGGCGGGGCGAAGAAGATTTACTGGATGGAAGTCTTTGCCGGCGAAAAATCGACCCGCCTCTACGGCCCGGACGAGTGGTTCCCGCAGGAAACCTTCGCGGCGCTCAAGGAATATTCCGTCTCGATCAAGGGGCCGATGACGACGCCGGTCGGCGGCGGTATCCGCTCGCTCAACGTCGCCCTGCGCCAGGAGCTCGACCTCTACCAGTGCGTCCGTCCCGTGCAGTATTTCAAGGGTGTGCCGTCGCCGCTCAAACATCCGGAACTGACCAACATGGTCATCTTCCGCGAGAACACCGAAGACATCTACGCCGGCGTCGAATGGGCGGCCGATTCCGAGGCCTGCAAGAAAGTCATCGATTTCCTGCAGAAGGAAATGGGCGTCAAGAAAATCCGCTTCCCGGAAAGCTCTGGCATCGGCATCAAGCCGATTTCCGTCGAAGGCACCACCCGCCTCGTGCGTGCCGCGCTCAAGTACGTCATCGCCAACGACCGCAAGTCGCTGACCATCGTGCACAAGGGCAACATCATGAAATTCACCGAAGGCCTGTTCCGCGACATCGCCTACAAGGTGGCGCAGGAGGAATTCGGTGCCCAGTTGATCGACGGCGGTCCATGGTGCCATTTCACCAACCCGAACACCGGCCGCGAAGTCACCGTCAAGGACTCCATCGCCGACGCCTTCCTGCAGCAGATTCTGCTGCGGCCGGCCGAATACGACGTGATCGCCACCACCAACCTCAACGGCGACTATATCTCCGACGCCCTGGCCGCCCAGGTCGGCGGCATCGGCATCGCGCCGGGCGCCAATATTTCCGACCAGTACGCCTGCTTCGAAGCCACCCACGGCACGGCGCCGAAGTATGCCGGGCTGGACAAGGTGAATCCCGGTTCACTCATCCTCTCGGCAGAAATGATGCTGCGCCACCTCGGCTGGACCGAAGCGGCCAACCTCGTCATCAAGGCTATGGAAAAGGCCATCGGCGACAAGAAGGTGACCTACGACTTCGCCCGCCAGATGGATGGCGCCGAAGAACTGTCCTGCTCGGCCTTCGGCGACGCGATGATCGCCCGCATGTGATTCGTCGGGAAATGGCGTGACCGAAGCCACCGCAAGGTGGCTTTTGTCATTTCGGGCTGCCGCTTGGCCAGGCGGAGGCGTATGCTGTGGGCCAGCCAATTGGCCAGCGATGCAATCGCCGCAGTTCGGGCGAGCGAAAGGAGCGCACTGTGAGCCCAGCAAAAATAGAAGAACTCTTCGACCTCCTGCGCGCCGCCTGCGCCCGCCAATTCCGCTTCAATCCGCGGCGAGTCACGGCCGGCATGCGCTACGTCGGCAAGGAGGGCCACGGCAAGGACATGGTTCACGTCTTCCGCGATGCCTCGACCCATTCGCAGATCGAACTGGACAGTACCTTCGCCACCCTGCGCGAAAAGCATGGCGACAAGCCGCACTGGACCGAGGCCGAGAAGGCGCACTACCAGAATACCGACGCCGAGATCGACGCTGAAATTGCCGCCAAACAGGCCGAACTCGAGTTCGTGCAGAATTCAGCCCTCTATCAGGACCACAAGGCCGAACTGCTGACCCACTACAAGGACTGGCCGGGTTACGTGCCCGGCGTGACCAATCCGCGCGAGGCGGCACGGCAATTGATCGCCACCCTGACCGAGGCCAAAGATCCCCGCCTGACGGCCTTCGCCGAACATCTGGGCGGAAATGATCCGGAGCATCTGGCCCATCTGCTGCTCTCTCCCTGTCACCTTGAAATCGAGGCCAGCAAGGCTGCCGCCGCGCCCTAGAAGTACAATTCGCGGATGACAGAAAACGCAATCAACGAACCCGTCGACACTGAAGAGTCCGACGTCATCAACGAACCGCGCCTGTGGCGCAACAACGGCTGGACCGCCCGCGTCATCAAGAACGAAGACGACGAGGGCTGGGCCGTCGAAATGATCAAGGACGGCGAAGCCGAGCCGGCGCTGGTCGGCCCGTGGACCATGGGCCGCGACAAGAAAAATCCCAAGCCGCTCGACGTTTCCGCCTTCCAGACCCTGATCAAGACTGCCTCGGAAGTCCTGCGCCGGCACGAGCATCAACTGCACGCCCAACTGCATCGAAAACTCACGGTCGACCGGGAAAACGGGCCGATTTTGATCTGCCTCGACATCGTTCCCGACGAGGACGATCCCTACGCCACGCTCTCGGCCGAAGATGCCGACGGCGAGCAATTGGCCAAGGTCCGCGTCGGCCCGAACTTCAAGCTCAGCCCGGCCAGCGCCAACGCCTGGATAGACGACGAATTCCGCCAGCCCGAGTAACGATGAGCATCGAAACCATCACCCGGAAACAGGCCGTCCAGGGCTACACCGGCTATTCCTGCATCGGCCTCTACAACCCGAAAGGCCCGGAAAACGTCGGCTCCATCATGCGCGCCGCTGGGTGCTACGGCGTCAACACGGTCTTCTACACCGGCAAACGCTACGAGCGCGCCGTCGAATTCCGCACCGACACCAAACAGGTCCACCTGCAACTGCCGCTGATCGGCGTCGACGACTTGCAAACGGTCATCCCCTTCGGCTGCGTGCCGGTCGCCATCGAAGTCCACCCGGATGCCAAGCCGCTCACCGAATACCAGCACCCCGAGCGCGCCTTCTACATCTTCGGCCCGGAAGACGGCAGCCTGAAGAAGAACGTCACTTCATGGTGCAAGGACATCGTCTACATCCCGACTCATGGCTGCATGAACTTGGCGGCGACGGTCAATGTCGTGCTTTATGACCGGATGCTCAAGGCGGCTTGGGCTGCAGCCAAATAACCCCAGGGCACGTTATCCGCTCGATTGCTTTGCTGAGCCAGTCCAGTTAGACTTGTACTGTTTATTGAACAGGTTAAACATCATGCGCGTAGTCAATTTCTCCGATGCTCGTAATAGCCTCAAAGCCATCATCGACCAGGTCAGCGACGACGCCGACTACACGGTGATCACCCGGCGCGACGCCTCCGATGCCGTCGTGATGTCCCTCGACACCTTCAACAGCCTCATGGAGACCGTCCATCTGCTGAAATCGCCGGCCAACGCAGCGCATCTGGCGCGTTCCATCGAGCAATACCGTAAAGGCAAAACCAAGGCGCAGGACCTGGCGGATGCCTAGCTGCATCACCTGGACGCTCGCCGCCTGGGAGGACTACCAGTACTGGCAAGGCCAGGATCGCAAGACGCTGAAACGGATCAACGCAGTCATCCGCGATTGCCTGCGCGAACCTTTCGATGGCATCGGCAAACCCGAACCGCTGAAAGAAAATTTGTCAGGCTTCTGGTCCCGCCGCATCGACGATACCAATCGCCTTGTTTATTGCGTGGATGGGGGCGATCTGGTGATCATTGCTTGCCGGTATCACTACGATCAGTAAGGAATGAATGACAGGACAGGATACAGTTTTGTGCTTTGTATCGGATGTTGAAGGTGGGGAAGGCTATTGCCGAACGAGATTGATCCCTATTGATTTTTGTACATTAGAGTGCACCAAGAACCAACTTACTATGGCCACCAAAGAAGACATTCTCGAGCAACTCGTTGAAGAATACCTGTTGCACGATGGTTACTTCGTTCGGCACAACGTGAAGTTCCTTCCGAGGCGCGATCACCCGGATTTCATCTCCAACCAGGATTCCAATCACAGCGATATAGACGTAATTGGATACCACCCCACAAGAACTGGCGTCGAGCGGGTCAAGGTTATCAGTTGCAAGAGTTGGCAAGGCGGTTTTGATCCCTCTGCGGAGATACGGAATATTGAACAACAAAAGATTGTCCGTGGGCGCGAGGCATGGAAAAGCTTCCGAGAGCTGGTCGTTCCTAAGTGGTCCGAGGCGTTTCTCGCGGCTGTCCAAGAGGCAACCGGCGCACAGGAGTTTACCTACATCACAGCCGTTACCAAGCTTGTTGGAAGCAAGAACCCTTGGGAAACGAACCCAACCTTCATTCAGTCACTCCGTGGCAATCCCATCCGTATCCTCGACCTTAGAGAAATGCTCAATTCCATATCGCCAGCACTAGGTACTACGCTTGCTGGTACAGAGGTTGGTCGTATGCTTCAACTATTCAAAGCGGCTGGCATCAGCATTGAGTCGAAACATGCGCTCTAACATGTCTTACCTTTGGATGTTCTGTTGACTTCCAATCCCATCGCCGTTTTTGACTCCGGCCTCGGTGGCCTGACGGTCTTGCGCGCCTTGCGCGAACGTCTGCCGCAGGAAGACTTCTTCTATTTCGCCGATACCCGTTTTCTGCCCTACGGCGACCGGCCGGAAGTGTTTCTGCGCGAGCGCGGGGTGCTGATTGCCGAGGCGCTGGTCAAGCGTGGGGCGAAGGCGTTGGTGATTGCCTGCAATACGGCGACTGCCGCGGCGGCGGAGGCGATTCGGGCTGCCATTGAAGTGCCGGTGGTGGCGCTGGAGCCGGGGGTGAAGCCGGCGGTGGGGCTGACTAAAACGGGCGTCATTGGCGTGCTGGCGACGACGCGGACGTTGGCCAGCGAGCGTTTTCAGCGGCTGGTTGGCAATCACGCCAACGGCCATCGTGTCATTGCCCAGCCGTGTCCGGGGCTGGCCGAGGCGATTGAGGCTGAGGGGCCGGACAGCGCTGCCGTGGCGGCCTTGCTTGATACTTTTGTCGCGCCGCTGGCTGCGGCGGCAGCGGATGTCGTGGTGCTCGGCTGCACGCATTATCCGTGCGTGTCGGCGGCGATTGCCCGGCGCATGCCCGCCGGCACGATTCTGCTTGATACCGGCGAGCCGGTGGCGCGTCAGCTTGAGCGGCTATTGGCGGCGGGGAATCTGCTCGGCGGCGGCGAGGGGCGGCTTACGGTGGCGACGAGCGGCGCACCGGCGTCGGTGATTGCCACGGTCGACCGGATTTTTGGGCAAAAATTGAAAATCGAACATTGGGAGCCTTGAGATGACAGGGGCGCAAAAAGACGGAGCGCAAAAACCGCTGGCTGGCCTCAAGGTGGTTGAACTCGGCACGTTGATCGCCGGGCCGTTTTGCACGCGGATCATGGGCGAGTTCGGCGCCGAGGTGATCAAGGTCGAGTCGCCCGACGGCGGCGATCCGCTGCGCAAGTGGCGCAAGCTCTACGAAGGCACGTCGCTGTGGTGGGCCGTGCAGGGGCGCAACAAGAAATCGGTGACGGCCAATCTGAAACATCCGGAGGGCGTCGCTTTCGTCCGAAAGCTCATAGCCGAAGCCGACATCCTGGTCGAGAACTTCCGCCCCGGCGTGCTCGAGAAGCTCGGGCTGGGCTGGGAAACCTTGCAGGCCGACAACCCGGGGCTGGTCATGGTTCGCCTATCCGGCTTCGGCCAGACCGGGCCGTACAAGGATCAGCCGGGTTTCGGCGCGGTCGGCGAATCGATGGGCGGCCTGCGCTACATCACCGGCTTTCCCGACCGGCCGCCGGTGCGTACCGGCATTTCCATCGGCGATTCGATTGCTGCGCTGTGGGGGGCGATTGGCGCGCTGATGGCGCTGCGCCACAAGGAGGTCAATGGTGGGGCCGGGCAGGTGGTCGATGTCGCGCTCTACGAGGCGGTTTTCGCGATGATGGAGTCGCTGGTGCCGGAGTTCGACGTTTTCGGCTTCGTCCGCGAGCGCACCGGCAACATCATGCCGGGCATCACGCCATCGAGCACGCACACAACCAGGGACGGCAAGCACGTGACCATCGGCGCCAATGGCGATGCGATCTTCAAACGCTTCATGTTGGCTATCGGCCGCTCCGATCTGGCCGATGACCCAACGCTGGCCGACAATGCCGGCCGCGATGCGCGGCGTGACGAAATCTACGGCTTGATCGACGCCTGGTGCGCCGCCCACGACGAGGCCGAGGTGCTGGCCAAGCTGGCCGCGGCGGAAGTGCCGTCGTCACGCGTCTATTCGGCCGTCGACATGTTCGCCGACCCGCAATTCATCGCCCGCCAGATGTTCGAGTCGGCCAAGCTGCCGGACGGCAAGGAATTCAGGATTCCCGGCATCGTGCCCAAGCTGTCGGCAACGCCGGGCAGCACGGAATGGCTGGGGGCCAAACTCGGCGAGCATACCGACGAAGTTCTCGCCGGACTCGGCTATCTCCGTGAAGAGATAGCCGGGCTGCGTGCCTCGGGGGCTGTCTAGGCCTAAACGCGGAAGCGGCCGATTAGCTGCTTCAGGTTGATGGCAATGCTTTCCAGCTGATGTGCCGTGGCTGCCGTGCCGCGGATGGTGTCGGTAGTCGCCTCGACCATGTTGGCGATCTGTTCGACGCGCTGGGCGATCGAGGTGCTGGCCGAACTTTGCTCCCGCGTGGCGTCGGCCACGTCGCCAATCCGCGTCAGCGTGCGGCGCGCCCCTTCCTCGATGGCGCGCAGCGATTCCGAGGCCGAGCCAGCCAACTCGACGCCGGCCTGTACTTCGGGCAGTGCCGTATCCATGGCTTCGACGGCGCCGACCGTATCGCTCTGGATGCCGACGATCATCTGTTCGATTTCCGTGGTGGCCAGCGAGGTCCGTTCGGCCAGTTTGCGGACTTCGTCGGCGACGACGGCAAAGCCGCGCCCCTGCTCGCCGGCCCGGGCGGCTTCGATTGCCGCATTGAGGGCGAGCAGATTGGTCTGTCCGGCAATGTCCTTGATCACGTTGGCGATCGATGAAACCTGGCGGGCTCGTTCTTCCAGTGCCTTGATGCGGCCCGAGGCATCGGAAACGGTTCCGGCAATCTGCTCGATGGCTTGCGTCGCCTGATTGACCCGTTCCGTGCCCTGGCTCGAAAGCTCGACGGCTTGGGTGCTGTCCAAAGCTGTTTCGCGGGCGCTATCCGAAATGTGGCTGGAGCTAACGGTCAGTTCCTCGATGGCGGCGGCCATTGCCGACGTCGCATCGGATTGCTGTTCGGCCGAGCGGGCAACCTCGTCGGACGCCTTGGCAATCGACTCGGCGCTGCTGACCAGTCGGTTGGCATCGGTGTTTATTTCGCTGATCAGTTGGCGCAGCGAACCGACCATGGCGCTGAGCGCATGCAGCATGCTGCCGGCCGGGGCCGAGTTGACACTGGCCGTCAGGTCGCCATCGGCGACGCGCTGCATGATCCCGGCGGCGGTTGCGGGTTCGCCTCCCAGTTGCCGGAGAATGCTGCTGCCGATCTGCCAGCCGACCAGGCTGAGAATGACCAGCAGGGCAAGAGAAATACCGCCGAGCAGCAAGGCACTTTCGCGGTATTCCCGGTCTACGTCATCGATATAGATACCGGTTCCGACAACCCAGTTCCAGGGGCTGAACAACGCGGCGTAACCCAGCTTGGGTTCAGCCACCTGCTGGCCGGCCCGCGGGAACCAGTAGTCAACAAAACCGCCACCGGCCTGGGCTGCACCGATCAGTTCCTTGATCAGCAACTTGCCGTTGGTGTCCTTCATCTCGATCTTTTGCTGGCCTTCGACGGCCGGGTTGCCACCATGCAGGAAATAGACGCCCGTGGTGTCGAAGCCGAAGAAATAGTCGTCCTTGCCGTAACGCAGGCCACGCAGACTGTCGCGCGCCGCCTTTTTGGCATCTTCTTCCGACATTTTCCCGGCGGCAGCCAGTTTGTGGTGATGGGCAACGATACCCATGCCAACCTCGACCAGGTTGCGCGTCGTTTGCTTGCGGTCTTCCAGCATGCTGTTCTTGAGCTGGAACAAGGCTGTCAGGCAGAGGATGATCAGGCCAAGCAAGGTCAGGCCGACAAGAAGCTGCATGCGTGTCGAAACACGCCAATTGCCGAGGTTCCCCATTTTTCCGCTCCAAATATGACATTTGTCTATTATTGACCAAGAGCCGCACCAGGTGTGCGAAAGTCAGCATAAGCTCATGGGCCGATCAGAAAAATCTGAAGTTTTATATTAACGCAGCCAGAAGCGAACTGGTATGAGGATTTCC
Source organism: Ferribacterium limneticum (assembly GCA_049304775.1). Taxonomy (GTDB): domain Bacteria; phylum Pseudomonadota; class Gammaproteobacteria; order Burkholderiales; family Rhodocyclaceae; genus Azonexus; species Azonexus limneticus_C. The sequence goes on from JBAQOL010000011.1 coordinate 110,460, forward strand.
GGGGGGCATTGGTCGGCAACGTGCGCCGCGACCGGGTCGCCGGGGCGGTCCGGGTGGCCGTGGGGCCATTCCCACGGTCAACCGGAAATATCGGCCAAAAATGAAAGTCAGGGGATTTGGCGGTTGCGCTTTTCGCTGCGGTATTCGGCGACCGGGCGCAGATTCCCGTCCGGCATCTGCGTTTCGAGACGCACCGTGAAGCCCCAGAGGGTGGCCAGATGTTCGATGACGCGTTCCGTTTCCGGGCCGAGCGGGCGGTGCTGATGGGAGAAGTGGCGCAGGGTCAGCGAGCGGTCGCCACGCAGATCGACGTTCCAGACCTGGATGTCGGGGTCGGCGCTGCCCAGGTTGTATTGCTCGGCCAGCGCGCGGCGCAGGGCGCGATAACCCATGTCGTCGTGAATGGCATTGACGCGCAGCTTGGGGTTGGCCTCGTCGTCGAGGATGGCGAACAGGCGGAATTCCCGCATCAGGCGGGGCGACAGGTACTGGGCGACGAAGCTCTCGTCCTTGAAATTGCTCATCGCGAAATTGAAGGTTTCGCGCCAGTCCGAGCCGGCAAACTCGGGAAACCATTCGCGATCCTCGGCCGTCGGTTCCTCGCAGATGCGCCGGATGTCGCGCCACATGGCAAAACCCAGCGCGTAGGGGTTGATCCCGGAATACCACTTGCTGGTGTACGGCGGCTGATAGACGACGTTGGTATGCGACTGCAGGAACTCCATCATGAAGCCGTCGGTCAGCTTGCCTTCGTCGTACAGCGTGTTGATCAGGGTGTAGTGCCAGAAGCAGGCCCAGCCCTCGTTCATGACCTGGGTCTGGCGCTGCGGATAGAAATACTGGCCGATCTTGCGAATGATGCGGATGATCTCGCGCTGCCAGGGTTCGAGCAGGGGCGCATTCTTCTCGACGAAATAGAGCAGGTTTTCCTCAGGTTCCTCGGGGAAGCGCCGTTCCTCCTCTTCGGCGACGGCCGCGGCATGACGCGGCAGCGTTCGCCACAGATCATTGACCTGGGCCTGCAAATATTCCTCGCGCTCCTTCTGGCGCAGCGTTTCCTTTTCCAGCGACAGGCGCGGTGAACGTTTGTAGCGGTCAACGCCCAGATTGCTCAGGGCGTGGCAGGCATCGACCAGTTGCTCGACCGCCGCGAAGCCGTGGCGTTCCTCGCACTGGGCGATGTAGTTCCGGGCGAAGACGAGGTAGTCGATGATGGCGTCGGCGCTGGTCCATTGCTTGAACAGGTGGTTGCCCTTGAAGAAGGAATTGTGGCCGTAGGCGGCATGGGCGATGACCAGCGCCTGCATGGTCAGGGTGTTTTCTTCCATGAGGTAAGCGATGCACGGATCGGAATTGATGACGATCTCGTAGGCCAGGCCCATCTGGCCGCGCTTGTAGCGGTTCTCGGTTTCGAGGAAATGCTTGCCGAAGGACCAGTGGTGGTAATAAACCGGCATGCCGATGGCGGCGTAGGCGTCCATCATCTGCTCGGCGGTGATGATTTCGAGCTGGTGGCGGTAGCAGTCGAGGCCGTAGGCCTTGGCGACACGGCCGATCTCGGCGTCGTAGCGGTCGATCGCTTCGACCGTCCATTCCGAGCCCTCGGCAATCGGGCGAGTGCGCTTTTTGCTCATGCCAGTCGCTTTCGGAAGAGCTCGCGGAATACCGGGTAGATGTCGGCCACCGCGGCGATGCGCTGCATGGCAAAGACCCCGGGATGGCTGTCGAGCAGGCGTTCGTACTCGAGCCAGAGGTTCTGCGGTTCGGCGTCGGCGATCTCGATGTAGGCGAAGTACTGGACGAGCGGCAGGATGGATTCGCTGAGCAATTCCCGGCAGGGCGGCGAATCGTTGTTCCAGTTGTCGCCGTCGGAAGCCTGGGCGCCGTAGATGTTCCAGGCGCTCGATGCATAGCGGGCGACGACGATCTCGTGCATCAGCTTGAGGGCGCTGGAAACGATGGTGCCACCGGTCTCCCGGGAGTGGAAGAAATTCTCCTCGTCGACCTCCTCGGCCACCGTGTGGTGGCGGATGAAGACCACCTCGATATGTTCGTAGTTACGGTTGAGGAAGAGGTAAAGCAGCATGAAAAAGCGCTTGGCGATCTGCTTCTTCGACTCGTCCATCGACCCGGAAACGTCCATCAGGCAGAACATCACGGCCTGCGTTGAGGGCTGGGCGATGCGAATGCGGTTGCTGTAACGCAGGTCGAAAGGGTCGATGAACGGAATGGCCTCGCGCCTTGCCAGCAGGCTGGCGATTTCGCGCTCGATGCGGACGATGTCCGGGTCGCCCGGGCAGTCGCGGCGCAGGCGTTCCAGTTCTTCACGAAGTTCGCGCAGCCGGGCGGCAAAGGGGGCGCCGACGGCGATGCGCCGCCCGGCCGCGCCGCGCATGGTGCGGACCAGATTGATGTTGGTCGGCACGCCGCTCTGCGTGTAGCCGGCGCGCACCCGCTTGTATTCGTCGATGCGGGCCAGTTGGCGTTTGACCAGGTTGGGCAGGGCCAATTCGTCGAAGAAGATGTCGAGGAACTCGTCGCGGGTCAGCGTGAAGACGAAGTCGTCGATCCCCTCGCCATCCTCGCTCGCCCCGCCCGGCCCCTGGCCGGAGCCTTCGAGCGGGCGGTCGACGCTGTCGCCGGTATTGAAGCGGTCGTTGCCGGGATGCACCATCTCCCGCTTGCCGCCCTTGCCATGGCGGAAATGCGGCTCGGTGATGTCCTTGCCGGGAATGCCGATCTTCTCGCCGTTGTCGAGATCGCGGATGCCGCGATGGGCAATGGCATCGGCCACCGCTTTGCGGATCTGCCCCTTGAAGCGCTGGATGAAACGGCTGCGATTGATCGAACTCTTGTTCTTGCTGTCCTGCCGCCGATCGACGATGCGTACCGTCATGGGTGACCTCCCGTTGCGCGGCGAAACCGCCCCGCCTTTCCACCATCACGAAGACTTGCGAACCCGCAGGTACCAGTCGCAGAGCAGGCGCACCTGCTTCTCGGTGTAGCCCTTGCTGGTCATGCGCTCGACGAAGTCCTTGTGCTTCTTCTGCTCGTCGGCGCTGGCCTTGGTATTGAAGGAAATGACCGGGAGCAGTTCCTCGGTGTTCGAGAACATCTTCTTCTCGATGACCGCCCGCAACTTCTCGTAACTGGTCCACGCCGGGTTCGTGCCATCGTTCTTGGCCCTGGCGCGCAGCACGAAATTCACCACCTCGTTGCGGAAGTCCTTGGGGTTGCTGATGCCAGCCGGCTTCTCGATCTTCTCCAGTTCATCGTTGAGGGCGCCGCGGTCGAGCATTTCGCCGGTATTCGGGTCGCGGAACTCCTGATCCTGAATCCAGAAATCGGCATAGGTCACGTAGCGGTCGAAAATGTTCTGGCCGTATTCGGAATAGCTCTCCAGGTAGGCCGTCTGGATTTCCTTGCCGATGAATTCGGCGTAGCGCGGGCTCAGGAATTCCTTGAGAAAGCGCAGGTAGCGTTCCTCGATTTCGGGCTGGTACTGTTCCTGCTCGATCTGCTGCTCGAGCACGTACATCAGGTGCACCGGATTGGCCGCTACTTCGCGGTGATCGAAATTGAAGACCTTGGACAGGATCTTGAAGGCGAAGCGGGTGGATAGCCCGGTCATTCCCTCGTCCACCCCGGCGAAGTCGCGGTATTCCTGATAGCTCTTGGCCTTGGGATCGGTGTCCTTGAGGTTCTCGCCGTCGTAGACCCGCATCTTGCTGTAGATGCTCGAATTCTCCGGTTCCTTGAGGCGCGACAGGGCAGAGAACTGGGCCAGCATGCGCAGGGTGTCCGGCGCGCAGGGGGCCTTGGCCAGCGACGAATTGAACAGCAGCTTTTCGTAAATGTGGATTTCGTCGGTGACGCGCAGGCAGTACGGCACCTTGACGATGTAAATGCGGTCGAGGAAAGCCTCGTTGTTGCGATTGTTCTTGAAGGCCTGCCATTCCGCCTCGTTGGAGTGGGCCAGCACCAGACCGTCGAAGGGAATGGCGCCGAAGCCTTCGGTGCCCTTGTAGTTCTGCTCCTGCGTGGCAGTCAGCAGGGGGTGCAGCACCTTGATCGGCGCCTTGAACATCTCGACAAATTCGAGGATGCCGCGATTGGCAACGCACAGGCCGCCGGAATACGAGTAGGCATCCGGGTCGTTCTGCGAGTAGCTTTCAAGCTTGCGGATATCGATCTTGCCGACCAGCGATGAAATGTCCTGATTGTTCTCGTCGCCCGGCTCGGTCTTCGAGACGGCGATCTGGGAAAGCACGGAAGGGCGCAGCTTGACGACGCGGAACTTGGTGATGTCGCCGCCGAATTCATGCAGGCGCTTGACCGCCCACGGGCTCATGATGGTTCCGAGGTAACGCTTCGGAATGCCGAAATCCTCTTCCAGTATTTCGCCGTCCTCGAGCACGTTGAAGAGGCCAAGAGGCGACTCATGGACCGGCGAATCCTTGATGGCGTAGAAGGGCACCTTCTCGATCAGGTATTTCAGGCGTTCGGCCAGCGACGACTTGCCGCCGCCAACCGGCCCCAGCAGATAGAGGATCTGCTTCTTCTCTTCCAGCCCCTGGGCGGCATGGCGGAAGTAGGAAACGATGTGCTCGATGACCTCTTCCATCCCGTAAAACTCGCGGAAGGCCGGGTAGAGCTTGATCATCTTGTTGGCGAAGATTCGCGACAGCCGTGGATCGAGCCGGGTATCGACAAGTTCGGGCTCGCCGATGGCGATCAGCATGCGTTCGGCGACACTGGCGTACGCGGTCTTGTCACTCTTGCACAGATCCAGATATTCCTGGACCGACATTTCCTCTTCCTGCTGGGCCTCGTAACGACTCTGGTAGCGGGCAAAGATCGACATGGCAGACTCCTTCCGGAAAATCCCTATCGTTGTTGATGCTTCCTTGAGTTTGAATGCGCTTCCCGCCAACGGTTCAATCTCTCTCGGTGCGCCAGGCATTGGCCCGCTGATCAAGCGCGCAACCGAACCTCCGTCAGCCGATCAACGCAGCCGGAAGCGCACCGGCAGCACAACCTGGCGCGGCGCGTCGGCCGGCAGCGATTGCAGCGAACGGACGGCGCGCAGGGCGGCGGCGTCGAGCAGCGGGTGGCCGCTGCCTTGTTCGACGCGGGCGGCGCTGACTTTGCCGGCTTCGTCGATGATGAGCAGGACGAGGACTTCGCCTTCAAGCCCGCGGGCGATGGCGTCGGCCGGGTAGAACTGGCCCGCGCTGTCGAGCTTCTTGAGGTGTTCGCGGACGGCCTGGGTCCAGGTTTTCGGGGCGCCGGTTTTTTCGGGCGGCTTTGCCAACGCTGGCCTGGGGGGCTTGGGCTCTGGCTCATTGGCCGGTTTGGGCTGCTCCGGCAGACTCAGCGGCGGTGTTGCGGCGGCGGCCGGGGGCGGGCGCAGCTCGGCGGTCAGCGGTGCTACGGTCGACCGGAAATTTTGACCAAAATTGAAATCCGGCAGCAGCGGCAAGAGGTGCAGCGAGAGCGACAACGCCAGCGCCGCAAAAAGCCGGTAATCGATCCGGGTCATGAGAAAATGGGGGCTGGCCTGAGGCAATGGATACGCAATGAAACTAACTGTAAAACGACGGCTTGCCATGATAAGCGCGATGGGGTTTTTGCTGTCGGCTTCGCTGCCGGTTTTTTCGGCTGATGCCTTGCCCGACCCGGTGCGCTTCACCGTCAGCATGGAACTCGGCGATGTCGGCCAGGCCGAAAGCTGGCTCGACGCCGGCCTGCCGCCCGATTTCATGGGCAGCCGGATCGGTTCCGGCCTGATGATCGGCGCCTGGGAAGGCAAGCCGGACCTCATGCGCCTGTTCCTGTCGCGCGGCGCCGATATCAACAAGCTCAACGCGAATGGCGAATCGGCCATTGCGCTGGCCGCCTGGCGCGGCAATCTGGCGACGGTCAAATGGCTGCTTGAGCGCGGGGCGCGCATCAACGCGCCGGCCCGGCAATGGTCGGCGCTGCATTACGCGGTGTTCGCCGGGCATGCCGAAGTGGCCGACTATCTGATCGACCAGGGCGCCGACATCAACGCCCAGAGCACCAATGGCTCGAGCGTACTCATGATGGCAGTGTACGAAGGTCATCAGCCACTGGCCCGCAAGCTGATCGAAAAGGGCGCCGACCGGACGCCGAAGAACGACTGGGGCGACGGGGCGCTGGAGTGGGCGATGCGCCACGATCGGCTGGAACTGGCGCGCATGGTGAGCAACCCCGAAGAATTCAACATCGCGGTCAGCCAGCCGAAGGAAAAATGGGGCGCGCCGGTGCGCTCGATGCGCAGCTCGAAGGAGCTTGAAGAACTGCTCAACATGCGCGAAAAGCTTGTCGAGCGGAACATGACGACGGACGTCATCGACAAGCGGATCGCCACCGAACGCGTGCGCATCGTACGCGCCGAAATGGATCGGCCGATGCCGGCTCGGGCGGTGACGATGGAAATTACCGCCAGCCGCAAGAAGCCGCAGCAGCAGTCGGCGACGATCATCGCCGATGAAAAAGGCAAGAACAAGGCGGCCGGTTTCAAGGCGCCACCGGCGACCTACTTCGGCACGCCGAAAATGCCGATCAGGGCGCCGGTCAGGAACTACTGATAGTGGGCCTTTCCGGCCGGGATCAATTGCAAATCACGATCAGCTAATGCAGACTGCGCTGATCAACCGAGAGAGGAATGGGCATGCTTTACGTGGCGAGAGACAGCAAGGGCAACATTTGCGAATTGCACCCGATGCCCGTCGGCGATGCCAGCGAAGCCTTGCCGGCCGATCATCCCGAGGTCCTGCAGTTCATCCACGAACGCTGGCGGCAGAACGAACTCCATGAGCTGGACCGCGATTTCGTCCGGGTTATCGAAGACACCATCGAACTGCTGATCGCCAAGGATCTGATCATGTTCACCGACCTGCCGCCCAAGGTGCAGGAAAAGCTGCTGCGCCGCAAGGAAGTTCGCCAGCTCAAGCATTACGAAGGCCACTTCGGCACCGGCGGCGACGACATCATTCCGCTTTGAGTTGTTTGGCCCGGCGCGTCGCCCGGGCGTTTTCAGTTAACCGTCACCACGGCCTTGACCAGTTCGGCCAGCGTGCGCACACCCATTTTCTCCATGACCCGCGCCCGGTGGGCTTCGACGGTTTTCATGCTGATGTTGAGTTCGTCGGCGATCTGCTTGTTGAGCTTGCCGGCGACGACCAGTTTCATGACTTCGCTTTCGCGCTGGGTCAGCTGATCGAGGCGGTGGCTGATCGCCCCGTTGCGCTGGCGGCGGGCCGATAGCTGGGCGTCCAGTTCGAGGGCGCGAACGATGCGCGAGAGCAGGTCCTCGTTGTGGAAGGGCTTTTCGATGAAATCGCAGGCGCCGCGCTGCAGGGCCGAGACGGCCATCGGTACGTCGCCGTGGCCGGTGACGAAGATGACGGGCAATGCCGAGCCGAGGGCGTCGAGCTTTTCATGCAGTTCGAGGCCGCTCATTTCCGGCATTCGTACGTCGAGAATCAGGCAGCCGCGCATCTCGTCGTGGCGTGCCTTGAGGAAGCTCTCGGCCGAGTCGAAGCAGGCGACGACGTAGCCTTCGCCTTCGAGCAGCCAGGTCATCGAGTCGCGCATGGCCTCGTCGTCATCGACGACATAAATCGTTTGCGTCGGATTATTCATCACTCATCTCACCTTTCTCCTCGCCTGATTCTTCGATCGGTACCGTGAAGTGGAACACGGTACCGCCCTCGCGCCGCGGCTCGACCCACAGCCGCCCCTGGTGAAACTCGATGATCGAGCGGCAGATGGCCAGGCCGATGCCCATGCCTTCCGCCTTGGTCGTGTAGAAGGGGGCAAAGATTTTCTCGATATCTTCTTCGGCCAGACCATGGCCCTGATCGGCGACCGTGATTTCCAGCATCCGTTCGTCCACCACCTCGGCCTGCAAGCTTAGCTGGCGGCGTTCGACCGGGACGTCGCTCATCGCCTCGATGGCATTTTTGATCAGGTTGAGCAGCACCTGCTCGATCATGATGCGGTCGACGACGATTTTCGGCAAATTGTCCGGCAGGTCGACAATGATCTGCGTGCCGGTGCGCTGGGCGTCGATGTCGGCGAAGGCGCGGGTTTCATCGACCAGTTCTTCGAGGGCGATGGGCTGCCGATTGGGATCGCCCTTCTTCACCATGTCGCGCATGCGGCGGATGATCTTGCCGGCCCGCTCGGCCTGGTCGGAGGCTTTCTGCATGGCGGCGAGGATGTCATCGATGCGATAGTTGCCGGCCTGCATGCGTTTGACGCAGCCGGCGCAGTAGTTGGCGATGGCCGACAGCGGCTGGTTGAGTTCGTGGGCCAGTGACGAGGCCATTTCGCCCATGGTGATCAGGCGCGAGGTCTGTTCGAGCCGCTTTTGCTGCTGCAGATTGACCTCATCGATATGCTTGCGGTCGGTGATGTCGGCGCCGATCTGGACGCGGACGGTGCGCCCGTCGACCCAGCGGATGGCGCGTTCGTGCAGGTGATACCAGTGGCCGGACAGGGCGTGCTGGAGTTCGCCGTCGAACAGTTCGCAGGGCAGTTCATCGGCGCCGATGTGCTGCGGGTCGCGGGCCAGTTGCTCACTTGGCGGATGGCAGGCGGCGGTGACCTGCGCCGAATTCTGGCCGACGGCGTCGTAGCCGAATATGTTCTGGAAGGCGCGGTTGGCAAAGAGGATTTCGCCGGTCTGCACGTCGGCGACGTGTACCGCCGAGTCGAGACCGTCGATGACGGTGACGAAGCGCTCATGGGCGCGCTCGAGTTCGACGCGCACGCGCTTCGGCTCGGTGATGTCGTTCATCGACGCCATCCAGCCGATCTGCTGGCCATCAGTACCGATCAGTGGCGAAAAGTAGAGGCGGACATCGAAGCGCTCGCCGCTCCGGCGCATGATGCGCATCTCGAAGCCGCTGGCTGGTGCCTTGCCGGCCAGCGCGGTGTCGATGTTGTTCTGCAGGCGGTCGAATTCCTCGGGCGGCCAGTAGGGGTAGGGCGGCTTGATGCCGACCAGCTCGCTTTCGTCGAAGCCGGTCATCCGGCAGAAGGCGGCGTTCACGAAGGTGATGCGGCCCTCGAGGTCGATGGCGCGCAGGCCGGTGATCAGCGATTGCGACATGGCCTGACGGAAGGCGTAGGCGGTGCGCAGTTCTTCCTCGGTCTGGGCCCGATGCTGGGCATGGCGGCGCAACTGGATCAGCGTTACGGAAGCGATCAGCGTCAGCACGATGATCAATGCCGCCGGCACGAAGGGCAGCCAGGCGCCTCCGACGCGGTAGGCGACGATATTGAGGCCGAGGCGGTTGTTGGGCAGGTCGAGGCTGATCTGGCCGGAGACCTGGCGGTCGGTCGGTTTGACTGACGAATTGCTGAGGACTTCGCGATTCTGCGCATCGACCACGGTCAGGCTGTAGCGGGTCGTGAACACGGTCGGCAAGGTGGTGCGCAGCAAGGTTTCTATGGACTCGATGGCGATGAACGCACCGAGGTCGGCACTGCCGCGCTGGACCGGCAGGATGATGTCGTGCGTCGGGCGCTGGGTGGCATCGCGGTAGTCGGCAGAAACGACCTCGGTGCGGACGCGCAAGGCTTGCTGCAGGGCGGCCAGGCGCTCGCCGGCCAGTTGTTCGCCGACGAAGACAGCCGTTGATTCATTGGGCGCAACCCACTCGACCTTGCCATCGATATCAACCCAGATGATGGCCTGGATTTCCGGCGCCTCGCGCGCGTAGCGGCTGGCCTTGACCTGGAAGGCTTCGTAGGTGAGTTGCTTGAATTCCTGCTCGCGGCCGAGTTCGCCGAGAAAATCCTGATGCGCATGCAGACGGTTTTCGATGGTCCGTTCCGCCCAGTGCATGTCGCCTTCCAGGGCCGAGCGCGCGGTGTCCAGTTCGCGCCACTGGAGCAGGGCGGTGAGGACGAGCATGGCCAGCGCGAAAACGCCAATCGCAACGTAGGGCGCGAGCCATAGTCGGGTGTGTTTCGGCTGGGGAAGAGGAGGGCGCATGAGCATGGCCAAATTCTTAGCCCCCCGTGTCACATCGGCCATAGGTACTTACCCTATGTTGATCAGATAAGCGGCGATCCAGGGCACGAGCAGGGCCGTCAGTGCGCCGTTCATGCCCATGGCCAGGGCGGCAAAGGCGCCGCTTTGCTCGTTGACCTGGAAGGCGCGGGCGGTGCCGATGCCGTGCGAAGCGATGCCGATGGCGAAGCCGCGGATCGCAGGGTCGCGCACTTTCATGGCATCGAAAACGAAGCGGGCGCCAACGGCGCCGAGGATGCCGGTGACGATGACCAGCACGGCCGTCAGCGACGGAATGCCGCCGATCCGTTCGGCGATGCCCATGGCAATCGGCGTCGTCACCGACTTGGGGGCGAGCGAAAGCTGGGTCGAGGCGCTGGCGCCGAGCAGGCGGGCGACCAGCACGGCCGAGACGATGGCCGTCAGGCTGCCGGCGATCAGCCCGGCGAGCACCGGCAGCAACATCGAACGCACCCGCTTGAATTGCGTGTAGAGCGGGATGGCCAGTGCGACGGTGGCCGGGCCGAGCAGGAAATGCACGAACTGGGCGCCGGCGAAGTAGGTTTCGTACGATGTCACGGTCAACGTCAAAAACAGCACCAAAATGAAAACGGCGATGAGCACCGGATTGGCCAGCGGATTGTTGCCGGAACGCCGGTAGAGTGCGAAGGCGGCCTGATAGGCGAGCAGCGTGACGGTCAGCCCGAGCAGCGGCGAAGCCGAGAGATAGACCCAGATCTGGCTGATTTCCTGCGTCATGGCGTTTCTCCCGAGGCGGCGGGCGTACGCTGGCAGAGCTTCATGACCAGCGCGGTGACGACCAGGGTGGCCAGCGTGCTGACCAGCAGCGATACGAGCAGCGGCAGCCATTCGTCGGACACCCGGTGGAGATGGACCATGATGCCGGTGCCGGCCGGGACGAAGAGCAGGGAGAGGTGTTGCAGCAGGTTCTGGCTGGTCGTCTGCAGTTCTTCGCCGGGGCCACCGCGTACGAGCAGCGTGACGAAAAGCAGGATCATGCCAATGACCGGGCCGGGGATGGGCAGGTCGAGCGAGCGGGCGAGAACTTCGCCAATCAACTGGAAAACGAGCAGGGCGGAGAGAGCGGAAAGCATGGACAGCCTTCTTGGAGGTTCAGAAGGCTGCCAGTGTATTGGCTCAATTAAGTTTTGATAACCGGGATAAAAGTCGCTTTATCTTGTACCTATGGTAATAGATCTGGCCCTCAATATTCCTTGTTATCGCTCCACATTGCCGGATTGAAACGGACGACCCGGTTGCGCCCCTGTTCCTTGGCCTGATACATCGCGACGTCGGCAAACTTGACGGCCTGCCAGAAGGTGTCGCTGTCGGTCGGGAAATCGGCAATGCCGATCGAGATGGTCTTCTGCAGCGTGATGCCGGCGATCTGGACCTTGAGGCTTTCGACGGCGAGGCGGATTTTTTCGGCCACGTTGTCGGCGGCCTGGCCTTCGCTGTCGACCAGGATGATCAGGAATTCTTCACCGCCATAGCGAATGACCAGGTCGGAGGCGCGCACCGACTGCTTGAGCAGCGAGGACAGCTCTTTCAGGACGGCATCGCCGGCATCGTGACCATAGGTGTCGTTGACCATCTTGAAGTAGTCGAGGTCGAGCATCAGGATGGCGACGTGGGTGCGCTTGCGCTGCACGCTGGAAACCAGCGTCTCGACGTATTCCTCAAGGAAGCGGCGGTTGTTGAGGCCGGTCATCGGGTCGCGCAGCGTCGAGTCGCGCAGGTTTTCCATGAGCCGCTTGGTTTCGAGCACCGGCGCTGTTTCACGCAGGTAGACGTTGATGAAGGGAACCTTGGTAAGCAGTTCGGTAGCGTTCTCTGGCGTCGTCACCAACTGCACGACGCTGCCGACGGCGCCGGACTGGATGACCGGGAAGCAGACGTGGCGTCGTTCGCCGAGTTCGGCCGGCGGGCGGAACGAGTTGCAGATGTCCGGGCTGCTCACACTGTCGACGAGATGGCCGGTGCGGCGGACGCGGCAGGCTTCGGGGCGGATCAGGATTTGCGGGTCGCACCAGCGGCAGGTGTCGGCCATTTCGCCATCGACCATGATGGCCTTCATCTGCTTCTTGTTGCTGCTGACTTCGTAGAGCGAGAATTCCTCGAGCTTGAATTCCTGCTGCAAGGCGACGGAGAGGCGCTGGTAGATCTCGATCTTGACTTCGTCTTCCTCGATGGCCTGCTTGAAGTGGGCCGCCTTGGTCAGGCCGTCGACCATGTCGATGGTCGCCGTCAGCAGGTTTTCGCCGGGGGCGGGCGTGCGCTCGGTGAGGCGGGCGACGTTGGTGCCGATGCGGTTCAGGCCGTCGTCGAGGAAGGTCAGCAAACGGTTCATGTCGGTCGCGATCTGGCCGATTTCATCGTTGGTCTTCTTTTCGACATGCGCCTTGAAATCGCCGCGCAGGGCTCGCTGGACGGCTTCTTCGACGGCGATGGCAGTGTCCGAGATGGGGCGCAGCAGGCGGCGCAGCAGGAGGACGAGGAGCAGGGCAAAAAAGGCGACGGCGATGCCGATGCCGGCGACGGTGAACAGCGCCTTGTCGCGCAGCGCTTCGATCGACATGCTCATGCTGACGGCGCCGAGTACGGCACCTTCGCTGACCTGGTGGCATTGCAGGCAGTTCGGATTGCCGCTGGCCGTGGCAATGTAGGGAATGATGCCGCGAAAGATGTTTTCGTCGCCCTGTTTGATGACCTCGAAACGCGGCTTGCCTTCCTTGAGCACCTGGCGTTCCAGATCGTCGGCCGCCGCTTCCTGGCTCAGGCCTTTGCCGAACTGCTTTTCGACTTCCGGGGAGCGGATGACCCGGGCCGATTTGAGTCCCTGGACTTCGACGAGGCGGCGCAGAAAACTTTCGCGCTTGTCGATGACGCCGTTGATCATCGATTCGGTCAGGTGCACGCGGACGATTTCACCGGCGGTGCGGATGTGATCGGTCGCCGAGGCGATGGAAAAGTTGCGGAAGGCGTACAGGCTGATGGCGAGCAGAACCGCCAGCAGGCCGGCAAAAATACTGACGAAGAAAAAAGTGACTTTTGCGTTGAGATTCACGGCAATGTTTTCAGTAGAGGGAAATTTTCAGTGCGTGATTATGGCTTACGGCCTAATCGGAGCAATCCCGGCTAGGCTGTTTTGACTAGGAGATCAAAGCTTGTTTGATCAAGGTCAACCTGCGGAGGGTGTGGGGGCAGCCAAGCGCTTGAATATCATCGAAAAATGATGAACCGGATTTCAATTTTGGCCGTTTTTTCCGGTTGACCGTGGCAGTGCTGTGCACTGCCTTTTGCATCGTTTGCGGTCAGCTTTCTGCCGTCACCGGGCGGTTAGGCAGAGGCGTCGAAATCGCCGCCTCCTTGATCGGCAAATTGACCAGGGCCGCCAGGGTGGCCAGGGCGATGTCGGCGTACCACATCCACGAGAAGTCGCCGAACCGGGAAATGGTGATGCCGCCCAGCCAGGCACCGAGGAAACCGCCGATCTGGTGCGACAGCAGCGTCAGTCCGAACAGGGTCGCCAGATAGCGCGTCCCGAACAGCTTGCCGACAATTGCCGCGGTGGGCGGAACCGTGGCCAGCCAGGTAAAGCCCAGACCGGCGGCAAACAGGTAGAAGGTCCATTCGGTGCGCGGCATCCACAGATACCAGGCAATCAGCAAGGCACGCGAGCCATACATCGCGGCCAGCACGTACTTGCTGCGATAACGTGCGACGCACGAACCGGCATACAGGCTGCCGAATATGTTGGCCAGGCCGATGATGGCGAGCGACCAGCTGGCCACGCTGGGCGGCAGGCCGCACAGATTTACCTCGCCCGGCAGGTGGGTCACCAGGAAGGCGATATGAAAGCCGCAGGTGAAGAAGCCGGCGTGCAGCAACCAGTAACTCCGATTCTTCAGCGCTTCCATGACGGCAGGCCCTAGTCGCGAATCGTCGGCGTGGCGGGGCGCGGCTGCCCCCGCGCCGGTCAGTTTTCCGACCAGCGGCAGGGCGGCCAGCGTCGCCAAGGCCATCGCCCACATGGCGCCCATCCACCCGACGCTCTGAATCAGTTTTTGCAGGAGAGGGGCGAAGATGAATTGGCCGAAGGAGCCCCCGGCATTGATCACCCCGGAAGCCGTGCCGCGCGCTTCGATCGGCAAGCGTTGCGCGGCGGCGCCGATGAGCACGGAAAAACTGCCGGCCCCGGAGCCGATGGAAGCGAGGATGCCCAGGGCAATGGCCAGGCCGAAACCATTTTCGATGAAAGGCGTGATGGCGCAACCGAGGGCGAGCGTCACCAGCGCCGCCAGCAACACCGGACGCGGGCCATAGCGGTCGGCGACGGCGCCGGCGATGGGCTGGATGGCGCCCCAGGTGAACTGCCCGATGGCCAGCGCCAGGCTGATCGTGGCGATGCCCATGCCGGTCGCGCTGTTGATCGGGCTGACAAAGAGCCCGAACGACTGGCGCGTGCCCATGGTCACCATGAGAATGCCGGCCGCAGCCAAGGTTACGGTCAGGATGTCGGGGCGTCGAATGGTGTGGAACATGGTGTTCAGTCAGAAAAATTGAGCATGCGTTGTGCTCATGTTTCGGGTGGCAGTAAAGATTTCGATTTGCCTATTAGAATGGATAGGCGGCTGTTTCTCAATTGAGTTATTCGTCGCTTCGCATGAGGATGTGTAATGTCAATCACGCTCGCTAAAATTCCTTCGCCGGACCTGCTCCGGGGCTTTGTCGCAGTCGGGCGGCGCATGAGCATCACCCTGGCTGCCGGCGATCTGTTTCTGACCCAGTCGGCGGTCAGTCGCCAGATTCATGGCCTGGAGACGGTGCTCGGCGTCAGGCTGTTCGAACGGACCCATCGCGCCATTCGCTTCACGCCGGAGGGTGAGCAGCTATTCAACGCGGCTGACAGTGCGATGCAGCTCCTGCAGGATGCGCTGGGGGTGCTCGAGGACAACCTGCGCGGGCGGCCGGTGACGATCACCGCCAGCATCGGCTTTGTCGGCCTCTGGCTGCTGCCGAGGCTGGGCGCATTTCAGGCGCAGCACCCGGAGATCGAGGTGCGCATCTCGGCGAACAACCAGATTGTGGATCTGCGCAAGGATGGCCTGGACATCGCTATCCGCTATGGGCAGGAAGCGATAATGCCGGCCGGGGCGACGCGTCTGTTCGGCGAAACCATCTTCCCGGTGGCCCACCCGAGCCTGGGGCTGACCCGTCTGGATCGCCCGGAACTGATTGAACAGTCCACCCTGCTCGAATTCGAGGGCGACCCCACGGCCGCCTGGCAATGGAACGTCTGGCTGGAGTCGCAGGGCTGGTCGGGGGTGAAGCCGAAGGGGATCCTTCGCTTCAACCTCTACGACCAGTTGATTCACGCCGCTGTTGCCGGCCAGGGCATCGCCCTTGGTCGCGGGCAGATCATCGGTCCCATGCTGGCCGACGGTCGCCTCGTCGCCTTGCCGACGCCGCTTCCTGGCCCCCGGTCGAACAAGGTTTATTCGTTGATTCAACGTGACACCCTGCCCAGCAGCCAGGCTCAAACGCTCATAGACTGGATTAGCAGCGAGGCGCGGCTTACGGATTCTGCTCCAGCGTAACAAGCTGAGCGGGAATATCCCCGACAATGCTGCCATCGCGCAGCCAGGCCAGCGGGATGCGCCACAAGGTGTCGGAATGGCGGGCATTGAAAAATGCGAAGTGGCCGATGGAGGCGTGCCCCACGGATTCCGGTTTGACGCGCAGGTGCGTCGCCGGACTGTTCGTGAAATAGCCGAGCAGGCGGTGGATGGCCGGAATGGTGCCGAACTCGTCGTCGCTCATCGAGAGCGCCAGCGTGGGCGCCGTCAGCCCGGCAAAGGAGTCGACCAGCTTCTTGCGTTCCGCCTCCGGGAGCGCCTGCGGGCCGGATTTGTAGATGTCCTCGAAGCGCGCTTGCGGTGAAACCCAGTCCCGCACCACACCGCTCGGCGTGTCTTCCAGCCAACCCAGGCGCTTGCCCGGGAAGTAGCCGAAGAGTGCCGTCAGGACAGGCATGACGATATGCCAGCGCAGGTACATGGCCATCCGCTTGTGCCGGGCATAGTCCCGCCAGTAGGCGAATTGGGAGCCCATCGTGAAAACCCGCCGGATGAGATGGTTCGACGGTGCCATGCCGATCAGGAATCCGCCAACGCTGTGGGCGGCGACCATGATGTCGTGCCCCTTGAAGCAGAGGGCGGCAAATCTCAGAACACCCTCGAAATCCTTGCTCCCCCAATCGAGCCAGCTGGCCTGGAAGCCGCGCATGTTCTCCGGCCGGGAACCACCGATTCCGCGATAGTCGTAGGTAATGACGTTGAAACCGCGGGCATGGAGAAAATCGGCGAATCGACTGTAGTAGCGGCTGTGCACCGAGGTGGCCGGATTGATGATGACGACGGGCGGCGGATTGCCGCCATCGACCACCGCATGCACCCAGGCATGGGCATGCAAGGGGTAACCATCGACAGCAGGGATGTCTATCTTGATGGGCTTGGTATGCGTTGGGGTCATGGCTGTTTTGGCGTTCCATCGATCGAACCTCCAGCCTACGGCGGATACTACCGGTGCTCAATTGAGTTTTTTGTTGCCTGACATTCCCGATCAGCATGTGATGCCGATGTCCGGCCCAATAAAAAACGGAACCCGTTTGGGTTCCGTTTTTCGTTTTGCCGGGGCTTCGTGCATACCCCGGCGCGGCCGACAGGCGACGCTTATTCCATCGCTTCGTACAGCGGCAGGGTCAGGAATTCCGGGTATTCCGGGGTCAGCGACATCTGGTCGAAAATGACGGCGGCCTGGTCGTAGGTGGCCGTGTCTTCGCCCTGGGCGCTGACGGATGCCTTCACCTTGCTCAGCTCTTCGGCGATCATCGGGCGGACCATTTCAACGGTGACCTTGCGGCCGTCGTCAAGGATGCCCTTCGGCGAAACCACCCACTGCCACACTTGCGAACGGGAGATTTCGGCCGTGGCCGCATCTTCCATCAGGTTGTGGATGGGCACGCAGCCGTTGCCGGCCAGCCAGGAGCCGAGGTAATGGATGCCGACGTTGATGTTGTTGCGCAGGCCGGCTTCGGTGATCGGCTGTTCCGGCTGGAAGTCGAGCCACTGGGCCGGGCCGAAGTTGCCTTCGACCTGCTTTTCCCACTGGTTCGGCTTGTCGCCGAGGACCTTGACGAACTCTTCCATGGCGATCGGCACCAGGCCCGGGTGAGCCACCCAGCCGCCGTCAAAGCCGTCGTTGGCGTCGCGGGTCTTGTCGTGACGGATGCCGGCCAGCGCCTTTTCGTTGGCGACGGGGTCGTTCTTGATCGGGATCAGGGCCGACATGCCGCCCATGGCCGGGGCACCGCGCTTGTGGCAAGCCTGCACCAGCGCCAGGGCGTAGCCGCGCATGAAGGGCACTTCCATGGTGATGGCGCTACGCTGGGCCAGGCAGAAGTCCTTGTTCTTCTTGAACTTCTTGATGCACGAGAAGATGTAGTCCCAGCGGCCGGCGTTGAGGCCAGACGAGTGGTTACGCAGTTCGTAGAGGATTTCTTCCATCTCGAAGGTGGCGAGGATGGTTTCGATCAGCACGGTGGCCTTGATGGTGCCTTGCGGCAGGCCGATATGGTCCTGGGCCATGACGAAAACGTCGTTCCACAGGCGGGCTTCGAGGTGGCTTTCCATCTTCGGCAGGTAGTAGAACGGGCCGGCGCCGCGGGCGATCTGCTCCTTGGCGTTGTGGAAGAAGACCACGGCGAAGTCGAAAATGCCGCCGCCGACGCGCTGGCCGTCAACCAGCACGTGCTTTTCGTCGAGGTGCCAGCCACGCGGACGGATCTGCAGGGTGGCGATGGTGTCGTTGAGCTTGTATTCCTTGCCGTTCTCGTTCTTGAACGACAGTTCGCGGCGAATGGCCTTGTAGAGGTTCATCTGGCCGACGATCTGGTTGTCCCAGTTCGGGGAGTTGGAATCCTCGAAGTCGGTCATGTAGGAATCAGCGCCGGAGTTGAAGGCGTTGATGATCATCTTGGCTTCGACCGGGCCGGTGATTTCGGTGCGGCGGCGCTCGAGGGCCTTGGGCAGCGGGGCGATCTTCCAGTCGCCTTCGCGAATGGCCTTGGTTTCCGGCAGGAAGTCGGGCATTTCGCCGGCGTCGATGCGGGCCTGGCGGGCAACGCGGGCCTTGAGCAGTTCCTGGCGACGGGCTTCGAAGGCGCGGTGCAGCTTGGCGACCAGTTCGAGGGCTTCGAAAGTCAGAACGGATTCGTAACCCGGCTTGATCGGGCCGGTGATTTGCACGCCTTGGGGCAGGTTGAGGGCCATGTGGAACTCCTGAGTGAAGGATGAATGGATGTTGCGCTGCAGCGAATTCTATGACTCTTCTATAAGACTTGAAAGACGGCTAGAATCAATTCATCTTTTACTATAGGTATCAAATGGACCGCCTGAAACAGATAGAAGCCTTCGTTTCGGCCGCTACTCGGGGCAGTCTCTCGGCGGCGGCGCGGGTTGAGGGCGTCACGCCGGCGATTATCGGCCGGCGGCTCGATGCGCTTGAGACGCGGCTCGGCGTCAAATTAATGCTGCGCACCACGCGCAAGCTGACCATTACTTTCGAGGGGCAGGCTTTCCTGGAAGACTGCCAGAAAACGCTCAACGATCTGGCCAATGCCGAGGCGGCGGTGTCGCTGGGTAGCGTGCGGGCCAGCGGCCAGCTGCGCGTCTCGGCGCCCTCCGGCTTCGGCAGGCGCCACGTGGCGCCGCTGGTCGGCGATTTCATGCTGGCCAACCCGGAAGTCCGGGTCAATCTGAACCTGAGCGATCGCCTGGTCGATCTGGTCAATGAAAACATCGACTGCGCCATCCGCATCGGCGAATTGACCGATTCCAGCCTGATCAGCGTCCGCCTCGGCGAAATGCGCCGCATGGTCGTCGCCAGCCCGGCCTATCTGGTCGCCCACGGCGTGCCGCGCGAACCGGCCGATCTGGTAACGCACGAATGCCTGTCGCTCGGCCAGCAGCGCGGCTGGGTCTTTCGCGACCCGGAAGGCGGGCAGGTCGATACCATCAAGGTTGGCGGCAGTTTTGAATGCAACGATGGTGCCGTGCTGCACGAATGGGCGCTGGCTGGCCGCGGGCTGGCCTGGCGCTCGCTGTGGGAAGTCGGCCAGGATCTCAAGGAGGGTACGCTGACCTCGGTGCTCGATGCCTGGCAGGCGCCGCCCATGGGCATCTACGCCGTCTTTCCGCAACGCCGGCATCTGCCGCTGCGGGTGCGGCTGTTCATCGATCTGCTCAAGGAAACCTACAGCCGGCCGAGTTACTGGGAATTGCGCTGAGGTTGCCATGAAAACTCCTGTCTATCGTAGCCTCGGCGTGCTTTGTGTCGTGCTCGGCGTGATCGGTGCCGTGCTGCCCCTGCTGCCGACAACGCCTTTCCTGATCCTTGCCGCCTATTTTTTCGCCCGCTCGCATCCGGAATGGGAGGCCAGGCTGCTGGCGCACCCGACTGCCGGGCCGGCCATCCGCGCCTGGCGCGACCATGGCGCCATTCCGCTCGTCGCCAAGCGGCTGGCAACGGTGCTCATGGCGATCAGCGCCATCGGCGGCTGGTTTGGCTTGCCCGAGCCGTGGCGTTATGTTCCGTTGGCGGTCGCCTTTATGGTTTTGAGCTGGATGTGGACGCGGCCGTCGGTTTGAGCATTTCAATTTTGGCCATTTTTTCCGGTTGACCGTGGCAATGGCCATTCGGACGAAAAAAAGGCCGACCTCCGCAGAGTGTCGGCCTTTGTCGGCTGGCGGGCAGCTTATACCTTGAAGCGTTCGGCGGTTGCCCGCATGCGGGCCGAGGTTTCGCGGATGTTGCGAACGGCGATCGCCGCCTGCTGAACGCTGGCGTTGCTCTCTTCGGATGCCTGGGCGACATTTTCGACGCGTCGTGCGATGTCCTGGCTGGCGGCACCCTGTTCGGACATGGCGTCGGCAATGTCGTGAACGACGCGGACCACCTTGGCCGAGCCTTCCCGGATGGAAACAATGGCCCGTCCGGCTTCCTGCGCGTGTTGTGTTCCCTTGCCGACCTGCACGACGGTGTGTTCCATGTTGTCGACCGCCGAGCGCGAACAGCTCTGGATATTGTTGATCATGGCGGCGATTTCCCCTGTTGCGTTCGAGGTTCGCTCGGCCAGTTTGCGCACTTCGTCGGCGACGACGGCAAATCCGCGGCCAGCCTCGCCGGCGCGGGCCGCTTCGATGGCGGCGTTGAGGGCGAGCAGGTTGGTCTGGTCGGCAACGTCCTTGATGACCTGAACGACCGACGATATGCGATCGGAACTTTCGCCCAGCGCCTTGATGGTGGTGCTGACTTCACCGATGACCAAGGCGATTTTTTCGATCTCGGCGACGGTGTTGTCAATCACCTTGCCGCCCGTTTCAGCGCTTTGTCCAGCCGATTCGGAAATGTTCATCGCCTCGTTGGTGCTGTCGGAAACGGAGGAGATGCTGACCGACATTTCCTCGACCGAGGCAGCCATGGCCGAAGCCGATTCGCTGGTGCTCATCGACGCCTTGGCGGCCTGGTCGGATGAGGCGGCCAGGGTCATCAGGGCGTCGTCGACGCTGATCATGTTTTGCTTGAGATCGGTCAGGCTGGTTCGCAGCGTCGCCATCATGGTGTTGAAGGCGTGTGCCGTATCGGCAATTTCGTTGTGGCCTTCAATATTGATGCTGCCAGTAAAGTCATTTTGGCTGGCGGCACGATCGATGACCGTGCGCATTTGATTCAGCGGGCCGACGATTGAACGAATGGTCAGGAAGGCAATCAGCAGCGCCAAGGCGCTACCGATGACCATGATCGTGATCGACAGGTTGCGCAGACTGGTGCTGCTGGCCAGGGAGGTCTCGTAGTGCTCTTTGACGGCGCTTTGCTGGGCTTCGGCCAGTTCGCGGAAAGCCTGGTTCATTTTGGCACCGTAGGTGGCATTGGCCTTCAGGAAGGTGGCGACGCTTTCAGTCGTGAAGTCACCTGCGTTCAGGCGAGCGGCAACAGGGCGCAGGACTTCGCTGACGAAGTTTCCGTACAGCGGTTGAATTTCCTTGGCCAATTTGGCTTCCTGGCTGGCTGGGTCAAGATGCGGAATCAAATCTTTCCACGTCTCGTCGGCCCATTTGATGTTCTTTTCGATGTTGTCGGTATGCTCGGTGACCGAGTGATTGTGCAACTTGGCGTAATCGAATGCCGGATTGTGCTGGAAAGCACGAAATACATGACTCTCGTTTTCCACGATCAGGCGTCGCAGGCGGGCCACTTCGCGCATCGGAATCGTTTGCTGCTCATAGGTTTCCTGCAAATCGTCAATGGCTGAGCCGGTGGCGTAAAACCCCATGCCACCGACAACGACCAGCAAACCAGCCATGCCGAGAACAAGTGCGAAAAGACGTGTACGAACCGAGATGTTGTTCATGATATTTCCGGTATTTTTAGTATTAGCAATTGCATTGTATGCCAAAGGTAATAGGCCTGGGGCATAAAAATACGGAAATCAAAAAGAAAAAGGCCGACACCTTGTGAGTGTCGGCCTTCGTTTGCCGCCTGGTCGGGCGGCAATTCAAAGCGGTAGGCTTCTTAGTGGAACTGCTCTTCTTCGGTCGAGCCGGTCAGCGCGGTAACGCTCGACTTGCCACCCTGGATGACGGTGGTGACGTCGTCGAAGTAACCGGTACCGACTTCCTGCTGGTGCGAGACGAAGGTGTAGCCGCGGTCACGAGCAGCGAATTCCGGCTCCTGAACCTTCTCGACGTAGGCCGACATGCCGCGCTTGGCGTAGTCCTGGGCCAGGTCGAACATGTGGTACCACATGTTGTGGATGCCAGCCAGGGTGATGAACTGGTACTTGTAGCCCATGGCGCCCAGTTCCTTCTGGAACTTGGCAATGGTGGCATCGTCAAGGTTCTTCTTCCAGTTGAAGGAAGGCGAACAGTTGTAAGCCAGCATTTTGCCCGGGTGAACCTTATGCACGGCTTCGGCGAACTTGCGGGCAAATTCCAGATCCGGCGTACCGGTTTCGCACCACACCAGATCGGCGTAGTCAGCGTAGGCGATAGCGCGGGAGATGGCCTGCTCCAGACCCTTCTTGGTCTTGTAGAAGCCTTCAGCGGTACGCTCGCCAGTCAGGAACGGCTTGTCGTTCTCGTCGTAGTCGGAGGTCAGCAGGTCAGCAGCTTCGGCATCGGTACGGGCGATGACCAGGGTCGGCACGCCATAGACGTCAGATGCCATACGGGCAGCGATCAGCTTCTGGATGGCTTCGGTGGTCGGAACCAGAACCTTGCCGCCCATGTGGCCGCACTTCTTGACGGAAGCCAGTTGGTCTTCCCAATGCACGCCAGCAGCGCCAGCGCGGATCATGGCCTTCATCAGTTCGTAGGCATTGAGCACGCCGCCGAAACCGGCTTCAGCGTCGGCAACGATCGGCAGGTGGTATTCGACGTGGCCGGCATCGCCAGCGTTGATGTTCTTGGACCACTGGATTTCGTCGGCACGGTTGAAGGCATTGTTGATGCGCTCGACAACCTTCGGCACGGAGTCAACCGGATACAGGGACTGGTCCGGGTACATGGCGGCGTATTCGTTGTTGTCAGCAGCAACTTGCCAGCCGGACAGGTAGATGGCCTTGATGCCAGCCTTGGCTTGCTGAACGGCTTGACCGCCGGTCAGGGCGCCGAGGCAGTTGACGTAGGGGGTGTTGTTGACCAGATCCCAGAGCTTCTCGGCGCCGCGGCGGGCCAGGGTGTGCTCGACCTGGAAAGAACCGCGCAGGCGGACGACGTCAGCAGCGGAGTAGCCGCGCTTGATGCCCTTCCAGCGGGGGTTTTCAGCCCAGTCTTTTTCGAGGGCGGCGATTTGCTGTTCGCGAGTGCTCATGTGAATTCCTCAGGTAATTTGGTTTGGGGGTTTCGGCGAAGAACCGAGTGACTATGGTGCAGTGCCGATGGAAGAAAGTATAGTGATTTTTTTGCGGGGCAGCAACAGTCTTATATAAGACATAAGACATTTTGTTTTTTAATAAAAACAGCGAATTACGATCGATATTTCACGATGCAAAACGCTGTTTGTTTTTATGAAATGAAATCGCGCTGCGTCAGCACAAGGTTTTGCTGCTGACCAGAACGCCATCCTCGTCGGCGTACAGATATTCACCGGGGGTAAAGGTTACGCCGCCGAATGTCACGGCGATATTCTTGTCGCCGACGCCCTTCTTGAGCGTCTTTTGCGGGTGGGTGTTGAGCGCCCGGACGCCGATATCGATGCCGTTGATGTCGCCCGAATCACGGATGCAGCCGTACACAACGACGCCGGCCCAGCCATTCTTGGCGGCCAGAATGGCGAGCTGGTCGCCGACCAGTGCACAACGCAGCGAGCCACCGCCATCGATGACGAGAACCTTTCCTTTGCCATCTTCGGCAAAGGCTTCACGGACCAGGGAGTTGTCCTCGAAAATCTTGAGCGTGACGATCTCGCCGGAAAAGCTCGTACGGCCGCCATAACGCTGGAACATCGGGGCGACGACGCGCACGGTCTTGCCCAGTTCAGCTTCGAATTCGTCACAAAGGTCAGGGGTCTTGAAGGTCATGCTGGAGTCCTCGAAATAAAAAAGCCGTGCAATGTTGCACGGCTTTTGGGGTGGATGGCAATCGTTCAGACGGTGGCTTCGGCTTTTTCTTCCTCAAAATCGAGTTTGATTTTGCCGTCCTTGTCGAGGTCGACCGTGACCCGACCACCACTCGACAGCTTGCCGAACAGCAACTCGTCGGCTAGGGCCGAACGGATCGTGTCCTGGATCAGCCGGGCCATCGGACGGGCACCCATGAGCGGATCGAAACCCTTCTCGGCGAGCAGTTCCTTCACGGCGTCGGTGAAATGGGCTTCCACCTTCTTCTCGTGCAGCTGTTCTTCCAACTGCATGAGGAACTTGTCGACGACACGCAGAATGACCTCGTGATCGAGCGGGCCGAAGGAAATCGTCGCATCCAGCCGATTGCGGAACTCCGGCGTGAACAGACGCTTGATCTCGACCATCTCGTCGCCGGTCTGCTTCGAACTGGTAAAGCCCATGCTCGATTTCTGCAGATCGGCAGCGCCGGCGTTGGTGGTCATGATGATGACCACGTTGCGGAAATCGGATTTGCGCCCGTTGTTGTCGGTCAGCGTGCCGTGATCCATGACCTGCAGCAGGATATTGAAGATGTCCGGATGCGCTTTCTCGATTTCATCAAGGAGCAGTACGCAATAAGGCTTCTTGGTCACGCCTTCGGTGAGCAGGCCGCCCTGCTCGAAGCCGACATAGCCCGGCGGGGCGCCGATCAGACGGGAAACCGCATGGCGTTCCATGTATTCGCTCATGTCGAAGCGCAGCAGTTCGACACCGAGGCAGTAAGCCAGTTGCTTGGCCACCTCGGTTTTGCCGACACCGGTCGGGCCACTGAACAGGAAGGAACCGATCGGCTTGCCCGGATTGCCCAGTCCCGAACGGGCCATCTTGATGGCCTTGGCCAGCGCGTCGATGGCCTTGTCCTGGCCGAAGACGACAGCCTTGAGGTCGCGATCAAGGTTCTTGAGCGCACCGCGATCATCAAGCGTGACGTGCTGTGACGGGATGCGGGCAATCTTGGCGACGATCTCCTCGATGTCGGTCTTGTTGATGACCTTTTTCTGCTTCGATTTCGGCAGGATGCGCTGCGCTGCACCAGCCTCGTCGATGACGTCGATCGCCTTGTCCGGCAGATGGCGGTCGGTGATGTAGCGGGCAGCCAGTTCGGCGGCAGACGAAATCGCCGTGGCCGAATACTTGATGCCGTGGTGGGCCTCGAAGCGGGCTTTCAGGCCCTTGAGGATTTCCACCGTTTCGGCGACAGACGGTTCATTGACGTCGATTTTCTGGAAACGGCGGGACAGGGCGCTGTCCTTCTCGAAAATGCCGCGGAATTCCGTATAGGTCGTCGCGCCGATGCACTTCAACTGGCCTGAGGAAAGCGCCGGCTTGAGCAGGTTGGAAGCATCCAGCGTACCGCCGGAGGCCGAACCGGCGCCGATCAGGGTATGGATTTCGTCGATGAACAGGATGGCATGCGGGTTGTCCTGCAACGCCTTGAGAACACCTTTCAGGCGCTGCTCGAAATCACCGCGGTACTTGGTGCCGGCCAGCAACGACCCCATGTCCAGCGAATACACATTGGCCTTGGCCAGAATTTCCGGCACGTCGCCTTCGACGACCTTGCGGGCTAGCCCTTCAGCAATGGCCGTTTTGCCAACGCCGGCTTCGCCGACCAGCAGCGGGTTGTTCTTGCGCCGTCGGCACAAGGTCTGGATGACGCGCTCGAGTTCTTTGTCGCGGCCAATCAGCGGGTCGATCTTGCCCTGCAGCGCCAGCGCGTTGAGGTTGATCGTGTATTGCTCGAGCGGACCGGCTTCCGCTTTTTCGCCATCGGTTTCAACTTCGCCGTCAGGCGCAGCCTTGGCTTGCTGCGGCACCTTGCTGATGCCGTGCGAGATGTAATTGACGACGTCGAGCCGCGTAACTCCCTGCTTTTGCAGGAAATAGACCGCGTGCGAATCCTTCTCGCCGTAGATGGCAACGAGCACGTTGGCGCCGTTGACTTCCTTCTTGCCCGAAGACTGGACGTGGAGAATGGCGCGCTGGATGACGCGCTGGAAACCAAGCGTCGGTTGGGTATCGATGTCGTCTTCGCCGGAAACGGTCGGCGTGTGCTCGTCGATGAAATTGGTCAGATCCTTGCGCAGCGTGTCGGTCTTGGCGCCACATGAGCGCAAGGCCTCGGCCGCAGACGGGTTGTCGATCAGCGCCAGCAGCAGATGTTCGACGGTAATGAACTCGTGGCGTTTTTGACGCGCCTCGACGAAGGCCATGTGCAGGCTGACTTCGAGTTCCTGGGCAATCATCAGTTTTCCTCCATGATGCAGGCAAGCGGGTGTTGGTGCTGGCGTGCGAATGCAATGACCTGTTCAACTTTGGTTGCGGCGATGTCCCGCGGGAAAATTCCGCAGACGCCACGACCCTCGTTGTGAACTTTGAGCATGATTTGCGTTGCTTGTTCAGTATCCAGAGAAAAAAACCGCTGCAGCACGGTGATTACAAAATCCATAGGTGTGTAATCGTCGTTTAGCAGCAGCACCTTGTACATCTTCGGCGGACCCAGCTTGCTGCGCTGTGCCGCGAGTTGTCCGCCTTCCTGTGCCTTTGTCGCCATGCGTTCGATTTTATACAGTCCGTCTTAATCCGCAATATAAAACATTGGGGCGAATTGGCCGATTTCCAGATCAGGGCGAAGATTCGCCGAGCCCTGATTTGCTGCGGCGCCGCATCGAAACTTGTTGACGATAAAATTCAACTGGCGTAGAAAGCAATCGTGTTTGGCTTCTAGGCGTATCGAGGTTGCTGCAATGCACCGGGTCACTGAGTTCAAACAGGGAGTCGGGGAGACCCGTAAATTTGTTCGTCTTTTGTAAGAAAGTTGCAAACATGGCAATCGGTACTGTCAAGTGGTTCAATGATTCCAAGGGTTTTGGCTTTATCACTCCTGATGATGGCAGCGAAGATCTCTTCGCACATTTCTCCGCCATCAACATGAATGGTTTCAAGACTCTGAAGGAAGGTCAAAAAGTTTCCTTCGACGTCGTGCAAGGCCCCAAGGGCAAGCAGGCTTCCAATATCCAGAGCACCTAAGCTTCGGATA
This sequence comes from Ferribacterium limneticum, assembly GCA_049304775.1. Taxonomy (GTDB): domain Bacteria; phylum Pseudomonadota; class Gammaproteobacteria; order Burkholderiales; family Rhodocyclaceae; genus Azonexus; species Azonexus limneticus_C. The sequence continues at coordinate 137,295 of JBAQOL010000011.1, forward strand.
ACAGCACGTTAAAAAGCCCGTCTGAATTCAGACGGGCTTTTTCTTTGGTAGTTCGGAAATACTCAGGCGACGGTGATTTCATCCTGGCGTCGGTCACCGCTGTTGTCGGTCCAAGCCACCGATAATTTGTCGCCAGCCTTGATGCCGCGCGCCTTGAAGGTGAATAGCGGGTTCCTGGAAATCGACGTATTGAGTTGTCCGTCGATAATCGGTTTTCCGTTCAGGCTGACCGTGAAGGTCTGGATAAAGTGCATCGGAAAGCTTTGCCCTTTGTCATCCTTGCGCTGCCCGGTTTCCATCGGGTGCTGCATGAGGACGCGAATGTCGGTGATTTCACCCTGGTTCTGGGCGCGAATCTTGATTTGATCTGCCATGTTCAGCCTCCGCACCCGCCCAGCGTTACCTTGATCTCGCGAAAGGCAACGTAGGACTTCCCGTCGGCGGTCCTGGCCACGGCTCGAACGCGCGTGCTTTCCGCCATTTTGAGCTGGGCTCTGACGTAAGGCAGGACAGGGCCGGAGAATTCGATAGCCGAGCACAGCGGCATCGGGTTCTTGTCGGCGAAGATGGCCAGGCTGCGGGTGTTGGCGATATTGCAGGTGATCTCGACTTCGACCTTGGCACCGTTTTCGGCTATTTCGGGGGCATTGATCACGATGTCGCGCGATTCGGGAGCATTGGCGCTGCCGTAAGCCTTCATTGCATCATTCACGTTACGTGCCGTGAAGGCGTTCTTGTTCCATTCGGCGGCCAGGACCCGGGTGGGCATGAGCAGCCCGCTGCCGATCAGTGGCGACAACAGGGCGGCCGAGGCGCTGCCTTTGAGGAATTTTCTGCGTAGTTCTGACATGTTCTGTTGTGGATGCATTATTCGGCGACCCAGTGGCCGGATTTGCCGCCGGATTTTTCCAGCAGGCGGATATTTTCGATGCGCATGCCGCGATCAACAGCCTTGCACATGTCGTAAATGGTCAGCAGGCCAACCGATGTTGCGGTCAATGCTTCCATTTCGACACCGGTTCGGCCGAAACATTCAGCGACGACTTCACAATGAACCGCGTTTTGAGTTTCATCGATCGAGAAGTCGGCCGTGACGCGGGTCAGGGCAATCGGATGGCACAGGGGAATGAGGTCACCGGTGCGCTTTGAGGCCTGAATCGCGGCAATGCGGGCGATGCCCAGGACGTCGCCTTTCTTGGCGGAACCGGCGCGAATGAGCGCCAGGGTTTCGGGCTTCATGAAAATGCTGCCGGCAGCGCGGGCGACACGGGCTGTTTCAGCCTTGGCGCCAACGTCGACCATGTGGGCCTGGCCGGCGTTGTCGAAATGAGTCAGGGTCTGGTGGGTCACGGGATTTACGATTGGTTACGATGCGCCGGAAGGGCGGTTTCGAGGCTGCGGTATCATAGCACCATGCACCTGAGCCAACGCTTGATCGCCGCCATTCTCGCCTGTACGCTGGCTTTGCAGCCCGTAGCGGCGGACGAACTGCCGGAGTTGGGCGATGCCGCCAGCAACGACTTGTCGCTGAGTACCGAGAAGAAAATCGGCCAGCAGATCATGCATGAAATCCGCTGGCGCGAGCCGTCGTATCTCGACGACGCCGATGTCGAGGCCTATCTGAATCAACTGGGCGGCCAACTGGCGGCGGTCAGCAACGATCCTGGTTTCGGTTTTTATTTTTTCCCGATCAACGATCCGAATATCAACGCCTTTGCCATGCCAGGCGGTTACATCGGGGTGCATACCGGCCTCATCGTGTCCGCCCAGACGGAATCGGAACTGGCCGGCGTGCTCGGGCACGAAATTTCGCATGTGACGCAGCGCCATATCGCCCGTCAGGTGTTCCAGTCGAAGCAGATTGGCATGGCATCGATGGTGGCAATGGCGCTGGCCCTGCTCGCGGCCCGCTCGAGCGGACAGATGGCCGGGGCGGCGATTGCAACAACACAGGCCGGGGCGATTTCGGCCCAGCTGGCTTTTTCGCGGGATTTCGAGCGCGAGGCTGACCGGCAGGGTTTCGATATCCTGCGCAAGGCGGGTTTTGACGTGCGCGGCATGGGCGTGTTTTTCGAGCGCCTGCAAAAGTCGATTCGCTTGTATGAGAACAACGCGACGGCTTACCTGCGCACCCACCCGCTGAGCGGCGAGCGCCTGACCGACATGCAGAACCGCGAGCAGGCGGTGCCCTATCGCCAGGTGGCCGATAGTGTCGATTTCCAGTTGGTGCGCGCCAAGGTGCGGGCCATGCAGGGGCGGCCGGTCGATGCGGTGAAGGATATGGCTGGGTTGTTGCGTGAACGGAAGTTTGCTTCTGAAGCGGCGATTCGCTACGGCCTGGCCTTCGCGCTCTATCGAAATGGTGATTGGCCCGGGGCCGAGCGCGAGATTGAAAGCATTCGTGGCCTCAAGGTTTCCGCCCCGATGCTGGAGCATTTGCGGGCCGATATCCGGATGGCCCAGGGCGACGTGGTTGGGGGACTGTCGATTTATCGCGATGCGATGGTGCGTTTCCCGCTCAATCAGGGGCTGCTTTACGGCTATGGCGCGGCCTTGCTCAGCGTGCGGCGTTACGATGAGGCGCTGCGTTTCATTGAGGCACGCTTGGGCAACACGCCGGACGATGTCCGCTTGCACAAGATGCGGGCCGAAAGTTACGCCGGGCTGGGCAAGCAGGCGATGCAGCATCGGGCGCTGGCTGAGGTTTTTTCCTTGCAGGGGCAGACCGCCGGGGCGGTCGAGCAATTGCAGCAGGCGCAGAAGGCCGGCGACGGCAATTTCTTCGAGATGTCGTCCATCGACGCGCGCTTGCGCGAGTTGAAGCAGCGGCTGATCGATGAACTCAAGGAAAAGCGTAATTAATCGAGGTAAAATCGTGCCTCTAATCCATTTGGCCGAATGAACATGGAATTTAATCGCGATCTCGACGTTAAGGGGCTGAACTGCCCGTTGCCCATCCTGCGTACCAAGAAGACGCTTGCCGAGATGGAGTCGGGCCAGATCCTGCGCGTACTGGCGACCGATCCGGGTTCCCTCAAGGATTTTCCGGCTTTTGCCAAGCAAACCGGTAACGAGCTGGTTGAGCAAAAAGAAGAAAATCGCGTTTTCGAGTTTTACCTGAAGCGCAAATAAGCCCTGAATTCACCGCATTTTTCGAAGACAGGCGGGCGCCGGCTGGCGACCCCGCCGCTTGGCGTTTCGATGGCCTGATCGATTGCCTTGAGGTCTGCGACGCAGCCTCGCTGGAAACCGTCTTGCAGACGCTACAGGATGATCCGCAGTGGGCGGTGGTTGGGCTCGACTATGAACTAGGCTATCTGCTGGAACCCAAGTCGGCGCCTGTTGGCTGGCAACCGGGCGGGCGTCCTCTTGCACGTTTCTGGCGGTTCTCGAAACGGATTTCGCTGCCTTCGGACGAAGCTCAGGCCTGGTTGGAACAGCTTGGCCATGGCGTGGCCGGTGTCGGCGGCTTGCAGCCGGCGATTGATGAAGAAACCTACGTTGCCACGGTCAACCGGATAAAACGGCTGATTTTTGAAGGTGACTGTTATCAGGTCAATTTCACGTTCCCGCTCGAATTTGAATGGTTCGGTTCGCCGCTGGCACTTTATGCGCGACTGCGCGAGCAGCAGCCGGTTCGCTACGGCGGGTTCGTCGGCGACGCCACGCACGGCATGGTTTCGCTGTCGCCGGAACTGTTTCTGGAACGTTGTGGCGACCGGCTGCTGACCAAGCCGATGAAAGGCACGGCGCCACGTAGCGCGCCGCCTGAGCAACTGCGCAATTCGGAAAAGGACTGCGCCGAGAACCTGATGATCGTCGACCTGTTGCGCAACGACCTTGGCCGGGTGGCTGACCAGGGCAGCGTCGCGGTCGACCGGCTGTTCGATATCGAGGAATACCCGACGCTCTGGCAGATGGTCTCGGAGGTTTCGGCCAATGTTGGCGGACGGAGTTTTGGTGACATCCTGCGCGCGCTGTTTCCCTGCGGGTCGATCACCGGCGCGCCGAAGATTCGCGCCATGCAGATCGCGGCCGAACTGGAAAACGCCGAGCGCGGCATTTATACGGGCGCGCTGGGTTGGCTGGCGCCGGATGGCGATTTTCGGCTTAACGTGGCGATCCGTACGCTGGCGTTGGGGGCGGACGGCCGTGGCAAGCTCGGTCTGGGCAGCGGCATCGTCGCTGATTCGGAGCCGGAGGCCGAATGGCAGGAGTGCCAGCTCAAGTCCAGATTCCTGCGTGACTGCGATCCGGGCCTGAAATTGATCGAAACCCTGCGCCGGGATGACGGCGTCTATCCGATGTGGGCCGGGCATCTGGCCCGTTTGAAACGTTCGGCAGCGTATTTCGGCTTCCCTCTCGACGAGCAATTGATGTTCAGGGAGCTTGGGCGGCAGCCGACCAAGGGGACTTGGCGTGTTCGCCTGACGTTGGACAAGGCTGGCGCCATCGATGTGCAGGCGGTGGCCTTCGATGGCGCGGCGCCCGCTATGCGTCTTGCTGCCTTGGCCGAACAGGCAATCGATTCGCGCGATGTCCTGCGTCGCCACAAGACAACGGTTCGGCCGCTCTATGATGCAGCGTTGTGCAGCCTGTCGGCTGATTCTCCGGTTTTCGATCAGGTGTTTCTGAACGAGCGCGGCGAGGTCGCCGAGGGCGCGCGCACCAATATTTTTGTTGAGTGCGAGGGTGTGTTGCTGACGCCGCCATTGGCGAGCGGCGCCTTGCCTGGGGTATTGCGCGCCAGTCTGCTGGCTGCCGGGCAAGCACGGGAAGCCGTTTTGTGGCCTGAAGATCTGGCCGCCGGCTTCTGGCTGGGCAATGCGCTACGCGGCCTGGTTCGCGTAGCTTTGCTGCAGTGATTTCAATTTTGGCCGATTTTTCCGGTTGACCGTAGTAGTCATCTACTACGGCTACCGGGGGGACAATCAGCCGCGCAGGCGGCGCAGATAAAGGCCGAGCATCGAGAACAGTGCTGCCGCGATGCCGTAATAAAAAGCTTTGGGGACATCGACGTCCTGATAATCGAGCAGGATCGGCACTTCATTTTCGACCGTGTAGCGGATCGTCGTCTGGAAGTGCCAGGATGAAGCCTTGACCTCGAAAACGCCGTTTTCGATCTTCCACTTGAGCCAGTTGTTTTCTTCCTGGATGTCGCCGGCCGGCGCGGGTGGCGTCAGCGTGGTGTACAGGCCCTTGGCCTTGGCATCGGCCAGATCCTTGTAGGCCAAGCCGCAGGGCTCGTTGTTGGCGCAGATGGCGACGACGCGGAACTCGGGCTTCCAGACATCGGTCTTGTCCTTCGGCCACGAGATCATGAAAGCGACGCTCCAGGCGCCAACCAGCGCCGAGAAAATCATCAGGGCGATGAATATCTGCGAGAGGAGGCCGCGTTTGTCTTGGGACATTTGAATCCTTTTTAGTTACCCAACTTGGCAAGTTGGGGCTTGAGTTGTTCCAGCGTCGCCGTAAAGTCGGCCACTCGCTGCTTTTCCTGATCGATCACTGCCGCCGGGGCGCGGGCGACGAAACCTTCGTTGGCGAGCTTGCCCTGGGCAATCGAAATCTGTTTTTCGAGCTTCTCGATTTCCTTGGCCAGGCGCACGCGTTCGGCGGCAACGTCGATTTCCACCTTGAGCATCAGGCGGGTTTCACCGACCACGGCCACCGGCGCCATGGCATCGGCCGGCATGTCGTCAACGATTTGTACCTCGGAGAGCTTACCCAGAGCTTGCAGGATGGCTGCGAACTCGGAAATCTCGGCGCCACCACCGGCGACCAGCAGAGGCATGCGCAGTGCCGGCGAGACGTTCATCTCACCACGCAGGTTGCGGGTCGCGTAGGCCAGGGCCTTGAGGCGCTCGACCTTGGCTTCCGAGGCCGGGTCGATCTTGTATTCCTCGGCGCGCGGGTAGGCGGCGAGCATGATCGAGTCGTGCGTCTTGCGCCCGGCAATCGGCGCCACCGTCTGCCACAGCTCTTCGGTGATGAACGGAATCAGCGGATGGGCTAGGCGCAGCACGGCTTCCAGGGTGCGCACCAACGTCCGGCGGGCGCCGCGCTGCTGGGCGTCGTTGCCGGTCTGGATCTCGACCTTGGCGATTTCCAGGTACCAGTCGCAGAACTCGTCCCAGATGAATTTGTAGATGGCCTGGGCAACGAGGTCGAAACGGTAGTCGGTGAAGTGCTGCTCGACTTCCTTCTCGACGCGCTGCAGCTGGCTAACGATCCAGCGGTCGGCAAAGGAGAATTCGAGCGGGGCAGAACCGCCGCAGGCCGGGCCGTTCTGCTGGTGCTCAAGGGCCAGGTCATGGCCTTCGACGTTCATCAGCACGAAGCGCGTGGCGTTCCACAGCTTGTTACAGAAATTGCGGTAGCCGTCGCAGCGGTTCAGGTCGAACTTGATGTCGCGGCCGGGCGAGGCGAGGCTGGCGAAGGTAAAACGCAGGGCGTCGGTGCCGAAGGAGGCGATGCCTTCCGGGAACTCCTTCTTCGTCTTCTTGGCGATGCTTTCCGCCTGCTTCGGGTTCATCAGGCCGGTGGTGCGCTTTTCGATCAGGGCGTCGAGGCCGATACCGTCGATCAGGTCGATCGGATCGAGCACGTTGCCCTTCGACTTCGACATTTTCTGACCTTCGCCATCGCGGATCAGGCCGTGCACATAGACGTGCCTGAACGGAATCTGGCCGGTGATCTGCTTGGTCATCATGACCATGCGGGCGACCCAGAAGAAGATGATGTCGAAGCCGGTAACCAGCACGGTCGACGGCAAATATTGCTGCAAAATCGGATTGGCCGCGTCGATGGCCTCGTCGCCAGTCCAGTCCAGCGTCGAGAAGGGCCACAGGGCGGATGAGAACCAGGTGTCGAGGACGTCCTCGTCACGGCTCAGGGCGCCGGTGTAGCCCTGCTTCGCTGCTTCAGCCTTGGCTTCAGCTTCGCTGTGGGCAACAAAGATCTGGCCGTTATCGCCATACCAGGCCGGAATCTGATGGCCCCACCACAGCTGGCGGGAAATACACCAGTCCTGGATGTTGTTGAGCCACTGGTTGTAAGTATTGACCCAGTTTTCCGGGTAGAACTTGATCTCGCCGGAATGGACGACGTCGAGCGCCTTCTCGGTGATCGATTTGCCATCGTCGCCCGGCTTCGACATGGCGACGAACCACTGGTCGGTGAGCATCGGCTCGATGACCACATTGGTCCGGTCGCCGCGCGGCACCTTGAGTTTGTGCTTGTCGGTTTTTTCCAGAATTCCGATGGCTTCGAGGTCGGCGACAACAGCCTTGCGGGCATCGAAACGGTCGAGGCCACGATATTTTTCGGGGGCGTTTTCGTTGATCTTGGCGTCGAGCGTCAGGATCGAGATCATCGGCAGGCCATGGCGCTGGCCGACCGCGTAGTCGTTGAAGTCATGCGCCGGGGTGACCTTGACGCAGCCCGTGCCGAATTCGAGATCGACGTAGCTGTCGGCGATGATCGGGATTTCTCTATCGGCCAGCGGCAACTTCACCATCTTGCCGATCATGTGCTTGTAGCGTTCATCTTCCGGATGGACCATCACGGCGGTGTCGCCGAGCATGGTTTCCGGACGGGTCGTGGCGACGACCAGGCTATCCGAGCCGTCGGCCAGCGGATAGCGGATGTGCCACATGAAGCCGTCTTCTTCCTCCTGCACGACTTCGAGGTCGGATACGGCGGTGTTGAGCTTCGGGTCCCAGTTCACCAGGCGCTTGCCGCGGTAGATCAGGCCTTCATTGAACAGGCGGACGAAGGTCTCGGTGACGACCTTGTTGAGGCCGGCATCCATTGTGAAACGCTCGCGCTTCCAGTCCGGGCTGGTGCCCATGCGGCGCATCTGCTTGGTGATGGTGTTGCCGGAGTATTCCTTCCATTCCCAGACTTTTTCGAGGAACTTCTCGCGGCCGAGGTCGTGGCGCGAAATGCCCTGGGCGTCCAGTTGGCGCTCGACGACGATCTGCGTCGCGATGCCGGCGTGGTCGGTGCCCGGTTGCCACAGCGTGTTGTGGCCGCGCATCCGGTAGTAGCGGGTCAGGGCGTCGATCAGCGTCTGGTTGAAGCCGTGGCCCATGTGCAGCGTGCCGGTCACATTGGGCGGTGGCAGCAGGATGCAGAAGTTTTCGTCTGGTGCCTTGCTGCGGTCAACGCCGGCAGCGAAGTAATTCTGGGCTTCCCACTCGGGGTACCAGCGGCGTTCGATATCGGCTGGTTCAAAGGCTTTGGCGAGTTCCATGGGCTTGTCGGAAAAGGGGAAAACCCATGATTATACCCGCGATTGTTAGCCTGCCTTGCCTGCTAGTTGGATGTCTCCATGATCGCCGTGCCCCAGCTCGATGTCCGGTAGCCGAGCGGTTTCCACAGGTGCTTCCAGGGCAACTCGACGATTCCTGGCGGGGTCAGCGTATGGGCGGCAGCAGTGGCGTCGCGCAAATTGGCTGGCATCTCGGCATTCTTGTCCGATACGGGCCAGACGACGGCGATTTTGTTGCCGTCTCCGGCCGGGGTGGGCAGTCCGTGCATTACGACGCGGGAGTCTGGGAAAAAGCGGCGGAGGTTGCCGCCGACATGGGGGTCGTTGACCATGATCGTTCCCCGGTCAAATCCCTTCTCGCGTAGCTTATCGGCGAGTTCCGTGTAGGGCACGGCCCAGCGGCATCGTGAGCAAAAGGGTTCGTACACGAACAGGTTGCCGCTGCGCACCGCATAGGCGGTGATCGTGAAGCCGAGCAGGACGGCCATGAATACCTGCACACGGCGCGGGGTGGGATTGGTTTCGCGGGCCTTCTCGGTCAGCCAGGGAATGGCGATGACGAGCATCGGCAGAATGCTGTGCACGGCGTAGTTCGCGCGCGAATAGAGCAGGCCGTTGAAGAGGACGAGTCCGCTCAGTTCGATCAGCAGAAGGTGGAGCAGATACAGTTTCGGATCGAAAACGGTCGGGTCGATGGCGCGAAGCTTGGATTGCCTGAAGATCGTCCGGAAGATGGCCGGAAAGACCATGGGCAGGATCACGATGTAGGGTGCCAGGACGAGCAGCGGGAACGTGAACGCATCGCGCAGGCCAGCGGCGATGCCGGGCAGTGAGTGAGCGGGAATTTCCGGCAGCAGGTTTGTGCTTAGGGCCGTCAAGCGCAGTGGATCAGCGGCCAGCCAGAGTGCATAGGGCGCTACGACCAGCAAGGTGACCGGCAGCGATGCCAGCATCGGCAGCGAGAAAACCGTTTTTCGCACGGACGGCTGCAGCCAGGCGGCCAGCAGCGTGGCGAACAGGGCAAAGGCGTAGATGTGCTCGGTGAGCAGGCCCAGCCCGATCAGCGTGGCCAACAGCAGGTAATTGCCACGACTCGGGCGGTCAAGCAGCCGAAAAATCGCCCAGACGGTAGCGACAGCCAGCACCATGGCACCGACGCGATGGGTGAAACCTTCGTGAAAACGCCAAAATATCTGGTAGACCGTCGCCATCGATTCGACGGCAATGAAGGCCCACAGCGCGCTTTGCGTGACTTTTCGGGTGATTTGAAAAATGCACCCGGCCATGGCGACCAGAAGGGCGTACTTGAGGAAGAGAAAGCCCGAAAGGCCGGTGCCGAAAATGTGCTGTAAACACCATAGTGCCCAATCGTAGAGCGGGCCTTGCTGGACGTTGTAACCCGGGGCGAGGGTCTGGGCGATAAGGTTGTCTAGCGGGTCGTCTTCGCCGAGGTTGCCTGACGAAAACAAGCGGGTCAGTGCGTGAATCGAGGCGTAAATGGCAACGAGTACCATGACGCCGGACAGCGTGAAAGGAAAGCGGGGGGGCGCCGTCGAGGCGGAAACGAATGAATCGCTCTGGTTCATGGGGATTTGCGTGGCGGCCTAATGGGCCGCGATCAGGTGCTGGCTAACTGTTCTCGATCATTTCCTGTTCGGCCAGAAAGTCCCTGATGGTCGAACTGATAATCTCGGGCAAGGCAGCCTTGATGCGGTCCTCAATGCGGCCGGTGAGTTCGCGAATAAGCTCGTCACGCAAACCCGGATCGATGCTCGAGGGCGTTTCCGGCGCTATCTGCAGGGGCGTGTCGGCCACAGCATCGACGTCGATTTCGACTGCTTCAGGCACGGCTTCCATTTCCGGCATCGGCTCAACTTCGGTGAGAACCGGAATGTCGTCAAATTCATCGACGCTGTCGGTGAGTACCGGGACATCGTCAAATTCGCTGTCGGTCTGACGCCGGCGATGCATCAGGGCATCGGCTCGGGCGATGATGGGGCTGGGCACGCGGTTTCCTTAGCGGTCGCTGAGATCGAAGTAGCGGACTTCGTAGCCGCGATCCTTGTAGAACTTGACGCGCTCTCTGGCGGCTGTGCGGTCGTTCTCTTCCTGACCAACGACTTCGATCAGGCTCTCGAAGCGCGAAAAACCAGGGGGGATTTCCTGGCTCAGGTTCATCAGGCGTTCGTCCTGGGCGATAGTTTCCAGCTTGTCCGTTATCAGGATGGGCGTTTCGGCTGCGAGCGGTGAATCGGCCCGGCAATGCGGTACGAAGCTGAGCGCGGAATGCGTCCACAGCATGCGGTCGACGCCGCTGGCGACGGAACTATCGACGGCGTAAACCAGCATCGGCTTTTTCTTGGCATAGGCCCCGCTCAGCAAGGCGCAGGCCGCGGCGATCTTGTCCGCCGCGCCGTGATAGAAAAAAACCTGCGTCAATTGAGCTTGCCTGCGCGTTGCAGCAGGTAATGCGTCAATAAGGGTACGGGCCGGCCGGTGGCGCCTTTGTTCGCGCCGGATTTCCAGGCGGTGCCAGCTATGTCGAGGTGCGCCCAGTCAAATTTCTTGGTGAAACGCGACAGGAAGCAGGCGGCCGAAATCGCGCCGCCCCAGCGACCGCCGATGTTAGCCATGTCGGCAAACGGACTTTTCAACAGTTCCTGATAGTCATCCCAGAGTGGCATGTGCCAGGCACGATCGTAGGCCTCGTCGCCGGCATCGAGCAGTTCGCGGGCCAGCCCGTCCTTGTTGGAGAACAGGCCGGTGGCAACGTTGCCCAAGGCAACGACGCAGGCCCCGGTCAGCGTCGCGACGTCGATCACAGTGTCCGGCTCGAAACGCTCGGCATAGGTCAGCGCATCGCACAGAATCAGGCGGCCTTCGGCATCGGTGTTGAGAATTTCGATTGTCTGGCCGGACATCGAGGTGACGATGTCACCAGGTCGCGTTGCTTTGCCATCCGGCATGTTTTCGGTGGCCGGAACGATGACTGTCAGATTGATCGGCAAAGCCATTTTTGCAACGGCGTGCATGGTGCCGAGCACACTGGCGGCGCCACACATGTCGTATTTCATTTCGTCCATTTCGGCGCCAGGTTTCAGCGAAATGCCGCCGGTGTCGAAAGTGACGCCCTTGCCAACAAGTACGACCGGTTTTTCAGCAGCTTTGCCGCCCTTGTAACTGAGAACGATCAGCTTGGGCGGCTGGTGTGAGCCATGGGCAACGGCGAGCAGGGAATGCATGCCCAGTTTTTCCATGTCGGCGCGATCCAGAACTTCGCAGCCGAGCTTGAACTCCTTGGCCATGGCCTGCGCCTGTTCGGCCAGATAAGTCGGATGGCAGATATTGGGGGGCAGGTTGCCCAGGTCCTTGGCCATCGCCACGCCTTCAGCAATGGCGAGTCCCTGGTTCAGTGCCTCCTCGGCTGGTGTGAGTTCATTGCGTCTTTCAACGCTGAACGTCAGCTTGCGCAATGGGCGTCGAACATCTTCCTTCTTGCTCTTGAATTGCTCGAATTTATAGGTTGCATCAAGTGCGGCCAGCGTTGCTTGGCGAATCCGCCAGCCAATGCTGCGTTTTTTGACGGTGAGTTCGGTCAGGAAGATGGAAGCATCGAAAGCACCTGTTTCGTTGAGCACTTTGACTGTTGCGCTGATGGCGCTGCCAAATTCCTTTTCACGAAAGTCCTTTTCCTTGCCCAGGCCGACTAGCAGGATGCGGTCGCATAACGTGCCCGGCACGTTGTGCAGCAACAGGGTGCTGCCAGACTTGCCTTCCATGTCGCCACGCCGGACGATGTCGGCAATGTGGCCTCCGGATGCCTTGTCGAGCAGCTCGGCCGGAAGGGTCAGTTTCCTCGATTCATACACGCCGACAACGACGCAGGCGCTGCGCTGTTTCTCCGGGCTGCCACTTTTTATGCTAAATTCCACAAGCTGCTCCTGATCAGGGAAATATCAGTTTTCGAGGGATTATCCTCGTATTTTTTCGGTTTCGTCAAAGCATGATATTCGAACGTGCCGCCCGGCGCGAATTTGCTCAGGCTGCTGCTGGGATTAGTGTTGCCCTGCTGGCTATCCTGGCTTCCATACTGTTGATCCGCCTCCTCAAAGAGGCCGTCGGTGGGCGCATTGTGCCCGAGGCGGTAGCCTCGTTGCTCGGTTTCGCCTTGTTGAATTTCATGCCGCTCGTGCTGAGTCTGATGCTTTTTGTATCGATTCTGCTTAGTTTGACGCGCGCTTACCGGGATTCCGAAATGGTTGTCTGGAGTACCTGTGGCTTGCCGCTTACGGCCTGGCTACGGCCGGTACTCAAATTTGCCTTGCCTTTTGTGCTGGTCATTGCGGCGCTGGCCGGCTTTCTCTCCCCGTGGGCCAATTTGAATACTGCGCAATATCGACAGGTTTTGTCAGCACGCAGCGATGTTTCGCAGGTCTCTCCAGGGGTTTTTCAGGAATCCAGAGCCGGAAAGCGTGTTTTCTTTGTCGAAGCACTCGATGAAGGGGAGGCGTTGCTCGGAAATATCTTTGTCGCAAGCTTTCAGGATGGCAAGCTTGGCGTGGTGGTGTCCGATCAGGGTTACCAGGAGTTTGCGGAAAACGGCGACCGCTTTGTCGTTCTGGAAAAAGGGCGCCGATACGAAGTCGAGCCAGGGTCGCCGGAGTTTCGGGTAATGGAATTCGAGCGCTATCGAGTGCGTACTGAAGACGCCGAAGCCAAGCCCACGGAGCGCTTGCCCAATCGACTGTCGATGCCGGAGCTGCTCAAGGATGACAGTAACAAGGCGCGTGGCGAACTTTTGTGGCGTATCGGGCTTCCCGTCTCGGCCCTCATGCTGGCGCTGCTGGCCATTCCTCTTTCCTACGTTAATCCGCGTGCCGGTCGCTCGGCCAATATGTTGATTGCTGTGCTTATCTATGCCATCTACAGCAATCTGTTATGGGTTGCCCAGGCATGGGTTGCTCAAGGCAAGTTGTCGTTCTGGATCGGCGTTTGGGTTATCCACGCCATTATGCTGGTGCCGCTGGTGCTGCTGTTTTACCGGCGCATCGCTGTGCGCCTGCCATGGCAGGGGAGATCCGGTGTTTAAGGTAAATACGTACCAACGCTACCTGATGCGGGAGGTCCTCGCCGCAGTCTTGCTCGTCTTGCTCGCTTTTTTGGCCCTATTCAGTTTTTTCAATTTCGTTGATGAACTGCGAAACGTTGGGCGGGCTGACTACACAGCAGGGCGTGCCGCGTTGTTTGTGGCACTCGGCCTGCCGGGGCTCGTCTACGAGCTGATTCCGATTGCCGCCCTGATCGGCACTTTGTACGCCTTGTCTACACTGGCCAGGCATTCCGAACTGACGGTCCTGCGGGCTTCCGGCTTGGCGACATCCGATTTGCTGATGACCTTGTTTCGCGCAGCAGCCCTGTTGGCCTTGCTGACCTTTGTTTTTGGCGAGGTGCTGGTGCCGTTCAGCGAACGACTGGCTCAGGAAATCAAGGCCAAGGCGCTCAGCAAGGTTATCGCCCGGAGTGGTCTGGAAAGCGGCTTGTGGATCAAGGACGGACGCAGCTTCATCAATATTCGCAAGGCCAATTCGGATGCCACCTTGGAGGGTGTGCGGATATATCGATTTACTGCAGACAATACGCTCGAATCCGTGACCGATGCCCGTGAGGCGACTTTCCAGTTGCCTGACCGATGGCTTTTGAAAGGGGTAGTCAGAACGGTTCTCGATGCGGACACTTCTCGTGTCGAATCCAGCGACTCGGCGGATTGGCATTCTGCGGTCAACCCGGATTTATTGGCAATTTTGACCGTCGCGCCTGAGCGGATGTCACTTTATGGCCTGTACAACTACACCCGGCATTTGGTCGAAAACAAGCAGAAGGCCGAGCGCTACCAGATTGCTCTTTGGAAAAAGCTTGTCTATCCGTTGACCGCGCTGGTCATGGTCGCCCTGGCGCTTCCCTTTGGCTATTCCCATGATCGGGTCGGTGGCGTCAGCCTGAAGATTTTTGCCGGGGTTATGCTGGGCATCCTCTTTTATGCCCTGAATGGCCTTTTTTCGAATCTCGGGGTGATCAATTCCTGGCCACCATTCGCCAGTGCAACGGCACCTGCTGCGCTATTCCTGGTCACTGCGATGGGTATGTTGTCGTGGGTTGAGCGTCGCTAATCAGTTCGTGCTGACGATTCGGGTTCCGGCAATTCTGTCATGCAGGAACTGCTTATCCTTATCGAATAGCGCCCAGAAGATTCCGATACCGAACAACAGAATGCTCGGCCACGCGGCCAGGTAGCGAAGAACTGCTTGCAAGGGCCGCAGTGTCGCTCCTTCTGCCGAGACGATGCGTAGTTTCCAAGTCTTCATCGGCAGGGTTTGCCCGCCATTGAGCCAGCACCAGGCAAAATAGATCAGTAGCAACAGCAAAACGTGGAGCCAGAGCATCCGGGGAGATAGCTCGAAATGGAATCCCGAAAGAACAATTTGCGGTAACAGAAAGCCAATCAGCAGGATTGAAAAAACGACAAGGCTTTCATACAGCATGCAGACTAGACGGCGCCTGATACCGGGGAGTGGGGTTGGCATCAATGTTTGGTTGTTTCTACGGCTGGTGGCTTGTTTGATGTACTGACTCCCGTTGTGGACGGGGTGGCCGTGCTGTTTGTCCCTGTGCTGCTTGGGTCAGTTGGCGGTGCCAGCAACTTGGATGACTTGCTTTTTTCGCGGAGCCGCTGCTGCTCTTCGGGCGGCAAATTCGTATAAGCATTCCACTTTTGCTTGACCAATTGTTTTTGTTCCGGCGGTAATTGATTGAAGTCCTTGTACGAACTTCTAACCTTGGTTCGTTGATCTGGCGTTAGATTGGCCCATTCACGCATTCGATATTGCATGCGTTGTTGCTCATCCTGTTTCATGTTCGGATAGCGATCAGCGATACCTAGCCATTTTTTCTTGCGGATGTTCTCCATGCTGTCCCAGTCCCTGGCGAGCGGGGCGAGAATATCTCTTTGCTGGTTGCTTAACTGAATCCATCCGGGTTGCGGCGGCGTGCCTATGATCGCCGATGTTGGCGGTTCGACGGCAACGACGGTAGTCAGGCACAAACAGAAGATTATTCCTCCGAGGAGTCGTCTTTTAACCATTCGAAGAAGTCGTTATCCAGAAAAGCATCGGGGGGAAGGTCGTCGGTGAGCAAGGCGCTATCTACATCTTCCTGTTCAGTGATGTACTGAATACTATGCCAATAAAAAGACATCCACATGCCGAGTAGCAAGGCCAGCACAGCGAGAACCTGTTTGAGATACTGGATGTAGGTGTCCGTCCGGAATGACGAAGTGCCTGCGCTGGCCATCACCATTTGTAGCTTAGCCTGCTTCTGTCGTGCCAAAGCTTGATGGCGAGCGGCTTCCAGCCTCCGCGACGCTGCCGGTGGAATATTGCTCAAGCCAAGGTTAAGCGCTTGCCGAACTCGATATGCGTAACGGTCTTCGTTCATAGTTTTATACCTCTTGCCGACAGGGCGGCTGCCAACGCGTGAGTAGCGCGCGAGCAATGGGTTTTGACGCTGCCTTCTGAGCAGCCCATCGCCGCTGCGGTCTCAGCGACGTCCATGTCTTCCCAATAACGCATGAGGAAGGCTTCGCGTTGACGGGCAGGTAATTTTTTTATTTCGTCATCAATCAGGTTGAGTGTCTGGGCCTGTTGCAGCTTGCTTTCCGGTGTTCTCGGGCCGGCATCGTCTTCATCGGCGGCCAGTGTTTCGAGCGGGTCGTAGTCCTCGTCGTCGTCCGGGGAAAAAGCGGATAGCAGCGTTGTCCACATCGAGCGAACCTTGCTCCGCCGGTAAAAGTCGCGAATGGTGTTCTGCAGAATTCGCTGGAAGAGCATCGGATACTCTTCGTCAGGTCGGTCGCCGTACTTTTCCGCCAGCTTGAGCATGGAGTCCTGGACGATGTCCAGAGCAGCATCTTCATCGTGAACGGCGAACATCGCCTGCTTGAAGGCGCGGCGCTCGATGGATTCAAGAAAGCTGGAAAGTTGTTGGGGGGATGACAGGGTCGTCTCTTCCGAAAGTTCTTGAGCATTATAGGGAAATGCCGGGAAACCTTGACCGAAAATGGTCGGTCGATTAAGGTTACGCCCTTTTACGCGATAGCTTTTTTGGGCTCAAGAATGATGATCAGCGGTGCAGAAATTGTAATCAGGTGCCTGCAAGAAGAAAAGGTCGATTGTGTTTTCGGATACCCCGGTGGTTCCGTTTTGCACATCTACGATGCTCTTTTCAAGCAGGATCAGGTCAAACACATTCTTGTTCGCCACGAACAGGCGGCTGTTCATGCGGCAGACGCCTATTCGCGCTCCTCGCAACGGGTTGGTGTTGCGCTGGTAACGTCGGGGCCTGGTGTGACGAATACGGTGACCGGTATCGCCACAGCCTACATGGACTCCATTCCCATGGTGGTGTTGACCGGCCAGGTGCCGTCGTTCTACATCGGCCAGGATGCTTTCCAGGAGTGCGACACGGTCGGTATCACGCGTCCTTGCGTCAAGCACAATTTCCTGGTCAAGGACGTCAAGGATCTGGCGATAACCATCAAGAAGGCTTTTCACATCGCCTCGACCGGTCGTCCCGGTCCGGTGGTGGTCGATATCCCCAAGGATATTACCGCCCAGATGTGCGAGTTCGATTACCCGAAGACGATCCAGATGCGCTCCTACAACCCTGTGGTCAAGGGGCATCTGGGGCAGATCAAGAAGGCTGTGCAGATTCTGCAGGAAGCCAAGCGTCCGGTGATCTATACGGGCGGCGGTGTCATTCTCTCGGATGCAGCCGAACAGCTGACCAAGCTGGCGCACAAGCTGAACTTCCCGGTAACCAATACCCTGATGGGTTTGGGCGGCTATCCGGCGACGGACAAGCAGTTCATCGGCATGCTTGGCATGCACGGCACCTTCGAAGCCAATAACGCGATGCACTATGCCGACGTGATTCTGGCTATCGGTGCCCGTTTCGACGATCGCGTGATCGGCAATCCCGAGCACTTCGGCGAAGAGAAGCGCCGCGTGATCCATATCGATATCGATCCGTCGTCGATCTCCAAGCGCGTCAAGGTTGATGTGCCCATCGTCGGCAATGTGCCGGATGTGCTGGAAGAGATCGTCAAGCTCATGGATGGCGGTTTCAAGACCGATCCGGAAGTCGCCAACTGGTGGAAGCAGATCGACGAATGGCGTGGCCGTGATTCCCTGCGCTACAAGCAGTCTGAACACATCATGCCGCAATTCGTCATGGAAAAGCTCTACGAAGTGACGGGCGGCAATGCCTTCGTGACTTCCGATGTCGGCCAGCACCAGATGTTTGCTGCGCAGTACTACAAATTCGACAAGCCGCGGCGCTGGATCAATTCCGGTGGTCTCGGCACCATGGGTGTTGGCCTGCCGTATGGCATGGGCGTGCTGATGGCCAATCCGGATGCGCAGGTGGCCTGTGTTACGGGCGAAGGCTCGATCCAGATGTGTATTCAGGAACTGTCGACCTGCAAGCAGTACGGCTTCCCGATCAAGATCATCAACCTGAACAACGGCATGCTCGGTATGGTGCGGCAGTGGCAGGAAATGTTCTATTCCAAGCGCTACTCGCAGTCCTACGTCACCTCACTACCCGATTTCGTCAAGCTGGCCGAAGCCTACGGGCACGTCGGCATGAAGATCGAAAAGCCGGAAGATGTCGAGCCGGCCTTGCGCAAGGCCTTTACCGAGCACAAGAATGATCTCGTCTTCATGGACTTCATCATCGATCCGGGTGCCAATGTCTTCCCGATGGTTGCGGCCGGCAAGGGGCTGACCGAAATGATCCTCGCTGAAGATCTGTAAGCGGGGAGAGGAAAAACTATGCTGCGACACATCATTTCCATCCTGATCGAAAACGAATCGGGTGCACTTTCCCGCGTGGCCGGGCTGTTCTCTGCCCGTGGCTACAATATTGAATCGCTGACCGTGGCACCGACGGAAGATCCCTCGCTGTCCCGGATGACCATCCTGACTTCCGGCTCCGACGAGGTGCTGGAGCAGATCACGAAACAGCTCAACAAGCTGGTCGACGTGGTCAAGGTGGTCGATCTCTCCGAAGCTGCTCATGTCGAGCGCGAATTGATGCTGATCAAGGTTCGCGCCACCGGCAAGGATCGCGAAGAGATGAAGCGGATGGCCGATATTTTCCGTGGTCGCATTATCGACGTCACGGAATCGACCTATGTCATCGAGTTGACCGGCGCAAGCTCCAAGCTGGACTCCTTCATCGCCGCGCTCGATGCCGGCCTGATTCTCGAAACCGTCCGTACCGGTGTCTGTGGCATCGGTCGTGGCGACCGTATTCTTAAAGTCTAACTATCTGTACATAAAGAGGATTTCATGAAAGTTTATTACGACAAGGACGCCGATCTCTCCCTCATCAAGGGCAAGAAGGTCACCATCGTTGGCTACGGCTCGCAGGGCCACGCCCACGCCCAGAACCTCAAGGATTCCGGCGTCAAGGTCACGGTTGGCCTGCGCAAGGAAGGCGCTTCGTGGAAGAAGGCCGAAGCGGCTGGCCTGAAGGTCGAAGAAATCGCCAAGGCAGTCAAGGGCGCCGATGTGGTCATGATCCTGTTGCCGGATGAAAACATTCCGCAGGTGTACAACGAAGAAGTTGCCCCGAACATGAAGAAGGGCGCTGCCCTGGCCTTCGCCCACGGTTTCAATGTCCATTACAACCAGGTCGTGCCGCGTGCCGACGTTGACGTCATCATGATCGCCCCGAAGGGCCCTGGCCACACCGTGCGTTCCGAGTACCTGAAGGGTGGCGGCGTGCCGTCCCTGATCGCTGTGTACCAGGATGTCACCAAGAAGGCCAAGGATATTGCCTTGTCGTACGCTGCGGCCAACGGCGGCACCAAGGGTGGTGTCATTGAAACCAACTTCCGCGAAGAAACCGAGACCGACCTGTTCGGCGAGCAGGCTGTTCTCTGCGGCGGTGCCGTCGAGTTGGTCAAGATGGGCTTCGAAACCCTGACCGAAGCTGGTTATGCTCCGGAAATGGCCTATTTCGAGTGCCTGCATGAACTGAAGCTGATCGTCGACCTGATGTACGAAGGCGGCATCGCCAACATGAACTACTCGATCTCCAACAATGCGGAGTTCGGCGAGTACGTGACTGGTACCGAAGTCATCAACGAGCAGTCCCGTGCCGCCATGCGCAATGCGCTGAAGCGTATCCAGAACGGTGACTACGCCAAGATGTTCATTCTTGAAGGCCGCACCAATTACCCGGCCATGACGGCTCGCCGTCGTCTGAATGCTGAACATCCGATCGAGACGGTTGGTTCCACGCTGCGCGACATGATGCCGTGGATCAAGAAGAATAAGCTGGTCGATCAGTCCAAGAACTAATTGGCCAGTCGCGGGCTCGGTAGCGGGTTGTTGCTTACGCTTGCCGTACTAACGTACTGTCTGGGCGTGCGCGCCTAGCGCTACCTTCGCTTTGGGCGGTGTGGGAAACCTCACCGCCCAAGTTGTTTGGGGGATAGGTGTATCCTTGCTCCATTCTGGATGATTCTTTTAGCCAATGACCGAACTCAAACCCCGTAAATCGCTGTTCAATCCTGAAGTGAAACGGCGCGGTATTTATCTGCTGCCCAATCTGTTCACTACGGCGGCACTGTTTGCCGGCTTTTTTGCCATCGTGCAGGCAATGCAGGGCGACTTTGAGCGGGCGGCGATGGCGATCTTCATCGCCATGGTCCTCGACGGGCTGGATGGCCGAGTGGCGCGCCTGACCAATACGCAGTCGGCTTTTGGTGCCGAATATGATTCGTTGTCCGACATGGTCAGCTTTGGCGCAGCACCGGCGCTGGTTATGTACGAATGGGCGTTACGCGATATGGGGCGTCTGGGCTGGATTGCTGCGTTTATTTACTGCGCAGGGGCTGCCTTGCGCCTGGCGCGGTTCAATACCACCCTGGAGGTCATGGATAAGCGTTATTTCCAGGGTTTGCCCTCGCCGGCTGCGGCGGCGCTGGTGGCTGGCCTGGTATGGGTATGCATTGAAACCGGCGTGGCCGGCAGCGATGTACGCTGGCTGGCCTGTGTGCTGACGGTGTTTGCCGGCGTGACCATGGTCTCCAATATTCGCTTTTACAGCTTCAAGGACATCAATCTCAAGAAAAGCGTGCCTTTTTTCGTGATTGCAGCGATTGCCCTGGGGTTTGCGCTGGTCGCCTATAGCCCCGAAATTGCCCTGTTCGGCTTCTTCGTCATTTATGGTTTGTCGGGCTATGTTCAGGCTGCAATCGGCCTGCTCAAACGGAAAGCCCCGTAGTTCGGAGTACTTATGAAACAGCATCTGGTTATTTTTGATACGACCCTGCGCGACGGTGAGCAAAGCCCGGGCGCATCGATGACGCGGGAAGAGAAGATCCGTGTTGCCCGCCAACTCGAAAAGATGCGGGTTGATGTCATTGAGGCCGGTTTTGCCGCCGCTTCGCCGGGGGATTTCGAATCCATCCAGGCCATCGCGCACGCTATCAAGGACTCGACGATTTGTTCGCTGGCGCGTGCCAACGAAAACGACATAAGCCGGGCTGGCGAGGCGATCAAGCAGGCGAAGTCAGGCCGCATTCACACCTTCATTGCAACCTCCCCTATCCATATGGAGAAAAAGCTGCGCATGTCGCCGGATCAGGTCGTCGAGCAGGCGGTCAAATCGATCGGCTGGGCACGGCAATACACCGACGATATCGAGTTTTCGGCTGAGGATGCCGGGCGTTCGGAAATCGACTTCCTGTGCCGCATTTTCCAAGCAGTCATCAAGGCGGGGGCGAAGACTATCAACGTGCCGGATACGGTTGGCTACGCCATTCCTTTCCAGTACGCCGAAACGATGCGCCAGTTGATCGAGCGCGTGCCGAATGCCGACAAGGTGGTGTGGTCGGTGCACTGCCACAACGACCTCGGGTTGGCGGTTTCCAATTCGCTGGCAGCCGTGCTGGCTGGGGCGCGTCAGGTCGAATGCACGATCAACGGCCTTGGTGAGCGCGCCGGTAATGCGGCACTTGAAGAAATTGTCATGGCGGTGCGTACCCGTCCGGACGTTTTCGATCTCGAAACGCGCATCGATACTACGCAGATCGTCCCTGCCTCCAAGCTGATCTCGCAGATCACCGGTTACCCCGTGCAGCCGAACAAGGCAGTGGTTGGTGCCAATGCCTTTGCCCACGAGTCGGGTATTCACCAGGATGGCGTGCTCAAGCATCGCGAAACCTACGAAATCATGCGCGCTCAGGATGTGGGCTGGTCGCAGAACAAACTGGTTCTTGGCAAGCACTCGGGGCGCAATGCTTTCAAGAGTCGCCTGCAGGAACTGGGCATCGAGCTGGAGAGCGATGAGGCCGTCAACGCCGCATTCGCCCGCTTCAAGGAGCTGGCTGACCGCAAGCACGAAATCTTCGATGAAGACCTGCACGCGCTGGTTTCCGATGAGGTGGTGACGCCTGACCAGGAGCATTACAAGCTGCTCTATTCGCATGTCTGTTCTGAAACAGGCGAGATGCCCCATGCCAAGGTGATCCTCAGCGTTGGCGGGGTCGAGCAGAAGGGTGAAGCCGAGGGCGGTGGTCCGGTCGATGCGACCTTCAAGGCCATCGAGAGCATCGTCAATAGCGGTGCGCAGTTGATGCTTTACTCGGTCAACGCGATCACTACGGGTACTGATGCCCAGGGTGAGGTGACGACGCGCCTGACCAAGGCTGACCGCGTGGTTAACGGCAACGGCGCCGATACCGATATCGTCATCGCCTCAGCGCGTTCCTATCTGAATGCCCTGAACAAACTGCACTCTTCGCTCGACAAGGTGAAGGCCCAGGGCGACGTCTGATCGCCCGCGCCGCACCCGATCAAAAGCCGCTTCAGCTCTGCTGGGCGGCTTTTTCTTCTTTGGGCCCGCGGGTGGCGCGGACGAAGAGGATGGTCAAGACGAATAGAGCGGCAGCCAGCGTTGTTTCAGCGATGGCCAGCTGCTGGATCAACCCGTGGTCGCTGGTGGCGCGCAGCAGTCCTTCCATGAGGTAAAACTGGATGAACAGCGACAGCCATTTGTAGGTGTAGCGTTTGCCGCGCAGGATGCCGAACAGCGGAATGAGCAGGAAAGCGCCTTTGAGCACCATCCATGAGCCGCCCGGCTTGAGCGGCGCCAGCCAGCCTTCCCAGGCCAGGCAGAGGAAAATCAGCGCGATGAGGCAGGCGCTGGCGGCAATCTGGTAGCGGGTGGCGATTCTCACGGTCAACTCAATTTTTTGGCTAAATTTGAAATGCGTTGCCCCTGGACGAAGGCCAGGCGACTCTCGGCTTCGCTCAACATGGGGCTACCAGTGGCGCCGGCAACATGGCTCGGACCATAGGGCGTGCCGCCGGTGCTGGTCGAAGAAAGTTCGGGCTCGGTGAAAGGCAGGCCCATGATCAGCATGCCGTGATGGAGCAGGGGCAGCATCATCGAGAGCAGGGTGCTTTCGTTACCGCCGTGCTGGCTGCCGCTGGAGGTAAAGACGCAGGCCGGCTTGCCGGCCAGTGTGCCGTTTAGCCAGCCGGCGATGGTGCCGTCCCAGAAATACTTCATCGGGGCTGCCATGTTGCCGAAGCGAACCGGGCTACCCAGCGCCAGACCAACGCACTCGTCGAGGTCAGACAGTTCGACGTAAGGTGCGCCGGAGTCCGGAACGCCCGGTTCGGTCGCTTCACAAGTGGTTGAAACGCGGGGCACGGTACGCAGGCGGGCCTGCATGCCGGGAACGGATTCGATGCCGCAGGCGATACGTTCGGCTAACGCGCGGACCGAACCACGGTGGCTGTAATAGAGGACGAGGATGTCTTGCATGGTCGGCTATTATACGGCCCCATGCAAAACCACTCCCGATCTCGTCGCGGCGGCCTGAAGCAGGCAAAGAGCGTGGGCATTTTTCGACGCTTTCATAGCGAGAACATGATGCAGACCAGCTCGGCGCTGGCCTTCACGACCCTGATGGCATTGGTGCCCTTGGTGGCAGTCGTGCTCTCGGTGGCCGGGGCCATTCCTTTCCTCGATTCACTGGTGGCGCGGCTCGATCTTTTGATTCGTGAGGCCTTGCTGCCTCCCGGTGCAGCGGGGGCCATTGCCGGAAACATCGGCAAGTTTTCGCACAAGGCGCAGCGCTTGACGCTGGCCGGCATTGCGGTGCTGAGCGTCACTGCATTCCTGCTCATGAACACCATCGAGCGGGCGTTCAATCACCTCTGGCAAGTCCAGCCGCGGCCCTTGCTGGCTCGCTTGCGCTTGTACGCTTTCGTGATGGCCGTCTGGCCTTTCGTTTTGGGGGCGGTGGCCGGTGCGATGTCGTTTGCCGTGACGACATCGCTGGGCTGGTTCGACGAGCCGGTCTGGTTCCGGCGCTTTGCCCTGAAAGCTGTCGCAGTGGTGCTGCTTGGCCTGTTTTTCTCGTTTCTTTATTACGCAGTACCGAATGCCCAGGTTACGCGGCGCGCTGCGTTGACCGGTGGTATCTTTGCCACGCTGGCCTTCTCGGTCATGCAAAAAGTGTTTGAAGTCTTTCTGGTCAGCTCGGCCATGCTCAAAAGCATCTACGGCGCGTTTGCCATCTTTCCGGTATTCCTCGTCTGGCTCCACCTGTCGTGGGCGGTGGTCCTCTTTGGCGGCCTGGTCGCCGCCAGCCTCAATCGTCCGGCAAGACGCTGAAAATTTCGATGGCGCTGGTCTGCTCATCGAGACTGGTAGCCTGAACTTCGCGAACTTCCAGATTGTCGGCCTCGATCAAGACGATGATTCGCCGGGTATTTTCTCTTAACAGGCCAGCCGGAACCACCAGTGACTGCGTCGGCCGCAATGGTGGCGTGGCAGGGAGAATCAGCGCGGCAATATTGCTCGACTCCAGGGCGTAGGTATGGGTGATTTCCACGGCGGTAGCCCGGGGGGCCAGTATCTGCAAACCCAGTTCAATGTGTTCGGGGTTCTCCGATACGGCCCAGCGGATAATGCAGACGTGCCATGTCGGCGTCACCTCGGAGTGGTCACCCAGGGCCTGCAGGGCAACAATGTCGCCAACACGCAGGTACTGGGTTTGCCCTGACATGTGCATCAACGAGAAGCCATCAGGGCTTTCGTTGGTGATCATCCACTCGCTCAGCTCCGTTGGCGTTTGCCGGGACTTCATCAGGTGCCAGAGATTGCCGAGGCCGGAACAAAGGTTGGCGCGATAGGACTGGCGCCGACGCGAGAAGCGTCGCTTGCTGGGGTGTCCCCAGAGCCGGTTCAGGCGCAACAGCGTACTCGGACCGACGCTGGTATCGGCGAATGGCGGCAGGCCCAGTGTCTCGGCGGGAATTCCCTGGAGGAGTGCGGTGCGTTGTTTCAGGGCAATTTCGGCAATGGCGTCGCAGGAAAAATAGAGCACCCTGGCATCCGGCGTCGGGATGCGCCGGATCAGTGCATGGGCCGGAAAGTCCTTGTCGAGATCGACCCAGAAAATGCCACCGCTGTCGAGCGGCGGGTTTTCGAGAAGATCAATGGGTGGGATGCAGTCGCTGATGAACTTGTTGATGAATTCGAGTTCTGGCGGTGAGAATGAAGCAGGCTGCGCCGCTGCGGCCAGCAGAATGCCGGTATAAATCTGGCGAATGCTCGGCGTGCCTTGTGGCCCGGGAAAGTCTTCAAGGCCAAGGCGCCGTGCCGTGAAAAATGCCGAATGCAACACTTGCCAGAGGCCCGGTGACTGCGGGGCGGCAATCAAATGGGTGATCCGGACCTGCCAGCCTATCGTGTGCATTGCCCGCCGCAGGGATGTATGGGGTACGCGTGACGAGCTCGGTCCTTCCGGGTCGAACAGCTCGGCCAGGGTGTTGAAATAATCCTGCGTTAGGGTTTCGAGCACATCGAGCAGAATGCGGACACGCTGACGCTGTTTGCGGGAAATGGGCAGGGATACCTCATTCAATCGCGGCAATTCGCCGTTAGCGACGCGTTCGGCCTGGCCGAAGAGCAGGTCGAGCAACTTCAGGCGCTGCGAATTGGGAACGGGGGCCTCACGCAGCAGCAGAAGCTGGCGATAGAGTTGATCAGCGTCGTCAGAGCCGGTTCTTCCATGTGCCAGAGCCAGCCATTCAAGAATGCTCTTGATATTGGCGTCGGGGGCGGCTGGCGAAAGGGGGTCCGGTGAAGTGATCATGGCTTGCGCAGAATAACAAAAATTTACGTTTTCGCCATTGGCGTGCCTCCGTTTACGAACAGTGATCTGCTATCCGGCAGTATTTTCCAATTCCTAAGTAGCTTGTTTTTCCTTGGTAAAGCGCTATAATTCCGGGTCTTTTTTCCAGCTAACGAAAGTATTCCCATGGTTGTTATCCGTCTTGCCCGTGGTGGCGCCAAGAAGCGCCCGTTCTACAACATGGTTGTTACCGATTCCCGCAATCGTCGTGACGGTCGTTTCGTTGAGCGTGTCGGCTTCTACAACCCGGTTGCTTCCGGCAATGCAGAGTCGCTGCGTATTTCCGTCGATCGTCTGGCCTACTGGCAGAGTAATGGCGCCCAGCTGTCCCCGACTGTTGCCCGTCTGGTCAAGCAGCACGCTGCTCAGCAAGCCGCCTAAGTTTTGTTTTGACCGGCAACGATATCGTCGTACTGGGTCGGCTGGCCGACCCCTACGGGATTCAGGGCTGGCTTTGGTTGTACCCCTTCGGGGATGATCCGCTGGCCTGGGCAGAGATGCCCGTCTGGTGGATTGCGCGAGAAGGTGAGCCGTGGCGCGAATGCAGGCTGAAAAGCCTGAAGGCCCACGGTAACGGTGTAGTGGTGCTGTTGGATGGCGTCGCTGATCGTTCTGCCGCTGAATCGATGAAGGGCATTCTGGTCGGGGCGCCGCGCGAAGCGCTGCCAACGACTGACAAGAATGAGTTTTACTGGACTGATCTGATCGGTCTGGATGTCATCAATACCGCTGACGAGCGGCTCGGCAAGGTAGTCGGGTTGATCGAAACGGGGGCCAATGCCGTTTTGCGCGTCATGGGCGATGACCAGGTCGAGCGCCTTTTGCCGTTTGTTTCGGCTGTGGTGCTGGCTGTCGAGAAGGAAGCCGGACAGATTCGAGTGGAGTGGGGCAGCGACTGGTGATCCGGTTTGACTGCATTACCCTCTTTCCGGAGATGTTCGCGGCGGTAACGGAAAGTGGCATTACCCGTCGGGCGCTGGAAGAGCAGCGCTGGCAGTGGCAAGGCTGGAATCCTCGTGATTTCGCCGAGAACACTTGGCGACGGGTGGATGATCGTCCTTTCGGCGGTGGGCCGGGCATGCTCATGCAGCCGGGGCCGCTGGAGAAGGCGATTGTTGCGGCCAAGACGCAGCAGCGTGAGGCGGGGCTGGCGAGGAGCCGGGTTATCTACCTCTCGCCGCAGGGCGCGCCGCTCACCCACGAACGGGTGATGCAGTTGGCGACGGGCGATGAAGGGCTGATCCTTCTTTGCGGTCGTTATGAAGGGATTGACGAGCGGCTGATCGAGCGCTGTGTCGATGAAGAAATTTCGATCGGGGATTTTGTACTTTCCGGTGGCGAGTTGCCGGCGATGGCCTTGATTG
Organism: Ferribacterium limneticum; assembly: GCA_049304775.1. GTDB lineage: Bacteria > Pseudomonadota > Gammaproteobacteria > Burkholderiales > Rhodocyclaceae > Azonexus > Azonexus limneticus_C. The sequence continues at coordinate 164,215 of JBAQOL010000011.1, forward strand.
ATGCCGTTGTCCGCCAGTTGCCGGGAGTGCTCGGAGATGCCGCTTCGGCGGTGGAAGATTCATTTGTCGGTGGTCTGCTGGATTGTCCGCACTACACCCGCCCGGAGGTTTACGAGGGTGAGGCGGTGCCGGCGGTTCTGCTTTCAGGAGACCACAAAAAAATTCGACGCTGGCGGCTCAAACAGTCGCTGGCTAGAACCCGGAAGCGCCGGCCGGATTTACTGGCGAACCGCAGTTTGAGCGCGGAAGAAACGCAACTACTCACGGAAATTTCCGGAGAGGAGCAATGCGGTGAGTAAGTGTTTATAAATTAAAGGATCTCACATGAACCTGATTGAACAGTTGGAAAAAGAAGAAATTGCTCGTCTGGGCAAGACCATTCCTGATTTCGCACCGGGCGACACCATCGTCGTCCAAGTGAAGGTCAAGGAAGGTAACCGCGAGCGTCTGCAGGCTTACGAAGGCGTTGTCATCGCCAAGCGTAACCGCGGCCTGAACTCTGCTTTCACCGTGCGCAAGATCTCGTCCGGTGAAGGCGTCGAGCGTACTTTCCAGACCTATTCGCCGCTGGTCGCTTCCGTTGAAGTGAAGCGTCGTGGTGATGTCCGCCGCGCCAAGCTGTACTACCTGCGCGAGCGTTCTGGCAAGTCGGCACGGATCAAGGAAAAGCTGGTCCGCAAGGAAAAGCCGGTCGCTGCTGCTTAAGTGATTTTTCCGGATTGAAAAAGGGCGCTTCGGCGCCCTTTTTTATTGATTTCATTTTTGGTCAATTTTTCCGGTTGAGCGTGGAAGTCACGTTTGTGACCTCCACGTCTCGGATCAGCCCACGCTGTGAGGGCTGGGGTTCTTCTTGTCGTTCTCGATCAGGGCGTAGGCCGAGTGATTGTGGATCGACTCGAAATTCTCGGATTCGACGACGTAGGCATCGACACGCACTTCGGCGTTGAGGCGGGCGGCGACGTCGCGGACCATGTCTTCGACGAACTTCGGATTGTCGTAGGCACGTTCGGTGACGTACTTCTCGTCCGGGCGCTTGAGCAGGCCGAACAGTTCGCAGGAGGCTTCCTGCTCGACGAGCTGGACGATTTCCTCGATCCAGACGAAGTCGTTGGTGCGGGCCGTGACGGTGACGTGCGAGCGCTGGTTGTGGGCGCCGTACTCGGAAATTTTCTTCGAGCAGGGGCACAGGCTGGTTACTGGCACGACGACCTTGACCGAGGTGGCAATCTCGCCGTGGCAGATGTCGCCGATGAAGGTGACGTCGTAGTCCATCAGGCTCTGCACGCCGGAGATCGGCGCGGTCTTGTTGATGAAGTAGGGAAAATTCATCTCGATGTGGCCGGTTTCGGCTTCGAGCTTGGCGACCATATCGCGCAGCATGACCGGGAAGTTTTCGACCGAGATTTCGCGTTCGTGGCTGTTGAGGATCTCCACGAAGCGCGACATGTGCGTGCCCTTGAAGTTGTGCGGCAGACCGACGTACATGTTGAACATGGCGATGGTGTGCTGGACGCCGGTCGATTTGTCCTGGACCTTGATCGGGTGGCGGATGGACTTGATGCCGACCTTGTTGATGGCGATGTGGCGCGTGTCGACGGTGTTCTGGACGTCAGCGATAGGGGCGTTCGGGGTGTTCATGGGCTGTTCTTCAATGAATTATTGTGGGGTGGTCCTGGCCCGTACTGCACGTACGATGCCGTCCTTGTCGAGGCCGAGTTCGGCCAGCAATTGTCCTTGTTCGCCGTGGTCGATGAAGCGGTCGGGCAGGCCGAGGCGAAGCACCGGCACGTTCAGTCCGCGTTCCGCCAGCACACGCTCGATTTCCGAGCCGGCGCCACCGATCACCGCGTTTTCTTCGACGCTGACGAGCAGCGAATGGTTCCCGGCCAGTTCGACAATCAGCTCGACGTCGAGCGGTTTGACGAAGCGCATGTTGGCGACCGTGGCGTCGAGTTCCTCGCCAGCGGCTAGCGCGGCCGGGACGAGACTGCCGAAGGCGAGCAGGGCGACATCCTTGCCCTGGCGGCGGATTTCGCCCTTGCCGACGGGCAGGGTGTCGAGGGTGCACTGCGGAATTTTGCCGGTGCCGCCACCGCGCGGGTAACGGACCATGCTCGGGCAGTCCAGGGTGTAGGCGGTGGACAGCATCTGGCGGCATTCGGCTTCATCGGCCGGGGCCATGACGACCATGTTCGGGATGCAGGTGACGAAGGAGAGGTCAAAAGTGCCGTGGTGGGTCGGGCCATCGGCGCCAACGACGCCGCCACGGTCGACCGCGAAAATGACCGGTAAATTCTGTAGCGCCACATCGTGCACGAGCTGGTCGTAACCGCGCTGCAGGAAGGTCGAATAGATAGCGACAACCGGCTTGAGGCCCTCGCAGGCGAGTCCGGCGGCGAAGGTGACGGCGTGCTGTTCGGCGATGCCGACATCAAAATAGCGGTCGGCATGTTCGGCTGAGAAGCGCACCATGCCCGAGCCTTCGCGCATGGCCGGGGTGATGGCGACGAGGCGAGAATCAGCCTTGGCCATGTCGCACAGCCAGTCGCCGAAAACTTGCGTGTAGGTCAGCTTGGCTGGCCCCTTGGCGGACTGGATGCCGTCGCAGGCGGCGAACTTGCCGACGCCGTGATAGAGAATCGGGTCGTTCTCGGCCAGCTTGTATCCCTGGCCCTTCTTGGTGATGACGTGCAGGAACTTCGGGCCCTTGAGCTTCTTGAGGTTTTCCAGCGTCGGGATCAGGGCGTCGAGGTCGTGGCCGTCGATCGGGCCGTAGTAGTGGAAGCCGAATTCCTCGAACAGTGTGCCGGGGGCAATCATGCCCTTGACGTGCTCTTCGGCGCGGCGCGCCAGTTCGAGCAGCGGTGGGGCGAAGCCGAGCATGTGGCGACCGGCTTCGCGGGCGGCGTTGTAGGTCTTGCTCGAGGTCAGGCGCGTCAGGATGTTGTTGAGCGCGCCGACCGGCGGCGAGATCGACATTTCGTTGTCGTTGAGGATGACCAGCATGTCGGTATCGACGACGCCGGCATTGTTCATGGCTTCGAAGGCCATGCCGGCCGACATCGCGCCGTCGCCGATGATGGCGATGGCCTTGCGGTCCTCGCCCTTGTGCTTGGCGGCCAGCGCCATGCCCAGCGCGGCGGAGATCGAGGTCGATGAATGGCCGACGCCGAAGGTGTCGTACGGGCTCTCTGCACGCTTCGGAAAGCCGGAAACGCCGCCATGCATGCGCAGCGTGCTCATGCCTTCGCGGCGGCCGGTGAGTATCTTGTGGGCGTAGCACTGGTGGCCGACGTCCCAGACCAGGCGGTCTTCCGGGGTATTGAAGACGGCGTGCAAGGCGATGGTCAGTTCGACGGTGCCGAGGTTGGACGACAGGTGACCGCCGGTTTTCGAGACGGAGTCGATCAGGAAGGCGCGCAGTTCGGTCGCCAGTTGCGGCAACTGCTTGCGGTCCAGTCGGCGCAGGTCGGCCGGGCTGTTGATGCTTTCAAGCAGGCGGGAAGCGGTCATTAGAATTGCCGATGGCAGATGAAATCGGCCAGTTGGGTCAGCCGGGCCGCCCGTTCACCGAAAATGGAGAGGGCGTCGAGGGCGTCGCCGCGCAGTTCGTCGGCGTAAGCGCGGGCGGCGTCGAGGCCGAGCAGGCTGACGTAGGTCGGCTTGTCGGCGGCTTCGTCCTTGCCGGCCGTTTTGCCGAGCGTGGCGGTACTTGCCGTGCAGTCGAGAATGTCGTCGACGACCTGGAAGAGCAGGCCGGCGCGCTTGGCGAAACGGTCGAGGTTGCTGCGCTCGTCGGCTGACAGCGGGTTGCCGGCCAGGGCGCCGAGCAGCACGGCGGCGCGGATCAGGGCGCCGGTTTTGAGCGCGTGCATGAGCTCAAGTTCGGGCTGATTGAGCGGCTTGCCGACCGAGGCGAGGTCGATGGCCTGGCCGCCGGCCATGCCGCGCGAACCGCTGGCGTGGGCGAGCAGGGCGATCATTTCGAGTTGCTGCTTCGGCTCGCCGATGGGCTGGCTGGCGAGCAGTTCGAAGGCCAGCGTTTGCAGGCTGTCGCCGACGAGCAGGGCGGTCGGTTCGTCGAATTCGACGTGGCAGGTCGGCCGGCCGCGGCGTAGCACGTCGTCGTCCATGCACGGCAGGTCGTCATGGACCAGCGAATAGGCGTGGATCAGTTCGACGGCGCTGGCGACGATGTCGAGCTTTTCCGGCGTGGCGCCGGTCAGTTGGCCGGCGGCGTGGGCGAGGAGCGGGCGGACGCGCTTGCCGCCGCCGAGCGTGGCGTAGCGCATGGCGCCGTGCAGGCGGGCGGGGATGCAGTCACTGCCTGGCAGGAAGCGGGCGAGGGCGGATTCGGCGCGGTCTTGCGTGACGGCCATCCATTCGGCAAACGGGGTGGTGCTCACTGAGCCTCCAGCGTGCTGCGGTCGACGTCTTTGAATTGGCCATTTTCGAGGATGCGGATCTGTTCTTCGGCGTTGGCGAGCTGGCCCTGACAGTGCTTCATGAGTTCCATGCCGCGCTTGTAGGCGGCGATGGAGGCTTCGAGCTCGAGTTTGCCGCCTTCCATGCTGGAGACGATGTTTTCGAGCTCGGCGAGTGCCGTCTCGAATTTCATGTCGGCGATGGGCTTTGTGACCATGTTTGAGGCGATCAAGGAAACACGCGAAAATACTCTATCAAGGGGCGCCCGGTCAAATATCGGGGTAAAATATCTACCCCTTTTTAACCCCCGCTGAAGGCTTGGCATGACCGACATGGCGACTCTGTCCCGGTTGGCCCCCGCAGTTTCCCAACTGCCGGTGGACTGGTATTTCGACGAGAAGATTTTTGAGCTGGAGAAAAAGCTCATCTTCGATGCCGGTCCGGGCTATGTCGGTCACCAACTGATGGTGCCGAACGCGGGGGATTACCGTTCGCTCGAGTGGAAGGACCACGGCCAGATGCTGCTCAACGGCGGCAATGAAGGGCCGAATGCCGGCAACTGGCAGATGTCGAACGTCTGCCGCCACCGTCAGGCGATCATGCTGCAGGGGTCGGGCACGCTGAACGGGCCGATTGTCTGCCCGATTCATCGGTGGACCTACGACCAAGGTGGCGACCTGATCGGTGCCCCGCATTTTCCGCAGAATCCCTGCCTGAACCTGAACAAGGCCAAGCTCGAAAGCTGGAATGGCCTGCTCTTCAAGGGGCCGCGCTCGGCCACGGCTGACCTGGCCGGCATGAAGGTCGCGCCGGAACTCGATTTCACCGGCTACAAGCTCGACCACGTCGAGATGCACGAGTGCAACTACAACTGGAAGACTTTCATCGAGGTCTACCTCGAGGATTACCACGTCGCGCCTTACCACCCGGGCCTCGGCAATTTCGTCACCTGCGACGACCTGACCTGGCAGTTCGGCGACTGGTATTCGGTGCAGCGCGTCGGCATTACTTCGTTGCAGAAATCCGGCTCCAAGGCTTACGAGCGCTGGCAGAAGGCGGTTCGCGACATTTACGGCAGCGAAGGCAAGACGCCCGAACATGGCGCCATCTGGCTGACCTACTTCCCGAACATCATGGTCGAGTGGTATCCGCACGTGCTGGTCGTGTCGACGCTGATTCCGCAGGGTGTGAACAAGACGCTCAATGTCGTCGAGTTCTACTACCCGGAGGACATCGTCGATTTTGAACGCGATTTCATCGAAGCCGAACGCGCCGCCTACATGGAAACGGCGATCGAGGACGACGACATCGGCGAACGCATGGACCGCGGTCGCTACGCGCTGATGAAGGAAGGGCGCAACGAGGTCGGGCCGTATCAAAGCCCGATGGAAGACGGCATGCAGCACTTCCACGAGTTTTATCGGCGGATCATGCAGTCAGCCATCGAGACGCGCTGACATTTCAATTTCGGGCCTTTTTTCCGGTTGACCGTAGCAATGAAGGCGGCGGGGTAAAATCCGCCGCCTTTGTCATTTTCTAGAGCCGCCGCTTCATGCAATCCCTGTGGATGATCGCCGCCAGTTTTCTGTTTGCCTGCATGGGCGTCTGCGTCAAGTTTGCCGCGCAGACCCATTCGGCCGTGGAGATCACTTTTTACCGCAGCTTCATCTCGCTGATCCTGATGTTCGGGCTGGTTCGCCTGCATGGCGTGCCGCTGGCGACGCCTCATCTGCGCTGGCAGGTGACGCGAGGCGCCGTCGGTTTCATTGCGCTGTTTGCCTATTTTTACGCCATCACCCTGCTGCCGCTGGCGACGGCGGTGACGTTGAACTACACCTCGGCCATCTTCCTGGCGCTTTACCTCGGTTTCGCCGGCATGCGACTGCGCAAGGGCATCATGGGCGCGCTGGTCCTTGGACTGGTCGGCGTCGTCATCTTGCTCAAGCCGACCATGCATGCCGATCAACTGGTCGGCGGCCTGATCGGCCTCGGTTCCGGCGTCATGGCCGGCATGGCCTATTTCAGCGTGCGCGAACTCGGGGCGCGTGGCGAGCCGGAAATGCGCACAGTGTTCTATTTCTCTCTGGTTTCGTCTGTTGGTGCCGGCACCTGGCTGGTTTTCAGTGACATTCACGCGGTCGACCTCAAAAGTGGCCTGCTTTTGCTCGGCGTCGCCTGCTTCGCCACGGTCGCCCAACTCGCCATGACCCGCGCCTACACGCGCGGCAAGACGCTGATGTCGGCGGCGTTGGCCTACAGCACGGTGATCTTCTCCAGCCTGTTCGGCATGGCCTTCTGGGGCGAGGTGCTGGACGCCTCGGCATGGGTGGCGATCGGCCTGATCATCCTGTCCGGCATCGCCGCCACCCACTTTTCCCGCGCCAACCCGGCCGAAGGCGATTAGCCACGGCGCAGTGACAGCACGACCGCCGTGCCGATAATGCTGGCAACGACAGCCAGCGAGACGAGCACGGGAATCGGGTAGATGTCCACGAGCAGCATCTTGATGCCGATAAAGACCAGCACGGCGGCCAGCCCGTACTTGAGCAGCGCGAAGCGGTCGGCCATGTCGGCGAGCAGGAAGTACATTGCGCGCAGGCCGAGGATCGCGAAAACGTTGGAAGTCAGCACGATGAACGGGTCGGTGGTGATGGCGAAGATGGCGGGAATCGAGTCGACCGCGAAAATGATGTCTGAGAGCTCGACCAGCACCAGCACGAGCAGCAGCGGCGTGGCATGGCGGACCAGGCGTCCGCCCTCGTCGAGGTGGACGAAGAAGCGCTCGCCGTGCAGCGTATCGGTCACTTTCAGGTGGCGGCGCAGCCAGCGGATGACGGGGTTTTGCGCCAGGTCCGGCTTGGCTTCGGCGAACCACCACATCTTGATGCCGGTGAGCAGCAGGAAGGCGCCGAAGACGTAAAGCAGCCAGTGAAACTGCGCGATGAGCCAGACGCCGGCGAAGATCATCGCCGCGCGCAGCACGATGGCGCCGAGCACGCCAAAGATCAGCACGCGCTTTTGCAGCTCGGGCGGAATGGCGAAAAAGCCGAAAAGCATGAGCCAGACGAAAACATTGTCGACCGCCAGCGATTTTTCGATCAGGTAGCCGGTGACGAATTCGAGCGCTTTCTGGTTGGCGATCTCGCGCCCGGCGGCGCCATCAAGGTACAGCCACAGCGCCCCGGCGAAAAGCAGCGAGACGGTGACCCAGATCAGCGACCAGACCGCCGCTTCGCGGATGCTGACGCGGTGCTGGCGGCCGCCGCCGACTGCCAGCAGGTCGATGGCCAGCATGACGAGGACGATGGCGAAAAATCCGCCCCACATCCAGCCGGTACCGATGGTTTCCATGGTGAGACTCCTTCCTGTTCCGCCTGCCCGCCGCGTTCTCCGGCGCTGGCCGGAAAAGCTGGCGAGACAAGACCCTGCCGCGCGGCAAGGGTCTGGCTCGCAGTTCGCGGGGCGGACTGCCCGTGGCACCGGAACAGCTTGCGCAACTGTTCGTATTGACGACGCCACGGCGGAGAGCTACTCCCCCAGGATGCTGTCGGCCACCGAACAAGGCGACCGGCAAGGCTTGGAAAGGCAGCGCCCCGGGAAAGTTCCGCCGTCGTGTCGTGCTGCCCGAATGGCGCCCCGGTGGCGGATTCCGGGTTACACTGGAACCGAATCAGAACAACAACGAGGAGCGCATCATGATTGTCATCGACCATCAACCGAGCCGCGTAGGCGTTTCCGTCTTCGGCGAATTCACGTTGGCCGACTACAAGGAATTCGAAGAAGTCGTCAATTTCAAGGTCCAGTTCGAAGGCCCGGTCGATCTCTGTTTCGACCTGAGCCAGATGGCCGGCCTGACGCTCGATGTGGCGTGGGAGGAAATCAAGTTCTCGCGCGCCCATGCCAACGATTTCAAGCGCATCGCCGTCGTCACCAACAGCCAGTGGGTGACCTGGAGCGCTTGGCTGTCGCAGACCTTCGTCAATGCCGACGTCGAAGTCTTCGAGAACGTCGACGAAGCCAAGGCCTGGCTGGGCTGATCCGGCATGAGTTTTACCACGCTGGTCGATGTCGCGACGCTGCAGGCGCATGTCGACGACCCCAATTGGCTGGTCGTCGATGTCCGCCACCAGCTGGCCGATAGCGGCTATGGCGAGCGCGTTTACGCCGAGGGGCACATTCCCGGCGCCATCTTCCTGCATTGTGACCGCGATCTGTCCGGGCCGATGACCGGCTGCAATGGCCGTCATCCGCTGCCCGATCCGGAAAAACTGGCACAACGGCTGGGCGAAATCGGTGTCGGAGCGACGACGCAGGTTGTGGTCTACGACGATGCCCAGGGCATGATTGCCGGGCGCCTGTGGTGGCTGCTGCGCTGGCTCGGGCATGACGCCGTGGTGCTGCTCGACGGTGGACTGCAGGCTTGGCAGGCGGCTGGCGGGGTAATGACCGACCTTGTGCCGACGCTGTCACCACGCATTTTCGTGCCGCTCAGGCAGGACCAACTGGTTGAAGCCGATTACGTCCTCGAACGCATCGAAACGCCGCACATGCATCTGGTCGACGGGCGCGGTGCGGACCGCTTCCGCGGCGAGAACGAAACCATCGATCCGGTCGGTGGCCACATCCCCGGCGCCGTCAATCGTTTTTTCAAGGACAACCTGCTGCCCGATGGCCGTTTCAAGCCGGCTGCCGAGCTGCGTGCAGAGTGGCTGGCCATCCTGGCTGGTTCGCCGGCTGATCTGGTCGTCCATCAATGCGGCTCCGGTGTTTCTGCCTGTCTCAACATGGTCGCCATGGAAATCGCCGGCCTGCCCGGTTCGCGCCTCTATGCCGGCTCGTGGAGCGAGTGGTGCGCCGATCCAGGGCGCCCGGTGGCGCGCTGAGCGGGGCGTTCGCTACATGGAAAGTCCGAAGACAGGCCTCATCCTTCTCGCGCTGGTCGCTATCACCACGGCGTCTGGCGCCTTCCTTGGCTGGACGCTCCGGCCGTTGGCGGAGCCCGTCGAAGCGGCAAAGCCTGTTGTTGAACCGCCTGTCGACGCGCCGGTCAGGCTCAGGGTTCCAAGCGAGTAAGCGCCCATTCGACGTGCTCGCGGACCAACGCCGACGGATGGTCCAATTTCATTTTTAGCGCATTTTTCCGGTTGACCGTGGAAGTCCCGTTGCCGAGCGCCACGGCGATATTGCGCAGCCAGCGTTCATGCCCGATGCGGCGAATCGGGTTGCCGGCCAGCCGCTCGTTGAATACCGCTTCAGTCCAGTTGAACAGCTCGATCAGCGTTGCCGTGTCGAGCCCGTGGCGCGGCGAAAATTCGGGGTCACCGAGCTGGGCGAAGCGATTCCATGGGCAGCACAACTGGCAGTCGTCGCAGCCGTAAATCCGATTGCCGATCAGCGGTCGGAACTCTTCGGGAATGGGCCCGGCTAGCTCGATGGTCAGATAGCTGATGCAGCGCCGGGCGTCAACCTGGTAGGGCGCAACGATGGCCTTGGTCGGGCAGGCGTCGAGGCAGGCCGTGCAGGTGCCACAGTGGTCCTCGACAGGTTCGTCGGGCGGCAGCGGCAGATCAGTGTAGATGTCGCCGAGAAAGCGCCATGAACCTTCCTTCGAGAGCAGCAGCGTGTGCTTGCCGCGCCAGCCGAGGCCGGCCTGACGGGCGAATTCGACTTCCATGACTGGCGCCGAGTCGGAAAAGACACGGTAGCCGAACGGCCCGGTCAGCGCGGCAATGGCGTCGGCCAGCTTCTGCAGTCGGGTACGAATCAGCTTGTGGTAGTCGCGTCCCTGAGCGTAGCGAGAGATGGCCGCCTGCTCCGGCTGATCGGCGATTTCGCGGTGTGGCAGGTAGTCGATGGCGGCGCTGATCACGGTGATCGTTCCCGGATGCAGTTGCTGTGGGTCAGCGCGCAATTCGGCATGGCGGGCCATATAATCCATCTCGCCGTGGCAGCCTGCCGCCAGCCATTCCCGCATTTTTTCGACAGCGGGGCCGGGCTCGGCCTGCGCCACGCCAACGGCAGCAAAGCCGAGTTCCCTGCCGGCCTCGCGGATTTTTTCCTTGAGCGCCGCGTAATCCACCGTGGAGTCCTGATCGTGCATAGCCCCGATGTTACCGCCGTTTTCGAATTGCCCGACGAGGCGGCCACCCAGCGCCTGGGCGAAATGCTGGCGCCATTGCTGCAGCCGGGGATGGTGATATTCCTCGAAGGTGACCTCGGCGCGGGCAAAACCACCCTGTCGCGCGCCATGATTCGAGCACTTGGTCACACCGGCCCGGTCAAAAGTCCTACCTATTCACTGGTTGAAGTTTACGTAGTTTCGAGCTTATACTTATATCACTTTGATTTTTATCGTTTCGAGTCCCCAGAGGAGTTTCTCGATGCGGGCTTTGATGAATACTTTAATGACACTGCGATCTGTCTGGTCGAATGGCCGGAAAGGGCTGCTGGCTGCCTTCCGTCGCCAGACTTGCGGTTGCGTATTCATCATGCAGGTGTCGGGCGTATCCTCGAAGCCGTGGCAGATTCACCGAAAGGGCAGGCATGTCTGACCACGCTCGTCCCAGCCATGGCCGCCGCCAGCTCCTCCGCTACGCCGGCGCCTCGCTGATCCTTTCCGTTACCCCGCTGGCCGGCGCCGCAGCCAGACTGCCGTCCGTCCTAGCCGTACGCGTGTGGCCGGCCGCCGATTACACCCGCGTCACGCTCGAAACCGACGCCCCGCTCAAATTCACCCATTTCACCGTTGAAAATCCGGATCGCCTCGTCGTCGACATCGAAGGCGTCGAATTCAACAGCGTCCTCGATAGCCTCGCCCGCAAGGTGGCCACCGACGACCCGAACATCAAACTGTTGCGCGCCGGTCGCTTCAAGCCGGGCGTCGTGCGCTTGGTCATGGAACTCAAGGGCAAGGTCAATCCGCAGGTGTTTACGCTCGAACCGGCCGGCGAATATGGCCGTCGTCTGGTCCTCGACGTCTACCCTGTCAATCCGCCCGACCCGATGATGGCGCTGCTCGAAGGTCGCAAGGATGGCGTCGAGCCGCTCAAGAACGAGCAGGATTTCCAGATTGCGCGCCAAGATGAGAGCGCCGCCAAGAAGCCGGAAAAACCGATTGAAGCGCCGGAAATCCAGACCAGCAAAAAATCCGGCAAGCCGATTGTCGACCGCTTGGTCACCATCACGCTCGACCCCGGTCACGGCGGCGAAGATCCGGGCGCCATCGGCAAGGCTGGAACCTACGAAAAGAACGTCACGCTCGAAGTCGCCCGTCGCCTCAAGGTGCGCATCGACGCCGAGCCGAACATGCGCGCCGTGCTGACACGCGATTCCGATTTCTTCGTGCCGCTGCAGATGCGCGTCCAGAAGGCTAGGCGCATCCAATCCGACCTCTTCCTGTCGATTCACGCCGATGCCTGGATCAAGCCCGATGCGCGTGGTTCATCAGTTTTCGTGCTGTCCGAAAAGGGGGCCTCGAGCACGCAGGCCCGCCTGCTGGCGCAGAAGGAAAACCAGGCCGACCTCATCGGCGGCGTCAATATCGGCAGCAAGGATCTGTTCCTCGCTCGCACGCTGCTCGATTTGTCGCAGACCGGCACGATCAACGACAGCCTGAAACTGGGTAAGTATTTGCTCGGTGAACTGGGATCGATCAACACGCTGCACAAGGCCCACGTCGAGCAAGCCGGCTTTGCCGTGCTCAAGGCGCCGGATATCCCGTCGGCCCTGATTGAAACGGCTTTCATCTCCAACCCGGAAGAAGAAGCCAGGCTCAACGACGATGCCTACCAGGAAAAACTGGCCGGGGCGATTGTGCGCGGCATCCGGCAGTACTTCATCAAGCATCCGCCCGGACCAAAGGCCAAGCTGGCCTTGCTCAGTTAAAACAGCTCGACTTCGCCCTTGGCGATTTCCCTGGCGGCCACGTCGCCTGAGGCAACCAGCTTTTCATAGCAGTCGACCCGGTTTCGGCCGTTCCGCTTGGCGAAATACAAGGCCTCGTCGGCGCGGTCGATGACGTCTGTCGGCGTGTCGTTGGGCATCAACGCGCTGAAACCTATGCTGACGGTAATGCGTCCGACCCGGCTGAACAGCTGTTTTTCGACGTTCGCGCGGAAGCGTTCAAGCGTTGCCAGGGCGAACTGCTCTTCCGTCGGCTGGAGCAGGGCGATAAATTCCTCGCCACCAAAACGGAACAACTGATCGTCGAAACGAAAGGACTGGCGCATTTCCTGGGCCAGCATGATCAGTACTTCGTCGCCGATCAGGTGGCCGAAGTTGTCATTGACCTGCTTGAAATGATCAATGTCGCAGACAGCCAGCCAGTGGCTGCTGCCGGGCGTGCTGCGCCGCCGGCTTTCCGGGCCGCTGAGCATCTCGTCGCTGGCAGCTTTGCCGAGCAGTTCGAAGAGGTGTTTGTCGAAAGTCTTGCGGCTGGCCAGCCCGGTCAGGGTGTCCGCCTCGCCGTAATCGAGCAGCGAAATGTGGTTGCCGAAATATTCGATGAGGCCCATCAACGTCACACGGTGGTCGGCAGAAAACTCGTCGGCAAGAATCAGTTCGATCAGATAGATCGGTTCGTCGAGACGGATAACCGGAAAAACGATGCGATGCGTTCCGTCGTCGAGAAAATCGATGACAGCCGAGCGCTCCTTGCGGCACCGGTTGAGCAGTGGGTCGCGCTCGATCGGCTGGCAGTAGCGGTGGTCTGGCAGGTAGGCGTTGCGCAGGAATTGACCGTTCGGGCCATAGCCGGCACAGGCAAAGACCATCGCCTTTTTGTTACCGGCGTAACAGCGGTAGATGGTCAGGCGCTGCGGGTGAAAAAGGCCGAGCAGCGCATCAACCATGGCCGAGTTGATCTCGGTGCGGTCTCGTCGCGCCGAAATTCGGACTACATGGCTGATCAGTTCAAGCATGAAATGGGTAGAGGCGTTATTTGGTTAAACTCATTGATTATAGCGAAAATGAGTTTCCGCTGTTTTGCCGTGTATCAGGCACCGGCAGATGCAAAGCTACCTGCCGGTATCCGACGGGTGGCTTAAATCGTTATAATTCAACGTTTTTCCCGACAATTTACTTATGCGCGTTTTTCGCGGTTATTCGCGTCCCGTTCCTGCTCCTGTTGTGCTCGCCATCGGCAATTTTGATGGCGTCCACCTCGGGCATGCCGCGCTGGTAAAACGTCTGGCTTACGTGGCCGAGCAGCGCGAGCTGGCGCCCACGGTCCTGACTTTCGAGCCGCATCCGCGCGAGTTTTTTGCGCCGGATTCCGCCCCCGCCCGTCTGACCACGCTACGCGAAAAACTTGAGTTGCTCAGTGAATGCGGTGCCCGGCAGGTCGTTATTTGCCCGTTCAATGCGGCTTTTGCCGCACTGTCGGCTGACGAATTCGTCGAGCAGGTACTGGTCCGTGGCTGTCAGGTCCAGCACTTGATCATCGGTGACGATTTTCGCTTTGGTCGCAGCCGTACCGGCGACTTTGCCCTGCTGCAGGATGCAGGCCGACGTTTTGGCTTTGCCGTCGAGGCGATGGGCAGCGTGCTGGCCGATGGCGAGCGCGTTTCCAGTTCGGCAGTCCGCCGGGCGCTGCTGGCCGGCGACATGGAGCATGCGGCGCGCCTGCTGGGTCGCCCCTATATCATCGACGGCCAGGTGTCGCATGGCCAGAAGCTGGGTCGTCAGATCGGTTTTGCGACGGCCAATCTGCGCATCAAGCACAATCCGCTGCCGATGACCGGCGTTTTTGCCGTCGAGGTCAGTGGTCTGGGTGACAAACCCCTGCCCGGCGTCGCCAATCTCGGCGTCCGGCCAACGGTGGGCGGCACCCGGCCCTTGCTGGAAGTTCATCTCTTCGATTTCGATCGTGATATTTATGGCGCGCACATGTCGGTGCGTTTCGTCCATAAGTTGCGCGACGAACAACGTTTTCCCAATATTGACGCCCTCAAGGCGCAGATCGCGGCCGATGCCGCGGCTGCCCGGGCTTTTTTCGAGTTGTGAGCACGCAAAATGGCTGATTACAAAGACACCCTGAACCTGCCGGATACGGCTTTCCCGATGCGCGGCGATCTGCCCAAGCGCGAACCGCAATGGGTCGCCCAGTGGCAGGAGAAAAAACTTTACCAGCGCATCCGCGAGATCAGCGCCGGGCGTCCGCGTTTCGTGCTGCACGATGGCCCGCCCTACGCCAACGGTGATATCCACATCGGTCATGCGGTCAACAAGGTTTTGAAGGACATCATTGTCCGTTCGAAAACGCTGTCCGGTTTCGATGCACCCTATGTGCCGGGCTGGGACTGCCACGGTTTGCCGATCGAGCACCAGATCGAGAAACAGCACGGCAAGAACATCCCCGCCGACAAGGTGCGCGAGCTGTCGCGCGCCTACGCAGCCGAGCAGGTCGAGCGCCAGAAGAAGGATTTTATCCGTCTCGGCGTGCTGGGCGACTGGGGCAATCCCTACCTGACCATGAATTTTTCGGCCGAGGCTGGCGAAATCCGTGCCTTGGGCAAGATTCTCGAGCGGGGTTACCTCTATCAGGGCTTGAAGCCGGTGAACTGGTGTCTGGACTGCGGTTCGGCACTGGCTGAGGCTGAAGTCGAGTATGAAGACAAAAACTCTCCGGCCATCGACGTCGCTTTCGAGGTCCACGAGAACCATGCCGGGAAGTTGGCCAATGCCTTCGGCCTGACCCATCTGCGGGGTCCGGCCTTTGCCGTGATCTGGACGACGACGCCATGGACGTTGCCGGCCAACGAGGCAGTCAGCGTGCATCCCGAGCTGCAATACGATCTGTACGAGACGGCCAAGGGCTCGCTGATTCTCGTGCATGAACTCGCCGAAGCCAGCCTGCAGCGCTATGGTCTCGAGGCCGAAATCGTTGCCTCCTGCAAGGGCGACAAGCTTGATCAGATCCTCCTCAAGCACCCGTTCCAGCCGCGCGATGTGGCGATCATCTGCGGCACGCACGTGACGACCGAGGCCGGTACCGGCCTGGTGCACACGGCGCCGGCGCATGGCGTGGACGACTACAACATCGGCAAGAAATACGGCCTGCCGGTCAATAACCCGGTCGGTAACGATGGTCGTTTCATCAGTACGACGCCAGCGCTGTCGGTCGGCGAACTGGCCGGCAAGACGGTCTGGGAAGCCAATCCGCTGGTGTTGCAGGAACTCGAATCCCACGGTCGACTGTTAAAAAACGAGAAAATCAAGCACAGCTACCCGCATTGCTGGCGGCACAAGACCCCGATTATTTTCCGCGCCACGACGCAATGGTTCATCGGCATGGACAACAAGTCCAACGAGGATGCGTCGACCCTGCGCTGGATCGCTGAGCGCGCCGTCGATGAAACGCAGTTCTTCCCGGCCTGGGGCCGCGCCCGTCTGGAAGCGATGATGAAGACCCGGCCGGACTGGTGCGTCTCGCGCCAGCGCAACTGGGGTGTGCCGATTCCCTTCTTTCTGCACAAGGAAACCGGCCAGCCGCATCCGCGTACGGCCGAGTTGATCGAACAGGTCGCCCAGCGCGTCGAGAAGGCTGGCATCGAAGCGTGGTTCAGCCTCGACGCCACCGAGTTGTTGGGCGCCGAAGCCGACCAGTACGTCAAGATGAAGGACACGCTGGACGTCTGGTTCGATTCCGGCACGACCCACTGGCACGTCATGCGTGGCTCGCATGCGGCTGATCTCAGTTATCCGGCCGATCTCTATCTCGAAGGCTCCGACCAGCATCGCGGCTGGTTCCAATCTTCGCTGCTGTCCGGCTGCGCCATCGACGGTCGCGCTCCATACAATGCCCTGCTGACCCACGGCTTCGTGGTCGATGGCAAAGGCCACAAGATGTCCAAGTCCAAGGGTAACGTCATCGCACCGCAGCAGGTGTCCGACAAGATGGGTGCCGACATCCTGCGTTTGTGGACGGCATCGACCGATTACTCGGGCGAACTGACCATTTCCGACGAAATCCTCAAGCGCGTTGTCGAAGGCTATCGCCGCATCCGCAACACGCTGCGCTTCCTGCTCGCCAATGTTTCCGATTTCGACGCCAATGCCGACATGCTGCCGGTTGAGCAGTGGCTGGAAATCGACCGCTACGCGCTGGCCCTGACCCGCGAATTGCAGGAAAGCTGTCGCGCCGATTACGACAAGTACGAATTCCACCGCGTCGTCCAGGCCCTGCAGACTTTCTGTTCGGAAGATCTTGGCGGTTTCTACCTCGACATCCTCAAGGACCGCCTGTACACGACGGCGCCGAAGTCGGTAGCCCGGCGTTCTGCACAGTCGGCGCTGTGGCACATTACGCAGGCGTTCGTCCGTCTGCTGGCGCCGATCACCGCCTTCACGGCCGAAGAAGTCTGGCAGGTGCTGACCGGCCAGGCTGACGATTCGATCATGTTCCAGCTCTGGCACGATCTGCCGACGCAGGCCGGCGAAGGCGCTCTGCTCGCCAAGTGGGCGCTGGTACGCACGGTACGAGCCGATGTGACCAAGGCGCTCGAAGAACAGCGCGAAGCCGGCAAGATCGGCTCGGCGCTGCAGGCGGCGGTCGAAATCCATTGTTCTGGCGAGAAGTTCGATGCCCTGGCCTCGCTCGGCGACGATTTGAAATTCGTGCTTATTTGCTCGTCGACCGTAGCAATCCGCGATGAAAGCGAACAGGTATTTGCCACGCCGCTTGAACACGCCAAGTGCGAGCGTTGCTGGCACGTCCGTGATGATGTCGGCGCAGATGCTGCGCATCCGGGCCTGTGTGGTCGCTGCGTCAGCAACCTGCATGGTGACGGCGAGGCGCGTGCGTATGCCTAGTGCCGGGCGCTGGTACGCGCTGGCCGGGCTGGTCGTTGTGCTCGACCAACTCAGCAAGTGGCTGGTGCTCGAGAACATCGGCTTCGGTGAAACGATCTACGTAGCACCGTTCTGGAACTGGGTACTGACTTTCAACCCCGGCGCCGCCTTCAGCTTCCTGGCCGACCAGCCTGGCTGGCAACGCTGGCTGTTCACGGCCCTGGCGCTCGGTGTTTCCGGCTGGATCGCCTACATGCTCCGCCAGCATCCGCAGCAAAAGCTGCTGTCGCTCGCCCTGGCGCTGGTCATGGGCGGCGCATTGGGCAACGTGATTGATCGGGTCCGCTTCGGCGCTGTCGTTGATTTTGTCCAGTGGCATGTCGCCGGCTATTACTGGCCAGCCTTCAATGTTGCCGATTCCGCCATCACGCTCGGCGCGGTTCTTCTCGTAATCGAGCAGTTGACCGCAACCAACAAAAAAGAGATTTCCTGATGACCGCCACCGTCCGCTCCGACAGTTTCCTGACCCTGCATTACCGCATCAATGCGCTGGATGGTGAAGAGTTCCTGTCCACCTTCGACATGAGTCCGGCTACGCTGCAAATGGGTAGCGGCCAGCTGGCCGAGAACCTTGAGTCGGTGCTCATCGGCCTGCCGGCGCATGAGCGTTTTGTCTTCGAGCTCGAACCTGCCCAAGCCTTCGGCATGCACAATGACCGCCTGGTCGAACGCATTGCTTTGAGCGGATTACCCGCCGGCATGGAACTCAAGGAGAATTCCGTCGTCGAATTCACCGCCCCCAACGGCGGCACCTTCGCCGGCTTCCTGCGCGAGCTCGATGCCACGCACGCCTTGTTCGACTTCAATCACCCGATGGCCGGAAAAACGATCCGCTTCGAGGTGGAAATCATCGGAATAATGTAAATGCAAGTCATCCTCGCCAACCCCCGCGGCTTCTGCGCCGGCGTCGAGCGCGCCATCGCCATCGTCGAGCGCGCTCTGGAAAAGTTCGGCGCGCCCATCTATGTCCGCCACGAAGTCGTGCACAACAAATTCGTCTGCGACGACCTGCGATCCAAGGGGGCTGTTTTCATTGAGGATTTGAGCGAGGTTCCGTCAGGCAGCACCGTTATTTTCAGCGCCCATGGCGTGTCGAAGGCGGTGCGCAGCGAAGCCGAAGAGCGCGGCCTCAAAGTTTTCGACGCCACCTGCCCACTGGTCACTAAGGTGCACGTAGAAGTCGGCAAGATGCGCAACCAGACCCGCGAAGTAGTCATGATCGGCCACAAGGGCCACCCGGAAGTCGAAGGGACGATGGGGCAGAGTGAGGGGGGTATGTATCTAGTGGAAACGGCCGACGATGTGGCTACGCTCCAGGTCAAGGATCCGGAAAATCTTTCCTTCGTTACCCAGACCACGCTTTCTGTTGACGATGCGAACGTCGTCATTGTCGCCCTGAAGCAACGTTATCCATCGATTCAGGGGCCCAAGAAAGATGACATTTGTTATGCCACCCAAAACCGGCAGGATGCGGTCAAGGTTCTTGCCGGACAGTGCGATCTGGTTATCGTAGTTGGTAGTACAAACAGCTCGAATTCCCGCCGTTTGAGAGAAGTTGCCCTCGCTCACGGCATTGATGGCCACCTTGTGGACGGTCCCGACGAAATCGAACAGGCTTGGCTTGAAGGCAGAACAACGATTGGCATCACTGCCGGAGCTTCCGCTCCGGAAATCCTTGTTCAGAGAGTGGTTGAGCGAATCAGCCATCTTTCTGGGGCATCGGTCGTCCAATTGAACGGGGTGGAAGAGAGCATTTCATTCCCATTGCCAAAAGAATTGGCTTCACCCAGCTAAACATCGCAGACTTCATTCGATATAGCTGGCCAAATCCAGTTCTATATCCATATAGGATGGCAAGTCAATTCCGTGAATATTTCCCGGGACGAATGATGTTGCGAAAAACATTTCTGATATCTGTTGGTTAACTTTCTCCTCTAGGTTTTCTGGAGATATGAACCTGATGTCGACGACCTTCCCATGTGAGTCGATAAATAGCCTTAATCGAACGACTATCGCTGGCAAGGAGGCTTTGTTTAGGTACTTGCTGGCCGTAGGGGCTGAAACCGGAAATGGGCGGCGTTCCATCAGATGGGTCGGAAAATAGATTGGCGATTGGGGCGCTGGTACGGAGGCCTCACTATCTTGTGGTGTATCTAATCCACCGGGCTGCTTCGCCAATTCCCTATTTCTAGAAGACAGTGCTATGCCTTCATCGGGCTGCGTTAAGCTGAGGTTTGGTGGGAGGATGCGAAAGTGAATTTCCAGTAGTGTTCGAGATGCGCTGTGGCGGCTATCCGGATGCCAGGCGACAAATATCGTTCCATGAATTAGCAAGGAAGCAATGCAGCCAAGAAAAAGCGGCCAATTGAAGCCAATTGACCGCTGCTGGTAATGGCGGACCACCCGACTAGTCTGCTGTTGGTATTTCTCGCCAGTTCAGGCGCTTGTAGACCGGCTTCGACTTGGTCATTTGCTGATCATTCGTTCCATCCGTTTTCGCGAAGTTGACTGCTTTCCCTTTTGGCTTCGAGATGCTCGTGATCGAGATGATGCTGGATGAGGAACTAATGTGGGCTACCGCATTACCGTTATTTATCAACGCTGTCATACCATCGGAGTAGCTGACCGAGAACTCGCGCCCTGTTCCGGACGGATTGCATGCGTCCCCATTGGGCAGGTTTGCAGCAAACGAGACAATGCCATTGTTCTCGATTGGGTGCACGTTGACTTGCTCGGTAATGCCATCAGTGCTGGCACCCAAGTCGTAATACCACCCCATGGGTTCGGTTACCGAGCTGCCTATGCCGGTAAGCAGATCCGTATTGGCAACGAGTTGGCTCCTTCCTACCGGCAAGCTGACCGAGCCTGGATAGGAAATGCCGGAACTGGTCGAAACAGTTGAGCCGGAAGTCGTGGTGGTGCTGCCGTTGTAGAAATTCCCATAGCCCTTGGTTCCATCGATGATGGCATAGAAGGTCTGGGTTTGCGTACCGGCTACATCGCTATCGGACAATAGCTTTCCTGTTCCTATAAGCACATAGCGTTTTCCGGAATTGGGGTCGGCAGCGACGACCGGGCGTGTGGTGATTGGTTGGCTGGCACCACTGCTGTCAGTAAGTGCAGCAATTTTGTTTAGTGCGTAGTTGTAGCTGCTGGTAGTTGTCGTGGAGCCCGTGGTTGTTGCATCGCTCGTAGCTGTCAAATCAAGGCGCCAGACATTGCCTTGAAGATCACCCGCGTAAACCGAATCAGCTATATAACTTGCCTTGCTGGGGATATACGGCTGAACATGCGCCATATTGATTGGCGAGGCCGCATTACCCTCAGGCGTTGCCACTTTTTTCAGCAAGTCCCCGTTGCGCGGATTGATGAAGTAAAAATAACCTTTTCCATCACTGTTGTTATATCCAGACGCAACAATGACCGTCCAGCCGAATTCAGGAGTCTTGACGATGGCGGCATTGCCATAGCTGTAACCCATATGTGCATCTGTGAATTCCCATAATACTTTGCTGGCCACTGTGCTTTCGTCCGTCCAGGTTGCAGGGTCGGTGATATCCAGTGCGTAATAACCCATGCCACCCTTGCCAAGGCCTCCGACTAGAATGGTTCGCCAATCGTTGTTGGTGGCAGTTGGATTGTTGGTCTTGAAGAAGTCGACATCGGCCGATACGGGGGTGCCATCAACGATGAAATGGTGTACAAAACCGCTGGGCTTGCCAAGCGATGCCAAGCCAGACTCTACAGCGGTAGTCGAGCCTATATAGGCGAAGCTGGGGATGTAGGAAAATAGTTCCTTGCCGCAGGTGCTACCGGTAAGCGAAGACACACAACTACTCGTCGTGCTGGTGGGTACAGTTCCGTCAAAAGCGTGCAGCATCCCGTCATTGGAGGGGGCGTAAATTATAGTAGCCCGGTTGCCATAGTCGGCCATGAAACTACTGTAGCCCGGATTGTAGACATCGTAGTAGTCAGCCTGAGGAGCAGGAACCGGAGCCAGCTTGCCATTTACCACGTCGCCCAGAAGGTGGGCGCGCGCACGGTATTTTCCTGTGCTGCTACCCGAGGTGCTGACCAATTCATTGGCGCGAGCGCCTCGCAGATAAGCAATATAGTCTGGAATTGATTGTGATGTGCTGGATACCCCAGCGATCAAAGCAAACGAATTGTAATCTGTACGGCTGTTTAGTGTTGCGCCGGTCAAGCTGCTGTTGGTGAAAGGCAGGCCCGTGCCGGCACTTGTGCAACAGGTAACGATAATGCGGTTTGCTGACGTTCTGGCGTCAAGCAGTGTGGTCGCATTCCAGACATCGGTAAAAGTCGCTAGGCCGTCTGGGTCATAAGTAATGAGTTGCCCGGTCAGTGTCGATGTCCAGTTGTTCGGGTTGTAAGAGACCACGTAGTTTGCGTTGCCTGATTCTGCTTGAACCGGATCAGAGGTTGAGAAACCAGTGGTGGTCTGCTCCGAGGCTTCCGCTGCGATTTTTGCAAATGCAGCCGTCAGGCCGGCCTTCATGGTAGCCGGCGAATTGCCCGGGAAATAATTGTCGGGGCGAGGGTCTGTCGAAGTGGTGCCATCTGTTGAGAACGCAATCCCATTGGCTGTTCTGTAAGTCGTCCCGCTGAACGGGACGGTGTCATTGCTGGTGTACCAGGCCGTAGTTGGGATAGTCGTAGTCGTATTGCCAGTGGCATAGGTAGAGAAGCCGGTCGGTACGATAAAACCCCCGTATTTGGCGGCAAGCCAATACTGGTTCTTGTGCTCGTAATTCTGGTTTTCGTGCACATCTAGCCAATAGGTATTGATGGTTTGTTTGCCCGGCATAAGGGGGCGAATATCCAATGTATGGGCATCATAGGCAAGGCCGGCGATGTACATCGTATTGCCACGACCGCTGTCGTTCCAAGAGGCGCCCAGAGTTGTCCCTCCGGTTTTTCCTTCTAGGACACCTACCATGTCGGTGGCAGTCCTTACATTGACCGTTGCGTCGGCAGTTACACCGGCAGGAATGCCCGGTTCGCCGGAATGAAGGGTTGATCCCGGCAGGTTGCCGTCGTGCCATGAATACGTGTCGCCAATCCCCAGAATAAAATTCTTCTGGCAGGAATAGACAATCGGATCATCCCATGTCGTGATTGCCGGAAAACCGTCCAGCCATCTGGCTGCTGTTGCTGAATCGCCGGCTCCGGCCAATGTGGAATAGGAAGCCACGTTGCCAAGATTTCTAAAGTAGCGGGTTGCGGCATAGAAAAGTTCGCCTACCGGGTCCTTCGATTTGTAGGTCTGGGCACTGTAACCAAACTTGTTCAAGTAGTTCATGACCCCGCTGTTGGTGATGCCGACAGACCACCCGGCTGCAGTTGCTGTTGCTTCTGTGGCTGTGGCATCTGCCGGATCAGGGTTGGTTAGCATGACGCCCGTGGTGGCATCCCATTCTGCTGCTGAGTTGCTGGCAGCAGTTGCCCCGGGTACCGGCTTGGTTGGGGCGAGATACTTCATCCTGGCACGCATCACGCCACCGTCACGATTTCCGTCGTGGTTGTAATAGCCAAAGGCAGAGTATCGTAGTTTCAATGCATATTGCTGCATCAAACCTTCAGGCTTGTAATTGCTGCCATACGCAGTGCAGTTCTCTTCTAACTGAACAGCGGCGTCGCAAACCTTGACGTTGATGAATATCCGGTAAATAGTTCCGGGGTTGGCAAATTTGGAATTGCCCGAGGCAACGTAACTGTTGTGACCGTTATAATCGGTATACGACGTTCCGGTCCCTGTCCATGTGCTTCCGCTATCTCCTGTGCTGGTAAAGTAAACTGCCGTTCCCAGCATGCGTACCCTGCTGTCCCAACTATTCCATGGGTTGGTTGAAGTATGAAATGGAGTTGCTCCGCTCAAGATGGTTCCAGCGGTTGATATGCTCTTGTTCGGGATGACTGAAGAGGAGTCGAAGCCAGCATAGGTCTTCGTCAAAATGGTTGTTGTGGCGGTGTCCGTGCTGCGATAACCTCCGGTGAGAACCCAGCGGAAGGTGTCGAGGGTCTGCATGGACACCCAGTTGAGAAAGTTGCCACTCCATCGTTGTGAGCTGGATGTGCTGGTGCAGGTGTGACTTCCCGTGCTGCTATAAGTTTTAGGTGCAAAATAGCTGCTAGATGGAGTTGTCGAGTTGTACGAGTATTCATAGCACTTTGCCGGATCGAAGTAGCCGAGATAGGTGCTAGCTGCCGAATAGGCTGTTGTGTAAGCCGGCGTGGTTGCCGTCGGCCATTCGACAGATAGGGCCAAGGCCAAATTTCCCGGAACGACCACCGTGGAATATAGTGGTGCGTCGGACAAGGTAATGGCCGATACGTGACCGATATTGCCGAGTAACAGGGTGATACCCAGAGTTTTCCGGATGTGCGTGAGTAATTTTTGTTTCGGCGTTGATTTCATTTTGGTCTCCACGACGGTAGTGGCGGGATATCGGTATTGAGTCGTTAGTTCGTGACAGTCGATTGCAAATAGACTTGGGTGTCACGTGGGCCGCTGGCGCGCACGCTTATTCGATAAACGGGCTGAAAAGTTGGATCGGAGTCGTTACCGATATTCACGAAAGAGCAATCCTTTGATACGTCGACGATGCCAACAGAATTGCATTGACGGTCAATGACATAGAGCACTTTAATCTGCGCCGTCGTGTCATCGATGTCGGCGCTAGAGGTCGGGCTGTTGATCAGTGCCAGCGGGAGGCCGTGGGCATTTGAGTTAAGGTAGGCTGCGGAATAGTTGCTGCCGGCCAAGCTGGCTGTACCCAAGGTTCCCCCTTTGACTAACGCAATGGCCTTGGCCATACCTCGTTCAGCCTGATTGCTCAGGTCTCGCTTGAATGCCAGATTGCCGGCCATGCTGAGTGAGGTGTCGAAGGAACGAATCAATGCCATTGTCGATAGCATCAGAAGCGCCAAAGAAACCAGTGTAATCAGCAGAATCGCTCCCTGCTGCGTATTGCGAAATGGAACCGGACCAAAGCCAGGAGCAGCAGTTCCAGAAAGAGTTCTTGAATTGACAGTCCTCATTTTGAATGCCTTTGTCTTGTCTATGCTGCTGGGCAAGAGGTAACGTTGAGCATGTTGCGCAGCGGAATGGTCGTTTCAATGGTGCGATAGCGGAAATGCTGGTCAACCGATACGGGAACCGGCAAGCCCACGTCGTTGAACAGGGTTAGAGAACTGTTGCTGACAGTATCCTTTTCTTCGAGTGCGGTGCGCATGATCATGCCAATGCGAATGGCCTTGATTCTGCAAAGGTTTGAGCTGCCGCTACCGTCTGCCGCGGTGAGTGTGGCTGGTGCAAAGCTCCCCGTCGCAGTCGTCCAAGTGTCCACCTTGCCATCATTGTTTGCGTCGACTCCGTACAGGGCGCGCATTTCCTGTACGCCATCGGCCACCGCAAATGGTTCTTGGGCGACCGCAGTAGTTGTATTTTGCGTTTGCAGAAGGTCGTAGCCAAACAGGGTGTTGTTGTCGCCAACGCCAAAAACCAGAAATGAAGGCGGGTTGGAAAAATTCCCGCTGGCGGTGGTCATGTTGCCAAGATTAACCGCGTTGCATTTGCGGACAGCGCCGGAATTGGCTGCAGCCGTATCGCAGAATGACGATGACGCCAGGCTGATTGAATTGGTCGTGGCGCTGTAATAGGTGCCGCTAAGATTTAGCAGTTGGGCATTTAGGTTGGTTATATTTACATTGCTGACCTGTTCAATCATGCAGGGGCCAAGTGCCCCTTTGCGAGCGACGAGAACCAGATCGTTGGCCTTGAACCCAGTTGCGCTATAAACCGTTAATGTGGACGTAGTCGGTGCCGCTCGGAAAGGGGCAGCACTTTCGCCTTGGCCCGCGGAGCCGGACATGATGAGCAGAGAGTCGCCATGTGGGCCACCCGGGAAGATCAGGGCAGGCGTCAGACGGAAAATATTGCCGTTAGCCGTCGAGACGGCACCAAAGGGGGCGGGCAGGTCGCTGGTTCTAGGCAGAATTTGCGTCGCGTCTTTTGCTGCAGTCAGGGTGCAAAGTAAATAGTCAAATGCGCCTTCGGTATTTTGCGTAAAGCCTGAACCGGCGTTACGAACCCATTTGTCGAGTGCATAGGCTGCATAATTTCCTGCCTGGTCGATGTCGTTGACTGACGTACTCGTCCGCTTGCGGCCTTCAAAGGTATTCAGCGCCGCGAAGATGGCGAGCGAGATGATCAGGCCTATGGTCATGGCAACCATCAGTTCGACGAGAGAGAATCCCATCGCGTACTTTTTTGGGAGGCTAAGTCGGCGTGTCATGGTAGTAGCACTTTGGTGGCATAGGCGTGAGTTGTGCTCTGCGGGCCGTTGGGCGTCCAGTTGATGGTGATGTCGGCGGTTGGCAGGCCACTTTCAGCACCGTTGGTAACTGTTGCTGCAACGGAGCTATCAAACGGAGGAAGGCTTGCTTGAACCCGTGTTCTCCAGACGGTTATTTCGCCAGCCAAAGCGCCAGCGTCGACGGATTGCTGAGACCGCATGGTCGCGACCAGTTCGTTTGCGAGCAGGGCCGCTCTATTTCGGTCTTCGGCGTCGACCGAAAACTGTACGGCTCTCGCCTGCAAGGCAACGAGGCCAAGAAGGGCGAAAGAAAAAATCAGGATCGATATGAGCACTTCAAGCAATAGTGCGCCGCGTTGGCTTTTGTGGCCTGGTGGCAGGGGTTTTGTCATGCTTGGTATTTGGCGAAACATGAGAATTGTCTCTGTTCAAATAAGTTGGTCAGGGGCAGCCGTCGGGCTGGGTGCTGAGTGTTTTATTGGGGTCACACATTCGTATCTGGCCACCTAGATAGAGCAAAACCCTTAATGGCCGGTCGGCTGTAGCGTTCTGAATGTTAAATGAGATAGGGGCCGTCGTCGTGGGTGCGGTGCAGGTTGTTCCGCCTGCGTCGGCAATAGCGGTGTTTTGCGTAACCAGGCGGCCAACTGAATTGAAGCAGATGGCTGCGGCGCTGCCGGTTACCGTGGTGTCGGAGTTGCTGGGCTGTACGTTGGCCTGAATGAACGATTCGCCGCCTGTGAGATCAGGACCACCAAGCAGAGGCACTCGGTAAATCGCCCAGTTCCGGGCGGTGGTATTTGAAACAATGGCGCTTCCTGCTGTCGGGGTGCTGTTGGTCAATACGAATGCGACCTGTCGATTACGTCGAACTGCCTCGTTTTGCGCTTTTCGTAAGTCGTTCTGCAACGCCTCGGCAACGGTTCGGATTCGGGTGTTTGCCATCCAGACGCCAAAGCTGGGCAGGCTTAACACAGCAAGGATGCCGACAATGGCCATGACTACTACCAGCTCGACGAGCGTAAAACCACGCGGGCGGCTATTTAGCATGAGTCGCCCGATTTCATGAGCCAGCAGGCACCCGAAGTTCCCCATTTGGTTGAGGTGGTGGCTCGGTCTCCTGCTTGATTGATGGTGTATGTGAACGCGCTAGCTATACCATTTCCGGTAGCGGTAATGAGGTAGGTGTTGGCGGCAACATTTCCCGTGCACTCAACTGTGAATCGTCCGACAGTCGTTGGGGTTAGACAGGGAGATGTGAACGCACCGGACGTAGCATAGGTCCGATTGTCCTGGAAGTGCTGCTCCATGCGCGCTCGCATCGTCGACAGTTCGTTTGTGGCGTCAACAAGTCTGGCGCGCAAAATATACTCGTTGTACGCAGGTAGCGCGACAGCAGCAAGAATGCCGATGATGGCGACGACGATCATGACTTCAATCAGCGTGAAACCACGAGTAATTTTTGACATTTCTGGTGTTCCAAAATAAGGATGGCTGAATTGGCTGTTGCCAAATCGACGGGCTGATCAATTTGGCTTACATACTTTATTTGCAATCCAATGTTAGCCCAATGCTATTTCCGTTCGTTGGACAACTGACGAATGGTCGTCTTTGCTATCTGGCCGGTCGTTGCGACATATTCCTGGTGTTTGGCTAAAGGGGCTTCCGTTTTGTTGAATGGGGTGCTAAACTTCGCAGCTTAATTTTTTACGGATTTCCTCATGGCCAACAGCGCACAAGCACGCAAGCGCGCCCGTCAAGCTGACGGGCAGCGTTCCCATAACGCCAGCCTGCGTTCGACCCTGCGTACCGCAATCAAGCGCGTTCGTCAGGCGATCGAAGCTGGTGATAAAGTCGCCGCTCAAGGCGTCTTCCAGCAGTCCGTCGCAGTGCTTGACCGCATTGCTGACAAGAAGATTGTTCACAAGAACAAGGCTTCCCGCACCAAGAGCCGTCTGTCAGCTCAGATCAAGGCACTCGCTGCTGCTTGATTAAGACTGACGCTCAAATAAAAATGGCGCCTTCGGGCGCCTTTTTTATTTCTTGGCTTGCTGTTGGTTGTTATTTTTCCAGTGAACAGACACCGTCAATGATCTGCAAGTCGTTGTCTTGCGCAAAGTTGAGCATGAAGCGGTAGGCCATCGGTTCAATTTCGCCGAGGCGGCCATCGACGAAGACAGCTTTTTCGCCGTTGTAGTCACCGGGGCCGACGTAGGGGGAGTATTTCATCTTGCGTTCGGCGCCAAAGGCGGACATGACGCCGCATAGGCGTTCAGCCCAGTCGCTGGGGCGAAATTTTTTGCCTTGCTTGGTGAGGCCAACAATGATGAATGTGGTCGAGTCTGTAGTTGTCATTGTTCTAGTCTGCGTTGGGCGATGCGACCTTGCGTTGGCGAATTCTAGCAGAAGCCCGAAGCCTTTCCATAATTATGGCGCATGGACGCCGGGACAAGCGTGCACGGGTGTTTTTGCTGTTCTATACAAGGCTTTGCTTTTGACCTAAAATTCAGGCCTCTGTTGCTCTTGCGGGGTGCTCGCCCGTTAAGTGGCGATCATTCCGGCGGCGATGTCCGCCGTTTTCGTTTTTTGGGGTTGTCTCATGCCGCATGTCATGAATACCTATGCCCGGTTACCAGTGGCTTTTAGCCATGGTCAGGGTTGTCGGATTACCGATACAGAGGGCAAGGAATACCTGGATGCGTTGTCCGGTATTGCTGTTTCTACGCTCGGTCATGCCCATCCCAAGCTGGTGTCTGCGATTGCCGCACAGGCCGGGCGCATGTTGCACACGTCCAATTTATATCGAATTCGCGAGCAGGAGTTGCTGGCTGATAAGCTCGCCGAAATTTCCGGAATGCAGGAAATTTTCTTCTCCAATTCAGGTGCCGAGGCCAACGAGGCTGCCATCAAATTGGCTCGTTTTTACGGTCACAAGAAGGGAATCGAAAACCCGACCATCATCGTCATGGAAAAGGCGTTCCATGGCCGGACGATGGCGACACTTTCGGCAACGGGTAATCGCAAGGCGCAGGCAGGGTTCGAACCACTGGTTTCGGGTTTTGTCCGCGTTCCCTATGATGATTTGGCGGCGATCAAGGCGGTTGCCGAGCACAATCAAAATATCGTTGCAGTCATGCTGGAAATTATTCAGGGCGAGGGTGGTATTCACCTGGCTTCACTTGAATACCAGAAGGCGCTGCGCCAGTTGTGCGACGAGCATGGCTGGTTGCTGATCTGTGACGAAGTGCAGTGCGGCATGGCGCGCACCGGGAAGTGGTTCGGTTATCAGCATGCCGGCATTCAGCCTGATATTGCGACGCTGGCGAAGGGGCTGGGCTCGGGTGTGCCAATTGGTGCTTGTATGGCCGGTGGCAAGGCGGCCGGCTTGTTCGGCCCGGGAAATCACGGTTCAACTTTTGGTGGCAACCCTCTGGTTTCTACCGCTGCTCTGACGACTATTGAAACTATCGAAGCGGAAGGTTTGATGGTCAATGCCGAACGTATCGGTGCCTTGATTCGTTCGTTGATGGCCGAGGCTCTTGCCGGGACGGCTGGGCTGGTTGATATTCGCGGCCATGGTCTGATGATCGGCATCGAACTCGATCGTCCTTGTGGCCAACTGGTTGGCATGGCACTGGCGGCCGGGCTTTTGATCAATGTGACGGCTGAAAAGGTTGTTCGCTTTCTCCCTCCGCTGATTTTTAGTGAAAATGATGCCCGGGAACTGGTTGACCGGTGCGCCCCTCTTATCAAGGAATTTCTGGCGGCCTAAATCATGGCGATCAAACACTTTCTGCAGTTCAAGGATTTCACGCGCGACGAGCTTGAGACTGTTTTCGAGCGGACGCGCTGGATCAAGAACCAGTTCAAGTCCTACCAGAAGTACTGGCCACTTTCCGACCGGACGCTGGTGATGATTTTCGAGAAGGCCAGTACGCGGACGCGGCTGTCCTTCGAGGCGGGCATGCAGCAGTTGGGTGGCTCGGCGATTTATCTGAATACGCGCGATTCGCAACTGGGGCGTGGCGAGCCCGTGGAGGACGCGGCGCAGGTCATTTCGCGGATGAGCGACATTGTGATGATTCGCACCTTCGAGCAGGACATCATCGAGCGCTTTGCCGCCAATTCTCGCGTGCCGGTGATCAATGGGCTGACCAACGAATATCACCCCTGCCAGATTCTGGCTGACATCTATACCTTCATCGAGCATCGCGGCTGTATTCAGGGCAAGACGGTGGCCTGGGTCGGTGATGCCAACAATATGTGCAATACCTGGCTGCAGGCAGCCGAGGTGCTGGATTTCAAGGTGCACGTGTCGACGCCGCCGGGTTACGAGATCAATGCCGATCTGGTCGGGAAGATTGATCCGGCCCGTTTCAAGGTCTTTGCCGATCCGATGGATGCGTGTCGTGGTGCCGATCTGGTGACCACTGACGTATGGACATCGATGGGCTTCGAGGCGGAAAACGAAGAGCGGATCAAGGCTTTCGCCGACTGGTGTGTTGATGGCGACATGATGCGCGTGGCCAATGAAGGCTCGCTGTTCATGCACTGCCTGCCGGCGCATCGTGGCGAGGAAGTCACCGCCGAGGTCATCGACGGACCGCAATCGGTGGTCTGGGATGAGGCAGAGAACCGTCTGCATGTGCAGAAGGCATTGATGGAATATTTGCTGTTGGGCCGGCTTCAGGGCTGAGCGGCGCTGTTAATCGATACAAGGGAACGGAAATGAGCGACATCAAGAAGGTTGTGCTGGCCTATTCGGGCGGTCTCGATACCTCGGTCATCCTCAAGTGGTTGCAGGATGTGTACAAGTGCGAAGTGGTCACCTTCACGGCCGACCTCGGCCAGGGTGAAGAACTTGAGCCGGCGCGCGCCAAGGCGCTGAAGGCCGGCATCAAGCCGAAGAACATCTATATCGACGACGTGCGTGAGGAGTTTGTCCGCGACTTCGTCTTTCCGATGTTCCGCGCCAATACGGTTTATGAAGGCGAGTATCTGCTCGGTACTTCGATCGCTCGTCCGCTGATCGCCAAGCGTCTGATTGAGATTGTCAATGAAACCGGTGCCGATGCCATCTGTCACGGCGCGACCGGCAAGGGCAACGACCAGGTCCGTTTCGAGCTCGGCGCCTACGCGCTGAAGCCGGGCGTCAAGGTCATTGCGCCGTGGCGTGAGTGGGATTTGATGTCACGTGAGAAGCTCATGGCCTATGCCGAGAAGCATGGCATCGAGATCGACATGAAGCACAAGAAGGGCGGCTCCCCGTATTCAATGGATGCCAACCTGCTGCACATTTCCTACGAAGGCCGCCATCTCGAAAATCCGGCGGCCGAAGCTGAGGAGTCGATGTGGCGGTGGACCGTGTCGCCGGAAAAGGCGCCGAACAAGGCCGAGTACCTCGACCTTGAGTTTGCCAAGGGCGATGTTGTCGCGATCAACGGCAAGAAAATGAAGGCGCACGAAGTGCTCGGCACGCTGAATGAAATCGGCGGCAAGCACGGCATCGGCCGTCTCGACCTGGTCGAGAACCGTTACGTTGGCATGAAATCTCGTGGCTGCTATGAAACCCCGGGCGGAACGATCCTGTTGCGCGCCCACCGCGCCATCGAATCAGTGACGCTCGACCGCGAAGTCGCCCACCTCAAGGACGACTTGATGCCGCGCTACGCCAGCCTGGTGTACAACGGCTATTGGTGGAGCCCGGAGCGCAAGGCGCTACAGGTGCTGATCGACCACACGCAAGGCAGCGTCAATGGCGTGGTTCGCCTCAAGCTGTACAAGGGCAACGTGATCGTCGTCGGCCGCGATTCGGCAACCGATTCGCTGTTTGATTCGACCATCGCCACCTTCGAGGACGATGCCGGTGCTTACGACCAGCGCGATGCGGGCGGCTTCATCAAGCTCAATGCGCTGCGCATGCGTATCGCCGCCAATCTGGCTGCCAAGAAAGCGGGCAAACCGGTGAAAAAAACGGCTGCCAAGAAGGTTGAGGCAGCAAAGCCGGCAGCGAAGGCCGCTGTCAAACCGGCTGCCAAGCCAGCCGCCAAGAAGGCTGTAGCAAAACCTGCAGCGAAGCCCGTGGTCAAGGCTGCTGCCAAGCCGCTGGTCAAACCGGTTGCAGCCAAGGCAGTGGTCGCCAAGGCTGTCAAAGCACCTGCCAAGGCAGCGGCCAAGAAGCCGGCTGCCAAGAAGAAGGGTTAATCGATGGAAGGCGGCACCGTATTCGGGCTGAACGAAGAACAGATCGCAGACTTCTTCTCGACCTGGGGCGTTGGCGCCTTCATCATTTTCATGTTGTTCATCATTGGCGAGATCGCCTGGAAGTCGAAGGCGGGCAAGACGGGTACTTTCGTGCTCTTCTTTGTGCTGGCTTTCGGCATGGTCGGCTTCATTGCCAAATCAGTCATTCAGAAAATCTGGGGTATGTAAATGTCGCAATACGACAACGTTTCCGTGGTCAAGAAGGCCAATGTTTATTTTGATGGCAAGTGCGTCAGCCACACCGTGGTACTGGCCGACGGCACGAAGAAGACGGTGGGCGTGATCCTGCCGTCCAGCCTGACCTTCAATACCGGCGCGCCGGAAATCATGGAAGGCGTCGGCGGTTCTTGCCGCGTCAAGCTCAAGGGCGAGAGCGAATGGAAGACTTATGGCGATGGCCAGTCTTTCAATGTGCCGGGCAATTCCAGCTTCGACATTGAAGTGGCTGCCGGTGACGCTTACCACTACGTCTGCCATTTCGGGTAATCGCCATGCCGAGCTTTGACTTCACCTCCGAAGCGGACATGGTGGCGTTGAAGAACGCCATCGACGTCACCTCACGCCAGATCGACAATCGCTACGACTTCAAGGGCACTACGGCCAAGGTCGAGCTGAACGAGAAGGACAAAGTCATTACCCTGTGGGGCGATTCCGACTTTCAGCTTGACCAGATCAAAGACCTTCTTTTCCCGGCTATGGAAAAGAAGGAGAAGGAAAGCGTCAAGCGTCTTGATCATCAGAAGATCGTCAGTGTTTCCGGCAACAAGGTGAAGCAGGAAATGAAGATCAAGGACGGGATCGACAGCGATCTGGCCAAGAAGATCGTCAAGCTGGTCAAGGATGGCAAGCTCAAGGTCCAGGCCGCGATCCAGGGTGAGACTGTGCGGGTCACGGGCGCCAAGCGGGACGATCTGCAGGGCTGCATCGCGCTGATTACCAAGTCGATTACCGACTTTCCGATCAAATACGGTAATTTCCGGGATTGAGCGACCTTCCACGGTCAACCGGAAAAAACGGGCAAAAATGAAACCGGGCTGTGCGAACAGCCCGGTTTTTTTCTTGGGCGGATTAGCGGCCCAGACCCTTGATCCACACTGAGTAAAGCTGCTCTGAGAGCTGGCGCATGACCGGCAGCTTGGCGGAAATTTCAGCCAGCATGGCTTCCGGCGTCTGCGCGCTGGGCAGGTCGGCGACGGCAATCGCTTCATCGGCCCACTGCTCGCACCACGTGGCAATCATTTCCGGTGTCATTTCGACGTGACATTGCATGGCGAGGTGGGGGCCGGTGACGAACATCTGATTGGCGCAGTAGCCGTTGGCCAGCAAGCGGGTGGCGCCGGTCGGGATACTGAAGGTCTCGCCGTGCCACTGGAAAACCGTGCCAGTTTTGCCGGCGAAATCTCCGAGCCAATGGCGGGCAATGGCATTGTCCTCGCCGTGGGCGCCACTCCAGCCGATTTCCTTGACCGCGTTGCGCGTGACTTGCCCGCCCAACGCCTTGCTCATCAACTGTCCGCCGAGGCAATGGCCGATTACCGGCACATTTTTCACCACCGCTTCGCGAATCAGCGCGCAGACGGGTTCTATCCAAGGTAGTGGATCGTTGACGCTCATCGGGCCACCCATGAAACAAAGGCCCGAAAAATCGTCAACGGCGGTCGGTACTGCGGCCCCTTCGTCGAGAGCAATCAGCTTCCATGGAATCCCTTGCTGCTCAAGGAATATGGCAAAATAGCCCGGACCTTCAGTAGGGGAGTGGCGAAAGATGGCGACAGGTAGCATGGCAGCATTGGTGTCCGGAATGGCGAGGCCTCATTTTACGCTGCTTACCCTGTTGGCGTTGCTGCTGCCGGCTGCAGGAATGGCACAGGATGTCGGGCTGGCCGGAATCATGGGCAGCAAGGCGATGCTCATGATCAACGGCGGTGAGCCGCAGGCTGTACCGGTTGGCAAGACGGTCGATGGGGTTAAACTACTCTCTGTTCAAGATGATCAGGTAATCATCGAGATCGGCGGCAAGAAACGTCCCTTGCGCGTCGGTCAGCATGCCATCGGCGTTTCCGGTGGCGATGGCTCGGACAAGATCGTCATGACCGCAAACGTTCAGGGCCATTTTTATACCACCGGTACGGTTAACGGCACCTCCGTGCGTTTCGTCGTTGATACGGGTGCCACCTCGATTGCGCTTGGCCCGAACGATGCCCGGCGTATCGGCCTCGACCTCCGGCAGGGACAACGCGGCCTGTCCAGTACGGCGAACGGAACAGTTGTGGTTACGCGCATACCGCTGGATACGGTCAGAATTGGCGGTGTCACCCTGCACAATGTCGAGGCGGTGGTGCTACCCACCGAAATGCCGATTGCCCTGCTTGG
Organism: Ferribacterium limneticum; assembly: GCA_049304775.1. Taxonomy (GTDB): domain Bacteria; phylum Pseudomonadota; class Gammaproteobacteria; order Burkholderiales; family Rhodocyclaceae; genus Azonexus; species Azonexus limneticus_C. Next base: position 198,462 of record JBAQOL010000011.1, read on the forward strand.
CATGAGTTTTCTGAACCGCATGGAAATGCAGCGCGATGGCAGTACCATGACACTGAAAAAAAGATTCTAGGAGATAGAAATGCCGCAACGTGATCAGGAAATAGCGCTATTGCGCGATGAGTTGGAGATGCTGATGGGCGAACGCCAGGCGCTGTTGCGCGTGGCCGGCGCAGCAGCCGTGATGATCGCCAGCATGGACAGCAAGCGCTTGCCGGTCGGCGCCATCGAGTCGGCCGATCTGGTGGCAACCACCATCAACGACCTTTCCGAAGAAACGCTTCAGGATGCCTTGGCTGCGGTCAACGCTGAAATCGAGGAAGACTCCAAGGCCGCATGACGCTTGATCTGGAGCGCCTGCGCGCCAGCCTGTTAGCCGAGCCGCTGAGCGGGCATTTTGTCCAGGAGGACGGTGTCGATGATCAGCCGCTAATCCCGGCCGCGGTTTTGTTTCCAATTGTTCTGCGCGACGGTGGCAAGACGGTGCTGCTTACGCAACGCACGGCCCATCTCCGCGACCATGCCGGGCAGATCAGTTTTCCCGGTGGGCGAGTCGAGGCTGAAGATCTTTCCCCATCGCACACCGCCCTGCGCGAAACCGAGGAAGAAATCGGCCTGCCGCGCGAGCGTATCGAAATCCTTGGCTTTCTGCCCGAATACCGGACCGGTACGGGCTTTCGCGTGACTCCCGTTGTCGCTCTGGTCCAGCCGCCGTTCGAGTTGCAGCCCGACCCCTTCGAGGTAGCCGAGGTCTTTGAAGTGCCGCTCGCCTTTTTGCTCGATCCGGCCAATCATCAACAGCATTCGCTGCATTATCGCGGCGCGCTGCGCAATTACTTCGCCATGCCCTACGGAGACTATTTCATCTGGGGCGCCACGGCCGGCATGATCCGTTCGCTGAGCGAGCGTCTTGGCCTTCTCCAAGGGACTTGAGCTTGTGGTATCGTGACACTTTACTCAATGAAAATAAGCCGGATACGGCAATCATCGGCACCCCATGAGTCTTCTCTCGCTCATTGCAGTTTTCCTCCTCGAGCAACTGCAACCTCTTGATTATCGCCGCATCGTCGCCGACCCTCTTGGCGCATGGGCTGATTTCATCGAATCCCGCTTCAATGCCGGCGCCTATCGGCACGGTGTGCTGGCCTGGTGTCTGGCCGTCCTGTTGCCGGTGGCGCTGGTCGCCGTTGTCTATGGCCTGCTTTATTCGCTGAACCCGCTTTTCGGCTGGGCGTTCAACGTTGGCGCGCTGTACCTGACTATGGGCTTCCGCCAGTTCAGCCACCACTACACTGAAATCCAGCTGGCCCTGCGCCTCGGCGACCTTGAGCGGGCACGCCAGCTGCTCGCCGAGTGGCAAGGTATTTCGACCTACGGCCTCGGCTCTGAAGATATCGCCCGGCTCTCGATCGAAGGCGCGCTCGCCGCCTCACATCGCCACGTCTTTGCCGTTGTGCTCTGGTTCGTCCTGCTGCCGGGTCCTTGCGGGGCCGTACTTTATCGCTTGTCAGCCATTGTTCGCGACCGCTGGAATGCCAAAAACATGGTTCAGCAATCTGATTTTTCCACATTCTCGCGGCTGGTTTTCGGTATGATCGACTGGCTCCCCTCCCGGACTACGGCCGCGGCCTTCGCCATCGTCGGTGACTTCGAGGATGCGGTTTATTGCTGGCGTACCCAGCCGGCGCAATGGCCGGACCGCGATCTTGGCATCGTCCTGGCAGCAGGTGCCGGCGCATTGGGGGTTCAACTTGGCCGGCCGGTAGTGGATGGCGTTGAGGTGTCCGACCGGGCCGAACTCGGGCTGGGCGATCCGGCCGATGTGGATTTCATGCAGAGTGCCGTCGGCCTCGTCTGGCGAGCTACTGTGTTGTGGATGTTGTTGCTGTTTTTGTTAGGGCTTGCCACGTTGGTGGGCTGAATAATTCTTACAGGAGATTTACATGAGCAGAGATGTCGTCGTTCTAAGCGCAGTTCGTTCCCCTATCGGCGCGTTTGGTGGTGCCCTGGCTGACTTTGAAAGCACCGAACTTGCTGGCATCGTCATGAAGGAAGCTATTGCCCGCTCCAATGTCGATCCGCAAGCCATCAATTACGTCACCGTCGGCACCACGATGCCGACAGATTCCCGCTACGCTTACGTTTCCCGCGTTGCCTCCATTCAGGCTGGTCTGTCGATGGATTCCGTCGCCATGCAAGTGAGCCGCCTGTGCGCCTCCGGCCTGCAAGGCATCGTCACTACCGCCCAGAACATCATGCTGAGCGATGCCGACTACGGTATCGGTGGTGGCGTTGAAGTCATGTCCAAGGCTGCTTATCTGATGCCGTCGCTGCGTTCCGGTGCCCGCATGGGTGACACCAAGGCCATCGACTCGATGGTTGCCGTGCTGACCGACCCGTTCGGCGTCGGTCACATGGGTATCACCGCTGAAAACCTGGCAACCAAGCATGGCTTTACCCGTGAAGACCAGGATGCGCTGGCTGTCGAATCGCAGCGTCGTGCTGCTGCTGCCATCGACGCCGGTTACTTCAAGTCGCAGATCGTGCCGATCGTCAAGCAAACCCGCAAGGGCGAGGTCGTGTTCGACACCGACGAGCACCTGAAGCGTGGCACGACCATGGAATCGCTGGCCAAGATGAAGCCGGCCTTCAAGAAGGACGGTACCGTCACTGCCGGTAACGCTTCCGGCATCAATGACGGCGCAGCCTTCTTCGTGCTGGCTGCGGCCGATGTTGCCGCCAAGAATGGCCAGAAGGCTCGTGCCCGCATCGCTGGCTACGCCGTCGCCGGCGTGCCGAACGATGTCATGGGCGAAGGTCCGATCCCGGCTACCAAGCTGGCTCTCAAGAAGGCTGGCCTGACCCTGGACCAGATGGATGTCATCGAATCCAACGAAGCGTTCGCCGCCCAGGCGCTGACCGTTTCCAAGGTACTCGGTCTCGATCCGGCCAAGACCAACCCGAACGGCGGCGCCATCGCCCTTGGTCATCCGGTCGGCTGTTCCGGTGCCTTCATCGCCACCAAGGCGCTGTACGAACTTGAGCGTATCGGTGGCAAGTACGCACTGGTTACGATGTGTATCGGTGGCGGCCAAGGTATTGCGGTCATCTTCGAACGCGCCTGATCGCTGCGGCGTTTCAGTTGGACAGAAACCCACCGGAGCGATCCGGTGGGTTTTTTTATTTGCACCAGATTGAAATTGCCCTGCACTGTATTGGGGCATGACCTTGCGCCATGAAATTGTAATACGCTGATTCTGTGCGCTTTTGTTTCGTGGCATGGAACCTGCTGAATCAGCCTTGAGAGCATCCTCAGCGACGAGTCCAATATGAATTTCTATAACGAAATGATGGACGCCAACGGTGGCGTCCGAGCTCACTACCAGGGTTACGATTCATGGCTCAAGGCGACCCCGCCCGAGCGAATCGCCCGCAAGCGAGCCGAGGCCGATCTGGCCTTTCACCGGGTCGGCATCACCTTTGCAGTCTATGGCGAGGAAGCGGGCAAGGAGCGCCTGATTCCCTTCGACATCATTCCCCGCGTCATTCCTTCGGCCGAATGGAAATCCCTGCGTTCCGGGCTGCGCCAGCGCGTCAAGGCGCTCAACATGTTCCTGCATGACGTCTATCACGATCAGGAAATTCTCAAGGCTGGCAAGATCCCGGCCGAGCAAGTGCTCAACAACGCTCAGTTCCGCCCGGAAATGATGGGCGTCGATCTGCCGGGCAACGTCTACGCGCACATTGCCGGGGTCGATATCGTTCGTGCTGGCGAGGGCGAGTTCTATGTGCTCGAAGACAATCTGCGCGTGCCCTCAGGTGTCTCGTACATGCTCGAAGACCGCAAGATGATGATGCGCCTCTTCCCGGAGCTGTTTGCCAAGCACAAGGTGGCACCGGTCCAGCACTACCCGGACATGCTGCTTGAAAAGCTGCGAGCCGTGGCACCGAAGGGCGTCTCGAATCCGACCGTCGTCGTGCTGACCCCGGGGGCCTACAACAGCGCCTATTTCGAACACACTTTTCTCGCCCAGCAGATGGGTGTGGAACTGGTCGAAGGCCGCGATCTCTTCGTCAAGGACGAGGTGGTCTACATGCGCACGACGCAAGGGCCGCAGCGCGTCGATGTGATTTACCGCCGCCTCGACGACGATTACATGGATCCGCTGGCATTCCGCGCCGATTCGTCGCTTGGCGTGCCGGGTATCTTGAAGGCCATCCAGGCCGGCAACGTCACGCTGTCCAATGCCATCGGTACCGGCGTTGCCGATGACAAGTCGATCTACCCGTATGTGCCGGACATGATTCGCTTCTACCTCGACGAGGAGCCGATACTGAACAACGTGCCGACCTACATGTGCCGCAAGCCGGACGAACTCAAGTATGTGCTTGATCATCTGGCCGAACTGGTCGTCAAGGAAGTCCATGGGGCCGGCGGCTACGGCATGCTGGTCGGCCCGGCCTCGACCAAGGAACAGATCGAACACTTCCGCCAGTTGCTGATCGCCAAGCCGGACGGTTACATCGCCCAGCCGACGCTGGCCCTGTCGAATTGTCCGACTTTTGTCGAAGAAGGCATCGCGCCGCGTCACCTCGACCTGCGCCCCTTCGTGCTGTCCTCGGGCAAGTGCGTGGACATGGTGCCGGGCGGCCTGACCCGCGTTGCGCTGACCAAGGGCTCGCTGGTCGTCAATTCGTCGCAGGGCGGCGGTACCAAAGATACCTGGGTTCTGGAGGATTAATTCATGCTGAGTCGAACTGCCGATCACCTGTTCTGGATGTCGCGCTACATCGAGCGCGCCGAGAACCTTGCCCGCCTGCTGGATGTCACCTGGCAAATGTCGCTCGTGCCGCAATCGCTGGATGCGATCAATCAGAGCTGGGCCGCCATCATTGCCCTGAACAGCCTCGAAGAGGCTTATGCCAAGAAGTATTCCACGGTCAACGGGGAAAATGTCCTGAAATTCATGGTCAGCGACCCGGACAATTTTGCCTCGATTCACAGCTGCCTGCGCATGGCCCGTGAAAACGCTCACGCCGTGCGTGGCACGCTGACCACGGAAATGTGGGAAACGCTCAACGCCACTTGGCTCGAAGCGCGCGAAAAGACCTTCGACCAGCTTTTCAATGCCGGCATCGGCGATTATTTCGAGTGGGTCAAGATGCGTTCCTCGCTGTCGCGCGGCACGACGCTGGGCACCTTGCTGCAGGACGAGGCTTACCACTTCATCCGCCTCGGCACCTTGCTCGAACGGGCTGACAACACGGCGCGCATCCTCGACGTCAAATACCATGTCCTGCGTCCGCATGACGACGAGGGGGCGACCGATTTCTACGAATGGGGCGCGCTGCTCCGTTCCGTCTCGGCCTTCGAGGTCTATCGCAAGGTTTACCGCGACGTCATTACGCCGGAACGGGTCGCCGAATTGCTCATCTTCAATCAGGACATGCCGCGTTCGCTGCAGTTCTGCATGAACAGCGTGGTCAAGAATCTTGACCTGATCGCCAACAGCAATTCCGGCGAAACCCAGCGCCAGGCCGGGATGCTGCACGCCCATCTACGTTACGGGCGCATTGAGGACGTCCTTGAGCACGGCCTGCATGAGTGGCTGACCGATTTCATGGATCGCATCTACATGCTGGGCAACGGCATCAGCAAGGATTTTCTGGTGCCGATGGAAGAGGCGGCCTGACGGCTGGTATTGGGTCGACAGTTGTTAGCTGCCAGCTTCGGCGCCAGGTCAACCCGGCGCCGAAGTGCTTTTGGGGGCTGCTTTCAGGTGTGTTGAAGGCGCCAGGTAGCCAGCGCCTCAAGCGCGTCGTCGAGTGTCGTGATCAGCTCGGCATCACCTGTCCGGCTGACGCGGGCGACGCCACCGCCACCTGCCCATAACACTGTCTTCTCCGGCAGGACCAGGCGCAATTGTTGCAGCAGGCCGGGAATCTGCCGTTGCGGGAAGGCCTGCGAGAAGGAGAGGGCGACGATGTCGGCCTGATGGGCCTCGGCGGCGCGGCCGATTTCGAGCAACGGCATTTGCGTGCCGAGCGGAATGCACTCGGCGCCCTCCAGCGCAAACAAGGCTTCGACCATCAACAGGCCAAGTACGTGCTGTTCATCCGGCACGCTGGTCAGTAGCACACGCGGGCCGCGCGGACCGCCGGGCAGGGTGGCGATGGCCTGGCGCAACAGGCGCTTGGTCAGCTCGGTATACAGGTGCTCCTCAAAAACCTCGAAGCTGCCGTCTTCCCATTTTTCGCCGACTTGCCGCGTCAGCGGCGCAACCGTGTCCTGGACAAAGCGCTGCAAACCCTGCCGGGCCAGACGCTGTTGCATGGCTTGCTGATAGGCGGCGGTGTCGTGCTGTTTGATCAGGGCGAGCAATTCGCCCAGATCGCCATCGTCGGCAGAAACATCGACCGCCACCGATTTTGACCGGCGCGAGGTCAGCGCGCCCAGTTCCTCCGGCGGCGTGGCGATCAGCTTGCCAGGCCGGTGTCCGAGATCGATCAGGCGTTTTATCTGGCGCAGACGATCCACCTGTTCGGCCGGATAGCAGCGTTCCCCGTTGCTGTCGCGGCTCGGCACGGGAAAGCCGTAGCGGCGTTCCCACATGCGCAGGACATCCTTGGAGAGCCCGGTGTCGCGCTCGACGGCGGCAATATTAAAAGTAGCGGTATTCATATTTGTCCTGAACAAATGTTAGACAAACCGTTGACAAGTCATTCTTTGCTGGCTATCTTACGAACAAACGTCCTGTTTGTCTAGGACAAAACAAGTAAGGAGCCGAACATGTTTTCAAGTCTCAAACGCTGGATCGGTATCGCCGGGCTGCTGTCGGCAGGCATTCTGCCGGCGGCAGCGGCTGGCGAGTGTCCGGCCTTGCTCAACCACGACTTCACCAGCCTGCAGGATGGCAAGCCGATGCCGCTTTGCCAGTACGCCGGCAAAGTGATCCTTGTCGTCAATACCGCCAGTTATTGCGGTTTCACATCGCAATACGATGGCCTGGAAAAGCTCTATACGCGTTTGAAAGACAAGGGACTAGTTGTCCTCGGGTTTCCGTCCAACGATTTTGGCGAGCAGGAGCCGGGCAGCGAGAAGGAAATTGCTGATTTCTGCCGCCTGACCTACGGTGTCGAGTTCCCGATGGTCGGCAAGACGGTGGTCAAGGGCAAGGGCGCCAACCCCTTCTACCTGAAGCTGGCCCAAGTGACAGGGAGCCGGCCGAAGTGGAATTTCCACAAATACTTGATCAGCCGCGATGCAACCCAGGTCGTCGCCTACACCAGCTTCACCAAGCCGGATGACAAGGATCTGCTGAAGCAAATCGACGAATTTCTCGGCAAGTAGGGGCAAGCATGACAACAAGAAAACGCATCGCTGTTGTTGGCGCCGGCATTTCCGGGCTGGCCAGTGCCTGGCTGCTCAGCCGCGAGCATGACGTGACGCTGTTCGAAGCCGGTACTTATCTGGGCGGCCATACCAACACCGTCGACGTGACTTTGGAGGGCAAGACGCATCCGGTTGATACGGGATTCCTTGTTTTCAATGACAAGACTTATCCCAACCTGATCGCGATGTTCGAGTTGCTTGGCGTCGACAGCGTCGAAACCGAAATGTCATTCGCGGTCAGTCTGGAAAACCCTGATCTCGAATGGGCTGGCAGCAATCTGGCGACGGTTTTCGGGCAAAGGCGCAATCTGTTCCGCCCGCAGTTCTGGTCCATGCTGAGCGACATCCTGCGCTTCAACCGTGAAAGCACGGCGTGGCTGGCGGAGTATCCGGAGAGCGAAATCAGCCTTCAGGATTTCCTCGACGACGGCCGCTATTCGAGCGCCTTTGCCGACTGGTATCTGCTGCCGATGGCCGCTGCCATCTGGTCATGCCCGACCGGGCAGATGCGCGCCATGCCGCTCGCCACCTTTATCCGCTTCTGCCAGAACCACGGTTTGCTGCAGGTCTTCAACCGGCCGCTGTGGCGGACTGTGCAGGGCGGCGGTCGTGCCTATGTGCGAAAAATTGCCAACTGCCTCATCGCCAATGGCGGTGAAATCCGGCTGGCCTGCCCGGTCAGCGCCGTCAGCCGAGAAGGTGATCGGCTCAAGGTGACGCATGCCACCGGGAGCGAGCATTTCGATCAGGTCGTGATGGCCTGCCACAGCGATCAGGCTCTGGCCATCCTCGGCTTTACGGCAACCGACGGCCAGCGCGATGTGCTGTCGGCCATCCGCTATCAGCCCAACCGGGCCATATTGCACACCGACCGCGCGCTGCTGCCGCGCGACGAGAAGCTGTGGTCAGCGTGGAATTACTTTGCCGGTAGCGGTGAACCCGGTGAGCAGCCTGTCGGCGTTTCCTACCTGATCAACAAGTTGCAGCCGCTGCCGTTCGAGACACCGGTTGTCGTCACGCTCAATCCGGCGCGCGAGCCGGAACCGGCTAAAATGCTCGCCGAGTTCGAGTACGCCCACCCGATTTTCGACGCCCCAGCCATCGCCGCCCAGCAACGGTTGGCGCAGGTTCAGGGCGAGAACGGCATCTGGCTGGCCGGTGCCTGGGGTAGTTACGGCTTCCACGAAGATGGTTTGAAATCGGCGCTGCGCGTCGTTAATGGCCTCGGTGTCATGGCGCCGTGGCAAGTCGATGCGGCCACCGTCAAACCTGAGTTGGAAACGGTCTGAGCCGGCCATGAACAGCCCGCGCCTCTTCCTCGGCCATGTCATGCACCGGCGCCTGCGCCCGGCGGTCAATGCCTTCGTCTATCCGGTCTTCTACGTCCAGTTGCCGGTGCGCGATCTGACCTTGGCAAATTGCCCGATTTTTTCGGTTGACCGTAGCAATCTGCTGAGTTTTCGCCAGAAAGACCACGGGCCCCGCGACGGCAGCCCGTTGTTGCCGTGGATACAGATGCAACTGCGTAAACACGGCCTGCCCGACGATGGCGAGATCACGCTGCAATGTTTTCCGCGCGTCTTCGGCTTTGTCTTCAATCCGGTCAGTTTCTGGTTCTGCCGCAATGTCGAAGGCGAGTTGATCGCCGTGCTCGCCGAGGTCAACAACACCTTCGGCGGCCATCACAGCTACCTGCTGCACAACGCCGATGGCTCGCCGTTGCGTGACGGCCAGGAACTACGTGCCGACAAGGAATTCCACGTCTCGCCGTTCAACGAGATCGAAGGCGGCTACCGCTTCCGTTTCCACCTCGACCGCCCGGTGCCGCTCGCTCGCATCGACTACGACGACGCCGACGGCGAACTGTTGCTCACCTCGATCTCGGGCAAGTCGCGCGCCTGGTCCACGGCTGGCCTGCTCGGCGCCTTCCTGAAAATGCCTTTGCTCACCGCCGGCGTGATGTTCCGCATCCACTGGCAAGCCTTGAAGCTGTGGCTGAAAGGGGTGCCCTTCCGTGGCGCCCACGTTCCTCAACCCCTCCGGGAATTACCAAAATGAACACAATGACGCTACGCAGCAGCGAAAGCCTGGCCCGCGACACCCGCCTGGTCTTCGACCTGCTCGAAAAACTGCAGGGCGGAATGCTCGAAATCCGTTTGCCGGGCGGCGCCAGTGCGCTGTTCGGCGATGGCGAACATGGCGTCACCATGCAGGTCCATGACGAGGCGATGTTCAGCCAGGTGCTGGCCCGCGGCGATATCGGCCTGGCCGAAGCCTACCTCGACGGGCAGTGGGATTCGCCCGACATCACCGGGCTATTGAAGCTGCTGGCGGCCAATCGCGAGCAATTGAAAAAGGCAGTCTATGGCTCATGGGGCAGCCTGCTCGCCGCCCGTGTTCGCCACTGGCTCAACAGCAACAGCCGCAGCGGCAGCAAGCGCAACATCATGGCCCACTACGACCTGGGCAACGATTTCTACAAGCTGTGGCTCGACCCGAGCATGAGCTACTCGTCGGCCGTCTATCGCGAAGCCGACGACGGCTCGCTGGAGACGGCGCAACACGCCAAGTACCGCCGCATCCTCAATTGCCTGAAAGCCGCACCCGGCCAGAACGTGCTCGAAATCGGCTGTGGCTGGGGCGGCTTCGCCGAGATGGCCGTGCAGGACGGCCTGCGCACCACAGGCCTGACCCTGTCGCCGGCCCAGCTCGCCTGGGCGCAAAAGCGCGTGCCGAGCGCCGATCTGCGTCTGCAGGATTACCGCGATCTCGACGAGCAGTTCGACCACGTCGTCTCCATCGAAATGTTCGAAGCTGTCGGCGAACGCTGGTGGCCGACCTACTTCAAGACCGTCGCCAAGGCGTTGAAACCCGAGGGCAGGGCTGTTATCCAGAGCATCACCATCCGCGACGACATCTTCCCGGAATACCGGCGCAGCACAGATTTCATCCAGCAATACATCTTCCCCGGCGGCATGCTCCCCTCGCGCGCCGCCTTCCGCGCGGCCGCCGCCAAGCAGGGCCTGATCGTCCGCAACGAATACGCCTTCGGCCACGACTACGCGCGGACGCTGGCCGAATGGCGCCACGCCTTCGAAGCCAACTGGCCCGAAATCCAGAAGCTCGGTTTCGACGAGCCCTTCCGCCGACTCTGGCGCATGTACCTTTGCTATTGCGAGGCAGGTTTTCTGGCCGGGAATATCGATGTCGTCCAGTTCGAACTCACGCACCGTTGATCTGGTAGCGCCGGGAGCTCGCGCCAGCGAGTTCCACGGTCAACCGGAAAAAGCGGCCAAAAATGAAATGGCCTCGGGGGCCCGTCGTCGGCTTTTGCTGGCGCTCGCCGCGGCACCGTTCGCCGCCTACGCCAACACTGATCCGACGGTCGGCCTCAAGCGTTGGGGCAATGGCGAGTTTCGTCGCTTCGGTTTTCTCGTTTATGAAGCGACGCTGTGGGCGGGGGATGATCCGCAACGGCCGCCGTTGGCGTTGCGGCTTGATTACAAGCGGACGATTGCGGGTGCTGCCATTGCTGAAGCCAGTGTCAAGGAAATGCGGGGGCTGGGGGCGGATGAGGCTTCCCTCAAGCGCTGGGGCGAGCTGATGATGCCGATTTTCCCGGATGTGAAGGAGGGGGATTTCATTGTTGGGCAGTACGAGCCCGGGGTTGCGCGGTTTTACTTCAATGGTCGTTTGGTCGGGGAAATTGCCAACGCGGATTTTGCGCGGTGGTTTTTTGGAATCTGGCTGGATGCGAAGACGAGTGCGCCGGGGTTGCGGGCGGCGCTTTTGAGGCGGGTCGGATGACTTTCCTTCCTCCGGATCAGGCTTCGGATTCCGCCTTGCTGGCGGGCGTACTTTCTTTTGCTTCGCCAAAAGAAAGTAGCCAAAGAAAAGGCGACCCCGGGGGCGGCGCCGGCTACGCCGGTTCCTTGCGCTACTCGGCAGGCCGGGCGGCTGCGGAACTCGGGCTACGCCCTCAGACAGTCCTCGCCGAAAGCCCCCGGCCTACCTGCGTTGCTCAGCGCCTTCCACGGGGGCCCCAAAGGCGTCCGGGATTGACCGATGTAGCGCAAAAAACAGACCTCCACGGTCGACCGGAAAAAACGGCCAAAAATGAAATCGACACCTATTCCAGCCCGCCCGCCTTGCCCCTCCCCCTGACAAGGGGGAGGCCGGGAGGGGGTTTGCTTTTCAACCCCTTGAGAGGTGCCGAGCAACGC
>JBAQOL010000012.1:0-314250 GCA_049304775.1 Ferribacterium limneticum
AACTCGGTGAACTTGCCCCAATGAATTGCTCTCCGCCAACGCCCAAATTGCGCGCCGGGACCGGCTTCCTGCTGGTGGCCTTGCTGGCCGCCCCAATTGGTTCCGCTCAGGCGGAAACCCTGCGCGATGTGTTTGAAAAAGCGTGGGCCAATTCCCCTCAGGGGAAAACAGTCGTCGCGAAACGCGAGGAGGCGACCGCTAGCCGAACCGTTGCCGAATCCTTGTTTCCTGGTACACCGAAAATCGGCCTGGCGCAGCGCACTGACCGCTGGAACGACAATCTCGGCAAGGAAGAGAGCGAAATCGGAATTTCCGTTCCGCTCTGGCTGCCCGGTCAAAAATCAGCCCGGATAGCCGTTGCCGAGGCCGATGGCGACGAGAGTCAGCGGAGCATTGCCGCCACCCGGCTGGCCGTCGCCGGTGAATTGCGGACGGCCATGTGGACGCTCTATCTGGCGCAAAGCGAAGCGGCGGTTGCCGTTGAACGTCTGGACGCGGCGGCCAAGCTGGAAGCCGATGTGGCCAGGCGGGTCAAGGTCGGCGATATGGCGCGCTCCGATCTACTCCTCGTCAAGCAGGAAAGGAGCAGCGCCCGGGCCGCAGCGGCCGAGGCGAAAGCCCTCGTCGTGCGCAGTACGCAACGCTACCGGGTGCTGACCGGCAGCGACCGCTTGCCGGACAATCCGCAAGAGCCGGTCATGGCTGCCGCCACTGACGATATCCATCCCCGTCTGGCGGCCGGACAAGCCATTGCCGAGCGTGCCCGTGCCGGCATGAAATTGGCACGGGAGTCGCGGCGCGATGCGCCCACTATCGGCGTGCAATATCGCCGGGAGCGCGATGCTTCCGGCGCCACCCCACGCGACAGCGTTGGCTTCGCCATCACCATCCCCTTCGCTGGCGAGGTCCGCAACGCCCCCTTGATTGCCAGCGCCAACACGGCACTGATCCAGGCCGATGCCCAGTATCAGCGGCTGCTTGCCGATGTCGAAGCTGAAGTCATGGAGGCCGAGGCGCAACTCGACTCGGCCCGAATCGGCGCCGAACTTACTGTCGATCGCGAGCAAGCCGCGGCCGAGCGCCTGGCCCTGATGCGCCGCGCCTTCGAACTGGGGGAAACCGCGCTCGTCGAATTGCTGCGTGCCCAAACCCAGGCGATCGAGGCCCGCATCGACCTGGGCCGCAGCCGCGCCCGCCTGTCGGCCGCCCAGGCCAATCTGAATCAAGCCCGAGGAATTACACCGTGATCGAGAAGCCTTTCATCCTGAGTTTGGCTGCCCTGAAAGCCATTATTACAACCATCCTGCTTGCGCTGTCCATGCCGCTCCTCGCCCATGAAGGCCATGACCACGGAGCCCCCGCCAAGCCGGCCGATGTCAACTTGGCACCACGTTTCGAACTGCGCAGCGAAGACCTTGAACTCGTCGGCGTACTCGCTGGCCAGGACCTGATCATCTATCTCGACCGCGCCGCCGACAACGCACCCGTTCCCGGAGCGCAAATCGAAATCGAAGGTCAGGGGATCAAAGGGGTAGCCACCGAGATGGCGAATGGGGTCTACCAATTATCCGCTCCCTCCCTGACGCAAGCCGGCAAATACCCGCTAACCATCACCGTCCAGGTGGGCGAAATTATCGATCTGCTTTCGGCCAGTCTGGAGATTGGCGAAATAGCGCCTGCCATGCCTGACGACGGACACTCCGATCGCAACTGGTGGTTCTACGCCGGCACTCCGCTGTTGCTGCTGGCCGGCGGCCTGATCGTGCGCCGCCTGCGTCGCCAACCGCAACATGGGATTCATTCAGCATGACCATTATCAAGAACTTTTCCCGCTACGCCCTGGCTCTGTTTGTGGGCAGCACCCTGGCTGTCCAGGTCTCCGCCCACGGCGGCGAGGACCATGGCGATGCCCCGAAATCTCCCGCTGCACCGGCTCCGGCCGCCGCAGTCAATGCCCAAGGCCAGGTGACATTCAACGAGCCGGCCATTCGACTGCCGGACGGCAGCATATTTGTCCCGAAATCGGCGCAACGACAACTGAGCCTGCGCACCCGGGCAGCCCTCAAGGGAGAATTCCCGCGCACCCTCGAACTCAATGGCCGCATCATCGCCGACCCCAATGCCGGCGGCCGGGTGCAGACTTTCCAGAGCGGCCGGATCGAGGCCGGCCCGAACGGGCTGGCGGTGCTCGGTCAACGAGTGAAGAAGGGGCAGATATTAGCCTGGCTGCAACCCGCCGCGACTGCCCTCGAACGCGGCACACAGCAGTCGGTACTGGCTGAACTGGCAGCCCAGGAGAGCGTTCTCGAACGCCGCTTGGCGCGTCTCAAACAACTGGAGGGCAGCGTCCCGCAGAAAGACATCGAGCAGGCGGAGATCGAACTCGCCGCGTTCAAGAAACGTAAAAGTGCGGTGGGCGGCAGCCTCGGCCGTGAAGCCTTGGTTGCGCCGGTGACTGGCGTGGTCAGTGCGGCCAATGCCGCAGTCGGTCAGGTGGTCGATGCGCGGGAAGTAGTCTTCGAGGTCATCGATCCGCAGCGGCTGGCGGTTGAGGCATTGGCCTATGATCCGCTGTTGCTCGATGGACTGGGCAAGGCCAGCGCCCCGATTGCCGGTGGCGTGCTCGACCTCGCCTTTGTCGGCCTGGGGCGCACCTTGAAGGACCAGGCCATGCCGGTGCTGTTCCGGGTCGAGCCGCCGAAAAACGGCGCGAAGTTGGGTGAACTCCCCGCCGTAGCGGTCGGCCAGACCCTCAAGGTCCTGGCCCAAACCAGGGCCAGCCAAGCCGGCGTGGCGATTCCCGCCGCCGCAGTGGTACGCAATGCGGCCAATGAATCCGTGGTCTGGGTACATGAAAGCGCCGAGCGCTTTGCGTCCCGAAAAGTCAAGGTCGCGGCGCTGGACGGTCACTCGGTGGCTGTCACCGACGGCCTGAACGGTGGTGAGCGCGTCGTCGTCCAGGGCGCCGCAGCCCTGGCGCAGATTCGCTAAGGGGGCAGCGTGTTCGATTTCATCATCAATGCGAGCCTCAAGCAGCGCCTGATCGTACTGGGCGTTTCGCTGTTGCTGGTCATTTACGGGGCGCTGACCGTCCGCAAAATGCCCGTGGACGTTTTCCCCGACCTCAACAAACCCATGGTCACGCTGATGACCGAAGCCGGCGGCATGGCGCCGGAAGAGGTCGAGCAACTGATCACTTTCCCCGTCGAATCGGCCATGAACGGCATGCCGGGGGTGACGCGGGTGCGCTCGGTGTCGGGCATCGGCCTGTCGGTGGTCTATGTCGAGTTCGAGTGGGGCAGCGAAATCTATCGCAACCGCCAGCAGATCGCCGAGCGGCTCAACCTGGTCCGCGAGCAGTTGCCGCAGGGGATCGTGCCTCAGATGGGGCCGATCTCGTCGATTATGGGCGAAATCCTGCTCATCGCTTTGCCGGCCGATCCGGAAAAAGCCAGCCCGATGCAGGTTCGTGAATACGCCGACTGGGTCATGCGGCCACGGCTGCTGACCATCCCGGGTGTCGCCCAGGTCATTCCGATCGGCGGCCAGGTCAAGCAATACCGCGTCGAACCCGATCTGGCCCGCTTGCAGGCGGTCGGGGTAACGCTGAGCGAACTGGAGTCGGCGCTAAAGAACTTCGGCGGCAATACGGCCGGCGGCTTCGTCGATGCCGGCGGTCGCGAATACCTGATCCGCAACATCGGCCGGACGACCCGCCTGGTTGATCTGCAGAACCAGCCGGTGGCAACGCGCAATGGTCAACCCATTCTGCTGCGTCAGGTGGCTTCCGTCACTTTCGCCGCCGGCGTCAAACGCGGTGACGCCAGTTTCAAGGGCAAACCAGCCGTCATTCTTTCAGTGCAGAAGCAGCCGACGGCGGATTCGGTGGAATTGACCCGTGCCGTCGAGCAGGCTTTGGCCGAGATGAGCAAGAGCCTGCCGCAGGGCGTCGATACGCCGCAGTTCCTGTTCAAGCAGGCCAATTTCATCGAAGCATCGGTCAATAACGTCGAGGAAGCGCTGCGCGACGGTGCAATCATGGTCGCCGTCATCCTCTTCCTGTTCCTGGCCAATTTTCGCACTACCTTCATTTCGCTGACCGCCATCCCGGTCTCCCTGCTGGTCACGGCGCTAGTCTTCAGCTATTTCGGCTTGTCGATCAATACCATGACGCTGGGCGGCCTGGCCATCGCCATCGGCGAACTGGTCGATGATGCCGTGGTCGATGTCGAAAACGTCTTGCGCCGCCTGCGCGAAAACCGCAGCCTGCCCAACCCCCGGTCAGCGCTGGAAGTGATTGCCGCCGCCTCGAAGGAAGTCCGCTCCGGGGTCGTCTATGCGACCTTGATCGTCGTGCTGGTGTTCATTCCGCTGTTCGCCCTGCCGGGTATCGAGGGCCGGCTGTTCACGCCGCTTGGCGTCGCCTACATCGTCTCCATCCTGGCCAGCATGGCGGTAGCGATGACCATCACGCCGGTGCTCTGCTACTACCTGTTGCCGAAGATGAAGCATATTGATCACGGCGACAGCGCCCTGGTCAGAAAACTCAAAGCCTGGGACGAACGCCTGCTTAACTGGTCGTTCGACCGTGCCCGGGCGCTGCTGATCGGCGCCGTCGCCGTCGTGGTCATTGCGCTGGCCTCCATTCCCTTCTTTGCGAAGTCCTTCCTGCCGCCGTTCAACGAAGGCACGCTGACCGTCAATGTCGTGCTCAACCCCGGGTCATCGCTGGTCGAATCGAACCAGATCGGCACGCAAGCGGAAAACATCCTGCTCGCTGTGCCCGAAGTGACCGAGGTCGGCCGCCGTACCGGTCGCGCCGAGTTGGACGAGCATGCCGAAGGCGTCCATTACTCCGAGATTGAGGTTGATTTGAAGGCCTCCGAGCGTGATCGGGAGGCGATCATCGCCGATATCCGCCAGCGCTTGGCCAACCTGCCGGCCGTGGTCAATGTCGGGCAGCCGATTTCCCATCGCCTCGACCATTTGCTGTCTGGTGTCCGGGCGCAGATCGCGCTGAAGATTTTTGGCGATGATCTAGATACCCTGCGCGGCCTGGCGGGCGACATCAAGGAACGTCTGGCGAAGATTCCTGGTATCACCGACCTGCAGATCGAAAAGCAAGTGTTGATTCCGCAATACAAGATCCATCTCGATTACGACGCCGCCGCCCGCTACGGCGTGGCTTCCGGCGAATTGCTGCAACGCCTGGAGCAATTGCTGGCCGGCGAAAGAATCGGCCAGGTCATCGAGGGCAATCGCCGTTTCGACCTGACCCTGCGCCTGCCGGAAGAAGCACGCGGCGAGCGCGGCCTGGAAAATCTGCTGATCGAGACGTCGACTGGCCGCGTGCCGCTGTCGTTACTTGCCCGCATCGAGGATGGCGAGGGCCCGAACCAGATCGGTCGGGAAAACACCCGGCGCCGCATCGTCGTCTCGGCCAATACCGATGGTTCCGACATGAGCCGGATCATCGCCGACATCCGCGCCGAAATTGACAAGAAACCCATGCCGGAAGGCTACTTCCCGCTGCTCGAAGGGCAGTTCCAGGCGCAGGAACAGGCGGCCAAGCTGATTGCGTTGCTCGCCGTCGTCTCGCTGACCATGATTTACCTGGTGCTGTATAGCCGCTACCGGTCAGCGGTACTGACGACCATCATCATGGGCAACGTGCCGCTCGCCCTGGTCGGCTCGGTCGTCGCGCTGTGGATTTCCGGCCAGCCGCTGTCGGTCGCCGCCTTGGTCGGTTTTATCACGCTCACCGGCATCGCCACGCGCAACGGCATTCTGAAGATCAGCCATTACATCAACCTGTGCGCTTTCGAGGGCGAAGTGTTCGGCCGCAAGATGATCGTCCGCGGTTCGCTGGAGCGCCTGACCCCGGTGCTGATGACGGCGCTGGTCGCCGCCTTCGCGCTGACCCCGCTAATGCTTTCCGCCGACGCACCGGGCAAGGAAATCCTGCACCCGGTCGCCGTCGTAATTTTCGGCGGCCTGATCAGTTCCACCCTGCTCGACACCTTGCTGACTCCGGTCATGTTCTGGCTGTTCGGTGAGAAACCGCTACAACGCCTGCTCGCTGAAAAGGCGCAAGAGTCTTTCTAACCCCAAACGATGAGGAAATATCCGTGAAACTCCCCCTGATTCCCAACCTGGTTCTATCTGCTGCATTGATCTTCGCCGGCAACGCTGCTTTTGCCCACGACGATGGCACCCTCGACAAAATGAAGGCACCCAATGGCGGCCAACTCCGCATGGCCGGGCCTTATCACTTCGAACTGCTGGTCGACAAAAACAACAAGGAGGCCAAGGACAGCCCGGTCACGGTCTATCTCACCGACCATGGTGAGAAAAAAATCCCGGCAGCCGGTGCTAGCGGCACGGCAACGATTCTGGCCGGAAAATCGAAAGTGACGGTACCGCTGACTCCGGCTGGCGACAACAAGCTGACAGGCGTCGGCAAGTATGTCTCCGATGCCCATATGAAAGTGGTTGTCTCCGTCGTGTTCCCCGACAAAAAGACCGAGCAAGCTCGATTTTCCCCGTTGGCAGCAGGCCATGCCGACGACCATATGCACCATTGATCGACCCACTGGCGTGGCAATCACCGCCCATAAAAATTACAGAAATGTAATCATGGAGTCAGTGTTTTGTTGGTCTTGCTTCATCATACTGCCCTCAATCAATTGAACGAGGAGTTGTATCCATGGCAAAGCCGATAACTATTCTCCTGACGCTGTTTGCCCTTGGCGCGGTGGCTAACCTGCCGGCCAGCGCGGCCGATGCGGTCGACGTCTATAAAAGCCCGTATTGCGGATGCTGCGAAAAATGGGTCGAGCATCTGCGCCAGGCGGGATTCGAAGTACGAACCCACGACGTCAACGACGTGCCGGCGGCTCGCCAGCGCCTGGGCATGCCCGAGCGCCTCGGTTCCTGCCACACGGCGAAGGTGGCCGGCTATGTCGTCGAGGGGCATGTTCCCGCCGCCGACATCCAGCGCCTGCTCAAGGAAAAACCGCAGGCCGTCGGCCTGGCGGTGCCGTCGATGCCCCCCGGTTCGCCCGGCATGGAAAGCCCCAAGCCGGTGGCATACAACACGCTGCTGGTCCGAACTGGCGGCGAAATTACAGTTTTTGCCAAACACTAATCCCCTATCCACCCCAAGGAGAAACTCATGAAAGCATTGATTACCTCTACCCTGATCGCCCTCGCCTCGCTGGGTACCGTTTCAGTCCAGGCGGCTAGCGATCACGCCGGCCACAGCATGGCGAACCAGACCATGGCTGCGGCCGAAATACAGATGGTCGATGGCCAGGTCAAGAAGGTCGACAAGGCAGCCGGCAAGGTGACCTTGTCGCACGGCCCGCTGGTTAATCTGAGTATGCCGGCCATGACGATGGTTTTCCGGGTCAAGGATGTGAACTGGCTTGATCAGATGAAGGCGGGCGACAAAATTCGCTTCATGGCTGACAATGTCAATGGCGCGGTAACCATTGTGCATTTCGAACCGGCCAAATAACAATGATGGCGATGGCATTCCGGGGCGCACCACCCGGCGTACCCATCGCTTTTTGAAGTCGTGTTTCACAGGGAGGTTGTATGCGACGATTCAGGCTTGCCCCGATTTTCGCCGTGCTAATGGCCATCGGCTTGGGCATGCCCGTACTGGCTCAGGAACCGGCTCTCGGCGCTTCGGTCGACAGCCTGCTCAATTTCGCCAAGACGCGGAACCCCGAGTATGCGGCAATGCAGGCCGAAGCGGAGGCCTCCGGCCAACGCATTACATCGGCCGGGGCATTGCCCGACCCGAAGTTTCGCGTCGAGTTGCGCGACATCACTCGCATGGGCGAGCAGAACGCCACGCTTTCGCCCAGTCGCGTCGGCAGTACGCGCTACCTGCTGATGCAGGATCTTCCCTGGTTCGGCAAACGCGATCTGAAGCGGGAAATTGCCGAGTTCGAGGCCGAAGGTGCCAAGGGGCGGGTCATTGGGACATGGGCCGACATCGCCGGCCGGATCAAGGTCAACCATGCCCAGTTGTACTACGTCCACGGCAGTGAACGACTGACCCGCGAAATCCTCGACCTGATGATCCGTCTGGAAAAAATCGCCCAGGTCCGCTACGCCGGCGGCCTGGCCGCCCAGCAGGACGTCATTCGCGCCCAGGTTGAACAGACCTCGATGCGCAATGAACTGATCGCGCTGGAAACTGAGCGTCATCACCTGCATGCCCGCCTGAACGCCTTGTTGGCTCGGCCTACTCGGGCGCCACTGGCCGAGCCAAGCCAACTGCGGACACTGCCGGCGCCGGCCAGACTCGACTATGTCGCCCTTGAAGAGCGCGTCCGCGCCAGGAATCCCCTGCTGTTCGCCGACGAGTCACGGATCAGGGCAGCCGAAAAAACCCGCGATCTGACCTACAAGAATCGCTATCCCGATGTAACGCTCGGCGTCTCGCCCATCCAGTACCAGAACGAGGTCAAGGAATGGGAGTTGATGCTCGAAATGAATATCCCGCTGCAGCAGTCCTCGCGCCGCGCTCAGGAACGGGAATCCGAATCCATGCTGAATGCCGCCAGGGCGCGCAAGGAAGCGACCGCAAACCAGGTGGTCAGTGACCTCGCGGAAAGTCTGGCCGGCATCGAAGCCGCCCGCCAGACCGAAAATTTGCTGACCAATAGCCTGCTGCCCCAGGCCGAACTGACCTTCCAGGCGGCCTTGGCCGGCTACGAAACCGGCAAGGTCGATTTCGCCACGCTGCTCGATGCCCAGCGGCAAATCCGCCAGGCCAGACAAAATCAGATCAAGGCACAGGCCGAGGCGCAAATGCGTTTGGCCGAAATCGAACGACTTTTAGGGGAAGAGTTATGAACAAGGGTGCAGGACTGACCATCGGCGTGATCGCGTTCGCCGTGGCGGCCGGTGGCGGCTATTGGCTGGGCGGCAAAGGCGGCGCCTCCCACGGTGAATCGGCAACACCGGCGGCAGCGACGGCCACCGAGCCGGCCAAAAAAGAAAGAAAGCTGCTCTTCTACCGCAACCCGATGGGCTTGCCCGATACCTCGCCGACGCCCAAGAAAGACCCGATGGGCATGGACTACATCGCTGTTTATGAAGGCGAAGCGGACGACGAACCGGCGTCCGCCAATCAGATCAAGATCAGTACCGAGAAGGTACAAAAACTGGGCGTGCGCACTGAAGCCGCGCAACTGCGCGTCCTCGACAAGGTGGTGCGCGCTTCTGGCCGGATCGAGCCGGACGAACGCCGCATGTACGCGATTTCGCCCAAGTTCGAGGGTTATGTCGAGCGCCTGCATGTCAATGTGACCGGCCAGCCGGTCGGCAAAGGCCAGCCGCTGTTCGAGGTCTACAGTCCGGAGTTGGTCTCCGCCCAGCGCGAATATGCGATTGCCGCCCAAGGTGTCGAATCGCTGAAAGAGGCCGGCGGTCAGGCGCGGGACGGCATGAAGCAACTGGCCGATTCCAGCCTGCTGCGGCTGAAGAACTGGGATATCTCGGAAGAACAGGTCAAGGCGCTGGCGAAATCCGGCGAGACGAAGCGGACGATGACTTTCCGCTCGCCGGTGGCCGGCATCGTCACCGAGAAGAAGGCCATTCAGGGCATGCGCTTCATGCCCGGTGAGGCGCTCTACCAGGTGGCGGACCTCTCCTCGGTGTGGGTCGTCGCCGATGTTTTCGAACAGGATATCGGCCTGGTCAAATCCGGCGCCAAGGCCAAAGTCATGATCAATGCCTTTCCGGGCAAGACTTTCGAAGGCACGATCAGCTATGTCTATCCGACCCTGAACGCCCAGACCCGCACGGTACCGGTTCGCGTCGAACTGGCCAATCCGGGTCTGTTGCTTAAGCCCGCGATGTTCGCCCAGGTCGAATTGCCGGTGGGTACCAAAGGCCAGGTGGTCACGGTACCGACCTCCGCCGTCATCGACAGCGGCGCCCGCCAGATTGTGCTGATCCAGCAGGGCGAAGGCCGCTTCGAACCGCGCGAGGTCAAGCTCGGAGCGCGTAGCGACAACCATGTCGAAGTGCTCGAAGGGGTCAGGGAGGGCGAACAAGTGGTGGTCGCCGCCAACTTCCTGATCGATGCCGAGAGCAACCTCAAGGCGGCGGTCGGCGGTTTCGGCCATGCCGCCCATGGTGCAGCCCCCAAAGAAGGGCAAGCGGCAGCAGCCCCCGGACAGCCAGCCGCCAAAGGAGCTAGCCACCAGGCCGAAGGCACGGTAGATGGCATCGACGCGGCGGCCGGCACGATTAGTCTCAATCACGGCCCGGTCGCCAGCCTCAAATGGCCGGCCATGACCATGGAGTTCAAGGCCGCCAACGCGTCGCTGCTGCAAGGGCTGAAACCGGGAGCCAAAGTCGCCGTCGAGTTCGTCGAGCGACAGCCGGGCGAATGGGTGATCACAGCAGTCAAAACGCTGCCAGCAAGCCAGGGAGCCGGCGCGCCGGCCGCCGCTGCCAACCCGCACGCCGGTCACTGACCGAGAGCCACGGAGAGTCGCCCCATGTTGGCCAACATTATCGAATGGTCGGGCCGGAACCGCTTCCTGGTCCTGCTCGCCACCCTGTTCATCACCATCGGCGGTATTTATGCCGTGCTGCGTACCCCGATCGATGCCTTGCCCGACCTCTCGGACGTCCAAGTCATCGTCTATACCGAGTATCCCGGCCAGGCGCCCCAGGTCGTCGAGGATCAGGTGACCTATCCGCTGACCACGGCCATGTTGTCGGTGCCGAAATCCAAGGTGGTGCGCGGCTTTTCCTTCTTCGGTGCCTCCTTCGTGTACGTCATTTTCGAGGATGGCACCGATATCTACTGGGCCCGCTCGCGCGTCCTCGAATACCTGAATTTCGCCTCCAGTCGCATGCCCAAGGGCGTCACCCCGTCGCTCGGGCCGGACGCCACCGGTGTCGGCTGGGTCTACCAGTACGCGCTGCTGGCCAAGGACAAGACGCTGGCCGAACTGCGCACCATCCAGGACTGGTACGTCCGCTATCAGCTGACCAAGGCGCACGGCGTCGCCGAAGTCGCATCGATTGGCGGCTTCGTTCAGACCTACCAAGTCACCGTCGACCCGATCAAGCTGCGTTCCTACGGTATTCCGCTGATGAAGGTGGCGCAGGTCATCCGCGACTCCAACCGCGATGTCGGCGGTCGCGTCGTCGAGATGGCCGAAACCGAGTACATGGTGCGTGGCAAGGGCTACCTGCGCGGCAAGAGCGACCTGGAAATGCTGGTCGTCAAGAGCGACAAGGGCACGCCGGTGCTGATCCGCGATATCGCCCGCGTCGAACTCGTGCCCGACGAGCGGCGCGGCCTGACCGAGTTGAACGGCGAAGGCGAAGTGGTGTCGGGCATCGCCATGGCGCGCTATGGCGCCAACGCGCTGGAAGTCATCCACAACCTGAAAGCCAAGATCGAGGAAATCGGCGGCGGCTTGCCCGAGGGCGTCACCGTACAAACGGTGTATGACCGTTCCGAACTGATTCATCGCGCCATCGACACCTTGAAGCGCACCTTGCTCGAAGAGGCGGCCATCGTCGCGCTGGTCTGCATCGTTTTCCTGATGCACATACGCAGCGCGCTGGTCGCTATCCTGATGCTGCCGGTCGGCGTGCTGATCGCTTTCATCGCCATGCGCTCGCTGGGCATGAACTCCAATCTGATGAGCTTGGGTGGCATCGCCATCGCCATCGGCGCCATGATCGACGCCGCCATCGTGATGATCGAGAACGCCCACAAACACCTGGAGCGCCTGCCCGAGGAGCACACCAAAGCCGAGCGCGCCGATGCCATGCTCGCCGCCTGCAAGGAAGTCGGCCCGGCGCTGTTCTTCTCGCTGCTCATCATCACCGTCTCCTTCCTCCCGGTGTTCGCCCTGGAAGGCCAGGAGGGGCGGCTGTTCTCGCCGCTGGCCTTCACCAAGACCTTCTCGATGGCCGGCGCGGCGCTACTTTCGGTGACGCTGGTGCCGGTCCTGATGATGCTGTTCATCCGCGGCAAGGTCATGCCGGAAGCAAAGAACCCGGTGAATCGTTTCCTGATCTGGGCCTATCGGCCGATCATCGCCGGCGTCATGCGCTGGAAGAAGCTGACCATCGTGCTCGCCGTGCTGGCGCTGGGTCTCTCGGTCTACCCGGCTTCGCAACTCGGCTCCGAGTTCATGCCGACGCTCAACGAAGGCACGCTGCTCTACATGCCGGCTTCACTGCCCGGCATGTCGATCACCAAGGCGGCCGAGTTGATGCAGACACAGAACAAGATCATCAAGAGTTTCCCTGAGGTCGCTTCAGTTTATGGCAAGGCCGGGCGCGCCAACACGGCGACCGATCCTGCGCCGACCGAGATGTTCGAGACGGTGATCAACCTGAAGCCGGAAGCCGAATGGCGCCCCGGCCTGACCACCGACAAGTTGATTGCCGAACTCGACAAGGCGCTGCAATTTCCCGGCGTCGCCAATGCCTGGACGATGCCGATCAAGGCGCGCATCGACATGCTGTCCACCGGCATCCGCACGCCGATCGGCATCAAGGTGTTTGGCAAGGATCTCGGCGAGATGGAAAAAGTGGCCAAGGAAATCGAGGCTGTGGTCAAAGCCGTGCCCGGCACGACCAGTGCGTTCGCCGAGCGGATCACCGGCGGCTTCTATCTCAACATCGAGCCCGACCGCGAGCAACTGGCGCGCTACGGCCTGGCCGTCGGCGACCTGCAGGATGTCATCGGCACCGCGCTGGGCGGCGAGATGGTCACCACCACGGTCGAGGGCCGCGAGCGTTTCGGCGTCACCATCCGCTATCCGCGCGAACTACGCTCCGATCCGCAGCAGATCGCCCGCGAGGTGCTGATCCCGACCATGGACGGGGCGATGATTCCGCTTGGGCAATTGGCCAAGGTCGTCGTCGCCAAGGGCGCGCCCAGCATCCGCACCGAAAACGCCCTGCTCTCAGCCTATATCTATGTCGACATCCGCGACCGCGACATCGGCAGTTATGTCGCCGACGCCAAGAAGGCGGTCGCCGAACAGGTCAAGTTCCCGCCGGGCTATTACGTGACCTGGAGCGGCCAGTTCGAATACATGGAACGGGCCATCGAGAAAATGAAGATCGTCATCCCGGTAACGCTGCTGTCGATTTTCCTGCTGCTCTATCTCAACTTCAAGCGCATTACCGAGACGCTGATCGTCATGCTCTCGGTGCCTTTCGCGCTGGTTGGCGGCATCTGGTTGATGTGGTGGCTCGGCTACAACCTGTCGGTCGCCGTCGCCGTCGGCTTCATTGCGCTGGCCGGCGTCGCGGCCGAGACCGGCGTCATCATGCTGATCTATCTCGATCACGCTTGGGAGGAATTGAAGACCAAGCGGCGCGCCGAGGGTCAGGTTCCTGGCCTGACCGATCTTTACGAGGCAATCATGGAAGGCGCCGTCGAGCGCGTCCGGCCGAAAATGATGACGGTGGTGGCGATCATGGCCGGCCTGTTGCCGATCATGTGGGGCACCGGCACAGGCTCGGAAGTGATGAGCCGCATCGCCGCGCCGATGGTTGGCGGCATGATTTCCTCGACGGTACTGACCCTCGCGGTGATTCCGGCGATCTACGCGCTGGTCAAGCAATGGCGCCTGAATCGGGGTATCGAGGAATGAATATTTTCAACGCAAGGAGAACGTGATGTCGAAGAAGCTCTTGGTGGTTGCTGTGACGGTAGTCGGACTGTTGCTGGGCGGGTGTGCCAGTAGTGGATATGCGGGCGGCTCCGGAAACGACTCGCACGCTGGTCATTCCCACTAATCGGTTCCTGTAGGGAAGCGGTTCACTGCTGGTGATCCGCTTCCCTTGTCAGCGGCAATGGGCTGCCAAGCAAGGCACGACAACCCGCCCGCTCATTTGCTGTTCTACCGCTTCATCCGGTGTCTATCAAGTACAAGGAGTCCGCTCATGAAAGCAGAATCTGCACATCATCACGCCGAGCCGTGGTATCGGTCTCGTGGCGCGGTCGTCGTTGCCATGATCGCGGTCATCCTAGGGTTCTTCATCATTCGCGAGCATTGGGAGCACGTAGCCGGACGGTGGATTTATTTGCTCCTTCTGCTTTGTCCGTTGATGCACTTCTTCGGTCACGGTGGACATGGCGGTCACGGCAAGGCAGAAGGAAGCAATGAACAGAATTCGTAGGCGACAGTTCGCCGCGGGGCTGATGGCATTGATCAGCCTGTCGGTGCAAGCCCAAGGCTGGCAGGTGCCCAAACCCAGCCCCGGCCTGATGCCCAATCCGGTAGCCGGCAAGACGCTATTCGCGAAACATTGCGCGGCCTGTCACGGTACGAACTTGAAAGGTTCGGATAAGGGGCCGCCACTCCTGAACCGCATCTATGAGCCCTCGCACCATGCCGATGCCGCTTTCCAACTCGCCGTGAAGAACGGCGTGCGCGCCCATCACTGGAAATTCGGCGACATGGCGCCGGTGCCGCAGGTAACACCCGACGACGTGGCACACATCACGGCCTATGTGCGCAGCGAGCAGCGCAAGGTCGGTATCGACTAAATAGAAAGTAGTCATGAGGAAAAATCTGGCTGGAGCCTGTGCAACTTTAGCTGGATACCTTTTGCGGTCGGCTTTCTCTCCTGCGCGACCGTTGCTAACGGCCTTGCTGCAGAGCAAGGCCTATTTTTTTCGATATTGGCCCATGGGCATGCTGGATCAACTTTGACTAAAGGGGAGTAGCCATGAACAGCGAGCACTCAGGGCAACATCACGATCACGATCACAGCCATTCGTCGTCGGTCTTGAACGACACGTCGCGTATCTTCATCGACCCGGTTTGCGGCATGGCCGTCAAACCGGAATCCCCCCATGCGACAGATCTGGACGGCGTCCATTACTGCTTCTGCAGCGCCAAATGCAAAACGAAATTCGATGCTGAACCGGCGCGTTACCTCGGCCCGCCGCCGGCCGAGGCCGCCCTCCCCGGCGTTGAATACACCTGTCCGATGCACCCGGAAATCCGCCAGATCGGGCCCGGCTCCTGCCCCAAGTGCGGCATGGCCCTCGAACCGCTGCTCCCCGATTTCGACCAGGACGAGGACAACGCCGAATATCGGGACTTCCGCCGCCGTTTCTGGGCCAGCCTGCCGCTGACCATTATCGTGGTCGTGCTGGCGATGGCCGGGCACCAGATGGAAGGCTTGCCGCCGCTGATTCGGACTTGGGCCGAGTTGCTGCTCAGCCTGCCCATCGTGCTGTGGGCCGGGGCGCCGTTCTTCGTCCGCGGCTGGCAGTCGCTGGTCCACCGCAGCCCGAACATGTGGACACTGATCAGCCTCGGTACCGGCGCGGCTTTCGGTTATAGCGTCGTGGCGGCGCTGGCGCCAGGCCTGTTTCCCCAATCATTCGTTGCCCACGGCCGGATCGGCGTCTATTTCGAGGCGGCGGCGGTAATCATTTCGTTGACCCTGCTCGGCCAGATGCTCGAACAGCGTGCCCGCTCGCAAACCTCGGCCGCCATCAAGTCGCTGCTCGGCCTCTCCCCGAAGACCGCCCGCCGCATCAACCCAGACGGTACGGAAGATGACATTCCACTGACCCATGTCCATGTCGGTGACACGCTGCGTGTCCGGCCCGGCGAGAAAGTACCGGTGGACGGCGCGGTGGTCGACGGTTCGAGCGCCGTCGATGAGGCAATGCTGACCGGCGAGCCGCTGCCGGTGAGCAAACGCCTCGGCGACCAGGTGATCGGCGCCACGATGAACACCAGCGGCAGCCTGGTCATCCGTGCGGAGAAAGTCGGTTCCCAGACGATGCTTGCCCAGATCGTCCAGATGGTCGCCCAGGCCCAGCGCTCGAAAGCGCCGCTGCAACGGCTGGCCGACGTGGTGGCGGGCTATTTCGTGATCGCGGTAGTCGCCATCGCACTCACCAGTTTCTTCGCCTGGGGCCTGTTCGGCGGCGAGCAGGGCTGGGTCTTCGGCCTGATCAACGGCGTCTCGGTACTGATCATCGCCTGCCCCTGCGCCCTCGGGCTGGCGACGCCGATGTCGATCATGGTCGCCACCGGTCAGGCGGCGACCCAGGGCATCCTGTTCCGCGACGCGGCGGCCATCGAGCGGCTGCGCGAGGTGGACACGCTGATCGTCGACAAGACCGGCACGCTGACCGAAGGGCGGCCGGCTTTCGAACGTGCGGTGGCCGCGCCGGGCGTCGCCGAGGACGAGGTGCTGCGCCTCGCCGCCAGCCTCGATCAGGGCAGCGAGCACCCGCTGGCCGACGCCATCGTCCGCGCCGCCCGGGAACGCGGGTTGGCCCTGGAAAAGGCCGAACAGTTCGAGTCGGCCACCGGCATCGGCGTGCGCGGGACGGTCGGCGGCCAGCGCCTGGCCCTCGGCAACGGCGCGCTGATGGCCGAGGACGGCGTCGAGATCGGCACCCTTGGCGGTGAAGCCGAAACCCTGCGCCAAAGCGGTGCCAGCGTCATGCATCTGGCGGCCGACGGCCATCTGCTCGGTCTGCTGGTGGTGTCCGACCCGATCAAGGCGAGCACCCCTGAAGCCCTGACGGTGCTGCGCCAGGCCGGCCTGCGCATCGTGATGGCGACCGGGGACGGCCTGACCACCGCCCGGGCGGTCGGTGCCAGCCTGGGTATCGATGAGGTACACGGCGAGGTCAAGCCGGCCGACAAACTGGCGCTGGTTGAACGCCTGCAGCGCGAAGGCCGCATCGTGGCGATGGCCGGCGACGGCATCAACGACGCACCGGCCCTGGCCCGGGCGGATGTCGGCATCGCGATGGGCACCGGCACCGACGTCGCCATGAACAGCGCCCAGGTGACGCTAGTCAAGGGGGATCTGCGCGGTATTGCAAGGGCTCGTCTGCTGTCCGCCGCGACCGTCGGCAACATGCGGCAGAATCTGGCCTTTGCCTTCCTCTACAACGCCCTCGGCGTACCGATCGCGGCCGGAATACTCTATCCGTTCTTCGGGCTGGTGCTGTCTCCCGTCATCGCGGCGGCGGCGATGAGCCTTTCTTCCGTGAGCGTGGTCGGCAATGCGTTGCGTCTGCGCGGTGCAGGATGACCGTGCCAAGCATGGCACACAAAGTATGATCATTCCGCGCTTGTTCATCGCGTGGTTGATGTGCTTTTGCCTGCTTGGGGTGCAGCAGGTGACGGTCGCGCACGTCTATATCCACGCTGCTGATCTGCCATGGAAGCAGAGCAATTCAGCGGAACGAGAAGGCAAAGGTGAGGCGCAGGGGCAACCCTGCCTGCAGTGCCTGGCGCTATGTCCGATCGATACCCTCGCTTCGGTTGCCATCACCCTTGCGCCGATCATCGATTTTTGCCCTCCACTCGTTGCCGCTTCAGCGCGGAACACGCCAACGACACATACCGTCGAAAGCCGCAGCCGCGGCCCGCCACACCTGCTTGTCTGATACTCCCCTTTGGTATTTATCGCCCCATCCTGTCAGGAGGGGCTCATTGCATTTTGGAGCAGAAGATGAGTACACCCCAAAAGACCGCCGTCGCGCTCGCCATGGCGTTTTCCGCGCCCGCCGTGCTGGCCCAGAGCGTCGCCACGACACCACAGCCTGTGGAATTGCCGCCGGTAGTCGTCACCGCCAACCCGCTCGGCAGCGGATTGTTCGATTTGGTGCCGCCCGTCTCCGTGCTCGGCGGACGCGAACTGTCCCTGCGCCGCGAGAGCACCTTGGGCGAAACGCTGAACGGCCTGCCCGGGGTCAGTTCTAGCTATTTCGGTCCCAACGCCGGCCGTCCCGTCATTCGCGGGCTCGATGCCGACCGCGTCCGGCTCATGCAGAACGGGCTGGGCATGCTCGACGTCTCTGCCTTGAGCCCGGACCACGCGGTTCCGCTCGACCCGCTGGCAATCGAGCAGATAGAGGTCGTGCGCGGCCCGGCGGCGCTGCTTTACGGCGGCAGTGCCGTTGGTGGGGTGGTCAACGCCATCGACAACCGCATACCGCAAGAGCCGATCAGCGGCAGCACCGGCCGTGCCGAGACGCGCTTCGGCGGCCCCGACCACCAGCGTAGCGGCAGCGCCGTACTGGAAGGCGGCAACGGTGTACTCGCCGTGCACGCGGACGTTTTCCAGCGCACTTCAGACGATCTGAAAATCCCGGAGTTCGCCCGTTCGTCACGCCTGCGCGCTCAATCGCCCTTGGCGGATGAGCCCCGCGGCCGTCTGCGCAACAGTGCCGCCAGCGCCGACGGCGGCGCTCTCGGCGCTTCCCTGACTTTCGACCGTGGCTACGCCGGACTGGCCTATTCCGGCTACAACTCGAACTACGGCACGGTGGCCGAAGAGGATGTCCGCATCGACATGAAGAGCAAGCGCTGGGATTTTGCGGGAGAAATGCGCGATCTCGGCCCCGTCATTACGCGGGTCAAGGTGCGCCTCGGCTACACCGACTATGAGCACCAGGAACTGGAAGCCGGCCAGGTGGCCACCACTTTCCTGAACAAGGGCCGCGAGGGCACACTTGAGGCTGCCCACGGCAAGTTCGGACCGCTAACCGGTGTATTCGGAGTGCAGTTCCACAGTGTCGATTTCAGCGCCCTCGGCGAGGAAGCCTACCTTCCCCGCACCCGTACCGACACCAAGGCGGCCTACCTCTACGAAGAACTGCCTTTCGACAAGCTCAAGCTGACCCTGGGTGGGCGCGTCGAGCGAGCGGACGTCGAATCGTCGGGTGGCGGACCGGACGATCCGAACAACCCCGGCGCTCCCCGTTTCGGCAATCAGCAAACGCGAAGTTTTACGCCCCGCAGCCTTGCTGCCGGTTCGCTTTACAGCTTCAGCAAGGAGGTGGCGTTGGCGGTAAACCTGTCGCACTCGGAACGTGCTCCGACCTACAACGAACTGTTCGCCAACGGACCGCATACGGCCACCGGGCAATTCGAAGTCGGCAGGTCCGAGCTGAGCGAGGAAAAATCAAACGGTGCCGATGTACAACTGCGCTGGCGCTCAGGCCAGCATTCGGCAAGCGTCGGGGGGTTTTATACCCGCTTCAGCAACTACGTCACGCTGCTCAACAGCGGCAATACGCGGGCGACCGACGGCACCTTGAACCCGCTCGATGCAAACGGCGACGGGATTGCCGATGCCTCGGGTCTGCGCGTTCTCCCGGAGACATTTTTCCGGGCGGTGCCGGCGCAGCTCTACGGCCTCGAAGCGGAAGGCAAGTTCCGCATCTACGATCGGACTGGGTCTCTCGACCTCACCCTGCGCGGCGACTATGTGCGTGCGTCGAACCGGGAAACCGGCGAACCCTTGCCGCGCATTGCACCGCTACGCCTGGGGCTCGGACTCGACTATCGTCTCGGCAACTTCGGTTCCCGGCTCGATGTGACCCATGCCACCAGGCAGAACCGGGTGGCCACCGCCGAATTGCCGACCGACAGCTACACGCTGGTCAACGCCTGGCTGACCTACCGCGTCAAGGCCGAAGCCTTCAACCTGGAGGCTTTCCTGAAAGCGAACAACCTCTTCAACCAGGAAGCGCGGGTCCATACCTCGGTGCTCAAGGACATCGCGCCACTGCCGGGACGGGGGCTGATGGTCGGCCTGCGGGGAAGCTTCTGATCGATAGCCAACAGGAACTTTGGCATTGGATGAATTCCCGTTCCCGTGTCTTCTATCGAGCGCTGGCCGTGAGCGCCGCGCTTCATGGCGCGGCCACACTCGGTGCTGCCTTCTCCCCGGGCATCGGTGACATCACCCTCGACCAGAGACAGGCGCGCCGTGCGACCGCCGGAGCCGCTACATCGACCGCCGCAAGAACAAGCACCGGCTTTGCCAGAAC
This sequence comes from Ferribacterium limneticum, assembly GCA_049304775.1. Classification (GTDB taxonomy): domain Bacteria; phylum Pseudomonadota; class Gammaproteobacteria; order Burkholderiales; family Rhodocyclaceae; genus Azonexus; species Azonexus limneticus_C. Next base: position 19,835 of record JBAQOL010000012.1, read on the forward strand.
GGAAAACCAATTTCGCTCCCGTGTCCGCTGAGAATCCGAAGCCCGCTTCAAAACCAGCCGCGATGGTGGCGGCGCCGGCAACCGCCGGACCGCCCAGCCCAACGGCGGCGGAAAACTCACCCGTATCCAGAATCACGGCCGCGGTTTCGGCACCGGAATTTTCGGCGGCATACCTCCACAATCCAAAACCACGCTATCCCCTTTCCGCACGGCGCCAGGAGGAATCCGGCACGGTACGGCTGAAAGTCCTGGTGACACCTGAAGGCACGGCGGCAAGGGTCGAACTGGAGCAGTCAAGCGGATCGGCCGCGCTCGATCAGGCGGCGCTGGAGACAGTAAAAGGCTGGCGCTTCCTACCGGCCCGACGGGGCGACGAACTGATCGAAGCCTGGGTCAAAGTACCGGTGCAGTTTCGCCTAGAAGACTGAAAAGTAGCAGTAGTGCCTGCATCATTCGACTGAGCGGCAGCCTGTCCGAGCGTTGCTGAGGGCAAGAGGGTAGAGATCGAGTTCGTCCAAGGGGGAAAGGCAATATTGTGACCGGCGTCAGCAAGAATATTACGAAACTGTAATCTCCGAGTCATGCAGGTGACAGTTAGCAAAGCGCAAATTTCACTGTGTCAGAAGAGCATCAGCGATCCGGATATTTCCTATTGGTCTTTTGATAACGGACAATGGCACTACAGCCTGCCGTTGCGTAGCGGGTCAAGACAACGCTAATGAATTACATCTATCAACAATCTCCTCATGTCTTCACGATTACCCAGCATAACCACCGAATACGCTTGGCGCGACTGCTACAGCATTGGGAACACTATCATCGATCAGCAGCACAAAAAGCTGCTGATGCTATGTGCAAAATCCGCGAAATGCCTGGAGAACAGGAGCCCCGAGAGTCATGAAAGGTTTCACGATCTCCTTAACGAAATGGCTGTCTGTGCCAGAGAACATTTTGCTAAGGAAGAAGAATTGCTGCTTGCGCGGCATTACCCGAAGCTGGCTGAACACGCTGAAGAGCATAAACTATTCCATATTGCACTATCCGACTTCCTGTTCTCGGCAATGGAAGGCAAACAGGACAGGCTCGGGGTGTTCAGTTTTCTGTCCGAATGGTGGGTCCATCACATCCTTGTGTCCGATTGGGACTGTCGGTCGTATCTGGCAGATCGTTGTCAGCAACAGCCTAGAACTGACCCATTTGCAGAGGAAACATCAACTTAAAAATGACCCACCCTTCCTGTCTGGTTGGGGTGGCATTTTCACTTCTTTATCCTTTGGCATGCCTCTTGCATTAATTTTTGGGCGTATCTCAAGGAGTGAAAAATGATTATTCAAGGCTTGAACAACATCGCTTCCGCTTTCGGCTCTTCCCACAAATCAGTAGTCGAGCGGCAAACTTCACCAGCACCTACGGCAGATTATGCCGATAAGGTAACGCTATCTAGGGCGGGCAAAACGCTTGCAGCAAACGAAACCGGTGCGACACAGACTAGAACCTATGCCCAAGAGAGATTGCTTCAGGCAGCAAGTTCTGACCGTGCGAGTGCTGAAAAAATAGCCTACGGCATGGCAACCACACCAAGCACAATTTTTTACGATATCAGCGGTCAACCAGGTGTTGGTGACGGTCTGGCTACGGTTGCCTTCGGAACAAGGAAGCTGTCTACCACTGGAGAAATCGTAGGTGATGACTACGTCGAAAAATTCTACGAAACCGCCCCTGGAATTGACGCACAGAGACAAGCAATCTTTGAAACCGAGACCAAAAAAGGAACCGACCCAGTAGAAATCATCAGCAAGATGATAGATTTCACTAACCAGCAATCCCAAGACTATCTTGATGCGACTGGTTGGGGATGGCGAGGGAGCGCACCTCCGGCTTGATGCCTCAAGCGTCAAAGGGGTAGAGGGGCAGCACCCCACAACATTTTCCGGAGAGTGAACGTAAATCTACGTCTACGTCAAAACCCCCACCCCCCCATCTTTTTCCGGATGCCCAAAAAATGTTGATGCCCTGGGGCATTTTACTGTGTTGCGAACAACATTAAGCCGGTACGGAACCATCACAGCCTCAGATTGCCTCGGCGCTTCATGACAAAAAGGCAATAAAAACCACCATAGCGATTCGAGCAAGGACGCTACGAAGCCATCAATCCCATGCTGGCCAGCGGCAACTCTTGGAGCGTGGCGCAATGAACCGTAGGCGGTAGCCGCAGCAGCGTCATCTGCAGCGCGATCAAGCACGCATCGAAAAGCGCCGGCATGATCGTTTCTTCGTTAACGACAAAGTCTTCCCTGCTGTTTCTTACGGACACTCCCTAGGCCTGCACCGAGCATGGCCGCCTGAGTCAACTACAACAACCCAACTGCTTGCCATTGAGTGACAACGTTGTAATTCCGAGGTCATCTCTGCGTCAGACCCGGTATGCCATCGTGCGAAGCTGATGAGATGGTGTTGCCAATATTTTCTTGAAGGAATCATGCAATGGGGAGCTTAATAGGATGCGCTGGGTGACCGTGGTGTTCCTTTTAGTGGTATTGGGGTTTGGAACCGGGGCCTTCGGACGGATCTCAAGCCCCGCCCATGTATGGCCGATTGGCTTCACGTTCCATCCCTTGATGACTGCGCTATCTCTCAGTGGGGTCGCCCGAACCCCCGGCGCTCTGGAAGCCTTGGTTGGTGCAAGTTGCGGTGAAGTTGCAGCATGAAAAATGGGATAACTATTTTGCATGCAAGAGTCATCAACAATATCCCTTTAGGCGCTATCGAGAGCAGCACCATCCATGGCTATGGGTTATTTGCCCAACAAGATATCTCTTTCGAATCTGTTCTTGCCAGCCTGGACGGAGAGATTGTGCCGTGGAGTGTCTACAAGATGACTCGTGACATGACCAAGGACACCTTCAACGAGTGGAATGCATTGACAACGAAAATGCTTCTGGTGCGCCCGAGGCGAACCAAATACTCGTTCATAAATCACTCCCGCAAGCCCAACTGCACGATAGTTCATCTTGGAAATCGGCTGTACGTGCGGACGATCACGGATATCCCCCGCAGGGAAGAATTGACGCTTGACTATCGACTTGAACCGTTGCCCCCCGAGTATGTGTCCAGCGCCGGCGCAATCTACCTGTAACCGAGCGGCTTGCTATCGGGTTGTGTCGAAAATTGACGTTGCCTTAGAAAATTGTGGCGGAATAGAAAGGCGAGCAAATGGATCGGATCATCTACACGGCGATGACGGGAGCCTCCCAGGTTTTCTCGCAACAGGCTGCAATGGCTCATAACATGGCCAACGCCACGACGACGGGCTATCGGGCCGAGATGCACGCTTTTCGCGCGGTACCGATCGAAGGGCCGGGACTTCCCACCCGAGCATTTGTCGTCGACGCCAGTGTCATGAATGACTTCACTCCGGGAACCCTTCAGCAGACCGATCGTGCATTGGATGTCGCAGTACAAGGCCAAGGTTTGATCGCTCTAGTGTTGCCGGATGGGAGCGAGGCTTACACGCGCAACGGTAGTCTGGACATGAGTCCCAACGGCGTACTCCAAACTCGAACCGGCATTCCGGTGCAAGGCGATGGCGGGCTGATCACCATCCCACCGGATACTGAAATTGCTATTGCCAACGACGGCACGATATCTGGTGTCCCGCGTTTCGGAACGCCGAACACAACCAACATCATTGGCCGCATCAAGCTGGTTAACCCGCCGGAACACGCACTTGAGCGTGGCGATGACAGCCTTTTCCGGCTTCATGGTGGCATGCCTGCTGACGCCAGCCCAGGTACCTCGCTGGTCTCGGGCTACCTTGAAGGGAGCAATGTCAACATGGCGTCCGAAATGGTCGCCATGATTTCGTTGGCACGTCAATTCGAGATGCAAATGAAGGTGATCACGACAGCGAATGAGAATGATCAGGCTGCCACGAAACTTCTATCCCTGACCTAGTTACGCGTCCTGGCCGCTATAAATCGATGGAGAGTTTGTGGATACCGTTGTCAATACGCATTTGATTTCCTTTTTGACGAGTTTGGCCATCGGTTTGCTGATTGGTGTCGAGCGGGAGCGCGCCGGCTCGGCAATCGGCGTTCGGACTTTCTCGCTGGTCACCCTGTTCGGCACCATCTCCGCACTGATCGGCCAAAGTACGGGAGCCCCCTGGTTTTTGCCTTCTGCACTATTGGCGGTCGTGGGCATCGCCGTCTTCAACCCGAAGGATGTTGAAGACGGTAAAAGCGGTGGCGCAACCACGCGTATAGCCCTTGTGACCTGTTTCGGCTTGGGGTCCATGGTCTGGCTAGGCCATGGCCAATACGCAGTCATGCTGGCCATAGCCTCCGCTGCCTTGCTCAATTTCAAGACTGAATTGCGTGGCCTGAGTGAACGGATCACCGCGCGGGATATGGTATCGATTTTGCAGTTCGCAGCACTGAGTTTTATTGTGCTCCCCGTGCTGCCGAAAACCGGATACGGCCCCTACAACACCCTCAACCCGCACCATATTTGGCTGATGGTCGTCTTGATTTCAGGGCTGAGCCTGGCGGGTTATTTGGCCATGCGCTGGGCCGGCGATCGATTCGGCCCACCGCTTGTCGGCCTACTCGGTGGTATGGTGTCGAGTACGGCAACGACATTGGTGTACGCGCGTCATGCGCGCCAAACGCCCTCTTTGGCGTCACTCTCCATCTTCGTCATTCTGACGGCCAATTTGATCGTGCCTCTGCGGCTCGGTCTGATCGTGTTCGCACTAACGCCCAATTTAATCAATACGCTCTGGCCGGTGTTGCTTGGCAATGTCGTCGCGGGTGGCCTGGCGATTCTTTTCTGGTGGCACACCCTGCGATCAGGCGATCCGTTACCGCTGCCGGAAGTGACCAATCCCACGGAACTGAAAACAGCAATAACCTTTGGCGCGATGTATGCGGTCATTTTGATGCTCGCCTCGTGGCTGTCCGATCTGGCGGGCACCCGGGGCCTCTACCTCGCATCCGCCATTTCCGGTTTGACGGAGCTCGATGCCATCGTCCTGTCAATGCTGCGACTGTTCGATGGCGGCAAGCTTGAGCCCATCCAGGCCGCAAACGCCATTGGCTTGGCCATTATTTCCAATCTGTGCTTCAAAACCGGACTCCTGGCCTGGATTGCCGGACGTCACTTCCTGATACGCAGCTTGCCCGGCATGCTGGCCATTGGCTCGGGGCTGGGTGTTGGTATCTGGATCATCAACTAGCGATGACGACTTCTTCTGCATCATTGACCACGTCGCTCTTGAAATTCGGTCGCTCGCGATCATGGGCTTGAGCGGACCATGACTTGGCTCGCACGTCTTACGTTCAGGTGCTCCCGCTGCGGAAAAATCACGTCAATTCGATATTGGGTCAGAACCGGGTTTTGCGTCCACTGTCACGAATCAGTTTGCCACGAATTGTTGCCCAACCGCAATCGTGTCGCGCCACTCGCATGACATTTTCTCCCGTTACTAAGCTTTTACTTTTCTTTTAAGCCATGGAAATCGCTCTTAATCGTTTGCGCCACCTCTGCGTGGCTACGCTGGTGCTTGCTTTGGCCGGCTGTGCCTCGCAGTCTCTACCCAAACCGGACGAGGCCAAGGTCAAGCAGTTCGTCAGCCGGGGTTACTTGACCGATGATCGTTTTCCGGTTTCGACGACATTAGCGACCTGGACGGCAGGCGGTGACATCTTTGATGTCGCGCTAACCGTCCCGGCCAATGCGGCGTCGTTCCCGCTGGTGATCTACCTGCCAGCCCTGGGGGAATCCCGTTCGGCCGGTGAGGCGTGGCGAACTGCCTGGGCGCAGGGCGGGTATGCGGTTCTGTCCCTCCAGTTGCTGGTAGAAGATGAGACGGCTTGGTCATCGATCAAAGCAAGGGCGGGGGACTTTACGCCCCTGGCCCGTGAACGATATTCGGCCAAAACGATGGTTATCCGCCTCGCTGCTTTGCAAAATGCCTGGCGCGAATTGAGCCGCCGCCGAGCACAAGGGGAAAAAGCACTTGAACAGATTGATCTGTCACGTGTCGCGATTGCCGGCTACGATCTCGGTGCGTATGCCGCCATGGTGGTCGCTGGCGAACAGCTCCGGGGCGGTACGCCGCCTGAGCAGAAAATTCCGGTTCGTGCGGTGATCGCCTTAAGCCCCTATGCTGACTTTTCAGGGGCCGCGTTCAGGTCGCGCTATCAAACCATCCGCGGCCCGGTACTTTCCATCACTAGTGATGACGATTGGGACTCCCTGGGGTTGGTGACGTCGCCATCGATTCGCAAGGCGCCTTTCGAATATATGTCAGAAGGTGATAAATACCTCCTAGCGATGTCGCGCTTGTCTCACCTGGCGCTGGGCGGCGGGAATCAGCAGGATGGCAGCGACGAACCTCAGCCGCTGCAAAAATATGAATCCCCCAGTCGGGGCGGCTCTCAAAGCGGAGGACATGGCGGCCATCATTTCGGTGAGCACGGCAACCATGGCAATTCGGGCGGCGAGGCGGCACGCGGTGGACGGGAGCGCAGTGGCTACGCTGCTGGTTCAGTCCTCTCGCCCACGGCTCGCGCCATGGGTATCGCAGCGATCCAGGGCGTCTCCTCCGCATTCCTGGATGCCTATATGAAGCACGATCCCATTGCAAAAGAATGGTTGAACAAGGATGCCAAACGTTGGCTGGGAGAAAGCGGGGAACTGCGGACGAAGTGAGACCATCGTTTTTTAGTGATTATTTGTCGCAGGGAATGCTCCTGCACGACTCATCCTTGCTTTGACCCGAGCCAAGGCGCCGGAATCAAGTCGGCGCGTCTATAAGTTAGTGCCCTAAAAGATAAAAGTTACACACATGGGAATATTTTCGTCTTGGCGGCTAATTAATGACTATAGAGCCGCATTGGAAGCCTGTGGGATTGATCCGAGATCACTGCCTGCAGAGATGAATGGCCGTATTTGCAGCTATACATCTCAGCATTACGACCAAGCCAAATTTAATAAACCAGAAAGGCCGCTATCGTTTGAAATGGAGCGCTCAGCCACCTTGGTGGCCCTGTGCGTTTTAGGGCCAGCGAAATTTCCTCGATACAACAAATACGGTATCTCCATGCAACACACCGTGGCTGCGGCGGCCGCGGCCTATCGAATGCGAGGTTCAGATGCGACATTGGATACAACGATTATTCAAACGGTTGGCGAAGCTGGGCGTCTGAGTCAAGATTTTGCCGATTTGTATTCCTTCATGCTTTTGTGCGGAATCTCCAATCATTCGACCACCCAATCGCATCATCTGACTGGACAATTTCATCCGACCTGACTGCTGATTCCAATCCAGTTGACCACCCCACCGTGTTGCCAGTGATTAAGGCATGGGATGCGGCAAATTCACCCGGAGGCGTACTGTAAATCAACACCAGGCAAGGCTTGACGTGACAATCCCGGCGATCCTTCTAATCGCCGGTCAGCGCGTGGTTGTTAGCACGATAGCCTGCCCGAACCCGACGCATGACAAGAAAATCGAGAAAAGCTTTCACTTGATGTTGCCAAATAGCCAACGATTGCCTGACGCAAATGTAATTTGCGAGCCACGCAAGTGACAGTTAGCAAAGCGCAAACTCCTGGCGTTCGATGCGTGTCATTACACCGCTTAGAACGTGATGTCGAAGCGGCTTTAGGTGGCCGCCGTGACGGACGCTCGGGCTATTGCCGGGCAGTTGTACCAGTAGTGGATATGCAGGAGGGACCGAGAGCGAATCGAACGCGGGGCGCCTTCAAGGATATGCAGAAAATTCTCTAAGCGAGGTTTGGAAAATGGCATTTCAGCAAGCATTGAGCGGTCTCAATAGCGCCTCCAAGGCACTTGATGCGACCAGCAACAATATCGCCAACTCCAGCACCGTCGGTTACAAGGCATCCACGACCAATTTTGGCGATGTCTATGCCGCCTCGCTGAATGGCTCTGGCGCCAGTCAGGTCGGTATCGGTGTAAACATTGCGGCGATCCAGCAGCAATTTACCCAGGGCAATATCACGTCGACCAACAATCCGCTGGATATTTCGATCAATGGCGCCGGGTTCTTCCGTATGGATCAAAACGGCGCCACAACGTTTGCTCGAAACGGGCAGTTCCATCTCGACAAGAACGGTTTCATCGTCAACGATCAGGCTATGCGCCTGACCGGCTATCCCGCTCAGGCGGGAATCATCGTGCCCTCGACGCCGCAGCCATTGCAGATTTCGGCATCGGATCTGGCGCCGCAGGCAACGGGCCTCAATGCCAGCAGCGCCTTCAACGGCATCAAGGCGAATCTGAACCTTGACTCCCGGCAGACGGTTCCCGCATCGCCGTGGGTAGACGGTGGCGTAGCGGGCAGCGTGGCGGCATATATCCCCGATCCTCAGACCTACAACTATTCGACGGCTTTGTCGATCTACGACACGCTGGGTAACGCCCAGACCATGACCTACTATTTCCGCAAGACGCCTAATGCCGGTGAATGGGATGTCTATGCAAATGTGAACGGGACGACCAATCAGAACATCACCCCGGGCGGCGGTCCTATCGGTACCCTGACTTTCGCGGCGAACGGCGCCATTGCGGCTGGCAACCCGATGAACGTTTCGGTCAATATATTGGGGGTCATGCAGAGCCTTGGTCAGCCGGCTGGCAATGGCGCGCAGGCTGTGCAAACCTTCCCTGTCGACTTTACTGGTACGACCCAGTTTGGTAGCGCTTTCGGTACAAACCGATTGGAACAGGACGGCTACGCGGCAGGGAATCTGGTTGGGCTTTCGGTTGGCTCAGATGGCATCATCCAGGGGGCGCTACAGTAACGGTCAGACCTTTGCCCAAGGGCAGATCGTGCTGGCCAATTTCACCAATCCGAACGGCCTGCAGGCGCTCGGCAACAACCAGTGGAGTGAGACTTCGGTCTCGGGGTCAGCTCTAGTTGGGGCGCCCAATACATCCAGCCTAGGCGTTCTGTCTTCGTCGACGGTGGAAGAGTCCAACGTTGATCTAACTGCTGAACTGGTCAAACTGATCACCCAGCAGCGCAACTATCAGGCCAACGCCCAGTCGATCAAGACACAGGATCAGATATTGCAGACGCTGGTCAATCTACGCTAATCGGCCGACCGACCTCCGCCAAGGTTTGAAAACTGACTGAGTTCTTTTATTGGGTCATTTTTTTGCTAACCGCTTTTGATATTCAGACTGACCAAGAGCCATAAACTTCGGTAACCAACTCCTGCAATATTTACGGTAGTACGGCCTTCTGAACGCTCCGTTCTTGACCTGACTTTATGCCCCGAAATCCTGCAATCAAGACTAATCCTCGATTGAAAGCGTACTTCGATGGCGAGGACCAACGCCGTGTCGCGACCCGCGCCATGTTTGATCAGGCGGCCGGAGGCTATGACCAAGCCGAGCGGATCACGGCCTTGGGCAGCGGTGCCTGGTACCGGCGTGAGGTACTACGTCGCAATGGTCTGCGCGAGGGAATGACGCTACTTGATGTGGCCGCCGGCACCGGCTTGGTCACAGTGGAAGGGCATCGACTGATCGGCCCCTCCGGGCATCTACTGGCGCTCGACCCGTCGCCGGGCATGCTGGCCGAACTTCGTAAGAAGCTTGATGTGGAAACCATTGAAGCCTATGCCGAGTCGATCCCGTTACCGGAGCATCACGTTGATTTTGTCTCGATGGGATATGCCCTGCGCCATGTCGGCGATCTCGGCCTGGCTTTTGGCGAATACCACCGTGTTCTGCGCTCTGGCGGTCGAGTCTGCATTATGGAAATCAGCCGGCCGAAAAGCCGCCTTGGCCAGTTAGCGTTGCGCAGCTACATTAGTTGGGTGGTCCCTTTCTTGGCCCGCCTGATACGCAGTCGGACCGACATCAAGCAGCTCTGGGCGTACTACAGCGACACCATTGAATTGGCCATCGAGCCCGAGCGCATTCTCGATGCCATGCGCCGGGCTGGTTTTATCGATGTCCAGTGCTCCGTGACTTTCGGTATCTTTCGCGAGTACCTCGGGCGCAAGGCCTGAGTTTCTTTGCGATGAATAGCACTGAAGGAACCGCTTCCATTGATCGGTAGTCCGCCATTACGATCATAATGGAACGAGGTTCCTGACAATAATGTAATCAACGAGTCATCCAAGTGACGGTTACAAAAGTGCAAACTTCGAGGTGTCAGGAATTCATCAGCGATTCAGACATTTCCCACCACTCTCCTGGAGAACCATCATGAAACTGCATTCCGCCCTTTCCGCAATCCTGTTCGCCACCGCCGCGCTGTCCTTGGGAGCCCAGGCCGCCGACACCGACAAAGCACCGCCTGCCGCAGAAATGAAGATGGAGCAAGGTGCCAAGGCCGTCAAGCCGCACTCGCACGTTGAGGAAAAGACTGGTGGTCCGCAAAAGGCGCCGGCCGCCGTTGATCCCAGCAGGAAGAATGCTGCGCAGGACAAAAGCAAGCACTACCATCCCCGGGATATGAAATAACGGCTTTCCGTCTTCAGGCTATTCGCCGAAGCCGGCACAGCCCGGAAACCTCGGTATACGGCTTGGCGCCGATTGAGATAACGCCAAGCCGGCATATCGCCAACGCTTTCAGAACGAGCCACTTGAAACGGCGCAGCCACCTGTGGGGTGGATTTTCGCAATAACGGGTGCTGATCCCTGAAGGCGTTGGTCGTTGCCATTGCGGAGTTGGGAGAGCCATCATGACAAAAGCCGTGACCACAAGCCGCGATCCGGTGTGCGGCATGGCTATTGAGGTCGCTCGATCGGCACGCTTTGCCACCTATCGCGGCGTGCGCTACCATTTCTGCTCGGCCCAATGCCTCGAACGTTTCAATGACATCCCGGCCCTCTACACCGGGTCCCAACGGATTGCCGATATCCGGCCCATCCCGAAACGCCGCAAACTGCGAGTGGCGAATGGCAACGCATCGGACATTGAACGCGCCCGCCGGCGTGTGGGCGAAATGATCGGGGTAACCTCGGTCATTACGGAAAACGACCACCTGCTGGTCGAATACGATCTGAGGAAAACCATCCTCTCCCAAATCGAAGCGGTGGCCACCGCCGAGGGCTTGCGGTTCAAGGAAGGGCTCCATGGCTTCAGGCGACGCCTTTGGAAGCTGACTGAAGCCAACGAACTGGAAAATGCCGCCCACCCAGTATCCGGAGCCTGCTGTAACCGGCCTCCCGTGAAGATTCGCTGACTGGAACCGCAACAAGTAGGCAACATCTACCTTTTTTCGGGCAGCGGTCGAATTTGGCCTGCGCGGAATGCTCTTGGACGGCCTTGTGATACGACAACGGGCTGCATTAAAGCGTCGCCAAAAGCCTGTATTTCTCATGACAATTTGCCGGCTGCGTTGTAATCAAATGGTAATGTTCTCGACAGCTTCCGGGTTGCAAACTGACTACTCCAATACAAATAGAGGAGAAGATCATGCGTGTCGCACTCGCTCCAATTCTTGCCGGGATTGCCTTTTTGACCCTCACGGCATGCACCTCAGTACCGTCGGTCAGTGAGATTCCGGCAAGCATCGCCAATGCCACCACAGCCGCCGACCACCAGCGGATAGCTACTTATTTCGCGGAGAAGGCGGCCGGCTACGATGCCGAAGCGGCTTGGCACGAAAAAATGGCACTCTCCTACGCCGCCCGCCCGAAAGGCGATCTGCCAGCAATGATGGCGCACTGCCGCTCATTAAAGGAACAGTTCGTCAATGCCGCTAGGGATGCGCGCACCCTGGAACAGGCACATCGCCAATTGGCTGGCAGCGTCGGCAAATAGATCCCGTCATGGCAGGGGGTCGTGGCCCGCAGCGTTCACATCGCGTCATCGGAAGTGAATAGCACGCCGCCGCCCCTGACACAGGGTGTCATCTGAAGGAGGAGACAATCATGCTCAAGAACAAGCTCGCTTTGGGTTTGTCGAGTCTGGCGCTGCTGGTCCTCACGGCATGTACTGCCATGCCGCTGACGTCCGAAGTTTCCGATGCCATCGCCAATGCCACGACAGCAGCCGACCACCAGCAGATCGCCAATTATTTTTCCAGAAAGGCGGCTAGTTACGAGGCCGAAGCAAGCCGACACGAAAAGATGGCGAACGCCTACGGGGGTTACCCAAGGGGTCCCATATCGTATCTCTCCCATTGCAGTTCGTTGCAGCAGGGGTTTAGTGCCGCCGCCAAGGATGCGCGTGCGCTGGAACAGGCGCACCGCCAGTTGGCCGCCGGCGCCGGCAGGTAAGTGTCGCAATGGGGGCTGCTCGTTGGCCGGCGAATTCATACCTCACAGCCCGTCGGTATCAACGGCCGGTTGTGAATAAAATCGATTTTCTTCAGGGAGTAGTCAATGCTAAAAATCATCCTGGCCGCCTGCCTGGGCGCCACAGCTTTGCCGGTGATCGCTCAAACCAGTGAGCAGAGTCCCACACCCGAGCATTCCTTATCCGGGAACGTCGGGGTAGTCAGTCAGTACGTTTTCCGCGGTCTGTCGCAAACCAACGGCAAACCGGCCATCCAGGGGGGACTCGACTATACCCATGCGTCGGGCCTTTACGCCGGCACCTGGCTTTCCAATATTTCCTGGTTCACGGACCAGAACGCCGGCGTCAAGAACGCGCCCGTCTCGCTGGCATCTCCGGGCAGCGTCGGTGCGCCTTATAGCGTTGGCGCCAGTAATGCGGCCAGCCTGGAATGGGACTTCTATGCCGGCTACAAGAACACCTTTGCCGGTGACTGGAATTACGATGTCGGCCTCATCCACTACTACTATCCCGGCCGCTTCGACAACCTGGGCGCTTATCGCCGGCCCAACACCACCGAGGTCTATGGCGCCATCGGCTACAAGTGGCTGACCCTTAAATATTCCCAGGCAATCAGCACCTACACCTTCGGCGTCAACGAGTCTCGGGGTGCGAGTTACCTTGATTTATCGGCACTGATTCCGCTTGGCGAGAGTGGCTTTAGTCTGCAAGCCCATGTCGGGCGGCAGGACTACCCCGGAAAGGCCAACGTCGGTTACTGGGCGGCCTCTGGCGGCGACAACAACTATTTCGACTACACGGACTACAAGTTGGGGATGACCAAGGAATACAAAGGGTTCAATTTCGGTCTCGCCTGGACCTATGCCGACACCAAGAGTACCGCCCCTGACAACAATACGACGGCCTACATGAATGCATTTGGCAAGAACATCGGGCGTGACCGGATCGTCGTATCAGTGAACAAATCGTTCTAAACCCATCCTGCCGTGGCGGTGCCGTGTCATCGACAAAGGCATCGTCCACATAACGTTTTTCCTTGGCGGTCACACACTCTCCTGGGTGACCGCCACGAAGGCCCTGCCTTGTGCAAGCAGGGCCTTCACCTTTTGGGGAGCGGTACGCTTGCCGCTCGGTTTTTGTGGCAAGACGCTGATCACATGAGTTGAGGGAATGGATTGCCGGCTAACGCACTATGCATTTCCTCGCGTCAGCTTTCCGTCAGCAACATGACACTCCCAACACCGATTTGTAATTGTTTGATCACCCATTTGACAGCTTGATCGGCTCAACATTAAGCGGTCGTTATCAGGTCTTGGATCAGAACTACTTGCCAGGGGATTAGGAGCTTGTGGTTCCCAGCAATTCCACCAAAGGGATTGTCGGTAATCGGTCTAAGGCCACTTTCATGAGGGGAAATCATATGTACAGCAATCAGTTCAAACGGTGGGGGCATGCCACTCTGGCCGTGACAACGCTTCTGGTGGGGATCGTCACAACGCAAAGTGCTCAGGCAGTTCCCAGCATGGCTCGGCAAACCGGATATGAATGCGCCAAATGCCATACTGTTTTTCCGGAACTGACGCCTTATGGGCGGCAATTCAAGCTCGGTGCTTTTGCCGAGAGTTCGCTGAAATGGGATCAAAAGCCGCTGACCGAACGCATACCGGTCTCCGCTGCATTGGTGGCATCGCTTACCAAAACGAGTGATACGACAGCCGGCGGCACCGAGCGGGAGGAGTTCCCGAAGGACGGGAAACTCGTCGCTCAGACCGCGGCGCTCTACTATGGCGGCAAGATCACGGACAATTCCGGCGCGCTGATCCAGTACAACTACGAAGGCATCGAAAAGCAGTGGGGGTTGGAGATGTTCGATGCCCGCTACGCCGGGGGGCTGACCCTGGCTGGCAAAGAGTTGTCCTGGGGCGTCACGCTGAATAACAACCCCACGGTTTCAGACATCTATAACAGCACCTCGGCCTGGGGCTTCCCTCATATCGGTACGGCTGCAGAACAGATGCCCGCGGCGACCCTGATCGACATGACGTTGGCCAGCAAGGTCGGCGGCATCGGTGTCTATGGCCTATGGGACAACCTGATTTACGTGGAACTGGCCAATTACCGTACCGCCAAGCGGGGGGGCTTCAGGTTCTTAAGTTTGGGGCAACGCTGGAATACCGAAGAATTGGAAGGCAGCGAGCTGGACGGAAATGCCCCCTACTGGCGCCTGGCACTGCAGCAGGAAATGGGGCCACACAGCATCGCGGTAGGCACATATGGCATGACCGGGAAGCTGTTTCAGGATGCCAACGAGACCGCGCTGGGCAGCAATCGGTTTCGTGATGTCGCGTTTGACATCAATTACCAGTACATCACAGGCGACCACGCTGCCTCGCTGCGGACAAACTGGATAAACGAGAAGCAAAAACTAGATGGCGCCTTCGCGCAGGGGGCTGCCTCCAACGCTTCGGGCACTCTGAAGACCTTCCGTGCGGATGTGCACTATTACTTCAAGCGTCAGTGGGGCGGTGGATTGCAATTCTTCAAAACCACCGGCAGTAGCGATGATCTCCGCTACAACACTGGAGATGCCTTGATGGGCAGCACCAATGGCAGTCCGAACACCCGTGGCTGGATCACGGAAGTGAACTATTTGCCGTGGCAAAATGTCAAGCTCGCTCTCCGCCATACGCTCTATCAGGAATTCAACGGCGCAAGCAACGATTACACCCCCGGGCGAAATGCATCCGACAACAACACCCTGTTCCTGATGGGTTGGGTCTTGTTCTGATGCTGGTCGGCATCGTCAGACAGAAGTAAAGGTGTAGGAATGACGCTGGCACGAGATTGAGCGCCTCTCTCGTGCTGCGTATTCCCACAACCTCTTATATATCCGCGCTGCACCCCTCTTCTGACAGGAGTCACAAATGAATTACCCCCTGGATAAAGCGATCATCGCTGTCACTGTCTCGATGACCGCTCTGTTTTTTTCCACAAGCTCTTACGCCGTCGATGACGAGGCAGCAAAAGCCTTGGCCCGGCAAAACGGGTGCCTCAAGTGTCATTCGGTCAGCAAAAAAATGGATGGGCCCGCCTACAAAGATGTGGCTGCCAAATACAAGGGCAAAGCCAATGCCGAAGCCCGCTTGATCGAGCACATTACGACCGGCGAGAAAGCCAAGTTTGAGGATGGGCATGAGGAAGAACACAAGATCATCAAAACGAAAGACATGAACGAGATCAAGAATCTTGTGAACTGGATTCTTTCGCAGTAGTTCTCAACCTGAGTTCCATCCGGTGCTTCGCCTGCACCGTCGTAGCCCGGATGGTTTTCTGGCAAGCATCGTTGGTTGATCGAGACTCTCCATACACGCAAGGAGTATTTCATGGATAGCAGTAACCCCGGAGTTCTGAAGCGTTGCTGGAGCAAGCTCAAGCAACCCAACGCAAAGTATTCCCTGTTGTCATTGCTGGTGATTGGGTTTTTCGCGGGAATTTTCTTTTGGGGGGGCTTCAACACCGCGATGGAGGCCACCAATACGCTGGCGTTTTGCACCAGTTGCCATGAGATGCGGGACACGGTCTACCAGGAATACAAGGAGACTGTTCATTACAGTAACCGCAGCGGGGTTCGCGCCATTTGCTCCGATTGCCATGTGCCCAAGGACTGGACGCACAAGTTGATTCGCAAGTCGAAAGCCGCCTTCGAAGTGTGGGGCAAACTGACCGGCAGTATCGACACGAAGGAAAAATTTGAAGCCAAACGCATGACGTTGGCTACCCACGAATGGGAACGGATGAAGGATTCGGGTTCGCGTGAATGCCGCAACTGTCATGACTTTGAGGCCATGAGCGGTGAAGTTCAAAAGCAAACCGTTTTCAAGAAGCACATGAAGGCTAAGTTTGAAGGCAATACCTGTATCGACTGCCACAAGGGTATCGCCCACAAGCTGCCGAAGGAATACAAGGAAGAAGGCGAAGACTAACCAGCAAGCACCCTATTGATTGAGTCAAACCAACGTTGAAGGAGATCCCCATGACTATCGATTCCATTAGCCGCAATGCGGCCACCAGCGCTACGCGCCAGCCCGTTGAGACTCGGCTAACCCAGGAGGTGAAACAGGCTGAACGCCAGGAGGCCAAGCAGCAAGAAATCTCGAATCGCAAGGCGCAGGAGGCGCTGCAACCGGTTGTGAATGCCCAAGGGCAAGCCACGGGAACGTTGATCAACATCGTGGCTTGATCATCCGGGGCTAGCAATTTGGCCGCGCGCAACGAACTGAAAAGCACTGGGTTGCCGGGCGAATACCAGGGCTGACCGGTTGGCCTAAATTCTTCCGGCCAGCCTTGATGTCGTGACTGACATTTTGACAACAAACTTGTAACCGAATGGTTATGTGTGCGTCAGTTTCCCGGACGCATACTGCAAGTATTACAACATTCTGGATGAAGGAAGAAAAATGCAAAAAGCTGCTGATTGTTTGAAAAAACAGTGTCAGTCACAACTTGAACTGACCTTGAATCTTTGTAATTCGGGGCTGGAATGCTGCGAGCGCCTGACGGAAATCAACGGACGATCTGCCCGTGCACTCCTGACTCAGGCAGGAATGGATAGCCAGTCGTGGTTGCGAGGTGACGCGACCGGTTTGATGGTGGGGACGAGTCGGACCGTCCTGGATCATTGGGGCTCGATGCTTGCCTGCTACACAGATCTTCAGCGGCAAGTATTGGCCGGTTTGGCGAAGAAATGAACCTTTCTGCGACGGTGGGGCGTTGGCAAACTGCTGTAAGCAAGTGTAGCCATAGATCTGTAGCGCTCTCAGCGTCGCTGAGTATTAGGCCGCTTTGCCACCCCGATAGTGCCCGCGCCAGCAAGGACGGACGGACGGACGGTTCCAGTTGATCGACAATCTCGACAACAAAGCGCGCTAGATGGTTGAACGGGAACTCATTCATTTTGAGCGCAATGACTTTCCATAATAGTGGTGATCATGGTGATCGATGTACTTGCAGATTGCTGGCGCTTGCCGTGGGGTGCGCACCGAAATCGGTCAGCATCAATTTCTGTCGATCCGTGCTGAAGAAACACTGGGCCATCGAATGCAATCACGGTTGTATAGCGCAGCCGGAGAAAGCCGATAGCGTACAGAAATGGCATGATCTGGGACCTGTCGATCCGGTCAAGGCCATTCTGATTGGGAACGAATGAGAGGGAGACATGGCCGGAGTCCCTGATCTCAGTGGCCCTCAAGCAGTCGCTCCCCAATCGACTCATGGTAACCATGGGGTAGCGCCGACAGCGAATGCACCCAATGGCGGAGGGAGTTTTGCTGATGCTCTGGGGCAAGCCGTCGCCCAAGCCGGTGCGGTGGCCGGACATGGTGCGCATGGCGGTTCGGCGCCAGGTGGTACCGGAGCCGCCCACGGCGGTGGCCATGCGGGCGGTGCGATGACTGCTCCAAGTAGTGATCCTCATCCCCAGCACTTCTCTATTGGCGGGGCGGGTCATAATGGCAAACATGATTTACAGGAAAAGATGTTGGGCCTCAGGGTCTATCGACAGCAGTTGTTGGCCTCGAACATCGCCAATGCCGATACGCCTGGCTATAAAGCCGTCGATATCGACTTTGCCGAAGCGGCGGAAATGGCCATGGCCAACCAAGGTAAGCCACTCATCATGGCGACCTCGGCACCGGGTCATATCGCCGGTAGCGCCGAAGGAGCAGCGCCGCCATTTCCCCTGAAATATCACGTCCCTTTCCAAGCAAGTGCTGACGGAAACACCGTTGAAATGGATGTCGAACGGCAAAAAATGGCAGAAAATTCATTGATGCATCAGTTTTCGCTGGATCGAGTCAGTGGACACTTCAAACACTTGATGGAACTGTATCAGAGCTTGAAATGACGGAAATTCAGCTTCCAGAGACGCCCTACCAACTACAGTTAACACTGGCTCGTCGACTGGCGATCAGCGCAGTGTTGTTAGGGGTAACGGCGGGCGGTGTTGTTTATTGGCTGACCGCGCATCGAACGGAGAGTCAGGCCCTCGAACGTGCTATCGCCAGCGTTCAGCACTTTCAATCTCCGGCCATGCGCTTGACCACTGGCAGCGCTCAGGAAAGTCATGCCGCTCTCGAGCAGTTACTCGACAAGGAACGATTCATTGGGGTTCGTGTGTTTGCTCCCAACCGGGAAAGATTGTTTGAACGATGGGGCGATGTTCCAGAATTCCTGATTGCAGAGGGCAAAAGACAATCAAACCCTTGGCCTGCCATAGGGCATAGTCACAGCAAACGCATCAGTGTTGCCGGCGAGCAGTTGATTCAGGTTGTGTTGCCGATGACCGCTGATGATGGCAGTTTGGCAGGCTATGTCGAAGGCGTCAGCCGGATTACTGCGGAGACCTTATTGGGCCAACAGCAACAAATTCAAACGGTGGCAATTGCGGGGGCAGTTTCTGTACTGGCTGCCACAATTCTGTTGTATCCGTTAATGCTGGCTATGCTGCGCCGATATGGCGCACTTTCCAGGCGCTTGCTTAATGCCAATCTGTCGCTGATGCACTCGCTAGGTAACGCGATCGCCAAACGTGATTCCGATACGGATGCCCATAACTACCGAGTGACCTGCTACGCCGTGGCGCTCGCCGAAACACTTGGTCTGCCAGACAAAACAATTTCGGAACTGGTGGTCGGTGCCTTCTTGCATGATGTGGGCAAAATCGGCATCCCCGACCACATTCTTCTCAAGCCTGGAAAACTGACGGCTGAGGAAATTGCGATCATGCAGACCCATACCCTGCTTGGGATCGAAATTGTTGCCGGCAACCCCTGGTTGGCCGGGGCAGCGCAGACCATTCGTCACCACCACGAGCACTATGACGGCACTGGCTACCCGGATCGCTTGTCGGGTGAGGAAATTCCGCTGACCGCGCGCATCTTTGCACTTGTCGATGTATTCGATGCCTTGACTTCAGTTCGTCCGTACAAGCCTGCGCTCCCGTTAGCCGCAACCCTGGCTATCATGGAGAAGGAAGCGGGAAAGCATTTTGATCCGGAAATTCATGCTTACTTCATGCTATTGGCACCGATCTTCTATGAGAAAAATCAGACCTGGCGCCACAGCGAGTGGGCTTTGGAACTCAAAAACGTGCTGACGCGCTATTTCAAAACAGAAACGGCCCCGAAGATGGAGCCGCTTTCGTAACTACGCAGTCGGTGATTTAGCCGCCGCCGCTGTGATCCTTATTAAGCAGACTGTCGAGACGCATGACTTCGTCACCGTGCATGATGATCTTCTGACCATCCTTGGTTTCCATCACGGTGTCTTTTTTCATACGCGTGGCGCGACCATATTTATTCTCCATGCCCATTTTTCCGTCTTTGAAGATGTAGACCGTCGAACCGTCTTTCAGATCGATCACTTGCTTCGCTTCGGCGCGTGCGGCATCACTAGCGAATGCAGTAGCAGTAACGGCGCTCATCGCGACAACCATCAACAGTTTTTTCAGCATTTCTTTCTCCTCGGGTGTAATGAACTTGCATCTCAGATACTACCTACGGGAACCTGACAGTTCCCCGACGAGGCAATGACATTGGTGTCATCGCCTCGTAATCTTTCACTCAGCCGCCGGTGTAGGCCGGGTTCTCGGTGACATACACCGTCACGCCATCAGCCCCAGGAATGATCTTGGCGAGCGGGAAAGCGGCGGTGCCGAGCGTATCGAACGTCCAGGTGACGGACTTACCGCCGACATTGATCCGGATGGTTTCGAGACGCGTGACATTCAGGTACTTGGTACCGCTGTCGATATTCACCACCCGCGCGGCTGCGCTGGACGTTGCGTAGCCATAGGGCGCGAGTTGGTTGGTGGTCGGCTGACTCTTGGATTCCGAGACATGACTCAGCCAATGATTGGTGCCCGCCTCTGAGTAATCCTCGTGGGCATAACTAGTTCCTGTGGCAGCAAAGCCAAGTGCAACGGCCAAGGCAAGTTGGGCAATGTTCGTTTTCATGATTTTCTCCTTGTGACATCTTGTTAATCGTGTCGGACCTCTTTCGTCCAACCGTGATGTCATCTTAGGGGAGCCATACCAACAGGACGCTGACCTGGAGATTACGTTTGCGTCATCGGCGGCGAAGGCTGATTCATGGCAAATACCTGCATGCGCCTTGACCCATCGCGGCCGTCGCTGTTAAAACGGACGGCATAATCTGAGTTGGGGAATATCTTGAAGACAGCGCTGATACCGATTGTCGAGCGGTACAAGCAGGATCCGGAATCCGTCTACAACACATGGTTCATCGGCAGCGACGAGCGCCTGAAGGCGTTTCGCAGTATCCGACGTGGTGTTGCAGTCGTGGTCGATGACATCAAGCATGGGCGTTTCCCCAACGACTTCAAAGGGTCTTCCCTGGAATTCGTGCTGAGCTGCATTTCAGAGCAAAAGCAGGTGTTTGAAGGGGCGGCACATCCCTTCTACTGGAAGCCGAAGCTGCGCATCCCCGACATCTATGAAAACGAAGGCAACAAGCAGGCATTTGGTGAATTCCTGTATGCCTGCTTGGGCACAGCCGAGGCGCGAAACATCGAGCGGGAAATATTGCGGCTGGCTGCCCGGGGAATCAAGGGTCTGGGGCCGTCGGTCGGCAATATCCTGTATTTTCTGCACCCGACACTGTTCCCTCCGTTCAACACGGCGATGGTCAATGGTTTCAACACGCTCTTCCAGACCAAAATGAAGTTGGGGTCCTGGGAAAGTTACTTGGCGATGCGGGAAACGATTATCGAGGCCAATGCCGCGCTGGGCGTTCTATCGAAAGACCTGGGGGCTTTTTGTGGCCTGCTTTTTGAGGTCGGTGTTGGACGCGTATCGCCCGACATGGACGGCCACGACAACTTGGTGGTCGAGCGCGAAAAATTGGAAGCGGTTCGCCGCAAGCGCCATGCCCAGGTCGAAAAGGACATCGCCGAGGAGCGGGTGCATACCAAGGTTCAAGCGCAGCTATCCAAGGTGGGACGCGCCCTCGGTTACGACGTATTTGTCGCTCGAAACGACCGACATGCGATGCACAACGGCAGCCCCTTGGGCTATCGCTGCCTGGAGCATTTGCCAAATCTGAGTCTCTCTCCGGAAGTACATGCCACCGCCGAACTCATCGACGTGCTTTGGCTGTATCGCGGCGAGCCCAGAATCGCCTGTGCCTTTGAAGTCGAAAAGAGCACATCGATCTACTCGGGCATATTGCGGCTGACAGACATGGCACTTTCTCTTCCCGGGCGGGAAGATCATCTCTATCTGGTGGCGCCAGCCGTTCGGGAGAAGGAAATTATCGAGCAACTCAAGCGACCGATGTTCCAGCGGCCAGATGATTTCTCGCTTGGCTATATCCTGTTCGAGGATCTGGAGCAGCATTTCGATTCCCTCTGCAAACTTGGGGAAGATCATCGGATCCTGGAGAAACTCGCCTGTCGCTGTTGCGCCTGAAGTTTGGTGCAGCCAACGAGAGGGCATCTTGCCGAAATCCAGCCCATGGAAAAATTCCTTGGCGAAAATAAGCGCGTTCTCATTCCAAATCGCCCACGCGACAACGCATAAGCGATACGTGATAGCTACTGACTCGCCCGCTCATGCCGAGCACGGACGTGGCCACGAATCGGGAGCGCGAGCAAATGCGGCAACCCGAGGCTTAGCAAACAACCCAGGACGGCAAGTCCCCCAGTCAGAACGAAGGAGGCCCCCGGCAAAACGGCAACATTGTAAAGGAGCCCACCTGCCGCCGAGCCCAGGGAAACGCCGAGGCTGGCGGCTGCCGTCTGCTTGCCGAGTTCCCAACCCTGCGCGCTCCCGGCTCTGGCCGATATCCAGTAGGTCAGGATCGGCGAGAGGATGCCGGCGCTGGCCGCGACCGTACCTATCACGAGCAACATCAACGTAAAATCAGACGCCCACGGCACGAGAAACAAACCGGCTGCAAACATGGACAGCGCGGGCGCGATGAGCCAGCGGGTCGTGTCCGGCTTGAACCAGGGCGAGAACACGATGGCCTGCATGACAAACATGACCAGGCTGCATTCGGTGAACATCAGCGCGATCTGGTACGAAGTCAAGCCGAGCTCCTGCTGGCCACGCAGTGCAAGCCCGACCTCAAAGACCCCGACGCCGGCCGAGACGATGAAGGTGAGAATGAGCAACCTCGGCACAAGCCATGTCTTCTTATCAAGCGAGGCGCCCGCCGTCTGCGCTGGCCGCTCGTGCCCCGCGCTGCTCGGTACGGCAAGCGCGACAGCGCCGGCCACGAGAATGGCGAGCAGTGCCGTCGCCGCGAAGGGAATCGCGAGCGATCCGGCCGGCATGGCGAGGGCGAAGAAATCCGCTGCAAAGCGCGTCACGAACACACCCAGCATCGGTCCGAGCAGGAAGCCGGTAATGCCCGCCATGCTGACGAACGCCAGCCGGCGGGCGCGCCCCTGTTCGGTCGTCGCAAACTTGCCGATCACCGCCGCCGCCACCGGTGTCACCGCCGCGGCGAACAGGCCGCTCAAGAAGCGCTCGGCGTAGATCGCGACGAGTCTCTCGACGAACGAGAAGGCCAGCATGGTTACGCTGAAACCGAGTAGCCCAACTAGCAGCACGCCACGCGGACCGTGTCGATCGGCCAGTCGCCCCCACATCGGAGCAAAAAGAAAAAGCGAGAAGGTGTAGGCAGCGGTCAATAGCCCGGTGTGCCGGGAAATTTGCGCAGCGTCTACTCCCGCTCCCAGGAGCCGCTCAATCAGGTAGGGCAGAAGCGGAAGCACCACGCCAAAACCGACCGACACCGTGAACACGGCGAGCATGAGCGCAGCCATGGTGAACAAGGACACATCGGCTTTCTCGTGCCTGCCTAATTGCATACGGGATCTCTTCCGGAAGTGAGCAAGGGTTGCGTGTTTTCGACCGAGATATAGTTCAGCCAATTGACGATTGTTCTAAGGGCCAGGCCATAGTTGCCCACTTGGCAGTGGTTCTGCGCGCTCTCGCTCCTGGTAAACAGCCGAGCCGTGATTGAGCGTGCGTTTTGCAGCGCCTTGATCTGCTGATGAAAATGCGCCATCGGAACGAGGTGGTCCTCGCTCCCTGCCAACAAGAGAACATCCTGTTTGATCAGCGCCGAGACATCGGCTGTCACGAAGGCCTTCGTGCTTTGAAAATATCCGTACGGCGACGATGACCCCGTCACGTGCATGCCTTCCTCGATGCCCCACTGCGCAATATGACTTTTTTGGGCCACCCGTCTCGCCATTGCGTTCACCACGGGCGCAGCGCGAAGTTTGAGGAGGACCTTGAGCAGACCGCGCTGCACCGGCTTCACTTGGCGAAGGACGGTGTCCAAGGCATCCGGATAGACGTCATAGGCCACCACACGGTCGACACGCGGCTCAAAGGCCGCGGCGCGCATCACAAGACACCCGCCCATTGAAAGTCCCGCAAGAGTGACGTGATCGAGCTTGAAATAATCCAGAACCGCCTTCACGGGCTCATGCCACGCAGCGGTCATGTGCAGGCCCGCATCGTTGAGCGCGCCGCCTTGCCCTGGCCCCTCGAAGGCAACGACCTCATAGCCTGCGTCGCGCAGATAGAAAAAGGCCGAAGTCAGTTCTTCGATGTAGCTGTCGAAGCCGCCGAAGAAGACGATCATGCCCTTTGGTCGGCTGGGCGTGAAACGATAAGCGGGCAAGGTTCCTTTGACGCCATCAGTGGCGTAAGGAATTTCATGGCGCCCGAGTTGATCAAGACCGTAGACCGATCGCATGGCCCCCAGGAACCTTTCGCGGGCATTGCTCCGATCGGCGTCATCCGGGCGCATGAAGAAATCGGCCGCGCGAAAATAGAACCCTGCTCTGAGGATGTGACCTTCGCCTGCGGCGTTCTCGGCGAGCGCGAGAAATTCGCGCTTCCAGTCACGGTAGTTCGCAATGCGCGGAGCGGCGCTGCGCATCTCGTCCAGCATGTCTTTTTCACCAACCCAGTCGAACCAGCGGTTCATCTGGAAATTCATGCTCGTGTCCGGATGGAGGTTGTGATAACCGATGGGGAATGTCGTGGGCACCATCGCTGTACGCGGTAGGTCAATCGTGTCGTTCATACACCTACGCCGCAATGCCGGTAAATGCCGTCGTCGCATCGGCGGCCATGCGCCGAGTGCACCATGCCGCATAGGCTCGACCAAAAAGCAGTCCAAGCCCATGAGCGACGCCGCGTGGCGGAAGCTGGTAGTCGATGAACACCGTCAGGCGCGAGCGGTCCCCCTCTGGGGAGATGGTGAAGCCCATGCGGTAAGAGCCGATCACCAGTAATCGCGGCTCGCCGCGGGTTTCCCAGGTCTTGCGCAATGGAGGAACTCGTTCGGTGACCACTTCTTCGACCACCAAGTTCATGCCGAGCACGCGTCCGATGACGCGGATCACCGAGCCGACGGCCTGTCCCTGCAGCACATCCGTCTCGACTCGCATGGTGGCACCTGCCATCATCATCGAAGGCTTCTCCATGTGGCCGGCCAGTCGACGGTGGTCATCCAGATGCGCGAAAAGGCGCTGCGCGTTGGCGTCAACATCGACCTCGCTGCGGTGATGAAGCGGGTAGCGATCACCGTCCATGCACGCTCCCTATACGGTTGCAGGGGCTGCCGCTGCGGCTGGCGCGTCCGCTGCCTTGCCAGGCTGACGGATGCCCGCGAGTTTGGTCCGCTTCAGCATCAGCGCATTGATCGCCACGATGAGTGTGCTGCCGGACATCGACATCGCCGCGACCTCGGGACTCAGTACGAATGGATAGAACACGCCCGCAGCGAGCGGGAACGCGACCGCGTTGTAGCCCACCGCCCACCACAGATTCTGGTGCATCTTGCGCAAGGTAGCTCGCGACAACTCGATCGCGGCGACAATGTCATACGGGTCGCTTTTCATCAGCACGACATCGGCGCTTTCCATCGCGACATCGGTGCCGGCGCCAATGGCAAATCCCACGTTAGCCTGAGTCAGCGCCGGGGCGTCGTTGACCCCATCGCCGACCATCCCGACCTTTTTCCCGGTGGCCTGCAACTCCTTCACCTTGGCGGCCTTCTGCGCCGGCAACACGTCGGCCAACACGCTGTCGATGCCAAGATCCGCGGCGATGCGCCTGGCCGTGGCCGCATTGTCGCCGGTCAGCATCACCACTTCGATGCCGCGTTCGCGCAGTTTGGCCACCGCCGCCTTGGCCGTAGGCCTGATCGCATCGGCGATGGCGATCAGACCAATCACGCGGGCGGCTTGGGACACATGAACGACGGTGCGGCCGTCCCCCTGCAGGCGGGCGGCTTCAGCCTCCAGGGGCCCGAGCGCAAGCTTTTGCGTATCCATCAGCAGCCGGTTGCCGAGGAACACCGTGCCGCCAGCGGTCTCGGCGCGCGCCCCCATACCGTCGAGGCTTTCGAATCCGGTTGGTGCGACGACCGTCAGATTCGCCGCCCGACGCACAATCGCCTGCGCCAGCGGATGATCGGACCCCTGCTCGACGGCGGCGGCGGCGCTCAGCACCACGTCCTCGGTGACCCCGTCCGCCGTCACGATCTCCACGACCTCCGGCTGACCGACGGTGAGCGTGCCGGTCTTGTCGAAGACGATGACGTTGAGCCTGGTGGCGTCTTCAAGCGCCGAGGCGTTCTTGAACAGAATGCCGTTCTTGGCACCCAAGCCGGTACTCACCATGACCGCCATCGGCGTCGCCAGCCCCAACGCATCCGGGCAGGCGATCACGAAAACCGTGATGGTCAGCGTCACCGCGAACAGCAGCGGCTCACCGATCCACCAGAACCACACCGCAAAGGTCGCCAGACCGATGACGATCGCGGCAATCACCAGCCATTGCGCGGCCTTGTCCGCCAGCAGTTGCGCCGGCGCTTTCGAATTCTGCGCCTCCTGCACCAGTTTTACGATCTGCGCCAGCGCCGTGTCGGCCCCGACCTTCGTCGCCTTGTACTGAAAGCTGCCGCTCTTGTTGATCGTCGCACCGATCACCGTGGCACCCGGCCCCTTCTGCACCGGCATCGACTCGCCGGTGAGCATGGATTCGTCGACCAGTGATTCGCCGGTTTCCACCGTGCCGTCGACCGGAATCTTGTTACCCGGCCGAATCACGACAATCTCGCCCGCCAACACTTCCGCCGTCGGAACTTCAATCTCGACGCCGTTGCGGATGACCGAGGCCTTGGCCGGCGTGAGATCCATCAACGCCGTGATGGCCGACGACGCACCGGCGCGAGCACGCATTTCCAGCCAGTGGCCGAGCAGGATAAAAACCAGCAGAACGGCTACGGCTTCGAAGAACTGCCCGCCTCCGTCAAAGAAAAAAGTGCTGCCAACGCTGAACAAATACCCGGTACCCACGCTCAATACGATCAGCGCCGCCATGCCGAGGGTGCCCTTCCTGAGCGCACGCCAGGCCGAAACGAAAAACGGCCAGCTCGGATAGACGATGGCGAGCGAAGCGAAGCCAAACAACCACAGGCCGAGGTCGATCCCGAATGGCGGCGCGGGTGGCGTAAAAAGTCCCATCGGTGCGTAGAAGAAAATCGGCACGGCAAAGACCAGGCATATCCAGAAACGGTTGCGCATGTCGCGCACCATGGCCGGCAGGTCCTTGCCATCATGGCCCATCTCGTGCGCCATATCCGCCGACATGGCGGGCGGTGCTCCCGCCGCCGCATGACCTTTGTGGCCCTCATGGCCGGTGTGGTCGCCGGCCGAAGCGGCCGACCCGTGTTCTGGCTCAGCGACCGCGCCTGGCGCAGTTTTCGGCGCATCGACAGGGGGCGTTGATGTCTGCGCGTCGGGCTCCCCCCGGCCTTTGTCTTCGCCGGCAAAGGTATCCTTTAGCCAAGCGCTTATCTCGCCAAGCGCTCCTGGCTCGTCATGATCCTGATGGTCGTTGGCTGGAGGAGCGGCCGGTGTGGATCCCGGAGTGGAGGCTGAAGCGTCCGCGGGAGGTTTCGGTGCAGCGGCAACGGTCGGCGCGGCTACCGAGGCAGGCGCGTCCTGAGGTAATTTCGGTACAGCTTTTACCGGCGTGGTCGGCGGCCCGTCCGGCACCGCTTTCTCCTCTCGTCCATCGTCTGCGGGCAGCTTTCCGCGTTGGCGCACGAGTACTTTGATATCTGCGACTTCGAGCAGTGTTTCGTCGTAGCGCACCGTGGCATTTCCCGCCGCATAATTCACCGTCGCGCTTTCGACGCCCGGCACCTCGCCAAGTCGCTTTTCCACTTCATCCACGGTCAATACCGACAGCATGTTGCGCATTTCAATAACGCTCGTTTTCATCGTCCCCCCTTAGCCGTCTTCGCCTTTGAACAAGCGTATCTGGAGGCTGTAATAGCCGATTGGAAATGTCATAGGTGCTTTCGCTGCTGCGCACGGTCAGATCGTTCAAGCATTGGGCGCAGCGGCTGCGGGAGAAGGCGGCGGCGCCGGCGCCGGTTTGTCCCATTGGCCTTCAACCGGCGAAGCGGCAGACGCGGGCATGACGCCAGGCGCCGTCGGATCGGCTTTGGCTACAGCCGGTTGCGGCGGTGAAGCGGAGGCTGGCGCTGCTACCGACGTTTGTTTTAGAGCAGGCTCATGTTCAGGCTTGTTGCCGCCCACCTCCTTGCCAGGGGATTCACCTGCGGACTGCTGCCCGCGTTGGTGCACGATCACCTTGATATCGGCTACGTCGAGCAGGGTTTCGTCGTAGCGGACGGTGACGTTTCCCGCCGCGTAATTCACTGTCGCGCTGGCGACACCCGGCACCTCGCAAAATCGCTGTTCCACTTGCTCAACGGTCAATACCGAGAGCAGGTCGTGTACTTCCATAACGCTCGTTTTCATGACAACTCCTTGATGGATCTCGGATCACTTTGCCTCTTTCCAAAGGGGTGAAAAAGCGAAACTAGCTTCCTTCAACCATCTTGTGTTTGACGTAGCGCTCCGTAGCGCCCGCGTTTTCATCCCGAACCATTTCGCACACGGCAATGGGGGTCGATGCACCGGCACGAAAAAACCAGCCCACAGGGAGAAAACGATCAGTCTGCTTGACGATTTCTTCCTTTTGCTGGAAGGAGACTTTCAGACCGGATTCCACCTGCATTACGGCATCCGGAAGCGCCTGGAATTCACCCGTTTGTTCGTCATGCATGTGCGGCATGAAGATGCCGAGCCGGTATGCAGATAGTCTGCGCAGCATCTCCTGAACTTCGGGAAGATCGATCGCCTCCTGGGCAGTTCTCAGCGCTGGAGGCAAAGCATCGGCGCTTCCTTGCGAAATATTTGTCATTGTCATGTTTCTCTCCTGTGTGGACGTTGCCGACTCATTCGAAGTGGCTGAGTCAGGTGCCACGTACGGCGGATGTTGGTTGAGCTACAGCACCACCGGTTTGTCGGGCAATTCATTCTGCCCAGCACCGGCAGCTGGAAAATGTTCGATCAGATGCCGCGCCACCGCCTGAATTCCGCTGACCACGCCGTCTTCGTAGTTGGCCTGTTTAAAGGCGGTTTCCATCGTGCGGCATATCTTTTCCCATTCCTGCGCACCCACTTTCGCGTGAATCCCGCGATCGGCAACAATCTCGACATCCCGGTCGGCAAGCAACAGATAAATCAGCACGCCGTTATTGTGTTCGGTGTCCCATATGCGCAATTGCGCAAACACGTCGATCGCACGCTGTCTCGCGGACACCCCCTTGAAGAGCGGTGTGCCGTCCAGCGCGTCTTCCACCGCGAAACGGATTTCTCCGAGGTGTGCGGTCTCGCTGGCCTTGATGGCCTGCTCGATGGCGACCATGGTTTGCTGCGGGAAAACCCGGTCGACCTGCCGCCGGGTCCGCAGAAGATGGTTCGCGATGCGCTTGATATCCATCGTCACCACCGCCCCGACGCGCCGCCGCCGCCGAAACCACCGCCGCCACCACCAAAACCCCCTGTGCCGAACCCTCCGCGATGACCGCCGATGCCGTGTCCTCCCATGCTGCCACTGAGCAGGGTGAACAACAGCGCGAGGATGCCGGCGCCCAACGCAATGGACAGCGCGCCGGCAAACAACCAGGCGGCAACAGCCACCGCCCCGCCGGTTACCAGCGCCCCGGGAAATCTGCCGAGCACGGAGCGCAGCACCCCGCCCACCACCAGCGCAAGAATGAAAATGACTGGAACATACTGCTGAATATCTGCAATCCCGGCACGGGGTGTTCGCCTGGATTCAGGCAACGGCTCGCCGTCAATAACGCGGACGATCTGGTCGACCCCGGCAGCAATGCCGCCATAGAAATCTCCCTGCTTGAAGTGCGGTGTAATAATTTCGCTGATGATGCGCTTGCTGGTCGCATCATTGAGCGCGCCCTCCAGTCCATAGCCGACCTCGATGCGCAGCGCACGATCAGTCTTGGCGATGAGCAAAAGTGCACCGTCATCGACTTTCTTGCGCCCGAGCTTCCATTGCTCCACAACGCGCAGGGCGTATTGCTCAATCGTTTCCGGTGCGGTGGTGAGAACGATGAGAACCGCGAGCTGACTGCCTTTTCTGGCTTCGAATGTCTGCAATTTCTGCTCCAGGCTGGCCTTCTGCTCAGTAGTCAGCAAGGCAGCCTGGTCGTTAATGCGCGCGGTCAAGGGGGGAACGGGGATCTGGGCGCCAACGAGAAGAGACCAGCCGAGCGCGATCGCCAGCAATGATGTCCTGGCTGTGCGCGTGAGCATTACTTCGCGGCTCCCTGAGCCTCGCCCGGCGGTTTGGTCGATGACGGGGCGAAATCTACGCTGGGCGGCCGGGAAATTTCCTTTTCGTTTTCCACCGTGAAATTGGGCTTCATCTTGTACCCGAGCACCATCGCCGTCAGGTTCGAAGGGAAGGATCGAACCGTAATGTTGTAGGCCTGCACGGCCTGGATGTAGCGATTGCGGGCCACCGTGATGCGGTTTTCGGTGCCCTCGAGCTGAGCCTGCAGATCGCGGAAGCCGGCATCGGCTTTCAACTGCGGATAGTTTTCGGCCACCACCAGTAATCGGGAGAGCGCACCCGACAACTCTCCCTGGGCGGCCTGGAATTTGGCAAATGCCGCAGGGTCGTTGATCAGCTCCGGGCTAGCCTGCATCCCGCCGACTTTGGCGCGGGCGTTGGTGACGCCCAGCAGGACGTCTTTTTCGTGAGCGGCGTAACCCTTAACGGTATTGACTAGGTTGGGTATCAGGTCCGCACGCCGCTGGTACTGGTTCACCACCTCGGACCAACTCGCCTTGATCTGCTCGTCGTTGCTCTGAAATGTGTTGTAGCCGCAGCCAGCTAGACTTAACGTAACCAAGGTTGCCAGAACTATCCATAATTTACGCATTGGGTCACTCCAAAATTAACGGGTTTATCGCGGACCTCGCACGACCTCCGTGCATGTCGTGAAATGGTCCTGACGACTGTTCAGGAAATCGCTGCTGCGCTTCCGTCGTTGCAACGAGCAATCCTCGTGCAAACTGGCCGCTAACCCGCCGCCGATTTGTATTCCGTCTGGAACTTGTAGCCTGCCGTCGAAAAACAGTCTGTGCCCCAGCGCGCACAGCCATAAAACGACTGTCGATTGCTCAGACCAGGCGGCGCCCTAATGACGTCCAGCGCCAACGATCGACGGCGTCACCGCGCCCTTTACAGCCAAGCCCCCGTGAAACCTGCGCGCCGCAAACCGTCGGCGATGTACGGGCAATTTCGCGTGAGTTGCCACAACAAGCCGCTACGATAATTTTCGATCATCAGGACGATCGGCCCCTGATTGAGGCCGTAATGCCACGGCGAGACCCACCAGCCATAAGGATTGCCGGGATTTCCCGGGTGCGATGGGTTGAACGATGCTTTAAAGCCGTAGGCGTTGAACTGGGTCAGTTTGGCCTGATGAATGCAATATTGGAGCGCGGGCAGCACGATTTCTGGCGCGAAGGGCAGCGATGCCACCACGGCCCACGGCGCGAGGGTGCCGTCGTCGGGGCCGTACGGCACACCGCGCCCCAGGTAATCGAAGAATTGGCGCTCAATGCCCTTCATTTCATCGGTACCCGGGCCGGGCCCCTCGCTAGCGGTGATTCCCCAGCAATGACGGCCATAACCCTCGAACTTGAGCGGGTTATCGACCGCGTACTGTTGTTGCACATAAGTTGCACGGCGGCTGTTCTCGAAATAGTCGATGCCCTTATCGCGCATGAAGGCGTCCTGAATGCCACGAAAGTCGATCCAGACATGAGAAAGCTGGTGCGTGAACAATGGCCCGGCGTAAAGATAGTCCTGACCGTAAGCATGTTCCCACCGGTACGTGGCGGCCCATGCCGCGTAGCTCTGTCCGGACAGCGGATGCGTCGGCGAGCCCAGGCCCAGGATATACAGCAGCAAGGCCTCGTCGTAGCCTTCCCATCGGTAGTCGAGGAAGCCACTTTCCGGCTTCCAGCCGTGCGTCACCGTTGCCCCCTGGTTTTGCGCCCATGGCCAGTCGGCGCGGCGGTAGAGCGCGTCGGCAAGCATGCCGATTTCATGTTCGTCCGGCGTAGCGGCGGAAAAATACATTCCTGCCGTCAACGCACCGGCCAGCAGAAAAGCACTGTCTACCGTTGATAGCTCGCATTGCCAGGCGCGCCGCCCGGTCTGCATGTCGAGAAAATGATAGTAAAACCCCTTATAGCCGGTCGCATCGGGTTCGGGGCCTTGCCGGCTGTTCCAGAAAAAACGCAGCGTATTCAAGGTTCGTTCCACCGCCGCCGCGCGCGGCATGAATCCACGTTCGACACTGACTGGATAGCAGGCTAACGCCAGGCCGGTAGCGGCAATGCTCGCCGGCCAATCAGCCGCGGTCTTGTCGATCACGAGACCGTTGGCGGGATTCGTTTCATGCAAGAAATAGCCGAATGTTTCGTGCTGCAGTTTTTCCAGATCGGCATCGGTTTTCATAACCAGCACATTTTCCGTCGCTGCCACTGCGCAGGTTGCGTCAGTGGCGAGCGACTTGTTGTCATGCTCATGTGCTTTCCATCGCGGCATCGCCGGCCTGAGCGTCGGCGGCCAAAGCCGTATCAACAATCGACTGCGCTTCCTCTGCGAGGCGGCGCAGATGTTGTTCGCCGCGAAAGCTCTCGACATAAATCTTGTAAATATTCTCCGTACCGGATGGACGCGCGGCGAACCAGCCATTCTCGGCAATCACTTTCAAGCCACCGATCGGCGCGTCATTGCCGGGTGCGCGACTGAGTATGCTCAAGATCGGTTCACCGGCCAGTTCCTTGCTGCTTACCCGTCGCGGTGAAAGTCTCGACAGCATTCGTTTTTGTTCCGGGGTGGCGGGCGCATCGAACCGCTCGGAAAGAGACTCGCCGAACTCGCGCATCAACTGGCCGTAGATCTCGCCGGGATCGCGGCCCCGCCGCGCAGTGATTTCTGCGGAGAGTAGCGCCGGAACGATTCCATCCTTGTCGGTCGTCCACACGCTGCCATCCAGACGCAGGAAAGTTGCGCCGGCGCTCTCTTCGCCGCCGAAGCCGAGTGAGCCGTCGAACAGCCCATCGACGAACCACTTGAAGCCGACCGGCACTTCGTAAAGTTTCCGACCGAGCTTGGTGGCCACGCGATCGATCATTCCGGTGCTCACCACGGTCTTGCCCACTGCGGCATGCCTGTTCCACTTTGGGCGATTCTGGAACAGGTAGTCGATGGCAACGGCAAGATAGTGATTTGGCGGAAGCAATCCCGCACTGCGGGTCACGATGCCGTGCCGGTCGTGGTCGGGATCGCAGGCGAAGGCAATGTCGAAGCGGTCCTTCAAGCCCGCCAGATTCCGCATGGCGTAAGACGAGGACGGATCCATGCGAATCCGGCCGTCCCGATCAGCCGTCATGAAGCGGAACGTCGGATCGACTTCCGCGTTCACCACGGTAAGGTCGAGGCTGTAGCGCTCGGCGATAGCAGGCCAGTAGTGGACGCCCGCGCCGCCAAGCGGATCGACACCGATGCGAATTTTTGCGCCACGAATCGCCGCCATATCGAGCACCTTGCCGAGGTCGCTCACGTACGCGTTGAGAAAGTCGTGGCGGTGGGTGGTGCTGGCGCGCAGGGCTTTCTCGTAAGGAACTCTTTGCACGCCCTGCAAGCCGTTTTTCAGGAATTCATTGGCCCTCGCTTCTATCCAGCCGGTCACCTCGGCATTGGCCGGGCCGCCGTTCGGCGGGTTGTACTTGAAGCCGCCACTGTCGGGCGGATTGTGTGACGGCGTGATGACGATGCCATCGGCAAAGCCGGCGCTGCGCCCGCGGTTGTAGCTCAGAATTGCGTGCGAAATGGCGGGCGTTGGCGTGTATTCGTCGCGCTCCGCAAGCATCACGTCCACGCCGTTTGCCGCCAGCACTTCGAGTGCGCTGGCCCGAGCCGGCACGGACAGCGCGTGCGTGTCAATGCCGAGGAACAGCGGGCCACCGATGCCCTGCCGCTTTCGGTAATCACAAATCGCCTGACTGATAGCCAGAACATGCCATTGGTTGAACGTGTTTTCAAAGGAGGAACCGCGATGCCCCGAAGTCCCGAACGCAACCCGCTGCTCCGCCTCGGAATAATCAGGCATGCCCGTGTAGTAGGCCGTAACCAGACCGGGTACGTCGACCAGCATTGCCGGCGTGGCTGGCTTACCCGCCAGGGGACTCTCTTTTACGGGAGGGGCTTTGCTGTTGCTCACGGTTCAGGCCTTGGTCGGCACTTCGTGCTTCGAGGCCATGCGGCACATGGGATTCCGCAGCTAGCGCAGTCACTTCTGCTTGGCGAGCCATTGATCGAATTTGGCGATCTCCTTTTTCTGCGCCGCGATGATCTGCTTGGCCATTGCCTTCATCGCCGGTGATTTGCCGTGCGCCAGTTCCATTTGCGCCATGTCCACGGCTTGCTGATGGTGAATCTTCATCATCATCGCGAAGTCCTTGTCGGTGTCGCCGGACATCGGCATCTTCTGCATGCTGTCCATTCCCATCATCATCGGCTGCTTCATATCAGCCGACCCACCCGTGCCTTTCTGCATGTGTTCCTGGTGCATGTCGGCAGACGGGGTCGCTGCTGGAACGGTCTGCGCCTGTGCTGAAGCTGACACAAGACAAAGCGCAGTGACGGGAGCAAGGCACAATGCCCTGATTGTTTTTCGTGTTTCGTTCTTCATTTGTTTTTCCTTTAGGTGAGGGCTGGGGTATTGCCTCCCCTGGGGAGTGACGGATATTCGCCACCCTCATTTTCGTCACCCTGACGCGAACACTCTGTTCGCCAGCGAACAGAGTGGTGAATCAATTGCTGCGTCAGGAAGCATGTCCAAAACCAGCCAACGGTCTGTGTGCAGCGGCGTCGATCTGGCCGGCATTTTCCCTAAGCTATTTTTGGGACACCCGCTTGTTTGCGCTTGTCATCCAACCCCATTTCTGGAATATCACTGCGCCGTCCGGAGATTTCAAAAAGAGCATGAAATGCTGCGCCGCCGGGTTCTGATCCCCCTTCTTGGTAAGGACGATGCCGGTATCCCGGTAGATCACATATTCTTTTTCAACGGGTACGACATCGGCCAAGGCAGGGTTGGCCACCTGCCAGATATTCCAGATGAGCCATGCGTCCAATGACGGGTCTTCGATCCAGGCTTGTTTGGCCAATGCGCTGTTTTTGGCGTATTTCACAATGTTCTTACGCAGTGCGCGCACGGACTCAATATCACCCTGACGACCGGCTGCATCCTCCCATACGCCATTCTGACCCGCTCCATTGACGACAATGACGCGATGGCCAGGACGAAACAAATCACGCAATCCTTTGATGCCCGTCGGGTTTCCGGGGCGCACCAGGATCGAAAGAGGACGCAGATAGAGTGGCTCAACGCGGGTCTCATCGAATTGAGCCTCCATCGCTTGGGCGAAGTCGGTCATCATGGTTTCTGACCCACTGTAGATCAAATCCGCATCGTTTTTCGCCTGTTCGATCCACTCCGGAGTAGGCCCGGCCGTTACAGCAACGGGTGTTCCGGTTTTCTGTTCAAATGCCTTTGCTGCCTCCTTCATTGCCGGTGCGGGGCCTCCAGGGCCGTAGACGCGTAGCCCACTGCTCGTTTGAGCGGCGGCCTGAAGCGTGCCGAATTCGGTTAACAGGAGGAAAAATGTTGCCGCCATAATCAGAATGTGGATCAAGCGGTTGCAACTTCCAACACTGGTTTTCATCGAATTTCCTTCCGTGAGGATCCGGAGATTGGCCCGCAATCCAGCAACCAAACTCGGCCGAAGCGCTCAGTCCATTGCGTGCCTCTTGAATCATCCTGGCCGTCACTCGCTGCCGCATACCGATGATCGTCTGTATGCGCCTGCTGCGAATCATTCATCTCTGCATTCATGATGGGTTCCTCGAGAGATCATGTGCTGAATCGGCCTTGGCGGAAAACAACGCCGATCCTAGCCTTCGATACGCGCCGACCATCACTGGCGGCAAGATCAACCACTGCAACAGGGGGGCAAGACCGATACCGAAAATCATCGGCATGCTCGCGGTATAGCCCCAACTGCCGGCGCGATAGACGTTGAACCACTCGCTCCACACGGTATAAGCGATCGCGCCAATCACGACAATTGCCCCACCCGTCCATGGGCGCAACACCGGCCAGTCCGTGCACCGGAGCAACACGCGGGCCAGCGCGAACAGCGCGAGGGCAATCACGACGTCGCCCAGCGTGCAATGCAGCAGCGCCCATACAATGGTCATTCGATCTGCCGTATCCCAGATCGTGTACAGCCTGACCTGTGCGATTTCCCACGCCAGATTCAAAACAAAGGCGAGCGCCGACCACAGGCCGGCACGCACCATTACTTGAGGCCCGCGCAGACCCGTTGCAGAAGGGCCCGTACTTCCGTGCCAAGCGCATGCACTGCCGGGTTGTCGACCAACCGCAAAACGACCTCGGGATCCATGAACGCGACGGTTATGGCGCCATCGACTTCTTCGCGCACCACCACGTTGCAGGGTAGCAACAAGCCGATGTCGGGGTCAGCCTCGATCGCGCGGTGTGCGAGCGGCGGGTTGCATGCGCCAAGTATGCGATACGGCCGGTGTTCGATATCGAGCTTGGCTTTCAGCGTCGCTTTGACATCTATATCGGTGAGCACGCCGAATCCCTCCTTTTTAAGGGCTTCGGTGACTTTCGCGATAGCGGTATCGAACGGTACCTTTAGTTGAGTACTGAATCCGTACATGAATTGACTCCTTGTTCAAAACGCCGACCGAGGATTCGACGTCATTTGCCGGGCATCGACTCGATGGCCTGATTGTGCTGCATCATTTGGTCCATCATCATCTGCATCATGTCCATGCGTTTTTCCATCATTTCGTGGCGCTTCATCATGTCGCCTTCCGCCATGCCGCCTTTCTTGTCCGCCATCATTTTTCCGCCACGCTGACCGCCGCCCATCATCATCGGGCCGCCCATGCCGTGCATTGTTTTCATGTTTTCCTGCATGGTCTGCATGTGCTCCTGCATCAGCTTCTGGCGTTCCTTCGGGTCGCTGGTCGCGCGGATTTTTTCCATCTGCTGCTGCATTTTCTTCATGTTCTCCTGCATCTGCGGCATCTGTTTGTCCATGTCCATGCCCATCGCCGGCTTGGCGGGCGTGGATGTTTCCTGTGCGGAGGCAATAGGTGCTGACAGGGCAACACTAAGGATTGCGGCAAGCAGTATTGAGATTTTCATGGTGGCTTTTCCTTTAAGGGTGGGTAAATCAGTGTTTCCGGTACTGCCTACTGCTGGCAGCCAAGGCGTGACCCGTAGAGCGCCGCCAGATGTTTCGATACCACTCACTTGCCTTTTCGCTGGACGATCCACACCACGAGGCCGACGACGACAAGAAGCAAGATCGGACCCCATACCCCACCGTAGCTCCCCATCCAGCCAGCGCCCGACATACCACCATTCATCATGTTGCTGTCTGCGCGAAAGAGTTGCCGGTAGCCAACAGGGACACCGTGCCAATAGCGATAGAAAGAAAGTTTTTCATGAGTTTCTCTAAGCGAAATCTCAAGCAACTTTGCGCTGAACTTTGGCCAACATCTGTGCGGCAACAAACATAGTGTTGCTTCAGCACCCGGACGGCGGTGCGACCGGTGGTGAGCGTGGATACGCCACATCGGTCGGGCGTTGCCTGTGGCTCCGCTCTTGCGGTGCCCACCGTGGCCGAAATAATGCATCAATGGGCAAGGCAGAAGGAGCAAATAATCCCATCGCTGCCACTGGTGTCAAACCTGCTGCCTGGCAGGCTGAATCCATCTGGCGCTAGCGCAGGACGGATTTGTTGCTGTGATGGATGGGCAGCAAAGCGTCTCTCACCCGGAAGTATTTGCCGCCGGAGATGTGGCATCGCGCATCGACACAACGCATGCCAAGTCGGGGGTTTAGACGAGGCATGCCCATCGAGAAAGCACTGGCGATCATCGCGGAAAATATCGGCGTTCAGTTCGACCGGGCATTTGGCGAACGCTTTGTTGCACAGAGCAAAGCGGGCGCACTGTACCGCATCGTCGGTCATAGCGATGAAGGAATTCCTTTGCACGAATGCATGATGTGCGGGCCGACCCTGAGTGAGTTGGTTGAGTAGACTGCCAAATTGACGTGTTTGGAGATCGTTGACCTATCTACCTATTCTGCTAATTGCGAAATCCCCCCTCATAATCTCTCCATTTCAGGGAGACGCCAATGACGCGGCAACCTACTCTTTGGTCATGCACTCGTATGAGCAATACGCCGCCACTGAATCGAGGTATGCCACATGCTTACCACCACACCGACGCCGCACCCGGAAAATACCGCGCCTCCCTCAAAGGTGAGCGCCCCACAGGATGTCATCGAGACGCGCCTATGGCTTGATGAGCATGACTGGCTCTACAGTCTGCTGCACAGCGAAGACAATGTGTCGCCGACCTTCCGCTTCCCCGATCTGATCAGCGCCTGTGTATCGCTGGTGTTTACTCACCAGGATGCCTCGACGCGCATCTTTCAATTTCTCGGGAGCGAACTGGTTCTCCGCCCGCCCCAAACCCCGCGCCGCCGTGAGTCGATGTGGCGTGAGCAATTTCAGTTGCTACTGGACCTACAGCTTTCGCCCGCCAACCGACATCCCAATCCCAAGTTCCAACTCGACCAGTTGACGACGACCTGCGTCGCTCTCTGCAAGACGTGGGATGCATCGGGTGCCATCATCCTGCGGCAGGCGCGCCGAAACATGGCAGCGCGCGCCCATCACCGGCGCGAAGCGTATCCGCGCTGAGTCCTGCGCCAGTTCAACCTGCATCCACCCTCGCCCCTCCAGTTTCAGAGCACCCACTCTTCATCATCTCGCCCGGTTAGCCACCGGACCAACCCGACCCCGACTCTGACCGTTTGCCTCAGCCGACGGCCCAAACCTCCATACCCGCCCATCGGCGGGTCATTTCGGTTCAGTTGGAGAGTTGATTCATGCGTCTGCTGTCCCTTGCCCCATTGGCTACCCTTGCCATTCTGGCAACCAAGCCCACATGGGCGCTGGCCTGCTGGGAAGAAGCGGCTCAACGCTACGGCATATCAGCCGAACTGCTCTACGCCATCGCCCGTGTCGAATCGAACCTGAATCCGAGGGCTGTCAACCGCACGCACGTCCAGCGGACCGGCTCCTACGATATCGGTCTCATGCAGATCAACAGCGGCCATCTTTCAGCCCTGTCACGCCACGGCATCCGTGAAACCGATCTCTTCGAGCCCTGTACCAACATCCAGGTCGGCGCCTGGTTATTGTCTGACCTGTTCTCCCGGCAGGGTGCGACATGGGATACGGTCGGTGCCTACAATGCGGCCTGCTCACACCTCAAGGGTGAAGCCTGCACCAAAGCCCGCGCCCAATACGCTTGGCGGGTTTATCGCCAGTTGCCCGCGCAACATAGCAGCCAACTCGCTGGCGTAACAAAGAGTGGCAAACAGAAGCCCCAAGGCGAAACATTCGCCCTGATGTCGGTGAGGGTGGCGCCATGAAGGCCCCTCTTTTGAACTATCGTAGTCTCGGCCTCATTGGCTGTTGCGCCTTCCTGGCTGCATCGTGCGGCTTGTTCCATAACACGGCACCACAGGATCACCGGAAAAGCACGGGAGGCGTCGCCCCCGGGCAACTGGCTCAACTCGATTTCGGCCGCCAAGCAACTTTCGGACACTGCGTACCGCCAGCCTGCCCAGCCCGCACACCAAAAACTCTCGCAACGGATTCCTCAGTTCGGACTGTCGACCGCGCAGCGCCTTCCTCCCCGGCCCAGCCTATCCTCTCTGAACCTGCCACCCCGCTCCCAACACCGAAGATCGCCACTTCGCGGACGATCACCGTCCAGTTCGGCCTCGGCAGCGCAAAGCTAAGCCC
Organism: Ferribacterium limneticum; assembly: GCA_049304775.1. Classification (GTDB taxonomy): domain Bacteria; phylum Pseudomonadota; class Gammaproteobacteria; order Burkholderiales; family Rhodocyclaceae; genus Azonexus; species Azonexus limneticus_C. The sequence continues at coordinate 59,570 of JBAQOL010000012.1, forward strand.
CGCTGCCCGTTCCAGCCTGAATGAGGCAATGACCGCCCTGCTCTCGGCGCGTCAGATCATGATCGTCGGCCGAACGGACAACACAGGGCCACTGGCCTTCAATGAATCACTAGCCCTTGCCCGCGCGCTGGCGGTTCGCGACCACCTGCTCAGCAAGCACCCGAGGCTGACACCCACACTGAGCATCAAAGCCCGCGGCGCGTGCTGTTTCATCGCCGCGAACGACACCTTGGCCGGCCGTACGCAGAACCGGCGGGTCGAGTTGGTCTTTGACCTGCGCGACACGGAGCGACCATGACCTCACGGCTTCCGCTGGCTGTCAGCCAAATCAATTACCCGCCGAGCGTATGCGCTCTCACCCGCCGCCATGTCTATGCGCCCACCCTCCTTCCTACCCCCCATTCGTCATCCCACTTTTGTTCGGAGGTTTTCATGAACGCTACAACCCCTGTTTCTTTCCCTCTTCTTTTCGCCCGTAAGCCGATGAACATTACCGTGCTGCTGGCCACGATCGCCCTCGGCCTCGGCATCGCCTTTCCCGGCTACGCCCTGGACCTGGTCGCCTTTACCGGCATCACCGGCCCGCTGACCTCGGCGCTGACCCAGATCGCCGCGCTCGGCCCCGGCATCAAGGCGCTGGTCGGCTTCGTCGGTTTCGTGGTCGCGCTCATCTCGCTCTCCGCGCTACGCAACTTCGGTCCGGTCCTGTTTTACGTGGGCCTCGCCATTTTCGCCGCCGTGGGTCTGGTGATCGCCGGCGCGATCATGGGCGCGGTGATCTGAAACGCCGGCATCGACCCCAGGAGACCGATATGCAAGCAGACACCTATATCCCGCGGCGTCTCGATGACCAATGGAAGATCGGCTTCTGGGATGTCGATGTCGCCGCGCCGATCCTGTTCATGTTTTTCGTCGGCTATATGTCCGGCAGCAAGACTTCGTTCGCCGTCTGCATGGCGGCGGGCATCTTCGTCTCGCGCTGGATATCGCGCATCAAGGCGGACAAGCATCCGGCCTTCGCCATCCACTGGTTGTACTGGCACCTGCCGGCCAGTCCCCTGACCGCAATGCGCGCCACGCCGCCGTCGCACATCCGCCGCATGGTCGGCTGAGCCAAGGAGACGAACCCATGGACTTCGAACGACTCAACGGCGACATCAAGGAAATGCGCCGCCGCAACCGGGGGCTCGGTCTGGCCGTCGGCGTCCTGGCCGCCGGCCAGATCCTCGCCCTGATCGTCATCCTCAACCTTCTCGGCACGGTGCGCACCGTCGTCGTGCCGCCCTCGATCGACAAGACCTTTTGGGTCACCCGTGACAAGGCGAGCAGCGAGTACCTCGAGCAGATGGGCAGTTTCATCGCCTGGCTGGTGCTCGACGTGACGCCGGCCTCGATCGACTGGAAGAAGGAAATTCTGCTCGGCTACGTCGAACCGGAACAGTACGGCCCGCTGAAGACCCGCCAGGAAGTGGAAGCCGAACGCCTGAAGCGGATCAATGCCGCCACCGTCTTCGCGCCCCAGCAACTGGTTCCCAGCGAAGAGGGACAGAGCGTCGTCATCCGCGGCCGCCTGCGCACCCTGGTCAATGGGTTCGAGACGACCAACGACCTCAAGGCCTATCAGGTCGAATTCAGCTACGCCGGCGCACGCATGCATCTGAAAAGTTTCAAGGAGATAGCCAATGTCGGCAACTGATACCTGCCAGGCTCCATCCCAACCTGCTCCCAAGCCAACGCCTAGGCGCGGATGGGCAATGAGCTCTACGTTCGCCGTCGCCGGTATCGCCGCCATCACGGCCCTGCCCGCCCAGGCACTGCAACTCGTCGAGGCCAGTGACGGTGCGGCGGTCGAAGCCATCCTGTCGATCCGCGAACCAACCCGCATCCGCATCGAAGGGGCATCGATCAGCGATGTCTTTGGCAATATCCATTCGAGCCAATGCGGCCTGGCGGCGGCGCTTCCCGCCAGCCCAGGCATGACGCCCGCCGGTACGGGTTCATCACCGATCAATCCAGCCGGCGAGATCGCGCTGACCTGCGACCGCGACAAGGGCGAAATCTATGTCCGTCCAGTCGGCGATTCGGCCAAACCGATCAATCTCTTCGTCGCATCGGCCAACAGCACCTACACGTTGCTGCTGCGCCGTTCGGATACCCCGGCCGACACTATCGTCATCCGCGACAGGACGCCGAAGGCATTGAAGCATGCGTCATCGGTTCAGACTCCGGCCGGACCCTCATCCAACCAGGTACGGGCCATGAAGGCGCTGTTGGTGGCGATGGCTTCAGATCGAGTACCGCCGGATATCCGGGTCGAAGAGACCCACGGCACGCTCCCGCTGTGGAACGAGGCGCGGTTTTCGCGGGTACGCCAGTACGACGGGCGCGGCCTGGTCGGCGAGAAATACCTGCTGCAGAACATCAGCGATGCCCCCATGGTGCTGGCCGAACAGGAGTTCGACCGCGCACAGGGCAGCGTCGTCGGTATTGCCGTCGAGCACCACAATCTTCGCCCTGGTGAGAGCACCAGCGTCTATGTAATCCGCCGCGGAGAGACGCCATGACGATACCCCGTCAGTGGATGCAGACGCTGCGGGGCTTACCGCAGCAATTGCTGCGGCACCTGTCCCCGCGGCAACGCCAGTACGCCATGCTCGGCGCCCTGCTGGCCGGCGGCGTCGGGCTGCTCTGGTCGATTTTCGCATTCACGGCGAGCAGTCCCCAAGCGAGCAGCACGCAACCCGCCGCCGGGCCAGCCAGTTCGGTCACCAACATCGGCGTCATGTCGCCCGGCGCCCAGGTCAATCCGGTCGATCAATGGGTCGGCACGGCCGGACGCAAGCTTGCCCAGTACGAGAACGAACGGGAAGAACAGGGACGACTGAACAAGGATCGCCAGACCTTCGAAGCGAAAACGATGCAGCGCTTTGCCGAACTGGAACAGCGGCTGACTTCGACCCAGCAGGCAGCCGCTACGCCGCCGCCACCCACTCCAGTCCCGACCATGCCGCCGGCGGCAAGCCTGCCCCCAGCACCGCCACCGTCCAAGGGCTTGTCCCCTGGGGCAATGCCAAGCGGCACGCCCGGCGACCTGCTGCCTCCGAGCCAAATTATGGTGCCAACGCCAGCGATTACCCGGATTACGGTGGCCGAGCGCGCCCTCCTTGCCAATCCCGGCGAGAAAGCCGAACGCGCCGCCGGGGCTGGAGCGCAAACCACCCGAACCGTATCCACCTTCCTGCCCGTTAGTTTTACCCGCGGCACGCTGCTGGGCGGCCTGGATGCGCCGACCGGCGGGCAATCACAATCGAATCCGCACCCGGTCCTGATCCGGCTTTCAGACAACTCCTTCCTGCCCAACCGCTTCCGCGCCGAATACCGGGAATGCTTCGTGGTGGCCGCCGGTTATGGCGACATCAGCTCCGAGCGCGCCTATTTGCGCACCGAGAGTCTGTCTTGTGTACGCACCGATGGCGCGACGCTGGAAGTCAAAATTCAGGGCTCGATTTACGGCGAGGATGGCAAGGTCGGCATGCGCGGGCGGCTGGTCACCAAGCAGGGGCAGATTCTCGCCAACGCCCTGCTGGCCGGCGTGGTCAGCGGCATCGGCCAGGGCCTGGCGACCTCGTCGACCGAATACAGCACGTCGGCCCTCGGCACGGTCGCCAGCGCCACCGGTTCCGAAGCCTACCGCGCCGGCCTCGGCTCCGGTGTCGGCAAGGCCCTCGACCGGCTGGCCCAGTACTACATCAAGCTCGCCGAGAACACCTTCCCGGTCATCGAAGTGGACGCCGGTCGCGAAGTCGATGTGGTGATCACCAAGGGCGTGCGCATCGATGTGCCGATGACAACTGGCGAGTCCTCTTCCGCCCGCTTCGCCAATTCCCCTGAAACCCGTTATTTGGAGACCTCGGACGATGGCAATTACTAAACCCATGCGCCGGCGAGCACTCGTCGCGGCCTTGAGCACGATCCTTTTAGGCACCTGCTTCGCCGTCAATGCGGCCACGCCCGACGAGACGCAGTTGCTGACGGCGTTGGAGAAAGCTCATCCGGGGACGCGGTTCTCCAGTATCGCCCGCACGCCCGTTGCCGGCCTCTACGAGGTCTGGATGAACGGCAACGTGGCCTATGTGTCGGCCAGGCAGCCGCGCTACTTTCTCTTTGGTCATCTGTTCGATACCAAGAGCATGAGCGACCTGACCGGCCCGAAACTGGCGCAGGCCGGCAAGGCAAAAAGCCCCGATGAAGCGCCCCAGAAAAACCAGCCAACCGCAGCAACCCCGATCCGCTTCGAACAGTTGCCACTGAGCGATGCGGTCAAGACGGTGCACGGTGCCGGCCAGCGCCGGGTGGCCGTTTTCAGCGACCCCAACTGCCCTTATTGCAAACAGTTGGAGGCGGAGTTGGCCAGCCTCGAGAACATCACCATCTACACCTTCCTGCTGCCTTTCCTGGGTGAGACCAAACCGATCGCCATCTGGTGTGCGACGAATCGGACGGCAGCCTGGCGGCGCCTGATGCTCGATGGCGACGACAGCCTGCTCAACACCGGCGCCGCCTGTGACCACCCGATCGGTCGCAACCTGGCGCTGGCCCGCCAACTCGGCGTACAAGGCACACCGACACTGATCTGGGCAGATGGCACCCGTAGCGAAGGTTACGTTGGTCGAACCGTGATCGAATCACGGCTCGCCGCGACTACTTCGCAAGTTGAACCGGAGAAGCAGCCATGAAGACACTCTTCCTGCGAATGGGTGTTGTCTGCCTGCTCCTCCCCTTGGGCGCCTGCATGAACATGTCCGGCCTGGGCGGCGAGTCGAAGTACGCCTGCAAGGCCCCCGATGGCGTCGCCTGCGACTCAGTGTCGGGCACCTACGCCAACGCCCTCCACAACAACCTGCCCAGCCAGCAGGCCCAACGATCGGCTCGCCGGCAGAAGGAGGCATCCGAAGAAAGCCCTTCCAACAAGGTAGGACGCGCCATTTCCTCGGCAACAGCCAACGTTTCCGGGATGGCCGTGACGCCCAGTCCCTTGCGCACCCAGGCCCGCATCCTGCGGCTGTGGATCAAGCCCTGGGAAGATGCCGACGGTGATCTCTACGATCAGGGTTACGTCTATGTCCAGGTGGACAACGGCCAGTGGCAGATCGACCACGTGCAACGCCAGATCCGTGATGTCTATGCACCGCTGAAGCTGCCACCCAAGCCAGCCACTGAGGCAGCAACCGAACTCGGCGCCAGTACACCGTCGCCCCTCCCGATGTTGCAACGCCCGCCGCTGTCCGGGGCCGGCGCCAACCCTGCGCAGTGAGGTCAACATGAACACCGCCCACAGCGATCCCCATTTCGCCCGCCAGCGTGAGCACGCCCATGCGCCGCGCTTTCCCTTCGGCGAGCCGGCTGACACACCAGCCGAACAGTTCGCCAACTGGCTGCCCTACTCTGGCTATCTCGCCGCCGAGAAAATTTTTGTGAACCGCGACAGCATGGGCGTCATGCTCGAACTGATGCCGCAGTCGGGGGCCGACGAGCGGATGGCGGAAGTACTGATTTCGCTTTACGCCAATTGCCCGCCCGGCACCGGCATCCAATTCCATTTGTTCGCCTCGCCGCAGGTGCGCAGCCAGTTGCGCCAGTACGCCAATCTGCGGGTCGAGGATGAGGATCAGGCCGAGCAGGCCAAACAATGGGGCCGCCCGGCCCGTAACGGAAATCTGTTCCGCAAATTGGCCCGCCAGCGCGTCGACCACCTGCTGCAGGGGGCACAGAAGTCGCTGACGGCTGGCTTCCACTACACGATCCGGGATTTTCGGCTAATGCTGAGCGTTGCCTTTCCGGGCAATCCGGAAGACCTCAACAAGCGCGACGAACTGCTCGCCCTGCGTGACTCGATGTCGTCCAGCTTGCGCTCGGCCTCGCTGCCCAATCGCGTCTGCGATGCCGCCGATCTGATCAACTGGTGTGCGCTGTTCACCAATCCCGACCGCATCTCGCTGACCGATGCGCCGGACCTCAATTATGACGACGGCCGCGAACTGCGCGACCAGATCGTCGACTTCGACACCATCCAGGATCCGCATCCGAGTGGCCTGACCTTGTGGAAGGAAGCCAGTCCCGACGTGCTGGAGGCGCGCTTCTACTCGATCAAGAGTTTTCCGGAACGCTTCGCGCTTTGGCAGATGGGATCGCTGATCGGCGACCTGATGCAGCCGGCCTTGCAGTACAGCGCACCGTTTCTGCTCACCCTTGGCGTCCAGGTCCTCGATCCCAACCTCACCAAGTCGGTGGTCACCGCCAACCACGTACGGGCGACGCAGAACGCCAAATCGAAAATGGCCGACGTCATGCCGGACGTCAACAAGAAGCTGCAAGACTGGACGGCGGCGGCCGATGCTATCGACACCGGCGGCAACCTGGTCAGTCTGTACCACCAGTTGGCGATATTCACCGCACCCAACAAATCGGTCGCCGCCCACGAAGCCGCCAATGCAATCTGGCGTGGCCGCGGCTTCCAGCTCAATGCCGATGCGTACATGCACCGCCAGGCCTTGCTCGCCAGCCTGCCGATGACGCTGACTGAGAAATTCCACAAGGACTTGGTCAAAATGCGCCGCGTCACGCGCAAGACCATGGCCAATGCCATCCACATGGCACCGCTGATCGCCGAGTGGCGCGGCACGCGTACCCCAGCCCTGGTTTTCGGGGGACGGCGCGGCCAGTTGATGACCCTCGATATCTTCGACAACGATCTCGGCAACTACAACTTCGCCATCATCGGTGCCCCCGGCTCGGGCAAGTCGGTGCTGATGAATGAAATGGCCTGGTCCTACCGCGCCATCGGCGCCAAGGTCTGGATGCTCGATCTCGGTCGTAGTTTCGAGAAGCTGTGCCGCAAGGCCAAGGGCACCTATATCGAGTTCCGCCCCGACGTGAACATATGCCTGGACCCGTTCACCCACATCGTCGACATCTTTGAGGACATCGACATGCTCGTGCCCGGCATCGCCAAGATGTGCTCGATGCAGCACACGCTGGAGGAAGTGCAGTACAAGGCCATCTCGGCCATGGTCCTCAAGCTCTGGCGCGAATACGGCAATGATTTGCGCATCACCGGGCTACGCGATGCCTTCAAGAGCGGGAGCATCGAGGAACTGGGTGTGGTCGGCGACCAGCGCATCAAGGACCTCGCCATCATGCTCAACCCGTATTCGCGTGGCGGGCAATACGAACGCTTCTTCGAGGGCCGCAACAACATCGACTTCTCCAATGACTTCATCGTCATCGAGAACGAGGAACTGAAACGCCGGCCCGACCTGCATGCGGTGGTCAATATCCTGCTGCTGCATCGGATCACCGGCGAGATGTACCTCACCCGGAATCGACGCAAGGTGCTCTTCGTCGACGAGTTGAAACAGCAACTGGGCGATATCGGTGCCGACGATCCGGTCAAGGCTGCCGTCATCGAGGAAGCGGCACGGCGCGCCCGCAAGTACGGCGGCGCCCTCGGGACGGCAACCCAGAGCGCCGACGACTTCTACGGCTCGACTCAGATGGAAGCGGCCTTCAACTGTTCGGACTGGGTTTTCCTGCTCCGTCAAAAGCCTGAGTCCATCGAAATGCTCGACCGCAAGGGCCGGCTGACCATGGACGAACCGAAGAAGCGGCTGTTGAACTCCCTGCGCACCGAGGCCGGCGTCTTCTCCGAGTTGTACATCTCGTCGCCGGTTGGCGAAGGCGTCGCCCGCAACATCCTCGATCCGGCCACCCACCTGTTGTTCTCCAACAAGTTGGAAGACAACGCCCCGATCGACGAATTGCGCGCCCAGGGCCTGTCCATCGACGAGGCGATCAGCGAGTTGCTGCGCCATCGGGGGCACACGGTATGAAACCGAACACATCCCTGCTATTGCGCCAGGGCTTGCTGACGCTCTTCGTGGTGAGCGTCGCCCTGATCGCCTACGACCGTCTCGTCCTGCGCCCTGCACTGGTGATTGGCGTGGTCGACGTGGCCGATGTGTACCGCGCCAAGGAAGCCGAATTCACCCAGATTCTGACCAAGGCCAGTTCCGAGGAAGACCGGCAAAAAGCCCTGTTCATGGCGCGAAGCTTTGCCCAGCGCCTGCCGCTCGCCCTTGAGGAACTGCCACGCGAATGCAACTGCCTGGTCGTCCTCAAGGCGGCCGTGGCCGGACCGACCCCGAATACCGTCGATCTGACGGCCGCACTGCGCAGAAAGGTGAGCGCGCCATGAACAGTGATCCTCTTCAACGGGCGGTTACCCATCCCGCAGCGAGCCCCGGCCGCGGGCGACGCATCCTCGGGTGGGTGGGCGACTTCCTGCGCCATGCCCGCCAGCGCTGGTACCTCTACCTGCCGATCATCGCCATCTGGAGTCTGGCCTATGTCCGCCTCTTCATCGATGCGACACCGCGAGTACCTATCCTTTTCAACTGGACGCCGAGCCTGCCCTATCGCGTTGCCTGGCTGCAGCATGGTCCTCATCAGCTGCAGCGGGGCGACTTCATCATTTTCTCGTTTTCCGGTGAGGCGCAGCGCCGTTATCCGGGGCTACACGGCCAGCCCTTCTTCAAAATCGTGCGCGGTTTACCGGGCGATACCGTCACGGTCGCGGGCCGCCAGGTAGCCATCAATGGCGAGGACGTCGGTGTGGCCAAAACAAAGGCCTATGACCGCAGGTCACTGGCGCCAATTACACCGACCATCATCCCGCCAAGCTACTACTACGTCCAGGGCACCAGCCCCGACTCCTTCGACTCGCGCTATCAGGAAAGTGGCCTGGTCCGGGCGGAGCAGGTAATCGGCGTCGTGGTCCCTCTGTTGTGAGACGCCAGCCATGCCCCGCACCCTCCTTACCCTCACCCTGTTCGGTCTTCTGGCATCCTCCGCGACATGGGCCCAGAGCCCTCTGGTCGGCGCTCCAACGCAAGGAACTCAGCCCTCCGACAACGTGCCACTGGCCGACTACCTCGCCCTGCTCCAGCAAATCGCCCCTGCTGCCGAGGCTGGAGCCCGAGATTACCTCGCCGCTTTCGCGCAGCGCTGCGGCCGCCCTCTGACGCCAGCCGAATTGCGTCGGGCCATGGCCAACGGTGACGGTGATCCGGCACTGATGGCATTGATTCGGGCGAACCACCTGGGCGACACCGCCGGGCGCCAACAACTCGCCGGACAAATCCGCTGTCCGGGCAAGGTGGCGCGATGAAACACCTAATCGCCATCCCGCCCCTGCTCTTCTCGCTGCTGCTAGTCGCACCGGGCGCGCAAGCCCTTGATCTGGGCGTCATCGGACCGAGCTATGAAATCAGCGAACCGCATCTGCTGCACATGATCGAGCAACGCCTGCGCGACAAGGAACGCAGCGGCGAACTCAAGCGCCTGGAAGAACAGGCCCGGGAACGCGGCATCGCAACCGTCAAGAACCCGCCGCCGGTCGCCGGCCTGCACGCGACCGAGACAGCCAGGACCTTCTACTTCGACCCGAGCTTCACGCTCGACCGCAACATCCTCGGCCCCCGGGGCGAGTTGCTGTTTGCCGCCGGTACCCGCAAGAACCCGCTGGAAGTGGTGTCGCTGTCCCGGCACCTGCTCTTTTTCGATGGGCGCGATCCACGCCAGGTCGGCCGTGCGCGGCAGTTGATCGCCTTCTACCAGGGGCGGGTCAAGCCGATCCTGGTCGGCGGCTCCTACCTCGACCTGATGAAGTCATGGCGCATGCCGGTCTATTTCGATCAGCAGGGTCTGCTCACCCGCCGCCTGGGCATCACTCAGGTTCCCGCCCTGGTATCGCAGGAAGGATTGCGCCTGCGCATCGACGAACTGGAGATCGCGCAATGAGCCAACCCTACTTCCTAAACAGCCTCCCTATCCTTCTGGCACTGCTCCTCGGTTTCTCCACCCTGCCGACCCAGGCCGCCGGTATGGCCACCTGCACCGGCAAGTTTCCGAATCCGATCACCGATATCTGCTGGTCCTGCATCCTGCCGATCAGCATTGGCAGTGCGCGCATTGCCAACTTCGGCGACCAGGAGGATACCGACAATCCACCCAATCCTGTCTGCAGTTGTCTAGTCAATCCGATCGTCGGTCTGTCCATCGGCTTCTGGGAGCCGGCGCGCCATGTCGAAATGGTGCGCAAACCCTTCTGCCTCGTCTCGCTCGGCGGCGTCGACCTCGATCCGGGCATCCCGGCTCCCGAGGCGGCCCGCTTTACCCGGCCGGAAGGCGATGGCGACGGTGGTGGCTTCTATCAGGCGCATTACTACTTGAACCCGGTGATGTACTGGCTGGAAGTCGTCACCGATTTTCCGTGCCTGGAGAAGAGCTCCTTCGATCTGGCCTACATGACCGAAGTCGATCCCTTGTGGGCTGATGACGAACTCACCCTGATCCTCAATCCAGATGCCGTGCTGTTTGCCAATCCGGTCGCCATTGCCGCGTGCGCCGCCGATTGCGTGGCGGCCTCGGTCGGCTTCGGCATACGCGAGATGTTCTGGTGTGCCGGTTGTCAGGGCGGCGTCTATCCGCTTAACGGGCATGTCCCCTACCACTTGGGTGGCGTCCGGACTGCCGCCCTGATGGCCCAGCGCTTGAGCGCCAAGATGCACGGCGAGTTGGTGGCCTGGGGCTGGCACGGTACAAACGGCCTGTGCGGACCGTACTTCGAGCCGGTGATGGACAAGACCGCCTACAAAACCCAGCTCACCTATCCCATTCCCAACACCGACAAGGAAGGCGGCCGCTGCTGCCAGCCCTTCGGGCGCACCACCGTGCTCTGGGGTGCCGGCAAGGAATACCCGGTACGCGGCGAGGACTTCGCCTTCATGTTGTTTCGCAAAAGGAATTGCTGTGTCGGCTACTGACTTCCATCACCCCTTAGCCACCCTGATCCTCTGTCTCATTGCCGCACTTGCAGCAAGCAGTCCGGTCCGGGCCCAGATTTCTCCGGTCGTCAGCGAGGCGGACATCGAACGCGCCCGGCGCGAGACCCCCACCGTCACCGAGCAAGATATCGAATTGACGCGGCAGAAGTACGCCCTGCCGAGCGAGGCCGGACACCGATCCGCGCCGCTGAACAGCCCGAACATTGAGGCGCTACCCCAACCGGCTACGTCCGTACCGGTCGACCTGGAAGCGCTGGCTCGCGGCTATGCCAGGCAATCCGATGCGATGACTCAGGCGCAGGGGCTAACTACTGGGCCAGGACTTTTCATCTTCGTCAGCCTGACCATGCCCCGCGCCACGCTGCAAGGTCTGGTCGACCAGGCAGCGCGCGCCAAGGCCAGCATCGTCATTCGCGGCTTCGCCAACGGTTCGCTGCGCGACACGGTTGCCCAGGTCCAGGGCTTGATCGGCAAGCAGCAGGTGGCAATCCAGATCGACCCGCTGGCCTTCGACCGCTTCGCCATCACCAAGGTACCCAGTTTCGTCTTGGTGCGCGACGGCACACGTCCCGTTGCCTGTGCCAACGGCAGTTGCGCCCCTGCCGACAGTTTCCTGCGGTCAACGGGTGACGTCAGCCTGGATTACGCGCTGGAACACATGCAGCGCTCGGCGCCTGGCTTTGGTCCAGCCGCCGAACTCTTTCTGAAACGCATCAGAGGATAGGTGATCCCCATGCGCCGCCTGATCATCTGGATCACGCTGTTCTGCTTCGTCACGACACAGAGCGCTGCCATCGCCGGACCATTTGAAGAGGGCACAGCCGCCGGCCAGGCGGTCAACCCGGTCGTTCTCGGCACAGTGAACATGCCCAGCGCCACAAGCACGGTACCGGAGTACACCACGACGCCACCGGAAACGGCGTATTACGGCCAGCCCAACCTGTCGGGTGCGGCCAATGTCCGCCTGAGCACCTGCGCAACCAGTACCAGCGATCCGGTCTGCCAGGCCCAGGACGGCGCGCTGACCTCGGCTAACACGCCCCGCCCGGCGATCTCCGCCTACGATCCGGCAGTCACCGCAGCCCGCGACATCGCCCGCAATCCGTCGAGTGCCTTGGGTAGCCTCGCCGACTATTACTCGGGCTGCACCACCGCCGAGGTCAGTACCGCGGCGGGCACCACGACCAAGGTCTGCAACCGCTACAGCGGGGTCGGCAACTACACGACGCGGCGTGATCTGACGGTTGAGATCGACCTCCAGCCCAGTTGCATCGAAGGCACTTGGGTCGCCCACGGCCAGGTCAACCGCAATGGCGCCGATTACATGGTGGCAGAAGCGCAATGCCAACTGCGCAGCGATGGGCTGCAACGTTTTCGTTTCTATGCGGCGGGCGGCAAAGGGGCTTGCATCGGCTGGCAAACCGTCGACCTGCCGACCGCACCGGCCAGCCAGGCCACCTATGTCACCAACCTCGCCCCCCATTGGGAGGGCCATTGCTGGAGCCCGTTCCAAGTCGTCATGGCGGCAGGTTCAGGCTGCACGAGCGGGACTTGCAGCTACACCTTCCAGTTCGGCTCAACGTGGAGCCTACCCTTATCGTTCGTCCAACCCGCCATGGTGCAGCACGAGACCGATGTCTGGGTCGACAACAATGCCATGCTGAATGCTGGCGGGCGCTGCGCCATCACTACCGCCGACACTTGCGTCGACGGCCCGGCAACCAAGGCCATCGAAGGCCGCCCCGTGACCCGTGCCTGCTGGTCATATGAGCGCACCCTGACCTGCACCTCGGGCGCTCCGATCAACGAGTGCGCAGCGCTGGTCAGCAACGGCTGCACGCCGGCCAGCAGCACCTGCAAGCAGCTGAATGTCGGCAGCGGGCTGTGCGAAATCACCCAGGACACCTATAGCTGCCCGATCGCCGCACAGACCGCAACCACCGTCTCGAACTGCCCGACCAACGTCTATTGCCTGGGTACGAACTGCTTCAATACCAGTTACACCAACGATGCCGACTTCGCCCGTTCGATGTCCATGATGGAAGCCGGACGAGAGGCCGGCGTTTACCTCGACACCAGCAAGATGCAGGTCTTCAAGGGCGAAGGCAACCGTTGCCGCCACCGCCTGCTGAAGAACTGCTGCAGTTCCGACTCGGCTGGGGCCGGCATGACCAATCAGAGCCTGTTCGGTACCGGTTCGAAATTGGTCTACGACGTGCTGATGAATTCCCAGGACCGCGAGTTCCTTTATCAGGGCATGCAGGCCTTGCTGCTGGGCGGCGGTTTCAGCGGCAGCTTCACGACCTATGGCATCACCGTCGCGGTCAACGGCACGGCACTGCCGGCCAGCTCGGCCATCCTCTACTCCGGTCAAAATCTTGTGATTGCCTTCGACCCCTGGTCCCTGGTCATTGCGGTGGTGATCTACATCATCATGTCGATGTCGTCCTGCAACGAGGAAGAAGGCAAGCTCGCCATGAAGGAAGGGGCCGGCCTGTGCCATACCATCGGCACCTGGTGCTCCTCCTGCTTCCGCATTTTCGGCAAGTGCGTCTCCTGCCTCGAACACAGCACCGGCAAGTGCTGCTTCAACAGCAAACTCGCCCGCATCGTCAATGAGCAGGGCCGCGTGCAGGTCGGCAAGGGCTGGGGCTCTGGCGAAAGTCCCGACTGCTCGGGCTTCACCATCGCTCAACTCCAGAGCCTCAACTTTGCGGCCATGGACCTGACCGAGTTCTACGCTTCCATCGTCCCGACACTACCCAATGCCGGCGCGATCCAGAGCAGCAACGCCGCGCGCCTGACGACTTGCTACTACGGACAAGGAAAGTGCCAATGAAGATCGCCTACTCCGCTGCATTGATCGCCGGATTTGCGTCGCTCGTTCTCGCCGACGAGGTGCCCAGAGCCCCGGTATCGGATCCGCGGCCGGTCATGTTGGCCGCCCTCCAGTCAGTCAATGGCGAGGCCCACGGCATCCTCAGCGGCGAAATTGCCGATGCGCTCACCCAGCGCTTCGCTGCCACCTCGCCGATTTATATCGATGTCACAACCGAGAAGCGCTATGCCCAGGCCGGTTGTGCCCGCTTGAAAGTCAGGTTCTGGCAGGACGGGGTTCTGCTACCCGGCGCCTCGAGCCCGCGCCGCCAGACGATCGATTTCGGCATCAACTACTGCGTCGATGGCCAACCACCGCAATCCCTGAAGTAGGGCTACACATGAATAGTCGTAACCGCCCCGCCCTCTCGCTGCTGCTGACCTTCGTTGTGATGTTCGGCAGCAATAGCGCAACAGCCCAGGATGCTGCCTCCCGCTACTGGGCCGACAGTTGGCGCGGCTGGCATTTCTATGAAGTGCCGGCGCCAGAAGAAATCGAACACCCACAACCGCCGGGCAAGGCCACAACCACTGCGCCGCCTGCTCAACCGTCGCGGGCACCGGAGTTGGTCGAATTCGAACGTCTCCAGAAAACACTGGAAGAGACGCGCAACATCGCCATAATGCGACCGAGCGAAGCCAATGTCCGGCGCTACATGGAACTTGAGTCACAGGTCGTCGCCCGCGCGTCCTACTTCGCCGATATCGCGCAGCGCGTTGCCTGGGCCACACCGCAACTTGACCCGACCCTGCAGGGCCGCCCGGTCAATGCCAAGGCCCTGGAAGTCTTCGACCAGGCCGAGTTGGTGGATCGCTCGCGCGCCATCGCCGACCTCGGCAAGGATCACGTCCTGTTCTTCTTCTACCGCTCGGACTGCCCGTACTGCCATGCCTTCGCGCCGACGTTGGCAGCCTTTCAGGCCCGTCACAGTATCCAGGTCGTCGCCATCAGCGTGGACGGTGGTCCGCTGCCAAGTTTCCCCAATGCCCGACCGGACAACGGCATTGCCACGGCCCTGAAAGTCAGTCAGGTGCCCGCCGTCTTTCTGGCTCAACCCTTCACCGGAAAGATCAGCCCGATCGGCTTCGGGGTGCTCTCGGAATCCCAGTTGCTTGAGCGCATCGCGACAGTGTCCGCTCCGCAAGCCGAGGCCCTGCTGCCTACAACCACGCAAGGTCTCGCCCTACCCCTGGAGGCGCCATGACACATTACGACCATCCTCATTTGCAGCGTAGTGCTGCCGCCTTCCTGGCGCTGCTGCTGGCGATCCCGTCCTTTGAACTGCAAGCCGGCGACCTCAACAGCGAGGTGAACAACATGTTCAACAATCTGGGCGCCATTGGTAACTACACGGCACCGGGTGCCTTCCGTGGCCAGACCTTCAATACCTACACCGGTGGCAGCCTGATGATGCGCTCGCCGAACAAGGTTTATCAGTTGGCCGCCATCCAGTTCCCCAGCGCCAAGGCCGGCTGCGGCGGCATCGATGTCTTCGGTGGTTCCTTCTCGCACATTTCGGCGACCGAGTTCAAGAACATGCTGAAGAACATCACGGCCGCCCTGCCGGGGATCGCTTTTCAGCTCGCTTTGGAGGCGGTCTCGCCGCTGCTTGGCGGCCTGACCAAGTGGGCCAAGGGACTGGAGACCTGGATCAACAATGCCCGGATCAATTCCTGCGAAACCGCCAAGGCCATTGTCAGCACGGCGGCCGAATCGATTGGCTACAGTTCCCAGGAAACCTGCGCCGATCTGGCCATCGAGATGGGTATGGAAAGCGACCGCGATGCCGCGCGTCGGCGCTGTGCGACGGATCGGCCCAGCATTCTGTCCACGGCACGTTCCTCGGGCGACCCAAAAGTGAAAAACAAGGCGCCCTTCGTCGGCAACCTGACCTGGAAAGCCTTGCAATACACCGGCGCCTATCTGGATGACCCGGAGCGCGAACTGATCATGAGCCTGGTCGGCACCATCATCTATTACCCGGAAGAGTCGGCCCGTGACCCCGAGCCGATTGCCCCGACGCTGACTTCGATCAGCCAGTTGCTCTACGGCCAGGGTGCGGCCGCCGGAACGGATGTCGTGCAGCATGTCTTGAAATGCAACGACTACAGCAATTGCGACGTCGTCACCTTGAACACCACGTACACCCACACGCCCTTTACCGCCAAGGTCGAGGCGATCATGCGCTCCATTGCCGAGAAAATCACGACGCGCACCGCCATTCCCAATAACTCGCCCGAAGTCGGCTTCGTGAACCAGACCACCGAGCCGGTCTACAAGATGTTGTCCATCGGTACCAGCATCCCGGGATCGGGCTTGGCCGACAGCTTGATCGCCCAGTACCGCGACGTGATTGCCGCTGACTACGCCTATGTTTTTCTTGAACGCAATCTGCGGCTGGGCATGGCCGCGCTGGACAAGAACTACACCCTGCAGCAGTCGCAACGCGAGCAAGCCAACCAGGTCCGTCAGCGGGCGCAGGCCATGCTCATGCAACTCTCCCAGGAGAAAAACCTGCTCTACCAGAAGGTCGGCTCCTTCCGGGCGGTATCGAACCACCTGGAGCAACTCGAACGCCAACTACGCTCCAGCATGCCGCAACACGTGATGGACATGCTTGGCCAGCAGGCCGCCTATCTGTCGCAATAGAGACGAAGCGATAGCGCGACAGGAGAAAGCAGCATGTGGGAAATCTACGCTTACCAGAATGCCGACAGTCTGTTCGGCGTCTTCAATGCCGCGGCGGCGATCCACGCTTCAGGCGACTACGCCGCCGCCCTGGCGGCCGTAGCCTTCTGCGGTTTTGTGGCGGCCCTGATTGCCTATGCTTTCGCCCCCGAGAAGTTGCAGGGTTGGAAGTGGCTGGGCACAGTCGTGCTGGTCTTCTCGGTATTGATCGTGCCCAAGGTCACGTTGGGCATCGTGGACAAGACCGGCGGCTCGGCCGTCAAGATTGTCGGCAACGTGCCCTTCGGGGTGGCAGCGCTGGGCAGCATCACCAGTACCATCGGCAACACGCTGACCAGTCTGTTCGAAACGGCCTTCCAGGTCATCCCAGGCGCCGGCGCCCTGCCGGTTGAATTGAGCTACCAGCAGAACGGATTGATGTTCGGCAACCGCCTGATCCGCGAGACCGGCAATGTGGTGTTCCAGGACCCGGCCTTCCGCACCGACCTGATCAACTTCATCCACAACTGCACGACCTACGACCTGATCGACGGCACGCTCGATCCGGCAATCTTTTCTGCATCGGACGATGTCTGGCCGCTGATGGCGTCACCCAATCCGGCGCGCTTTTCCACGCTAACCGGTGCCGGCGGCAGTGTCGGCGTCGATACCTGCCCCAATGTCTATCTGAACCTCAACGGCCGCTTACCGGCCCAGATCAGCCGCATCCAGGGGCGTCTGGCTTTTCAGCTCAATCCGACACTGCCCGGTGTAGCTGCTGCGGCCGTCATCGCCGGACAAATCCAGCAGGCCTATCTCAAGAACAGCATCGCCACTGCGGCGGCAACGGCTGCCGATCTCATCCGGCAGAACGCCATGCTCAACGCGCTTGAGGACACGAGCAAGATCGTCGGTCAGAAGGTCAATGATCCGGCGGCGATGGTGCTGGCGGTTGGCCGCGCCCAGGCGGTAGCCCAGCAGAACGCGACCTGGCTCAATTACGGCAAGGTGGCCGAGCAAGCCTTGCCTGTTTTTAGAAACGTGGTCGAGGCGGTGACCTACGCGATGTTCCCGCTCTTCGTGATGCTCCTGCTGCTAACTAGCGGCCGCGAAACGATGTTGGCCTTCAAAGGCTATGCGGCGGTACTGATCTGGATTCAGTTATGGCCGCCGCTCTACGCCATACTGAACTACATGGCCTCGATCTATGCGGCTTACGACCTAGCCGCCGCTGCCGACCTCGGAACGGGGGGCAAATCACTGGCATTGCAGACGGCTTCAACGATCTATTCGCGGGCAATCTCGGGGGAGGCCGTTGTCGGTTACCTCGCCATCAGCATTCCATTCATTGCCTGGGCCGCCCTGAAGCGCATGGAAAACTTCGGAACAGCGCTGGTCGGTGGCTTGTCGGGGTTACAAGGGATGATCTCGGGCGGCACCTCGGCCGCCACCGTTGGTAACGTCTCTATGGGGAACGTCGGTATGGACCAGATGCAACTGGCACCCAACCGAACGTCGGCGTTCATGGG
This sequence comes from Ferribacterium limneticum, assembly GCA_049304775.1. Lineage (GTDB taxonomy): Bacteria > Pseudomonadota > Gammaproteobacteria > Burkholderiales > Rhodocyclaceae > Azonexus > Azonexus limneticus_C. The sequence continues at coordinate 77,548 of JBAQOL010000012.1, forward strand.
CAGTTGGCAAAACGACCTCTCCGGAAATACGTTCTCGTCGAACGCATTGAACGGTCGTACAGCCGTCAGCCTGCTGCGCAATCAGGGGTTTGCTTCCCGGATGGTTTCGATGCGGGTGTCGGAGCAAGACGTTGCCCAAGCCAGCAAGCAGGTCGATGCAGCTCAAAACGAAGCCATCGCAGCCAGCACCGAACGCTCAGCAATCTTGTCAGAGGCGCTCTCACGAGGATTGAGCAAACTGCGCTCATCGCGAAGCAGCAGCGGCTCTACGTCCAGCAGCTTCGAGCAGACGGGTGAAACCTTGAACAGACTGGATCAGATAGCTAAAGGAGTTGCCGACAGTACGGGACTATCGCAATCTCAGGTTGCCAGCATTGCCTTTGGAGCGTCTGGGCGATTAGGGCTGAATACTGGCTTTGCTAGCGCTTCAGTCCATGCCAATAGCGGCAAGGCTTATCAGTCTTCGCTGACGGCCGACGAGCGGAAGGTTCTGAGCACCATGAGCAGTGAACAGTTGGCAGAGTTCAAACAGTTCGGTGACAAGGTGTCACGCGATAGTGGCTTCATGAGCGCAATCTCAAACGACTCCCGCGAAGCAAACGACATGACAGCCCGGCTCGCCTCCACGCATGCACGTTCGGAGCGTGCCGAGGCAAGTCTCACCGAACGAATGGCCTTCGCGGAACGCGTCTCTGCTGCCCACGAAAAGGGAGAAAGCATTTCCATCGACATCGCTCAGGACCCGCACAATCTGGAGATGTTTATGCGCTACGCAGAGCAGTATGGCGGCAACAGTGCCGCAGCGCATGCCTTGATGGAGTCTGAGTTAGCGCGGCAATCTCTTCGACCGAACCGGGTGTTTTCTGATGGAACGGCCCTGCCAGCATCCTTTGGAGACGTCAGGGAGCAACATGCACAACAGCGAAGCGATGCTGCGCTGACGCCAGATATCGACGGTCTACATCAATCCAACCGAATACAAACCTCCCGGTTTGGGAATGCATCACCGACACAGCGCGCCGCTTCCACTGTATCGCCCATTCGAGATGAAGTTCGCACCAGTGGCAATCAAATCCGCTCGGATGCTGCATCAAGCCGTGCAGGCTTTGATACCAAAGCTGAGATCGTCAAAACCGATGACGGAACGCTTGCATCGAAAAAGTCGCTATTGGTTCAGTCCGGCAAACAGGTAGGGCAGGATGCCGGAGCAACGATCGAGAATGCAAAAGATGTGGTGAAGGACCTACTGCGGAAGTAGTCAGTAAAGCTTGTCGGGATCAAACATATGCCTGTCGGGGGTAACCTCTGACGGCTTCGTGAATGGTGCATGCCCCCGGTCGCGCCAGTAATTCTTAACCAACTCGTCCTCCGGCGTACCTTCTCCATACGGCAAGTCCAACCACGAAGCAGATTTCGGCAGCGGCTTAGAACCCATCCGCGTCAATCCGCCACCGATGGCGGTCCCAACCAGGGCGCCGATACACATCATGACAATCCGGGTTCCCCAGTCGCCATTTACTCCGGAAACCAAACCGACCAATACTCCCAGTGCGATGAATCCGATAAAAATGAGTTTTTTCATCTCTGCCTCCTGAATTCAGAGTATCTCTGGTGGTGCTGGTTGCAAGCCTATAGCGAGCCATCTAGTTAACATTTCCACTACCAAGAGATGGCGATTCAGAATGCCTCTCATATGGAAGTCTGCAGTTAGCAGGACCCAACACACTGTTTCAGGGCGAAGGCAACGAATCCTCATCCAGAAATTGAGGGGTGATCGCGAGCAGGAATGCTCCCAAGAGGCCAAGCAGCAAGCCGAACCACTCAATTGTTTTATCGCTTATCATCATCCTGTGCATATCCCAGACAGGCTTAGCAATGAGCCATCTCAACACCCTCCAATGAATGACCCTATCCCAATCAGGACCTCCTGGCTCGATTTTCCCGACGTGATACTTCACGCGTCTGAGACTGCGGTTAAGCAGCACGTGGCTTATACGAATGCTAAAGCAGGCGATTCTGATGCAGCTTTCCAACTCGTGCAGGACACCATCTCCCCCGAAGCCGTTGCGAAGATCATCGATCTAGCCGCAGGTGGAGTGCCTCTCCTTGCATCAGCGCATGCCTTCGAAAAAACAGGTGTCAATGCGATCCCTGAAGCCATGGCTGATGAACTGGCTGAGCGCACAGGTTTTCCGGTCGATGGTTCAATCGTCCAAATCAATGTTGTGGGGCACACAGGGGCAAACGGATTTGCTCGTCTTGCCAAGCAAGCGCTTTTCGATGGCGATGTAGTTGAAGGAGTTGACTACCTGCTCGTCGACGACTTTATCGGCCAGGGAGGTACTCTGGCGAACCTAAAAGGCTACATAGAGTCCAAAGGAGGCAGGGTAATTGGTGCTACGGTCTTGACCGGAAAGCCCTTCTCGGCCAAACTTACCCCAACAAATGAACAACTTACTGCATTAAGGCAAAAACATGGCGAACAACTTGAGACGTGGTGGATCAGTAGGTTCGGTCACGACTTCGACCGCCTTACTCAATCAGAGGCTCGGTACCTCGAACGCACCCCGGATGCTCTCACCATCCGAGATAAAATTGCTGCGGCAGAGTAAGCAAGAGATTGCCGCGCGGTACAGAACTACGCACAAAGAAGCTGCGTAACAACAAAAAGGCCAGCTATCCGCAAGCCCATCTCAAAAATAGTTGCACTTTTTTGAGAGCCGAACATGAAAGACATTCGGTCCACAAGTGGAATGGCGTGATGATTTGAAACCAGCGCAAAGCCCTGAGAAATCGGGGCTTTGTCTTTTTAGGCTACTGGAACATGAAGGTTTAGGCGAAAGCATTCGGAAGTTTCCCGGTGTGGGTCCGCCATTTGCGCTTGCCATCGGAGAACTGCTCAGGGCTCATTGTCCGATATTTGTATAATTTTTTCGGACAAGCGGCAAGAAGAGATGTCCGAAAATTATGGGGATATTTCGGACAAGCCATAGAAATGGTCCTGCACGATCAGGGTAAAAATCTTCGATTACGTTGCCGGTAGCCTTGACTCACTCATATGAGCAATCTTGGTCAAGTTTGCCGTACTATAAAGCCCATCAATAGAAGGAGTTTGGCTTTGAAGTCAGCACACCTGGGTTCATACAATGGGTACGCCTTGTCCAAGAAGGATAGGCAAAAGGCTTTTGTTGTCCGTGCAGCAGAGCAGCGCTTGCCTCAGGAGCAAGCGATTGATCAAGCTCGTCTTATCCCAAAGAGTATCGTTTCGCAATTCAAGGTAGTTCGCTGGGTCAGATAGCCTGCTTGCTGTCTGCAGACCCCGTAATACAACTCATCGGAGGCCAGTCGCTCTCGTTCTGAATGGATTTCCCTACGGCATTCATTTCCCCCAGCCTGTCTTTTTTAACCAACGCTCTCTCCACGTAGTCGACCGCCTTCATCAAGCTCGTCGTATTCTGCATGGTGATCCAGGCATCTGCCAAGTTAAACGCCTCAGCCAACGACTGACCTTCATCATCCGTCGGGGCCCGGCACTCCCGGATCAGGCACACAATAAGTTCTTGCGCCACGTCGAAGGTTTGCTCAAGTTCATTGCGCCCATAGAGGTGGCACAACGCACCGGAAAGATTGAATACACCGGCCAGCGAACAAGCATAGTCGACGTCGTAATGCCCTGCCAATAGCATTTGGAGATGCATTCGGGGAGCAATGACAATATCGGCTTTCTGCTTAGCTGTCAGTGGCTTGGCGACCAGTCGTATGGTCCGTTTACTTTTCTTGCGCATACGCACATTTTAACGTGCGCACGACACCGGCGAATGGGCGGCTCCTGAGCGCTGGCAAGTTTTCGAATCGGCGCATTCACACTATCGACCCGTTGTGCTCATTCATCTCATCAGCGTCGAGGGCCGCTTTACAGTGCGATTGCTGCCAGTCAGACTATCCGGGCAGCAGTCTGACTAGCAACATGCTTAGTTGCCGAGGAAATCAGTGCGTGCTCCCAGATACATCGAATGTTCCAGTCCCTTGTACATCGGTAGCCAGCGCTTATCTTGCTGTCCGGTCGGGTGGTCGTACTCAGTAGACGAGAGGATGAGTTGGGCATCCTTCGCGGCGCAAAGGTTCTCAAGCTCGGTCAGGTAGTTGGCCAAGTCCTCGGTGTGGAGTTCCTGTTGCTTCGGGGTATCTAGGATGAGGAACCTGAACGGGCGGGAAGGCTCAGAAATGTAGGCCTCGAACAGAGCTGCGTGGATAGCCAGCACCAGGCGAATCTTCGTGCTGCCCGAGAAGAGGTCCAGCGACTCGCCGTTGAATTTGAACCGGAGTTCCAAGTCGATGTCGACATTCCTTGGCACGTTCTGCGTGTCTAGGATGTCCATCCACTTGACGGCTAGCTCGCGTAGCTGGAGCCGCAGTTTGTTGAACCCAATGTCGGCACGTCCGCTGTTGGAGAGGTTATCGATACGGTCCTGAATACGCAAACGTTCCTCTTCCAGCTTGAAGAGCTTGGAGCGCTCTTCCTTGAGCGCAGCAATTCTCCCTAGCTCGGACTGGACTTCCACTACCTGCTTCGTCAGCGCTTGTACAGCTGTCACCAGTTGGTCGACACCTGCCGTCGCTGGCGAGTCCAGCTTGTCCACCAGCACCTGGCGCTCCGCGAGCAGGTCCTTCAAGACCACTTCGAGTTGCTCAATCCGCATCTCGGCTCGCAACGAATTCCTGTCAAGGTCCTTGATTTGGTCGCGGAGATAGAGAAGGTTTTTGCCGTAAGACTCAGTGCTGCCAATGAAAAGGCGACAATTTGGGGCCCCACATATCTCTCGGAACGAAGAGAACACTCTACGGGCTTCTTCATTGAGACTGAGTGTCTTAACCTCGCCGTCAATCTCGGTTCGAATAGCGTCGATTCCTGCGATTCGATTTTGAAGCTCAGAAAGTTCGATTTGCTTTGACCGAATTTGCTGGTCTTTTTGCCGAAGAAGTTCGGTCAGGGTTGAACTCACAGCGCCCTTTGTATCAACGGAGTCGCGCAGGGATTCAATTTGGGCGGCTAGGTCAGTGGTGCGACGCTGAAGCACTTCTTGGTTGGCAGAGCTATCGTCAACACCTCGGGATTGGTATTCAAATATGCGCTGCGCAGCAACAATTTTTCGAGTCTGTGCCTCCAGCGCCGCCTTCTCATCAATAAGACTCTTCTTGACGTCGAACGAGTGCTTGGGATTCAGGCCAAACACGAAACGGACCATCTCGACGAACTGGTCCTGAATAAACGAGTTGGTCGATTTGTAGGCCGCGGTGTAGCCATCGCCTTGGTTCAGGTAGAAAACAGGTAGGACGGTGGATATATAGGGTTGTGCAATCTCACCCTTGTTCGATAGAAGCCGAGGAGGCTCTAGGCCAAGAGCCTCAAAGAGCGCTATGGAGAACGAGCCTTCGTTGAAGTGCTCGGACTCCTCGCCCCGATAGGCCAGGATTGCTTGGAAGTCACGGTTGTTGCTTCCAAGAATTCGGCGAATAACGAACGGCTCGCCTTCGTTCTCTGCCTCCAGTGTTACCGCAGCGCACTTGCCGAATATTTCATCGCGGAACTTCGGTGGGAATCCGAGGCTGGCAGCCAGCGATTGAACGATGGGTGTCTTGCCGCTGCCGTTCTTGGCGAAGATGAGCGTAGTCCGCCTTCCAAATTCGAGCAGCGGGCTTTCCCAGCCATTCTGTCCGAGTGGCTCAACTTTGAGTGACCGCAGTCTCAATTTACTTCTCCCCTGACTCGAGCCTCATCTCTTATGTACTGGTAGCTGAGCTCAATGGTTTTCATGGACATGGCCAACGGGCTCTCGCACACAATAGCGCTTTGATAGACCTTCTTGCCAAGCTCGGTGGCAGAAATCCGCCGCGTGCGTTTATCGACAGTAATCTGTTCCGTGGTTTCCAGAAATGTCAGCGCCTTAATTGTTCGGATGCGTAAGTTACCCGACCAACCGATGTCCTGCGATGACCCCTTGAAACCAGCCACAGTACGTTCGAGGCACTCGCCAACCAGTTGACCAAGTTCCGGCAACAGGGGTTTAGCCGCCCCTTTTGTGATTGCCAGAATCGTCATCGCCAACAGGGGTAACTGGAACAGTGCCTCATTTCCTAACGAATGCGCAGGAACAGACAGTTCGGCCGGAAGGTTCAATCGAATATTTAGCTTGGCCGCTTCATCAAAGAATTCGGTGGCATTCATCGTGAGGCCCTTCGGACAATTGACGCACAAAAACCGCCAAGCAATAGATCGATGTCCAGAGGTGGGAACTTCTGGGCCAAATCTGAGTTAAGGACTTCATCAACCTTGTTACGAAGGTCACCAAGAGCACTGCCGCTCAGAATCCACGCCCTACATTTGGCGTCGATGTCGTTAAGCAATAGTTCGAGGTCGAACTCAGGGAACGTGTGACGGGCTGTGCGAAGCCAGACATCCCAAGAAACCTTCGCACGGGATGCCGTTTCAATCATGCTATCTGGCGCGCCTGCAGCCTTCAGTTGGCGTTGCAGTATGGAGGCTGCCTTAATTGCTGCGGGGTCTCCTCCACTAAGCAGGTTCTGGTAAACCGTAGTGGAGATGCTAAGCACCTTCAGTAGGTCATCAAGCCCAACGCCCGTAACGAGGTCGATTTTTTCTTTAGTGAGGCCGCTGATTGGCGCACAGGATTTCGACTCAACGAGCGAAACGAGACTGTTTGCTATCTCGTCAACCTCATGCTTATGCAGGTCAATCTCACTATGCTTCCAAATTGCGGTCCGCGCGGCATCTGCAAAAGGCTCGAGGGTTTCGCCCAGATGCGAAACCTGCAATAGTGAGAGCCTCGACCTTGCGGCCTTCAACTGGTCTTCGGACAGCGGTACGCCTGGCGAGAAGATTTCACCGAACCTCTCGATGAATTGGGTGATGTACGCACGATTGGACTTTCCGTCCTTGAGGTGGTTTTGAACCTCGAAAACTTCATCATGGAAGTGAACATTGCTGAGAACAGTCACCTCTCGGCACAGTTCTCCAAACTCAATCGTGTGAACGAAAAGTTTGCCCGCGATGCTGTTGCGGACTGCTGCAAGTTTTTCCTCTGTGTCGAGATTTCCCTTCTTCTTTAGCGAAAAAATCTCGTCAACCTTCCACTGCTGATTGGCTCGGCCCTTTGTCTTGACTTGGAAGAAATGATATTCGACGGAGCCACCAAGGTTGCGCCTCACGACAAAGTCATCGTGATAGTCGCAATAAACGCGGTCAACATCTTTGCCGCCAAGAATTTCCAGAGCTGCGAATGCCGCAGCTTGAAACTGCATTCGAAAACGGTTGGTCGTCTCTCGGCCGACGGTTTCCCGCGGCGTTTTGTCATGGATGATGTCCATGGCTTTTTCTCTCGTCTCCCTGTTTTCCGTGCGGACTACTTTTAACAGATTTGCATATGCAGCACCATCACATTTTCCATGGCGCCGGGGCGGAAGGGCAAGCAGATTTATGACGGCCACGTTCTCTCGCCACCATTGGGGGCGATGTGCGCTCGATGGGATAACAGGATGGCTTCTCATTACTGTATAAATATACAGCCAACAGGCTTCTGGCGCATGACCAGCATGGCCGCGGCATGCAGCGGTTGTTGCTCAGCGTACCGTAAGGGTTCGTATCTGAAAGTCAGGTGATATTCGGCGGGTTACGTCAGGCGGCTGAAGCAATCCTATCTTACAAACCAAAGGCGACACGTTGCATATGATTCGCCGGCACTATGCATGCAGCGCCTTGTCGACTACCCCTACTCTTAAAGCGCCCAAAGCTAGTCGGCACCTCGACATACTCAGGACCGGCGACATCGATCCAATCTGCTCTAGGAAATTTGCAACACGCCACGGGAGCCACGAGAGTTGTCTCATAACAGCCCACGAATCCGTGGGGGGAAATGTGGGGGGAATTTTCAAACTGGTGGCCTAGAAAGCACTTAGGCCAATCCGAAGATTGGCCTAAGTGCTTGATTCTCTTGGTCGGGGCGGCGGGATTCGAACTCGCGACCCCTTGCACCCCATGCAAGTGCGCTACCAGGCTGCGCTACGCCCCGACAAGCCCGCCATTATACCCAAAAACCGTGGAATTCATAGCTGCAACATCTCGATAATGGACTGCAGCTCACCACGCAGGCCGCCCGGCATCTTTCCTGCCTCGGGCAAATTAGCCGCAGCAACTTCAACAGCGCCACCTTCATCAAGCCGATTGCGGGCGCCACTGATCGTAAAACCCTGATTATAAAGAAGCTCGCGAATACGCCGCACCAGCAAGACTTCGTGATGCTGGTAATAGCGCCGATTGCCGCGCCGCTTTACCGGCTTGAGCTGGTTGAACTCCTGCTCCCAGTAACGCAGCACGTGCGGTTTGACACCGCACAACTCGCTGACTTCACCGATCGTGAAGTAGCGCTTGGCGGGGATGGGCGGCAACTCCTCGCCGCCCGGAGTTTTATGCCGCGGTTCCATCGAAGGCAAGCTCAACGTCTGACTTCAGCTTTTGGCTGGCGTGAAAAGTCACAACGCGACGCGCTGTGATGGGAATTTCCTGCCCTGTTTTCGGATTCCGGCCCGGACGTTGCGGCTTGTCGCGCAACTGAAAATTGCCAAAACCGGAGAGCTTTACGCCATCACCGGTTTCCAGGGAATTTCGGATTTCTTCGAAAAAAGCTTCGACCATGTCTTTGGCCTCGCGCTTGTTTAGACCTACTTTTTCGAAAAGCAGGTCCGCGAGCTCAGCTTTGGTTAGCGTCATCGTTATTATTTCCGTCAGGCACGCAGTTGAGCACCGAATGCCTGTTCGAAACAGGACACCAGTTGCTGCATCGCAGCATCAACTTCCGAATCTTGCAAAGTGCGTTGAGTATCTTGCATAACTATCCGGAAAGCAAGGCTTTTTTTGTTTTCAGGGATGCCCTTTCCGACGTAAACATCGAACAACTGGATGTCCTGAATGAGGTTCGAAACCTGCCCTTTCAAGCCGTCAAGCAAGGTCTGCAGAGCGACATCCTGATCAACGACAATGGCAAGATCACGAATCACCGGCGGGAACTTCGAAACCTCAGCATAAACCGGAACCTGCACCGCCTTAACGGCATCGAAATCGAGTTCGAAGACAACCGGCGCCAGAGGAAGATCGTATTTCTGAACCCATTCCGGATGCAGCTCACCCAAACAGCCGATTTCGCGGCCATCAAGCATTACACGGGCCGCTCGTCCCGGATGCAGTGCCGGATGGACAAGCTTTTCAAACCGCAGTTGGGCCGGCGCCAGCAAGGCTTCCAGGTCACCCTTCATATCGAAGAAATCGACCTTGCGCGCAGCACTACCCCAGCCTTCGGGCAAAGCGCCACCATAGGCCAGCCCGGAGAGCTTCCAGGATTGCGCAAAGCCGCGAACCGGCGTTGCTGCGGCATTGCGCTCGAAGGCGCGGCCTGTTTCGAACAGGCGAACGCGGTTCTGCTTGCGCTTGAGATTGGTCACCAGATTGGAAATCAGACCGCCAAACAGCGTCGACCGCATGACGGCCATCTGGCTGGCAATCGGATTAACCAGGCGAATCAGGTCTGTTTCTGCGGTCTTTCCGGCAAAGTCGGCCTCCCAGGCTTCCTCGACAAAAGCAAAATTGACGACTTCCTGATAGCCGCGATCAACCAGCAATTGGCGAACACGGGCGGCAGGACGTTGCGCCTCTGGCTGCACCATCATTTTCATGTTGCCGCGCGGGGCCGGGGCCGGGATATTGTCGTAGCCGTGCAGACGGGCGATTTCCTCGATCAGGTCTTCCTCAATTTCGATGTCGAAGCGCCAGGTCGGCGGGGTAACCAGGAAATCATCACCTTCACGAACGAAGGGCAGGCCGAGGCCGTTGAACAAACCGGCGATCTGCCCGGGTAAAAAGGTCATGCCGATCACGGCACAGGCACGCGCCGTGCGCAGACGCACCGGCTTGCGCGCCGGCATTTCGGCCTTGGCTTCGGTTACCGGACCAGCGGCACCACCACAAATATCGATGATCAGTTGCGTGGCGCGCTCAATTGCGCGGCGAGTTCCGCCGAAATCAACGCCGCGCTCGAAACGGTGCGAGGCATCGGAGCCAAAACCGTAACGACGGGCGCGACCGGCAATTGCTTTCGGCGCAAAGAAGGCGGATTCGAGGAATAGTTCACTGGTTTCCAGCGTGATGCCACTCTCTTCGCCGCCCATGATGCCGGCCATGGCCAGCGCCTTGACGTCGTCGGCAATGACTAGAATATCGGCATCGATATTGATGGTCTGTTCATTCAACAGCAACAGCTTTTCTTCAGGCTTGGCCAGGCGGGCGTGCACGGCACCTTGCAGTTTCGTATTATCGAAGGCATGCAACGGCTGGCCGAGTTCGAGCATGACGTAGTTGGTTACGTCGACCAGCGCCGAAATCGAGCGGATAGCGCTGCGTTCGAGGCGGCGCTTCATCCACTCCGGCGTCGGCGCCTTGGCGTTGACGCCCTTCAGCACGCGGCCGAAGTAAAGCGGGCAGGCAGTCGGCGCATCGAGAACGACGGCGCGCTGATCGGCGATGGTTGCCGCTACTTCCGGCACGTCAATCAGCTTGGCCTGGGCGCCGGCAATGGCGGCGACTTCGCGCGCCACACCGGTCAGGGACAGGCAGTCGGCACGATTGGGGGTCAGTTTGAGTTCAAACTGGTTGTCGTCGAGATCAAGATACTGGCGGATTGACTGGCCAACCGGCGCATCGGCTGGCAGGATCAACAGGCCGGAAGCCTCTTCGGCCATACCGAGTTCCTTGGCCGAGCAGAGCATGCCTGACGACTCGATGCCGCGCACCTTGGCGATTTTGATAACGAAATCGCCAGGCAACCTGGCACCGGGCAAGGCGCACGGCACGCGTAGGCCGACGGCCACATTCGGTGCACCGCAGACGATGGTCGTCGGCTCGCCGCGGCCGGCATCGACCTTGCAGACGTTCAGACGGTCAGCATCCGGATGCTTGACAACTTCCAGCACCTGGGCGACGACGACATCGTTGAATTGGGGTGCGACCGGCTCCAGGCCCTCGACTTCGAGGCCGGCCATGGTCAGCAGATGGGAAAGCTCCTCGCTCGACAGCTTCGTGTCGACAAGGGTACGCAACCAGGATTCGGAGAATTTCATGCGAATTGCCTCAGGAAACGGAGGTCGCCTTCAAAGAAGAGGCGCAGGTCATTGACGCCATAACGCAGCATGGTCAGGCGATCCTGACCGAAGCCGAAGGCGAAACCGGTGTACTTCTCCGGATCGATGCCGGCAATGCGCAGCACATCCGGATGCACCATGCCGCAACCGGCGATTTCCAGCCAGCGACCTTTCAGCGCGCCGCTCATGAAAGCCACGTCGATTTCGGCCGACGGCTCGGTAAACGGGAAGAAGGAAGGACGGAAACGCACCGTCAGATCGTCGGTCTCGAAGAAGCTCTTCAGAAAATCGGCAATGACGCCCTTGAGGTCGGCAAAGGAAACGCCCTCACCGACCCACAGGCCTTCGACCTGGTTGAACATCGGCGAATGGGTCGCATCGGAATCGACACGATAGACGCGGCCCGGCGCGATGATTCTGATTTCGGGCATTTTTTCCAGTTGACCGTAGCGTTCAACGTGCGCCTTCATGAAGCGCGCCTGGATCGGGCTGGTATGGGTCCGCAGCAGCACCTTGTCGGCCACCGTGCCGTCCGGGTTCTGCAAGTAAAAAGTGTCGTGCATCGAACGCGCCGGGTGATCCTCGGGCGTGTTCATGGCCGTGAAATTGAAAAAGTCTTCCTCGATTTCGGGGCCGTCGGCCACTTCGAAACCGATGGAGCGAAACAGCGCCTCGATCCGTTCCAGCGTACGCGTCACCGGGTGCAGGCCACCCCGCGCTTCGGCGCGACCGGGCAGCGTGACATCCAGTGCCTCTTCGGCCAGGCGCGCTTCGAGCGCTGCCTTACGAATGGCTTCGCGACGCTCGTTGAGCGCAGCTTCAACGGCCGTCTTGGCGACGTTGATCGCGGCACCGGCAGTTTTCTTCTCTTCCGGCGGCAGCTTGCCCAAACCTTTGAGAAGTTCGGTGATCTGCCCGCTCTTGCCGAGGAAACGGGCTTTTACCTGTTCCAGCGCATCGGGGTCAGAAATGGCAGCGAAAGCCGACTGGGCTTCGCTAACGATTTGATCGAGATTGTCCATAGACGTCCACCAACAAAACCACCAATAAAAAAGGAGGCTTGCGCCTCCTTTTTTTAATTACGCTTTCGCTCAGGCGCCGAGCTGTGCCTTGGCCTGGGCGGCCAGAGCGGCAAATGCCGGCTGATCGAAAACAGCCAGATCGGCCAGAACCTTGCGGTCGACTTCGATATTGGCCTTCTTCAGACCATTCATGAAGGTGCTGTACTTCATGCCCAGCTCACGAGAAGCGGCATTGATACGGGCAATCCACAAAGCACGGAACTGACGCTTGCGTTGACGACGGTCACGGTACTGGTATTGACCGGCCTTCATCACCGCCTGTTTGGCGACGCGATATACGTTCTTGCGACGACCGCGGTAACCCTTGGCCTGAACAAGAATCTTCTTGTGACGCGCGCGCGCTGTTACACCACGTTTAACTCTAGGCATCTTCTATCTCCTTATGCGTAGGGCATCATGGCGCGAACGGATGCTGAATCGCGCGCGTTAACTTCGACGGAACCGCGCAGATGGCGTTTCACCTTGGTGGTCTTCTTGGTCAGAATGTGACGCTTGAAGGCTTGGCCGCGCTTGATGGAACCACCAGCGCGAACAGAGAAACGCTTTTTGGCGCTGCTCTTGGTCTTCATTTTGGGCATTTAATGCTCCTTAATGACATGCTGTCAGGTGGTTCCCACTACGGAAACGCTTTGACTACCCGAAAGCACTTATGTAACTACTTTTGCTGCTTCTTTGCCGGCCCGATGATCATGATCATCTGACGACCTTCCATCTTCGGCATCTGCTCGACTGCACCTACTTCATCGAGGTCTGCCTTGATCCGTTCCAGCTGGCGCATACCGAATTCCTGATGCGCCATTTCGCGGCCCCGGAAGCGCAGGGTCACTTTGACCTTGTCGCCCTCTTCCAGGAAACGCGTCATGTTCCTGAGCTTGATCTGGTAATCGTTTTCGTCGGTGCCCGGGCGCAGTTTGATTTCCTTGACCTGCACCTGCTTCTGCTTCAACTTGGCTTCGTGAGCGCGCTTCTGTTCCTGGTACTTGAACTTGCCGTAGTCCATGATGCGGCAGACTGGCGGCTTGGCGGTCGGAGCGATCTCGACCAGATCAGCACCGGCTTCTTCAGCCATGTGCAAAGCCTCGCGAATGCTGACAATGCCTAGCTGTTCACCTTCTGCACCCTGGAGACGAATCTCCGGAACCGTAATTTCTTCGTTGAGGCGATGCGCCTTGTTCTGAGCTATGGTGAAACCCCCGAAAACAACAAAAATTAAGCCGTGCCACTCCGCGCGGCAACTTCGTTCTGAAGATGCCTGATCAGGTCATCGACGGACATTTGTCCGAGATCCTGACCACCGCGAGTACGCACGGCCACCAGTCCGTCCGCTTTTTCCTTATCGCCCACAACGAGCTGATAAGGCAGCCGGTTCAAGCTATGTTCCCGAATTTTATAGGTAATTTTCTCGTTACGCAAATCCGACTCGGCCCGGAAGCCTGCCTGATGCAGCTTTTGCGCAACATCCGCGGCGTAATCGGCCTGCTTTTCGGAAATATTCAGGACAACAGCCTGAACCGGAGCCAGCCAAAGCGGCAGGGCACCTGAGAAATTTTCGATCAGAATGCCGATGAAGCGCTCAAGCGAGCCGAGGATCGCCCGGTGCAACATGACCGGGACCTTGCGCGTGTCGTCGGCACCAACATATTCCGCGCCGAGACGACCCGGCATCGAGAAGTCGACCTGCATGGTGCCGCACTGCCACGAACGGCCGATGGCATCGCGGATGTGGAATTCGATTTTCGGACCGTAGAAGGCGCCCTCTCCCGGCAACTCCGTCCACTCCAGACCGGAAGCCCGCAGACCCTGACGTAACGCATCCTCGGCTTTGTCCCAGACTTCGTCAGAACCAACGCGACTCTCCGGGCGCAAGGCCAGCTTGACTGCCACATCATTGAAGCCGAAATCGGCATAAACCTTCTTGACCAGCGCATTGAAGGCCGTCACTTCGGACTCGATCTGGTCTTCGGTACAGAAAATGTGCCCGTCATCCTGCACGAAGCCGCGCACGCGCATGAGGCCATGCAAAGCACCAGCCGGCTCGTTGCGATGGCAGGAGCCAAACTCGCCGTAACGCAGCGGCAGTTCGCGGTAAGAGCGCAAGCCGGCGTTGAAAACCTGGACGTGGCCCGGACAATTCATCGGCTTGACCGCGTAATCGCGGTTTTCCGACGAAGTCGTGAACATGTTGTCCTTGTAGTGCTCCCAATGGCCCGACTTTTCCCACAGCGCCTTGTCGAGAATCTGCGGGCAGCGCACTTCCTGGTAACCGTTGTTGCGGTAGACAGCGCGCATGTAGCTTTCGATTTCCTGCCAGATTGCCCAGCCCTTGGGATGCCAGAAGACCAGGCCTGGCGCTTCGTCCTGCATGTGGAACAAGTCAAATTGCTTGCCGAGGCGGCGGTGATCGCGCTTTTCAGCCTCTTCGAGCATGTGCAGGTAGGCGTCGAGATCTTCCTTCTTGGCCCAGGCCGTGCCGTAGATACGCTGCAGTTGTTCGTTGCGATGATCGCCACGCCAGTAGGCACCGGCCACCTTCATGAGTTTGAAGACTTTGAGCTTGGCCGTCGTCGGCACATGCGGGCCGCGGCAAAGGTCGATGAAATCACCTTCGCGGTAGAGCGAAACCTGCTGATCGGCCGGAATGGCGCCGATCAGTTCAGCCTTGTACTTTTCGCCGAGATCAAGGAAGAACTTGACTGCATCGTCACGCGCCCAGACTTCACGGGTTACCGGAATATCCTTCTTGGCCAACTCAGCCATGCGCTTTTCGATGGCTACCAAGTCTTCCGGGGTGAACGGACGCTTGTAGGCGAAATCGTAGTAGAAGCCGTTTTCGATGACCGGACCAATGGTGACTTGCGCCTCGGGGAACAACTCCTTGACGGCGTAGGCCAAAAGGTGGGCGGTCGAGTGACGAATCAGCTCCAGACCTTCCGGATCGCGCTCGGTAATGATGGCCAGATCGACATTTTTCTCGATCAGGTAGGACGTATCAACCAGAGTGCCATCGACCTTGCCGCCCAGCGCCGCACGGGCCAGACCGGCGCCGATGCTGGCTGCCACTTCGGCGATTGTTACCGGCTGTTCAAAAGAGCGGATGGAACCATCAGGCAGTTTGATATCAGGCATAACAAATATCCAGGCGAAAAAAAAGTGCGGGAGTGAGCCGCACTTTTTTTGGTCAAACGAAGGCTGACTCGATTAGTGTTTCTGAACTGCGGTGCAAGTTCGGAAAATCATCAATTCAGCTCCGTTAGGAATTTTGGTAGGCGGTATTGGAATCGAACCAACGACCTCCACGATGTCAACGTGGCGCTCTAACCAACTGAGCTAACCGCCTAAAGAAGCGCGCATTTTACAGACGTAAAAGCCGATGTCAACAGCCCTTCGCGATTTTTTGAGAAGCCAAGTACACTTGCCGCTTCTGCTATGGAGAAAGCCATGAACGAAGGCTGGATTATTCTCGGCATCTGTCTGATATTCGTGCTGGGGGCAGCCCTGCCGCTTCTCCGGCCGCCACGCAACGACACTCCGCCGCCACAACTCAAGGAAACCCTGCGCGACTGGCGCAGCGAAAAATAAGGACACTCTGTGGAATCGCGCATTACCGAACTCGAAATCAAGATCAGCTATACAGAAGACCTCGTCGAGGAACTGAATCGCCAGGTTTTCCGCCAGCAGGAGCAGATCGATCTGCTTTTCCGTGAAATTCGCGCCTTGCGCGAACAGGCGCAAAACGCCCAGCCGCAGGAACAGCGCAGCTTGCGCGACGATCTTCCGCCGCATTACTGAGCATGTCAGCTCAAGCTCCGGTTTCTGTTCTCTACCACGCCGACTGCCTGGATGGATTTGGCGCCGCCTATTCTGCCTGGCGCCATTTCGGCGATGCGGCCACCTATCGGCCGATGCATCATGGCGAACCTTGGGCGCTGGCCGAAGTCGCCGGCCACACGGTCTTCATCCTCGACTTTTCGTTTCCGCCTGAATTTCTCGAAACCATGGCGGCCGTTGCCGACTCGGTCACGCAGATCGACCATCATGCTTCGGCACTGAAGGCGTGGGGCGACAAGTTACAAGCGGGCGAGAACGGCCTGAGCAGTTATCAGCACCCAACGCTAGCCCTGCGCGTCATGTTCGACCTGGAAAAATCGGGTGCCCGGCTGGCGTGGGAGCATTTTCACCCTGACACGCCAACACCGCTGACGCTCCGGCACGTCGAAGAGCAGGACATGTGGCGTTTCACCCCGGGCACGCGTCCGTTTTGCCGCGCCTTGCGCCTGCTGCCTTTCGACTTCTCCGTCTGGCATCAACTGGTGCTCGATACGCCGAACGAAAGCGCCCCGCGTTATCTCGACATGCTCGCCCAAGGCGGAGCCATCGAGCAGTTTTATCAGCAGGAAATTGCACGTTTGGCGCTCAGCGCACTGCGCATCCCGGCCCAACTACGTGGTGAACCGGTCGATGCATTGCAGGCGCAGCGCCACGGTCAAGCGATCGTTACCCATGATGACCGGGCCTGGCTAACCGTTTCCGGAATTGCCATCAACGCCAATGCGCTGTTCGCCTCGGAACTGGGCAACTCGCTGGCCGAGCAAAGCGGCAGCTTCGGGCTGATCTGGCAACTATCGGGGGATGGCGAAGTGAAGGCTTCGCTGCGTTCGAAGGGCAAGGCCCTCGATGTTTCGGTGATTGCCACGCGTTATGGTGGCGGCGGCCATCCCAATGCGGCCGGTTTCCGGATGCCTGCCGACCAATTTTTCAGCGAGGTGCTGAAAATGGTGCCCAAGAAGGGACTCGAACCCCCACACCTTTCGGCGCCAGAACCTAAATCTGGTGCGTCTACCAATTTCGCCACTTGGGCAGGCGGGGCGAATTCTAGCACCGACTAGGCGCCTTCTCCAGAGCAGACCACGATGTCCGTTGATCATTACGAAAACTTTCCTGTTGCCTCGCTGCTTGTGCCGGCCGAATTGCGCCGGCCAATCGAGGTGATCTACCTCTTTGCGCGCAGCGCTGACGATATTGCCGACGAAGGCGACGCTTCGCCTGACGAGCGCCTGGCCGGGTTGAACGCCTATCGGGCCGAACTGGATCGGATCGCGGCCGGCCACGTGCCGCAGACGCCGCTGTTCGTCGCGCTGGCCGAAGTCATTGCCACGCACAAATTGCCCATCCAGCTCTTCCGCGACCTGCTCGATGCTTTCGCGCAGGACGTCGTAAAAACGCGCTACGCTGATTACCCTGAACTGCTCGACTACTGCCGCCGTTCGGCCAATCCGGTTGGCCGGCTCGTCCTGCATCTATTCGGCCGCACCGAGCCGGAACACCTCGAACAGTCCGACTGCATCTGCACCGCCTTGCAGCTGATCAATTTTTGGCAGGATGTTGCGGTCGACTGGAAAAAAGACCGAATTTACATACCGCTGACCGACTTCCCGCATTTCCGCCTCAGCGAAAACGACATCGCGCACAGCCGATGGTCGGCCAACTGGGCGGCGCTCATGGATTTCGAGATCGACCGGGCGACGGCGCTCATGAAGCGCGGCGCCCCGCTCGTCCATGCCCTGCCCGGCCGGCTCGGCTGGGAAATCCGGCTGACCATGCAGGGCGGGTTGCGCATTCTTGAACGCATCCGCCAGGTGCGCGGCGATGTTTTCACGCGCCGGCCGAAGCTTGGCAAATGGGACTGGCTGGTTCTGGCCGGCCGTTCCATTAGAATGTGACCCCATGAATCCCGACCAATACTGCCAGGAGAAGTGCGCCAAAAGCGGCTCCTCCTTCTACTACAGCTTCCTGTTCCTGCCGCTGCAACGCCGGCGCGCCATCATGGCGCTCTACGCCTTCTGCCGCGAAGTCGATGACGTCGTCGATGAATGCAACGACGTTGCCATCGCCTCGACCAAGCTCGCCTGGTGGCGCCAGGAAATCGAACGCGTTGCCGAAGGCCAGCCGCAGCATCCGGTCGGTCAGGCACTCGCCGTGCTCGACAAGAGCATCAATTTGCCGAAAGAGCAGTTGCTGGAAATCATCGACGGCATGGAGATGGACCTCACGCAGTCGCGCTTTCTCGACTTCAAGGGCCTGTCGCTCTACTGCTACCGCGTCGCCAGCGTCGTCGGCCTGCTTGCCGCCGAAATCTTCGGCTACACCGACCGCCAGACGCAGAAGTACGCCCACGATCTGGGCATGGCTTTCCAGCTCACCAACATCATTCGCGACATCGGCGAAGATGCCCGACGCGGCCGCATCTACATCCCGATGGACGAGCTCAAGCAGTTCAACGTCCCGGCCTCGGACATCCTGAACGGCAAGTATTCCGACAATTTCACGGCCCTCATGCAGTTCCAGTACGAGCGGGCCGAAAAGTATTACGAGCAGGCTTTCGCCCAGTTGCCGGCTGTGGACCGCAAGAGCCAGCGTCCGGGGCTAATCATGGCGGCGATCTACCGCACGGTGCTCGACGAGATCAAACGCGAGAATTTCCAGGTCCTGCATCAGCGCATTTCGCTGCCGCCGACGCGCAAGCTGTGGCTGGCCGCCAAGACCTGGATCAAGGGCTGAATCCATGCAGATAGCCGTCATCGGTGGCGGCTGGGCCGGCATAGCAGCCGCCGTTGAACTGACTGCTGCCGGCGCTGAAACGACGCTGTTCGAAGCCGGCCGGGTGCTCGGTGGCCGGGCTCGGGGCGTCGAGATCGACGGCCACAAGCTCGACAACGGCCAGCACATCCTGCTCGGCGCCTATCGCGACACGCTGGCCCTGATGCGTCAGGTAGGCGCTGATCCCGATGAACTCTTCGACCGCCGCCCGCTGCAGGTCATCGACAACACCGGCTTTCGCCTCGCTCTGCCTCGCCTGCCCGCGCCGCTCAACGTCGCCTGGGGGCTATTGACCGCCCGCGGTGTCGGCCTTGGTGAAAAGCTGCGAACGGCGCTGTGGATGGATGGCATCAAGCGCCGGGGCTTCAAACTGGCCGGCGAAACGACGGTTGCCGAATGGCTGGACGCCGCCGGCCAAACCGGTGCACTGCGCCGCCACCTGTGGGAACCGCTCTGCCTCGCCGCGCTGAACATCCCGGCTGAACGCGCCTCGGCGCAGCTGTTCGCCAACGTGCTGCGCGACAGCCTGGGCAGTTCGCGCCGCGAGGATACCGATCTGCTGCTGCCCCGCGTCGATCTCGGCCAACTACTGCCCGAGCCGGCCGGAAGATGGCTACAGACCCACGGCGCGCAGATCCGCCTGAGCACGCGGGTCAGCCAGATCACGGAAGCTGAAAACAGCATCGCCATCGACGGCGAGCCCTTCGCCGCAGCCATCATAGCGACCGCACCGCAGCATGTCGGCGCCCTATGGCCTGCCGCAGCGACGAATTACGCCTACGAGCCGATTGCTACGGTCTACCGGAATTTTGTGCCAAAAATGAAATTGTCTTTCCCGCTCAGCAACCGCCTCGGCGGCCATTGCCAGTGGGTGGTCGACCGTGGGCAAGCTGTTCTGGCCTGTGTCTTGAGCGGACACGGCGACTGGGAAAAACTCGACGACGCGGCACTGGCCACCGCCCTCGACGAAGAACTTGGCCTGGCAACCCCGACTGGCTGGCACAAGGTAATCCGCGAAAAACGCGCCACTTTCTCGGCCATTCCCGGCCTGCATCGCCCGGATTTCAAAACCTCGAATCCGCGCCTTTTTCTGGCCGGCGACTACACCTGGGCCGACTACCCGGCGACGCTCGAAGGTGCCGTGCGCAGTGGTCGGCGCGCCGGGCAATGGGCGATGGCTATGCGCCCCGCTGACTAAGCTATTTCTCGCGACTTGAGCGCGAGCTTTTGGCGCGCGCCGGTGACTTTGCCGGCGCCGGCTCTTCAACGGTTTCAGCCGGCGCTTTCGCCAACTCGTTGATTTCGTCGAGCAAGGCTTTCTTGCGGGCGGCGAGTTCCATGTAGCGGGCGTGCGTCTGGCTGATCTCGCGGTCGTAGGCATGCAGGCGGTCCTGCTTTTCAAGCTGGCGGCGAGCGTTTTCGTTGAAATCGATCGATACCTGGCCATCGGGGTTGCTACCCTGCGCCGAAAATCCCTGGACCGCCGGCGGCTGGCGCTCGCGCAGTTCGTTGCGACGCAATTCCTGAGCCATTTCGAACTGTTGGTACATCGATTGCTGCTCCTCATGCAACTGACTGTATTCGGCCTTCAGTTCGAGCAGGCGGGGATTCGTGTCAGCGAAGGCGCAGGCAGCACCCGACAACAGCAAGATCGAGAGCAAGTTTTTCAAGGTACGGCCTCCAATTGAATCAAGGCGACTACGGCTAAATGCCCCCTGTTTCCGAGAGGCATACATTGCTCCGATATGATGACGGCAAGGCTATTTTTCAAGATCGCCGACGAGATATTTGTCCGAATCCAGGATCAGGGTACAAACCGCCCAAGCGCGGCAAAGGATTCCACCTGCCCAAGTGTCGCCGCCTGCATGGCCGGGGCATAGGGATCGTGGCCGACGCCCTCGACCAGGGTACAACCGGCATTCGGCAGTTTCTCCAGCAACACGGCCGTCGCACTGGCTGGACAAACATGGTCGGCCAGGCCCTGCACGACGTGGATCGGCAGATTCGCCGCCGAGATGGGCTCGGCGGCGGCCAGCACACCGCCTTCCGGAATGAAGCAGGCGTGGCGGAAATAATGGAGTTGCAGGCGGTAGCGCAACTGCAAAACATCGATATCGGCCGGACTTAAGGACCGGCTCGGCGCCTTTGCCAGGGCACATTCCCAGACATGCCAGGCGGCGACGTGCGCCGCCAATGCTGACGGCGGCGCGTTGCGGAAGCACTCATCCAGCCACGGCAGCATGGCGCCCGGTGATTCCGGTACGCCGAGCGCAGCCCAGTGCCGCCACGCTTCGGGATGGTGCTGGCTAGCGCCGCCGAAGAACCACTCAAGATCGGCCGCCCGCGCCAGGAAAGGGTTGCGCAGCAGCAGACCGCTAAGCAGCCCGGGATGCGCGGCGGCATACAAAATCCCGAGCGTGGCGCCCCACGAACCGCCCATCACCAGCCAGCGGTCAATCTCCAGATGCCGGCGCAAAACCTCGATGTCGTCGATCAGCGCCGGCGGCGTGTTTTCTTCGCAGCCTCCGGCCGGCAGGCTTTTTCCGGCACCGCGCTGGTCGAGCAGGATGACGCGATAGCGCTCCGGATCGAAGAAGCCAGCCATCAGCGGCGAACAGCCGGAGCCCGGGCCACCGTGCAGGATCAGCGCGGGGATGCCTTCCGGCAAACCACGCTGTTCATAGTAAAGACGATGGCCGCCGGAGACCGGAAGCCAGCCGCTATCGAACGGTGGCGGCGAGGTATGCAAGGCGGTGGCAGACATGCCGGCCATTCTAACCATCGCCAACGCCCGCCAGACAGGCACGACCCGAATCTCATGAAAATCATGATGGCCAATTCATGATTCCCCCGGGGCGCCAAGTCGCCCCCCTTGCGATAGTTCATTCCAGTCCGCCGCATCGCTGAAAACGGCGGACAACCGGCAGCAAGTGCCGCCGGACGTTCAATCCATAACGGAGACTATCTAATGAAATGGGAAACCCCGACCGCTTGTGACTTCCGCTTCGGCTTCGAAATCACGATGTACATCGCCGCCCGCTAAGGGACGTGCCGTCATCGCAGCCCCGGCTGGCGATGACGGCTCCACTCAACCATGAAACTGATCATTCTCGGCGCCTCGGCCGGCGGCGGCTTCCCGCAGTGGAACTGCAACTGCCGAAATTGCGCCGGCATCCGCGACGGCAGCGTCCGCGCCAAACCGCGCACCCAATCATCGATCTGCGTCAGCACCGACGACGGCCACGACTGGACCCTGCTCAACGCCTCGCCCGACGTCCTGCAGCAGATCAAGGCCACCCCCGAACTGCAGCCGAACCGCGCCCTGCGCGACACCGGCATCGGCGGCATCCTCCTCGTCGACGGCCAGATCGACCACGCCACCGGCCTCTTCATGCTGCGCGAGCAGAAATCGAAGATGCCGCTGTGGTGCGCCGAGCCGGTCTACGAAGACCTGACCACCGGCAACCCGGTGCTCAAGGTGCTGGAACATTACTGCGGCGTAGACCGCCACGACATCCCGCTCGACGGCACGCCCTTCGCCATGCCCAAGGTGGCCGGCCTCGAATTCTCCGTGCTGCCGCTGTCCAGCAAGGCGGCGCCCTACTCGCCGCACCGCGAGGCCTCGGTGGACGGCGACAACGTCGGCGTCAGCATCACCGACCAGCGCAGCGGCGCCAAGCTGTTCTACGCCCCCGGTCTCGGCGCCCGCACGCCGGAAGTCTTCGCCCGCATGGTCGAAGCCGACTGCGTGATGGTCGACGGCACCTTCTGGACGGACGATGAGATGATCGTCGCCGGCCTGTCCACCAAGACCGCCCGCGACATCGGCCACCTGCCGCAATCCGGCCCCGGCGGCATGATGGATTGGCTGGATGAATTGCCGAAACACGTGCGCAAGATCCTCATCCACATCAACAACACCAATCCCATCCTCGACGAAAACTCGCCGCAGCGCGCCGAACTGACCCGGCGCGGCATCGAGGTCGCCGAAGACGGCACCCGCATCACCATCTAACAAAGAGAGACAGCCATGATCCGAGCCGACATCCTTGCCGAATCCCACGACGCCGACGACGGCCGCCCGGCCTGGAGCCGGGAAGAATTCGAGGCCCAGCTGCGCGAGAACGGCAAGGCCTACCACATCCACCATCCGTTCAACGTCATGCTCAACACCGGCCACGCCACGCCCGAGCAGATTCGCGGCTGGGTCGCCAACCGCTATTACTACCAGATCGCCATTCCGGTGAAGGACGCGGCGATCATGGCCAACTGCCCGGACCGCGAAGTGCGCCGCGGCTGGGTGCAGCGCATCCTCGACCATGACGGCTTCGAATACGGCCTGCCGAATGGGGAAAAGATGGTCGATGCCGGCGGTATCGAAGCCTGGATACGCCTCGGCGAGTCCGTCGGCCTGAGCCGCGAGGAAATTGTCGACCTGCGCCATGTGCTGCCCGGCGTCCGCTTCGCCGTCGACGCCTACATCAACTTCGCCCGCCGCGCCCCGTGGCAGGAGGCCGTCTGCTCGTCGCTGACCGAACTGTTCGCCCCGGTCATCCACCTCCAGCGCCTGGCCACCTGGCCCGGCCACTACCCGTGGATCGAGTCGTCCGGCCTGCAGTATTTCCGCAACCGCACCAGCCAGGCGCCGCGTGACGTCATCCAGGGCCTCAATGTCACGCTCGACTACTTCCGCACCCGCACCATGCAGGAACGCGCCGTGCAGATCCTCAAGTTCAAGCTCGACATTTTGTGGTCGATGAACGACGTCATGGGCCAGCACTACGGCACGAATGGCGTCACCGGCACCACCGAAGCCGAACTGAAGGCAGCCTGATGGACGGCACGCCGCGCCTCGGCCATGGCTTCCGCTTCCAGTGGGAGCCAGCCCAGCAATGCCACGTCCTGCTCTATCCGGAAGGGATGATCAAGCTCAACCAGAGCGGCGGCGAGATCCTCGCCCGCTGCGACGGCCAGCGCGACATCGCGGCCATCGTCGCTGACCTAGAAGCGGCATTTTCAGCCAGTGGCTTGCGTGGCGACGTCGAGGCCTTTCTCACCATGGCCATCGAAAAACGCTGGCTGCGCCTCGATCCCGGAGCCAAGGCATGAGCACCCCGGCCAAGATCGGCCCGCCGATGTGGCTGCTCGCCGAAGTCACCTACCGCTGCCCTCTGCACTGCGTGTTCTGCTACAACCCTGTCGATTTCGCCAAGCACGAGGCCGAACTGAGCACCGACGACTGGCTGCGCGTGCTGCGCGAAGGGCGCGAACTGGGCGCCGTGCAATGCGGCTTTTCCGGCGGCGAACCGCTGCTGCGCGACGACCTCGAAATCCTGATCGGCGAAGCCCGCCAGCTCGGCTACTACACCAACCTCATCACCTCCGGCGTCGGCCTCACCGAAGCCCGCCTCGACGCCTTCAAGGCAGCCGGCCTCGATCACATCCAGCTCTCATTCCAGGATTCGACCAAGGAGATCAACGATTTCCTGACCCACACGCGCACCTTCGACCTCAAGCAGAAGGTCGGCGAAATGATCAAGGCGCGCGGCTGGCCGATGGTCATGAACGTCGTCATCCACCGCCTCAACATCGAACACATCGGCCGCATCATCGAAATGGCCGACGCCCTCGGCGCCGAATACCTCGAACTGGCCAACGCCCAGTACTACTCGTGGGCGCTGCTCAACCGCGACCAGCTGATGCCGTCGCGCGAACAACTGCGCCGCGCCGAAGCCGTGACCAACGAATGGAAGGAAAAGCTCGCCGAACGCATGCGCATCCTTTTCGTCGTCCCCGACTACCACGAAGGCAAACCGAAGAAATGCATGAACGGCTGGGGCAACGTCTTCCTGACCGTAACGCCGGACGGCACCGCCCTACCCTGCCACACCGCCCGCATGCTGCCCGGCCTGAGCTTCCCGAACGTGCGCGACAGCAGCCTGCGCGAAATCTGGTACGAATCCGAAGGCTTCAACCACTACCGCGGCACCGGCTGGATGAAACAGCCCTGCCGCGACTGCGACAAAAAAGAAGAAGACCTCGGCGGCTGCCGCTGCCAGGCCTACCTGCTGGCCGGCGACGCCGACGCTGCCGACCCGGTCTGCCCGAAAAGCCCGCACCATGAAATCGTCAGCGCGGCGCTCGAAAACGCCACGATTCCGGATCGCCAGAGACAGCCCCTCATTTTCCGCGATCCCAAGGAAAGCCGGCGGCTGATTGAGGAAGCCGCAACGTCAGAGTCAAATACCTGACTGGCCAGTTGGCCATTCACACGGTCAACCGGAAAAAACGACCAAATTTGAAATGGGGATTTTTCGGGGCTCTATGAAGAACAACGGCTTGTCGGCCTTAGCGGTCGTTGGCATCCAACGTTTTGTCCGGCTGTACTGCACCATTCAACTGCCGTTCAGTCGTTGGCCGAAGTCAATATCGGCTTTTCACTTCGAGTTGCAGCCGGACCTGACCCAAGCCGGCGGATCGCATCTTTTGATGCCTTCCGAATTGGGGGATATGCTCCTTGGTTTTGTCGTTGGAGGAAGCACCATGGAAATTGAGCCCAAGAAGCGGGGCACACCACCCGACCTGCCGCGGCTAATCCAAGACGTCTTGGCTGAGCTGGGGTATGACGCAGATGCCGCCGCAGTAGCTGAGCAGGTTCGCCGCCTCGACATCGGCCTGCCGGTCGAGGACGAGTTCTCGGTCGTTTGCGCTTGGCTCGGAAAGTGCCAGCTCCTGCACAAACTCGACCAGCACCAGGTGCCCATAGCCTCCAAGCAGAAGTTTCAGGTGCCTGACCTGCTGACCAAGTTCTCGACCCAGACCAGTAAGTCCCCCATGTTGATCGAGGTGAAATCAAAGAACGAGCCTCGTCTGTCGTTTAGGCCCGACTACCTGGAACGCCTGCAGAACTACGCCGACCTAGTGGGCATGCCTCTACTAATCGCGTGGAAGTTCCACAGCGTATGGATGCTTTTCGAGGTGCGGCACATGAAGAAGGCTGCCAAGAACTTCAACATCACGCTGAATACTGCGATGCAGGAGAACCTGCTCGGCGCCCTGGCCGGCGACGTCGCTTACAAGATCGGCGCCGGCGCGGGGATACATTTACGCTTTCGCAAGGATAAGCTGCTCGGGATCGAGAAGTCCGACGAGGGCTACTCTGAGCAGTGGGCAATGACCATTGACGATGTGAGCTTCACCGACCGCGAGGGAGCCTATCGCACAGACCTTGATGGCGATGTCCAGTCGCTGTTTACCACATGGGACTTGGAGGACAAGGAGGAGCACACCGACTCCCACGTCCACATGCACTTCATCGCAGGAGGCGAGGGAATGCAGTTCGCCCATACTGCCTTGGTCCGACTGCTGAACTGGGAATCGCCCCACGATAACCGGCCGCACTGGCGCGGGTTGCTACGGAAGGAACAGGTCACCGCGAACGTGGCGAGCTTTTCAGCCGCGCTAGATGCTGCGTTCCGGCAGAAAGTGGTATCCCACGTTTTCTACTTTCAGCCTCATGCCATGCCGGACTTTTTGCAGCCACAAACGGCCTATGAGATGGCCCCGCAATGCAGGCTCAATTCGACGGTTCGAGCCTAACTTAGGGATGAGCCTATCTCGCCGCCCCCAAAGTCCCGAACGCGTCGCTCTGAGTTTCGGGCCCGACGATGACGACCCCGAACGCATCGAGCGAACTGTCATCCTCCCGCCCGACTTCCCTTACATGGAGCTTCGTGCCCTCGGTGAAATGTTGGAGGCCGAAGGCGTGTTTGTCCCTGGCTACCAACCTCCTCCTGTGGGACTCTGCCACCCCGATGCCTTCATCTTCGAGGCACAGTTCGAAAATATCCAGACCATACTTCTACCGGATCGGAACATCGCTTCCCGAATGGCCAAGATCGTGGCCGGCGCACCGATGGATGAAACGCTTCGGAAGATCGCCGCGATCAAGGCCTTCTGCCATTTCCTCGACATTCAGATAGAGCCCTCCATTGCCTTCCATGAGCTCGCCCAGCTACAAGGCAACGATGCGGCAAACCTAGAGTTAGCCCGATTTCGGGACGCCGACAATGCCGATCCCTACCCGTGGCTGAATCTGGCCTTTGGCGATCTGAATGCGCTGGACCCGATGGAACCTCAACATCCACCAGAGGCCCACGACCTGGCTTTCCCATTGCGCCGCTGGCGGCGCAACTACATCGCTGCCTTAAAGATTGCCGAACTCGAATTATCCGGCCGACCCAACTTGGATCGGATGCTGGCGTTGCTGTCTTGGATGCGAGACGACTTCATAATCGCTGGGCCTGCGGCTTTGCTTGCCAGCATCTACTTCGCCCCAAATTCTCCGCCCCGTAAGCGCCTCTTTAAGCAACTTTTCTCCTCCAACCGGCTACGAGCTGTCGACGGCGTGCGAAACACGGCCTGGGACTTGACGCACTTGAGCGAGATGATCAGGAAGGTGAACGAAGCGAACGATAGCCAGATCCGCCTACTCTTCGCTAGTTTCGATAAGGGGCTGCGCACCTTGGCCGGGCTGCTATTCCATGTTTCGGCCGACGAGCTTTCGGAGGCGCTGCTGGTTGATGCGTTCGTACCATGGTGGAGCCGTGCCCAAGCTGAACAGATAGCGAAGTACTTGATCATGCTCTTGGCTGATCTCAATGACAAAAGCCGCAAACAGCGACAAGCAAATTCACCCGTGTCGATCGATGAAATGATCCAGCGAGGAGAACAGAGGCTCTTGTCTGCCCCCGGCATCTCCGGATAGCCTGACGCAAGTTCCAGCCTTGGATCAGGCAACGTCTCATGGCGGAACGACGGGTTAACGGCGTATTGCTGCCGGATGCAGAGCCTCGGGCCAACGGCGGCAAAGGCCGAGTTGCTGCCTGATGTTGCTGGCATGAGGCCGGATCTCGGCCTTATATGGAGCTCAACATAAACCGGCGTTGTGTCCAAAAGCCGAGCGCCCGATTAAATCCGGGCTTGCAGATTTATTAAATAATCTGCAAACTACATCTATTATGTTTCCATTGCGACCGCGAGGCTTTTCATGAGCACCCATACGATCGACACGGCCATGGCCCGGCGCATGGTCGAAGCCAACGCCATCCGGGGCGCTTCCATTATTGGCCTGCCGGGTGGCTGGTCCGTCATGCTCAAGCTCGGCATGACCGAAAAGCCCCTCGGTGCCCAACGCACCGACAAACCGCGCACCTGGAGCAGCCTGGACACCTGCATGAACTACCTCAAGAACGAATTGCACATCGTGCGCGTCGACATGCTCGATGCCAGCAACTACAGCGCCGGCGACGTGACCAAGACAGCTCGTGCCGATTCGTCCGAGCGCATGAAGCGCGCCCACGAGGCTGCAGCTTACGATAAGTGGTTCCGCGGCCAGGTGCAGGAAGCGATTGACGATCCGCGCCCCAGCATCCCTGGTCATCAAGTATCGGCCGATTTCGCGGCACGCCGGACAGCACTCAAGCAGGCCACCGGTAAATGATGCGCCTGGTCTGGCGACCCATGGCCGTCGAGGACCGCGCAACGATCATGGATTACATCGCCCAGGACAACCCCGGCGCGGCGCTTGAACTGGACGAGGAAATCGAGGCGAAGACCGATGCCCTGGTCAGCCATCCCAAGCTCTACAAGCCAGGTCGGATGAAGGGCACGCGGGAAATGGTGATACGGCCGAACTATGTTGTTGTCTATCGCGAGACGCCGGCCGAAGTTACCATCCTGCGGGTTCTTCACGCTGCCCGCCAATGGCCGTAAGTATCAATTTTACATATTTGGTGGTTGGGCAAAAATCGCCATGAAGTAACAGGCGCTGGCCCGGCTTCAAGAGCCAGAGACCAAGCTTCGCCCCTATCGGGGCGCCTGACTCGCAGATCGACTTCCTGCGTACGCTCTGATTATGTGGTGATCAAAATCGGCGCCTGCCCCTCCAGTTGGGTGGTTGGCGCACGACAACGGTCGAGGCTCAACATAATCGAGGCATCTACATAATCGGCCAAAGCCGACCCTGGACATCATCTGAAAGCCCGGCGGCATTGGGGCGCTTACCCGCCGCTCGAAGATTTCAAAAGCGGCCATTCAGGGTAACGCTACGCCAAGCGAAAGCTACCGTTTGCCGGGCGAAGGCATCCCCACGATCAAGGCACGAGCAGGACCGAAAGCTTTAGTTCCGCCCTATGAAGCGAGATCAAAGATCAGGCAAGTGGTGGTGGCATGGGCATAGAGTTTGCCATCCGGTCCGACCAGCCGGGCTTCCGCGGTCGCCACTTGGCGGCCGCCGTGTACCAATCGGCCTTCTGCGCGTACCAGCGGTACCGCGTCGGTGAGTGCGCGGACAAGATTGAGCTTCAGCTCCAGGGTTGTATAGGCCTTGCCTGCCGGCAGCGTGGAATGCACGGCGCATCCCAGGGCACTGTCGAGCATGGTCGCGAACCAGCCGCCGTGCACCGTGCCCATCGGGTTGTAATGGCTGAACCCTGGCCGCCCCTGGAATACTGCGAATCCGGGCTCAATGCGAAGCAGGGTGAAGTCGAGTGTGACAGCCATTGGCGGGGGTGGGATTTCCCCGGCGAGTAGCGCCTGAAATACCTGTAATCCGGAGCGCCCGGCGATTTGGGCTGGTGTGGCCAAGCCGGGAGCCGTCTGTAAGCGGGCGCGTACGGCCGCTTCCTCGGCCCGCCAGCGGGCAAGCGTGTCTTCTGGATTCATCGCTTCGCTTGGTTCTGTCATGGGCTACTCCTTGCTGTGAGTGTTCGTTGTGAGCGTTTGACCGACTCGCTCATCCGTTCATCGCGTGCGACATGAAGGCCTGGTGCAGCCAGCGCGGCGTCGCCCAAGTCAGGATTACCAGGGCCTTGTTCGCCCAACCCGCCACGACGCTGATGCGTCCGGCCTGCAAGGCGCGGATACCGGTGCGCACGACGGGCGCCGGCTGCATCATCAACAGCTTCAATGCCGGCGTCAGCTTCTGCTGCGCAGCGGCGGCGAAGCCGGTATCCGACATGCCGGGACATAGCGTCGTCACGGTGACGCCATCGCGCTTGAGTTCGCGATGCAGCGCTTCACCCAGACGCAGCACGTAGGCCTTGGCGGCGGCGTAGACGGCGAAGTTCTGCACGCCCTGGTAGGCCAGCAAGCTGGCGACTAGCAGGATCTTCCCGCGTTTTCGCGCCCGCATGTCCTCGGCGAAGACATGGGTGACCGCAGTCAGGCTGGCCACATCGAGTTGCACCATGGCCAGGGTTGTGTCCAACGGGCTGTCCACGAATGGACCTTGCAACCCATGGCCGGCGTTGTTGATCAGGATTTCGATGGATATGCCGTGTTCGCGGATGCGCCGATGCAATTGGGTGATCGCTTCAATATCG
Organism: Ferribacterium limneticum; assembly: GCA_049304775.1. Taxonomy (GTDB): domain Bacteria; phylum Pseudomonadota; class Gammaproteobacteria; order Burkholderiales; family Rhodocyclaceae; genus Azonexus; species Azonexus limneticus_C. The sequence continues at coordinate 107,816 of JBAQOL010000012.1, forward strand.
GAGAGATCGACCTGCTCGACCACGATTTCGACGCGGTATTGCCGGCGCAGCGTCTCGGCGAGTGCTTGCAGCCGGTCGAACCGGCGCGCCACGAGGACTAGCGAGTGGCCTTGTTCGGCATATTGGCGGGCGAATTCTTCGCCGAAGCCGCTCGATGCGCCCGTGATGAGCACCCATGAATTATTGTTTGTGGTCATTTTGCTTACCTCTAGTCGTTGGTGGAGAGTTTGCCGGCGAGGCGGTTGTTGTTTGCCGATGGGGTATCCCAGCCGCCGCCCAAGGCCCGGAAGGAGGCAATGGCAGCACGCGCCGCCTCGGTTTGCGCCTGCGCCTTCGCGTCACGCGCCTGCAGCAGATTGCCGTCGGCATCGAGCACCTCAATCAGACTGACGACGCCGCCCTGATAGGCGGCAAACGAGTTCTCGCGCGCCTTGGCAAACGACGACTCACCCCGGGTCAGGATGCCAACCTGGGCCTCGCGGTTGACCAGGGCGGAAAAAGCGTTTTCGACATCCTCGGTCGCCCGCAATACGGCCAGCCGGTAGGCTGCCAGGGCTTCGGCCTCCTGGCCGCGCGCGGCAGCGATTTGCGCGTCGACACGGCCGAAGTCGAACAGCCGCCAGCGCAGCCCGAGGAGACCCTGGGCCTGGCTGGCGCCCCCCGTGAACAGGTTGCCGCTGGCAATCGAGGTAGCGCTGCCGAGCAGTGCGCCGAGCGAGAATTTGGGGTAATACTCTGCAACCGCCACGCCGATGCGCGCGTTGGCGGCAGCCAGGCGCCATTCGGCTGCGATGAGGTCCGGCCGGCGGCGCAGCATCTCGGCCGGGGTGCCAGTCTCGGCCAGGGCCGGCGCGGCCGGGATCGGCTTTACCGGCCCCAGTTCGGCGCGGTGGGTTCCCGGCTGCACGCCGAGCAGTACATCGAGTGCGTTCATCGCTGAATCGAGGCCGGCTTCAAGGACGGGGATCTGTGCCTCGGCCTGGGTCAGCGAACCCTCGGCCTGGTTCTTCTGGAGTTCGGCGGCGATCCCCTTCTCGTACTGGAGCTGGATCATGGCGAGCAAGCGGCGTCGGGTCTCCACCTGCTGTTGGGCAATCGCGAGGCGCGCCTGCAGGCCGCGGATCATGACGTACACGTCCGCGGTCTGCGCGGCGATGGCCAGCCGTGTCGCAGCAACGCCAGCTTCGGACGCCTCGTATTCGGCGCGTGCAGTCTCCCGCCCGCGCCGCAGACCGCCGAACAGGTCAATCTCCCAACTCGCCCCGAGGTTGGCCTCGTAAGTGCCGCCCCAGCGGTCGAAGCCGGGCGAGCTATTGAGCACCTGCCCGAGCGGGGTCTCAACCGACAGATAGCCTCGCCCGGCGCTCGCACTGACGTTGCCCGCGGGCAGCAAGGCCGCATCGGCGTAGCGCAGTGCGGCACGCGATTGGGCGACGCGGGCCGTCGCTTTGGCGATGTCCAGGTTCTGCTCGAGCGCCAGGGCGACGTAGTGCGCGAGCAAGGCATCATCGAAGGCGGCCCACCAGCGTTGCAGCTCGGCCTTGCCTTGCACCGGACGTTGCTCGACGCCCTTCTGCCCGAGAAAGTTCGATGTCAGCTCGACCAAGGGCGGCCGATAGTCGGTGCCAACAGCGCAGCCCGACAAGATGCCGGCACTCAGAAGCAGAGCGAGAGAGCGGGGATGGGTGAACATGGGAGTCCTTCGTGGGTTTGGTTTGTTGAAGTGACTATAACCTAATTTGGTCACTGGTTGTCAACCGGCAGCAAACGCGGTATTGTTTTTCCCATGAGCGAAATCGAATCTTCTATCCCACAGGCCCGCGGCCCCGTCGACCACAGCGTTCGTGATCAGATCGTCGAGGCGGCCGAGGCGCACTTCAGCCATTACGGCTACGACAAGACCACGGTTTCCGACCTGGCCAAGGAGATCGGCTTTTCCAAGGCTTATATCTACAAGTTCTTCGATTCCAAGCAGGCGATCGGCGAAGCCATCTGTAGCAAGACCTTGAGCGCCATCGTCGCGGCAGTCGATGAAGCGGTTGCCGGCGCCAGTACGCCGACGGAGAAATTCCGTCGATTTTTCAAGGCCATCGTGGCGACGAGCGTGGAACTCTTCTTCAACGACCGCAAGCTGTACGACATTGCCGCGCATTCCGCCGGCGAGGGTTGGCCGTCCGCTATTGCTTACGGACAGCGCATTCGGCAGACCCTGACAGAGATCGTCCGCGAAGGGCGGGAAGTGGGCGAGTTCGAGCGCAAGACACCGCTCGACGAAACGGTGCATGCGATCTATCTCGTCATGCTGCCCTTTGCCAATCCGCTCCTGCTCCAGTACAACCTCGACCGTGTCGATGAGGCGCCCACACAGTTGTCGAACCTAGTGTTGCGCAGCCTGGCACCTTAGGAGACTGTCTGGGTGAAAAGTGACCATTGACAATAATGGTCACTCGATAGAAGATGAAGGCCTTCGCGTTAATGGAGGTCGTCATGTTTCAGCGCCGCAATATTCCCTTCTTCGCCATCGTCGGTCTGTTGCCTATCGCCTTGGCAGCCTGCAGCGACGCCACTTCTTCAATCGATCCGCGGACCCAAGCTCCACTCGTCCGGGTCGCACCGGTAGCAACCGCCATCCAGGCCGAGCCTTCGTTCAGCGGCGTCGTTGCGGCACGAGTGCAGAGCGACTTGGGTTTCCGCGTTCCCGGCAAGATCCTGGAGCGCCTGGTCGATGCTGGCCAGACCGTCAAGCGCGGTCAGGCGCTGATGCGCATCGACCCCACCGACTTGCGGCTCGCCACGCACGCCCGCGACGAGGCCGTTGCCGCCGCCACGGCGCGCGCGCGCCAGACCGCGGAGGATGAGTCGCGCTACCGCGATCTCGTTGCGGCCGGGGCAGTGTCGGCCTCGAACTACGACAAGATCAAGGCCGCTGCCGATTCGGCGCGAGCCGAGCTCAAGGCGGCCCAGGCCCAAGCCGATGTTGCCCACAACGAAGCCGGCTACGCCGTCCTGCTCGCAGATTCGGACGGTGTCGTGGTAGAGACCCTGGGCGAGCCGGGCCAGGTGGTCGGCGCTGGCCAGGTCGTCGTTCGCGTGGCGCATGCCGGGCGCCGTGAAGCAATCATTGCGCTCCCCGAAAGCCTGCGTCCGGCGATCGGCTCGGCCGGGCGTGCAACCTTGTATGGCAGCGGCCTGACCGGCCCGGCGAAACTGCGTCAGTTGTCGGATGCCGCCAATCCCCAGACCCGCACCTTCGAGGCGCGCTACGTGCTGGAGGGCCGCCTGGCCGAAGCGCCGCTCGGCTCGACCGTCGCCATAGAAATTCAAGGCAGCCGCGCCACCCCGACGCTGCAGATTCCGGTCGGCGCGCTCTTCGATCCGGGTAAGGGGCCTGGCGTCTGGGTGGTCAAGGGGCAAGGGGGCCAAGGACAGGAGCCCCAGGTCACCTGGCGCGCCGTGCAGGTCGCCGGCCTCAGCGGCGAATCCGCGGCGATCGCCGGTGGCCTGGCGGCGGGTGATCGTATCGTCGTGCTCGGCGCCCATCTCCTGCACGAAGGCGAGGCGGTTCGCCTGGCTGACGGCGAAGCGGGCGCAACGGCGGCCGGCGGGGCACTGAAATGAGCGGCTTCAACCTCTCCGCCCTGGCCGTCCGCGAGCGCTCGGTCACGCTGTTCCTGATGCTGGCGATTTTCATCGCCGGCGTCGTCGCCTTTCTGACGCTGGGCCGCGCCGAGGACCCGGCCTTCACCATCAAGCAGATGACCGTGATCACCGCCTGGCCCGGGGCGACCGCCAAGGAGATGGAAGAACTGGTCGCCGAACCGCTGGAAAAGCGCATGCAGGAGCTGCGCTGGTATGACCGAACCGAGACCTTTACGCGGCCGGGGCTGGCTTTCTCCACAGTATTCCTGCTCGACAGTACGCCGCCGGCCGACGTCCCCGACCAGTTCTATCAGGCGCGCAAGAAACTCGGCGACGAGGCGCTCAAACTGCCGCGTGGCGTCATCGGCCCGATGGTGAATGACGAATATGCCGATGTGACCTTTGCGCTCTACGCCTTGAAAGCCAAGGGCGAGCCGCACCGGCACATGGTGCGCGACGCCGAGGTCATGCGTCAGCGTCTGCTGCACGTACCTGGCGTCAAGAAGGTAAACATCATCGGCGAGCAGGCCGAACGAATTTTCGTCGAGTTCTCGCATGACCGCCTGGCGACGCTGGGCGTCTCGCCGCGCGACCTCTTCGCTGCGCTCAACAGCCGCAATGTCATGACGCCGGCCGGCTCGATCGAAGCCAAGGGGCCGCAGGTCTTCATCCGGCTAGACGGCGCCATCGATGATCTGGAAGCGATCCGCAATACGCCGGTCGCGGCGCGCGGCCGGACGCTGAAACTCGGCGACATCGCCGAGGTCAAGCGCGGCTACGAAGACCCGGCCACCTTCCTGATCCGCAACAACGGCGAACCGACCCTGCTGCTCGGCGTCGTCATGCGCGAGGGCTGGAACGGCCTCAATCTGGGCAAGGCGCTGGAGGCGGAAGCGGCGACGATCAACGCCGAAATGCCGCTCGGCATGAGCCTGTCGAAGGTCACGGACCAGTCGGTCAATATCCAGTCGGCCGTCGGCGAGTTCATGGTCAAGTTCCTGGTCGCTCTCGGCGTGGTGATTTTGGTCGGCTTCCTGAGCATGGGCTGGCGCGCCGGCGTCGTGGTTGCGGCGGCGGTGCCGCTGACCTTGGCGGCAGTCTTCATCATCATGGCGGCGACCGGCAAGAATTTCGACCGCATCACGCTCGGCTCCTTGATCCTGGCGCTGGGGCTGCTGGTCGACGACGCAATCATCGCCATCGAGATGATGGTCGTGAAGATGGAGGAAGGCTACGACCGCATCCGCGCCGCCGCCTATGCCTGGAGCCACACCGCCGCGCCGATGCTGGCCGGCACCCTGGTGACGGCAATTGGCTTCATGCCCAACGGCTTCGCCAAGTCGACCGCCGGCGAGTACACGAGCAACATGTTCTGGATCGTCGGCACAGCCCTGATCGCCTCGTGGATCGTTGCCGTCGTGTTCACGCCCTACCTCGGGGTCAAGCTGCTGCGAAACTACGAGAAGCATGCGGGCGGGCACGGGGCCCTCTACGGCACGCCGAATTACGAGCGCTTCCGTCGGCTGCTGGGTTGGGTGATCCGGCGTAAATGGCTGGTCGCGGCAAGCGTGATTGGCGCCTTCGTTATCGCGATTCTCGGCATGGGCGTGGTCAACAAGCAGTTCTTCCCGACCTCCGACCGGCCGGAGGTGCTGGTCGAGGTGCAGATGCCGTATGGCACCTCAATCGCGCAAACCAGCGCTGCGACAGCCAAGGTCGAAGCCTGGCTGGCAGAGCAGCCAGAGGCCAGGGTCGTGACGTCCTACATCGGCCAGGGCGCGCCCCGCTTTTTCCTGGCGATGTCACCCGAATTGCCCGATCCGTCGTTTGCCAAGATCGTGGTCCTGACGGGCGATGACAAGGAACGCGAAGCCCTCAAGTTCAGATTGCGCCAGGCGGCAGCCGACGGCTTGGCGCCCGAGGCGCGGGTGCGCGTGACCCAGATCGTCTTCGGCCCCCCGTCGCCGTTTCCCGTGGCCTACCGCGTCATGGGGCCGGACCCGGACAAGTTGCGCGACATCGCGGCAGAGGTGCGTGGCGTCATGCATGCCTCCGCCCAAATGCGGACGGTCAACACCGACTGGGGCGAGCGCGTGCCCGCACTGCATTTTTCGCTCGACCAGGATCGCCTGCAGAACATCGGCCTGACGTCTAGCGATGTGGCCCAGCAGCTGCAGTTCCTGCTGAGCGGCATACCGATTACGGAAGTGCGCGAGGACATCCGTTCGGTGCAGGTCACGGCCAGATCGGGCGGCAACACACGGCTCGATCCGGCCAGGATTGGCGACTTCACCCTGGTCGGCGCGGCCGGTCAAAAGATTCCGCTGTCGCAGGTCGGCAAGGTTGATGTCCGCATGGAAGACCCCATCCTGCGCCGTCGTGATCGCACACCGACGATCACCGTGCGTGGCGATATCGCCGAGGGCTTGCAGCCGCCGGACGTATCCAGCGCCGTATGGGAAAATCTTCAGCCGATCATCGCCAAGCTGCCGGCCGGCTACCGGATCGAAATGGCCGGCGCCATTGAGGAGTCGGGCAAGGCCAATCGGGCCCTGGCGCCGGTCTTCCCGATCATGATCGCGCTGACCCTGATCACCATCATCTTCCAGGTGCGCTCGATCGCCGCGATGATGATGGTATTCGCCACCGCACCGCTCGGCTTGATCGGCGTCGTGCCGACGCTGTTGCTGTTCGGGCAGCCGTTCGGCATCAATGCCTTGGTCGGTCTGATTGCCCTGTCCGGCATCCTGATGCGCAACACGCTGATCCTGATCGGCCAGATCCGCGACAACATCGCGGATGGATTGGCGCCCTTCAACGCCGTCGTCGAGGCCACCGTGCAGCGCGCCCGTCCGGTCATCCTGACCGCACTCGCCGCCATGCTGGCGTTCATTCCGCTGACCCATTCGGTGTTCTGGGGCACGCTGGCCTATACGCTCATCGGCGGCACCTTCGCCGGGACGATTCTGACCCTGGTCTTCCTGCCGGCCCTGTACGCGATCTGGTTCAAGATCAGGCCAACGGCGGGAGACGGGCAAGTGGTTCCTGCGGTGCAGCCGGAACAGGTCGCGGCCTAGCACAAGAGAAATCGGCGCGCCGGCCCCGCTGCGGATTGCCGGCGCGCTGCCACTATTACTACGCTACACGGTACTTTCAGGGTATGGCCTGGGACATCAGCGCTTTGCTTCGTGGAGTTCGCGGAGCTTTGACTTTTGACGTCTGCTTTGAACCAAGCCGAGTATGGAGGCTGCTGCTCACCAAGCTTTGGCACTGACCGGCAGGTATTCAAGAGCCCATTGCTGACCGCCATAGACCAACTACTGAATGGCGGCATTGGCCGAATCTCAGCCAAAACCATTGAACCTGATACTGCGATCAATGCCTATCGACAATGCTGTTTAGCCTCCGATATTCCCTCGGTAGCAGCCCTTAGGCATATTGTTACTTTGAGATTGAACCGCCAGTACCAATCGCCTCACCACCTCCGAAACCATTTTTTCTTCCAGATTCCCGTACCCCAGCACAAGACCGTTGCAAATCATCGGCGCTTTTGTGTAGCTACTCAGTGCTCGCACCCCTAGCCCTAATGCTTCAGCTCGAGCTGCTACGTCCTTGTCCGGTATTCCCTGCGGCAACCACATCACCAGATGCAACCCGGCGTCGCCGCCCGACAATGCCACGGATGGCCCGAATGCCTCCTTCAACGTCGCGCGCAGGGCGGTCTGCCGGGCGGTATAGCGTGTTCGCATGCGGCGCAGATGAGCGGTGTAGTAGCCTCGCTGAATGAAGTCTGCCAGTGCGCGTTGTTCAATACCCTGCCCAGCGCGCGTGGCCTGTGCCGTAGCGCGGGCAAAATCGGCTGCAATGGCGTGCGGCAACACTAGGTAGCCGAGGCGCAAGCCAGGATAGAGAGTCTTGCTAAAGGTGCCGATGTAGACGACTGGGGCATCAAGCTTCAAACCGAACAAGGCTGGGGGGGCTGGGCCAGCACGGCGGAATTCGCTGTCGTAATCGTCCTCGATGATCCAGCTGCCGGACTGGAGGGCGCGCTCAATCAGGGCCAGACGCCGTGGCAAGGACATTACGCGGCCGGTCGGGTACTGGTGCGATGGCGTAATCATGATCAGGCGCGGCGGATGCTCACTCCAGTCTCTGTCGCTCGGAGCCAGCCCCTCTGTATCGACCCGTACGTCATGCACGCGCAGCCCGGCCAGGCCAAACGCGACGTGCGCGGCGAGATAGCCGGGGTTCTCGGCCCAAACGGTATCGCCGTGGTCTCCAAGCAGTCGGGCGCAGAGGTCGAGTGCAGTCTGGGTGCCTCCAGTAATGACGATTTGCCCTGCATCTACCGCTAGGCCGCGGACAGTAGTGAGGTGGCCGGCTAGCGCCTCTCTCAGTGCGGGGTCGCCGCCGTGCGCGGCATAGCCGAGTTGGCGCCACCCCGCATCGCGCCACGCACGCTCCAGGCAGGCGCGCCAACTGCGAAATGGAAAGGCGCTATAGTCCGGCGTGCCGGGGGCAAAAGGCAGTACTGCCGCCTCTCGCGTTGGTCCGGGCTGCAAAGCCGCCTCGGCGCGAACGGAGAGTTGCAGCGGCACACCGGTCGCATCTTCTCTCCTTGACGATATAGCGGGCTGCGCGGAAAGCATCGCCACGCGCGTGCCCTGGCGATCTGCCAGTAGACAACCTTCGGCAACCAGTTGCTCATAGGCGAACAGAACCGTATTGCGGGCAATTTTCAGCGAACCCGCCAAGTTGCGACTGGAAGGTAGTTGCGTACCTGGAGCCATACGGCCGGACAGGATGGCTTCGCGCAAGCGATGGTAGAGAACGCGCTGTCGCGGCATTGTTTCCGGCAAAGGCGGAGCGAGTAGCCAGTCTAGTTCCATCGTGGCTCCATTGGTTGTTCATTTTGTGGCGCTACGAAAGGTACCACGAGGTCCGTAAAGTGGGACCATCAACAACATCAGGAGCTCTGCGACTATGACCCTCTCTACAGCCCCTTCCTCGCGCACCCGCGTATTTCGTAAGCCGGATCGCGCCGACTATGACCCCGGGGCCATCAACGCCATTGTCGATGCTGCGGTCATCTGCAGCGTTGCATTCCAGATTGACGGTTCGGTGCACGCCATTCCGACCATCCATTGGCGCGATGGCGAGTATCTCTACATCCACGGAGCCAAGGCGTCGCGCATGCTTAAGGCACTTACGGAATGCGAAGCCTGTATCACGATCGCTCTGGCCGACGGCCTAGTACTCGCCCGCTCGGCCATGCACCACTCGATGAACTACCGCTCGGTGGTGATCTACGGCCAATTCGAACTAGTGACCAATCAAGTGGAAAAAGAAAGCAGTCTACAGGCCCTCATCGAAGGCCTGTACCCCGGACGCTGGAATACGTTACGCCCGATCAAAGACAATGAACTGAACGCTACCAGCGTTCTACGAATTCCGCTGACCGAGGCGTCGGCCAAAATGCGTGACGCCGGGGTGAAGGACGATGTCGAGGATCTGGGCTGGCCGGTCTGGGCCGGCGTAATCCCGCTCAATTTCGTTGTTGGTGCGCCGAGACGCGAGGACGACAGCGTGGGGCATACAGTGCCCGCCACACGCTACAGTCCTCGGAGCGACAGTAATTTTGGCGTTGCCTGAATTGACAGTACTGCAAGCGGTTCGCCGCTCGAATCGACGGGCAATGATAGACGGCAGGTAAGACAGATTGCTGCCTGATTCTCGGCCGTTGCTGTCGTTCGACAAGCCCATTTCTAACGTCTTTTTCTAGCCAAAAGCTGACTACAGCCGGTCACTCTTACGCCAATTGCAACTATTTGTTGCGACGCCGGATTTATCTGTAATAGCGGCTATAACTGAAGTGACGGGATGGAAAAACACCTCGTCATGATGGTTGGAGGTATTTCATAGCGTTGATGAATTAGCCTTTTGGGAGAGCAAAATGACCAAGAACACGTTGAAAATCACCTTGTCTGCTATTGCGTTGGGTTTGATGGCTTCCACAGCTTCCTTTGCCGCGGATGTCCCGATTTATGGCAGCCAATTGATGACCAATCAGGAACGCATTGAGCATCGCAGCAAGTTGCAGGCGGCCAAAACCGCTGAAGAGCGCGAGCAAGTCCGGCTGCAACATCATGAGCAGATGCAATTGCGTGCCAAGGAACAAGGCGTGACCTTGCCGGACACTCCGCCTGCTCAAGGAGGCGGACAGGGGCGTGGCATGGGTCCGGGAGGTGGTATGGGTGGCATGGGTCCCAGTGGTGGTATGGGTGGAATGGGACCCGGTGGTGGTATGGGGCAGGGACGGAATCGCTAAGTTATATTCACGGGCATCGGTGGAAGCCGGTGCCCTATATTTTCATGCCGCAATCCATCGGCCGTTGCGCCAGCATCCCAAAGTGGTACCTACTCAGTTCTTCCCGCCCAACGTTGTGCTAAGAAGCCGCCGACGGCAAGTTGCAGAGGGTGGTAGATCATGATGGGCATCAGGATCAGGCCAAGTGCCGGATTGGCCCCGAAGATCAGATGTGCCATTGGCACGCCGGAGGCCAGCGTCTTCTTCGAGCCACAAAAGACCGCGGCGATTCTGTCCTCTACTGGCAAGCCGAGCAAACGCGCCAGGTAGCGGCTCAAAGCCAGCACGATAACGAATAGAAGTGTGCTGCCGATGATGGTTTCGAGCAGGATAACCGGGCCGTAGTTGGACCAGACCCCCTCCTTCACCGTATCGGCAAAGGAGGTGTAGACCAGGGTCAGGATGGTCAGCCGGTCCACGATCTGGATGCGGGTCTTGTTGTGGCTGGCCCAGGTTCCGAGCGCAGGGCGGGAGAACTGGCCGACTACCAGTGGCAGGACGAGCCAGATCAGCAGATCGACGATGACCGGCCAGACGTCGAAACCGGTCCCACTGCTACCGAGTATCCAGGCCATCCAGAATGGCGTCAGGACGACGCCGATCAGGCTCGACAGGGTGGCGTTGAAGACGGCGACTGGCACATTCCCTCGCGCCGCCACGGTGAGCGCGACCGAGGATGAAACAGTGGAGGGCAGAGCACACAGGTAAAAAAAGCCAGTCTGCAGGTCGGCCGACATCCAGCCGCCGGAAGCCTTGAGCAGCAGCCAGCCGAGGGCGGGGAAGATGAGGAAGGTGCTGACCTGAATAAGCAGATGCACCTTCCAGCGCAATGCGCCGTCCTTGAGCGAGGCCAGCGAGAGGCCCAGGCCGTTGAGGAAGAAGACCAGCGCGATGCCGATCTTATTGAGCAGTTCCGGGTGCAGGAAGCCGCCCTTGGCTCCCGGCGATGGCCAGATGAAAGCCAGCGCAACAGCGACCAGCATGCCCTTGAGAAACCAGTCAAATTTGAATTTCATATTGGTTGACCTTGTTGGGGTTCGATAAAGTTCGGACGAGTGGACCTACCAGGCTGCCACACAGCCATCGCTGCGCGGGTCTTCGCCACCCTCGATCCAGCCTTCCGGATGCAGGACCAGCGCACCGGCATGGCCCATGCGTTCATCAAAGTCGCCCGCCACTTCGACCGGGTGCCCCATTTCGCGGAGTTTCGCGATGATATCCGGGGCATAGCGCGACTCCAGCTTCAGTGTCGTGCTCTGCTCCGCCCAGGTCCGGCCGAGCAGCCAGCGTGGCGCGGCGACGGCTGAGCGGACGTTATGGCCGCCCCAGACATAGCGCGAAAAAACGGCAGCCTGGGTTTGCGGCTGGCCTTCGCCGCCCATCGTGCCATACACCAGCAGGCGGCCGTCATCGAGCCGGGCCATTGCCGGGTTGAGCGTGTGGAAGGGTTTGCGTCCGGGCGCCAGGCTGCGCAAGCGGTTGGGGCGCAGATCGAAGGAACAGCCGCGGTTCTGCCACCAGATGCCGGTTTGCGGCAGAACGACGCCGCTGCCGAATTCAAAGTAGATGCTCTGGATCATGCTCACCGCGCGGCCTGCCGCATCGACGACGCCCATCCAGGTCGTATCGCCATCTGAGTTTGGCGCCGGCCACGGGCTGGCCTTATCGAAGGGCACTGCAGCGGCCAGTACGTCCAGGGTTGAATCGCCGAGCAGGCTAGAGGGATCAAGTGTCATTGTCGCCGGATCGGTAACGTACTTGTCCCGCACGATGAATGCCTGCTTGGTCGCTTCGACCAGCGCGTGAATGCCTTCGACGTTGTCTGGATTCCAGCCTTCCTGACGGATGCGGTCGTAAATGCCGAGGATAAGCAGCGAGGCCAGACCCTGGGTCGGCGGTGCCATGTTGTAGACCTTGCCGCAGGACAGTTGGATTTCCAGTGGCGCCTTAATCTCTGCATGATGCCGGGAGAGATCGGCCGCCGTGATGGGGCTGCCGACGGCAGCCAGGTCCGCGCCGATCTGCTGTGCCAGTTCGCCGCGATAGAAATCGTCGGCACCGGCCCGGGCCAGTTGCTCGAGCGAGGCAGCCAGCGCCGGGAAATGATGCCGCTGGCCGTAGGTCGGGACCTTGCCGTCGGCCAGGAAGGCAGCGGCAAAGCCCGGCTGGGCCTGCAGTTCAGCCAGCTTGTTGCGCGTATTCTCTTCTTGGCTGTGGGTTACCGGAAAGCCTTTGCGCGCATAGTGGATGGCACTTTCCAGGAGACGGGCGAACGGCAGGCGACCGTCCCACTCGCGACGGCTGTACTCGTAGGCAGCCCCCCAGCCCGAGAGCGTACCGGCCACTGTATTGGCGGCTAGTGGGCCACGCCAGGGAATGCTTGTCAGGCTGCCATACAGTTCGCGGGTCACGCCGGCCCCGGCGGCACCGCAGGCATCGATCGATCGCATCGGCTGGCCCGGCGCATGCAGCAGCCAGAAGCCGTCGCCGCCGATGCCGGTCATGTGCGGATAAACCACGGCCAGCGTGGCGGCAACGGCGATGGTCGCCTCGATGGCGTTGCCGCCATCGCGCAGGATATCGAGACCAGCCTGAGCGGCCAGAGAATGGGAGGCGACAACGGCGCCGCGGGTTGCGAGGATGGGTTTCATGCGGATTCGCCCTTTGGTGTTTGCGTACTATTGGAGGGAACGCCCCAGGCTGGCGCGACACGATTGGTGGCACTGCGGGCTGAGAGCAGATGCGAACGCATCTGCCGGTAAGTCGTAATGACGTCGTGAGCCAGGATGGCTTCGACTATCACCGAGTGCTCTTCGAATGATTCGCCCATCCGCTCGAGATTGCGGAACTGCGTCCGGCGGAAGGGCGAGACGCGGTGTCGCAGGCTGGTCGCCAGTTCGATCAGCACCGGGTTGTAGCAGCCGTGGATAATGGTGGCGTGCAGTTCCAGGTTGGCTGCATCGTAGTGATCGATGTCGCCGTCCTGCATTGCGGCCCTGCCTTCGGCGTGCAATTCCAGCATTCGCGCTCGGTCAGCCTTGGTCATGCGGAGTGCCGCATGGCGGGCGCAGGCGGCTTCCAGTTCGCCTATCGCCTCGAACATCTGGTCGAGTTGGTCGACCGTCATTTCGGCGACGACCGACCCCCGGTTCGGCCGGGTATCGACCAGGCCCATGATGGCGAGCTGCTTGAGCGCCTCGCGCACCGGTGTGCGCGAAACGTTGAAGCGGGCAGCCAGGCTGACCTCGTCGAGACGCGAGCCCGGCGCGAGATTGCCGAGGACGATTTCATCGGCGATACGGCGGCAGACATCGTCAGCCAGCCCGCCCCGGCCCCGGCCGGCTTCGAAGGAATTGACACTCATCAGGCGGCCTCCGCCAGCGGCTTGATCGGATGCCAGCAGGCTAGCGCCTGCGATCCCAACGACTGCAGGGGCGGTACTTCGCGCCGGCAGCGCTCGCTGACGTACGCACAGCGCGGGGCGAAACTGCAGCCGGGCGGCAGCGCCGCCAGATTGGGTGGCGATCCGGGTACCGCCAGCAGCGGTTGCCCACGGTTTTCTGTACCGACCGTGGCGGCAAGCAGGCCGGCGGTATAGGGGTGGCGCGGTGCGCGGACGATCTGACTGACCGGCCCCTGCTCGACGATGCGCCCGGCGTACATGACGGCAATGCGGTCGGCGACTTCGACAGCGGCGGCGATGTCATGCGTCACAAAGATCACCGACATGCCGGTTTCGCGCTGCAGTTCGCGCAGCAATAGCAGAATCTGGATCTGTACCGTGGCATCGAGCGCCGTCGTTGGCTCGTCGGCGAGCAGCAGCTTCGGTTTGCAGGCCAGCGCCAGGGCGATCATCGCGCGCTGGCGCATGCCGCCCGACAATTCGTGGGGATAGGCATCGAAGCGCCGTCTGGCCTGTGGAATCTGCACCCGCTCCAGCATCTGCAGGGCTTGGGTGCGGGCGGCGCCCTCGTCAATGGATTCATGGGCTCGGATGGCTTCGGTAATCTGCTGGCCGATGGTGTAGACCGGATCGAAAGCCAGGCCGGGTTCCTGGAAGACCATGGAAACCGTGCCGCCGCGATAGAGATCGAGCGCCCGGCCCTTGAGGGCAAGCACGTCCTGACCGTCGACCAGTATCCGGCCCTGGATTTTGGTCGTCCCCTCCGGGTGCAAGCGCAGTAGCGTGCGCAGCGTGACGCTCTTGCCGGAGCCGGATTCGCCGAGCAGACCGAGTACCTCGCCAGCGCCAAGTTCGATGTTGACCTCGTTCAGGGCGCTGGCGGTCCGGCTGCCGCAAAACTGCACCGACAGATCCTGCAGGGAAACCAGGGGGGTAGTCATGGCTGAACCTCCGTAAGGGCAGCGGGATGACCCGAACTCGGGTCGTTGAGATGACAGGCAGCCTGATGCGCCGGGTCGCCGGGCAGGCCGATCAGCATCGGCGCTTTGGCGGCGCAGACCGGATGCGCATGCGGGCAGCGATCGTGGAAGCGGCAGCCGCTCGGTGGGTTGATCGGGTTGGGTGGATCGCCGGCCAGCGGCGAAGCCTGCGTCCGCTGGTCCGGGTCCATCGACGGCACGGCGGAGAGCAGTGCCCGCGTGTAGGGATGCGCCGCCTGACCGTAGATGCGCTCGACCGGGCCGGTTTCGACGACCTGGCCGAGATACATCACCATCACGTAGTCGGAGATGTAATGCACGACGTGCAGGTCGTGCGAGATGAACAGGTAGGTCAGCTGGCGCTCGGCCTTGAGCTCCTGCAACAGGTTGAGCACCTGCGCCTGTACCGACTTGTCGAGCGCCGCCACGGCTTCGTCGAGGATGACCAGGCGCGGGTCGAAGGCCAGCGCCCGGGCGATGTTGACGCGCTGGCGCTGGCCGCCGGACAGTTCGTGCGGATAACGGCTGGCAAATTGCTCCGGCTCCAGACCGACCCGGGCCAGCAGCGCGTGCGCTTGGCGCATCGCCTCCGCCGCCGGCATGCCATGCACGCGCGGGCCGTAGGCGATGGTTTCGGCGATGGTCAGACGCGGGTTGAGCGAAGCGAAGGAGTCCTGGAAAACCATCTGCAGGCTCCGGCGGAATTCCTTCAAGCGGATGCCGCCGAATTCATCGACGCCCTCGCCGTCGAACACCATGTTGCCCGAATCGGCCGCCATTAGCCGGGCGATCAGGCGGGCGGTGGTCGATTTGCCGCAGCCCGATTCGCCGACGATGCCCAGCGTCTTGCCCTTGGGCACCGAAAAGCTGACGCCATCGACGGCATGGACGAACTTCTTGGTCCGTTCGAGCGGACCGCCACGCACGGCGAAATGCTTCTTGAGGTCGCGGACGACAAGCAGCGGCTGGGCCGGACCGCCCCGGTCCTGAGTCGGGGTCTGGGAATAGGAAGTGGTATTCATCGACGGATGTCCATGGCCGAGCGCACGCTGTCTGCGAGCAGATTGAATGCGATTGAAGTGACGAAGATCAGGGCGCCGGGCAGCGCCGCAATCCAGGGGTTGACGTAGATCGCCGAACGCAGCGTGTTGAGCATCAGGCCCCATTCCGGCTCCGGCGGCTTGACGCCGAGGCCGAGGAAGGAGAGGCCGGAGGCGAGGATCATGCTGACGCTGAGCAGGCCGGTGGCATAGACGAAGACCGGGCCGAGCACGTTGCCCAGCACATGCACGCGGATTATCGAAAAGGCGCCGGCACCGCTCATCCGCGCCGCCTCGATGTAGTCGAGCTGGCGCACCTGGGTGGTGACGCTTTCGGCGACCCGCACGACCTGTGGCACGAAGACCAGGGTCAGCGCCAGCAGGCTGTTGCTCATGCCCGGGCCGAGCGCGCCGGAGATGGCGACGGCGAGCAGCACTGAGGGGAAGGCGTAGAACACGTCGAGCACGCGCATGATGATCATGTTGACCCTACCGCCGACGTAGCCGGCAAACAGGCCGATCGCGGTGCCGATGCCGAAGGCGGCGAGCACCGGCACGACGCCCATGAGCAGCGACAGCCGGCCGCCATGCATCAGGCGGGAGAGCATGTCGCGGCCGAGTTCGTCGGTGCCGAGCAGGAAGCCGGGGCTGCCGATCGGCAGCAGGCGCTTGATCATGCTTGCCTTGTAGGGGTCGGCCGGGGCCAGCCAGGGCGCGAAGACGGCGGCGCCGATGATGATCAGCAGGACCAGACCGGCGGCCAGCGCCATCGGGTCGCGCCGCAACTGGCGCCAGACGACCAGCCAATAGCTGCGACTGGGTTGCGCGGCCGGTGCGGAAGGGGCGGTAGCCGGCAGGGAAAGTTCGAGAGAAGCGGACATCGATAGTCTCCGTTTAGCCGCGGCCCATGCGCGGGTCGATCAGCGGTTGCATGATGTCCACCAGCAGGTTGAGGACGACGAAGAACATGCAGAGCACAAGGATGGTTCCCTGCAGCAGCGGGATGTCGCGCTGGAAGATTGCGGTATTGAGCAGGAAGCCGGTGCCCGGCCAGGCGAAGACGGTTTCGACCAGGATCGAGCCGCCCATCAGGTAGCCGATCTGCAGGCCGGCGACGGCGAGTACGGTCGGTGCCGTGTTCTTGGCGATGTGGCGGAAGACGGCGACGCCGGACAGGCCGCGCGCCCGCAGCGCAGTGACGAATTCCTGTTCCAGCATGTCGGCGACCAGGGCGCGCACGGTGCGGGTGATGATGCCCATCGGGATCACCGACAGGGTCAGCGCCGGCAGCACCAAGTGGCGCATGTGCTCGACATCCCACAGCCATTCCGAGGAACCGCCGGGGCCGGCCCCCATGGCCGGGAACCAGGGCAGCCAGATGGAGAAGACGATGGTGAGCACGAGGCCCAGCCAGTAGTGGGGAATGCTGACGCCGATCACGGAAATGAAGGTCGCGACGCGGTCGATCCAGGTGCCGTGGCGGTAGCCGGCCAGCGCCCCGAGAATGCAACCAACCAGCACGCCGCCTAACGCAGCCATGCCGGCGAGTAGTAACGTGTTGCTGACCGCGCTCAGCACTTCGGTGGTAACGGCGCGGCCGGAGGCGATCGAGGTGCCAAGATCGCCCTGCACGGCGCGCAATAGCCACAAGCCGTATTGCACCGGCACTGGCTTGTCGAGACCGTAGGCGCTCTTCAGGGCGACGATGACTTCCTCCGGTGCGTCGGCCGGGGCGATGGCATTGAGCGGATCGCCCGGCGCCAAGTAGACCAGCACGAAGGAAACCACAGTCACGCTCAGCGCGATAGGGATGGCGTAGATCAGACGCTTGATGATGTAGGCAAACATGAGGCGCTTTCTTCAATCCGGCCGGGGCCGGTGAAGGGCCGGGGCGAACCCCGGCCCGTTGAATCACATGCGGATGGTGGTCAGATCCTGGAACCAGTGCTGGGCCTGGACGAATTCCTTGACCTTGGGCGAGATGGCATGCGGATTGACGTCATGCACCACCCACAGCATCAGAGCGTCGTCGACCATCGATTGATGCACGAAGGAGAGCAACCCGTCCTGCTTCTTGGTATCGAAGGTAGTGCGGATCTGGTCGATCGCGGCATCGACCTTCGGGTTGTTGTAGCCGCCCCAGTTCACGCCGTTCGGTGCGACGTAACGGCTGTCGGCGAAGCGGGTCAGCGCGTAGAACGGGTCGGCGGTAACGTAGCCGAGGTTGATCGCGGTGATGCCCTTGCCGGCGTTCATGTCGGCCTTGGCACCGCTACGCCAGTGCAGGTAGAGGTTTTCCAACTCGACGACTTCGAAAGTCACCTGAATGCCGACTTCGGCTAGGCTTTGCTGGACAAATTCGTTCATCGGCAAGGACAACATCTGGCCGGTACCGCCCTGGGCAATGATCACCTTGGCCTTGAGCGGCTTGGCCTGGCTGTAACCGGCCTGGGCCATCAAGGCACGGGCGGCAGGCAGGTCGTAACCGATCTTGAAGCTCGGCTTGCCGAACCACGGGCTGGTTTGGTCAAGCTGCCCCTTGGCCGGCGTTGCCAGGCCGCTCATCAGGCTGACCACAGCACTACGATCAATCGCCAGGTTGGCGGCCTTGCGCACCCGGATGTCAGTCCATGGCGAGCCGGGCTGGGTCGAAAAGTGATACGGCCAGACATGCGGCGTGACGTTCTGCACCAGCTTGAAACCGGCGCCCTTCAATTGCGGCAGCACATCGGGTGGCGGCGTTTCGATGATATCGACCTGGCCGTTCAACAGTGCATTGGCGCGGGTCATCGCGTCGGGAATCGGCACCAGCACGATACGATCCGTCTTGGCCATGCGCGCCTTGTCCCAGTAGGCGGTGTTCTTGATCAGGTCGGCCCGCTCGCGCGGCACCAGCTTGTCGAGCTTGAAAGGGCCGGTACCGGATGGCTTGCTGGCAACCTTGTTCCAGTCCTTGCCCATGGTTTCCCACTGCGTCGGGCTGGAAATCAGGAACCAGGGCAACTGGTAGGGGAACAGTGCATCGATATCCTTGGTGGTGATTTCCACGCTGTAATCACCGACCTTGCGATAGGAGGCGATCGACGGAATGCGCGGGCGCACCTGGGCGCTCTGCTTGGCATCGAACTGCGGCGACTTGTCGGCCAGAACCTTGTCGAGGTTCCAGACCACGGCATCGGCATTGAACTCGGAACCATCGTGGAACTTGACACCCTTGCGCAGCGTGAAGACCCACTTCTTGTTGTCCTTGGCATCAACCTTCCACTCGCTGGCCAGACCTGGAACCAGCTTGCCCGGACGATTGCCGACATTGGCCTCCCAGGCGACCAGCGGGTCATACAGGGTGTGGCCGGTGAACTGGTAGGCACCGGCACCGCGATCCGGCTGGCCGGTGGTCAGCGGAATATCGGCCATCGAAATGCCGTAACGGGCAACCGTTTCTGCATGCAATGTTCCATGTAGGGCCAGTGCCAGCGGGAGTGCTGCCAGCCAACGTGAAAGCTTCGTGTATTGGGGTTTCATGTAGATCTCCAGAGTGGTGAAAGCACTTTGAAGATTGCATGCAACGTGCCAATCCATCAGCTTTTTCGAATGTATTTTCTAAAGAGCTGTTCAATATAAAAATATCTTGAAATTGTTCTGAGACTTGGAGTCGACAACACAAGCCGCACCCGCATCAAGTCCTGTTGTATTGCATACAAAATGCACTTGGCCGGGGCATGTCAACACAAGATATAACCAGTTTGGGGCATGAAATGCGGGCCATATTTTGCTAATCAGAACGCTTTGCTAGTTGTCCGTGAGGAGTCGGGGCATATGACCGCTCAACTGTGGAACCTGCCGTTCGACTATCGAGACAGCGGATGGCCGGTTTGGGTTGCGGAGTACGCATTCGCCAGAAAGAAAAGCTGCTGTTCGCGACCCCTCGGGCTCAATGGCAGTTAAGCAGCGAATTGCTGCCCGATTGAGCGCATCAGGTCAACGGCCGTTATGGCCGACGAACCGTCCGATGAGCATTTCCACGGTCAACAGGAAAAAACGCCCAAATTTGAAATGGCGATTCCACGGATCGCTTTGGTTGCGACGGTAGCGTTGCTCGCCTTCACGTCCGAACGGACTTCATTCCGCTCCCGCATGAGCACCATCATTGCGGATGCCGATGGCGCAGCGCAGAATCTCGTGGCATACCCCCCGCGGAATCTCCGATGAAGCCGGCGTTAATTCGAAAACAGTTTGCTGATGCGCGTACCGCTGCAGTCAAGGGTGATCAGGCCGGTGCCGCCGCGTTTTCTTGGGCAGCGATTGGGCGCGAATTGGGCGTTGCCCCGGGTGGCGAGATCAACATTGCCCAGTTGGCAGTCGACCGCCATGCCCATTCAGCCCATGCCGAGAAAACCGCCTTCCGCTTTCTGGCTGCCGATGGCAGCGCCCGCGACGTCAGCTATCGCGAACTCGCCGAGCTGACTGACCGTTTCGGCAATGCACTCAAGTCGCTGGGCGTGGTGAAAGGTGATCGCATTTTCGTGCTCTGCGGTCGCATTTGCGAGCTTTACGTCGCCTTGCTCGGTGCGCTCAAGATCGGCGCTGTCGTCTCGCCACTTTTTCAGTCCTTCGGCCCCGAGCCGATTCGCAGCCGCATCGCCCAGGCGGCCGGCAAGGTGCTGGTCACCACGGCCAGCGCCTATCAGCGCAAGGTCGCGGCACTTCGCCCGGAACTCCCCTCGCTCCAGCATGTTTTGCTGGTCGATGACCTCGGTGCCGGCGCATTTGCCGATACGCTGGACCTGCACGCCCTGCTCCGCTCCGCCCCCGACACCCCGGCGCTCGTGCCGACCGGCCCGGAAGACCCGGCCCTGCTGCATTTCACGAGCGGCACGACCGGCCTGCCGAAGGGGGCCATCCACGTCCACGGCGCTGTCCTGACGCACTTCGCCACGGCGCGGAGCGCGCTCGATCTGCAGCCGGACGATGTGTTCTGGTGCACGGCCGATCCGGGCTGGGTGACGGGCACCTCTTACGGCATCATCGCCCCGCTGGTCTTGGGCGTGACGAGCATCGTCGATGAGGCCGATTTCGACCCGCTGCGCTGGATTCACCTTCTCGAAAACGAGCGGGTCAATGTCTGGTACACCGCGCCGACGGCGATCCGGCTGCTCATGAAAGCCGGCCCCGAACTGTTTGCCGGCCACCGTTTTCCCGACTTGCGCTTCATTGCCAGTGTCGGCGAGGCGCTCAACCCGGAAGCGGTTTTGTGGGGCCTGCAAGCCTTCGGCCGACCGATCCATGACAACTGGTGGCAGAGCGAAACTGGCGGCATCATGATCGCCAACACTGCCGCCCAGGACATCAAGCCTGGCTCGATGGGCCGCCCGCTGCCGGGCATTGCCGCCCATGTCGTTCGCCACCAGGCGGGCGAGCCGGTCACGGTGATCGAGACACCGGACACGGTGGGCGAACTGGCGCTGGAAACCGGCTGGCCGTCGATGTTTCGCGGCTATCTGAACCAACCCGAGCGTTACCGCGAATGCTTTGCCGGCCATCTCTACCTGACCGGCGATCTGGTGCGGCGCGATGCCGACGGCTACTTCTGGTTCGTCGGTCGCAGCGACGATGTGATCAAGTCGTCCGGCCATCTGATCGGCTCGTTCGAGGTGGAAAGCGTGTTGATGGAACACCCGGCGGTCGCCGAGGCGGGCGTCATCGGCAAGCCGGATGTGCTGGCCGGCGAGGTGATCAAGGCCTTCGTCGTCCTCAAGCAGCCCATCGAGCCGAGCGATGAGCTGCGGCTCGAATTGATGGGCCACGCCCGTCGGCGACTCGGGGCGGCTGTGGCACCGAAGGAAATTGCATTCATACCCGCGCTGCCACATACTCGAAGTGGAAAAATCATGCGCCGGCTGCTCAAGGCAAGGGAACTCGGACTGCCCGAAGGCGACAGTTCGACGCTGGAACAAGCCGAGGCGCAGCGGGAGAAAAAATGAGTCAGCAGCAAGAACAAATCCGCACGGCCGTGCTCGCCATCGTCAAGCGCCTGGCCCCGGAAATCGATCCGGCCACGATCGTCACCGACAAGCCGCTGCGCACCCAGATCGACCTCGATTCGATGGATTGGCTCAACGTGCTGGCCGCCATCCACGAAAAGCTGGGCGTCGACATTCCCGAAACCGACTACGGCAAGGTGCAGACGCTGGACAGCATCGTCGCCTACCTCGCCGGGAAAATCCCCGCCGACTCGCTGGAGTAAACCGTGGCCGACTATCCAGCCGAGCTCGTCCGCAACCGCTTCCTGTTCGACGGCAGCCCGGTCACCATCCGCCCGATCCGCGCCGATGACAAGCCGCTGGAACAGGATTTCATCCACCATCTTTCCGCCGACTCGCGCTACAAGCGCTTCATGTCCACGCTCAACGAACTGGCGCCCGGCAAGCTCAAATACCTGACCGAAATCGACTACGTCCGCCACCTGGCACTGGTCGCCATCATCGAGCGCGATGGGCAGGACGTCGAGATCGGTGTGGCGCGCTATGTGGCCGGCCCGAATGGGGACGATTGCGAATTCGCCATCGCCATCGACGACGCCTGGCAAGGCAGCGGCGTCGCCGGCATCCTGATGCTGACGCTGATCGACGCCGCCCGGGCGCGCGGCATGAAAAAGATGGAAGCCTTCATCCTTTCCTCCAACGACAAGATGATCAAATTCGCCCGCCAGCTCGGCTTCGACGTCCGGCGCGACCCGGACGACCCGGGCATGATGCACGCGGTGCGTTCGCTGTAAAAAACACCGCCAACCGTGATTGCCACGGTCAACCGGAAAAAATGGCCAAAAATGAAATTGGCTGGCCACGTGAAAGGCTGCGGCCCGTCGGGACGTCAGCCTTCAGCGAGTGCTTAAGCGTCCGTCCGCCCTTGGCGCCGCAGGACGACATGCGTGGCCTTCTCCGAGGCGACGAATTCAACGCATTCGTAGCCCAGCGCCCGCAAATCAAGCCCTGCGTACAGCGATTCTCCCCGCCCGAGCAGGACCGGCGAGATGGCAATGTGCAGTTCGTCAATGAGGCCCTCGCGAAGATACTGCCGGATTGTGTCCGGCCCGCCGCCGATCCGCACGTCCTTTCCGGCAGCGGCCTCGCGTGCACGGTCGAGCGCCTCACGAATGCCGCCTGTCATGAAATGGAAGGTCGTGCCGCCCTCCATCTCGATGGGGGGACGCGCATGATGGGTCAGGACGAAGACCGGAACGTGGTACGGAGGATTGTCTCCCCACCAGCCTTTCCAGTTGCTGTCCGGCCAGTCTCCGCGAACGGGGCCGAACATGTTCCGCCCAAGAATCCAGGCCCCGACATTCTGAAAGCCACGGGCGGCGAAATCATCGTCAACCCCGGTCGTCCCGCCGTCCTGGCCGAACAGGGTCCGCTGGATCGTGCGTGTCGGGAATAGCCACTGGTGCAGTTCCGTGCCACCAATGCCGAGCGGATTGTCGATATCCTGATTCGGACCAGCCCCGTAGCCGTCGAGCGAGATGGTGAAGCCTTCAACGCGAACTCGTGTCATGGTTTGCCTCCGTTTAGATGCCTTGTGACGTGGACAGCAAATCTGCATCATTAGCCGAAATCATGCGAAATATTTTGGGCCAACGCCTCTTCAGCATTCCGCCTGAATTCTTCACCAACAACTCTGTCCACTGAACATGGTTTCCCAACAGCGAACGGAGAATAGAGAGATGAACAAGCACTGGCACTGGCTTGTCTGGGCCACCATCCTGCTATCAGGTGCCGCCTATGCCGAGGCGCCGCCGCAGCCGGGTTCGGTAGCACCGGCATTCGTCTTGCCCGACGGAAATGGGAAGTCGAGATCGCTCGCCGAGTGGCGGGGGAAATGGGTCGTCCTCTATTTCTATCCCAAGAACAACACGCCGGGCTGTACGACAGAAGCGATCAACTTCCGGGATAACCAGCCCCGATTTACGGAATTGAACGCCCTGGTGGTTGGCGTCAGCGTCGATACGGAAAGCTCCCACCGGGACTTTGCCGAGGAAAAGCGCCTTCCCTTCCCGCTTCTTTCCGATCAGAGCGGAAAGGTATCGCAGAGCTTTGGCGCCTATTCCAACTGGGGCGTGATCAAGTTCGCCAAACGCTACACTTTTCTCATTGATCCAGACGGCGTGGTCGCCAAGGCATACCTGCAGGTGGATGCAGGAAAGCACGCCAGTGAAGTTATCGCCGACTTGAAATTCCTGGCGGCGAAATAGCCTTGACTGGACGTCGAAGCGCGACGTTAGCTCTACCCACCATCTAAACCAAAGTCTAATAGGCAGCCTTGACGCGCTTGCCTAACCTCCCCGGCGAGCGTTTGAGCCTCATTTCGGCAAATTCATCAAAGGGGACGGTGTTGGTCGGTAGCAGTGTGGGGATTTTTGGTGAGGGGCGATGGTCGCTGAAACAGCGGTTTTCCATAGCGATTGGTACGGCGATCCTGGTCGCCCTGGTGACAATGTACGGCGTCCGGCT
Source organism: Ferribacterium limneticum (assembly GCA_049304775.1). GTDB lineage: Bacteria > Pseudomonadota > Gammaproteobacteria > Burkholderiales > Rhodocyclaceae > Azonexus > Azonexus limneticus_C. The sequence goes on from JBAQOL010000012.1 coordinate 131,752, forward strand.
GATGGGGAAGGCGGCGACCTTTCACTTTCTCGAACGCAACCATATGGAGCTGGCGCTGCGCCTCGACGCTGCCTTGAACCGGGTCGAGCAGGCGGCGCGAAACGCTGGCGACACGCACATCGATACGATTTCCGGGCAACTCGGCGAGGCGCGCCAGCTGGCGGTGCGTGCCGACAACGAGGTCTTCGGTTTTGAGCAGCAACTGCTGCGCTTGCTGGGCTTTGGCCCACTGATCGACCTGCCGCAAAAAGACATTGCCGACGTCGATGGCATGCTGGCGATTCTCGCGACTTTCCCCACCCGGAGCGGCGCCATGCCGGTCGAACTGGCGCAGCAACTGCGCCCGGGAATGGACGCGATGATGGCCAACTCGATGGTCTTCGCCCCGCTGACGGCCGATGCGGCGAGCTTCATCAAGATTTCCGTGTTCGCCATTTCGGCCTTCTGTTCCCTGCTTTTGGTGGCGACCGCCTTTGCCCTGCGCCGACGTACCCTGGGCCCGCTGGCCATCGCCATCGAAGCTGCCGAACGTGTCGCCTCGGGCGATCTGACCGGAAAAATGGAGGCCGTCGGGCGCGACGAGGCGGCGGCGCTGATGAACGCGCTGCACAACATGAACGAGAGCCTGTCGCGGCTGGTGAACGATGCCCGCCAGGATTCGGGTCTGATCGCCGAGAGCGCGACGACGGTCCGCCAGCAGTCGGAAGCCGGTTCCGACAAGGTTCGCTACCAGAGCGATGCGGTCGCCGCCATTTCAAGCACCATCGAAGAACTGGCGACGAGCATCGCTTCGGTCGCCGATCGCGCCGACGAGGTCCGCCAGCTGTCGGACGAGAGTCTGACGGTAAGCCGCGATGGCTGGCGGAACATGGGGCTGCTCCGCGCCAACATCGAGGAAATTCAGGGGGCCGTTGAAGACATCCGGAAGACGACAGAAGCGTTCATGCGCAACACCGGTTCGATTTCCGCCTTGACCCAGCAGGTCAAGGCAATTGCCGAGCAGACCAATCTGCTGGCGCTCAATGCGGCCATCGAGGCGGCGCGGGCCGGCGAGTCGGGCCGGGGCTTCGCCGTGGTCGCCGACGAGGTGCGCAAACTGGCCGAACAGTCCGGTCGCTCCGGTGCCGATATTGAAAACCTGACCAAGCTGCTGGCCGACAACTCGCAGTCGGTGGCCAAATCGGTCGATCGCGGCGTCAATACCCTGCAGCACAGCCAGGAAAACATGGCCAACACGCTTGCCGCCCTGCAAACAACCATCGCCCGCGTCGAGGCGGCGAGTCTGGGCGTCGACGAGATCAGCCTGTCGGTGAAGGAACAGGCCTCAGCCAGCAACGACATTGCGCGCAACATGGAAGAAATCACCTCCGGCCTCGAAGCGACCGCGGCCAGTCTGGCGGTCAGCCTGAACGCTTCGCGCGGGCTGAATCAGTTGGCTGAGCGCCTCAAGATGTCAGTGGGGTCGTTCAAGGTCTAGCGGCGCGGCGGCCGGCATTGCTACGGTCAACCGGAAAAACAGGCCAAAACTGAAATATTCTAGCCGGCCAGTCGCCCGGACTGGATGCGCAGCACGCGGCCGCAGCGGGCGGCGATGGCTTCGTCGTGGGTGACGAGCAGCAAGGTCGTTCCCTGCCGGGCGTTGAGCTCGAACATCATGTCGATGACCTGCTGGCCGGTCGCCGCGTCGAGGTTGCCGGTCGGTTCATCGGCCAGCACCAGTTGCGGATTGGGCGCGAAGGCGCGGGCCAAGGCGACGCGTTGCTGCTCGCCGCCGGACAGATGCTTCGGATAGTGTTTGAGGCGATGGCTCAGGCCGACGCGTTCGAGCCAGTCGCCAGCCGCCGTCGCGGCGCGCGAAACACCGGCCAGTTCCAGCGGCAGCATGACGTTCTCCAAGGCATTGAGCGAGGGCAGCAACTGGAAGGACTGGAAGACGAAGCCGAGCAAACGGCCGCGCAACTTGGCCCGCTGGTCTTCGTCGAGCGAATTGAGCGACACGTCATCGAGCCGCACCTCGCCGGCCGTCGGCGAATCGAGCCCGGCGAGCAGCCCAAGCAGCGTCGATTTGCCGGAACCGGAGGCGCCGACGATGGCCACTGTTTCACCCGGCATGACCGAAAAGGAAATATCCTGCAGAATCGTCAGCGGCTCGCCGCCGTTATCGACGGTTTTGCCCAGTCCCGACACTTCAATCACCGGTTTTCCTGCCATGCGCTTCGCTCTCTTCCTGTTTGCCCTGCTCTTCACCGCCACGCCCGCCCTCGCCGCCAAGACCATCCTGGTCATGGGCGACTCGCTGTCGGCCGGCTACGGCATCCGGCCGGATCAGGCCTGGCCGTCGCTGCTCGACAAGCGTCTGGCCGAAAAGCGCCTTGATTATAGCGTTGCCAACCTGTCGATCTCCGGCGAAACCACGGCCGGCGGACGCTCGCGCCTGGCTCAGGCGCTGATTACCCACAAGCCGGCCATCGTCGTCATCGCCCTCGGCGCCAACGACGGCCTGCGCGGCCTGCCGCTCACCCAGATGCGCGACAACCTCAACGCCATGGTAGACGCCTCGCGCGCTGTCGGCGCCAAAGTCGTGCTCGCCGGCATGCGCCTGCCGCCCAACTACGGGCCGTACGCGGCTGACTTTTTCGCCAGTTTCAAAAGCATCGCCCAGGCCAAGAAGGCGCCGCTCATCGACTTTCTGCTCGAACCGCTCAACACCAAACCGCAGCTTTTCCAGGCCGACAACCTGCACCCGCTGGCCGCTGCCCAGCCGCTGATCCTCGACCACGTCTGGCCGACGCTGGCGCCGCTGTTAAAATAGCCGGATGAAGCCTGCCCGCCCCACCGTAGCCGATCTCGCGGCCTACGACGAAATCATCGACGTCCGCACCCCCGCCGAATTTGCCGAAGACCACATCCCCGGCGCCATCAATTGCCCGGTGCTCGACAACGAGCAGCGCATCCAGGTCGGCACGATCTACAAGCAGGTGTCGCCTTTCGAGGCGAAGAAAATCGGTGCGGCGCTGGTCTCGGAAAACATCGCCAAACATCTGAAAGAACGTTTCCTCGACCGCCCGAAAACCTGGAAGCCGCTGATCTACTGCTGGCGCGGCGGCGACCGCAGCGGTTCGATGACGACCATTTTCAAGGCCATTGGCTGGCGGGCCGGGCAACTCGATGGCGGCTACAAGGCCTGGCGCAGCCATGTCATCGCGACGCTTGAAGCCTTGCCGCAGCAATTCCGCTTTACTGTCGTCTGCGGCGCTACCGGAAATGCCAAAACGCGCATCCTGCAAGCGATTGGCGAGCTCGGCGAGCAGATTCTCGATCTCGAAAACCTGGCCAATCACAAGGGTTCGGTGCTTGGCATCCTGCCCGATTCGCCACAACCCACGCAAAAAGGCTTTGAAACCAACCTGATGCTGGCCATGGCCGCGCTGGACCCGGCCCGCCCGGTCTATGTCGAGGCGGAGAGCCGCAAGATCGGCAACCTGCATGTGCCAGAAGCGATGATCGCCCGCATCCGCAGCGGCGAATGCGTTGCCGTCGAGGCCACGCTCGATGCCCGCGTCGCCTTTCTGCTCAAGGATTACGACTATTTCCTGACCCGGCCGGACTTTCTCGGCGACCGCCTCGATGTCCTGCGCTCACTGCAAAGCCGCGAAACGATGGCGCGCTGGCAACAACTGATTGTCGATGCCGACTGGCCGACGCTGGTCCGCGAACTGCTCGAACTGCATTACGACCCGCTCTACCGGCGTTCTCAGGATCACAACTATGCCGGCATTCAGGATTCCGGCACTTTCCCGACCGACGATTTGTCCGAGGACGGCATCAAACGGCTGGCCGCCGCCATCGTTCACTCACGAGCGGCGCAGATCGCCTGACGCATGGCCGGCTTCGGGCTGGCCGTGTAGCCTTCTTCGAAGGCGATTTCACGCAGCCCGGCGGCCTGCGCAACCTCGCGCAACTCCCCCGGCCGGAGCAGAAAAGCCGGGCTCGACGGCTTGCCATAAGCCTCGTTGCCAAGCATGAACGTCTCGTAGATCAGCACGCCGCCGGGGGCCAGCATGGCCAGCACATCGGGCAGGCGCGGCCGCCACAGGTAATTGGTGACAACGATGCCGTCGAATGTCCGGCCGGCCAGCGGCCACTCATCGCCTTCCAGATCGGCCTGCATCGCGGTGATTCCCGGCACCGCCGACAATTTCAAAATTGCCTCAAAATTCCGGTCGACCGTGGCAACGTCGAATCCCAGCCCGGCCAGCAGTCGGGCGTGGCGACCGCTACCGCAAGCCAGATCGAGCACCCGCCCACCCGGCGCAATCCGCCCGCAATGGCGCTCCACCCAGGGCGATGGCGGTATGATTTGCGGCAATTCATTGAGGGAGTCGGTCATGTCAGGTGTTGTCGTCGCAGAAAATGGTCAGGGAAGATACCAGCAGGCAGTCACCGTCGGCCAGCATCAATTGATTGCCGACGAGCCGGTCAGCATGGGCGGCGGCGATGCCGGCCCGGCGCCTTTCGATTTGATCATGGCCGGCCTCGGTGCCTGCACCTCGATGACGCTGCGCATGTATGCCGAACGCAAGGGCCTCGCGCTGACCCATGTCAGCGTCGCCCTGAGCCATGAAAAAATTACGCTCGACAGCGTTGCCCGCGACCGCATCGAACGCACCATCACGCTCGCCGGCGACCTGACGCCGGAGCAACGCCACCGCCTGCTCGAAATCGCCAACAAGTGTCCCGTACACCGCGCCCTGACACAGTCTTTCGTCATTGAAAGCACGGTCACCATATAGGGAATAACCCTAGAAGCTCAATGACAATAGATGGGCGTTGTGCCAGAATTCTGCATTGCACAAAAAATAAACTGCCTAGGGGTTCACCATGTTGGAACAGCACTATTTAACCTCGCTTTTCGAACCGAAATCGGTCGCTGTCATCGGTGCATCAGACCGTGAAAACTCGGTCGGCAACATCATTTTCAAGAACATCCTGAGCTCGGGTTACAAAGGCCGCCTGTACGCCATCAACCCGAAGCACGACACCATTCAGGGCCAGCCGTCCTACAAATCCATCGAAGAAATCGGCGCCCGCGTCGAAATGGCGGTCATCTGCACCCGCCCGCAGACTGTTCCGCAACTGATCGAACAATGCGGCCGCTCGGGCGTGCGCAACGCCATCGTCATCGCCTCGGGCTTCTCCGAAGCCGGCCACATCGGCGCCGCGCTCGAGCGCAAGGTCATGGAAATCGCCCGTTCCTACAACGTGCGCATCCTCGGTCCCAACTGTCTGGGCATCATCCGCCCCGATCTCGGCCTCAACGCCACCTTCACCAAGATCACCGCCAAGCCGGGCAATCTTGCCCTCGTCTCGCAGTCCGGCGCCATGTGTTCGGCTGTGCTCGACTGGGCCAAGGCCAACGACGTCGGCTTCTCGTCGGTCATTTCCATCGGCATGACGGCCGACGTCGATTTCGGCGAAATCCTCGACTACCTGATCTACGACAGCCGCACGCACTACATCCTGATGTACGTCGAAGGCATCCGTAACGCCCGCCGCTTCATGAGCGCCCTGCGTTCCGCCGCCCGCATCAAGCCGATCATCCTGCTCAAGGCCGGTCGCCACGCTGCCGGCTCGGCTGCTGCCGCAACCCACTCGGGCATGGCCGCTGTTTCCGACACCGTTTTCGACGCCGCCGTGCGCCGCGCCGGCGTCGTTCGTGTGCAAAACGTCGGCCAGCTGTTCTACGCCGCCAAGGCGCTGGCCTCGAAATTCCGCCCGATGGGCAACCGCCTCGCCATCATCACCAACGGCGGCGGGCCGGGCGCCATGGCCGCCGACCGCGCCGGCGACATGGGCATCCCGCTGGCCGAGCTGACCAACGAAACGATGGCCATCCTCAACAAGGCGTTACCCACCAACTGGTCGCACAGCAACCCCATCGACATCGGTGGCGATGCGACACCGGAGCGCTACCGCGACACCATCATGGCCGTCACCCATGATCCGGGCGTCGACAGCACGCTGGTCATGCTCTCGCCACAGGCGATGACCGACCCGCTGGCCGTTGCCCAGGCTATCATCGAAGTCGCCGACAAGCTCAATCGCTCGCTGATCTGCTGCTGGATGGGCGAAGAGCAGGTCCGCGAGGCGCGTAACCTGCTCGAAAGCGCCGGCATCCCGGCCTTCCGCATGCCGGAAACGGCGATCGAGCTGTTCCACCACATTTCCAAGTACTACCGTAACCAGAAGCTCCTGCTGCAAACGCCGGAACCGACCCGCCAGCATGGCCGGCCGGAAGCCGAAGGCGCCAAGATGCTGATCGAGGCGCTGCTGGCCGAACGCCGCAAGGTGCTGTCGGAAATGGAATCGAAGGCCATCCTGCGCGCCTTCAAGGTGCCGGTCGCCCAGACCATGGTTGCCCGCACGGCGACCGAGGCGCTGCTGCTCGCCGAGCAGATCGGCTTCCCGATCGCCATGAAGGTTGATTCACCGGACCTGACGCACAAGTCCGATGCCGGCGGCGTCCGCCTCAACATCACCAATGCACCGGCTGTCCGCAACGCCTATCACGACATCATCGATACGGTGCAAAAACGGCATCCGAACGCCAAGATCAACGGCGTTTCGATCGAGCCCTTCCTGTCACGTCCGAATGGCCGCGAAGTGATGATCGGCGTTTTCCGCGATCCGATTTTCGGGCCGGTCATCACCTTCGGCGCCGGCGGTTTCGATGTCGAAATTTTCAGCGACCGCTCGGTCGCCTTGCCGCCACTCAACGAATTCCTGGCCAAGGATTTGATCGACTCGACGCGTGCTTCGCTGATCCTCGACCAGTTCCACAACATGCCGCCGGTCGACCGTGCCGCGCTGAAAGAAGTACTGCTTTGCATTTCGGAAATGGTCTGCGAACTGCCGTGGATCCAGGAACTCGACCTCAACCCGCTGATCGTCGATGAAAACGGCGCCATCGCCGCCGATGCCCGCATCGTCATCGACCACGCCGCCAACGCCTCGGGCGACCGTTACGCCCACATGTCGATCTATCCATACCCGGTGCATCTGATCCAGGAATGGCAGATGAATGACGGCAAGGTCGTCACCATCCGCCCGATCCGGCCGGAAGATGCCGACATGGAGCAGGAATTCGTCAAGAACATGTCCGACGAGTCACGCTACTACCGCTTCATGGACACCCTGCGCGAACTGACCCAGACCATGCTCGTCCGCTTCACGCAGATCGACTACGACCGGGAAATGGCTCTCGTTGCCACCATCCCCAAGGACATTGAAGACAATATTGACGGAATCGAGCCACGGGAACATCAGATCGGCGTCGCCCGTTATGTCGTCAATCCGGATGGCGAGTCGGTGGAATTCGCGCTGGCCGTCGGCGACGACTGGCAGAAGTGCGGCGTCGGCCGCAAGCTCATGACGGCGCTGATCGAATGCGCCCGCCAGAAGGGCTACCGCGCCGTGGTCGGCGACGTGCTGTCGACCAACTCCAAGATGTTCCGCCTGATGACCAGCCTCGGCTTCACCATCCACCCGCATCCGGACGACACCGCCGTCAAGCGCGTCGTTCGGCCGCTCACGGGTTGATTGCCCTGCTCCGCGCCGGCTGGCCCGGCGCGCAGGCAAACAAAAAGCCGGTCATCGACCGGCTTTTTAACGACTGAAATTCGGCGGCGACTATTCGCCGAAGAAGTTCACATCGTAGGGATAAGACTTCTGCGGCACCTTGGAGCCGGCATTGCGGGCCGTGGTGTCGGCATCCTGTTTCTTGTCCCACCACAGGGCGCGACCGGCCTTCTGGTCTTCTGCCCACTCGGGATTCTTTTCGAGTTGCTCATTCATCCAGGTCTGGTGATCGGACACGTAGCTCGTATTGACGTCAGCCATTTCGCTGTTTCCTCAAGATATTCAAGACAATGCCGCGATTCTAGCACGCCACTCCTGACCGTTGAGGCGCCCGGTCCATTCCCGGTTAGAGAAAACGCGGGATTTGATCTGGATCAGTTGTATTTTAGAATTTGCTTATATTCTTAACCAAAGTAATAGAAGCAAGCCTGCGAGCAATAAAACCACTGGTCCTGGGGAGGCCATCCATTCCGAGACAATTAGAGGAGGCAAGATAATGGATCATGTACGTAGGCTTATCGGGGCGGCCCTGCTGGGTTTCGCCCTGCTCGCGCAGGCGGCGGAAGGACCGGTGCCGCCAACCGCCGTCAGCAAGGTTGAAGTATCGAATTCCACCACCGACCACAGCAAGCTTGAAGCACTGAAGGGGCCGTTCAAGACCGGCCCTGAGGTGACCAAGGCTTGCCTGTCTTGCCACAACACGGCCGGGCATCAGGTGATGAAGAGTATCCACTGGACCTGGGAAACCAAGAGCCCGACCACCGGCAAGACCCTCGGCAAGAAATGGGCAGCCAACAACTTCTGCGGCTCGCCCCTTTCCAACGAGACGCGCTGCACCAGTTGCCACGCCGGGTATGGCTGGAACGACAAGAATTTCGACTTCACGAATCAGGACAACGTCGATTGCCTGGCCTGCCATGACAACACCGGCACCTACAAGAAATTCGGCACCGATGCCGGCCACCCGCTGTATGAAGACCGGGAGTTCGAGCCGATGGAAGGGCCGCCGGGCAAAAAAATGTTCAAGGCCCCCGACCTGACCAAGATTGCCCAGCATGTCGGCAAACCAGGCCGCTCAAACTGTGGCGCCTGCCACTTCAATGGCGGCGGCGGCGATGCGGTCAAGCACGGCGACCTGGATTCCTCATTGAAGAATCCATCGCGTGAGCTTGATGTACACATGGCCAAGGATGGCGCCAATCTGGTCTGCGCCGACTGCCATACGTTCAATGCGCACCAGCCGTCCGGCAGCCGTTATGCGGCAACGGCCAAGGACAAGCATGGTTTCGACCTGCCCAAGGACGATCACAACCGCGCCACTTGCGAGTCCTGCCACGGCTTCACGCCGCACAAGGAAGCCAAGATCAACACCCACACCAACAAGGTGGCCTGCCAGACCTGCCATATCCCTGAATTTGCGCGGGGCGGCATTGCCACCAAGACGCTGTGGGACTGGTCCACTGCCGGCAAGATGGGGCCGGATGGCAAACCGCTCTTCGTCAAGGACGACCATGGCCACCTGAAGTACTCAGCCGCCAAGGGTGATTTCGAATATGGCGAGAATGTCCGGCCCGACTACAAGTGGTACAACGGCATCGTCCACCCTGTCGCCATCACCGACAAGATCGATGACAGCAAAGTCCTCGAACTCAATCGTGTCGAAGGCTCGGCCAGTGATCCGAACGCGCGCATTTGGCCGTTCAAGGTCATGCGCGGCAAGCAGCCTTACGACACCGAGAACAAGACCCTGGTGGTCAACCATGTTTTCGGCGACGACGACACCTCGCTCTGGCGGAACTATGACTATGCCAAGTCGATCAAGGCGGGGATGGACTATGCCGGCCTGCCCTACAGCGGCAAGTTCGGCTTCATCGAAACGAAGATGAACTGGTTCATTACCCACATGGTTGCCCCGAAAGAGAAAGCCGTGCCTTGCCAGGAGTGTCACACCCGGGCTGCCGACGGTCGCCTGAGCGCGATCACCGACATCTACCTGCCGGGCCGTGACAACAACAAACTGGTCGACCTTTTTGGCGGGCTAATGATCGCCGGCGCCATCGGTGGCGGCCTGCTCCACGGCATCGTCCGTATCCTCAGCCGCCGCAAGGAGAATGCAAAATGAGCGAACGCATCTACATCTACAAGCGCTACGAGCGTTTCTGGCACTGGTCGCAGGCCCTGCTCATCATCGTCATGATGATCACCGGTTTCGAGGTCCATGGCAGCTACGCCCTGGTCGGTTTCCAGAAAGCCGTGCAACTGCATAGCCTGGCGGCCTGGACGCTGCTCACACTGTGGGCCTTCACCATCTTCTGGCAATTCACCACCGGCGAATGGCGGCAGTACCTGCCTTCGCTGAAAAATGTCGGGGCGATGATCAAGTACTACACGGTCGGCATTTTCACCAACGCACCGCATCCGTTCCACAAGACCGTGGTGCAAAAACACAACCCGCTGCAGCGCCTGGCCTACCTTGCCCTGCTCGCCTTCATTTCGCCGCTGATCTGGGGCACCGGGATCTTCTACCTGTTCTACGGCGACTGGGCGCGGCTGGGCATCGACCAGATGCTGTCGCTGGAAACGGTGGCCGTCCTGCACACGCTCGGCGCCTACATGATCACCGCCTTCTTCTTCATTCACGTCTATCTGACAACCACCGGCCACACGGTCTTCGCCCACATCAAGGCGATGATCACCGGCTGGGAGGAAGTGGACGAAAAACACTGAACTACCGCTTACCTTGCGTAATTTCGGGTGGGGGCAACCCCACCCGTTTTTTTGCGCCGCGGATTCCACCCCGGGTGACAGACAGGCCACCATTTCAGATTTGGCCCGTTTTTCCGGTTGACCGTAGCAATCATCGATTGCCATATTTTGCTGCCAGAAATGGCAATTCAGCCATCGAACAGTCCACCAAGGCATGACAAGGCCTTGATCCATGGCAATAAACGGCCACCAGGCAGCTGGCACGCGTCTTGATTAGCGTTATCTGATATTTGAGCCAAACCGGCCATCGATATCCCCCAAGACCAGGAGAACAACATGTCCGAATGCCTTTGCCAGGGTGAGTCATTCACCATCTGCGACAGCCTGCCGCGCCGCCAGTGGATGATGGCGACCGCCGGCGCCGGTGGCGCGCTGGCCCTCACTGCCCTGACCCCCTTCGTTTCCAGCCTGCTCCCCTCCGAACGCGCCAAGGCTGCAGGAGCCCCGGTCGAGGTCGACATCGGCAAGCTGGCGCCGGGCGACATGATGATTGTCGAGTGGCGCGGCAAACCGGTGTGGATCCTGAACCGCACGCCGGACATGATGGCGGCGCTCAAAAAGGCCGAGCCGATGCTCGTCGACCCGGCTTCAGAAAGGCAGCAGCAACCGCCCTACGCCACCAACGAAACCCGCTCGCGCAAGCCGGAAATGCTCATTGCCGTCGGCATCTGCACCCATCTCGGCTGCTCGCCCTCGCCGGCCTTCACGCCGGGCGATGCGGCCCTCGGCGCCGACTGGCCGGGTGGCTTCCTGTGCCCCTGCCACGGCTCAACCTTCGACTTTGCCGGCCGCGTCTTCAAGAACAAACCAGCCCCGACCAACCTCGAAATTCCGCCGCACCAGTATCTGAGCGATAGCCGCGTGATCATCGGCAGCGACGAAACCGAGAAAGCCTGACATAAAAATCGGCATCGCCTGCCACTCCCCGACAACACCCATTGCCAAGGCCATGACCACTAAGCCCCGCACCATCACCCCGTTGCTGACCCGCCGCTCGATCCCGCGCCTGCCCATTCAGGGCCTGCTCCTCGGCTGCCTGCTTGCCGCCGGCCATAGCCAAGCCGACGAGAGCCGGCTGGTCGTCAACCTGCTTGGCGTGCGCGACGCCACCGGCAATCTGCGCGCCTCGCTCTATCGCGAGCCGGACACCTTCCGCAAAGAAGACAAGGCTGTAAAAGTGGTTTCGCTGCCGGCCGCCAAGGGCGACGCCAAACTCGTCTTCACCGGCCTGCCACCCGGCCGCTACGCCGTCATGGCCTATCACGACGACAACATTGACCAGAAACTCAACCTGCGTTTCGGCATGTTCCCGACCGAAGGCTACGGCCTGTCCAACAACCCGAAAGTCATGGGACCGCCCAAGTTTGCCGATAGCGCCTTCGACCTGACCGGGCCGGAAACCGCCATCAACATCAAGCTTGCTTATTAATCACCGCACAGGAAAAGCCATGAAACAGACCATGCTCCAGGAAAAATATCCCATCTTCGTCGCCGAGATCGCCAAGACCGAAACCACCTACAACACCGTCGACGCACTCGTCGCCTACTACAAGGGCAAGATCGCCGAGAACCCGAAAGTCCAGTTCATCGGCGTCTTCGACCACTACGCGCATACCAGCAAAATCGGCGGCCCCATCGTCGAAGGCATGAAGGCCGCAGTCGACATCATTTTCTGCTTCGGCTTCGCCATCCCGACCCCGCAAATGCTCGCCGTCCGCCCCCGCTCCATCGGCATCGCCGACATGGGCGACAAGTACGTCGTCAGCTTCATGGAAGCCCCGATGCAACCGGCCAACGAAGCCATGGAAGCCTGGACCCTGGCCCTGCGCGACGCCTGAACAAACCCGCAAAAAACAAAACCCCGGCGCTGTCTGGCCGGGGTTTTTGCATTTCAATTTTGGGCATTTTTTCCGGTTGACCGTAGAAGCCGACAATCAGGTCTCACGTTCCAAGAAACCATCCGCCGATAGCGGCAAGGATGACCACGATGACCGGCGAAGCCTTGCCAAATACGAGCAACCCGTATGCAGCCAAGGCCAGACAAAAGTCTGCTTTTGAATCAATGGCACTCGTCCACACCGGGTCATAAAGCGCCGCCCCGAGAACCCCGACGACGGCAGCATTGATGCCGCCCATTGCCCGCTGAATGCCATCCCGTTGACGCAAGGTTTCCCAGTACGGCAACGCCCCGGCGACCAGCAGGAACGAGGGAAGAAAGATGGCCAGCAACAGCACAATGCCGCCGAACCACCCACCCAGCGGCGACGGCATCGCCGCGCCGAGGAAAGCGGCAAACGTGAACAGCGGGCCGGGCACCGCTTGCGCGGCGCCATAGCCGGCCAGAAAGGTATCGTTGCTGACCCAGGCTGGCGGAACGACGCTTGCCTGGAGCAACGGCAGGACGACATGCCCACCGCCAAAAACCAGCGAGCCGGCCTGATAAAAACCTGAAATGGCCGAAATGACTAGGGAGTCGGACAGCGCAGCCAGGGTTGGCAGCCCGAGCAGCAACAGCCCGAACAGCGCCAGCAACAAGCCGCCGGTCCTCCGGCTCACCCCGAAATCGCGGTGTTCAACAGTCGGCAGATGCATGAGCGACAACAGACGCCAGCCGGCCAGACCACCGAGCACGATTGCGGCAATCTGAATGAACGCCGATGAAAACATCAGCACCAGCATGGCGGCACCGATGGCAATGCCACCCCGCAGGCGGTCGGGACAAAGTGATTTCGCCATGCCCCACACCGCCTGGGCCACCACGGCGACGGCCATCACTTTCAATCCATGAACGACGCCGGGCTGTGCCAACCCGGCCCAGTTGGCCACGCCAAAGGCAAACAGGATGAGCGCGATGGCCGATGGCAGGGTGAAGCCGAGCCAGGCCGCCAGCGCACCAAGCCAGCCGGCGCGCCCCAGACCCAGAGCCATGCCGACCTGGCTGCTCGCCGGCCCCGGCAGGAACTGGCACAGGGCCACCAGATCCGAATAGCTTTTGTCGTCGAGCCACTGCCGGCGTTCGACAAACTCGGCACGGAAATAGCCCAGATGGGCAACCGGTCCGCCAAAAGAAGTCAGCCCGAGCTTGAGGAAAGCACCCAGAACCTCAATTGGGCTGCCCCGCTCAGGCTGGTTGGTGACAGGGGGTGATTCGATGTTGTTTTGCATGATCAGAAACGGTTATTCAATGACTGTAATCAGGCCACCGAAGGCTGCAGCGCAATCACCGCCATACCAACGAGAGCAATCCCCGCACCCAGCGCATCCCAGCGTGTCAGCGCGATACCATCGACGAAATGCAGCCAGAGCAGTGCGACGGCAATATACATCCCGCCGTACGCGGCATAAGTTCTCCCCGCCGCAGTCGGGTGCAGGGTCAGCAGCCAGGCAAAAACGGCCAGCGAAAGCCCCGCCGGAAGGAGCAAGAGAAAGCTCTTGCCTTGCTTCACGACCAGCCACGGCAGGTAACAACCAACGATTTCGGCAACGGCGGTGACGGCAAACAGCAGGCTCAGGCGTAACAGTTCCATGGGTTATCCCGAATGAAAGGAGTCCAACATACTGCCTCAAGTTGTCGGCTGTTGCGCCAGCGTCCCGAAAGTCATTGAACCGCCGAAATTTGCCGGCAGCACCATCGACCTGTCCGGGGTTTTTGCATTTCAATTTTGGGCGTTTTTTCCGGTTGACCGTAGCAAGCCCGGTTGACTGCAGAATCGCGATAGCTCGGCGATTCAAACTTCAGGGCTCCAACGGCAGGTAACTGAGTCGAGCAGTCATACAGCGCGACCAGTTCAATGATCGGACGTCGGTCATTCCGGCCATTCACCTGGTAGGTTGAGTAAGTCTGCAAAGCGCCAATTAACAGCCATTCAGTCGAACATTGCGTTGAACGGCAAAGTGCTGCATACGATGGTGGGGCGCGCCAGTCATGAGCACAACGTACTTTCTACCCGGCGCTTATAACTTAACGGGCACCAGTATTACTAGTGCCCGTTAATCAAGTTTAGCGGTTTCGCCCTGGACCCATACCGCCACCGGGACCCATACCACCACCGGGACCTATACCACCCATACCACCTCCCGGCCCCATGCCGCGACCTTGTCCGCCGCCTTGAGCTGGCGGCGTATCCGGCAAGGTCACGCCTTGTTCCTTGGCTCGCACTTGCATCTGCTCATGGTGTTGCAGCCGGACTTGCTCACGCTCTTCAGCGGTTTTGGCCGCCTGAAGCTTGCTGCGATGCTCAATGCGTTCTTGATTGGTCATCAATTGGCTGCCATAAATCGGGGCATCCGCGGCAATGGAAGCTGAGGAAGCCATCAAACCCAGCGCAATAGCAGACAAGGTAATTTTCAAGGTGTTCTTGGTCATTTTTCTCTCCCAAAAGACTAATCCATCGATGCTGTGAAATACCTCTGATGAAAGTGGCGAGGTGTTTTGCCATTCCGTCACTTCAGTTATAGCCGCTATGACGCAGAAATCAGGTTTCGTAACAAACAGTTGCAATTGGCAGATCGAATATTAGACAAGTCTAAAGTTTATTGACTATACTTGTAAGTAACTTATTACATACAAGCGGCCATGTCCCTTAACGCTCGCCAATCAACTGAATCCCGTCAGGCAGAAATCATCGCCACCGTGGTGGCCCTGGCTGCCGAGCGAAATCCCGCCGACGTCACGACGACCGACATTGCCAAGGCGATGAATGTGACGCAGGGGGCACTGTTCCGTCACTTTCCGACCAAGGAGGCAATGCGACTGGCCGTCATCGAATGGATAGAGACGCAGCTAATAGCCAAACTCGGCGACGCACAAGCATCGGCCCCCGATGTCTTGAGCGGCCTGGAAGCGATGTTCTTGGCGCATGTGAAATTCATACGTGAATTTCCCGGTGTTCCACGCCTGGTCTTTGCCGAACTCCAGCAACCGGATAGTTCGCCCGTGCGGCAGCGCGTTCAACAAATCATGCGGCGCTACCGGCAGATGTTGGCTGAAACCTTGGGTAAAGCCAAAGCTGCGCGCTTGATAAGAGAGGATGTCGATGTCCAGGCTGCCGCTGCGCTATTTCTCGGCGCCATCCAGGGGCTGGTGATGCAATCCATGCTCGGTGGCGTTTCACCAAATGCCGAAGAGCCGGTACTTGGCGTTCTCCACCTCTACCTTGCCGGCCTGGGAGCCAAATCATGAAACCCAGCCAGTTCATTAGCCGCAAGCTTGGACTCGGGCTTTTTGCCGCCATGCTTGTCGTCGGATTTGGTGTGGTTATCGCCCGCTCCGGGCCCTTGTCTCCCATCCAGATAACGACACTCCGAGTGGAAGCCGGCTCGCTGTCCCCAGCGATATTCGGCATCGGCACGGTCGAAGCCCGCCGTAGTTATCTCATCGGCCCGACGGCTGCGGGACGTGTCAAAGCCGTGCATGCGGATGTCGGCGAGACGGTCAAAGCTGGGCAGTTGCTGGCGGAAATCGACCCCGTTGACCTCGATGAACGCCTGCGTTCAACGGAAGCCGCATATGCCCGGGCGGCCAGTGCCGTCACGGCTGCCGAAGCACAGCGCAAGGATGCCGTGGCCAGACGCCAGCTCGCCGAACTCAATGCCAGACGCTATCGCGACCTGGGCGGAAAGAATTTCGTCAGCCCCAGCGCGGTGGAGGGCAAGCAGCAGGAACTCGATTCGGCTCAGGCCGCGGTTGAGGCCAGCGAAGCCAACCTGCAGGGTGCCCGCCAGGAGCAACTTCGGCTGAAGGCCGACCAGGACGGCATCCGCCAACAACGCGGCAATCTGCGTCTGCGGGCCCCGCGGGATGGACTGGTAACGAGTCGCGATGCGGAGCCCGGCTCGACGGTGATTGCCGGCCAGGCGGTCCTCCGCCTGGTGGAGCCCAACAGTCTCTGGGTCAAGGCGCGCCTCGACCAGGGGCGCTCGCGCGGGCTGGCCGTCGGGCAAGCGGCGGATATTGTGTTGCGCAGCAATGCCTCGATCCAGCATCCCGGCAAGGTGGCGCGCATCGAGCCGGTGAGCGACAGCGTCACGGAGGAGCGCATCGCGCAAATCGCATTCGAGCGCATCCCCGAGGGACTGAGCGTTGGCGAAATGACCGAAGTCACCGTGAAGACCGGGGCAGCTCAATCCGGGTTGCTGCTGCCGAACGCTGCCATCAAACAGATGCCCCAAGGCAGCGGCGTCTGGAAGCTCAAGGACGGCAAGCCCAGCCTGACCCCGGTGAAGCTGGGCGACACCAGCCTTGATGGCAACGTGCAGATTCTCGATGGCTTGGCTGTGGGCGACGAGGTGGTCATTCACAGCGAGCGTGACCTCAATGAGGGCGCCCGCATCAAGGTGGTCAGCCAACTCGTGGGCAAACCCAAGTGATTAGCCTGGCCGGGCGGGACATCCTGCACTCCTGGTCAAAGTTCGTCCTGACCGGTATCGGTCTGGGGTTGTTGATTGGCGTGACCCTGACCATGGCCGGCGTATATCGCGGCATGGTCGACGACGCCAAGGCATTGCTCAATAACAGCGGTGCCGATATCTGGGTAGTGCAACAGGAGACCCAGGGGCCTTACGCCGAATCGTCGAGTCTGCACGACGACGTTTATCGGGTCTTGCTGGCGCAGCCAGGGGTTTCCCGTGCGGCCAATGTCACCTACTTGACGATGCAGGTCCGCCTTGGCAATACCGATGTCCGGGCCATGGTGGTCGGCTTCGAGCCCGGACAACCCGGCGAGCCGGGATACCTGGTCGCTGGCCGGCAGATTACCCGCAGCCATTACGAGGCGGTGGCCGATTTGAAGACCGGCTTTCAATTGGGCGACACGATACGCATCCGCCGCCACGACTATCGTGTGGTTGGCCTGACCCGGCGGATGGTGTCGTCGGGCGGCGACCCGATGGTCTTCATCCCGCTCAAGGATGCCCAGGAAGCCCAGTTTCTCAAGGACAACGACGTCATTCTCAACGAGCGGGCCCGCACCACGGCCAATCCAAACCTGAACCGACCCGGCGTGCCCGGCCTGCTCGATGCCATCCTGACGTCACAGAACGCCAATCACAACGTCAATGCGGTGCTTGTTCAGATTACCCCCGGCACCGAGCCGGAACAAGTGGCGACTGGGATTCGCCGCTGGAAGCATCTGCAAGCCTTTACCCGCGCCCAGATGGAAGAGATTCTGGTTTCCAAGCTGATTGCCACCTCGGCCAAGCAGATCGGCATGTTTCTGGTCATCCTGGCCATCGTCAGCGCCGCCATCGTCGCCTTCATCATCTACACCATGACGCTCGGCAAGATACGGGAGATAGCCGTGCTCAAGCTCATCGGCACCCGCGACCGGACGATTGCCGGGATGATTCTGCAGCAGGCCATTGGGCTGGGCCTCATTGGCTTCATGGTCGGCAAGACCGCCGCTACGGTCTGGGCACCATTTTTCCCGAAATTTGTCCTCCTCGAAGCTGGCGATGCAGTGCGGGGATTCATCGTCGTGATGGTCATCTGCACCCTGGCCAGCACGCTCGCCATACGGGTCGCCTTGCGTGTCGACCCGGCTACGGCCATCGGAGGCTAAGGTGAAAGGTTTCGGAATTCACATCGAGGGCCTGCGCAAACGCTACGGCGAAGGCGATACGGCGGTCGACGCGCTGAAAGACGTCAATATGACCGTTGCTCCGGGTGAGGTGGTCGGTCTGATTGGCCCCTCGGGTTCGGGCAAAAGTACCCTGCTGAAATGCCTGGGCGCCGTCATCGAACCGACTGCCGGCCGGATGACCCTGGGCGACGAGGTAATTTTCGAGAATGGCTGGAAGATTCCGGACCTCAGAGCCTTGCGCCGCGACCGGATTGGCTTTGTTTTTCAGGCGCCGTACCTGATTCCTTTTCTGGACGTTACGGACAATGTGGCCTTGTTGCCGATGCTGGCCGGCAAGCCGAATGGTGAAGCGCGCAGGCGGGCGAATGAACTGCTGGATGCGCTCGATGTCGGTCACCGGGCCTTGGCGAACCCCTCACAGCTCTCCGGTGGCGAGCAGCAACGCGTGGCGATTGCCCGTGCCTTGGCGAATCAACCGCCGGTGATTCTGGCGGATGAACCGACGGCACCCTTGGATAGCGAACGGGCACTGAGTGTCGTGCGCATTCTCAACGATATGGCCCGGCAGTTTCAAACCGCCATCATCGTGGTCACCCACGACGAGAAAATCATTCCCACCTTCAAGCGCATCTATCACATTCGCGATGGCAAAACCTATGAAGAGCAAGGACTCGGGGCTGGGTAGGCTGAAATCAGGAAGCAGCACTTGTTTTTATACTCATTTTCTTGATTCTGGTGGCAACGCCGTCCTCCCCATTCCCAGAGTGGTCTTGGGTGACGGTCCTTTTGGTGTCGTTTGGCTGTATTGCTACGCTGCGGATACTGCTGGCAGTGCCGTCCTACGCAGATGATGAAGCGGCCATTGGCCGCAATCAGCTGCTGAGCGGCAGATACCTGCCTCATTGCCGCCCGAGTCCGACTAAAGACTCAAGGGCAGCAATGTCCGATCAGCCGAAGTAGGCCATTTGGCAGCTTTCAGAGTCAACCGGCCGCCTGACCGGCTGCTTTCGTGGGCAAGTGACAGTCTGCACCTGGCCGACTGCTGCCTGATGCGCCTTCCGGTCAGCTGATACTCGGTCGCGCGACTGCTTCCCCCGGGTTTTACCGGCAGCCTGCGACTTTTTGCTATGACATGACGGGTGCGATGCTTTGGCAGGTTACTGATCACAAAACTGCCGATTTCATCGTGAATTGAGATGGCCTGTGTTTGTCGAATTTACATTTCCTGCTTACGGAGCTGCGAGTCGATTCCGGAATGCGCGACGATTGGCGCCAGTGGCGATGGCAAGGGCAACGACAACCAGAGTTGCCGCGACGGCGAACGTTATCTGCATGCCAGTGGCAACGGCATCGGAGGACGCAGTAGCAATATCGCTCGATGACGATCCGAATGCGAAGACGGCGCCCATGACGGATGCGCCGGTGATGAGCCCCAGGTTGCGCGACAAGTTAAGCATGCCGGAAATCGCACCACGTTGCTCCGGGCTGACATCAGTCATCACTGCGGTGTTGTTCGCCGTCTGGAAGAACGCGTAGCTGGCGGTGATGACGACGATGGGTGCGAGGTAGCCGGAGATGCCGAAAGTCGTCGGCAAAATGGATAGCGTGATGGTGCCAGTCGCCATGCCGACGAGCCCGACTATGGTTACGCATTGGGTGCCCAGGCGGTCTGCCAAGCGCCCGGCCGGCGCGGCGGTCAGTGCAGCTACCGCCGGGCCGACCGACAGGATGAGCCCCACCATTGCCGCGTCAAGCCCGAGCGAACGAGAGAGGTAGAACGGCCCG
The DNA here is from genome assembly GCA_049304775.1 of Ferribacterium limneticum. Taxonomy (GTDB): domain Bacteria; phylum Pseudomonadota; class Gammaproteobacteria; order Burkholderiales; family Rhodocyclaceae; genus Azonexus; species Azonexus limneticus_C. Next base: position 151,521 of record JBAQOL010000012.1, read on the forward strand.
ACCACCAGCGTCGCCATCATCACGGTCGACACGAGGGCACTGGTGGCCAGGCTGGCACTCAGTTCAAGCTGGCGAAACATCGCCATTTGAATCAAAGGGGATGTAGTTCTCGCTTCGGCAAACACAAAAAATCCTGCACCGATAAAGGCAGCCAAAAGTAGCGCCATGTTGAGTTGACCGAAGCTGCCGCGTCCGGTCGTCATCGCCAGCGCATAGGCGGCGAGCGTCAGGGCCAGGAGCAGCGTGCCGATCGTGTCGAAGCTGGCGCGCTCCGTTTTCGCTTTCCTTTGATCAACAGGCAGGTAACGATGGGCGAGATAAAGTGTCAGCGCCCCCAGCGGCAGGTTGATGAAAAATATTGCCTGCCAACCAAACCCGGCAATCAGGGCGCCACCAAGTGATGGGCCAAGCGCGGTGCCAATTGCCGACATCGTTCCCAGCAGGCCAATGGCACTGCCTGTTTTTTCCTTCGGCACCGTCTCGCCGACGAAAGCCATGGCGAGGGCCATCATGATCGCTGCGCCAAGCCCTTGCAGGGCCCGCGCAGCAATCAGCAGCCACAGGGTTGGCGCCATGCTGCACAGGAGCGAGGCCAGCGTGAACAACGAAACTCCGATCAACAGCAGCCTTCTGCGACCAACGATGTCGCCCAGCCGTCCGGTGCTGACAATCAGGGTGGTGATGGCGAGCAGATAGGCGATGACGATCCACTGGACTGCCTGAAAGGAGGCATTGAACGCCTCCGCCAGGCTCGGCAAAGCCACATTGGCAATACTCGTACCGAGTGATGACAGCAGTACGGAAAGCGCCAAGCTGGCCAGCGCCCAGCGCACGGATGGCGTTGTTTTCACGCGTCGAGACTCCGCTTCAATGTGTCCTGCAACGATTGTTTTCACCGCGAACTCCTTTCAAGTATTGCGCCTCCGATGGGGCTATCTGAATCCTAGGCCCTTGCATGACATGGCGGAAGACGCAGCATTTGCAGGTTATGAATGCATATGACGCCACATATTGAATAAACACTGCTATCGTTGCCCCATGTCTCGACCTGATCTGAACCTGCTGTTCACCCTTGATGTCTTGCTCGCCGAAGGCAGCGTGGCACGCGCTGCCCGACGGCTGCGGCTCAGCCCGTCGGCGATGAGCCGGGCGCTGGCGCGATTGCGCGAGACGACGGGCGATCCGTTGTTGGTCAGGGCCGGGCGCGGTCTCGTTCCGACGCCGCGCGCCATCGAACTGCGCGAGCGCGTCGGTCAACTGGTGCAGGATGGGGAGGCTGTTTTACGCCCGACCGAAAAGCTCAATCTCGAACAACTGGCCAGAACCTTCACGCTGCGGACCAGCGAGGGTTTTGTCGAAAATTTCGGCCCGGAGTTGATCGCCCGCGTCGGCGAGGAAGCACCCGGCGTGCGCCTGTGCTTCGTGCAGAAACCGGACAAGGACAGCAAGCCGCTGCGCGACGGGCTGGTCGATTTGGAAACCGGTGTTGTGGGGCAGACGACAGCGCCGGAACTACGTGTCCAGGCCTTGTTCCGGGACCGTTTCATTGGCGTTGTGCGCACGGGGCACCCGCTGAGCCAAGGGGAAGTCACACCTACCCGCTATGCGGCCGGACGGCATGTCTACGTCTCGCGTCAGGGGGTGGACAAGGGGCCGATAGATGCTGCCCTGGGCGCATTCGGGCTGGAACGCAAGATCGTCACCATCGTTGGCGGATTTTCGACGGCGCTGGCTCTGGCTCGTGCCTCGGACCTGATCGCCAGCGTTCCCGAACGACACACCGGAAACCTGCGCGCCGGCATGCATAGCTTCCCCATTCCGGTTTCCACGCCAGAGATCACGGTTTCATTGCTTTGGCACCCGAGACAGGATGCCGATCCCGCGCATCGATGGCTACGTAATCACATCAGAGATGTCTGTGCTGCGCTGAGATGATTGGTCTGCCATCGACGGCTGTATCTCGGAATCTGAATTATTTTGCAGTCATTCGCGAATGTCTCAGCTTGGCTGAGTGGTAACCGATAAACGGATCGGTAGTCAGTTATAAACTTTTCCCGTGGTCATCCGGGCAGATATGCCGCAGATGACCACAGAACCTCGCCCCCAGCGGGCGCAGCTTCAGCCCTGAACCGGCTTTTTCCCGAACAGCGTATCGGTCAGCTTGACGTACCAGGCCGCCGACTGAACCTGGATGATGTAGGCCAGCGTGATGACCAGGGCGGCGTCGGAGGCGGCGCTGCCGAAGGCGTTCATGGCCAGGGCCAGGGCGATCGACAGGTTACGCATGACCGTGCCGTAGACCAGTGCGATGGCGTCGCCGCGGGGCAGCAGGGCCTTGGCGACGAGGGTGCTGAGCAGGTAATTGATGCCGTAGAGGGCAAGCAACGGGCCGACGAGGTGCAGCAGTTCGGCCGGCTGGGTGGCGAGTTGCTGGGCCTTGAGGGCCATGGCGACGAAGACGATGCCGAGCACGCCAAGCGTCGAGAAGGGCGGGAATTTCGGGCCCCATTCGGCCTGGAACGCCTTCTGGCCGTGCTTCTTGAGCAGGTAGCTTTGGGTGAAATGGCCGGCCACCATGGGCAGGAAAACGATGAAGACGATCTGTGAAAACACTGCCCACAGATCGACCGGCACCGCCGCGCCCATCAGCCACTGAACGTAGAACGGGGTGGCCAGCGAGCCGAGGATCAGGCCGAGCACGGTCATCTTGACGGCTGCGCCGAGGTTGCCGCCGGCAAAACCGGTCCACGAAATGGTCATGCCCGAGGTTGGCAGCAGTGCGGCAAGCAGCAGGCCCATGGCGTAATACGGCTGAGCCGGGAAGAAATACTGGCCAAGGCCGAAGGCAACAAAGGGGATGATGCCGAAATTGATCAGCTGGGCGAGCAGTTGCGCCTTGCTGTCGCCACCTTCGAGCACCTTGGTCAGCTTGAGCGTGACCATCATCGGATAGACCATCAGGAAGGTCAGCGGCACGATCAGCGACTTGAGCCAGCCGGTCGGCGCCAGCAGGCCAAAGCCGAAACCAAGCACCATCATGACCGGAATGGCGAGGATCAGATTCTTTGAAACAAAGGACAAAAACTTGAACACGATGCTCTCCAGAAGCCCCGCAATGGCTTTCTGTTACATAAGCAAACAATTATACACCTCGGGTTTGCCGTCATTCGTTTAACATCAGCATTTGCTAATTTTCTTTTCAAAAAAGACCCTCCCGCCCATGACCCGCCTCCTCCGTTCCCGCCGCAGCCTGCTCGTCATAGCGGGCATTGCCATCGTGGCCTTGCTTGTTACCGGCTATACCGGCTGGGGTGGCGAGCGCGTTGTGGTTGCCGTGGCCGAACGCGGCGAGTTGCGGCAGGCGGTGGTGGCCAGCGGCCGGGTGCGCACGCCGCAGCGTATCGAGGTGGCAGCGCAGATCAGCGCCCGCGTCGTCGCCGTCAAGGTGCGCGAAGGCGATGCCGTGACGACCGGCCAGACGATGATCCAGCTTGACGACACCGAATGGCGGGCGAGCGCCGCCCAGGCCCGGGCCAGCCTGGCGCAGGCCGAGGCCAAACAACGCCAGCTCGACCGCCTCGGCCGGCCGGTGGCCGAGCAAAGCGTGCAGCAGGCGGAAGCCAACGCCCAGCAGGCGAAGCGCCATTTCGAGCGGGTCGGAGAACTGGTCGCCAAGGGTTTCTACAGCACCGCCCAGCTCGACGATGCCCGGCGCAACGCGCAGGTCGCCGACAGCCAGTGGCAGGCGGCCAAATTGCAGCTGGTCAGCAACCAGCCGGGCGGCAGCGAGGCGCAGGTGGTGCGCAGCAATGTCGAGCAGGCGCGCGCCGCGCTGGCCGTGGCCGAAGCGCGACTGGCCTACGGCACGCTGACGGCAGCGAGCGCCGGCCGGGTGCTGACGCGTAGTGTCGAAGCCGGCGACATGGTTCAGCCGGGTAAGGTTTTGCTGACGGTGGCGCCGCAGGGCGACACCGAACTGACGGCGCAGATCGACGAGAAAAACCTCGCCCTGCTTCAGCTTGGCCAGACGGCGCAGGCTTCGGCCGACGCCTACCCTGGCGAACACTTCACGGCCGAGGTCACTTACATCGCCCCGGCCGTCGATGCCCAGCGCGGTTCGGTCGAAATCCGCCTGCGCGTCGCCGAACCGCCGGCTTACCTCAAACACGAAATGACCGTTTCCATCGACATCGCCTCGGCCCACCGCGCCGACACGCTGATCGTGCCGGCCGATGTCATCCGCGACCAGGCGTCCGGCCAGCCCTGGGTGATGGTGGTGCGCGATGGCGTGGCACAGCGCCAGCCGGTCAAGCTCGGTATCCGCGGCGCTGGCCGGGTGGAAATCCTCGATGGCATCGTTGCCGGGGAAGCGCTGGCGGCGGCCAGCCAGATACTGGCCGAGGGCCGCAAGGTTTCCACGGTCAACCGGAAATAACGGCCAAAAATGAAATCCTGGATGCCTTTCGAGTGGATCGCCGCCATCCGCTTCCTGCGCGAGGGCCGCATGCAGTCGCTGCTGATTATCGTCGGCGTCGGCGTTGGCGTCGCCGTCATCGTCTTCATGTCGGCGCTGCTCTCCGGTTTGCAGGCCAATCTGGTCAAACGCACGCTCAGTTCGCAGGCCCACATCGTTCTGTTGCCGCCCGAGGAAATCGCCCGGCCGCAATCGCCAGCGGCCGGCATTGCCCTGCGCCTGCAAAAACAGGCCCAGCGCCTGCGCTCCATCGACCAGTGGCAGCAGATTCAGGCACGGCTGGAAGGCTTGCCGAACATCGCCGCCATCTCGCCAATTGCTTCCGGCCCGGCCTTCGTCGTGCGCGGCGACGCCAACAAGGCGATCACCCTGCTCGGCATCGACCCGGTGCGCTACAGCGGCGTCATCGCCCTGCCCGAACGCATGGTCGCCGGCCAGTTGCGCGTCGGCGCCGGCGAGGCGGTGATCGGCATCGAGCTGGCCAAGGATCTCGGCGCCGACATCGGCGACAAGATCCGCGTCACAACGGCTGGCGACGCCACCGAAACCTTCACCGTCACCGGCCTGTTCGACCTCGGCAACAAGGGCGTCAACGCCCGCAACGTCTATGTCAGCCTGCGCTCGGCGCAAAGCCTGCTCGATCTGGTCGGCGGCGTGTCGAGCATCGATATTTCGCTGCACGACATCGACGAAGCCGAACGGCTGGCCAGCAAAATTGCCGCCGAAACCGGGTTGACCGCAGACAGCTGGATCAAGACCAACGCCCAGTTCGTCACGGCGCTGACCTCGCAGCGCGTGTCGAGCAACGTCATCCGCTTCTTCATCGGCCTCTCCGTCGCCTTCGGCATCGCCAGCGTGCTCGTCGTTTCGGTCATCCAGCGCGCCCGCGAAATCGGCATCCTGCGCGCCATGGGCGCCTCGCAGGGGCAGATGCTGCGCATTTTCCTGCTCCAAGGCGGCATTGTCGGTTTCTTCGGTTCGCTGCTCGGCTCCGGCCTGGCCTGGACTTTCCTGATGCTGTGGCGGCTCATGGCGCGCAACCCGGACGGCACGGCGATGTTCATCATCGGCGTCGATCCATGGCTGGTCGCCATCGCGGCCGGTGGCGCCAGCCTGGTCGGCATCCTCGCCGCCTTGCTGCCGGCCCGCCGGGCCGCGCGCCTTGATCCGGTGGTGGCAATCCGTGGCTGATCCCGTGACGACAACGCCCGTTCTCCAGCTCAAAAACATCCGCAAATCCTACGGCAGCGGCGAAACGGAAACCGAAATCCTGCACGGCATCGACCTGCGCCTCGAACGCGGCGAATTCGCTGCCCTGATCGGCCCCTCCGGCTCCGGCAAAAGCACCCTGCTCAACCTCATCGGCCTGCTTGACCGGCCGAGCGGCGGCCAGCTGTTCATCGACTGCCAGGAAACCGGCCAGCTCGACGACACCGGCCTGACCCGGCTGCGCGGCCAGCGCATCGGCTTCGTCTTCCAGCACCACCACCTGATTTCCGCCTTCACGGCGCTGGAGAACGTTGCCATGCCGCTGCTCGTCGCCCGCGGCCGGCCCGACGCCGACATGTTCGCCCAGGCCGGCCGGCTGCTCGACCAGGTCGGCCTCGCCGAGCGCAAGCAGAACCTTGCCAACCAGCTTTCCGGCGGCCAGCAACAGCGCGTCGCCATCGCCCGCGCCCTGGCCATGAGCCCCTCGCTGGTCCTCGCCGACGAACCCACCGGCAACCTCGACACCCATTCCGCCGACGACGTCTTCGCCCTGCTCCGCGAGGTCAACACCCGGCTCAACACCACCTTCCTGATCGTCACCCACGACCGCCGCCTGGCCGCCCGCTGCGACCGGATCATCGAAATGGTGGACGGCGACATCGTCGCCGACAGCCGGGTTCACGATAAATTAGCTGTCTGAATACGTCGTGAAACAAACTTGCGGAGCACCTCCCGCCACGCCGATAGCCATGTTCTCCCGCCTCTTTTTCGCCTCTCTGTTCAGCCTGTGCCTCGCCTTCCCGGCCTGGGCGCAGGGCGAGGTGGATCTTTACCTGTTCTGGTCCTTGCGTTGCCCGCATTGCCTTGAGGCGCGGCCGCAGGTGCAGGCGCTGGCCGCAGAGCAGCCGTGGCTACGCCTGCATGACCAGGAAATCACCCAGTCACCGGAAAACCTCGAACGCTTCGTCACCATGGCGCGTGAGCTTGGCGAAGAGGCGCAATCCGTACCGACGTTGATTTACTGCGGCCGCATGGAGGTCGGCTGGGATGAACGCCCGGAGGCCAAGGCGGCCCTGCTCGCCCGGCTGGAAGCCTGCCGTGACGGCAACGGCGAGACTGCGAAGCCGGTCGCCGGCGAGCCACTGAGCCTGCCGCTGATTGGCGAAATCGACCCGGCGTCAGCCTCGCTCCCCTTGCTCACCCTGCTGCTGGCCGGGCTGGATGCCTTCAATCCCTGCGCCTTTTTCGTGTTGCTCTTTTTGCTCTCGCTGCTCGTCCATCAGCATCAGCGCAGCCGGATGCTGCTTATCGGCGGCGTCTTCGTCGCCTTTTCCGGGCTGATGTATTTCGCCTTCATGGCCGCCTGGCTCAATCTGTTTCTCGTCGTCGGCAGCCTGCCCTGGGTCACCGCCGGCGCCGGACTGGTCGCCTTGCTGATCGGGGCGTTCAACATCAAGGATTTCGTCGCTTTCAAGCGCGGGCCGTCGCTGTCGATTTCAGAAGGACGCAAGGCCGATATTTTCCAGCGCGGCCGGCGCATCCTAGCCGCCGGCAGCCTGCCGGCCATGCTGGCGGCGACCGTCGTCCTGGCCATTGCCGCCAATTTCTACGAACTGCTGTGCACGGCCGGCTTCCCGATGGTTTTCACGCGCCTGCTCACCCTGCGCGAACATGGCCTCGGCCAGCACTACCTGTACCTGGCGCTGTACAACGTGATTTACGTTTTGCCGCTGATCGTCATCGTGCTCGCTTTCGTCCGCTCGATGGGCAGGCGCAAGCTCAGCGAACGCGACGGCCGACTGCTCAAACTGCTCTCCGGGCTGATGATGGCCGGCCTCGGCGCCGTCCTCCTAGTGGCGCCGGAACGCCTAGACCAGCCGGTGGTGGCGCTGGCCTTGCCCGCCATAGCCGTCGCGCTGACCTGGCTGGCCAGGCGCCACGGTCGATTTTGATTTTGGCCGATTTTTACGTTTCACGTAGTAAACCCGGTTGACCGTAGCAACCGGAAAAACCCGAAAAATCAGGCTCAGATCTGCGCGAACTGCTCGCGCAAATCCTCGACAACAACGCTTGCGCCGCGAACCTTGAAGAAGGCGCCATCGTTGTCGGCCCGCTCTTCCAGCACTTCGCAACTGGCGAAGATTTCCTTGCGCAGCTGCTGTGCAGACCAGGGCAGGAAAAGCTCGGCCTCGACATGATCGCTCTGGAAAAAGGCGATGATCTTGAGGCGTAGCGCGGCCACTTCCTCCGGCCGGCGAGCGCTCATCACGACACAATCGGGATACTTGGCCCGTAGCGCCGCTTCGCACTCGGCCTGGGCCTCGGCGTCGCCAACGTGGTCGATCTTGTTGAAGATGCGCAGACGCGGCACGACATCGGCGCCGATTTCTTCGAGCACCTTGTCGGTCACTTCGAGCTGACGTTCGAAACCGGGGTCGCTGGCGTCGATGACGTGGAGCAACAACGAGGCATCAAGCGCCTCGTCGAGCGTTGACTTGAACGACGCCACCAGACCGTGTGGCAGGTTCTTGATGAAACCGACCGTATCGCTGACCAGCACGCGCGGCACGCTCTCCGGGTAGAGGGCGCGGACGGTGGTGTCGAGCGTCGCAAACAGCTTGTTGGCAACCAGCACTTCGCTGCCGGTCAGCGCCCGCATCAGCGTGGACTTGCCGGCATTGGTGTAGCCAACCAGCGCGACAGATGCCTGGCTCTGGCGCTCCTGGCGACGGGCGCGCTGCGTCTTGCGCTCGGCCTCCATGGCGAGGATTTCGAGCTGCAGTTCGGCGATGCGGTCGCGGATCTTGCGTTTGTCCAATTCGGTATGCGACTCGCCGGCCCCGCGGCCGCCAACGCCGCTGCGCTGCCGCCCCTGCGGCCCGGCCAGCTTAGCCGCCTCACGCAGGCGCGGCGCCATGTAGCCGAGGCGGGCGATTTCGACCTGCGCCTTGGCCGCCCGCGAACGGGCGTTGCGATGGAAGATTTCGAGGATGACCATGGTCCGGTCCATGACCTCGCAACCAGCCTCGATTTCGAGATTGCGTGCCTGCGACGGCGAAATTTCGTGGTCAACCAGAATCGCGTCGATCTCCGGCAGATTCGACTCGGACAACGACAGCACCGCATCGCTGGCTTCATCAAAAATCGGCTCGCCATGGACGAAAGCGTGTATTTCCTGCCGCTTGCCAACGCCCAGATAACCCGTCGTATCGAAGCTGGTGCGCTTCTGCACGAAGGTATGAACGACCTTGAAACCCAGCGTCTTGGCCAGTTCGCGCAGCTCCATGAGCGACGCCTCGAACTCCATGTCGCTCACGTTCGGCAGTTGTACAGCCGCGGCAACGGCGATCCTGAGCTTTTGTTCTACTTCCATCTGCATCCGAAATTTTTTCTCTTGATTTGGCGAAGGCAGATAGTAACCGGCAATGGATAGTCACCGACATTGCAGCGTCGGGCAGATACAACTATCTGCCCGGCTTCAGATCAATGGGAATTCAACTCAATTGACGCCTGAACGCTTGATCAGCGCCTGCAGTTCACCGACGATACCGCGCCGGAAGCTGAGCACGCAGATCACGAAAATCACGCCCATGATTACCGTCACCCAGGAGCCGACCGAGTCGGCGAGTTGGGTCTGCAGGGCGACGATGGTGGCGGCGCCGACGATCGGGCCGAGGATGGTGCCGAGGCCGCCGAGCAAGGTCATCAGCACGACTTCACCCGAGGCATGCCAGTGCACATCGCTCAGCGAGGCGAGCTGGAAGACCAGCGTCTTGGTCGCCCCGGCCATGCCGGCCAGGGCGGCCGAGATGATGAAGGCAATCAGCTTGAATTTGGCGACGTCGTAGCCGAGCGAAATGGCGCGTGGCTCGTTCTCGCGGATGGCCTTGAGAATCTGCCCGAAGGGCGAATGGATGGTGCGGTAGATGATGAAGAAGCCGAAACAGAAAATGGCGAACACCAGGTAATACATGGCGATGTTGTCGGAAAGATCGAGCAGTCCGAACAGGTGGCCGCGCGGCACGCCCTGCAGGCCGTCCTCGCCGCCGGTCTCCTTGATCTGGATGGCGAGGAAGAAAACCATCTGGGCCAGTGCCAGGGTAATCATCGCAAAGTAGATGCCGGTGCGCTTGATGGCCAGCGAGCCGAACAGCCAACCAAGCAGTCCGGCGGCGACGGTACCGGCGAGGATGCCGACTTCCGGCGTGACCCCGACATCGCGCACCATCATGCCGCAGACGTAGCCCGCCGTACCGAGAAAGGCGGCGTGCCCGAAGGAGAGCAGGCCGGCAAAGCCGAGCAGCAGGTTGAAAGCGCAGGCGAACAGCGCGTAGCAGAGGATTTTCATCAAAAAAGTGGGGTAGACCGCAAAAGGTGCGATCAGGCCGATGACGAACAGCACGCCGAGGAGCAGCGGCAACTTCGACTCGGCAAACGAGACCGGCGCATTCATGGGGTTTTCCTTCGAGTTTTCACTTGTCGCGTTTCAGGACTTGCCGAACAGACCTGCCGGCCGCAGCAGCAGAACGATGACCATGATGACGAAAACGACCACGCTGGAGGCTTCCGGATAGAACACCCTGGTCAGGCCTTCGATCAGGCCGAGGCCGGTCAGGATCGAGCCCATGATCGAACCCATGCCGCCGATCACCACGACAGCGAAGACGACGATGATCAGGTTGGAACCCATCAGCGGATTGACCTGGAAAATCGGCGCCGCCAGCACGCCGGCGAAGGCGGCCAGCGCGACGCCGTAGCCATAGGTGAAGGTAATCAGCAGCGGCACGTTGATGCCCAGGGCCTGAACCATCGCCGAGTTTTCAGTGCCGGCGCGCAGATAGGCGCCGAGCTTGGTCCGTTCAATCATGTACCAGGTGCCGAAACAGACGGTCAGCGAGGCGATGATGACCCAGCCGCGGTAAATGGGCAGGAACATGAAGCCGAGATTGACGCCGCCGGAGAGCAGTTCGGGGACTTCGTAGCTCTCGCCGGAAATGCCGAACTGGTCGCGGAAAATGCCTTCGAAGATCAGTGCCAGACCGAAGGTCAGCAGCAATCCGTAGAGGTGGTCCAGCTTGTAGAGACGACGCAGCATCAGGCGCTCGATCAGCACGCCTACGACGCCGACGATGAGCGGCGCGGCGATCAGCGCCACCCAGTAGTTGACACCAAAGCGGGTCAGCGCAATCCAGGCGACGAAGGCGCCCATCATGTACTGCGCGCCGTGGCAGAAATTGATGATGTTGAGCAGGCCGAAGATGATCGCCAGCCCGAGGCTGAGAATGGCGTAGAACGAGCCATTGATCAGCCCGACCAGCAACTGGCTGCCGAGCAAGGCGGTCGAGATTCCGAAAATTTCCATGGAAGGCTCCAGTCCCGGCGCGAACCTCTGTCCGCACCGGGCATTGCGATGACTCTGCTTACTTCTTGATCAGCGGGCAGCGCGACTGGGCAAGCGGCTGGAAGGCCTCGGCCGCCGGGATGGTCGCCTTGATCGTGTAGTAGTCCCACGGATATTTCGAGTCAGCCGGCTTCTTGACCTGGACCAGATACATGTCGTGCACCATGCGGCCGTCGTCGCGAATCTGGCCGTTCTTGGCGAAGAAGTCGTTGATCGGCGTCTTCTTCATCGCCACCATGACCTTGCTCGTATCGTCGCTGCCGGCTGCCTTGACCGCCTTCAGGTAGTGGTAGATCGACGAGTACTGGCCGGCCTGGACCATGGTCGGCATCTTCTTCTGCTTGTCGAAGAAGCGCTTCGACCAGGCGCGGGTTTCTTCGGTACGATCCCAGTAGAAGCCGGTGGTCAGAAACATGCCCTGGGTCGGCTTGAGGCCGAGGGCGTGGACGTCGGTGATGAACATCAGCAGGCCGGCCAGCGACTGCTTGGGCGTAACACCGAACTCGGCTGCCTGCTTGATGGCATTGGTGGTGTCGGCACCGGCATTGGCCAGGCCGATCACCTGGGCACCCGAGGACTGGGCCTTGAGCAGGAAGGACGAGAAATCCGAGCCCGGGAAGGGGTGGCGCACTGCACCGAGCACCTTGCCGCCGTTGGCTGTAACGACGGCTGAGGAATCCTTCTCCAGCGCATGACCGAAGGCATAGTCGGCAGTCAGGAAGAACCAGCTCTTGCCGCCCTGCGTGGTCACCGCCTTGGCTGTGCCGTTGGCCAGCGCGTAGGTGTCGTAGGTGTAGTGCACCGAAACGTCGTTGCACTGCTCATTGGTAATCGGCGTCGAGGCCGGGCCGTTCATGATGACCACGCGGTCCTTTTCCTTGGCGACCTTCATCACGGCCAGCGCGGTGGAGGTGGTGACCAGCTCGGTGACCGTATCGACGTTCTCGCGCTCGATCCATTCACGTGCCTTGTTCGAAGCAATGTCGGCCTTGTTCTGGTGGTCGGCGGTCACCACCTCGATTTTGAAGCTCGGCTTTTCATTGGCGATGAAGTCGTCAATGGCCATTCTGGTGGCCAGTATGGCCCCCGAGCCAGCAAGGTCGGAGTAGGTGCCGGACAGATCGGTCAGTACGCCGATTTTTACCGAGCCGCCCGAAATCTGCGCCTGGGCACCGAGAGAAAGCGCAGCCAGAGCGGCGGCGCAGGCAGTTTTTGCATATTTTCTGGATGACATGGTGATTCCTCCTTATGGTTGTGGGCAAGCCCGGCAAGTGTTGTGTTGCCTACAGCACAACACTAGACACCGAGCGTGTGATGCAGCCAGTCCATCTTGCCCGGGAGCTCTTCCTGGGTGATGGTGGCAATTATTTCTCCGTGTTCGAGCACGTAGTGGCGGTCGGCCAGCGGTGCGGCAAAACGGAAATTTTGTTCGACCAGAATGATGGTGAAACCGCGTTTCTTGAGTTCGGTAATCACCTCACCGAGCTTCTTGACGATGACCGGGGCGAGACCTTCAGTAATTTCGTCGAGCAATAGCAGCTTGGCCCCCGTGCGCAGGATACGGGCCATCGCCAGCATCTGCTGCTCACCGCCGGACAGCTTGCCGCCCGGGCTGGTGCGACGTTCGCCGAGATTCGGGAACATCGTATAAAGTTCATCGACCGACATGCCACCGCTCGAAACAATGGGCGCCAGGGTCAGGTTTTCCTCGGCACTGAGCGAGGTAAAGATGGCCCGTTCTTCCGGGCAATAGCCGACGCCGTGGTGGGCGATCTTGTGGGTCGGCACGTGGATGACCTCGTTGCCGTTGACCATGATCGAGCCGGTCCGCCGGCCGACCAGGCCCATGATCGATTTGAGCGTGGTCGTTCGGCCGGAGCCGTTGCGCCCGAGCAGGGTGATGCATTCGCCCTTGGCGACACTGAGGTCCAGCCCGTGCAGGATGTGCGACTCGCCGTAAAAGGCGTGCAGGTCGGTCAGGCGGAGATATTCGGGTTTTGGTTGAAAAGCGCTGGTCATGGTCGTTTTCCCGCCTAGTGATGCGCGTCGTTCATGTTGTCGGAACCGACATAGGCTTCGAGCACCTGCGGATTTTTCGAGACCTCTTGGTAAGTCCCTTCGGCCAGCACGCTGCCCCGGGTCAGCACGGTAATTCGGTCGCACAGGTTGGCGACCACCGACAGATTGTGTTCGACCATCAGGATGGTACGGTTGACCGAGACCTTGCGAATCAGTTCGACAACGCGGGCGATGTCTTCATGCCCCATGCCCTGCGTCGGTTCATCGAGAAGCATCATGTCGGGTTCGAGCGCCAGCGTTGTGGCAATCTCCAGCGCCCGTTTGCGGCCGTAGGGCATTTCAGCCGTCATCGTTTCGGCGAAGCTGCCGAGATCGACCGCTTCAAGCAGCGCCATCGCCTCGTCGTTGAGCTTGTTGAGGCTTTTTTCCGACTTCCAGAAATGGAACTCGGTGCCCAGCTTGCGTTGCAGGCCGATCCGCACATTTTCCATGACCGTCAGGTGCGGGAAAGTCGCGGAAATCTGGAAGGAGCGGACAAAACCCCGGCGCGCCGTCACCGCTGGCGCTTCGTGCGTGATGTCCTCGCCCTTGAAATGAATCGTACCGGCCGTCGGCGGCAGAAATTTGGTGACCAGATTGAACACTGTCGTCTTGCCTGCGCCGTTCGGCCCGATCAGCGCGTGGATGGTGCCGCGCTGCACCTTGAGATTGACATCGGAAACAGCGGTAAAACCCTTGAACTCCTTGGTCAGACCGCGCGTTTCCAGAATGAAATCGCTCATTGCTTCTCCTGACGGCTTGGTGGTTGCTTGCGGCCGGCTAAGGATGGCGAAGCGGGCACCGGGTCTGCTTGGCGCTGATCAGTCCAGAGATTGAATGTCACCGCTGCCTCACCTCCGTCTTTAGTTGCCGATACTGCAACCGATTCATCTGTGGTTAATTATGGCACGACAATATGCCGAATTGCTTGCCGAAACAGTGCTGTTAGCCTAGGGGTATACCCGTATGGGGAGCGACTTTCCGCGGTTTTGAACAGCACCTCATTGGCCACCGGTTTTTCAAAAACCGTCGGGTGTTTGGCCACCAACACGTAAAATAGTTGCCCGTTGGCTTGCCGGTTCGGACTTATTACCCACAAAGGAAACGAGATCGCCATGAATGACTCCCTCCACGACATTTCCCTCAACAGCCTCGATGGACGCGCACTGACGCTGGGCGAGTTCAAGGGGCAGGTCTTGCTGGTCGTCAATGTCGCCTCCAAGTGTGGGCTGACGCCGCAGTACGCCGGGCTGGAGAGCCTGTTCACGCAGTATCGCGAGCGCGGCCTGCAGGTACTGGGCTTTCCGTGCAACGACTTTGCGGCGCAGGAGCCGGGTTCGGCCGACGAAATTCAGGATTTCTGCACGACGAACTACGGCGTCGATTTCCCGATGTTCGAGAAGCTCAATATCAACAGCGAACCGCGACATCCGCTCTATGCATCTTTGATCGCCGCCCAGCCGGAAGCCGTATTTCCGGCCGGCAGCGATTTCCGCGAGAAGCTCGCCGGTTATGGCTGCTCGCCCAAGCAGCCGAGCGATGTGCTGTGGAATTTTGAGAAATTCCTGGTCGGGCGTGATGGCCGGGTTTTGCAGCGTTTTTCACCGGATACCACACCGGACGATCCGACCCTGCTCGCCGCAATTGAAGCTGCGCTCGCCTGAGCCGCACCCAGCAACCAAAAACAAGAAGACCGATGCCCCGCACCCGCAAACCCGATGTCTGCCAGCCGACCGGCTCGGCCGAACTGGCCATGCTCGACGTCTACATGCCGATGATGAAGTCGTCGGCGATCATTTCAGCCGGTCGCCTGGGCCTGTTCGAGGCGCTGGTCGATGGCCCGCTGACGGCCGAAGAACTCGCCGCGAAGATCGATTCGAGCCTGCGCGGCACGACGACGCTGGTCGATTTCCTGGTCGCCATCGGTTATCTGGAAAAGGACGACGACGCCTTTGCCAACACGGCGAGCACCCAGCGCTGGTTCACCAGTGCCGGCCAGGTCGATTACACGCCCGGCCTGCTGTGGACGCACGAGGCGTGGGCGATGATGGGCTCACTGGCCGAAACCGTGCGCAAGGGTGAACCGGAGCAGACGCTGTGGGAGGCGATGATCGAAAAGCCGCACCTCGGCCCGCTGTTCTCGTCCTACATGGGCGCCTTCGCGGCCGACCTCGGCCCCGAT
Source organism: Ferribacterium limneticum (assembly GCA_049304775.1). Lineage (GTDB taxonomy): Bacteria > Pseudomonadota > Gammaproteobacteria > Burkholderiales > Rhodocyclaceae > Azonexus > Azonexus limneticus_C. The sequence goes on from JBAQOL010000012.1 coordinate 166,845, forward strand.
CTGCTCAAGCACGTGCCGGTGTCGCCGGCCTATCGCCGCCTGCTCGACCTCGGCGGCTCGCATGGTCTGCATTCGATCCGCTTCTGCCAGCACTATCCGCAGCTCGCCGCCGTGATCGTCGACATGCCCAGCGCGCTGACTGAAACCGGGCCGGAGATCGAAAAAGCCGGGCTGGCCGACCGCATCCAGCTCAGCCCCGGCACCCTGCAGGAACACGATTGGGGCGACGACAACGATCTGGTTTTCTACCTGTCTGTCGCCCACAACCATTCGGCCGAGGAAAACCGCCTGGCCATCGGGCAGATTGGCGAATCGATGAATCCGGGCGGCCTGCTGGTCATTCACGAATACCTGGCCGAAACCTCGCTCGATGCACTCAACGCGGCCTTCCGCCTGACCTTGCTGCTCGAAACCGGCACCCAGACGCATCGCCATGAAGATTATTGCGCGTGGCTCACGGCGGCGGGGTTTTCAGCTATCGAACGGATCGACCTCGAACCACGCGAAAAGGGTTCGCTGATCCTGGCGCGGCGCTAAACGCAACAGCGCGCGGCCAGACCCATTTTCAATTTTGGCCGTTTTTTCCGGTTGACCGTAGCAATGGCCCCATCACGGATACAGCCCGCGCGTCGCCCGCGCCTCGAGCACCCGGCTGCAGCCAATCACGAAGGCGGCTGAACGGAGCGGCATTTTGCGGTCTTCGGCCATCTGCCAGATGGCGTTGAAGGCTTCCGCCATGATCCGTTCGAGGCGGGCGTTGATTTCATCCTCGCTCCAGAAAAAGCTCGAGAAATCCTGCACCCACTCGAAATAGCTGACGGTGACGCCGCCGGCATTGGCCAGCACGTCAGGCACGACGACAATGCCGCGCTCGGCGAGGATGGCGTCGGCTTCCGGCGTCGTCGGGCCGTTGGCGCCTTCGACGATGATGCGGGCGGCGATGTGCTCGGCGTTGAAGCGGTTGATCTGCGACTCCAGCGCGGCCGGCACGAGGAATTCGCAGGGCAGCGACCAGAAGTCGTCATTGGCTATGGTCTCGCAATCGGGCGCGCCAAGCAGCGTCTTGTTGTCCGCCAGATAGCGTTTGAGCGCCAGCACATCCAGCCCTGCCCCGTTGTACACCGTGCCGCTGACATCCTGCACGGCGACGACCCGGGCGCCGTGTTGAGCGAACATCCGGGCGCTAGCCCCGCCGACATTGCCGAAGCCCTGGACGATCACCCGCGCCCCGTCGATGGACAGACCCAACTTGCGCGCTGCTTCGCGGGCCGTGACGAAGACGCCGCGTCCGGTGGCATCCTGCCGGCCGAGCGAACCGCCGAGCGAGACGGGCTTACCGGTGACGACGCCGGTCACCGTTCGGCCCTCGCCCATCGAATAGGTGTCCATCATCCAGGCCATGACCTGGGCGTTGGTATTCATGTCCGGCGCCGGAATGTCCTTGTCCGGGCCGATCATCGAGCTGATCTCGCTGGTATAGCGCCGGGTCAGACCTTCGAGTTCGGACATCGACAACTGGCGCGGATCGACCCGCACACCGCCCTTGGCACCACCGAAAGGCACGTTGACCACGGCGTTCTTGATCGTCATCCAGCCGGCCAGTGCCATCACTTCGGACAGCGTCACATCTTGGTGGTAACGCACGCCGCCCTTGCCCGGCCCGCGCGAGGTGTTGTGATGCACGCGATAACCCTCAAAGTGCGTGATCTGGCCGTTGTCGAGGCGGATCGGCACATCGACGATGAGCGAGCGCTTCGGCCGACGCAGCGTATCGACCCAGGGCTGCAGGGACTTGTCGAGTAGCGGTGCGACCTGCTCGACCTGCTGCAGGTAGATGTGCCACGGACCAAGGTTTTCCTTGGAGAGATAGGAAGGCAGTTGCGGCGTGTTCAACATGGGATTCCTTTACGCATCAAGCATCATCAAGGTGGTATTGCCGCCGGCCGCCGTCGTATTCACGGTGAGCACCCGCTCGACCAGCAGTCGGTACAAGGGATAGTGTCCGCCATTGTCGGCCGGCTGGTAAGTCGCAATCAAGGCCCCCGGCTCCCGCGCCAGGCGCTGCCGAAGCGACGCATCCGGCTCGGACAACACACCGGCCAGGCCGCGATAGTCGTCGGGCTGCCGCCATTCGATCGCTGCCGCCAGATCGGCCGGCAGGCCGGCTATGGTTTTTCGCGTTTCCGGGCTGTCGACCGCAGCAACCCGATTGCCGGTCGCCCAGACGGCCGCCAGTTGGTGTAGCAAGGCATGCCGCTCGACGGCCAGGCAAAGCAGCGTGCCGCGTGGCACAAAGCGCAGGGTGTTCTGTTCGCCGGTCGGCCCGGGCAGGTCGATCACCGTGTCGAGCAAGCTCAGTTCGGCGTATTCGGCGCACAGTGCTGCCAAGTCGTGATGCCCGGAAAAACGTGCCCACTCGGTCAGACGAGACAACGGAGATGCAGAGAGCCGCTCGCCCTCCCGCCGCGCGCCGATGGCCCCCGGGCGAAGCTCGCAAGCCCCGGCCAGCCGTGCCAGATAAAGCGGCCCGCCGGCCTTCGGCCCGGTACCCGAAAGCCCCTCGCCGCCGAAGGGCTGGACGCCGACCACGGCGCCGACCATGTTGCGATTGACGTAGATATTGCCGACCCGCGCCCGTCCGACGATGCGCTGAATGGTTTCGTCGATGCGGCTATGGATGCCCAGCGTCAGGCCGTAGCCGGTGGCGTTGATGGCGTCGATCAGGGCATCGAGCTGGCCGGCGGCGTAGCGCAGGACATGGACGACCGGACCGAAGACTTCGCCGTGCAGATCGGCCAGGGATTCGATCTCGATCAGGGTCGGCGGCACGTAGCTTCCTGCCGCACAGTCGGCCGGCAAGGGCGGCTGGAATACCGCCCTGCCCCACGCCGCCATGTCGGCGATGTGAGCGAGCAGGGCGGACTGTGCCGGGCGGTCGATGACCGGGCCGATGTCAGTCGCCAGGTCGGCCGGATCGCCGATGCGCAGTTCGCCCATCGCCGCCTTCAGCAGGTCGAGCACGGTATCGGCAATCTCGTCTTGCAGGCAGAGCACGCGCAGCGCCGAACAACGCTGGCCGGCGCTGTCGAAACCCGAGGCCAGCACATCCTGGACAACCTGTTCAGGCAGCGCCGACGAATCGACAATCATCGCATTCTGGCCGCCGGTTTCGGCGATCAGCCGGACCTCGTCGCGGCCGGCGATGCTCTCGTTGATGCGCCGCGCCACCTCGGCCGAACCGGTAAATACCACGCCGCGCACCCGCGCATCTGCGGTCAGCGCGGACCCAACGGTTTCGCCGGAACCGGGCAGCAATTGCAGGGCCGCGCCCGGCACCCCGGCCCGGTGCAACAGGTCAACCGCCAGCCCGGCGATCAGCGGCGTCTGCGCCGCCGGCTTGGCCAGCACCGGGCTGCCGACGGCCAGCGCCGCGCTGACCTGGCCGATGAAAATGGCCAGCGGGAAATTCCACGGGCTGATGCAGGCGACCGGCCCGGGTGCCACGTCGATTTCAATTTTGGCCAAAATTTCCGGTTGACCGTAGTAACGACAAAAATCGACCGCCTCGCGCACCTCGGCCAGCCCAGTGGGCCAGGTCTTGCCGGCTTCGCGGATGAGCAGGCTGACCAGTGCAGCCCGCTGCGCCTGCAGCAGATCGGCCGCCCGCTGTAGGATGGCGGCGCGCTCAGCGGGAGGCGTGGTGAACCATGGCATGGAAAAATCGGCCGCCGCGGCCAGAGCGCTTTCGACCTGGGCGCTGCTGGCCTCAATCACGCTGCCGACCTGATCCAGCCTGGCTGGGCTAACTACGGGTTTGGGTTGGCCTCCGACCGGTGCTGTAGCCACCTCGGCAAGCATCGGCCTTACCTGCCAAGTATTCCCGGCCAGTTCCCGCAATTCATCGGCCAGCCCGATCAGCGTTGCCTCGTCGGCCAGATCGCTCCCGGCCGAATTGCGCCGTCCCGGGCCATATAGCTCGGGCGGCAGGGGAATCTTCGGGTGCCGCGTGCCGCCATCCCGCCGCACGCTCGCCGCCGGGTCTTCCAGCAGTTCATCGACCGACACCCCGGCATCGACGATCCGGTTGACGAAAGAACTGTTGGCTCCGTTTTCAAGCAGGCGCCGCACCAGATAAGGCAGCAAAGTCCGGTGCGTGCCGACCGGCGCGTAGATGCGGCATGGCTTGCCCAGCCCGGTCGGGCCGACCACCTGGTCGTAGAGCGGCTCGCCCATGCCGTGCAGGCACTGGAACTCGTATTCCTCGACACCGCGCTCCGCGGCCATCTTGAGCACTGTCGCCAGCGTCAGGGCGTTGTACGTGGCGAACTGCGGATAGACCGCATCGGGCGCCGCCAGCAGGCGGCCGGCGCAGACCAGGTAGGCCAGATCGGTATGCGCCTTGCGCGTGAACACCGGGTAGTCGCTCAGGCCATCGACCTGGGCGCGCTTGATTTCGCTGTCCCAGTAGGCGCCCTTGACCAGCCGCACCATGATCCGCCGACGATTTTGCCGGGCCACTTCGACCAGCCAGTCGATCACCGCCGGGCTGCGCTTCTGGTACGCCTGGACGACAAAGCCGAGGCCATTCCAGCCGGCCAGTTCGGGGTCGCCGGCCAGCCTGGCGAAAATATCGAGCGACAGGTCAAGACGATCCGCCTCCTCGGCATCGATATTGACGCCGATGTCGTAGTCCCTGGCCAGCCGCATGAGCCCCATCAGCCGCGGCCCCAGTTCAGCCAGCAGCCGCTCCCGCTGGCTGCGCACATAGCGCGGATGCAGGGCAGACAGCTTGATCGAAATCCCCGGTCCGTCGACCACGCCACGCCCGGCACTGGCCGTGCCGATGGCGTGAATCGCCGTTTCGTAGGCGCGGCAGTAGCGTTCGGCATCGGCGGCAGTCAGGGCCGCCTCGCCGAGCATGTCGAAGGAGTGCCGGTAGCCGCGCGCCTCATTGGTCCGGCTGCGCGCCAGCGCTGCATCAATCGTCTCGCCCATGACGAAATGTTCGCCGAGCAGGCGCATGGCGAAGTCGATGCTCTTGCGGATCAGTGGCTCGCCACCCCGCGCCAGCAGACGGGTCAGGGCATTGCCGAGGTCGCCGTGACTCTGGATGGCGACCAGCTTGCCGGTCAGCATCAGTCCCCAGGTCGCCGCATTGACGAACAACGGCTGATCGCCGGCGAGGTGCGACTGCCAGTCGCCGCGGCCGATTTTGTCGCGAATCAGGCGGTCGACCGTGGCACTGTCCGGAATACGCAGCAGCGCTTCGGCCAGGCACATCAGCGCGACGCCCTCCTGGCTGGACAGCGCAAATTCATGCAGCAGGTGATTAAAGCCCGCCCTTGCCGCGAAGTGCTGGCGTTCGCCGCCGACCAGTTGGCGGGCCAGCCGCTGCGCCGCATCGCCGTCGCCAACCATGCAGTCGAATTCCGCGAGCAGCCGGCCGACGCATTCCGGCTCGGCGCGCCGGCAATCGGCACGCAGGGCGCTACGCAATTCGGGCAATCCCATCGTCGCTCCTCCCTTGCCGGCCGCTACTCAGGCCATCAGTCAGACAAGATCAACACGCCGACAGTTTCGCACTCGCGTCAACCGATGACTAGCGCGCCATCACGCCTTGACGGTATGCTCTCGGCCACAACGCTCAACGGAGACCTCCTGTGCCCGCACTGCTGCCCCAACCCGATCCCGATGGCCTGCTCGAATATTCGGTGGTGTACACCGACCGCGCCCTGAATCACATGTCGCAACGCTTCCAGGGCGTCATGAAAGACATCTCGCGCCTGATCAAGAAGGCCTACAACGCCAAGGCTGCCATCATCGTGCCCGGCAGCGGCACTTTCGGCATGGAAGCCGTGGCCCGCCAGTTCGCGACCCATCGCAAGGGGCTGGTCATCCGCAACGGCTGGTTCAGTTTCCGTTGGACGCAGATTTTCGACATGGGCAAGATCCCGGCCGAAAGCATTGTCCTCAAGGCCCGGCAAGTCGGTAGCGGGTCGCAGGCACCGTTCGCCCCACCACCGATCGAGGAAGTCGTTGCCGCCATTCGCCAGCATCGGCCGGAAGTCGTTTTCGCGCCGCACGTCGAAACCTCGTCGGGCATGATCCTGCCTGACGACTACATTCGCGCCGTTGGCGAGGCCGTGCGGGCGGTCGATGGCTATTTCGTGCTCGACTGCATCGCTTCCGGCACGGTCTGGGTCGACATGGTCGCCAACAACGTCGACATCCTGATCAGCGCCCCGCAGAAAGGCTGGAGCGCTTCGCCATGTTGCGCCATGGTCGCCCTCGGCGAACGCGCCCGCGCCCACATCGACGCGACGAGCAGCAGCAGCTTCGCCTGCGACCTCAAGAAATGGCTGCAGATCATGGAAGCCTTCGAAAACGGTGGCCACGCCTACCACGCGACGATGCCGACCGATGCCCTGGCCACCCTGCGCGACGTCATGCTCGAAACCGAAGCCTACGGTTTGGAAAAGGTCTGCCAGGAACAGATCGAACTGGGCCGCCGCATTCGCGAGCTAATGGTCGCCAAGGGCTTCCCCAGCGTCGCCGCCGAAGGTTTCCAGGCGCCCGGCGTGGTCGTCAGCTACACCACCGACCCGGACATTCACAGCGGCAAGAAATTCATCGCCCAGGGCCTCCAGACCGCCGCCGGGGTGCCCCTGCAATGCGACGAACCGGCCGATTTCCGCACCTTCCGCATCGGCCTGTTCGGTCTGGAAAAGCTGCACAATCCGGCGCAAACCGTTGAAAACTTCGCCACCGCACTGGCCGCAGCAACCGGGGCTTAGTGGAAACTAGCGCCCCGGAAATCTGATCAAAAGCGGTTTACCTCGACGGCAACCGAGTTCGCCATGCGTTCGAGGTTGTCGATGACGCCAACGCTGCCCTGTTCCATGGCCTGAACATGCTTGAGCATGGCCTCGATATCGCCTGAGGCCTTGGCTTGCAGGGCGGCCTTGCCGTTGCTGTGCACAACGATGTGCGGGGCTTCCATCTCGCGATAACCGGGCAACTGGCTGAAGAGGTTTTTCCCTTCACCATCGTAGTACCACTTGCCGAGCCGGCATCCGGTATGCGACGCAACCCCGTCGGCCTCCATAGTTTCCAGGCCAAAAAGAGCCATGTAGATGCGGAACTTGAAGACCAGGTGATCGACCTTGGCGACTTCGACAAAACTGCTCAGGGCGCTGGCCGAAATAACCTGCTCCATTTGCTTCGACATGTCCATCAGGCGACGCATGTCTTCGGTCGACTTGGCGCCACGCTGACTGAAATCATCGGCCGACGACGACAAAAGTTCCATCGCATCCTTGGCGTTCGTCGAGTTCTGACGGATATCGCTGACCAGCCCGCCGATATCCTTCGTTGCCTTTGAGGTGCGCTCGGCCAGTTTGCGCACTTCGTCGGCAACCACCGCAAAGCCGCGACCGGATTCACCGGCCCGGGCCGCCTCGATAGCCGCATTGAGGGCGAGCAGATTGGTCTGGTCGGCAATTTCACGAATCAGCTGGACAATCGAACCGATCTTGTCGGCCTGCAGGGCAAGCGACTCAACCTCATGCGCCGTCTTCGCCGAATCTTGCGCCAACTGGTGCAGGTTGGAAGCAATTTCCGTCGTCGCCTGGCCACTCAGCAAAGCCACTTCGGCAGCCTCGACAGCCTGCATTTTCTCGTCATGCAACACGCTGGCCATCGTCCCCAGACTGCTTTGCGAGCCGGCCAAAGTCGCCGCGAAACTCGACAGGCTGCGCACGACGTTTTTCAGCGTCTCGCACTCCCGGTCCTTTTCTACTGCTGCGTTCTGCTGATCGCCCAAAACCCGCTTTGCCGTTTCCAGCTCCTGCATCAGGCCCTGCTCACGCTGTTGCAATCCTTCATACGCCTGCCGCAAGGCATCCAATTCTTTTTTTCCACCCCAAAACATCAGTCATCCTTTGTATTTATAGTGTTTTCCCCATGCCGCCCTACCGGCTCCCTTACTCGCGGATCGATATCTCCTTACCCGCCAGGGCGCGAATCATCGCATCTTTTTCCAACCATTCGAGAACCACGGAAAAGAGCAGTTCAGGCGCAACCGGTTTAGGCAAAAAACCATTCATGCCAACCGAATAGCACAGGTCGCGATCATCGCTAAAGGCATTGGCGGTCATGGCCACAATGGGCAAATGCTCGCCGCAAGGAAGCTGGCGAATTCGCCGTGCTGCTTCAAGGCCCCCCATCTTCGGCATCTGCAGATCCATCAGGACGATCCGATAGGTATTGCTCGCCAGTTTTTCCAGTGCCTCAAGCCCGTTGTTGGCGATATCGACAACCATCCCGACATCCTCGAGCATGTCCTGGGCGACCATCTGATTGATCGGTTCATCCTCGACCAGCAGGATTCGACTGCCTGCATGCAGGCGACGCAAGCGAGCCTCGACCGGTTCGGCAAGCGCCGCATCGGCGCTCCCCCGGTCGGCATGTTTCAGCAGGCAGTGATGCAAAGCCAGGGTCGAGACCGGCTTGTGCAACACCTGGGAGAATCCGGCGCGCAGGCCTGCGCTGGCCAGATCCTCGTCATAGGACGCCGTGACCAGGAAACACACCGGCCTGCTCAGTATCGGCAAGGCCCGGACGCTGGCCAAAGTATCCAGTCCATCCAGGCCGGGCATGTACATATCGACCAGCAGGAAACCAAAGGGATCGCCGTCGGCATCTGCCGCCGAAATGGCTTCAAGGGCATTCTCCCCGGAGGCGACCCCTTCCGCCCGCAGGCCGATCTGTCGTAGTTGATAGAGCAGCCCCATGCGGGTCATGGCGACATCTTCAACCACCAATGCCCGCACGCCATCCAACCGGGCCTTTTCCCGCCCGTCCACCGCCGGCTGACTCGCCTTGCCGAGCCATGCCGTGAGCCAGAACAGGCTACCCACGCCCGGCGTGCTGCTGGCGCCGACCTCGCCATCCATCAGTCGGGCAAGATTGCGGCTGATGGCCAGGCCAAGACCGGTGCCGCCATACTGCCGCGTGATCGATTGGTCGGCCTGCTGAAATGGTTCGAAGAGCTTATCCAGGCAGCCCGCTTCGATGCCAATGCCGCTGTCCTCGACCTCGAAGCGGACCAGCAGGTCATTTCCATTTTCCTCAACGACCTTTGCCCGCAAGCGGATCGTCCCCTGCTCAGTAAACTTGACGGCATTGCCCAGATAGTTGAGCAATGCCTGCCCGAGCCGCGTTGCATCGCCATTCACCTGGCGTGGCACACTGCCGACATCGACGACCAGTTCCAGGCCTTTGGCCCGCGCCCGGTCGATCACCAGACTGCAAATTCGGGTCAGCATCCCTTCCAGATCAAAAGGCTCGCGCTCAAGCACCAGCTTACCGGCATCGATTTTCGAGATGTCGAGAATGTCATTGATCACCGACAGCAGGTGATCGGCAGCATTGGCAATCTTTTCCAGCTTGCCGTCCTGGTCTTCCGTCGGATTCCGCTGCCGCAACAGGTGAGTGAAGCCGACAATGGCATTGAGCGGCGTCCGTATTTCGTGGCTCATGTTGGCCAGAAAGGTTCCCTTCGCCCGCACGGCAGCCTCCGCTTCCTCCTTGGCCTGGTGCAATTGTTCGGTGCGCTCGGCGACCAGTTCTTCCAGGCGGTGGCGATGCCGGTCCAGTTCTTCGGCATCGCGCTTTTTCGCGGTGATGTCTTCCTTGATGCACAGATAATGCGTAATCGTCCCGTCAGGCTGACGGATCGGCGAGAAAATCTCGTTTTCGGTGAATAACTCACCATTCTTGCGCCGATTGATGAACTCACCCTGCCAGGAACGCCCTTCGCACAGGGTTCGCCAGAGATCTTCAAAGACTGCAGGCGGTGTCAGGCCGGATTGCAGAATATTGGGATTCTTCCCCTTGACCTCATCCAGGCTGTAGCCGCTCATCCGCTCGAAAGCCGCGTTCACGTATTCGATTTCGGCGGCCGTATTGGTGATGATGATGCTGTTGGGGTTCTGCTCGACAGCCAGTTGCAGCTTGCGGATCAAATCCTCCTCGCGCCAGCGCTCGATGGCTATCCCGGCAAGGCGCGTCACCATGTCGATGACGAGTTGATGAAACGGCTCCGGCATTCCGGGCTGGCGAGCGTAAAGGACAAGAATGCCGAGCAGTTGGCCGCTGGCATCCGGTATAGGCGTCGACCAGGCGGCCCGAATATCGCAAGTCAGAGCCACTTCCCGGAAAGGCACCCACAACGGATCATTGAGAACATCCTCGGTCAGCACCTGGGATTTGCGCGCCGCCGCGGTTCCGCACGAGGCCATGCCGTCGAGAACCGCCAGGCCATCCAGTCCGCCATAAAAAGCCTCTGGCATCGAGGGCGCGGACGCAACCCGCAGGCACTCAGCGCCGTCATCCATCGTCAGGATCGCCGCCCGGGCACCGGACACCATCGATTCAACCGTGCGCACCAACTCGCCAAACAGTCGGGGCAAGGGCAAGTTGGTGGCGACCATCTCGAGCAGACGACCATGGGCTTGCGTAATCGCCTCCAGCCGTCGCCGCTCGCTGACATCGCGGGCCACGGCAAAGCTCCCCTTGATATTTCCGTCGCGGTCATGGATCGGGCCCCGCGTCACATGGAGAAGGACTTCACCGGCCGCACTCAGATACGGCTCGTCCTGCGTGACACTGCAATTGCCATCGATTACAACCTGATCGGCCGCCGCAAAAATCGCCGCCTGTGCCGCTGAAAACAGCTCACCGTCACAACGCCCGAGAATCTCCTCTTCGCGCTTGCCGAACAGTGACAAGGCCGCTTCATTGACGAACAGGTAGCGCCCCTGCAGATCCTTGCCGAGTACGATGTTCTGGGAACCCCGGGCAATTGCTTCAAAAAGGTTCAGCCGCCGGTCGATGGAAAAATGGGCGGACGGGAATCGACGCCCGTGAATACTGTTCATGATCGCCCCGGACAAGCGGGACAGATTGCTGCCCAGGACAAAATCGGCAATGCCCAGCCGGAACAGATCGGCAGTCAGCTCCTCACCGATCGGTCCGGAAACCAGAACCACCGGCAACAATGGGTGGCGGATGCGGATTCTCGACAACATTGTCTTGAATTCGACGTCCGGATTGGCGAAGCTGGCGACGATGGCATCCAGAGAATCGTCGAGAACCGACTCAAGCGCTTCGGGGCTGGAAATATGACTGAGTTTGCCAACGATACCGGTAGAAAAAAGCGCTTCTTCAATCACGCCCGAATCATTCGGCTTGTCGACCACCAAGAGCAACTGCAGGGGTCGAACCCGGCATGGATCATCAAGCGACTTCATCTTCCTCCAATGCCCTCGGTATTTTTTGACCTGGTCGCACGGGGAGTGGCTTGCAGCATGTGGGCATCGTTAATTCTGCTCTGCGAGCACCATGGCAACCATCCGGAAGATATAACTGAATAATTACGAAATTCCTGAGCAAAACGGTGGTCCACTTGAAACTGACAATGTCGGCAACCACTTGGTTCGGCAAAAACCCGCCTTGTCAGGTAAATCGCTGTCACCAGTTGCGCATTGTCTGATTGATTGCCCTGACCAAAGCTAGAGAATCGGGGGCCTTGCCAGAACACCATAAATCAATAACAGCGGAGACCGGTCAATGGTTTGCAAGACCAGGGACGAAACACCATTCAAAGGCCCTCATGCGGCCAGAAGGGGGGTCCTTTGTCCAGTCCTTGTTTATGCGCTGGTCGCTGGCACCTGGGTTATTCTGGCTGACTGGATTCTGGCGCGAATCGCCGGAAGCACGTTTCACTTTACCGCCCAGGATCTGAGCGAAGACCTGCTTTTTGTCGGCGTAACGACGGCCCTGCTCTACGTCATCCTGACTCGCCGTGCCCAGGCCCAGGCCGTGCATGACCAGACGTTCAGGATCATCAGTGAGCAGGCGAAGGACGGGGTAGTCCTGTGCGATCAGGCCTTGCGCATCATTTACGCCAACCCGGCAGCGCAGAAAATATCCGGCTACCGCGCCGAGGAACTGGTCGGGCATCCGATTGCCGATATCCTGTCCGAACGCTACGCTGCCCTGCTCGGCGCCCACGTCGCCGCACTTGAACGGCGCCCATTGATTCGGCAGGATTGGGACATCCGACACAAGGATGGCTGGCGTGTCCATGTCGAAGTCACCACCCAGCGCCTGCCCGACGGCAGCTACCTGGCGATCGGATCGGACCTGACCGAAACGCGCCGGGCGCAAAAAAGTGCCGACATGGAACGCCAGCGCCTGCAGGCCCTGATTCGTTCGATCCCCGACCCGGTCTGGATGAAAGACACGACGGGAAGCTATATCGCCTGCAATCCGGCCTTCGAGAAACTGTTCAAGCTGCCGGCGGAGCAAATCCTCAATCGCACGGACAAGGACATCCGGCCGACGGCTGACACCGGGGCGTTTGTCGAATCCGGCCTGAAAGCAGGGGCAACCGCAGCATTGGTCACCAACCAGTCGTATCTCGACCCGGATGGCAAGCTCTCGCATTTTGAAATCACCAAGAGCCCGGTATTCGACATCCATGACGAACTGATCGGTGTCGTCGGCATTGCCCGCGACATCTCGGCGCAACAACTATCCGAGGAGGCTCTCCAGGCCAGCCTCGAATTCAATTGTGCCGTGCTCGATGCTTCAGCCACGCAAATGGCGGTGGTGGATAAATCCGGGATGATCGTCAGTGTCAATAACGCCTGGACCCGGTGCGTCTGCAACAATGCTTGCGTGCAGGCCGATTATGAGAAGGCGGGAGTCGGCAGCAACTTTTTCTCGGGCTGCCGCCATCGCGAGGGCTCCGACCCAGCTCAGGCCAAAGCCGCGCTGGCTGGCGTACAGGCGGTACTCGATGGAAAAACAGCGCGCTTTTCGATGGAGAGCGCCTGCGTCACCCCCGGCCGGGAGTTGTGGTTCATGATGAACGTGACGCCGTTGAAAGTGGGCTCCGGTGGTGCCGTCATTACCTACGTGGACATCACCAGCGTCAAGGATGCCCAGAAGCTGCAAGCGCAATACACCCGGCAACTGCAGGCCCTGGCCAGAATGCACCAGGATATCCAGGAAAGGGAGCGCCATCACCTTTCGATGGAATTGCACGATCAGATTGGTCAATCGCTGGCAGCCCTGAAAATTTCGCTGGCCGGTGCCAAACTGCATGTCGGCGACGCTCAGGCGACCAGCGCGGTGCTCGATACCGCACAAGAAATCGTTGCGGGCATCGCGCAGACCACCGGCGATATTGCTCGCCGCCTGCGCCCTCCGCTGCTCGACGAACTGGGGATCGGCTCTGCCCTGGCCTGGCACATCAGGAATCTGTCGCTGCCGCCCGGCGTCGAGGTCCGCTTCGCCCAGGATATCGATGCCTTGCGTTTCTCCGAAGCGGTCGAACTGGCTGGCTTCCGCATCGTTCAGGAGGCGATCACCAATGCGCTGCGCCATGCCGAGGCCAGCGGGATCATTGTGCAGATTACCTGTATGCCGGATCAGATCTGCCTTTCCGTGGCTGACGACGGCAAGGGATTTGATATCGACAGCCCTCTCGACAAGGACGATGAGCGAATCTCGCTCGGCCTGATCGGGATACGCGAACGCGTCACCAGTCTCGGCGGCAAGTTCGAGATTGATTCCCAACCGAATACTGGAACGAGGGTAGCCGCATGCCTGCCACGAATAGCGCGAACGTGATGCCCATCCGAATTCTCCTGGCCGACGATCATCATCTGGTCCGCGCCGGGATTGCTTCCCTCCTGAACGGCCATCCGGAATTCGAGATTGTCGGCAGCACGGGATCGGGCGAAGAAGCCATTCAGCTCATTGCCGAAACCAAGCCCGATGTCGCCCTGCTCGATATCGCCATGCCGGGCGTCACGGGATTTCAGATACTTGCCCGAATCCGCGAGCAAGGCAGCCCGACCAAGGTGATCATGCTGTCAATGCATGCCGATCAGGAACACATCAATTCAGCCATGAGCCTTGGCGCCGATGGCTATGTCATCAAGACCTCCGCCCCCGAAGAACTTCTGCTCGCCATCCGAAAGGTTCTGCTCGGCGGGATGTGGCTTCCGCCGTCGATCTCCCGGCAGATGCTGGATCTCTATCTCGATCAAGTGCGCAAATCGCACGAACTGACCGCTCGCCAGTCCACCGTGCTGAAAATGACGGTGGATGGCATGCGCACCAAGGAAATTGCCTTTGCCCTCGACATCAGCGTCAAAACGGTGGAAACCTACCGCACGCAAATGATGCACAAGCTCGGGCTGCAAGACATTCCCAGCCTGGTTCGCTACGCCATCCGCAACGGGTTGGCCGAACTGTAATTGGCCTGTGCAGTCGCCGCTCAGGCCGGCTTGACCCACTTCTTTTCGCCGGCCGGCACGGCAAACGGCAACCAGTTTTCGGGTGGCGGCAACGGGCAGGTCGCAAACGAAGTGAAGGCGCAAGGCGGGTTGTAGGCGCAATTGAAATTCAGGCGAATTTTCCGGTTGACCGTGGGAACGGCCTTGAGGAAGCGGCCGGCGCCGTAGGTCTCCTTGCCGCTCGTCCGATCCCGGAAAACGAAGAAAACCTCCTTGTCGCTGACCGACATCGGCAACAGTGTCACCGTCTGCCCGGCGACTTCAAACACGGCCTGATGGCTGACCTCGACGACTTTCAGGTCACCGCTGACGTTCGGCACTTCCATCTTGATCGGCGGCGACAACGCCTGCCACTCGGCCTCGATCTGCCAGGCCGGATCGAAGTCGAAATAATCCAGCCCGTTGAATGGCTGGCTCTGCGCCCAGTCCCGGTCACGCAAACGGACCGCAATGCGATTCTCACGGTCAACCGGAAAAAACGACCAATTTTGAAAATCGACGACGGTCGGCTGACCGGCAATATCGGTCTGCAACTCGCGCGTTTCGCCGTCTACCGGCTGCCAGATCACCCGTCCGTCGCGCCAGAGCAAATCACCGAGATGCGCCGGGCCGCCGGGCAAAAGAACAACCGAGCCCGTGGCGCTGCCGACGCTGTTGAGCCCCGGCTCCAGCCAGAACAGCCCGCGTATGCCCAGCCAGCTTTCCGGCCCGGCCAGTTCGGCATGGCGCCTGGCCTGCCAGTTTTTGAGGTCATCCCACATTTTTCAGATCCTTGTTGTTCACGCCAGCGTTAATCCGTTATAAGGTTTGAGATGTTCCATCCACGCTTGTTGAAAGGAAATAGCGCATGAAAAAAATTATTTTGGCAGCGCTGCTCGCCGCCTCCCCGCTTCTGGCCAACGCCGTCGATATCAATGTCAATCTCGGCAGCGTCCGGGTCGATGCACCGGGCGTCAGCGTCACCTTCGGTTCGCGTAACGACCGTGGCTATTACTGGGATGGCTACGACTGGCGCGAACCAGCCTACTGGAAGCAGCACGGCGGTCCGCGCGGCGAGCGTTATTACACCGGCCGCGGCAACAAGAACGGCCACCACAAGGATGGCGGCCACTGCCCGCCGGGTCAGGCCAAGAAGGGCAACTGCTGATCAGCGCTTGCTGCTCTCAATAACAAAGGGCGAGACTTTCCGGTCCCGCCCTTTTTCGTTAACCGCCCAACCCCTCAGCCCTTGGCAAAACGCATGATGCCGCCCGTCGCCGGGTCGCAACTGACATGGATCACATCCTTGGCCGCGAACTTGCCTTCGAGGATGGCCTTGGCCAGCGGATTCTCGATCTGCTGCTGGATCGCCCGCTTGAGCGGCCGGGCCCCAAACACCGGGTCGAAGCCGGCTTGGGCCAATTCGGTCAGGGCGCTGTCGTCGACGACGATGCCCATATCGAGCTGAGCCAACCGCTTTTCGAGATAACCGAGCTGGATCTTGGCAATGCCGGCGATATGCTTCTCGTCGAGCGCATGGAAGACGACGACCTCGTCGATCCGGTTGATGAATTCCGGCCGGAAGTAGTTCTTGACCTCGGCCATCACCGCCATCTTGATCACGCCGTAATCGTCGCCCGACATCTGCTGGATCATCTGGCTGCCGAGGTTGGACGTCATGACGATGACCGTGTTCTTGAAGTCGACCGTGCGCCCTTGGCCATCGGTCATCCGGCCGTCGTCGAGTACTTGCAGCAGCACGTTGAAAACGTCCGGATGCGCCTTCTCGACCTCGTCGAGCAGGATCACCGAGTACGGCTTACGGCGCACGGCCTCGGTCAGGTAACCGCCCTCCTCGTAGCCAACGTATCCCGGCGGCGCGCCGATCAGGCGGGCGACCGAATGTTTCTCCATGAACTCGCTCATGTCGATGCGGATCAGGTGATCCTCGGCATCGAACATGAACTCGGCCAGCGCCTTGCACAGCTCGGTCTTGCCAACGCCCGTCGGGCCAAGGAAGAGGAAGGAACCGTAAGGACGGTTCGGATCGGACAGCCCGGCGCGCGAACGACGAATCGCATCGCCGACCAAGCGCACTGCTTCATCCTGCCCGACGACCCGCTTGTGCAGCCGATCTTCCATATGCAGCAGCTTCTCGCGTTCGCCCTGCATCATCTTGCTGACCGGAATGCCAGTGGCGCGTGACACCACTTCAGCGATTTCCTCGGCGCCAACCTGCGTGCGCAGCAGAATGTTCTTCTTGCCCTCGCCATCGCCCGCCTTCTCGGCCGTCTTCAACTGTGCTTCGAGTTGCGGCAGCTTGCCGTACTGCAGCTCGGCCACCTTGTCGAGCTTGCCTTCGCGCTGCAGCTTGGTCACTTCAGCCTTGAGCTTGTCGATTTCTTCCTTGATGTGTGCCGAACCCTGAACCTGGGCCTTCTCGGCCTTCCAGATTTCTTCGAGATCGGAATATTCCTTGGCCAGCTTGGCAATTTCGTCCTCGATCAGGCCAAAACGCTTCTTCGACGCTTCGTCCTTCTCGCGCTTGACCGCCTCACGCTCGATCTTGAGCTGGATGATGCGGCGGTCAAGCTTGTCCATGACTTCTGGCTTCGAGTCGATTTCCATCTTGATGCGCGCCGCAGCCTCGTCGATCAGGTCGATCGCCTTGTCGGGGAGGAAACGGTCAGTAATGTAGCGATGCGACAACTCGGCCGCGGCAACGATGGCCGGATCGGTAATGTCGACGCCGTGATGCAATTCGTATTTCTCCTGCAGACCGCGCAGGATGGCAATGGTGCTCTCCACCGAAGGCTCGTCGACCAGCACCTTCTGGAAGCGACGCTCGAGAGCGGCATCCTTCTCGATGTACTTGCGATATTCGTTGAGCGTCGTCGCGCCAATGCAGTGCAATTCGCCACGCGCCAGCGCCGGCTTGAGCATGTTGCCAGCGTCCATGGCGCCTTCGGCCTTGCCGGCACCGACCATGGTGTGCAGCTCGTCGATGAACAGGATGATCTGCCCGGCCTCCTGCGACACCTCTTTCAAGACCGCCTTCAGCCGTTCCTCGAACTCGCCGCGATATTTGGCGCCGGCCAACAGGCCGGCCATGTCGAGAACCAGCACCTTCTTGCCCTTGAGCGTTTCCGGCACTTCGCCATTGATGATGCGCTGGGCCAGACCTTCGACGATGGCTGTCTTGCCGACACCCGGCTCGCCGATCAGCACCGGGTTGTTCTTGGTGCGGCGTTGCAGAATCTGGATGGCGCGGCGAATTTCATCGTCACGGCCGATCACCGGGTCAAGTTTGCCTTGGGCGGCACGCTCGGTCAGGTCGATGCAGTACTTCTTGAGCGACTCGCGCTGCCCTTCGGCCTCCTGCGAATCAACACCCTGCCCGCCGCGCACGGCCATGATCGCCGCCTCCAGCGCCTTGCGGCTCAGGCCGTGCTGCTTGGCCAGACGACCGGTTTCGTTCTTGTCCTCGCAGATGGCGAGCAGGAACATTTCGCTGGCGATGAACTGGTCGCCGCGCTTCTGGGCTTCCTTGTCGGTCAGGTTGAGCAGGTTGCCCAGATCGCGGCCGATGGAGACGTCGCCACCATGGCCCTCGACCTTGGGCAGGCGAGTCAGCGCCTGTTCCAGATCCTTGCGCAGCCCCGCCACATTGGCGCCAGCCCGGCCGAGCAGCGAGGTCGTGCCGCCGTCATCCTGATTGAGCAGGGCGAGCAGCAGGTGCTGCGGCTCGATGAACTGCTGGTCGCCGCCAATGGCCAGACTCTGGGCATCGGACAGGGCTTGCTGGAACTTGGTCGTGAATTTGTCGAGGCGCATTTCAATTCTCCCGGTGAGGATTTTCTGTTATCCGACAGATAAGGACTGATCTGGAAATTTCAACCCGCGGCCCTCAGGGTTTACCGCCTGAGCGCCTTCCAAAAACCACCTTCACATAATGGGATTGTGCTAAATTTCAATTATCAAATTTGAAACTTTAGTTAAAAAATCAAGAAGCATGGAGGGATAGGGACATGTCCAATCAGGGAATGACACTACGGGGCAAACTGCTCGCCATGACGGCCATCACCGTTATCGCTCTGGCCGTCCTCTTCTCGGCGCTACTGATCAACGGCAAGAGTCAGATGCTCGAGGACCGCCAGGCCAAGGTACGCAATCTGGTCGAATCAACCCATGGCATCCTGACCTTCTACGAAAAACTGGCCCGCGACGGGCAAATGTCCGTTGAAGACGCCAAAAAATCCTCTGCTGCAGCAATTCGCACCCTGCGTTACGACAAGGTCGAGTACTTCTGGATCAACGATCTGCAGGACATCATGGTCATGCATCCGATCAAGCCCGAACTTGAGGGCAAGAAACTGGACCAGATCAAGGACAAGAACGGCAAGCTGCTGTTCGTCGAATTCAACAGCACGGTCAAGACCAAAGGCTCGGGCTTTGTCGATTATCTCTGGCCAAAACCGGGTTCGGAGGAAGGCGTGCCGAAAATTTCCTTCGTCATGGGTTTCGAGCCATGGGGCTGGGTGCTCGGTTCGGGTATCTACCTGGATGACGTCGATACCAAGTTCCGCAGCGATGCCATCAAGCTTTTGCTCTGGGGTCTGGGCATTGCCGGTTTCATCGGCATTTCGCTGTTCCTGCTTTCCAACAACATCATCAAAACCCTGGGCGGCGATCCGGCTATCGCCTCTGCCATCACCAAGCGCATCGCCGCCGGCGATCTGGCCACACCGGTCGACTGCCCGGCGGACGACAAGGACAGTCTGCTCGCCAACATCCGCACCATGCAGGAAACCCTGCGAGCGATGATCGCCAGCATTGTCTCCAATGCCGAACAGGTGGCCAGCGCCGCCGACCAATTGCTCGGCGCCTCGGAACAGGTGGCCGTACGGGCCAGCCAGCAGAGCGATGCAGCCTCGTCAATGGCCGCCTCGGTCGAGGAGATGGCCGTCAGCATCGATCAGGTCAAGGAAAATGCCACCGAGGCACACAGCATTTCGCAAACAGCCGGTGAAATTTCCGAAGATGGTGCGGCCGTCATCCACAACGCCGCCAGCGAAATGCGCAAGATTTCCCAGGCCGTTCAGGCCTCGTCGGAGATTATCGAAGACCTCGGACACCAGTCCGACCAGATCACTTCCATCGTCAATACCATCAAGGAAATTGCCGACCAGACCAATCTGCTGGCCCTCAATGCCGCCATCGAGGCCGCCCGCGCTGGCGAACAAGGGCGCGGCTTTGCCGTCGTCGCCGACGAAGTTCGCAAGCTGGCCGAGCGCACAGGTAACTCAACCAAGGAAATTGGCGAAATGGTGGCCAAGATCCAGAACGGCACCCGCAGCGCGGTGAGCAGCATGCAGGATGGCGTCCGCCAGGTTGGCAACGGCGTCGAACTGGCCAACAAGGCGGGGGACTCAATTAACCTCATTCGCGATGGCGCCATGCGCGTCACTGTTGTGGTCAACGGTATTTCCGATTCGATTTCGGAACAAAGCATAGCCAGCAACGAGATCGCCCAGAAGTTGGAGGTCATCGCCCAGATGTCCGAGGAAAGCGCTGCCGCCGTTCGCCAGACTGCCGATGCTGCTCGCCAGCTACAGACGCTGTCGAACGCCTTGCATCAGACGGTGGCGCAGTTCAAGACCTGATCAGCGAACAGGATTTATCCGGGGAGCTTCGGCTCCCCTTTTTTATTTCTGCCAGCGCGCCGCCGCGCTATCGTCGGCATCGCGGGCATCGACCCAGCGGCCGCCATCCGGCGTCGCTTCGCGCTTCCAGAACGGAGCGCGGGTCTTCAGGTAATCCATGATGAATTCGCAGGCGGCGAAGGCTTCGCCACGATGGGCGCTGGTCACGGCGACGAGCACGATCTGGTCGCAGGGCTTGAGCGGGCCGACGCGGTGGATGACCAACGTATCGTAGATGTCCCAGCGGCCTTTCGCTTCGGCGACGATTGCTTCGAGCGCCTTTTCCGTCATGCCGGGATAGTGCTCCAGCGTCATTTCAGCAACGCTGGCACCATCGTTCATGTCACGAACCAGACCGAGAAAGCTGGCCAGCGCGCCGACCCGGGCGTCAGCCGCCCTCAGCGCCAGCAACTCGGCGCCAAGATCGAAATCGGCTTCCTGCACCCGGACGGTCATGCTCAGATTACCTCGCGTGCTTCCATGAAACGCAGCTTGGGATACTTCTCTTTGACCATGTTCAGATAAACATTGTTCGGCGCCAGATAGACCGGATCGTCGGCCCCGTCGAGCGCGACGTTGGCGCTGTAACGGTCGGAAATCTGCCGTAGTTCGTCAGCATCGCCATGGATCCAGCGCGCCGTCGCACAGTTGTAGGACTCGAAAATGACCTGCACGCCGTATTCGTGCTCCAGACGGCTGGCCACCACGTCGAACTGCAGCGTACCGACCGCGCCGAGAATCAGGTCGGTGCCCGAGAGCGGCCGGAACAACTGCGTCGCGCCCTCTTCCGCCAGCTGTTGCAAGCCCTTCTGCAGTTGCTTGATCTTCAGCGGATTGGCGATGCGGGCCAGACGGAAGTGTTCCGGCGCGAAGGACGGAATGCCAGTGAAGCGCAGCTCTTCGCCCTCGGTAAAGGTTTCGCCGAGGCGGATCGTGCCGTGATTCGGGATGCCGATGATGTCGCCCGGATAGGCTTCGTCGGTCGTGCTGCGGTCGCGCGCCATGAAGGTAATGGCGTTGTTGACCGACAGGAACTTGCCGGCGCCGCCCTGCTTGACCTTCATGCCACGCTCGAAGCGACCGGAACAGACGCGCAAAAAGGCGATCCGATCACGGTGCTTGGGGTCCATGTTGGCCTGGATCTTGAACACGAAGCCGGAGAATTTAGGCTCATTCGGCGCCACTTCGCGCGTCGTGGACGGCCGGGCAATTGGCGGTGGCGACAGATCGACGACAGCATCGAGCAAACTCTGCACACCGAAGTTGTTGACCGCCGAACCGAAGAAAACCGGCGACTGCTTGCCGCTCAGGTAAGCCTCGGCATCGAAAGCGTGCGAAGCGCCGCGCACCAGTTCGATGTCCATGCGCAATTCGTCGGCCTGCGTGCCAATCAGCTCGTCAAGGCGCGGATTGTCGAGACCCTGGATGATCTCGGCCGTGCCCTTCTCGGCCTGCGGATCGAAGAAGGCGATGGCGTCATCGTAGAGGTGATAGACGCCGCGAAAACGCTTGCCCATGCCGATTGGCCAAGTCATCGGGGCGCACTGGATGCCGAGCACCGACTCGATTTCGTCGAGCAGGTCGATCGGTTCCTTGCCTTCGCGGTCGAGCTTGTTGATGAAGGTCAGGATAGGCGTGTCGCGCATGCGGCAGACGTTGAGCAGCTTGATCGTCTGCGCCTCGACGCCATTCACCGAGTCGATCACCATGACGGCAGAGTCGACGGCAGTCAGCGTGCGGTATGTATCTTCCGAGAAATCCTCGTGGCCCGGCGTGTCGAGCAGATTGACCATGCACTCACGGTACGGAAACTGCATGACCGACGAAGTCACCGAAATGCCGCGCTGCTTTTCCAGTTCCATCCAGTCCGAGGTCGCGTGGCGCGACGCCTTGCGGGCGCGCACTTCGCCGGCCACCTGAATGGCGCCGCCGAACCACAGCAGCTTTTCGGTCAGCGTCGTCTTACCGGCGTCGGGGTGGGAAATGATGGCAAAGGTACGCCGGCGGGCAATTTCAGTATCGAGGGGAGTCACGGCAGGGCTTGGAAATGCGGAAAGGCGGCCATTATACCTGCGCCGCCCGGCAAGCACCGGCGTTCAGGAAACGGGCAGCACTTGCCGATACACGGCCCTGCTGGCGTAGGCCATCCACGGCAGGGTCAGTGGTAGCAGCGGCAAAAGCAGGATGCTGCCGATTGTCACGGTCGACAGGAAAAAAGCCCAAAAAATGGAAGGAATGAAATTGGCGAAAACGATGCGCACGCTGAGCACGACCGCCTCGACCAGCCCAGCCCGGCGCTCGCAAAGCAGCGGTATGGAAAAGGCGGCGACGCAGTAGAGCAGCAGCGCAACGACCAGACCGGAAACCCCGGCCCAACGCACAAAGGACATCACTTTGGCGTTGGCCGGCAGCAGCTTGTCGAGCCACACCGGCGTCGCCCCCACCATGTAGGCGTAAAGAATCGCCGCGTCGGTGACGAAGATCATGAAGAGCAGCGCACAAACCAGCGCCAGAGCCCAGAGCACCCGGGAAGCCCGGGCAAAGCCGCTGACAATACTGGCCGGCCCGACCGGTTCACCAGCTTCGAGCGCTCCGGCGATGCCGAAAAATCCGGCCAGACTGACCGGGCCGATCAGCATGAAGGCGCCCGCCGCGGCGATGATGAACGGCGTCCAGCCCTGAGCCAGCAGGCCGCCCATGATCGCCAGGCCGCCAAGTGTAAATATCAGCGCGTAGCCGATGCTGACGCCGCGCGTCGCATTGGCTATGCGCCAGCCGTCAGCCAGAGCGCGTTGCAGGCCACCAAAGTTTAGAGGGGAAAGGGTCATCGCTCGTCCGGTCGAAAAACAGCCACCCCGGCGGGATGGCTGCGCTATTGACCGAGACTACAGAAAAGCAGCCCTACCCTGCCCTAATGCAAATCAAATTTGCCGGGCGGGACTAAAGCCAGCCGATCAGACGACAACCAGCGTCTGCCGCCCGTACCACTCCTCGCCGGCCGGCAACGTGATTGGCCGAGTCGCCGCCGCTTCGACACAGAGCATGTGGCGCCAGCCGTTGGCCGGCATATCCTTGAGCTCGGCACAGCGATCGACAAACGGGTTCCATACGACAACATCCGGGAAACCCTGATTCTGCATGGCCAGGGTCTGTTTGCCGCTATGCAGCAATTGCGGCCGCTTGGCGTTGAAGTAGACGCGGTCAACTTCGCGGTCGACAGTCAATTCGGGACGGGATTCAAGCGCATTCCGGTCGCCGTCGAGCGAGTCGCAGTACTCGAGCCCTTTCACCCCTTCCAGCACCGCCTCCTCGACCTGCGCGACGCGCAGATAGGAGTGCAGCGCGCCGGTAAAGGAAAGCGGCGCGC
The DNA here is from genome assembly GCA_049304775.1 of Ferribacterium limneticum. Classification (GTDB taxonomy): domain Bacteria; phylum Pseudomonadota; class Gammaproteobacteria; order Burkholderiales; family Rhodocyclaceae; genus Azonexus; species Azonexus limneticus_C. The sequence goes on from JBAQOL010000012.1 coordinate 190,265, forward strand.
CGCCGGTATTGGTGACGCCCAGCTCGATGTCGATGCGGTCGGCCTCGATCATGAGCGTCAGTTCGGCATGGAATGCATGCGGCCAGAGGGCCAGCGTGGCCTCGTCGCTGCTGATTTCCATCGTCACCAGCGCGAAATCATCGCCCGTGCGTTCACTGCTGACCGACCATTCACGGGTCCGCACGAAGCCGTGCTTGGGCAGGTCGCCGCGTTCGGCAAATTGCGGAAAACAGACGGGAACACCGCCGCGAATGGCGACGCTGCCGTCGAAAACGGCCTTGTCGGACAAGAACAGACGTTCCTTCCCATCGGGCGGCACCCAAGACATAACCTGCGCCCCCAATTTGCTGATGACGGCGGTGGCGCCACGCGGGCCGTTCAGGCGCAGGGCTTCGATGCCGTGGAAGTCGATGGTTTCAATGGAGGGTTTCATGGGTATTCGGAATCACGTAAAGGTGGGGACGGACATGCAGGAATTCGACATCGTGACCAAGCAGCGTGACGCTGCCGGAGCGACGGTCGTTCCCGGTGTCGCTGTATTCGAAGGAATAGACGCGGCGCAGCCTGAGCCGCCCGGCGTCGTCGCGGGCCAGACGCACCGAGGTGCCGACAACGGTTTCATCGAGAAACTGCAGACCGTCGTCCAGACAGGCAGTACGGGCCGCATTGACGCCGATTTCACGCGTTTTCAGGCTATCCAACCAGAACCAGACGCCGACGGCAGTCAGGGCAAGAAACAGCACTTCGCTCAAATTCATCGCCCAAGTATACGTAAAGTGGAAATACTGCACAGAAATTCCAGCGAAATTACCGGATAATCCGCATGTCAATTTTTTCCCACTGATCATGGAATCTCCTCTGCAACTGTTACGCGAGCTTTTTCCGTTCGGCCAAGCCGGTGCCGAACAGAAAAGTGCAGCCGCAGTTCGCGGATTGCTCGACACCGTAACCGGCCTGTCGCCGCAGGAAACCATCGCCAAGCTGGCCGGTAGCGTTCTGCCCAGCATCAATGGGCAACCCAACCTGCACATGCGCTTCAAGCTGCTCGAAGATGTCAGGCTTGAAGCTGAAGAATCGCTGCCCGTCCTCGAAAAGCTCATTGCCCACGCCGTACTGCCGCTGCCTCTCGATGCCGCGACCTCGGCGCTGCATGCCGACAATCTGCTCAAGGGCCTGGCCATGGCCTACGCCGGCATTGCCCGCAGCATCAACAAGGGCCATTTCAACGACGGACTGAGTCATCTGCTGCATCGCAGTGTGCAACGCGCAATGGCCATGATTGGCCGGCGCCAGTTGCTCGCCTACCGCGCCTACGCCGCCCCCTCGGCGAGTTCGTGGCAGGCTCTGCACGAGCTTTACCAGATGGTGTGCGGCCAGCGTTCCAAGCCGCTCAACGGCGAGACGGCACCGGTTGAGCACGAATACCTCGGCGCCCTGCTGTTCGCCTACCTCGAACCGACAAAGCTACCCCGGGCCGAGCTCGAAATCATCAATACCAGCACCCGGCAACTGGCCGCCTACGCGCTTATTGGCGAAGTCACCCCGGAAATCTGCAACGGCAAGGCGGCAGACGCCTGTTTCATTGTTCGCCCCGATGAAGGCAATCCGGGCTATCCGATGATGCGCTTGCCGTCGGGCACCTCGATTTTCGGCAGCCTGCTCATCGACTGCACCCAGGTCGTCGCCGCCATCGACCGCAATATTACGCGCCGCCCCGGCAAGGCCATCGACCCCATTCTTGAGGCTTCTCCTGCCCTTTTGCAAGCCCTGCGCCTCGCCATCAGCGGCAAGAGCGCGCGCCGTTTCAGCCGGACCCGCTTTCGCCCGCGTGGCGATCTGGTCAGCGGTTTCGGTCCGGTTCTCAGCTTCCTCGACGGCAACACCTTTTCCCGCCGCTCGGTCGACTCGGCCTCACGCTACGATGGCCGCGATTACACATCGAGCGAGTGGGCCATGGTCGACGAAAGTCCGGATGGTTTCCGCCTCCGTTTCATCAAGGGCGAGAAGCGCAACCTCGGTGCCGGCGACCTCGTCGCCCTGCAACCGCGTGAATCGAGCAAGATTCACGTCTGCCTGGTCCGCCGCATCTCGTCGTCGCAGATTCGCCTCGAAGTCGGCTTGCAGCTGATGTCGCCGCAGGTCAGCGTGGTTGACATCGTGGCCGAAGAAACGCCGGATCAACGCGCCGTATTCCTGCACAGCCTGCCGGCCTACGGCAAGTATTCCGGGCTGATCACGGCGCCCGGCGCCTTCCAGACCGGCCAGAAAATCATGGTCAAATTGCCGGGACGTTCTCTGCACCGGCTAATCGGGACATGCATGGAAGCCAATGAAGGGCTAGAATTCTTCGCCCTAGACCTGCTTCCGGATTAATCCCACTTTGCTCAGCTACCGCCACGCCTTTCACGCCGGCAACCACGCCGATGTGCTGAAACACCTCATCCTGATCGAGATCGCGCAATACATGGCCGAAAAGCCGGCGCCGTTCTGGATCATCGATACCCACGCCGGGGCCGGGCGTTATGCGCTGGATTCAGTCCACGCCACCAAGTTGAGCGAATACCGCGATGGCGTCGCCCGGCTCTGGGAGGCCAAGGGGTTGCCCAAGGCGGCGCTCAATTACCTCGATTTCGTCAAGATGCTGAACCCGGACGGCCAGTTGCGCCATTACCCCGGTTCGCCGTGGCTGGCTCGCCAGTTGCTGCGCGACAGCGACCGTCTGCGGCTCTATGAAATGCACAGCACCGACGGCAAACTGCTCATGGAATGTTTCAAGGGCAGCGGCCGCGAGGTGGCGATCACCGACGGCGACGGATTTGCCGGCCTCAAGGCCATTCTGCCGCCGCCACCGCGCCGGGCGCTGGTCCTCATCGATCCGTCCTACGAAACCAAGGGCGATTACACTGCCGTCATCAAGACGTTGCAGGATGCGCTCAAACGTTTTTCCACCGGCACCTACGCGCTGTGGTACCCGATGCTTGGCAAACCGGAATCCCGCCAGTTGCCGGACAAGCTCAAACGGCTGGGCGCCGCCAACTGGCTGCACGCGACGCTGGAAGTCAAGGCACCGTCCCGCGACGGCTACGGCATGCACGGCAGCGGCATGTTCATCATCAACCCGCCGTGGACGCTGGAAAAGATCCTGCATGACACGCTGCCGACGCTGGCCACCCTGCTCGCCCAGGACGCCGGCGCGAAATACACGCTGGAAAGTGAATCAACCTAGTTCGGTGTATTTGGCCCGCGAACCATAGGCTTTGTCGACCGGGTATTTTTCGGCGTTTTTTGCCAGCTTGGCGCGGGCCGCTGCGGCGAGATCGATGCCAGCCGTATCGGCGATGAGCAGCAGGTAGAGCAGGATGTCGGCGCATTCGTCGCGCAGCGCTTCGGCTATTTTCGGATCGGCCGGCAGCGCTTCGACTTCGGCATCGCTTTTCCATTGCGTCAGTTCCAGCAACTCGGCCGCTTCGAGGTTGAGCGAGGTGATGAGGTTGCGCAGCGTGTGAAACTGCTGCCAGTCGCGTTCATCGCGAAACGCCAGCAATGCTGCGGTCAACGCCGAAAAATCGCTCATTTTGAAATCCTTTCGATAGAGCGGTGATCATGCCAGTCCGGCCCGGATGCGGCAATGCAAGCGGTTCCGAAGCGGGGAACCTTCACCCGCCCGGCGCAATCCAATTCCAGTAGTTTTCGCGAACGTCGGCGCTGTAAACCGGAGTCCCTGGCTGGACGGAGGTATTGCGTGGTCACGGCTGATGCGGGTTTTTGAGAAAATTTTCGAAGCCGTTCCCGATGGCTTGCTGGTGGTTGATACAGCAGGCCTGATTCTGTATGCGAACGGGGCGCTGGAGAGTCTGTTCGGCTACGCGCCGGACGAACTGATCGGCCAGCCGGTCGAGCGACTGACACCACGCCATCTTGCCTCGACGCATGCTGCTTATCGTGAGCAATACCAGGCAGCGCCAAAGACTCGCGCAATGGGCGCCAGCAATGACCTGCTCGGCTGCCGCAAGGATGGCAGCCTGTTTCCGGTCGATGTCATGCTCTCACCGCTGGACATTGGCGACCGGAAGCAAACGCTGTGCGTCGTGCGCGATGCCACGGTGCGCAAGGAGATAGAGGAAAAGCTGACCATCGCCAACACAGTCTTCCAGTCGACGCAGGAAGGCATCGTGGTGACCGATGTGAATTGCCGCATCATCGCGGTCAATCCAGCTTTCGAGATGGCCACCGAATACTGCAAGAAGGAATTGCTTGGCCAGCACATGCGCGTGCTGCGCTCGGGGCGGCACGACGATTTTTTCTACCGCCGGATGTGGGACTCGATTCTCAACACCGGGGAATGGCAGGGGCCGATCTGGAATCGCCGGAAAAATGGCGAGGTTTATCACGAATGGCTGTCGATCAGCACGGTGCGGGATCGCGACGGCCGGCCCATCCAGTATGTCGGGATCACTACCGACATGGGCCGGATGAATCACGTCGAGACGGCCGTCGAACGGCTGGCGCACTATGACGCGCTGACCGGTTTGCCCAACCGCCTGCTGCTCAATTCGCGCATCCAGAAAACCTGGGAGCGCGCCCACCGTGACGGCAAACCGTTTGCCGTGATGTTCCTCGACCTTGATGGTTTCAAGGCGGTCAACGACACCCTCGGCCACCCGGTCGGTGACGAGCTGCTCAAGGTCGTCGCGGCCCGCCTGCGCGAGAACATGCGCGAAACGGACACCATCGCCCGGCTTGGCGGCGACGAATTCCTGATCGTTCTCGAGGATGTCGGGCGCGACGACATCGTCGCCGTGGCCGAACAACTGATCGAGCGGATCAGCGCTCCCTTCGACCTCGGCCTGGCCGAGCCGGTCTGCGTCGGCCTGAGCCTGGGCTGGAGCAATTACCCGGAACATGCCGACAACGTGCCGGCACTGATCCGCCAGGCTGACGAAGCGCTGTATCAGGTCAAGCGTTCAGGCCGCGGGGCCTGGCGGGAGTATTGCGCTTAGTTCGCCGACGCCGGACAGGTAAAATGCCCAGCTCTGACGGTCAAACCGGGCTTGCCACGGTCAACCGGAAAAACTGCCCAAAATTGAAATATTGCAAGGAACCCGCATGCCCCTCTTCAGCCTCGGTGACAAACAGCCCCAACTCGGCGACAACGCCTGGATCGCGCCCAACGCCACGGTCATCGGCGACGTCCGCCTTGGCGCCAACAGCTCGATCTGGTGGAACGCCACGCTGCGCGGCGACAACGACCCGATCCACATCGGCGACAACACGAATATCCAGGACGGCTCGGTGCTGCATACCGACGAAGGCGTTCCGATGCACATCGGCAATAACGTCACCGTCGGCCACCTCGTCATGCTGCACGGCTGTACGGTCGGCGACGGCAGCCTGATCGGCATCGGCTCGGTCATCCTCAACCGGGCGGTGATCGGCAAGGGTTGCATCGTCGGCGCCAACACGCTGATTCCCGAAGGCAAGGTCTTTCCGGATCGCGTGCTGATCGTCGGCTCGCCCGGCAAGGTCGTGCGCGAACTGAGCGACCAGGATGTCGCCAACCTGCAGAAATCAGCTGAACACTACGTCGCCAACGCCCAACGCTATCGCGACACGCTCAAGCCGCTGTAAACCAGCCCGCCGATGCGTTTCCTGCTCATTTTTTCCCTGCTGCTCATCGCCAGCCCGAGCCGGGCCGACCCGTGCGATGAGTTGCCCAAACCATCGGTAACGATCAAGCGCATCGACGAGCGCATCAGCTACAACACCGAGTACAGCTATCGCTCGCTGACCAACATCGGCGCCTCGCTGGCCCGCCCCGGCAAACAGGTGCTCGGCCTGACCCGCGGCAACGCGACAGTCAGTTTCGCCTCGAATACCCCAGGCATCATCGACCCGACCGGCCGCTGGGAATGCACCAGCCCGCAGATCACGCTGAGCTTCGGCTTCAGCCCGATGACCGTCTACGTCGCCCGCGAATTCCCGAAAGGCAGCTGCGCCTACAAGGAAATCCACGAACACGAGATGCGCCACGTCGAGGCCTACCGTGCGCATATCGCCAGCATCGAGAAGGAACTGACCGAAACGCTGAACGCCCGCTTTGCCACCGGCGCCGTCTGGCGCGGCCCGGTCGGCCAGACCGCCAGCCGGCTCCGACAGGAACTCGACGCGCGCTGGGCGCCCTACGTCCAGCGGCAAATCAAGCTGGTCGACGAAGCCCAGGCCAAAATCGATACCGCCGAAGAATACGAACGCGTCGCCAACGCCTGTGGCGGCGAGATCAGCAAAGTGCTGCGCGGCAAGTCATGAGCGACTTTGCAACCCAAATTCAACAAGCGCTAAAACCACTGGCCGACGCCGAGAGAGCCAAGGCGATGGCCGCCTACATGAAAGGCCAATTCGCTTTCCTCGGCATCCAGACCCCGGCCCGACGCGTGGCCGCGTTCACGCTCATGCGCGCCTTCGCCGGCAATCCGGTCGACGCCGCGCGCGAGCTCTGGGCCTTGTCCGAACGCGAATACCAGTACGTCGCCGTCGACCTGTTGCGCCGGCAAAACAAGCGTCTGGCGGCCGCCGACCTGCCGGCACTGGAGGCGTTGGTCCAGGAAAAATCCTGGTGGGACAGCGTCGACGGGCTGGCCCCGACGATCGGCGCCATCGTGGCGCGCGAACCGCAACTGGTCAGGCGAATGGATGCCTTGATCGAGTCACCTGACTTCTGGCTGCGCCGCATCGCCTTGTTGCATCAACTCGACTGGAAAGAAAACACCGACGAAGCGCGGCTCTTCGCCTACTGCCTGCACTGCGCCGACGAACGGGAATTTTTCATCCGCAAGGCTATCGGCTGGGCCCTGCGCCAATACGCCCGCACCAACCCGGCCGCCGTGCGCCATTTTCTCGAGACAAATCGGGGAAAATTATCCGGACTATCGTTCCGGGAAGCCGCAAAACACCTGTAGTCCGGGCGTAAAAAAGCCACTGGCAACAGACAGTGGCTTTTCGTGGAACTGCCTGAACAGCCAGGCGCTTTAGACCGCGCTCGCCAGATTGGACAGCGTGATGTTCGGGCGCATGTTTTCCATGACCTTCTGCAAACCGACCCGCGCCTTGGTATTGATCAGCAGTGGGGCGCGCAGGTTCGGCGTGATCGCTGCCTTGCCGCCTTCGTCCTGTTTGAACAGAACCTGCATAACCAACACATCCTCGGGAGCTGGCGACTGCAGCAGGGCATTTTCGGCGTCGCTCAACTCTAGTTCATAGTTGAAGCCGAGTGTCGTCGGATCGACGATCTGGAAAGCCAGCATCGGATCATCCAGGGATTGCAGCGTAAAGGTGGCCGGGTGCTCCTTGCCTTCTTCATGCGCCAGCATGAAGCGCTTGTTGCCTTCAAAGCCAACCAGGCCACTCGGGAAATTGATGACTTTTTCCGGGCTAACCTCAACAGCGCCAAACAAATAGGTTTCAATTTTCATTTTTGTTCTCCTCTCAAGTTGAATGCCAACAACATATCCTACACCAAGTACCCACCAGCGATGATGGTTGTATTTTCTACCACTATTGCGCATAGTGCACCCCCCATTTTTGCTGCACTGCCGCACCCATGCTGCCACCTATCGAACACCGCATTGCCGCCGAACTCGGCGTCCGCCCGGCCCAGGTCAACGCCGCCATCGCCCTGCTTGACGAAGGCGCCACCGTGCCTTTCATCTCGCGCTACCGCAAGGAAGCGACCGACGGCCTTGACGACACGCAACTGCGCAACCTCGAAGAACGCCTGACCTACCTGCGCGATCTCGAAGAGCGGCGCACCGCCATCCTCGCCAGCATCGAGGAACAGGGCAAGCTGACGCCGGAACTCAAGGCCGAGATCAGCGATGCCGAAACCAAGCAGCGCCTCGAAGACCTCTACCTGCCGTACAAGCAAAAGCGCCGCACCAAGGCGCAGATCGCCCGCGAAGCCGGCATCGAGCCGCTCGCCCTCGGCCTGCTCGAAGACCCGAACCTGACGCCGGACGACGAAGCCGAAAAATACCTCAACGCCGAGGCCGGTTTCGCCGACGCCCGCGCCGTCCTCGACGGCGCCCGCCAGATCCTCATGGAAAAGTTCGCCGAGGATGCCGAACTGCTCGGCGGCCTGCGCGCCTACCTCAGCGAGCACGGTCACGTCCGGTCGACTGTCGTCGAAGGCAAGGAAACCGAAGGGGCCAAGTTCCGCGACTGGTTCGACTTTGCCGAACCGATTGCCACGATGCCCTCGCACCGCGCCCTGGCCCTGCTTCGCGGGCGCAACGAAGGCATGCTGCAGGTCGCGCTGGTCCTCGACTCCGAACTCGACCCCGAAGCCGTCAAGCCCGGCACGCAAAACCCCTGCGAACAGCGCATCGCCGTCCGTTTCGGCATCAAGCCGCAAGGCCGCCCGGCCGACAAATGGCTGGCTGACACCGTGCGTTGGACCTGGAAGATCAAGGTTTTCACCCACCTCGAACTCGAGCTCATGAACGAGCTGCGCGAACGCGCCGAAGAAGAAGCCATCCGCGTCTTCGGGCGCAACCTCAAGGACCTGCTGCTCGCCGCCCCGGCCGGCCAGCACGTGACCATGGGCATCGACCCGGGCATCCGCACCGGCTGCAAGATCGCCATCGTCGACGCCACCGGCAAGATGCTCGACCACGCCACCATCTACCCGCACGAGCCGCGCTGCGACTGGGACGGCTCAATCGCCACCATTGGTCGCCTCGCTGCCAAGCACCAGGTCAGCCTGGTCGCCATCGGCAACGGCACGGCCAGCCGCGAGACCGACAAGCTCGTGCAGGACGTCATGAAGCGCTATCCGGAAGCCCGGCTGACGAAAATTGTCGTTTCCGAAGCCGGCGCCTCGGTCTATTCGGCCTCCGAATTCGCTGCCAAGGAATTTCCCGATCTCGACGTCTCGATCCGTGGCGCGGTGTCGATTGCCCGCCGCCTGCAGGACCCGCTGGCCGAACTGGTCAAGATCGACCCCAAATCAATCGGCGTCGGCCAATACCAGCACGATGTCTCGCAGACCAAGCTGGCGCGTAACCTTGATGCCGTCGTCGAGGACTGCGTCAATGCCGTCGGTGTCGACGTCAATACCGCCTCGGTGCCGCTGCTCGCCCGCATTTCCGGCCTGACCGCCGGGCTGGCTGCCAACATCGTGAGCTACCGCGACGCCAATGGCGCCTTCCATTCGCGTGACGAACTGAAGAAAGTCCCACGCCTCGGCGACAAAACCTTTGAGCAAGCTGCCGGCTTCCTGCGCGTGCCGAACGGTGACAACCCGCTCGACAGCTCGTCGGTGCACCCCGAAGCCTATCCGGTGGTCGAGAAAATCATTGTCGACCTCAACAAGTCGATCAAGGAAATCCTCGGTGACAGCCGCGCACTGAAGGGTTTGAACCCGGCAAAATACACCGACGAACGCTTCGGCCTGCCAACCGTCCAAGACATTTTCAAGGAACTGGAAAAACCCGGCCGCGACCCGCGCCCGGAGTTCAAGACAGCGACCTTCGCCGACGGCGTCGAAAAGGTCGGCGACCTGCGCCCGGGCATGATCCTCGAAGGTGTCGTCACCAACGTCGCCGCCTTCGGCGCCTTCGTCGACATCGGCGTCCATCAGGACGGCCTGGTGCACGTCTCTGCCCTCTCCAACACCTTCGTCAAGGACCCGCACAGCATCGTCAAGGCCGGCCAGGTGGTCAAAGTCAAGGTGCTCGAAGTCGACCTGCAACGCCAGCGCATCGCGCTGACCATGCGCATGGGTGACGAGCCGAGCCAGGCCAAACGCCACGACAACGCCACGACCGGGCGCGGCAATGCCCCCAGCCGGCCGCAGCAACGCAGCACCGGCCCGGCGCCAGCCGGCAACGCGATGGCTTCGGCCTTCGCCAAGCTGCGCAAGTAATTGCCACGGTTAACCGGAAAAAAGGGCCAAAATCAAAAAGCCGGTTTCATTTGCTTACAACCTGAAACAGCATACTGACAGCGGGATGGCGCCTGAGGACGTAGACTGACGTCATCAAATCACCATTCCGCTGCCATCATGAAACGCCCGCTGCTTTTCCTCGCCTTCGTCCCTCTCGCCCTGTGGGGGATTTTTGCCCTGCCTGACGTCCTCGCCGCCAATCCTCCAGGCCCCTGGGCCTGGCGCAAGCCGCTGATCATCCTCTCGGGCCTGCTCGCCCTGTGGTGGATGAGCGCTGGCATGCTGCTCGCCACCCGGGCGCCTTGGCTGGAAAAACGTTTCGGCGGCCTCGACAAGCTCTACCGCCTGCACAAGAACATCGGCATCGGCGCCGGCTTGCTCGTTTTCACCCACTGGATGATCGAATGGCTGCCCAAGAACCTGTCCAAGGCCGGCCTGATCACCGGTCCACGCGGCCCGCGCGGACCACGCGGCGAGCCCGATATGTGGATCGATCTGGCCAAGGATGTCGGCGAATGGGCCGGCTACATCCTGATGGCCCTGGTCGTCATCGCCCTCGTCAAACGCATTCCCTACCGCTATTTCCGCTGGGTGCACAAGGCCTTTGGCGCCGTTTTCCTGGCCGGCGCCTTCCACGGCCTGATGCTCATGCCGACGACTTTCTGGCAAAGTCCGCTCGGCTGGATGACTGCCCTGGCAGCCGCCGCCGGCGTCGTCCCCGCCCTGCTCTCGCTGTCGAATCGCATCGGCCGCAAGCGCCAGCATCGGGCCGACATCGTTTCGCTCAGCCAGCACGATGGCAAGTTGCTTGAAATCGTCTGCCGTCCCGAAAAGAACTGGCCCGGTCACCAGGCCGGACAATTCCTTTTCGCCAACTTCGGCTCGCGCGGCGAAGGTGCCCACCCGTTTACCATCGCCTCGGCCTGGAACGCGCAGGAAGGCACACTCACCTTGGCCATCAAGGCGCTCGGTGATTTCACCGCCCAGCTCCCCGCCTTGATCGAGGCCGGCCAGACGATCACCCTCGAAGGCCCCTACGGCGCATTTGATTTTTCGCCAAAAATTCCGGTTGACCGTGGGAACGACGAGCATCAGGTCTGGGTTGCCGGCGGCATCGGCATCACGCCCTTCCTCGCCCGCCTCGAGCAACTGGCCGCTGCCCCGGCGCCAGCAAAAGCCACGGCCGATCTTTTCTACTGCACGCCGAACGCCGCGGCCGGCGATTTCCCCGAACATCTGGAAACCCTCTGCGACGCCGCCGGCGTCCGCCTGCATCGCCGTCAGACCGACAACACCGGCCCGCTCACGCCGCAGGAAGTCGCCGCGACGCTCCAGCCAAACAGCACCGTCTGGTTCTGCGGCCCGGCTGCCTGGGGCAAGGCTCTGGGCGAAGCGCTGCACAACAGCGGCTTGTCCCGTAAAGCCTTTCACCAGGAAGCCTTCGAGTTCCGCTAAGCCCCGCCTCGGCTGGTATCATGCGGCCTTCCCCACGAACCCCATCTGCCGTCATGATCAAGGTCTTTGGCATCAAGAATTGCGACACCATGAAGAAAGCCATGAACTGGCTCACTGAAAATGGTGTCGCCTACGAGTTTATCGACTACAAAAAAGCCGGCGTCGCCGAAGCCAACCTGCCGGACTGGAACGCCCGCGCCGGTTGGGAAAAGCTGCTCAACACGCGCGGCCTGATGTGGAAGAAGCTCAGCGACGAGGAACGTTCTGCGGTCGACGAGCCAAAAGCCCTCAAATTGATGGCCCAGTATCCGAGCCTGATCAAGCGCCCGGTCCTCGACACCGGCAGCCAGCTGATCGTCGGCTTCGCCCCGGAAAACTATGCGGAAAAGCTGAAGTGAGCGGCAGTTACGTTCAGCGCTTCATCTTCGAAGGCCTCGACATTCGCGGTGCCGTGGTTCATCTCGGCGACGCCTGGCAGCAGATGCAGGCTGGCCGCGACTATCAGCCGACCGTCGCCCAACTGCTCGGCGAAACTGCCGCCGTCACCGCCCTGATTGCCGGCCAGCTCAAGCAGCCCGGCCGCCTCACGTTGCAACTGCGCGGCAACGGCCCGGTCCAGTTGCTGGTCATGGATTGCAACGAACTGCTGCAGATGCGCGGCATGGCACGCAGTAATCCGGTCGTGCTGGCCGCGCCGGTACCCGAACTGCTCGGAGCCCACCAGGGCGGCCAACTCATGATGAGCCTCGACATGCCGGAAGCCCGCCAGCCCTATCAAAGCTTCGTGCCGATGGTCGGCGACAGCATCGCGGCGATCTTCGAGCATTACCTCGAACAGTCCGAACAGCAGCCGTCGCGCCTGTTTGCTGCATGCAGCCAGGAAGCTGCAGTCTGCCTCTTCCTGCAAAAGATGCCCGAAGCCGACCACCATGACCAGGATGGCTGGCAACGCATCACCCAGCTGGCCGCCACGGTCAAGCCGGCCGAGTTGCTCGAACTCGACACCGCAAGCCTGCTCGGCCGCCTCTTCCACGAAGACATGGCCGAACACGGCATCCGCCTCTACGACCCGCGCCCGGTCGCCTACCACTGCCCGGAAGACCGCAACAAGGTCGCCGACATGATCCGTAGCCTGGGCCATGCCGATGCCGAGACGATCCTCGCCGAGCACGGCGAAATCGTCATCCGTGACGACATCTGCAACCGCGACTACCACTTCAGCGCCGACGATGTCGCCGCGCTGTTCGCCGTCAGCGAAGGCAAGGCACTGCATTGACGGAACCCTTCGTCCTCGGCCGAAGAGTCGAACTGCTCTATCGAAATGTTCTGCTCGGGCAGATCGTTTCGCTCATCAATGCCTCGATGCTGACCTGGGTTGCCACGTCTCTGATCGTCAATACGGCCATTTATGGCTGGTGGCTGGCGGCCATCGTGATAGCCGGAATACGGATCAACCAGGCCATCATCTACCGGCGAGAAACCCCGGCAAAAAGGGCGGCCGATGCCTTCAAGTGGCACTGGCGAGCCCGCCTGAGCGCAACCGCGGCGGGCATCGTCTGGGCCGGCGGCGCCCTGCTCCTCATGTCGCAAGGCAATACCCAACTGCAACTGTTTGCCGGCTTCGTCATGTCCGGCATGATCGCCGGCGCCGTGCCCATCCTGGCCGCCGACCGACTCATTTTCCGCAGCTACGCGTGGCCGGTCGCCCTTGCCGTGGCTTTCGGCGCCTTCGGCAGCGACCCGTTGCACATCGCATTCACCGTCATGTCGCTGCTCTTCCTGCTGGCCGTAACGCGCAGTGTCGACTTCTTCCACGGCACGCTGCACGATACCTTCCGGCTCGAGCATGAAAAAGATGGCCTGCTCGACAATCTCGACCATGCCCGCGAACTGGCCGAACGCTCCGACCGCGCCAAGACCGAGTTCCTGGCCAATATCAGCCATGAATTGCGTACCCCGATGAATGGCATCATGGGCTTGTCGGAGCTGCTTGACCTTGAGCCGCTGACCGAGCCACAGCGTGAGTTGCTGACCCCGTTGCGCGAGTCAGCCAGCGATTTGCTATTGCTGATCAACGATCTGATTCAGCTTTCGGCGCTGGAGGCCGGGCACATCAAGCCAAATCCGACGCCTTTTGCCCTGAGCGACCTGGGCGCCAGCCTGCATGCCAACTACTTCAATGCCTGCACGACCAAAGGCCTGGACCTGCTGGAACAATTCGACGAGAACCTGCCGCAGGTCGTCAAGGGCGACATCTCGCTGCTGCTGCAGGCATTCGCGCAACTGGCCGACAATGCGATCAAATTCACGGAACGGGGCCACATCACGCTGACCGCCCGCATTCATGAGCAATCCTCAAGCACGGTCAACATCGAATTCGCCATCAGCGACACCGGTCCCGGCATCCCGGCCGAAAAAATCGCCGCGCTCGATGGCCTTTTCGTTCAGGCGGACGGCTCCGCTACCCGGCGCCATGGCGGCACCGGCATCGGCCTGCCGATCGCCCGCAAGCTGGTCGAATTGATGGGTGGCAAGCTCAGGATAGAAAGCGAAGTCGGTATCGGCAGCCGCTTCAGTTTCATCGTTCCCTTCGGGTTGAAGGACGTCTGAGCCGGCAGCCTCAGAGCACCTTGCCGGGATTCATGAGGCCGCGCGGATCGAGCGCCTGCTTGAGCGAACCCATGAGCGCCATCTCGACCTCGCTCTTGTAGCGCCGGATTTCCTCACGCTTGAGCTGGCCGATGCCATGCTCGGCCGAAATCGAGCCGTTCAACGCGTGCACCGTGTCATGAACGAGGCGATGCACCTCGGGCTCGCTGGCGAGGAAGGCTTCGTTGTCGTGGGCATCGGCCTTCGACAGGTTGTAATGCAGGTTGCCATCGCCAACGTGGCCGAAAGCGACCACGCGGATGCCGGGGAAGGCCCTGGCCAGCACCGCATCAGCCGTCGCCAGAAACTCCGGGATACCCGATACCGGTACCGAAACGTCGTGCTTGATGCTGATGCCCTCGATTTTCTGCGCCTCGGAAATGTTTTCGCGCAGCGCCCACAGCTTTTTGGCCTGCGTTTCCGATTGCGCGACGACACCGTCGCTGACGTCGCCCGCCTCCAGGCACCCGGCCAGCCAGGCTTCGACGGCGGACGGATCGACCTCGGAGAACTCGGCCAGCACGTACCAAGGTGAGCCGGCACTTGGCCGGACGGTAGAGGGAATATTTTTGAGGACCAGCCCGAGAGACGTTTCCGAAACTAGTTCGAAAGCCGTCAGTTGGGCGTCGAAAGCGGTTTTTGCCGAATTCAGCAGGTCGACCGCAGCAGTCGGTGAAGCGACGTTGAGCCAGCAGGTAACCTGCCTTTTGGGAAGCGGAAAAAGCTTGAGCACGGCACCCGTGATGATGCCCAGCGTGCCCTCGGCGCCGATGAATAACTGCTTGAGGTCGTAGCCGGTGTTGTCCTTACGCAGGCCGCGCATACCGTTCCAGATGTCGCCGTTGGCGAGAACAACTTCAAGGCCGAGCGTCAGTTCGCGGGTATTGCCGTAGCGCAGGACCTGGACGCCGCCTGCGTTGGTCGACAGATTGCCGCCGATCTGGCAGGTCCCTTCCGACGCCAGGGCCAGCGGAAAGAGCCGGTCGGCAGCGCGTGCTGCCTCCTGGACGGCGGCCAGCGTGCAGCCGGCTTCTACTGAAATCGTGCTGTTTTTCCGGTCGACCGTGAGAATGCGGTTCAGGCGGCTCAGACTGAGGACCACCGCGCCGCCCGAGTTGTCCGGCGTTGCCGCACCGCACAGGCTGGTGTTGCCGCCCTGCGGCACGATGGCCACGCCGGCCACGAGGCAGGCCTTGACGACCGCCGCCACCTCGGCGGTGTTGCCGGGACGAACGACGCATTGCGCCGCGCCGCGATAACGACCGCGCCAGTCGATGACGAAGGGGGCAATGTCGGCCGGCTCGGTCAGTACCTGGGCCGGGCCGACGAGAGCGGCGAGTTGATCGATCAGGGAATCACGCATGGCGTTTTCAATCGAGCAGCGAATGCAGGAGCGGCAGCATGTGTTCAGTGGCTTTGCGCCCGGCAGCAATGGCTTCGCCGGCACGATGGTAGTCGAGCAGGTTGAGCTGCCCGAGGCGCGGCGTGATCAGCACGTCGGCCGGCTCGCCAGCCAGGCGCGAACGCGAGATGCGGCCCTGCATGATGGCAATGCTGTTGCTCACCACGTCGGCGAGCGAAGGCTGAACCGGCCTCTCCTCACCACCACCAAACCAGCGACCGACGGCATTGCGCCAGCCCCCGCTAGCCATGACCGGCTTGCCGTTACGCCGCTGCAGCGTGGTCAGGATGTCCATGCCGAGATCGACGGCGATAACCACTTCGGCGTCGAGCACCCGGCACAGCGAAACCGGTACCGGATTGACCAGGCCACCATCGACCAGGAAACGCCCGTCGAGCAATTGTGGCGAAAACAGGCCGGGCAGAGCGATCGAGGCGCGTACCGCATCGGCCACCGAGCCCTCGCGCAACCAGATTTCGCGCCCCGTCGCCAGATCGGTGGCGACACAGGCGAAGGGCCGGTCGAGATCGGCGAAGGTGTTATCGAGAAAGGCGGTCGAGGCAAAATCGAGCAGCTTTGCCCCCTTGATCAGCCCGCCGGTCAGGCTGACATCGAAGAAGCCGAGTACGTCGCTCCGGCTCAGTCCGCCGGCCCAGGCCTCAAGTTTGTCGAGATCGCCGGAGGCGTAGGCGGCGCCGACGAAGGCGCCGATCGAAGTGCCGCAGACGACATCAGGCTCGATGCCGGCGTCCTGCAGGGCGCGCAACACGCCGATATGCGCCCAGCCGCGCGCCGAGCCGGAACCAAGGGCGATGCCGAGACGCGGCCGGGCCACGACAGATTAGCCCGGCCCGACCGGCTGGGCGTAGAGGTCGTGGTGATCGGCGTCGATAACCTTGACCATCAGGAAATCACCCGGCTCAGCATCGAAATGGCCATCGATGTAAACCACGCCGTCGATTTCCGGCGCATCAGCCTTGGAGCGGGCAATCGTGCCCTCCTCGTCGACGGCATCGACCAGCACCTGAATGACCGTATCGATCTTGGCTTCGAGCTTGGCCGCGGAAATATCTTCCTGCACCTGCATCAGCCAGCGCCGACGGTCTTCGCGGACATCCTCCGGCGGCAGGCCTGCCAGTTCGTTGGCCTTGGCGCCTTCAACCGGCGAGTAGGCGAAAGCACCGACACGGTCGAGCTTGGCGTCTTCGAGGAACTGGATCAACTGGTCGAAATCCTCGTCCGTTTCGCCGGGGAAGCCGGTGATGAAGGTCGAGCGGATGACGATTTCAGGGCAGATATCGCGCCACTTGGCGATGCGTTCGAGCGTGTTCTCGGCCGAAGCCGGGCGCTTCATCGCCTTGAGGATAGTCTGGCTGGCGTGCTGGAAGGGTACATCGAGGTAAGGCAGGATCTTGCCTTCGGCCATGAGCGGGATGACATCATCGACCGACGGATACGGGTAAACGTAGTGCAGGCGGACCCAGATACCGAAACTGGCCAGCGCCTCGCACAACTCTTTCAAGCGCGACTTGACCGGCTTGCCGCCCCAGAAGGCGGTGCGATACTTGAGGTCCACGCCGTAGGCCGAGGTGTCCTGCGAAATGACCAGGATCTCTTTCACGCCAGCCCGGGCCAGGTTTTCGGCCTCGGCCAGCACATCGCCGACCGGCCGCGAAACGAGCGGGCCACGTAGCGACGGGATGATGCAGAAAGTGCAGCTATGGTTGCAGCCCTCTGAAATTTTCAGGTAGGCAAAGTGATCCGGTGTTAGGCGCACGCCCTGCGGCGGCACGAGGTCGGAATACGGATCGTGCGGTTTCGGCAGGTGGGCATGGACGTAGCTCATGACTTCATCGGCCGCGTGCGGGCCGGTCACGGCGAGCACTGCCGGATGCGTCGATTGCACGATGTTGCCCTTGGCGCCGAGGCAGCCGGTGACGATGACCTTGCCGTTCTCGTTGAGCGCTTCGCCGATGGCGTCGAGCGATTCCTCGACGGCGGCGTCGATGAAGCCGCAGGTATTGACGATGACGAGATCGGAATTGTCGTAGCTCGGCGAAATCTCGTAGCCTTCGGCGCGCAGCTTGGTCAGGATGCGCTCGGCATCGGAACTGGCCTTCGGGCAGCCGAGGGAAACGAAGCCGACGGTCGGCACTTTTTGCTGAATAGTCATGCGATGGAAACCTTATCCGAACAGGCCGGCAAACAAAGGGCGTATTTTACAGGCTCTCAGGACGGCAGGCGGGCAAGTGCCTGTTTCAGCGCCTCAAAACATTTCGCGTCGATGGCCGTGCCGACGTTCTCGGCCATGATTTCCAGCGTCTTGGGAATCGGTACCGCACCGCGGTACGGGCGTTCGGCGGTGATCGCATCGAAAATATCGGCCGTCGTGATGATCCGCGTTTCGAGGCAGATATCTTTCGCCGTCACGCCGCGCGGGTAGCCTTTGCCGTCGAAGCGTTCGTGATGGGCGGCCGACACCTGCGCCAGCTCGGTGAAGGCGTCGATGCGCGAGAGGATCGTCTCGGTGTACATCGCGTGCGCCTTCACCGCCTCCCACTCCTCGTCATCGAGTTTGCCGGGCTTGTCGAGCACGCTGTTACTGACGCCAAGTTTTCCGACATCGTGGAGCAGCGCGCCGCGCTTGAGCCAGCGCCGACGGTCCGCCGCCAGACCGAGCGTTTCGGCGATCAGGTCGGCATAGAGCGCAACCCGCGTGCTATGCCCGCTGGTGTAGGGGCTCTTCGAGTCGACAACCTGGCCGAAAGCGGCGGCAATGTCGTCGAGATAATCGTCGTCGAGCGCCACGACATGCCCGGCCGGCTCGAGCGCCAGCACCGCCGTCATGACCTCGGGCGAAGCCAGTGTTTTCCAGAAAGCGTCGTCGCCCGCCAGTTGCTCGAATGCCTGAACCAGAGCGGGATCGAACCAGCCACCGACGCGCTGGCGAACCTCGTCGAAAGCCGCCTGCGGGCCGCCCGAGGTATGAAAAACGTCAATCACCTGAGCCAGCAGCGCAATGCGCGAATAGAGCGGAATCGCTTCTCCAGCCAGCCCATGCGGCTTGCCCTGTCCGTTGAAATGCTCGTCCAGGCTGTAGATACCGGCCGACACGCTCTCGGGGAAACGCAGCAAGCGGGCGATTTCGGCGCCGCGCTGGCAGCGGGTGGCGATCAACTCGGTGGCGATCTGTTCGCCGTCGCGCATGATCGTCATGACGCTGCGGAAACGCTCGGCCAGCGGCGCCCGCAGCCCGGTGTGGCTGAGCACGAACTGGAGCACCCGGGGCAGGCTGTCGCCGACCTTCTTGAAATCGCGTTTGAAACTCAGGTCGTCGGTCAGGTACAACTCGCAAATGCGCGCCGCGTTGCTGCTGCAGCCCAGATCCTTGAGTAGCAAGGTGTAGTAGAGATTCCACAGATCGTCGTCGCCGAACCCGAGACGGCGGCCGATGTGCATGCCGATCCAGCAACAACGCACGCAATGGCCTTCCGGCTGCCCTTCGGTAATGTCGAGCGCATGACTGAGCGCCGAAATCAATTCGGAGAGCTTCAAGCCGGCCAGGGCGGGCAAGGTAAATTGAACAGGAGAATTTGCAGGCATCGGCTCGTAGATTACCAACAATCAACGTTTTTCTCTCGCTTGATGAAGAGATCAGAACGACTGGCTCAAACACAATAACAGCCTGAACGACCACGAAGATTTGCCGTAAAACAATCGCCATCATTCAGAACGCTGACGCAAAATACTTTATTCGTTATAATGCGCGCCCCAGCGTTCTTAGCTCAGTTGGTAGAGCGTCTGCCTTACACGCAGAATGTCGGCGGTTCGAGCCCGTCAGGACGCACCAGAATTTGATCTATTGTGATACACAATAGTCGGAAGAACCCCGCAAATGCGGGGTTTTTTATTGCCGGTTCGTCCAGTGTCGTCTAAAGCGGTTTGAAGAAATACCATCGTTTTTGTTGGTATCTATGTTGGTATTTCAAAGGGCCGTTGGTATACGCCCAAAAACCAACCAATTTAGAGGTGTTGCATGGCACTGACCGCCATCCCGCGCAGGAACTATCGGCCGCCGAAAACCTGAACCAGCAAAGCCTCGACCCGGCTAAACAAGTTCCGGGAAGAGCACGTCGGTATAGCCGAAGCGTGCGAAATCGCGCATCCGTGATGGGAAGAGCCGGCCGATCAGGTGATCGCACTCGTGCTGGACGACACGGGCATGGAAGCCGTCGACCGTGCGGTCGACCGGATTCCCGTCCGGGTCAAAGCCTTGGTAGCGGATGCGCGAGTAACGCGGCACTTCGCCGCGTAGACCGGGAACGGACAAGCAGCCTTCCCAGCCCAGTTCCTCATCGTCTCCGAGCGGCGTGATGACCGGGTTGATCAGGATGGTCTGCGGCACTGAACCGACCTCCGGATAGCGCTCGCTCTTGTCGAAACCGAAAATCACCAGTTGCAGACCAACGCCGATCTGCGGGGCGGCGAGGCCGACGCCGCCGGCGGCAGCCATGGTGTCGAACATATCCGCTATCAGGTGCTTGAGTTCGTCCGTCCCGAATTCGCTGACGGGTTCAGCTACCTTGAATAACAGCGGTTCGCCCATGCGGAGTATTTGTCTGACAGCCATCGTGATTTGTTCCTGAAAGTCGCTTCAGCCAATGACACCACAGTTTGCCGGCACCGACAAACACCGCTTATGCCGGCAACTGCATAGATCAAAATACAATAAGCATTTAAGAATTTATTCTTTTTGATTGTTAGGCAACTCCCTAAACTGGCCACATTGATCTTCTCTTGCGGAGTTTCCCCATGTTCAAATTTGGCCTGTTTTTCGGGTTGACCGTAGCAATCGGCCTGGGCAGCGCTTTTGGCCAGACCACCCTGCTCAACGTCTCCTACGACCCAACGCGCGAGTTGTACAAGGACTTCAACGCCGCTTTCAACAAGCACTGGCAGGAAAAGACCGGTCAGACCGTGCAGGTCCGCCAGTCGCATGGCGGTTCCGGCAAGCAGGCGCGCTCGGTGGCTGATGGCCTCGAAGCCGATGTCGTGACGCTGGCCCTCGGTTACGACATCGATGCCCTGGCCGAACGCAAGCTGATTCCGGCCGACTGGCAGAAACGCTTTCCAAACAATTCGTCGCCCTACACCTCGACCATCGTTTTCCTCGTCCGCAAGGGCAACCCGAAGGCGATCAAGGATTGGGGCGATCTGGCCAAGCCGGGTATCGCTGTCATCACACCGAATCCGAAAACATCCGGCGGCGCCCGCTGGAACTATCTGGCGGCCTGGGCCTGGGCATTGAAGCAACCGGGCGGCAACGAGCAGAAGGCCAAAGAGCTGGTCACGGCCATTTTCAGGAACGTGCCGGTGCTCGACTCCGGCGCCCGCGGGTCGACCACCACCTTCGTTGAACGTGGTATCGGCGACGTGCTGATCGCCTGGGAAAACGAAGCCATCCTGGCCGTCAATGAACTGGGCAAGGACAAGTTCGAGATCGTCGCCCCCAGCCTGTCCATCCTTGCCGAGCCGCCGGTGGCCGTGGTCGACAAGGTGGTCGAGAAGCGTGGCACTCGGCTGACGGCGCAGGCTTATCTGGATTACTTGTATTCAGAGGAAGGCCAGGACATCGCCGCCCGGCACTACTACCGCCCGAGCAACGCCAAGGTCGCCGCCAAATACGCGGCGAGCTTCCCGAAAATGAAGCTGGTGACCATCGATGACAGCTTCGGCGGCTGGCCGAAAGCCCAAAAAGCGCACTTTGCGGATGGCGGCACCTTCGACCAGATTTACCTGAAGAAATAAGATGGCCAGCAACTGGAGCGAAAAGGAAATCGAGCTAACCGCCCACCGCTTCAAGGCGGTCGCTCATCCTCTCCGTCTCGGCATCGTCTGTCTGCTGGCGCAAGGCGAGCGAACGGTCGGTGACATTTGCGCCGAACTGGGCACCACGCAGCCCAATATCTCGCAGCATCTCCTCCAGCTCCACAACCAGCATCTGCTCAAATCGCGCAAGGACGCCAACCGCGTTTACTACGCCATCGCCGACCAGCGGCTGAGTGTGATCATCGGGATGTTGCAGGAAATCTACTGCAACTGAGGCCATTGCCTGTTTGTTAGGCAAACGATGTAAAAGGTTTCTGCAACAGCACCTTAGGACATCAACCCCGTACCTGCCCCCAAGCTTATCCACAGGAAATGGGGATAAGCCCGGAAGCACCCGACCGCCGGGAACCACCATGACTCAAGACTTTCAGGCGCACACCGGAAATCCAGGTCAGGCCTCGCGTCGCATCACGCCATTTCGCCCTGCGCAATAGCGATTGTCTGCCCTGCTGCCTTCCACGATATCCAGTGCACAGTCGATCCGGGCACGCATACGGCTGCGCCGGGTAAAGCGCCAAACATTAAATTTGCCCAACACAGCGGCCGCTACGCTGTTACAATGCGCCCCGCTTGAACGTGATCACCAGTCGCGTTATCGGCATTCTGGATTTGTTCAGAGCCCCAAGCGCATAGCAATTGACGGTATTTCTGGCGGCATCAACAAGATCGAAGCAGAAAGAAACCAGGTAACCACGGCCTGTACAGCGGTTACTTTGCCCCCGTCAGAGCACCAGGTTGCCCATGTGGCTCAGTGGTAGAGCACTCCCTTGGTAAGGGAGAGGTCGGCAGTTCGATCCTGCCCATGGGCACCACCCCGCTTGCCCTCGCCGCCCGGCGAACTTACTGCTTTGTAGTGGGTGAGCCAAACTGCTTGAGCGCTGAGAGAAACTCGCTGAAGTTTGCTTCGCGAACCGTGATGTTGCTCAAGGTATCGCGCAAATTGAATACCGACAGGTCGATCTCGCCAGCCTGCGCACTCCCCTTGCTGGCAACTTTGCTGCCAGTTTGTGATGGAGTTGCCTTGATGCTGGAGAGGGACATTTTCCTGCCTTTCTGAGTCGATGGATTCATTCTGCCTTGCGCGCCCTGCAGCGTCTGTGAACAAATTCACAGTGCATTACCAGCCAGAAAAATTTATTGCCTTCGCGCGCAAAACCCTTACGTGACAAGGGCTTTTGGCCGATCCGGCCGCCACCGCATGACATTTCAAATTCGGGCGAAATTTCCGGTTGACCGTAGCAACAGCCCGAAAGGGGGCTGCGCCTCACGTTCAATGTGACTGCATTCAGTCGGCCAGTTCGATCTGCCCGCTGACGTTGGTCGTCACCAGGCTCTCGCCAGCTTCGAGCGGCGCCGGTGCTGCTTCTGCCGCCATCATCACGCCGCGGGCGGCGCGCATCATGGGCATCGGCCTGCCGCCCCCCTGCTGGACGCTGAGCTGCTTGATCTTCCAGTTCTTGCCAAGTTGCCCGGCAATGACTGCGGCACGGCTCTGGAAGGCCTGAATGGCCTCGCGCGTCGCTTCGTCCTCGACCTTGCGCCGGGTTTCCGGTGATGGCTGCAGGCTGACGTCACCGACGGCCAGGCGCATTTGCTGCAGCTTGCCGAGCAGTTCGGAAACGCTGCCTTGATCCTTGGATTCGAGCACCAGTTCGCTGCGCATGCGCCAGCCATCGATTTTCTGGCCCTGGCTGTAAATAGGGTAGGTCGATTGCTGGCCGCTCTTGACCGAGATGCCGGATTTGGTACGAATGAGCTTGAGCGCTTCGGCGATGTCGGCATTGACGCGTTGTGCCAGTTCGCCCGGGCTCTTGCCGCTCGCTTCGCTGTAGACGCTGGCGCGCACCATGTCGTTGGCGGCCGGGCGGCTGGCCTCGGCGGCGAGATCGACTAGGGTGCCGGCGCGGGCCGTGGCGGCGAGAAAAACGCCGGCGAGCAGGGTTGCCAGGCGCCGATTCATTTCGGGTTGCCGTCGCGCAGGCGGCCGTAAATGACCAGCAGGACGATGGCGACGACAACGGAGGCGACAAAACCGGCGCCTTCGCCGGCCCGATACCAGCCCATGGCCTGCCCGAGCACACCGGCCAGGAAGGAGCCGCCGATGCCGAGCAGGATGGTGGCGATGAAGCCCATGTTGTCCTTGCCGGGGTGCAGAAACTTGGCGATGACGCCGACGACGAGGCCGACCAGGATGGTCCACACGATTCCCATTATTCGAAATCCTTTCAGTTCACTCAAGATGCCAGACGGCAATGACGGATTGCCATTCGAATATTAACGCGTGACGATAATGACGGTTGGCACGGATCGGTAAAGAATTGTGCCGCGATCGTTTATGGCAAGACCTGGCGCTCGGCCAGCGTATCCATCAAGACCCTGACCCGGTGCGGGACATGGCGATTACTGGGGAGCATGGCGTAGATGCCGAGTTCGGGCATCGGGAAGGCGGCAAGGATTTCCTCGACCCGGCCGCTGGTCAGATAGCTTTCGGCGATGAAATCCGGCTGGCAGCTGATGCCCAGCCCCTGCGCCGTCGCTTCGGTCAGCACGTCGCCGTTGTTGGCATTGAGGCGACTGCGGACATGGAAGCTTTCGAGTTGCCCGTCGACCATGAATTGCCAGAGCTGGCTGCTGCCGGCGTTGGTGTAGCCGAGGCAAACGTGGTTTATCAAATCGGCCGGTTTTTCCGGTCTACCGTGGCGGTCGAGATAGTCCGGCGCGGCGACGACCAGCATGCGGCTGGCGCCGATCTTGCGCGCTACATCCCCCGACTCCAGGCGCCGGGTGATGCGGATCGACAGGTCGATGCCCTCCTCGATCAGGTTCACCCGCCGGTCGCTGTAATCCATATCGAGCGAAACCTCCGGATAGCGCTGCGAGAAATCGAGCAGGATCGGCGCCAGCCGTTTCATGCCGTAACTGAGCGGCAGACTGATGCGGATATTGCCGCGCGGCGTCAGGCGCTCCTCGGCAACGCCGGTTTCGGCCGCTTCGACAAGGTTGAGGATGACCCGACATTTTTCCAGGTAGGCCGTACCGCCCGAGGTCAGCGCCAGCCGGCGCGTGCTGCGCGCCATGAGCTTGACGCCGAGATGCGTTTCCAGCGCGGCGATCTGCCGCGTCACGACCGAACGGGCGACGCCCAGCTGCTGCGCCACGGCCGAAAAGCTGCCGAGTTCAGCGACGCGAACGAAGAGATGCATGGCATCGAGGCGATCCATTGTTGCAACTCCAGCAATAGTAATTTGCACATTGTCGGCTATTTCGATCCAAATAACAGGCCTAAAGTGCGTCCATCGACACGGGAGTTGCCGCAATGACACAGATTCAACCCACCCTTTTTGTTCCGCACGGTGCGCCGACTTTCGCGCTGCGCCCGGGTGCGGCTGGCGCTGCCTTGTCGGCCATGGCCGGATCGCTGGCCCTGCCGCGCGCCATCGTCATCGTCAGCGCCCACTGGGATACGGCCATGCCAACCGTGGGTTTCGCCGAGCGGCCGGAAACCATTCACGATTTCTGGGGTTTCCCGGACGAACTGTACGAAATCCACTATCCGGCCACCGGCTGCCGCGAGGCTTCGGAAGAAGTCGTCGCGGCGCTGAAGGCCGCCGGCCTGCCGGTCGCCACCGATGCCGGCCGCGGCCTCGACCACGGTGCCTGGGTGCCGCTGCGCCTGATGTTCCCCGATGCCGAAGTGCCGGTCATTCCGCTCTCCATCCAGAGCCGCGGCGGTCCGCAACAGGCCTATAAGCTGGGTCAGGCGCTGGCGCCGCTCACGGCCAAGGGTTTTCTCGTCATCGCCTCGGGCAACCTCACGCACAACCTGCGCGACTATCAGATGGCAGCCCGTAGCGGCGGGCAGACGCCGGCCTATGTGCGCCAGCTCACCAACTGGCTGGCCGATAAGCTCTATGCTCACGACATCGATGCCTTGCTCGACTACCGGCGGCAAGCCCCCGGCGGTGTGCAAGCCCACCCGAGCGATGAACATTTGTTGCCCTTGTATGTCGCACTCGGGGCCGGTGGTGAAAACGCCGAGGCCACGCGCTTCCATGCCGGCATCGACGATTACGTCATCGCCATGGATGCTTATTCATTTTTGCCCAAAAAAGGAGGTTGACCGTGGCAACCCAACACTACACCAGCACCGCCAAGCTCCTGCACTGGCTCATGGCCATCCTGATCTTTGGCCTGCTGGCCCTCGGTTTTTACATGCATGACCTGCCGCTGTCGCCGGACAAGCTCAAGCTTTATTCCTGGCACAAGTGGGCTGGCGTCACGGCCTTCCTGCTCGTCGGCTTTCGCCTGCTCTGGCGCTTCACGCATCGCCCGCCGCCCCTGCCCGAGAGCATGCCGAAGATCATGCAGTTCGCCGCCCACGTCGGACATTTGGCGCTCTACGGGCTGATGCTCGCCATCCCGCTATCCGGCTGGCTGATGAGTTCGGCCAAGGGTTTCCAGACCGTTTATTTCGGCGTCCTGCCCATCCCCGACCTGCTTGAGAAAAACAAGGAGCTCGGCGACCTGCTGCAAACCGTCCACATGAGCCTCAACCTGCTCTTCGTCGTCGTCCTCGCCGGCCACATCGGCGCTGCGTTGAAACATCACTTCATCGACAAGGACGACATCCTGACCCGCATCCTGCCCCGCCATTCCAAGGAGAACAGAACATGAAACGCCTCGCCTTCGCCCTTGCCTTCGCAACCCTGATTCCGGCTGCCAACGCCGTCGAATACACCCAGGTGCAAGCCGACAAAAGCGCCATCAACTTCGTCTACAAACAGATGGGCGTTACGGTCGACGGGAAATTCCGGAAGTTTTCCAGCCAGCTCAATTTCGACCCGGCCAAGCCGACCGCGGCCAAGGCCAGCTTCGATGTCGACCTGGCCAGCGTCGACACCGGCGCCCCGGAAGGCGACCAGGAAGTCGCCGGCAAGCCGTGGTTCAACACCAAAGCCTTCCCGACCGCCAAGTTCGTTTCCGGCACCGTCAAGGCGCTCGGCGGCAACAAGTACGAAGTCGCCGGCCAGTTGACCATCAAGGGCAAGACGCAGGATGTCGTCGTCCCCGCCACCTTCACGGCACAAGGCAACAGCGGCGTCTTCGATGGCGCCTTCACCATCCGCCGCGCCGACTTTTCCATCGGCGAAGGCGCCTGGGCCAAGTTCGACATCGTCGCCAACGACGTCCAGATCAAGTTCCGCATCACCGCTGTAACGAAATAAACCCCAACCCACAACAGGAGAATCACCATGAAAAAACAACTCGCCACGCTCGTCCTCGCCATCGCTGCCGCCAGCCCGGCTCTGGCCGCCCCGGAAACCTTCACGCTGGACGGCACGCACAGCTTCCCGCGCTTCTCGTACAGCCACTTCGGCTACACGGTCCAGATGAGCCGCTTCGACAAGACCACCGGCACCATCGTCCTCGACAAGGCCGCCAAGACCGCAGTCGTCGACATCGTCATCGATACCAAGTCGGTCAGCACCGGCTCGGCGACTTTCAACGAGCACATCCAGGGCGAGGATTTCCTCGACACCGCCAAGCACCCGACCGCCACTTTCAAGTCGACCAAGGTCGTCTTCGAAGGCGACAAGCCGGCCAGCATCGAAGGCAAGCTGACCCTCAAGGGCATCACCAAGCCGGTCGTCCTCAAGGTAACCGGCTACCAGGCCATGCCGCACCCGATGGTCAAGAAAGACGCCATCGGCGGCAACGCCACCGTCACCGTCAAGCGCACCGATTTCAACATGGGCAAGTACGCACCCTACGTCGGCGACGACGTGACCATCGACATCGCCATCGAAGCCATCAAGCAGTAATCCCGTTAGCAAGCCGTAAAAAAGCCGCCTCGGATCGGGCGGCTTTTTTGCGTTTGAACTGCAGGAAACAAACGACTAGAAAACCTCGTCGCCCATGCCGGCCAGCGCCGCATCGCCAGCCCTGACCGTTTCGCCGTAGGCCGTGGCTTGCGGCAACATCTGGTCAGCGTAGAACCGCGCCGTAGCGATCTTGGCGCGGAAGAAAGCTTGGTCGCCTTCACCTTTTTCGAGATAGCCGACGGCGGCCAATGCGGCCTTGCCCATGAACCAGCCGCCGCAGACTGTAACGGCGAGGTGCAGGTAGGGAACTGCAGCGGTCAGGACGCCGGAGAGGTCGGTTTTGGCGTTGGCGGCTAACCATTCGGTGGCTTCTGTCCACGCCTTGAGGGCGATGCCGAGGCGTTGGCCGATGGCTTTCAGTTCGGGTTTTCCGGAAGCGCCTAGCGCCTTGGCGGTGGCGTAGACCTCTCCGAACACGACCTTGGCGGTGGCACCCTGGTCGCGCATCAGTTTACGGAACAGCAGGTCGTTGGCCTGGATGCCGGTGGTGCCTTCGTAGATGGTGGTGATGCGTGAGTCGCGCCAGTGCTGGGCGGCGCCGGTTTCTTCGATGAAGCCCATGCCGCCGTAGATCTGGATGCCGAGTGAGGTGACGTCAATACCCATTTCGGTACCGCCGCCCTTGACGATGGGGATCATAAATTCGGCCAGCCACAGTTGGCGCTTGCCTTCTTCGGTGTGCCCAGCCGCATGGGCTCGGTCGAGCAGGCCGGAGGCGTAGTAGGCCATGGCGCGGCAGGCTTCGACGCGGCATTTCATGAGCATGAGCATGCGGCGGATGTCGGGGTGACGGTCGAGCGTGACGAGGGCTTCGCCGGTCAGCGCATCGCGGCCCTGCTTGCGTTCGCGGGCATAGCCGAGGGCTTGCTGGTAGGCGCGTTCGCCCAGCGCTATGCCTTGCAGGCCGACGCCGAGGCGGGCTTCGTTCATCATGATGAACATGTATTCGAGGCCGCGGTTCGGTTCGCCGAGCAGGAAGCCGACAGCGCCACCGTTGTCGCCGTAGGCCATGACGCAGGTTGGGCTGGCGTGGATGCCGAGCTTGTGTTCGATGGAGACACAATGGGCGTCGTTGCGGGCGCCGAGCGAACCGTCGGCGTTCACGAGAAACTTGGGCACCAAGAACATCGAGATGCCCTTCACGCCGGCCGGCGCATCGGGCAGACGGGCGAGCACGAGGTGGACGATGTTGTCCGTCATGTCGTGGTCACCGTAGGTGATGAAAATCTTCTGGCCGAAGACGCGGTAGCTGCCGTCGGCCTGCGGTTCGGCACGTGAGCGGATGAGCGCCAGGTCGGAGCCGGCTTGCGGCTCGGTGAGGTTCATCGTACCGGTCCATTGGCCGGTGATCATCTTTTCGAGGTAGATGGCTTTCAGCTCGTCGCTGGCGCAGGTCAGCAGCGCTTCGACGGCGCCGGTGGTCAGCAAGGGGCCGAGCGAAAACGACAGGTTGGCTGAGCAGACCATCTCCTTGACCGCAACGCCCAGCGTGTCGGGCAGGCCCTGGCCGCCGAAATCGGCCGGCGAGGAAATACCGTTCCAGCCGGCTTCGCAGAAGGCCTTGTAGGCTTCCTTCCAGCCGGGCGGCGTGGTGACGCCGTTGGGCGTGAGCTTGCAGCCCTGCTGGTCGCCGATGCGGTTGAGCGGGGCGAGGACTTCGCCGGTGAACTTGGCGGCTTCGTCGAGAATGGCGTCGGCGAGGTCGGGGGTGGCGTCTTCGTAGCCGGCGATCTGGCTCAACTCCTTGAAGCCGGCTAGTTCGTCCATGACGAAACGCATGTCTTTTACGGGGGCGCGGTAGTCGCTCATTTGGTCTGTCTCCTCTTTGTCTGGATTTTAGGTTTTACCCATCCCCACCCCGGCCCTCCCCTTGAATGGAGGGAGCAAAAAAGCTCTCTCGTTCAAGGGGGCAGCTGGAGAGGGGACGGGTCTTAAAACGGACTGCTGCACAAGGACGTCTTCGCGGCGCGGTATTCCTGCTTGAGGCGGGCGATCAGCTCGGCCGTCGGCAGTACGTCGGCGATGGTGCCAACACCCTGGCCGGCGCCCCAGATGTCTTTCCAGGCCTTGGCGGCGGTGGAGCCGCCGAAGCTCATCGCGGTCTTGTCCTTGACTGGCAGGTTGGCCGGATCGAGGCCGGCAGCGATGATGCTCTTGCTCAGGTAGTTGCCATGCACGCCGGTGAAGTAAGGCGTGTAGACCACATCCTTGGCATCCGAATCGACGATGGCCTGCTTGTAGGCTTCGGCGGCATGCGCCTCATCGGTGGCGATGAAGCGTGTGCCGATGTAGGCGAAATCTGCCCCCATGGCCTGCGCGGAGAGGATGGCGCTACCGTTGGTAATCGAGCCGGACAGGGCGATCGGGCCATCGTAGAACTTGCGAATTTCGCCGACCAGCGCAAACGGGCTCAGCGTACCGGCATGGCCCCCGGCCCCGGCGCAAACCAGGATCAGGCCATCAACGCCTGCCTCCAAAGCCTTTTCCGCATGGCGGACGCTGATCACGTCGTGAAAAACCTTGCCGCCGTAGGCATGCACGGGCGGCACGATCTGCGTCGGCGCGGACAGGCTGGTGATGATGAGCGGCACCTCGTGCTTTACGCAGAGCATCATGTCGTGTTCCAGCCGCTCGTTCGATGGGTGGATGATCTGGTTGACGGCGAACGGTGCGGCGTTCGGATCGTCGGCCAGTTCCCGCTTGATGCGCAGCAGCCACTCGTCGAGCAATTCCTTGGGCCTGGCGTTGAGGGCCGGGAAGGAGCCGATCAGGCCGCCCTTGCACTGGGCGATGACCAGATCGGGGTTGGAAACGATAAACATCGGCGCGCAGATGACAGGCAGCGCCAGGTTCTTGTTCAGTGATTCTGGAATAGGCATCAAGCCCCCTCTTTCAGTGCGCGACGCAGGATCTTGCCGACGTTGGTACGCGGCAAGTCGTCACGGAATTCGACGTGTTTTGGAATCTTGTAGCCGGTGAGCAGGCCACGGCAGTGGTCGATCAGCATGCGTTCGGTGACAGCCGGGTCCTTGCGGACGACGAATATCTTGACCGCTTCGCCCGAGTTCTCGTCGACCACGCCAATCGCCGCCACATCGCGGACACCGGGGTGCATGGCGACGACTTCCTCGACCTCGTTCGGGTAAACGTTGAAGCCGGAGACCAGGATCATGTCCTTCTTGCGGTCAACCAGGAAAACGAAGCCTTTTTTGTCGACGTAACCCACGTCACCGGTGCGCAGGAAACGGTCCGGATAGAAGACGTAATCCGTTTCCTCCTGCCGCTGCCAGTAGCCTTTCATGACCTGTGGACCGCGGATGCAGATTTCGCCGATCTGGCCTTGCGGCACCTCGTTGCCGTAGTCGTCGCGAATCGATACCTCGGTAGAGGAAATCGGCAGGCCGATGGAACCGTTGAAATCACCCATGTCGAGTGGATTGATCGTCGCCGCCGGCGAGGTTTCAGTCAGGCCGTAGGCTTGCAGCAACGGGGTACCGACCACCTTCTTCCACTTTTCGGCGACCGGTCCCTGTACCGCCATGCCACCACCCAGGGTAACGCGCATGGTCGAGAAATCCAGCTTGGCGAAATCGTCGTTATTGAGCAGGGCGTTGAACAGCGTGTTGACGCCGGTCACCACCGTCACCGGGTATTTGCCCCACTCCTTGACGAAGCCCGGAATGTCGCGCGGATTGGCGATCAGCAGGTTGCGGGCGCCAATCATCAGGAAGGTCAGGCAATTCGCCGTCAGGGCGAAGATGTGATAGAGCGGCAGGGCGGTGATGATGAATTCCTCGCCCTCACGCACTACCGGCTTGATCCAGCTGTAGGCCTGGGTCACGTTGGAGGCGATGTTGGCGTGCGTCAGCATCGCACCTTTCGAAACCCCCGTCGTGCCGCCCGTGTATTGCAGGAAGGCGATGTCGTCCTGGTTCAGCGGTACGGGCTGCCAGCCGTGGCTGCGGCCCGTCGCCAGCGCACTGTTGAAGCCGACGGAACCGGGCAGATTCCAAGCCGGCACCAGCTTTTTCACATGACGCACGACGAAATTGACGATGATGCCCTTGAGGCCGAGCATTTCGCCCATCGGCGTGACAATGACGTGCTTGATTGCCGTGTGGGCGACGACCTGCTCGAGCGTGTGGGCGAAGTTTTCGACGATGACGATGGCAACGGCACCGGAATCCTTGAGCTGGTGTTCGAGCTCGCGCGGCGTGTAGAGCGGGTTGCAATTGACCACGACGCAGCCGGCGCGCAGCGTGCCGAAGAGCGCCACGGGATATTGCAGCAGGTTGGGCATCATCAGCGCGACACGGTCGCCCTTCTTGAGCCCCTTGGCCTGCAGCCAGCCGGCGAAAGCCTTGCTCTCTTCGTCTAGCTGGCGATAGGTCATCGCCTTGTCCATGCTGATGTAGGCGACCTTGTCGGCGAAAGTCGCGCAGGCCTTTTCGAACAGCGCGACGAGCGACGGGATGTGGTCGATGTCGATGTTGGCCGGCACGCCATTCGGATAGCTTTGTAGCCAGATTTTTTCCATGATTGTCTCCTCCTCCGTTGCCTACCTAGGACCCGAGCAGCGCCTTCTTCAACGAGGCGTCCACCGGCTTTTCACCCAACCACACTTTGAGCAGTGCTTTCGCGAAACCTGCGCCAGCCACCTTGCCGCGAGCTTCCCCGTTCAGGCTGACAGCGACGCCGTCGGCAGAGAAGTCAATGCCAATGGTATCGCCTTCGCGGGCCTTGCCGATACCCTTCATGATGCTGCCCAGCTGCTCGGCCTGCGTTTTGAGTTCGGCCAGCTCGGCCGGGCTGTGGTTGCTCTTCAGGCCGTCGTCGAGTGCCGAGTTCAGCGTGTCGGCATCGAGGTCGCGCATCATGCGCATGACCATGCGGCGCGGTTGCGGGCTATCGAAGATTGCTGTCGGCGTTGTCGACTTTTGACCAACGTAGAGCGCGCCGACATAGACCTTGATGAACAGCTTGCTGCGCAGCCCGGCACCGTTGAGCACCAGATCGCTGTTGCCGACGCGGATAGTGTCGTCCACTTTCACCCCGGCCACTTCCGCGGCATGCAGCCCGGGAACAGCCAGCAAGGCGGCAATGAGCGCTGCCTTGCGAACGCTTGTCGATGTAATCATTTTTTGTCTCCTCCACCGCTCTTTTGTCGGTAGTAATGTTTATCGGCAATGTAAACCGTGCGTTCGACGACGGTATGCACGGTGCCGTGCTGGTCTTTCAATTCGACCTCATAAGTCCGCTCAAGCTCCGGGTTCTTGGCCAGTTCGGCCCGGATTTCCGCCACTTCCTCGTCACTCAACACAAAATCGGCATACAGCGTCGAAAACCCAGGTTTGCGGTAACGAATACTCGCCGCCTTGTCCCAGACGATATAACCGTCGCCGAGCGCCGCCATCAACATCATCGGATGCGCCCCGTCGGTGATCGCGAAGAGCGAGCCACCATAGAGCGAACCGACGATATTCTTGGTCTTCCAGTTGAGCGGCAGGGAAACCCGGATGTGACGTAAATCCTTCGCCACATGGGTCACCCGCCCGCCCGTACCACGAAAAGCCGGATGAAAATTGAAGCCCAGCCGCACCATGCGCGCCCGCCAGGTCGGAGAAAGTTTGGCCAGCCAGGCGGGTTTCATGATTTCAATTTTGGTCTTTTTTTCCGGTTGACCGTGGGAATCAGAAATTCGCAGGAGTGGGCCAGATCCGAGGCGCCCAGCGCGCAACAAGCGAGACATACCTTTAGGTAGGCGAGCTTGTGAGCACTGCGCAACGACGGAGATGGCTTGCTCATGCGGATTTCCTTAAATCCGTTCGATGATGCCGGCGGCGCCCATACCCGTTCCGATGCACATTGTCACCATGCCGTACTTGCCGCCGGTGCGCTTGAGGCCATGCGCGACGGTGGCGATACGGATGGCGCCGGTGGCGCCGAGCGGGTGGCCGAGGGCGATGGCGCCACCGAGCGGATTGACCTTGGTCGGGTTAATGCCGAGTTCCTGCATGACGGCGATCGACTGGGCGGCGAAGGCTTCATTGAGTTCGATCCAGTCCAGCTGATCCTGGGTGATGCCGACCTCCGCCAGCACCTTTGGAATCGCCGCAACCGGGCCGATGCCCATGATTTCCGGTGCGACGCCACCGACGGCGTAGCCGGCAAAGCGGGCCAGCGGCGTCAGGTTGTGTTCGCGCAGAATCTTCTCGGAAACCAGCATCACGGCGCCGGCGCCGTCGGACATCTGCGACGAATTGCCGGCCGTTACCGAACCGCGAGCATGGAAGACCGGCTTCAGCTTGGCCAGCTTGTCGAGCGCCGAATCCGGACGCGGACCTTCGTCGGTATCGGCAATTCGTTCGCGGATGCGAATCTCGCCGGAAGCCAGATCGGGCAGGCTCTCGCGCACGGTGTAGGGCGAAATTTCCGCCTTGAAGTGACCGGCGGCAATCGCCGCACAGGCCCGGCGATGCGACTCGACAGCGAAGGCATCCTGCGCCTCACGGCTGACCTTCCACTGGTTCGCCACCTTTTCGGCGGTGAGGCCCATGCCGTAGGCGATGCCGAGGTTTTCCTCCTTGGCGAAGATGGCCGGATTCATCGACATCTTGTTGCCCATCATCTGCGGCATCACGCTCATCGACTCGGTGCCGGCGGCGATCATCACATCGGCCAGGCCGAGGCGAATCTGGTTGGCCGCATCGGCCACCGCCTGCACCCCGGAGGAGCAGAAACGGTTGATCGTGATGCCCGGCACGGTAATCGGCAAGCCGGCCAACAGCAGGCCGATGCGGGCGACGTTCATGCCCTGCTCGGCTTCCGGCATGGCGCAGCCGACGATGACGTCGCCGATCAGCGCCGGGTCGATGCCCGGCACCTGCGCGACGACCGATTTGATGGCATGGGCCAGCATGTCGTCCGGACGCACGTTTTTGAACATGCCGTTTTTCTTGGCCACAGGCAGACGAGTGGCAGCGACGATGTAGGCGTCTTGAATTTGTTTGCTCATGATTTTTTTCCTCAGCCCGATTAATTACGCAAAGGCTTGCCGGTATCCAGCATGTGCTTGATCCGGGCCTGGGTTTCGGGGGTTTTCAGCAGTTCGACGAACAGCCGGCGTTCGACAGTGATCAGCCATTCCTCATCGACCAAGCTGCCCGTTTCGACCTCGCCGCCGCACAGGGCGATGGCGGCGAACTTGGCGACCTTGTAGTCGTGGGCGGAAATCATGCCGCCTTCCTTCATGTTCACCAGCATCATCTCCAGCGTCGCGATGCCGTTCTTGCCGGCGACCGGGATGGCGCGGGCTTTCGGCGGCGGCGCGTAGCCGGCCTCGGCCATGACCCGTGCCTCGCGAATCGCCACGAAGAGCAGTTCATTGGCGTTGAACAGGATGGTGTCGGACGCCTTGGCAAAGCCGTAATCGACGGCCTCGACAGCACTCTTCGCCACCTTGGCCATGGCGATGGTCATGAAGGCGTTTTGCAGATAGTTGAAAACTTCGCCCGGCACGTTCGACTGGGCAGCCCACTCGGCAGCACGCACGGCGAATTCCTTGCAGCCACCGCCTGCCGGAATCAGGCCAACGCCGGCTTCAACGAGGCCGACATAGCTTTCGAGGGCCATGACGCGGTTGCCGGCATGCATGACGAATTCGCAACCGCCACCCAGCGCCATGCCCTGCACCGCGGCAACGGTCGGGATTTGCGCGTACTTGAGCGTCTGCGACGCACGCTGAAATTTCTCGACGGTCTTTTCGAGCAGATCGAACTGGCCAGCGCCGATGGCTTCCGTCACCTGAGCCAGATTGGCGCCAACCGCGAACGGCGCTTCGTGCCAGATCACCACGCCGTCGAGCGTCGTTTCGGCCTGGCGCACGGCGGCGATGACACCGTCAAGCACCTCGTCGCCGATGGTGTGCATCTTCGACTTGATCGACAGGATGCCGATGCCGGCATCGACCGCCGGCATTTTCCACAGGCGCACGCCATCGTTCTCAAACAGCGTTTCGCCGGATTTTTCGGGCGTCGCTGCCGTCTCGCCAAGCACGCGTTCGGGGAACAGTTGGCGCTGATAAACCGGCAAGGTCGAGCGAGCGACATAGGCATTCTTGCTGGCCGAGTACGAACCCTGCGCCGTATGCACACCGGTCCGCCCGGCTTCCAGCACCCAGGCCGGCAGCGGCGTGGCGCTCATGCTCTTGCCAGCGGCAATATCCACGGCAATGGCTTTGGCAATATCGCCCCAGCCAGCCGCCTGCCAGGTTTCGAACGGCCCCTGTGCCCAGCCGAAGCCCCAGCGCATGGCGAAATCGAGATCGCGGGCGTTGTCGGCAACGTTTTCGAGTTGCACGGCAGCGTAATGAAAAATATCGCGGAAGATGGCCCACAGGAACTCCGCCTGCGGATGCGCCGAAGCGCGCAAGGCAGCGAACTTCTCGGCAGGGTTCTTCATCTTGAGGATGGCAGCGACCTCCTCGGCCACTTCGCCCTCGGACTTGCGGTAATCCTGTGCCTTCAGATCGAGAACCTGGATTTCCTTGCCCTGCTTGCGGAAGATGCCGCAGCGGGTTTTCTGACCCAGCGCACCCTGCGCGATCAGCGCCTGCAGCCAGGCCGGGCTGGTGAAGTAGGCATGCCACGGGTCGTTGGGCAGCGTGTCCTGCATGGTCTTGACGACGTGGGCCAGCGTATCGAGGCCGACGACGTCGGCGGTGCGGTAGGTAGCACTCTTCGGACGGCCGATCTTCGGGCCGGTCAGCGCATCGACTTCATCGAAGCCAAGACCGAAGGCCTCGGTGTGATGCATGACGGCGAGAATTGACATGACGCCGATGCGGTTGGCGACGAAGTTCGGCGTATCGAGGGCGCGGATGACGCCCTTGCCGAGACGCGAGGTCAGCCAGGTTTCCAGCGCATCGAGCGTGCTGTCGTCGGTGCTTTGCGTGCCGATGATCTCGACCAGATGCATGTAGCGCGGCGGGTTGAAAAAATGGATGCCGCAGAAGCGCGGACGGACTGCCGCGGGCAAACCCTGCGCCAGCGCATTCATCGACAGGCCGGAGGTGTTGGAAGCGATGATGGCGTTCGGCGAGAGGTGCGGCGCGATCTTCGCGTAGAGGTCGTTCTTCCAGTCCATGCGCTCGGCGATGGCTTCGATGACCAGATCGCACTCGGCGAGCAGCGGTAGGTGCTCGTCGTAATTGGCTGCATCGATGAACTTCAGCTTGCCCTTGCTGGCCAGCGGCGCCGGGTCGAGCTTCTTCAGGCCGTCGAGAGCCTTCTTGACGATACCGTTCTTGTCGCCTTCCTTCGCAGCCAGGTCGAACAACACGACCGGCACATTGGCGTTGGCCAGGTGCGCCGCAATCTGCGCCCCCATCACCCCAGCGCCAAGCACAGCCGCTTTCTTCACGATCAACTTGTTCAATTGCATCTCCTTTTAAGTCTCTTATTTTCTGCTTCGTTAATATAAAACGAACGTTTGAATTATAGAGCAGCGACTCCCACGGTCAACCGGTTTTTCGGCCCAAAATTCAAAAAAATCCCCGGGCGGACCGGGGATTGGATCAACGCAAGTCTCGAAAAACTCAGAAGTTGTAGTTCAACTGCATTCCGAGGCTGTTGACGCTAGTTTTGAAATCACCGCGAACGACCTGACGGGTCGTTCCAGCCGGGAAATCAACCGCGCGCGCAGTATCGGCATTGGCAAAGAAAATGTGCGTATAACCAACGTCAACTGAAGTTGACTTTGCCAGTTGATAACGAGCACCGACGGACAGCCAGGTCCGGTCTGAATCCGGGAGCGTCATGGTGCGGTCTTCCGCCGACTTGACCGGGGACTTGTCATAGGCGACGCCAAACTTGAGCTTCCATGTGTCGTTCAACTGATAGTTACCACCCAGGCCGATACGCCACGTGTCCTGGAAGTTGTAGCTTAACTCGCTCAGATTGGCGCCCGTCGCCTTGTTTTTCAGCTGAATGGTGTTAATGACGCTCCAGTTGGTCCAGGTGAAATCAGCCAGCACTTCCAGACGATCACCGACTTTCTGCGACAAGGCCAATGAGGCCGTGGCAGGTGTCTTCAGAACTGCCGTGATTTCGGTGTTGGCCAGCAAGGGGCTGCCAAAGCCGGTCACAGTCGTCCTTTGATCGCCTTCCAGATCGAACTCAAGTTCTGAGCGATAGGTCACGCCGATACGGGTCGTTGGCGTGATCTGGAACATCGCGCCGAGGTTATAGCCAACTGCCCAGGCATCGCCCTCGACATCCAGCTGATTTTCGGTAGCAGCAGCCCCAAGAAAGGTTAGGCCCTGCCTGAAGTGCGTAGCGTTGTAGGCAAAATTGATACCGCCGCCCAGGGAGACCATGTCGTTTACCTTGTAGGCAATCGACGGATTGACGTTGATTTGTTCGATGTTGGCGTAAAAGCCGGCGTTGCGACCAACGAAACTGAAATCATATTCGCTGACATTACCGAAGGTTGGCGAAACCCCAAGACCAACCGACAGGTTTGATGTCACCGAATAGGCCCAGTAGCCAACCGGAATGAACGAAATGCCGCCAGCATCGCCGCCATCGGTCGTACCCAGCGGAAAACCGGCAGTGGAAGTTGAGCCAGTATCCGAAAACTTGATCGAGCGTTGCAGGATCGTTCCGCCCATGGCGATATTGTGCCCTTTCGGCAGATAGGTCATACCGGCCGGGTTCCACATTACGGTGCCAGCATCTTCCGCCGCTGCCGCAGCACCGGCAAACGCATTACCGTTCCCGGAACCCGTCTGGTTTTGCAACTGGAAACCGGCCGCAGCCGCGCTGCCAGAAAACGCGATGGCGATAAGCGCCGGAATAAGGCGCAGGTTGGTTCTGTTCATTGATTTGTCTCCTGTTTTGTTATGTTGGGAGGAATTCTCCCGTCACTGCCACTACGATTAAATATCAAACATGCGAGTGAAACATTGTTTGAATTGCACTATTTCAAACGTTCGTTGGAAATAAACAACACTGCTATGTCATCCCTTGCCGGAAGTGCATGGGCCCGCCGGTAAAAGGTGCGAAGCCGGTACCAAATATTACGCCTGCATCTGCCAGTTCAGCGTCGGCAACGACGCCGTCGGCGACCAGTTTTTCGACGCGGTCAATGAGTGGCGATGCCAGCCGTTCGGCCAGGCCGACCGGCACACTACCGGCCGCAGCCTTGGCGGCGCGGCCGGAAGACCAGTCGTAGAAACCCTGCCCGCTCTTCTTGCCGAGCAGGCCTTTTTCGACGCGTTCGATCAGGCAGCGCGGCGCCTCGGCCCCGCCGGCCAGTTGCTTGCCGGCGGCCATGGCGATGTCGAGGCCGACGGTGTCGACCAGTTCGATCGGCCCCATCGGCATGCCGAAGGCGAGCATCGCTTCGTCGACCGTTTCCGGGGAAACACCTTCATCGACGGCGCGCATCGCGGCCAGCATGTAGGGCGCGAGCACGGCGTTGACCAGGAAGCCGGGTTCGCTTTTCACCGGCAGCGGCAGCTTGTCGATCTGTTTCACAAAGGCACAGGCGGCTTGCACGGCGGCTTGCACGGCGGCCTGATCGGCGCCCTCGGCTTCGACGACTTCGACCAGCGGCATCATCGCCACCGGGTTGAAGAAGTGGATGCCGACCAGGCGTTCCGGCCGGACGAGCACGGTGCGCAGGTCTTCGAGCTTGAGACTGGAGGTGTTGGTGGCCAAGACAGCGCCCGGTTTCATTTTCGGTTCGAGCGACTTGAACAACGCGTGCTTGGCCTCGACGTTCTCGAAAATAGCTTCGATGACGACATCGGCGTGAGCCACGCCGTCCCCGTCCGGATCGGGGATCAGGCGATCGAAGGCGTCGCGGATCTTGAGCGGCTCACGCAGGCGCTTGGTAAACAAGGCGTGGGCACGCTTGAGAGCAGGCGCGATGCGCTCCAGCGTCTGGTCCTGCAGCGTGACCGTCATGCCGCGCAGGGCGCACCAGGCGGCGATGTCGCCGCCCATGACGCCGGCGCCGATGACGTGGACGCGTTTAGCCTTGAAATCAGACGACTTGCCGAAGCCCTTGAGGCGTTCCTGCAGGTGATAGACGCGGACCAGATTGCGTGCCGTCGGCGAGGTGATGATGCGGTCGATGACCTCCGGCGCGGCCAATGCATTTCCGTCGTGTTTCGCCCACAAATCGATGATCGCGTAGGGTGCCGGGTAGTGTTCCGGCCGCGCCTTCTTGGCCACCTGCTTGCGGGCGCCGTTGGCGACGATTGACTTGAGCGGGCCGTTGAGCAGGCGTTGCATGAAGGGCAGCGGCCGGCGCGGCTGGCCGGAGAGCAGGAGTTGCCGGGCGGCCATTTCCATGACGCGCGGCGGCACGCAATCGTCAGCCAGTCCCATTTTTTTGGCGCGTTTGGCGTCGATGGTCTTGCCAGTCAGCATCATGTCGAGCGCTGCGGCCGGGCCGACGCGCTTCGGCAAACGCAGCATGCCACCCCAGCCGGGGAAGATGCCGAGCATGACTTCGGGCAGGCCCATCTTGGTGCCGGATTCATCGACCGCCAGCAGGTAGCGACAAGCCAGCGCCAATTCCAGCCCGCCGCCCAGGCAATGGCCACGGACCAGCGCCAGCGTTGGGTATGGCACGGCGGCCAGCCGGTTGAACAGATTCCAGCCGCGCGTCACGAGCGCCCTGCCCTTCTCAGCGGAATCGAGTTGCGAGAATTCCTCGATGTCGGCGCCGGCGATGAAGCCCGCTTCCTTGCCGGAACGGACGATCAGGCCCTTGGGCGGCTGCTTGTCGAGCTGGTCGAGAATTTCGCCGAATTCGGCCATGACTTCGGCCGACAAGGAGTTGGCGGATTCGCCGGCCTTGTCGAAGACGGCGACGACGATGCCGTTTTCTTCCTTGGTCAGTTGCCAGTGTTTCATGCGCCGATCTCCCTCGTTGCTACGGTCAACCGGAAAAAACGCCCAAAATTGAAATCGGTTTTCATAGCGCCTCCACCAGCATGGCGCCGCCGAGGCCGCCACCGATGCATATCGTCGCGATCCCGCGTTTCGCTTTGTTCCGGCGCAAGACGTTGAGCAGATGCAGCACAATGCGCGCGCCCGAGGCGCCGACCGGGTGGCCGATGGCGATGGCGCCGCCGTCCACATTGAGTTTGTCGTCGTCGATGGCACCGAGGGCTCCCGGAAGCCCAAGCTGTTCGCGGCAGTATTCGTCGGATTTCCACGCCGCCTGACAGCCAATGACTTGCGCCGCGAAAGCTTCGTTGAGTTCCCAGTAATCGACGTCATTCAGCCCCAGACCGTGACGCTGCAGGATCGGTGTCGTGGCGTGCACCGGGCCGAGGCCCATCTGAGCCGGGTCGAGGCCGGCCCATTCACTGTCGACGATCTTGCCGATGGGCTTGAGGCCCCATTTCTGCACGGCCTCTTCCGAAGCCAGAATCAGCCAGGCGGCGCCGTCGGTGATCTGCGAGCTGTTGGCGGCGGTGATGTTGCCGTATTTCTTGTCGAAGAAAGGCTTGAGCTTGGCCATGCCGGCCATGCTGGCATCGGCGCGGACGCCGTCGTCCTCGGCGTAGACCTTGCCTTGCCCATCGATGACCGGGACGATCTCGCTGTAGTAGCCGGCGGCCCGGGCGGACATCGCCTTCAGGTGGCTTTTGACGGAGAATTCATCCATCTGCTGGCGGTTGATGCCGAATTTCCAGGCCAGATTTTCGGCCGTCTGGCCCATGAGCAGACCGACGACGGGATCGGTCAGGCCCTTCATGAGGCCGATCACCGGCTTGAGCAACTCGGACAGTGGCAATTTCAAAAAATGGCCAATTTTCTGGTTGACCGTACGCAGGCTCATCATGCCGGCGAACCAGCGCACCATGGCATCCGAATAAAGCAGCGGCGCCCGCGACAGCGCATCGACGCCGCCGGCCAGCACCAGTTCGGAACGCCCGCACTGGATGTTGGCGATGGCCGAATCGATGGCCTGCATGCCCGAGGCGCAGTTACGCATCACCGTCCACCCCGGTACCTTTTTGCCGCAGCCAAGACGCAGGGCGACCATGCGGCCGATGTTGGTTTCGTCCGGCGAGGGCGCGGCGCAGCCAAGAATGACTTCGTCGAGATCGCTCGGTTCGAAGGGCTGGCGGAGCAGCAAGGCACGGCCGGCCTGGGTAGCGAGATCGGAGGCGGCAAAGACGCCGGGCCCTTTCTGGGCTTTGAGGAACGGCGAACGGGCGCCGTCGACGATGTAGATGGTTTTCATTGGAAGATCCACGGCAACCCCTCCCAACCTCCCCTTTTCAGGGGAGGGGTAGTCCGTCCGGAGCCAGGCGCTCCCCCCTGAGAAGGGGGGCTGGGCGGGTTCAGGTTTCTACGAAATACAAGCATCACGCCGCCATCCGGCATTCGGCCGGCTTGTTGGCCGTGGCGACGCCGTAGTCGAACGGGAAATCATCGACATGCACAACGATGTCACGCAGGTGATTGCGCTGCTTCATGATTTCGTAATCGGCGGCGGAAATCACGCCGGCCTCGAAGGCGGCGATGGCGATGTCGCGCACATTGGCCAGCGGGTTGTTGTCGAAACGGCCGGCCTTTTCGGCTTCGCGAATCCGGGCCTCAATCGGCTCGGCGAGCAGCGTTGCCTTCAAGGCCAGTTCGATGGCGCCGACCGGCTCGCTCTCGACCAGCGGCAGATAGCATTCGGCGGTCAGTCGGTCGCGGGTGGCGGACGGGGCGATGAGTGCCTTGGCGACCTGATGACCCACCTCGTCGGACGGCACGACGTACGGGTGTCCCCACGGGAAGATCGAGCGGTGCAGGAAGGCGGCGATGAAGCGCACCGGGAAGTTGGCGATGACGCCGTCGAAGGCCTGCTGCGCCTTGTACATCGCGTCCCAGATCGCCCAGTGGGCGAGCGGCGCGTCCTCGGCCTGGCGGCCTTCTTCCTCGTAGCGCTTGAGGGTGCATGAAATCAGGTACATCTGTGCCAAGATGTCGCCGAGACGCGCCGAGAGCTTTTCACGGCGTTTGACGCTGCCGCCGAGGACCAGTAGCGAAATGTCGGCCATGAAGGCGAAGGCGGCCGAGAAGCGCGTCAGTTGCTGGTAGTAGCGTTTCATTTCCGGCGCCGTATCGACGTTGACCGCAGCGAAATGCGACCCGGTCATGCCCAGCCACAGGGCGCGGAAACCGTTCTTGATGGTGAAGCCGATATGGCCGAACAGCGCCTTGTCGAAATCGACCAGCCCCTGCTTCTGGTCCGGGTTCTGCGCCGCCTGCATTTCCGGCAGCAGGAACGGATGGCAACGGATGGCACCCTGGCCGAAGATGATCAGCGAGCGCGTCAAAATGTTGGCGCCTTCGACCGTGATGCCGATTGGCACCTGCTGGTAAGCGCGGCCCATGAAGTTCGACGGGCCGAGGCAGATGCCCTTGCCGCCGATGACATCCATGCCGTCATTGACTACTTGGCGGGCGCGCTCGGTGACGTGGTATTTGGCGATGGCCGAAACGACTGACGGCTTCTCGCCGAGATCGACGGCGCCGGCCGTCATCTTGCGCACGGCGTCCATCATGTAGGTATAGGCCCCGATGCGGGTCAGCGCTTCTTCGACGCCTTCGAACTTGCCGACTGCCATCTTGAATTGCGAACGCACGCGGGCATAACCGCCGACGGCACGCGCCGTCATCTGGGCCATGCCGGTGTTCGACGAGGGCAGCGAAATGGAACGGCCGGCGGCCAGACATTCCATCAACATCCGCCAGCCATGGCCAGCCTTTTCCGGACCGCCGATGATGAAATCGAGCGGCATGAACACGTCCTTGCCGCGCGTCGGGCCATTCATGAACATGGCGTTGAGCGGGAAGTGACGGCGGCCGGTTTCGACGCCCGGATGGTCATAGGGAACCAGCGCGCAGGTGATGCCGATGTGCTTCTTGTCGCCGAGCAAACCGTCCGGGTCGTACAAATGGAAAGCCAGGCCGAAGACCGTGCACACCGGGGCCAGCGTGATGTAACGCTTGTCCCAACTGACGCGCATGCCGAGCACTTCCTTGCCTTGGTACATGCCCTTGCAGACGACACCGCTGTCGGGAATCGATGCCGCATCGGAACCGGCCCACGGGCTGGTCAGCGCGAAGGCCGGCACTTCGATGCCCTTGGCCAGACGCGGCAGATAATGGTTTTTCTGTTCATCGGTGCCGTAGTGCAGCAGCAGTTCGGCCGGGCCGAGCGAGTTGGGCACCATGACCGATACCGACAGCGCGCTGGAACGCGTGGACAGCTTGGTCACCACCTGCGAATGGGCGTAGGCCGAGAACTCGAGGCCGCCGTACTTCTTCGGGATGATCATGCCGAGGAAGCCCTTGTCCTTGATGTAGCGCCAGGCTTCGGCCGGCAGGTCGTAGAGTTCCTGCGTCACCTGCCAGTCATCGACCAGACGGCAAGCTTCCTCGCACTCGTTGTCGAGAAAGGATTGCTCGGCCGGCGTCAGCTTGGGCTGTGGATAGGCATGCAGCTTCTGCCAGTCCGGCTGGCCGCGGAACAACTCGCCCTCCCACCAGACGCTGCCGGCCTCGAGCGCGTCGCGTTCGGTATCCGACATCTGCGGCAGCACCTTGCGGTAGGTGGAAAAAATGGGCCGGGTGATGATGCTTCGGCGCAAGGGCCGAATCAGGATCAACCCGGCCAAAGCCACCAGGGCGACTGACCCGAGCAGAGGGATGAAGTTGTTGAACATGCTGTTGTCTCCTTTTATGTCTTTTTGATTTTTGGTGTTTATTTCCGGTTGACCGTGGCAACCTAGAATTGAGGCAATGGGGCGCGCAAGCCGCCGAGCAGGAAGGACATCAGGCGTGGCACCAGACGATCAAGCCGATCTGTCGAATCCTCGTCCTCGATCTGCCAGTCGGTAACCAGACGCAAGGCATCGGTACCGGCGATGGCGTAGGACGTGGCGCCGAGCATGAAATGAAAACGCCAGACGATCTCGGCTTTGGGTACCTCGGGTAGCGCCTTGAACAGCGCCTCCTTGTAGCGATCCATCACCGCCTGGTACTCGTGCGCCAGAAAGGCACGGATGAATTCGGATGGCTCGGTCAGTGTCCGGCCAAGAAGGCGCAGGAAAGTCATCCCGCCACGATTCTCGTCCCCCGCCATGCGCAAAAGGGTTCCGAAGAATGCATCGACAATCGCTGACGGTTTGACTGGCTGGCCAGCCGCTTCAACTTCCAGGGCGTCCAGGACGCGCATGCGTTCTTCGTTGAGCCAGTCAAGGCGGCGCCGGAAGACTTCCTGCATCAGCGACTCTTTCGAGCCGAAGTGATAATTGACTGCGGCCAGATTGACGCCAGCCTCGCCGGTAATCTGGCGCATCGACGTGCCCTCGTAGCCATGCGCCATAAACAGACGCTCGCCAGCGTCGAGGATGCGTTCGCGAGTATCGACAGTACGGGTTTCCATGGGGAGTCTCCTTGTTATTATGATTCATACGTTCGTTTTAATCATAATAACAAGGTTCGGCCAATGCAAGTCTTTTCTGACTTTCAGGAATTGTGCTGGCGAATGAAGGCAATCGCCTCGGCAGCCGGCACCGGGCGACTGAACAGATAACCCTGCACCAGATCGCAGCCACGGCT
The DNA here is from genome assembly GCA_049304775.1 of Ferribacterium limneticum. Classification (GTDB taxonomy): domain Bacteria; phylum Pseudomonadota; class Gammaproteobacteria; order Burkholderiales; family Rhodocyclaceae; genus Azonexus; species Azonexus limneticus_C. Next base: position 235,127 of record JBAQOL010000012.1, read on the forward strand.
GCGCAGGTAGTCGAGCTGCTCGACGGTTTCGACGCCCTCAGCCACTACTTTCAAACCGAGGTTGTGGGCCAGCCCGATGGTCGCATCGCAGATCACCGAACCATCAGTGTCCTCACCGATTTCCTCGACGAAGGAACGATCCAGCTTGAGGTGCTTGAGCGGGAACATGCGTAGGTAACCGAGCGACGAATAGCCCGTTCCGAAATCGTCGATGGCGACAACGATACCCATGCCGTGCAGAATATCGAGGATACGCACGGTCTCGAGCGGCTGCTCCATGGCCACCGACTCGGTGATTTCAAAAATGAGGTCGGCTGGATTGAGGTCGTAGGCCTCGATGATGCCGCGAGCCAGCACTGGCAGATTGCCATTGCGCATCTGGATGGCGGATATGTTGATACCCATCTTGATGCCGGAAAGTCCCGCCGCATGGAACTCGGCCAATTGTCGGCAGGCCGCCCACAAGACCCATTCGCCGAGCGGCTGGATCAGCCCGGTTTCCTCGGCGATGCCGATGAAACTGCCGGGCGCCAGCAGCCCTCTCTCGGGGTGCTGCCAGCGCACCAGCGCCTCGACGGCCGCCACCTTGCCGCTGGCCAGATTAATGATCGGCTGAAAGTGCAGGCGAAACTCGTCGCGGGAAAGGGCATGACGCAGGCTGTGCTCGGTTTTCAGCCGGTCGAGCGCCACATCGTTCATCTTGGCATCGAAAAACTGGAAGTTGTTCCGACCGGCCGCCTTGGCGTGATACATGGCGGCATCGGCATTTTTCATCAATGTTTCTCCGTCGAGCCCATCGGTCGGAAAAATGGCAATGCCGATACTGGGCGAGGTATAGAGATCGTAGCCGCCGATCTGGTAGGAATGGCCGACGCTAAACACCAGTTTTTCGGCGATCAGGGCTATCGAGCTCGTGTGGTCGACACCGGAAAGCATGATGACGAACTCGTCGCCACCGAGCCGCGCCACCACGTCGCTGTCGCGCACGCTTTCGCGCAGGCGCCTGGCGACTTCGATGAGCAGTTCATCGCCCATGTGATGTCCGAGCGTATCGTTGATCACCTTGAAGCGATCGAGGTCGATGAACATCACGGCGACCCGCGAACCATCGCGCCGCGCCGTGGCCAGCGCCTGATCCATCCGCCCCTTGAGGCTCAGGCGGTTGAGCAGGCCGGTCAGGACGTCATGGTGGGCAATATGATGCAGGCGCTCTTCAGTCGCGCGCTCGGTCGAGACATCGGTAAAGTGGGCGATGTGGTAGAGGATTTTCCCCTCGTCATCGCGAATGACCGATATTGAAATCCACTTCGGGTAGATCCCCCCATCCTTGCGCCGATCCCAGATTTCGCCTTGCCAGAAACCCCGTTCTGTTATGTCCTCCCACATCTTGGCGTATTCCTCGGGCGTTGTCCGCCCGGCTGAAAGAAAGCGCGGGTTGCGGCCCGCCGCTTCCTCTGCGGAATAACCCGTCAGGCGCGCAAACGCCGGGTTCACCGTAATGATGTTGTTGTGCACATCGGTAATCAGGATGGCCTCGCCACTATGCTGGACGGCACTGGCCAGCAACTGCATCTGCGCCTCGGTCTCGTGCTGGATGCTGACATCCTGCGAAGTGCCAATCAGCCTCAAGGGCTCACCATCCTTGCCACGCTCGGTTTCCCAGCATTCCAGCACGTGCTTGATCCGGCCATCGGGCATTTCCAGCCGATGCTTCATGCTGTCCGGCTCGCCCTGGGCCACCGACTCCTTGAGTGTCTTGTCGACGATGGCGCGATCTTCAGGATGAATGCGCACGAGAAAATCGTCGTACGGCGCCCCGCCCTCGACCCTGGGGATTTCAAAAATCCGGTAAAGCTCGTCCGAGCACCGGACCTGCATCGTCGCCAGATCGATCTCCCAGCTGCCAAGCTGGGCGATACGCTGGGCGGCGTTGAGTCGTTCGCCATTGCGGCGCAAATCGATTCCCGTCGCCAGCTCGCGCTGCCGGGCGCGGAACAATTCATAAAGAACGAACAGCAGACAAGCCAGCAGCGCGGCGCCAAAAACGGCCACGATGAAGGTCCGCTGTCGCCATGAGGCCATCACATCCGCTTCCGACAGGCCGGCCAGCACGTAGAAGGGATAGTGTTTGAGCATGCAGTACCCATAAACGCGCTTCACGCCATCGGACTGCATGGAAAACTCGAGAACACCCTGACGTTTGCCTTGCGCGATCCATTTATGAAGCGGATGGGATGGATCGAGCGGCCGGTTTATTTCGTCCGGCACCGGCGGGTGATGAAGCACCAGGGCATGGTTGTCGCTCCGCCGGATCGCCATGGCTCCGGAAACGCCGAGACGGGAGGCATTGAACAGCCGTTCGAAATGGTCGATCTCGATGGCCGCGCTGACCATGCCGAGAAAGCGGCCATCGTCGGCACGAATCGCCCGGGCGACGGCAATCGCGTCCCGGCCGGTAATGCGTGACTTGATGACCTCCGAAAAGACGATTGCCCCATCCTTCCCGTCCCGCGAACGCTCGAAATAGGGGCGGTCACGCAGATTCACGTACTCGCCGCCGCCCGAGAGATAGAGCACATCCCCTTCAGCGGAAACGACACGTAAGCCGGCTATTTCGGGAAATGCACGTTGCAGGCGTTCAAGCTTCCTTTCGATTTCGGGACGAAAACGGGTAGCTGCATTGGCATCCAGTGAGTCTTTCGGAACATGTTCGGCCAGTTCGTTCAACGTCATGTCGATGCGCCGCAAGGTGGCATCGAAGCGCGCATCGAGCAATTCGGACTGGCTGCTGGCCATTGACCGGGCCTCGGTCCAGACCTCCTGGTAGGCCGACCACAAAACGTAGGCAAGCAGGACGAAACCGCAGAGCGCCAAGGATATCAGGGCGATCCACAGGTGATTCCCGTTGCGGGCGTTCTGTCCTGGCATTGTCTCCATGTCTCGCCGCCGCTCAGCCAAACTCGCGATGAGCCATTCTGCTCATACGGTATTGGAATTGCAATGCTGCGCTGGTAGCGGACGCGGGCTGGGCTGCCGATATTGCAGGAAGCGGCAGACGACATCCTGATCGCTGTTGCGCTCGCGGAAAACCCTGAGCGACTCTTCCTCGATCAGCCACGCGTCGAGCGGGATCCCGTTCGGAAAAAGGGCATCGCCGGCAAAGGCACGCTCGATTCGGGTCAGGTAGAAACGGTGACAGTAAGGCCAGGCCGCGGCATAGACCGAGGCGCCGCCAATGACGAATACCGGCTTGCCGGTTTCCAGCGCCAGGCCCAGGCCCTCCTCCACCGAAGCCACGCGCGTGCAGCCCGGGCGCAAGGCCAGATCGGGCTGACGGCTGACGATGAAGGAATCGACCGGCACGACATCCATCGACTCGTAGGTCAGGCGGCCGATGACCAGTGCCGCACCGGCCACCGTCTGCTCGAAATAGGCCAGCTCCTCGGGAATGTCCCAAGGCAGCCAGCCATCGAGACCGATCATGCCGTTGCTGGCGACAGCCCCGATGGCCGAAATCACCGCTTGCTCTTGGCCCACTGCTCGCGCGTCAGGGATAGCGAAATGGCCGGTGTTCCCTGGCCGTAATAGACATGCGGCTTGTGCATCGAGACATGCGCTGAACTGACGATGGCCATGCCGAAAATGGCGTCCATGACCTCAAGGATGCTCGACTCGAGACATTCACAGTGCGCGTTGCCCTCCAGCTTGCGGATGGCGAGGAAGATCACTTCGTAATCGACCACCTGGCGAATGTCGTGCGGATCGGCCACGGCATCCATCGGCGCCCAGGCATCGGCATGAACAATGACCGCCTGCGGCCCGTGTTTTTCCAACGGATTGCAGCCGGTACGCAGCTGAATGGTCGCATCGACGGAGGCGCACCAATGATTTTCAAGCACGAATCTGGTTCCTTTTATGTCATTCGATATGGGTAAGGCCGAACGATACCAAAGCTGGCGCCGAACCGCAGGCAAAAAAACAGGCGCCGCAGCGCCTCGTTACTGATCTGCAGGCCAAATAGATCAGGCCGTCACGTTGACCAGCGTTCCTGTCTGCTGCCCCGAGGTATTGACCACGGGCGCGGCCGTAGTACTCAGAATATCCGACTGCAGCACATCGGCAATTTGCGTTCTGAGATCACCCAGCTGGCTCTGAACCTCGCCCACCGAGTTCTGCGTCGCCAGATTGAGCCTTGCCTGACTGGCGTCGCCCTGCGCCTGTCGCGACTGGACTTGCAGAGAACGGGCATTCTCCTGTGCACGATCGGCAACACTCTGCGCTGACCGTGCCTGAGACTGCAAGGCCGCGGCCTGCTGCTCTGCCTGATCAGCATTTCGCCGCGCCTGTTGCAGCTGGAGTTGCGCCCAAAGCCCACCACTGGCCGATTGAGCGCCTGATGCCGACGTTACTGCCATTTCGTCACCAATCGCCTGTTACGAACCCGTTTGAGCCTAAGCCGTCACGTTGACCAATGTACCGGTCTCCTGACCCTGTGCATTCTTGACCGGACGCGGCGGCTCTTCCGTGCGCTCGACACGCTCTTCCGGACGCGGCTCACGTTTCTCGGCTTGTTGCACCTGCTGGGCCTGGCTCGCCTGAGTGCTCAAGTTTGTATAAGCACTGATACTGGAAGTTACTGATTGAATATCCATTTCTTCACCTCGACACGATAATTCCTGAACTAACTTTACACCATTCAGGGAAATATTCCAGAAGTATCCACTGCAGCCGATACTCAAAAAACAGCAAAAACAACAACGGATTTGATAGAGCATGGATTTGAGTCGGCGAGCTTCATTGCCGGATAAGCCGCCCAGCGTATCGCCCGCCAGCGCGCCACCAACTAAGCGAAAGACGGCATCGCCGCCTTCCTCCACAAGCGTCCACCGGCGTGGCTGGCAAGAGATTGCCCGATGCCTCAGAAAAAGCGAACTTCGCCCTGAATCCAAGTCAAATGTAATCGACGAATTGATCCCGAATAAGAGTCGTGTCAGTGGTCCACGTGGCTACCGGCGCAATACGGAGCGACAAGGAGCGAACGATGAGCACACAAGAGACGAAGCAAGGGCAACTGGTTCTGCTGGTGGCGACCCGCAAGGGCGCCTGGCTTTTTCATACCGACGCGGCGCGGCAGTCGTGGCGGGTCGATGGCCCGCATTTTCTCGGCCAGATCGTCAACCATCTGGTTCTCGACCCGCGCGATGGACGCACCCTTCTGGCGGCGGCAAAGACAGGTCATCTCGGGCCGACAATTTTCCGCTCGACCGATCTCGGAAAAACCTGGCAGGAAGCCGCCAAACCGCCGGCCTTCGGTCCGGCAGTCAACGGGCTGGATGCCCGCGCCGTCGATCACACCTTCTGGCTGACGCCAGGCCACGTTGACGAACCCGGTGTCTGGTACGCCGGCACCTCGCCACAGGGCTTGTTCCGCTCGGCAGATGGCGGCATGAACTGGGCGCCTTTCTCGTCCATCAACGACGACCCGCAGTACCGCCAGTGGTTCGGCACGGTGCAGGACGGCACGCCGGATGGACCGAAGCTGCATTCGATCATCGTTGATCCACGCGACGCGCAACATCTGTACTTCGCCATGTCGGGCGGCGGCGTGCATGAGTCGTACGATGGCGGGCTGAGCTTTACGCCGCTCGTCGACGGCATGGAAGTAGTCGAAGGTTTCGATCCGGCGGACACCAGTTTTCACGATCCGCACTGCGTACGCTTGTGTCCAAGCAATCCAGACCGCCTCTACCAGCAAAATCACTGCGGCATTTACCGACTCGACCGACCGGGCAGGCGCTGGCAGCGCATCGGGCGCAACATGCCAAAGGATGTCGGCGACATCGGCTTCCCGATGGTGGTACACCCGCACGATGACCGCACGGCCTGGGTTTTCCCGATGGATGGCACCGAGGTTTGGCCACGCACCAGTCCTGATGGTCGTCCAGCTGTCTATGCCACGCGTGATGGCGGTGAGACCTGGCAGCGGCACAGCAACGGAATGCCGGCTGACCAGGCATGGTGGACGGTCAAGCGGCAGGCCATGACGGCCGACAAACAGGGTACCGTGGGTCTTTACTTTGGCACCACGAGCGGCGAACTATGGAAGAGCCGCGACGAAGGCCAACAGTGGGCATGCCTGGCGCGCCACCTGCCGGAGATTTATTCGGTCGAGGTGGGATATCCGCGTTGAGCCGATAAACACAATGCGCGTACTTATTCCGAGCGCCCTGCACTCCTACACGACGCAGCCCTGGGTCGAAGCCAGGGGCAAGACAGTCGGCGAGGTACTCGACGATCTTGAGCGGCAGTTTCCCGGTATCCGCTTTCGCATGGTCGACGAGCAGGGGCGTATCCGGCGGCACATCCGCCTGTTTTATCAGCGCGAGATGGTGTTCGATCTGGCCACACCGCTGCCGGCGGATGGTGAACTGCTCATCGTCCAGGCGCTAAGCGGCGGCTAGAAAATTCCGGGGTAGCCAATCAGGCCGTCAGCGGGTCGTACTGGGAGAAGCGCTCGGGCAGCATCGCGTCCTCGCCGGGAAAGCTGCCGTCGGACAGGCATAGCATCTTGTCGAGATGGCGACGGGAAAGGGGCTCCAGTCGCTTGTAGAGTTCCTTGCACAGCAAGCGAGCCTGCTGGCCCGGCCAGTCACCGGGCAGCAGGATTTCCGGCAGTTCCGGGTCGCGCAGCAGGAGGCGTCGATAGTCGTGGATGAGCAGGATGCGGACGAGGAAGGCATCCTGTTCGCTGACATCAGCCAGATGATCGCGCCGCAATTCGTCAAGAATCGGCTGGTAGGTCGCCACGAACCCGCTATAGGCTTCAGCCAGTGCCCCGAGATCCCAGGCACGGCGGACCAGATCGGAATCACTGGCCGATAGCGCCGAGCGGGAATCGGCGGCAAACAGGGGCAGCAAGGCGCCCAGGGCAGATGACAAACCCTCGGCGATCAGGGCATCGAGCACACTGGATAACTCGGCGCTCGGGTGCACAAAACAATCGCCCCCCAGAACACCGAAACCCTGCCAGAACAAGGCGCGGCGAACCTGCTCACGGACCTTGGGTTCGAGGTCGCCGACAACCAGAATCAGGCGCCAGCGGCGATCCCAGAGCGGTGCGTGCGAGGCATAAATGTGCCGGGAGGCCTCGTCAAAACGCCGTCGACCGGACGGTGTCAGCACGTAATCGGCACGCCGGCCTATCGTTTCCGTGCGCAGCCATTCATCCTTGGCCAGACGGAATACCGAGGTACGAATCAGGCGTTCGTTGAGTTCCAGCGGTTCGAGCAGACGAATCAGGCTACCCAGCCAGATCCGGCCGCCACGCGGCAGGATGGCGTCACCAAAAACGGTGATGATGAGCGAACCCGCCTGAACCCGGCGCTGCTGGCGGAATTCATCGAGACGGGAGTGGATGGCGGTGCTCACAATGATCGGCTGGGTCAGAGGCGTTTGATTCGTTTAGCGGAAATGTAGCGCACAAAATACTACCCCATCCTGCGTATCATTTTTTGGTGCATGCGAAATACAAGAACCGATTGGCGGCAGGCATCTGTAAGCAAACACCGGGCAATGGCGACACAATAAATATGGAATAAAAATGTAGCGCATGGTTACGCCATGCCCGGCATTTCGATCGCTACGCCTACAAAGGCAGTTCCGCCTGGATCGCCGAAGGCGCGATTTCATCACCCCCTGCCTCCACCAAGCCGCCGGCGCGAACGCCGAGCAGGCGGATACGCTGATCGAGCGGCACGCGCTTCAGGCACAGGCCGGCCGCTTTCCGAATCGCGGCGCCGTCGCTGACAGCGACCGGCAAGGTCACATCACGGGTAACCGCCTTGAAATCCGAATATCGGATCTTGATACCCACCGTCCGGCAGGCGTAGCCTTTTCGCACCAGATCATCACCAACGCGCAGACATAACGACGTAAACACTTCGGACAATTCGGCCTTGTCCGCCTTGGCGTGCAGATCCCGCTCGAAAGTCGTTTCCCGACTGATCGACTTCGGTTCTGACTCGGTGACCACCGGCCGGTCATCGATGCCATGCGCGATGCGATGCATCCACAGCCCGGTGCTCCGGCCAAACTTGCTGACCAGAAATTCCTGCGGCGCGGCGGCCAGTTCGCCGATGGTCCGAATGCCGTGGTGCTCAAGACGCTCGCTGGCTTTCGGCCCGATCCCATTTACTTTCCTGGCGGCCAAAGGCCAGATCCGTGTCGGAACGTCTTCCATCGAAAGAATCGTCAGCCCATTCGGCTTCTCGAGGTCCGAGGCAATTTTGGAGAGCAGCTTGTTGGGCGTCACGCCAATCGAACAACTCAGCCCTGTTGCAGCAAAAACCGCATCCTTGATGCGCTGAGCCAGGACGCGGGTTTCCTCCGGAATGTCGCTGAGATCGATGTAAATTTCGTCAATTCCACGGTCTTCAACATGCGGCGCAATTGCCCGGACAGCCGCCTTGAACAGCCGAGAGTAGTGGCGATACGCCTCGAAGTTGGCCGGCAGAAGAATAGCCTCGGGCGCCAGCTTCGCCGACTTCATGAGCCCCATGCCGGAAAACACGCCCAAGGCCCGAGCCTCATAGGTCGAGGTGGTAATCACACCTCGCCCCGTATATTCACGCAAACGGGAAAAATGCCTGGAGCCGTCGGCCTGCACCACCGGCTGATGAACACTCCGTCCACCGACCACGACGGCCTGCCCGCGCAACTCGGGATAGCGAAGCAACTCGACCGAGGCGAAGAAAGCATCCATGTCGAGATGGGCAATGCGGCGAATACTGTTCATATGAACAGTATATCAAAGCGTGTGTTGCTGGTTCTGTTCAAGACAAGCAGCTATCAAAAAAAGAGCCCCGGAATTGCTTCCGGGGCTAACCGAGGTTGCTGCAGAGAGAGACTGTTCGCACTCACCGGGTGTGCCTGGTGAGCGTTTATGCCGTCAGGCGTAGGTCGGGGCGAAGGCGGCTTCGGGGTTGGTGGCCGGGCCCTTGTCTGTCCAGTACGGCGAAAGTTTGCGCAGTTGGGCGACGATGGGCGGCACGGCTGCGATGACGCGATCGATTTCTTCTTCGGTGTTGTAGACCGACAGCGAGAAGCGGATCGTGCCGTGCGCGGCGGTGTAGGGAATGCCCATGGCGCGCATGACGTGCGAGGGTTCGAGCGAGCCCGAGGTACAGGCCGAGCCGGAGCTGCCGGCGATGCCAACCTTGTTGAGCAGCATCAGGATGCCTTCACCCTCGATGTATTCAAAGGCGATATTGCTGGTGTTGGGCAGGCGGTTGGAGATGTCACCGGTCGGGAAGCAATGCGTGATCTGGCTGAGCAGCCCCAGCTCCAGCTTGTCACGCAGGCGGCGGACTTCGGTGTTCTCGAATTCCATTTTCTGCATGGCCAGTTCGCAGGCCATGCCGAGGCCGACGATGGACGCCGAGTTCTCGGTGCCAGCGCGACGACCACGTTCCTGATGACCGCCACGGAGTAGCGGACGGAAACGGCAGCCACGGCGCAGGTAAAGTACGCCGATGCCTTTCGGGGCGTGCAATTTGTGACCCGACAGCGAGAGCATGTCGATCTTGGTGTTCTTGAGGTCGATGGGAATCTTGCCGACAGCCTGCACGGCGTCGGTGTGGAACATGATGCCCTTGGCAGCGGCCATTTCGGCCATCTCGACGACCGGGAAGATGGTGCCCGTCTCGTTGTTGGCCCACATGGCCGAAACGATGGCGACCCGGTCATGCAGCAGCGAACGGTACTCGTCCAGGTCGATGCGGCCCTTCTTGTCCACTTTCAGCTTGTGGACGATGTAGCCTTCCTTCTCGAGCCAGTCGCACAGCGTCAGGATGGCCGGATGCTCGACGTTGGTGGTGATCACCGTGTTGCGTTCCGGCTGGGCCTTGAGCGCCGAGAGGATGGCCGTCGAGTCGGACTCGGTGCCGCAGGAGGTGAAGATGATTTCCGAGTCATGCTCGGCGCCGAGCAGCGCCTGAACCTGACTGCGTGCCTTCTTCAGCGCCTTGCCGACTTCACTGCCGAAGGCGTGAATCGACGAGGCGTTGCCGAAATGCTCCGTGAAGAACGGCAGCATGGCTTCGACCACAGCGGGATCGACCCGCGTAGTGGCGTTGTTGTCCAGATAGATCGGTTTCATGGCGCAGTCCTCGGTTTCTCTGTTGAGGTTGGGATGATTTTGAATTTGGCCGTTTTTTCCGGTTGACCGTGGCAAGCCAGGCTGACCGGAAAAATCTGCATCGATCAGGCCTCTACGGGCATATGCGACGACGGCAGGACTTGCACCAGCTCACCCAGCGTTTCGATCATCTTCTGCTGGATGCCGCCGAGGGTGGCCGCTTCCATCATGCAACCGGAGCAGGCGCCCTTGAGGTGCACATAGATCTTCTTGCCCTGGACGTCGGCCAGTTCGACATCGCCGTGATCGCGCTGGAGCATCGGACGAACCGATTCGAGCACTTCCTGGATCTTGGCAATCTTCTCGACGATCGACAGCTTCTTGGCGGGCGGCTTCGGTGCTTCCGGCGTGGCCGGGCAGGCGGGCGGCGGCGAAACTTCGCCCGGACCGGCACGCTCGGACATGACCTTGGCGAGGATTTCCTCGATGCCTTCGTGGCAAGCGGCACAACCGCCGCCGGCCTTGGTGTAGAAGGTGACTTCCTCGACCGTGTTGAGGTTGTTGGCCTTGACCACGTCCTCGATCATCACGGCGTCGATGGCGAAACACTTGCAGATCAGCGCGCCTTCTTCGTGGTCATCCGACCACTCTTCGCCACGGTAGTTGGCGATGGCGGCCTGCAGGGCTTCGCGGCCCATGACCGAGCAGTGCATCTTTTCCGGCGGCAAGCCGTCGAGATAATCGGCGATGTTCTGGTTCGACACTTCGAGTGCCTGATCCAGCGTCATGCCCTTGACCATTTCGGTCAGTGCCGACGACGAGGCGATGGCGGAGCCGCAGCCGAAGGTCTGGAAATGCGCATCGAGAATAACCTCGGTTTCCGGCTCGACCTTGAGCATCAGGCGCAGCGCATCGCCGCACTGGATGGAACCGACGTCACCGATACCGTTCGCTTCTTCCAGCGGGCCGGAATTGCGCGGGTTGAAGAAGTGTTCGCGAACCTTGTCTGAATATTCCCACATGACTATTGCTCCTTAGACCGAGAACGAAGAGCCGCAGGAACACTGGGCGCTGGCGTTGGGATTGTCGAATTTGAAACCGGTGTGGGTCAGCGTATCGACGAAATCGACGGTGACGTTGTCGATCATCGGCATGGTCATTGCATCGACCAGCACCTTGACGCCTTCGACTTCCAGCTCCCAGTCGTCGTCAGCCTTCTCGGTTTCGAGCTTCATGCCGTATTGCAGGCCGGAACAGCCACCACCGGAAATGGTCAGGCGCAGCCCGAGCACAGGTGTTTCAGAACCGCGGATAAAACGTTGAACAGCCTTAATGGCAGCGGGGGTCAGATTGATCATGGCGATTCTCCCAGAGTAGATGACCTGATCTTGCAAGGGCCGTGCCACGCCGGGAATAAAAATATAAACACTTAATTTTCAGCGGCTTGGCTCAATCCGCAAGTCAAAATCGCCTTGTCAGGTTCACTACAATCACTGACAGATACCTCACTCGAAGCCGATGGTGCATGGCAAAACCGGGAACCAAAACCCGGTTTCACCGCTCCATCACTTGCCGAAAGCAAGGCGCTGCGGCATTCTCCGCGCCCGGCATCCGGCAAGGGCCGCCCTGGAAGCGTTTCCGGACGATGACAGGTACGGTCCGTGCTAATTGGTGTTCAGATCAACGACGACCTACAACAACATGACCGCCCCCTGGCAGAGAAGCTTCCTGGATTTCGCCGGCCCCGGCATCGACCGGCCGTCAGACACCCTGCGCGTGAGCGATGACGAAGCGGCAGACATCCTGGCCAAGCTGGCCGCTCAGGCGTGGTCGCCGCAATTGCCGACCAGGTCGTTGCGCAACTCGGGCTATACCATCCGCCATGCCCGTACAGGATTCACCACGGCGATTTTCAGGGTTGGCCGCATTGTCGGCTTCTATGCCGGCTCCTACCTGTGGATTTCAGCTGAACATCGTGGCAAGGGATTGTCCACCCCGCTGATCCTCGCCGCTGCCGAACAGCGGGGCGGCAGCATCATGCCACCCGGCGTCGTCCTTCAGGGCTACACCCCGGCCGGCCTCGCCGCGCACCGGAAAGCGCACCGCCAGGCCCTACTCGACGCCACCGAACAAATTATCCCAAGACGTGCTCGTACGCCCGGCGCAGCAGATTTCGTTCGACTTCGCTTAGCTGGCGCGACTCGGTAATTGCAATAAAGCGGCCGTGAATACGGTCGGCCGCCGCGAAAGGCGGATCGATGCTGGCGAATGCGGCAAGCAGAACGGGCACATCACCTTCCGGCGTATCGACCCAGGCCTGAAAATCAGCCACCGGCTCGACTGCACCCTCGGCCAACCCGAGGTGCACCTCAGCTTCGCGAACAACCGCCGTCGGATGAAACTGGACGGTCGGCGAGAAATTTTCGTCACGTAGCGCCGACAGTGCCGGCAGTGGCTTGAAGGCGACAACGCCTGAACTCAGGCAGAGAAAGCGAACGCGGCCGCTGGTCCCATGCTTGTGAATGAACAGTAAACGGGGTGAAACGCTCATGGCCTATTTGGCGTATTCCGCCAGGACCGCATCGCCGCGAAATTTCTCCGGTCGGCCCCAGATTTCAACGGTATCGACGTAGAAATCGGCCTTGGCCGGGTGCGCCAGCAGCACCTGGTACTCGGCAAAAATGCGACCGTCGGGAAAGAAGGTCGCCTTGCCGAAACGGGCCTTGCCTCGCCAATAGGCCAGCACGCTGACCTCCTGCGAATACGGGTCGGTCTCTTCCTCGAACACGACATCGGCCCACACCGGCTCGTCACCGATAGTCAGGCCGAGCTTTTCCACCTGAGCGCGCAAGGCGGCGCAGACGGCTTCGCCGGTGGCGTTATCGGGCAAGCTTGCGGTCATGGTCGAGGTATTGAGAGCGTGTGCACATCTCTGCCATTCCCGCAGGCGCGGAAATGACAGAGCTTTGTGCTTCAGGCCGGTGCGTAGGTGTAGCAGTCCTTCGGACAAACGCGTCCGCAAGAGCCACAACCGATGCAGTCAGCCGGATTGGCCAGCGACATGACCATCATGTTGTCGTCTTCGTCATCATCGTCGTCGTCCAGCTCACGCTCGACGAGATCGAGAACATTGCGCGGGCAGACCTTGTAGCAGCGGCCGCAGCCGATGCACTTGGCCTGATCCAGGCTGGTGGCGAATTGCGGCGTCCATTCGGTGCCGCCTTTGGTGAGTCCGGTGATCATGCTGGTTGTCCTTTCTGCGCAGCAGCGAGTCGGGCACTGGCATCGGCCCACGCCTGGCAGGCATCGTAGGTGGATTGGGAAAGCGCGGGAATTTCGTGAAAGCCCGCCGGCAGGCGGTCTTCCACGAGATCGTGCATTTGCGAAGCCCACTCGGAAGCGATCCGCTTGAGCTTCTTGACTTCCTTGTCGAGGGCGGCCAGTTCTTCGTCAGTCATGTTGCCCCCTGCCCTTACAGCCCGGCGACGTTCGGATATTGACCGATACGTTCCAGAGCGATACCGAGCATCTTGTCGGCGTCATCCTTCATCTTGGACAGACTGGGGAAGCCGAAGCGATGCACGTCGCGCAGGGTCTTTTCAACAGCAACCAGCTTGCCGACGGTGATGATGGCGCGGCCGAAACCTTCGTGGGTCAGGTGCACGAGCGGCACGGCGAGCAGCTTGCATTCCTTTTCGATGAGCACGGCGATGGCGTTGTAGAAGGCCTTGACGCGCGAGATGGTCTCGTCGTCCGGATCACCGATCATCGGGATGTTGGCCTTGCGTTCCTTGGTCAGGATGTAGGGATCGAGGATTTTTTCGACCGTCCAGCCAGCGTAGGTGCCGTAGGTATCGAGCGCGCGCATCTGGCGGGCCATCTCCTTGACGAAATCGGTTTCGAAGATGGGATCGGCAGCAATGGCTTCAGTCATGGTCATACTCCTTGGGAAATGGGTTGGATTGGTTGGAAACCGGAATCAGTTGTGGCGCCGGCATGAGGCCGGGCACCTGGCCGATGGCGATGCGGGCGATAGCCAGCGCGCCGAGAAAACCGGCAATGGCGCCGAGGGCGGTAGCGCCATCGCTGCCATCGAGCAGTGAGCCGAGCCAGGCGCCGAAAATCATGGCGAAGGCCGGGAAGAGATAGCCGAGCAAGGCCGAGAAAGTAAGGCGACTGGCCGGCAGCGCGATCATCACCATGTCGCCGGCCTTGATGTCGCCGGAAACCGGCAGGGTCAGCAAGGTGGCCGGGCGGCCGCTGGCCATCTTGCCGATGCCGCAGCTACTGCCCTGTCCGCAGGACGAGCAGCCGGCCGTTTCCATGGCGACAATGGCCTGGCCCGCCTCGACCCGCTGGACGATGCCGCGGTGTTCGATCATGTTGGCGCTCATCCTTCCCACCCCTCTTCTTCCATGGAAGCGAAGCGATTCTCTTCCTTGGCCTTGGCCTGGGCGGCGATGGCGCGGTCGATCCAAACCACACCGCCCTCGCTCATGGCTTTCGAAATTTGCCCCAAAAGCTCGTCGACCGTGTCAACCTCATCGACGCGGATCGGCTGGATGCCTTTGGCCAGCAGCTTCTTGATCGCCGAAGCACCAATCGCCATGACGTAAACCCCGGCGCAGCCTTCGAGGAAATCGACCTTGGCGCCGAGCTTGTCCTCGTTGCCATCCATCGCCTCTTCGGCAAATTCGGCAACGCCGACCAGCGTCGCCTTGTCCGGCGTCACTTCGTAGATCACGAAGCCCTCGGCCGAACCGAAGTGCTGATTGACCCGCGTCCGGTCAGTGGAAGCAAAAGCGACCTTGATCATGGCGTCCGGCTCCTGCCTAATGGACCAGACCAGCTGCAGCCGACGAGATGACATGTTGTTTGCTGACGCCATCGCGGTCGTCGGCCCAGTAGATTGATCGATAGGGTGCGAGTTCATGGTGTTGTCCCAGCATGAGGTTGGCGAGATCGAACAAGGCCTGCCGCGTACCGCGGTAGCCCACCCAGGTGCGGGCGTAACCGCCCACGTGGTCGTATTGCGGAAAGCCCGCCCGGAGCAGCGGCAAGCCCAGCCGTGAAGCGGTATCGGCAGCGTGGGAATTGGCGACGATCAATTGCGCACCACCCAGCACTGCCTCTTTTTCCATATCCTCGAGGTCACCGACGATGACCTTGGCGATAGGCAGTCCAGCCAGGCTTTCATGCTTGTGCGTGGCAACGGCGCTGACGATTTCGGCGCCCATGCTGGTCAGGAAACGCACCTGCATGCCGACCAGATCTGGGTCGCCGGCCAGCGCAACGCGGGCGAAGCCGATCATGAAATGGCTGTCGACCATGGCGTCCTGCAACTGGGCGCGATGGCGTTCGATCTTCTCGGGCACCGGCTTGCCGGAAATCTCGGCCAGCGCCTGGGTGAAGGCATCGCAATCGTCGAGGCCCATGAGGCCATCGAAACGGTAGTCGGGCACACCGGTGCGCGTTTTCAGGATGTTCGCCGCCTTATGCAGCGAGGGACCGACGACCAGTGTCGCGGCCGACTCGCCCATGATTTCGATTTCCGAACGCGGCGTGCCGCCGATGGTCAGCGATGAAGTCTCAGCTTCGGTCAGATGCCCATCAAGCGAATCGCCAATGTCCGGCACGACGATGGCACGCAGGCCAAAGGCTTCGACCCAGTCCTTGATCGCCTCGATATCGCCCGGCGTCAGCATGGCCGAGGCCAGCACATTGACCTGCTTCGGCCGCTTGCCGGCACAGGCGCTTTCCGGCACCAGCGTTTCGATCAGCGCCTCAATGGCCAGCGCGTAACCGCTTTCCAGACAGCCGACGTAATCCGGCGTATTCACCGGGACCACGGCAATATGGTCGAATTCCGGGTGGGCCCGGCGGAAATCGCCGACGCAGCGACGAATGTCGGTGCCCTGCGTTTCCGACAGGCCGGTCGTGACCAGCCCGATGATGTCCGGCTTGCTCTTGTCGGACAGCGTACGTAGCGCCTCGATCACGTTGTCGTCGGCGCCCATGATGCTCGACACCTGATCCATCGCCGTCGTCTGCAAGGGAATCGGCTCGCGGAAGTGGCGCACGAAGAACACCTTGCCAAAGGCCGTGCACCCCTGTGAACCATGCATGAGCGGCAGGCTGCGGTTGAGGCCAAGGAAAGCCAGCGAGGCCCCGATGGTCTGGCTGACCTTGAGCGGATTGACGGCCAGGGCTTTCTTGGAGTGGATGATTTCAGCCATGGTTTTCCCTTTACGCTGCCAGCACGGTGCCGGGACCGCTTTGCTTGGCCCACGGTGCCGGCTTGCGCACGGCAGCCCAGACCGGGCTTTCCATCGACAGCGCCAGTTGGCGGGCCAGTTCGCTCATGCCGGCGTAACCGGCGTAGCCAAATTCGCGTTCCTGGTTGATGTCGAGGAAGGGAATCCGAGCCTTGAGGGCAGTGTAAAGATTGCGCCCGCCGGCGATCAGGATGTCGGCCTTGTACTCGTGGTAGGTCGACAACAGCGCCTTCGGGCTACCGTCATCGATCATCTTGGTGTCCTCGCCCATCAGCTCGCGAATGCGCGCCTTGTCTTCTTCGGTCGATTTTTTGGTACCGGTCGCCACCACCTTCATGCCCAGATCCTGCAGGGCCGAGACGATGGACCACGATTTGACGCCGCCGGTATAGAGCAGCACGCGTTTATCTTTGAGGCGAGCCCGCCACGGTTCGAGCGCGGCGTGAGCCTTGGCTTCCTCACGGGCGATGACCACCTCGGTGCGCGCCGTCAGGTCCGGGTCGCCGATCAGCCGGGCGAAATCGCGCAGCGCATTGGAGACATCCTGGACGCCATAGAAACTGCCTTCGAAGAAGGGTTGACCGAAGGTGTCCTGCATCTTGCGCGCGACGTTGAGCAGCGCCTTGGCGCAGACCACCATGTTCACCTTGGCGCGGTGCATGGTCTGCACCTCATGGAAGCGCGAGTCGCCGGACAGCGTGCAGAGAATGCGCAGGCCGAGCTCGTCGAAGAGCGGCGCAACGTGCCAGAACTCGCCAGCGATGTTGTATTCGCCGATCAGATTGACGTCGTAGGTCGGCAGACCGTCGGCGCGCGGCACGACGGGCGCCGGCTCGGCGGTGCCGATGACGTGCTTGAACATGGCTTCGCCGGCCAGCCGGTTGCCGAGATTCTTGGTGCCGTAGAAGCCGGCGGCATCGACCGGGACGACCGGCGTACCCCAGCGTTCGGTCGCCGCCTTGCAGACGGCGCCGACGTCATCGCCGATCAGCGCGGTGACGCAGGTGTTGTAGATGAAGACCGCTTTCGGCGAATAGCTGTCGATAGCCTGCTTGATGGCGTGGAACAGCCGCTTCTCGCCGCGTCCCATGACCACGTCGGTTTCCGACAGGTCGGTGGTCATGCCGATCTTGTACAGCGTCACGCCGGAAGAGCGCGTGCCGCGGTTGTCCCAGGAGGAGCCGGCACAGGCAATCGGGCCGTGCACAATGTGGGCAACGTCAGCAATCGGCAGCAGCGCGATCTGCGCGCCGTCGAATGAACAGCCGCCCGCCGTGGCGCCCGGCTTGGGCTTGGCGCAGCCGGACTTTTCCTTGGTGTTATGGGTGCAGGCTGGCTCGTCGAGCAAGGCCTGGATTTCGCTGGCTTTCATGCTGTTCTCCAGAGGTCTGGATAGCAATTAGCAAGACGGGTGCCACCTTTAATTCATTGATTTATATGGATTTAAAACCACGGAAATTGTCGTCTTTGCGACAAGCCGGGCATCTATCGACAAAAACCCGACGGCTTTGGCGATGCCGCTACCGAAATATGCCAACACGCTCTACAGTTAAAGAAAGAGAGTGAAGAACCACCATAAACCAGGCACAAGGAGATTCAAATGCGTTCCGTACTACTTCCTGTCGACGGCTCGAAACACGCCTTCGCCGCTGCGCTCTATGTGATCGAGTTTGCCAAACTGCACGGTCCGCTCGAGGTGCATGTCGTCAACGTTGAGCCGGCACCGGTCGCCTGGCAAACCCATGGCATGGAAGAAGAGGCGATCCAGAGCCACTTGACGGCCCGGGCGCATATTGCGCTGAAGCCTGTCCTCAACGCCTTGAACGAGGCCGGCATTGGCCACAAGACCTACGTCCGGCAAGGCGATATTGCCGAAATCGTCGTCGGGCTGGCCGAAGAACTGGGCTGCGACAGCATCGTCATGGGCACCCGCGGTTTGGGCGGGCTGGCGGCGCTGGCTTTGGGTTCGGTGACGCGCAAGGTGCTGCATCTGGCGACAAAACCGGTTGTCTGCGTCAAAGCCGAGAACGACTGAAACGAGTTCGCCCCGACCGTAAGCGGCCGGGGCGAACATTTGGTGTCAGCTTAGATGGCGAGTTCGTCGCGCAGCTTGGCCAACAGCTTGGGGCCGACGCCCTTGACCTTGCCCAGATCGTCGAACGACGCATAGGGACGGCCGGCGACGATGGCTTTCACCAGGGTAGCGCTCAGGCCTTTGACGGCAAGCAGTTCTGCTTCGCTGGCGGCATTGACGGCAACACCCTTGGCGACAGGGGCCTTGGCTGGCTTGGCGGCAGCCTTGCTCTCCTTGGCCACCGGCTTTGGCTCAGCCTTGGCCTTTGGCGCCTTTTCCTTCGCAGCTTTTTCCTTCACAACTTTTTCCTTCGGCGCTTCTTCCTTGGCGGCGGCCTTCTTGGCGGCAGCCTTGGGCTTGGCCTTGGTCTTGGCCGGCGCTTCGAGCGACAGATTGCAGTAATCACGCGTCACGTAACCAGCCGGACCCCATTCGCGCAGCATCAGGGTCAGCACGCCCGGGCCTTCAGGAGCAGCGGCCGGCACGACGAAATTGCAGTCAGTCAGCGCATTGCCACCACCCAGCACGCCAAGAATCATGCTGGCGACCGGGACGCCCTGCCAGCTACCGCCGGCATAGGGTTCGTCGAGGGCCCACAGTTCGAGGGCCAGGGTGCCACTCAGATTGTCTTCGGCGCGCGGGTTTTCGATAGCATCGACGGTCAGCGTGGCCATGCCGTCAGCCAGTGCGCAGGTCACATTGCCCGACAGCTTGGGCTGGACGAAGCACTCGGCGACCGGATAGACGGCCAGATCGACGACCATCGGCAAGCCGTTGTCACCCCAGCAAACCAGCGCCAGCGCCATGTCCAGCTCATCGGTACCGGCCGGTGGCATGGCGGCAACCGTGGCTGTCAGGCTTTGGTAACCGGCGGCCGGATAAACGGCCAGCTCGGCAACCTTGACGCCAGCCAGTTGCTGATCCGGAAAGCCTGACACGCTGCTCCACAACTGCAGCGCCCATTGCGATGCGGCACTCAGCGCGGCATCGGAAAAGATCAGTTCGGCATTGATCAGGACGGAGTCGCCATCAAAGCAGTAACCATGCGTTTCGCCAATGTTGGCCAGGGCGTTTCCGGAAATATCTTGCGTCATAAATTGATACCTGTTCTATCGATTCGGGAGGCGCATTATATGGCCGATATTTTGTTTTTTATCATGTAGTTAGTATTGTTTTTCTGGCACCGGAATGGTGCGCAAAATGAGGCGTTATTTGTCGTAAAGCCGACATGAAAAAAGGCGGCCGAAGCCGCCCTTGATTTCATTTTTGGTCGTTTTTTACGTTTCACGTAGTAAACCCGGTTGACCGTAGCAATCCCGGTTGGCAACGAGATTACTGCGCCGGGGCCGGAATCGCGGCTGGCGCTTCGGCCACCACCGGTGCCGCCACTTTCTTGTGGCCGGCATCGGGATGCCAGCCGAGCACGGCCAGCATGACCATGAAGCCGACGACGTAGGCGACGGCAACGTGCCAGCCATGCCTGAGCCACTGGGCGGCCGACTTGGCTTCCGGATACATGTTGGACAGCGCGACGCCGGCCGACGAGCCGAACCACAGCATCGAGCCGCCGAAGCCGACGGCATAGGCCAGGAAGCCCCAGTCGAAGCCACCCTGGCGCAGGGCCAGCGCGGTGAGCGGGATGTTGTCGAAGACGGCCGAGACGAAGCCCAGCGTGAAGGCCGATTGCCACGAAGCCGGCGGCAGCGCTTCGACCGGCATCATCGAGGCGCAGAGCACCAGCGAGAGCAGGAAGACCGAACCCTTGATGGTTTCCGGCATCAGTTCCCAGTCGTGACGACGCACCGGGATGGTCAGGATGATCGCCACCCAGACGGCGACGCCGATGAACGGGAAGTGTTCAGCCAGTTCGGGGAACTTGATGTTGATGGTGACATTGGTCGCCACGGCAAAAAGCAGCATGGTGGCAACGATGAAAATACGCCCCCAGTCGATTTTTGTATGCGCGTGGGAATGCTTGATGATCGGCGAGTAGGCGTGCTGCTGCTTGGCACCAAAGTAGCCGATGATGAGCAGCGCGACGCCGGCGGCGACGTAGGCATCGACAACCTGAACCGGGCTGATGCCGTCGATCCACATCATGGTCGTCGTCGTATCGCCAACCACCGAGCCGGAACCGCCGGCATTGGAGGCAGCGACGATGGCGGCCAGATAGCCGATATGGACCTTGCCCTTGAACAACTGGTGCGCCATGGCGCCACCAATCAGGGCGGCAGCGATGTTGTCGAGGAAGCTGGAAATCACGAAAACCATGACCAGCATGACGAAGCCGCCCTTCCAGTCGTCCGGCAGATACTTCGGCAGGATCACCGGCACGTGGCTCTTTTCAAAATGGCGGGCGAGCAGCGCAAAGCCAGTGAGCAGGCAGAACAGGTTGGCCACCGTCACCCACTCATGACCGAGCAGCCCCATGAAGCCGGCAACGCCGGCACCGGTCTTGAAACCGGTGAAGATGATCTTGTACAGGCTGATCGTGAACAAACCGGTCAGTGCGACGTAGAGGGTAGCGTGGTGGAACAGTGCGACGCCGAGCAAGGTCAGCCCGAACAGGATGAAATCAACCGGAATACCACCAACGCTCGGCAGGGCGTCGGCGGCAAAGGCGGAAGCGGGTAGCAGCAGAAGTGCGGGCAATAAACGATGCATGGCTGTTCTCGTGGATGTTGAAATTCTGGTTATTTTTGCTGCTAAGCAGCCCGAAGAAACGTCTTTCAGGATGCGTCCCAACCGGCAAACGACGCCATTGTCGACTGCCTGAGTCAGGTTTTCAAATTCGGATTATCCCGTAGGGGCTCAATCGTCGGCCATGTCCTTGCGCGGCACGGTCTCCGGGTCGGCGATGATGCCCCGGTAGATCTCGACGCGATCGCCCGGCTTGAGGGCGGCATCGAGTTTGACCAGGCGCCCGAAGACGCCAACTTTCTGCGCCGTCAGGTCGATATGCGGGAACTGCTTGAGAATGCCCGAACGCTCGATACCCTCGGCCACGGTCGACTCGTCGGGAACCTCGATATTCAGCCAGATTTGCTGGCCCGGTTCGGAATAGGCAACACCGATCTGCATCGTCTTTCTCCTCAGGCCGCAGCCAGTTCGGCTTTTTGCGCCGCACGTTCGTCTATCCGCCGTTCCATCACGCGCTTGCCGGCCAGCAAAAAGCCGAGAATGGCGAAGCCGCCGGGTGGCAGGATCATGAGCAGCGCCCCGCCGTAACCAGGCAACTTCATTTCAAGAAAAGCGAAGGATGGGCCGAGCAGGTTGGAAGCCTGGGCGAACAGCGTGCCCGAGCCGAGAAACTCGCGAATCAGACCGATGAAGGTGAGCGCTCCGGTGAACCCCAGCCCCATGGCCAGCCCGTCCACAGTCGAGGCGACAAACCCGTTCTTCACGGCGAAGGCTTCGGCTCGGCCGAGAATGGCGCAATTGACCACGATCAGCGCGATGAACAGACCGAGCACCTTGTAGAGTTCGTGCAGCCAGGCGTTCATCGCCATGTCGACGATGGTGACCAGCGTCGCAATGAGCACGACGAAGACCGGAATCCGTACCTGCGAACTGACCGTGTGCCGAATTATCGACACGAGAATATTGGAGACGACCAGCACCGCCGTCGTTGCCAAGCCCATGCCGAGACCGTTGGTGCCGCTCGTGGTCACCGCCATGGTCGGGCACAGCGCCAGCATCTGCGAGAAAACCACGTTGTTTTCCCACAGGCCATCCTTGAACAACTTGCCGTAAGACTCGCTCATCATCCGCTCCTAGCCTGTGATTTCCGACTTGTGGGCGGCGAAGAACTCGAGCCCGCCCTTGACCGCCTTGACCACAGCGCGCGGCGTGATGGTCGCCCCGGCAAACTGGTCGAAGACGCCACTATCTTTCTTGACGCCCCATTTTTCCGGGGTCGGATCGCCCAGCGATTTGCCGTCGAAATCCTTGATCCACTTGTCTTTCTTGATCTCGATCTTGTCGCCCAAGCCGGGCGTTTCGGCGTGCTTGAGCACGCGCACGCCGAGCGTCTTGCCGTCGGTGTCGACCGCCATGAGCACCTGGATGTCGCCGGCGTAACCGCGCTCGGCAACCTTGAACAGCGCCGCCTTGACCACCCCGCCCTGGCGGGCGCGGTAGATGGTTATCGTTTTTTCGCCTTTTTTCAGGTCGACCGTGTCAGTCAGAAAATCGTTGTCGGCCATGCCTTGGGGCAATACTTCCGACAGCGAGTCACGCAAATCCTTGGCCTCGGCGGCGGCAATGGCGCCGCCCGTGGCATTGGAAGCAAGGGCCAGCGCGGCACTGGCGAGCAGTGCAATGGCACCGAGCAGCAAGGGCTGATAACCGATCTTTTCGCGGATGGCTTCGAGATTCATGTCAGACCCCCTTCCCTTCCGGAATATCGAGCGGCTTGCCCTTGCGGTCGCGGCCGAGGATGCGCGGCTTGATGAAGCGGTCAATGACCGGTGTCAGCGCATTCATGAGCAGCACCGCGAAGGCCATCCCCTCGGGGTAGCCGCCCCAGGTGCGGATCACCCAGGTCATGAAACCGATGCCGAGACCAAAGACAATCTGACCGGCTGCCGTATTCGGCGAGGTCACGTAGTCGGTGGCGATAAAGAAGGCGCCGAGCATCGCCGCCCCCGACAGCAAGTGGGCCGAAACGCTCAGGTAATGGGTCGGATCGACGGCATGGCCGATGGCGGCCGGAATCACCAGCCCAGCCAGCACGGCGAGCGGGGCATGCCAGGTGATGATGCCGACGCCGATCAGGTAAAGCCCGCCAGCCAGAATGAGCAGCGAAGCCGATTCGCCCAAGCTGCCGGACCGGGCGCCGATCCACGACAGCACCGGCGCATGCTCGCCAGCCAGCGAATGCAGCAGATCGATACCACGCGACAGCTCGGTCTTGGTATGGCCGAGCAGCGAAGCACTGGCCATCGCATCCGGCTGCGGCAGGCTGGTCAGGAAAATGCGCAGGCCGTCGATGAAATCTGGCGCCGCCAGCGAAGTCAGCGGCAGCGGCGAGACCCACATGGTCAGCGGCACCGGGAAGGAAACAAGCAGCGCGACGCGGGCGACCATGGCCGGGTTGAAGACGTTCTGCCCGACCCCGCCGAAAACCTGCTTGCCGATCACGATGGCGATGAAACCGCCGACCACGGCGACCCACCACGGCGCCCAAGGCGGCAAGGTCATCGCCAGCAACCAGCCGGTAAGCAGCGCCGAGCCGTCGAACAGCGTCGCCTTGATGCGCATGACGCCCATCATCTTGAGCGACAGGGCTTCGAAACCGAGGCAGGAAAGAATGGTCAGCAGCCACAGGAAGAAAGCCGGCCAGCCGAACAGCCAGAAACCGTAGAGCGTCGCCGGGACGAGCGCCATCTGGACGCGGAACATCGTGCGGGTAACCGAGTTGCCACCATGGGCGTGCGGCGAGGCAACCGGCTGAGCAGTCAAGGCGGCCGTGTTCATGCTGATTCTCCCTGGGTTTCGGCTTTGGCAGCGGCCTCTGCCGCGGCTTTGGCGGCAGCGGCTGCTTCTCGTTCGGCCTTGCGCTTGGCGTTGGCTTCCGCCTTTTCACGGGCCTCACGCTCAAGACGTTCCTGACGTTGCAGGGCTAGTTTCTTCGTCGCATCGCCGCGCAGCTTGGCGCGGTCCTGCGCCGCCAGTTCGCCCTTGGCATGGACGAAATACTGGACCAACGGGATCTTCGATGGGCAAACATAGGCGCAGCAGCCGCAGGCGATGCAGTCTTTCAGCCCGAGATCGATCGCCTCGCCATAAGCCTCGTTACGGATGCGCGAGCTCATTTCGAGCGGCAGTAGCCCCATCGGGCAGGCCTTGACGCACGAACCGCAGCGGATGCACGGGTTCGGCTCCTGCTCGGCGACTTCGACCGTGTCGAAGGCCAGGATGCCGCTGGTGCCCTTGACCACCGGCACGCGCCAGTGCGGAATCTGCATGCCCATCATCGGGCCGCCCATGACGCGGCGAGCCAGGCCGAGGCCGTCACCCTTGAGGCCGCCGGCGAAGGCGATCACCTCTTCGGCCAGCGTACCGACCCGCACTTCGATATTGCCCGGCTGGCTGGCGCAATTGCCATTGACCGTAACCAGTCGCGAAATGAGCGGTTTGCCTTCGCGCACCGCCGTACGCAAAGCGAGCGCCGTGCCGACGTTATGAACGATGACGCCGATGTCGGCCGGACGACCGTCGGCCGGCACTTCGATGCCGGTCAGGACTTGAATGAGCTGTTTTTCCGAACCCATCGGGTAACGGGCGGGCACCGGGCGAATCTGCACCGTATCAAATCCCGCTGCCGCAGCCTGCATGGCGGCGATGGCTTCCGGCTTGTTGTCTTCGATGCCGACCAGCGCCACCTTGGCGCCGGTGGCGTGGAGCATGATGCGGATGCCATCGACGATGCCGGCAGCGGCGTCGCGCATGAGGCGATCGTCACACGACAGATAAGGCTCGCATTCGCCGCCGTTCATGACCAGCG
Source organism: Ferribacterium limneticum (assembly GCA_049304775.1). GTDB lineage: Bacteria > Pseudomonadota > Gammaproteobacteria > Burkholderiales > Rhodocyclaceae > Azonexus > Azonexus limneticus_C. The sequence continues at coordinate 260,119 of JBAQOL010000012.1, forward strand.
TCGTGACCTTCGCCTTCGAAGCGCCAATCAGCTTGACGGCCGACGGGAAGGCGGCACCGCCCAGACCAACGACGCCGGCCGCGGCAACCCGCTTGCCGATGTCGGCCGGATCGAGGGCAAACGGATCGTCGCAGCCGTGCAGTTCAATCCACTCGTCGGCGCCATCGGCCTCGAGAATGATCGCCGGCAGCGTCAGACCGGAGGGATGCGGCGCGGTGATTTCGGTGACGGCGGCAATCGTTCCGGAAGTCGGTGCGTGGATCGGCGCCGACACCATGCCCTGCGCCTCGGCGATCAACTCGCCCTTTTTGACTTTCTGGCCGACCAGCACAACCGGCCGGGCCGGGCCGCCAAGGTGCTGCTGCAGCGGCAGGTAAAGCCTGGCCGGAACCGGCATAACGCGCACCGGCTGATCGGCAGCCGGCCGCTTGTGGTCGTCCGGATGCACACCCCAGTCATCGCCGAGGAAGTGCTTGAAGAGGTTCATGAATCCCATGTCTATCTCACGCAGCGGCAGGTTTGGGCATCACCCAGTGTTGCAGGGTGACCGGCACCGGTTTCATGACCAGTGCCTCGGTCGGGCATTTTTCGATACAGCTCGAGCAGCCGGTGCAGGCTTCGCGGAAGACGTTATGCACCTGCTTGGCGGCGCCGATGATGGCGTCGGTCGGGCAGACCTTGCTGCAGCGGCAGCAGCCGATGCACAGCTCTTCGGCGATGACGGCGATCTTCGGGCCTTCGTCGGACATGCCGGAAAGATCGACCGTCAGGCCAAGCTTGGCGGCGATGGCCGTGGCCAGCGCCTTGCCACCCGGCGGGCAGCAGGTGGGTGCGGCCGATCCATCGACGATGGCTTCGGCGGCGCCGGAACAGCCGGGGAAGCCGCACTGCCCGCAGTTCGAGCCGGGCATCATGGCAATCAACTCCTCGACAACCGGATTGCCTTCGACCTTGAGCAGCTTGTTGGCAATGCCGAGGATGATGCCCAGCGCGGCACCGAGGAGCGTCAGACTGAGGATGGCGGCGATCATGGTCATGCCTCCTTAAACATTGAGACCGGAAAAGCCCATGAAGGCCAGGGCCAGCAGGCTGATGGTGACGAACGAAATCGGCGCGCCGGCAAAGGCACCGGGCACGCGAGCCAGGGCAATCCGTTCGCGCAGGCCGGCAAAGATGAGCAGCACGATGGTGAAGCCGAGCGCCGAGCCGAAACCGTAGAGCAGACTCTTGAACAGGCTGAATTTCTGTTCGACGTTGAGCAGCGCGACGCCGAGCACGGCGCAGTTGGTGGTGATCAGCGGCAGGTAGATGCCCAGCGACTGGTAGAGCCCGGGGCTGGATTTCTTGATGAACATCTCGGTGAATTGGACCACCGCTGCGATGACCAGGATGAAAGTCAGGATGCGCAGGTAGCCGAGCCCGAGGGGCTGCAGCATCCAGTTGTCGAGCATCCACGAGGCGCCGGCGGCCAGGGTGATGACGAAGGTCGTCGCCAGCCCCATGCCGAGGGCGCTGTCCACGCTCTTCGAAACTCCCATCACCGGACAGAGTCCAAGAAACTTGATGAGCACCACGTTATTGACCAACGCGGTGGAAAGCAGCAGTAGGAAAAATTCGCTCATGGTGGTGTGGTTCCAGTTTTTTCACTGACCTCACTGCATAAGCCATGCCAATCCTTGCGCACTGCACAAAACCCCACGCTGATGCGCCATTCACAGGCATCGCACCAATGCGGTGCGCCTATTCCCGAAAAAAATGTCGCAAAGGCGACAGCAATTCGTCGCATTTCCCCCGAAACCCTCGCCGCAAGCCCTCATCCGCCCTGAATTCAAAGTGCGGCACGGATTCTGCTAATAAATAAAAAACGATTTATTGAGGAGCCTTTCGATGTCGGCCACACCGCTTGCCCAAGCCCGCGCCAATACGGCGCAGGAAACCGCACTGCCACCGGAAGCCTATAGTCAGGCAGTCGACCAGGCCGACCTGGCGATTTCCATCACCGACGCCAAGGCCAACATCCTGTTTGCCAACGAAGCCTTCACCCGCGTCACCGGCTACAGCAAGGACGAGATTGTCGGCAAGAACGAATCGACGCTGTCCAATCACACCACCCCGCCCGAGATATACAAGTCGATGTGGGCCGACCTCTCGGCTCAGAAGCCGTGGGCCGGCAAGCTGCTCAACAAGCGCAAGGATGGCGGGCTCTATCTGGCCGAACTGAGCATTTCCCCGGTCGTCGATGCCGCCGGCAAGACCACCCATTTTGTCGGCATGCACCGCGACATTACCGAGATGCACCGTCTCGAACGCCTGGTTCGCAACCAGAAGCACCTGATCGAATCGGTCGTCGATGCCGCCCCGATGGCCTTCGCCCTGCTCGACCCGAGCGGCCGCGTCGTTCTCGACAACCAGGAATACAAGAAAATGGTCAGCGACCTGCGCCTCAAGGAGCCGGCCCACACCATTCTCGACAGCGTGCTGCCGAGCTGGCGCGACAACCTGGCCGAGCGCCCGCAGGAATGCCTGGTCACCCAGCGCGAAGCCCGTGTCGACCGCGCCGCCGGCCGGCCGCGCTGGTTGTCGGTGACCTCGTCGATCATCGACATGCACAGCGATTGTGCTGACAGCTATTTCTGCGCCGACGGTCAGCCCGGCCTGCTCGTCGTCATGTCCGACATCACCAGCCTACGCGATGAACAGGAACGCGCCCGCGCTTCGGCCCTGCAAGCCGTGCTGGCCGAGGAAGAGCGCACGGCGGCCATCCGCGAAGGCCTGTCGGCGGCGATCTTCCGCCTCGAAGAGCCGATGAACGTGATGACCTCAGCCATTTCCGTGCTTCAGCGCCGCGACCCAGCGAGTGCAGCGATGCTGCAACAAGCCCTGAGCGGCAGCCGCGAGCATCTCGAAACGCTGCGCCAGGTCATCCCGCAGAGCCCGCATGAAATCGTCGTCAGCGTGAACATGAATGAAATCCTCCGTGACGTGCTTGAAGTCAGCACGCCGCGCCTGCTCGCGGCCGGCATCACCGTCGACTGGCAACCGGCCTCGACCCTGCCGGCCATGCTCGGTCGCCCGCTGCAACTGCGCATGCTGTTCAAGGCGCTGGTCGACAACGCCATCGAGGCCATGAACATCAAGGGCTGGAAGCGGCGCGAGTTGTCGCTGATCAGCGCGCTGAGCAACGAATGCATCGTCGTTTCCGTCATCGACAGCGGCCCCGGCATTCCGCACGAGTGGCGCCACAAGGCTTTCGAGCCCTTCTTCACGGCCAAGGGCGGCAGCGGCAAGCACATCGGCACCGGCCTGTCGCGCGCCCAGCAGGTGGTCGCCGACCATGGCGGCATCATCGATCTCGATGACAGCCCGAGCGGCGGTTTGGCGGCGATCGTCGAATTCCGCGTCGATGGCGACCCCATCTAAGAAGAACAACAACGAGAACAGCATGCACGAACACATCATTCACTCCCTCTCAGACGAATGCCCGCCACCCGGCGGTTTCTGCCGAACGCACGAGCTCAACATCCAGTTGCTGGCAGCGCTCTACGCAGTCAGCCGGGTGCTCAGCCGCTCGCTCGATTTCAACGAAACGCTGCGCGACGTCCTGCGCGTCCTGCATGACGAGGCCGGCCTGACGCGCGGCCTGATCAGCGTGCTTGATCCGGAAACCGGCAAGCTCAACATCCGCACCATCTACACGCCGGAAGGCCCGATCCTCGACGACAACCAGTACGGCCCGGGCGAAGGCATCATCGGCCTGATCCTCGAAAAGCCGCGCACCATCAAGCTCGTCCGCGTTGCCGACGAATCGCGCTTTCTGAATCGCACGCAAATCTATTCGCCGGAACTGCCCTTCATCGCCGTGCCGATCAAGGTCGGCGGCGACCTCAAGGGCGTGCTGGCCGTCCAGCCGGAAGCACCGGAAGACGGCCTGCTCGAGGAGCGCGCCCAATTCGTCGAGATGGTCTCCAACCTGATCGGCCAGAGCCTGAGCCTGTCGATGGCGGTTGCCCAGGAAAAATCATCGCTGCTCGAAGAGCGCGACCTGCTCCGGCGCACCGTGCGCCACCAGTTCGGTTTCGACAGCATGGTCGGCCGCTCGGCCGTCATGCGCCGGGTTTTCGATCAGGCGCGCATGGTTGCCAAGTGGAACACCACCGTCCTGATCCGCGGCGAAACCGGCACCGGCAAGGAACTGATCGCCAACGCCATCCACTACAACTCGCCACGCGCTCGCAACGCACTGGTCAAGCTCAACTGCGCCGCGCTGCCGGAAAACCTGCTCGAATCCGAACTCTTCGGCCACGAACGCGGCGCTTTCACGGGCGCTGTCGAGGCGCGCAAGGGCCGTTTCGAACAGGCCCACGGCGGCACGCTGTTCCTCGACGAAATCGGCGAAGTATCGGCCGCCTTCCAGGCCAAGATGCTGCGCATCCTGCAGGAAGGCGAATTCGAGCGCGTCGGTGGCAGCAAGACCATCAAGGTTGATGTCCGCATCATCGCCGCGACGCACCGCGACCTCGAAACCGCCGTCGAAATGGGCGACTTCCGCGAAGACTTGTTCTATCGCCTCAACGTCATGCCGCTCTTCCTGCCGCCGTTGCGCGAGCGCATCGAGGATATCCCCGAAATCGCCCGTCACCTGCTCACCAAGATCGGCAACGACCAGAAACGCAAACTCAAGCTGACCGACATGGCCAACCGCCGGCTGGCCAGCCACGAATGGCCGGGCAACGTCCGCGAACTGGAAAACTGTCTGGAACGCGCCGCCGTGCTGTCCGACGACGGCAACATTGACGTCGATCTGATCCGCTTCCCGAGCGTCCGCGAACGAACCAGCCCGCGTCCGGTTCGCTCCACTGCCAGCGCCCCGCCGGAGAGTTTCCATCGTCCCACGGTCAACCCGAATTCCGGGGCAAATCCGGAAATCGACATCGACGATCCGAACCTGTCGGAAAAGGAACGCGTCATTGCTGCGCTGGAACAGGCTGGCTGGGTGCAGGCCAAGGCGGCGCGCATTCTAGGGATGACGCCGCGGCAGATTGCCTATCGGATTCAGACGCTGAATATTGAGGTCAAGCAGTTCTAGGCTAACCGAGCGCCATCATTCCGGCGCCAGCGGGAATCCCGTGCGTTGAAGCGCATGGATTCCTGCCGGCGCGGAATGACAGATTAGTCAGCGGCGCGCTACCAGGCCCGCGCCCCCATCAGGTAACTCCGGGTTTCCTGCCTGGCGGGTTCCGGCGCTACGGGCTCAACAACGGTCACCACGACCTGTGGCGCCGCCTCGACCGGCAACAGGTAATCGCGCAAGCGCAAGACCATGACGAGCAGCGCCTCGTCATCTGCCGCCTCCTCGATTTCCGACAGGCGTTGCCGCGCATAAACGGGGTTTCGGGCCAGACTTTCCAGATTGACCGACTCACCCAGGCTGCGCTTCACCTGGAGTTTGAAGCGGGCCAGCAACTGGGCCTTTTCCATCTGTTTTTCCATCGACACGTGCTCTCTCCTGAGGAATGCCCCGGCTGGGAATCGGGTAGGACATTTGAGCGAAAATCATGCCGGATGCTGCGCCGCACAACAAAGCGATAAAAATCATTGGCTTAGACAAATCGTCTCTGACACAGTTGTTTTAACTGATTCTGAATGGTGCATGCATGGCCTGTTGCGACCATTTATTGTGCAGAGCACCAAGCCATTTCGACACAAGACCGTCGAATCGCGATTGTCGTAAAGCAGACAAGACAAAGAGTTTGCAAGTAATTGATTTAATTAAGTTTCACACCTGGCACTGCCCTTGCAATAGGTTGACCATCAACCAGGAGAGCTCCATGCCAAAACCGAAGAAACACGTACTTGTCTGCGTCCAGGGACGCCCTGCCGGCCACCCGCGCGGCTCTTGTCAGGAAAAGGGCTGCGGCGCTACCTGGCAGGCGTTTTCCGATGAATTCACCGCCCGCAACCTGTGGGCCTCGGGCTTCGCGCTGACCAACACCGGCTGCCTCGGCCCCTGCCACCTCGGCCCGAGCGTGCTGGTGTACCCGGAAGGCATCATGTACACCGGCGTCAAGCCGGAAGACGTCGGGGTCATCATCGACGAGCACCTGATGTTCGATCAACCGGTCGAGCGCCTGCTGGCGCCGCCTGACGTCTGGGCCTGAGATCATGGAAACCGCCCAGCAATATCACATCGGCGACATGGTCTTCGCGGCCGAAGACATCTTCAACGATGGCGGCATGCCCGGCTTCGAAGATGAAGAAGCCTTGATCGTTCCCTCCGGCCTGCGCGGCGTCGTCGTCCATTTTGGCGTCGCCGAAATGGACGAAACCAAGGAAATCTATCTGGTCCAGTTTGAAAACGGCCCGGATGGCAGCCTCGGCGCCCCTATCGGCTGCCTTCCGGAAGAGCTGACACAGGATTCCACGGTCAACCAGTAAAAATGGCCAAAATTGGAATCTTCTTCGGCACCGACACCGGCCGCACCCGGCTGATCGCCAAGCAAATGGCGAAAAAGCTGGGTGACGTTGCCGATGCGCCGGTCAACATCGGCCGGACGACGCTAGCAGATTTCCTCGCCTACGATGCGCTCATCCTCGGCAGCCCGACGCTCGGCGATGGCGAGTTGCCCGGGCAGTCGGTCGGCCTCAGCCAGCCGAGTTGGGAAGAGTTCCTGCCGCAACTGGCCGGAGCCGACCTTTCCGGCAAGACCATCGCCATCTTCGGCCTCGGCGACCAGAAGAAGTACGCCGAAGAATTTGTCGACGCCATCGGCCTCATCCACGACGCCGTGGTCGCCCGCGGCGCCCGTGTCGTTGGCCGCTGGCCGACGGCCGGCTATGACTTCACCACCTCGCAGGCGGTTGATGGCGACGACTTTCTCGGCCTGGCCCTCGATCAGCATCACCAACCCCTGCTGACCGAAGAGCGCATCAACACCTGGCTGGCCCAAATCCAAACGGAGCTCCTGCCATGAACGCCAACCCCTGGGCCGCCCCCAAATCCCGTGAGATCCGCCGCGTTCTCGTCTCGCTCGACGAGCGCATCGCCCAGGCCTGCGACATCGAGCCGGACGCCGGCGACGATCCGCACATCGTCACCCTGCGCCACGCCGAAATCGCCGCGCTGCGCGCCCATGTTTACCTGCACGGCCAGCGCAGCGGCACCTACGGCATTTTCTACGAATACCCGCACCCGGTGCCGGGCATTCTGGAAAGCGAAGAAAACCTGCCGCTACCCAAGGTCCTGGCCAGCCTCGCCCTCCATTTCGACGCCTGATTGCCACAATCCGGCCAGCCCTAACTTTTTCCTGCACTCACCCTCCGCCATGAACTCCTCGCCCGGAAACGCCAGCATCAGCAATTTGGTCAAAGAACCCGGCTGCAAAGGAGGCACCCCGGATGCGCGAATCTGGCAGGAAGATCTGCCCGCCGAATGGTTGAACGCCGTCGAAGCGCCGCTTTATTACGCCCACTACCGCGAATACGAAATCAGTGCCGAGCGCGCCGTTGGCTACGATGCCGACGACAAGCCCTGCTTCACCTGCCATCGATTTCTGCTTACCCAAACCAGCGTCGGCGAGACAACCCAGCCGGTGGTCACTTTCAGCGAACGGATGTCGGCCTGGCGCCTGCGTGACGATCGCTGGCTGGTCTACCGGCGCAACAGCGCCAACCACGGCAGCGAACCGGCCAGCTTCTACGCCTTCAGCAGCACCATGCCGCGCTAAAGCCACGCGCCTCCGGCACCAGCGCCAGCCCTGGCAACATGGCGCCAATGAATCCTCGCCGCACGCTCTCTCGGTAGGGTTTTGCCCCGTTGCCATCAGCCATCAGCGCGACTCATTCGCCCAAAATGGCGATAGCACCCGGTTCCACGGTCAACCGGAAAAAATACCCAAAATTGAAATCCACCGGTTGAGTCCGCAGCCCGTTGCAGACACTCAAACCTGAAACCCACATACGTCCGCTAGTGCCACAAAAGCCAGCGTTCAAAATAATCAGGGCTCGCCAGACGGGCCAGGCGCTTTGTATTCGGTGGACAGAGATTGGATGAGATCGAACAAGGCTTCTTTGACTTGCGTTTCATCGCAGCCCATGAGAACGGCATCTTCTAAAACATCCAAGGCAGCCTGGCGCAACTCTGCGAAATTTTCTCGCATTACTTTTAGTTTTTCGGCGCAGGCAATTACGCGGCCATCCATTCCGCGCCATGGTTTTTCTGGCGAGCCGTAAATTTGTTCAGTCTGATGGATTTTATTCATCACAATTTATCCGGATAGAGCATTCCTGTCTGCGCTTACTGGGGCAAGGCGATGCTCGGATTCACTTTGCGCGGACGGCGGTCCGGCTGAAATTGCAGAAACAACGAAAAGACGGGGTCAGCCGGATAACTCTGAAATAGGGCAAGCATCCTTGTCTGCATAATCACATGGTTTGGCGACCGATCAACGGTACCCAACTGAAATCCTTGAGGGCAGCAACTGCTTCTTCCGGGGATTGGTCTGCACGTAGAGCAAATGAACTGAAGCCGCACTTGTATAGCAGGTAAATCTGGTCGCGCAGGATGTCGCCCATCGCGCGCAAGTCACCGCTATACCCCATGCGTTCGCGCAAAATTCGACCTTGGGAATATCCACGGCCGTCCGTGAACGTAGCAAATTGAACGGCAATGACAGGCAACGACTCAAGGGTCGGCGCCAATTCATCAGGTTCATCCTCGGGTCCAAGCCAGACGCCGACTGAATAGCCCAGGCCCACCAGACGTTGTCCATGCACAAACCAGAGAGGCATCGGCAAGACAAGGTGTTGCGCAACAGGATTACATGCTTCGCCAACCTCCTCTGTGCTGATGCATCGCCAGGGGTCTGATAGAACCAAACCATGTTGGTCAATTAGCGGTGCCATGCTTTGCTCCGTAGACGCCTAGTTTGAATGGCTCGACACCAATTCGAAAAAACGTGTCGATAAAGATTTCCTCGTCGTGGCGGCGGTCAACATAGACCCCGATGATTTTTTCAATGACCTCCGGAATATCCCTGGCGGCAAACGAGGGGCCGATGACCTTGCCGATGCTCGAATCGTTGCCTTCCCTGCCACCCAAGGTAACCTGGTACCACTCCTCGTCATTTTTATCGACACCTAGAATGCCGATGTGACCGATATGGTGATGCCCACAAGAATTCACGCACCCTGAAATATTGAGTTCCAGCGGTCCCAGGTCAAACAGATAGTCGAGGTCATCGAAACGCTGCTGGATGGCCTCTGCAACCGGTATCGATTTGGCGTTGGCAAGTGAACAAAAATCGCCACCCGGGCAGCAGACCACATCGGTCAGCAAGCCAATATTGGGTGTCGCCAAGCCTTGCGAGGCAGCTATTGTCCAGAGTTCGAAAAGATACCTGCGCGGTACATGGGGCAGCACCAGATTTTGCTCGTGGGTTGCACGAACCTCACCGCAGCTGAAGCGCTCAGCCATCTCGGCAATTACCTCCAACTGGCCTGCTGTCGCATCGCCTGGCGGAATCCCCGTCTTTTTTAGCGACAAGCTAACAATTGCGTAGCCCGGGTGACGATGAGGGCTGACGCTACGGCTCATCCACCGGGCAAACTGGCGATTGGTGATGGCAGGTTCGTCCGGTTTGGTTTCACCGATTTCAGAATCGCTGTAGGCCGGTGGCGCAAAGAACGTTTCCATCGCGGAAATCGTCTCTTCGGGAATGGTGTTGGGGCCACCACGGAGATGCGCCCATTCAGCCTCCACTTCGCAGGAAAATCCTTGCAGCGTCAGGTCTTTGACCAGAATCTTGATGCGTGCCTTGTATTTGTTATCCCGTCTGCCGTAGCGGTTGTAGACGCGCAAGATCGCCTCGAAATAATTCAACAATTCGTTTTCAGGCAAAAAGTCTTTGACAGGCTGCCCAAGCATGGGCGAACGCCCCATGCCACCGCCCACGAACACTTCAAATCCGCGCGCTCCACCGTCCGATATCCTGGCGCGCACGCCAATGTCGTAGAAGCGAATGGCAGCTCTATCCTCAGCACCACCGGCAAAGGCAATCTTGAATTTACGAGGGAGAAACATGAACTCCGGCGCCAGCGTCGACCACTGGCGAGCGATTTCGCAATATGGGCGGGGGTCGAAAATTTCATCTTGTGCAACCCCGGCGAAGGCATCGCAGGTGATATTGCGGATGCAGTTTCCGGAGGTCTGGATGGCATGCATCTGGACGGTGGCGAGCTCTGCCAGAATATCTGGTGCCTCGTTGAGCCGAATCCAGTTGAACTGCACATTGCAACGGGTTGTGAAATGGCCGTAGCCGCGGTCGTATGTCCTGGCGATATGCGCCAGCATGCGCATTTGCTTGCTTGATAGCACGCCATACGGAATGGCCACCCGCAGCATGGGCGCATGGCGCTGCACATACAGCCCATTCTGCAAGCGTAGCGGCCGGAAGTCGTCCTCACTCAGGCGTCCGCCCAGAAAGCGCGCCATTTGCCCGCGAAATTGAGCAACCCGGTCATCAACCAGTTGTTGGTCTATGTCGTTATAGATGTACATGGCTATCGGTGAATTCAGAGGTGGATTCAGGGCAGGACAAAGCTGCTTTTTTCCATGACCGACGTGGCGGGGTCATGTGTGGCTGATATCCGGAAATGAATGGGCTGGATACCACTGGCTGGGGTGTCGCTGGGCATGGCAACGGTCAGGGAAATCGGCCGGATGCTGCCAGCGCCTACCGTAAACGCGCGGTCACCAACAATCCCGATGCCAGATAATCCGGTGACCTCAACACTGAAACTGCGCGCCGTCTCATCGAGGTTCATCAGTTTTACCGTATAGGCATTCTCAATCGTCCCATCGGACGTTTCACGATGCAGCGCGCCCCGGTCCCGCAGCACGTCCACAAGCAGGAGCGAACGCTCGGACAGTGTCCAGGCGCCCAAAAGGGTGAACACCAACAGCAAGCTGGCGTAGATAGCGATGCGCGGCCGCCCGAAAAGACCCTTTGGTTGGGCCTCTCCAGCCACTTCCTTATCGGACATAAAACGGATGAGTCCGGTTGGTGCCCCCACTTTGCTCATCACCTGGTCGCAGGCATCGATGCACAGGCCGCAATTGATGCATTGATATTGCAAGCCATCCCGGATGTCGATGCCGGTCGGGCAGACCTGCACACAAATGCCACAATCAATACAGTCACCAGAATCACCTACTTGGCGACGGGGGTTGCGAGGCTCACCTCGCTGAGTATCGTAAGCGACGTTCTTGGTCGTTGGATCGAACATGACCCCCTGGAATCGCGAATATGGGCACATGTGCTGGCAGACAGCCTCTCTTGCCAGCCCGGCCTGAACGTAGGTAAAAGCGCAGTAGAAGATGAGCCAGAAGCCTTCCCAAGGCCCGACGCTCCAGTTTGGCAAGGTTGGGAGCAGTTCGCGGATGGGGGTGAAGTAACCGACGAAGGTAATTGCCGTCCAGGTGGCGAAAATGAACCACAGCCCATGCTTGATGGCTTTCAGGCCAAGCTTGCGAGCATTCACGGGACTTTGGTCGAGTTTCAACCGTGCCAGATGGTCACCTTCGACCTTGGCTTCAATCCAGGTGAAGATGGTCGTGTAAACCGTTTGAGGGCAGGCAAAACCACAAAATAGACGCCCGGCCAGCGCGGTGACGAAAAACAAGGCCGTGGCCGCCAGAATGAGGACGAAGGCCATCAACAAGGCGTCCTGAGGCCACAGAACCAGCCCGAATAGATAGAACTTCTCGTGAGCAATATCCAGCAATACAGCCTGCCGTGTGAAGCCATTGGCATCCCAGGTCAGCCAGCAGGTGCCGTAGAAAATGATTTGGGTGAACCAAACCATGGCCCAGCGCAGGGTATTGAATTTCCCGGTCGTCGCTTTCGCGTGAATCTTCCCCTTCTTTCGGTAAAGCTCCAGCTTGGCTTCCCGCACCTTGTTAATCGGTTTGCTCATCTCTGTTTCCCTCCTGTCACGATGTCGAGGGATGAAATTCCCTGCCGACCATGGGAGCGAAGTAAATCACCTGGCTCTTGATGGAAACAGTTTCAGATTTTGTTATATCCAATAGGAACAGATGGACTGGTTGGATTCCGCACTGTTCCGGTTAGTTACTGCCAAACCTGTATCTGTGACGCTTTGCCGCAACTCGCCAAAATGGCGACATCAGTAACTTGGGAGGCAAGCATGACAGCTGTAGCGGTGACAGGTCTTGAAAGGCTTGAGACTGAATCAAGCAATGGACGCATTCCAGGGAACAAGGGGATTTGGGTCGGCATCACATGCGAATTCGTCGAATTCGTCGTTCTTTTCGCGGTTTATTTCATTGCTCGAGCACATTTTCCGGAGGATTTCGAGCAAGGCGGCGAGAAATTGTCGCGTCTGGCGGGTACAGCTATAACATTGCTCATGGTAACGAGCAGCTTTTTCATTGCCTGCTCAGTCGCCACGATGCGTGCCGGCCAGCGCCGGGCGTCAATTGCATGGCTTATCGCCGGACTTGTCATGGCCCTTGGCTACCCGCTGGCCAAATTTTTGGAATTTCAGTGGAACATGGCCAATGGCATCACGGGCGAATCGGGAATCTTCTTTACCGTCTATTACTACTTGACCCTCAACCACCTGGTTCATGCCACCTGGGGCATCCTCGGCATCCTTTGGGTTCTGGCGCGTCATCTAGCCGGCGGTTATACCCCGGATGACTACAGCGGTCTTGAAGCATTAGCGAGTTACTGGCATGCCACCGACATCATCTGGCTTGTTCTTTTCTCGTTCTTCTACGTGCTGGTCTAACCATGAATACTGCCGAGACAAAAAATTCCGCCGGTTTGGCACCTTTCACGCATGCATGGCTTGGACTGGTCGCCTTGACCTTCGCCAGCCTGTACCTGGGGCACTGGTTCCACGGAACAGCCTGGCTGCAAATCTTGGTTGCCGCCATTATTTGGTTCAAGGGCATCCTGGTTGCCAATCGGTTTATTGAGATCAAGGCGGCACACGTCTTTATTCGTCGCGTGGTACTCGGTTTTATCGCGATAACGCCGCTTGCTCTACTCATCATTGCCAATTTCGGCAATCACGTGGCGCGTTGGGCAACGCTATAGCTGTTGGCTGATAAGTTGCCCCAATGTCGCCATTGCAGCGTCCAAGCGTTCTGAATCCGGATGTCCGAAATTGAGTCGCAGGTGGTGGCTGAACTCTCGTTTGGCCGAGAAGATGGGTCCCGGAGCGATGCTGATGCCTTCGCTGAGTGCCTGCTGGTGCAACAACAGGGTATCGACTTTGGATGGCAACTCCAACCAAAGGAAATAGCCACCTTGCGGCCGGGCCAGTTTCGTTCCTGACGGGAAGTAACGCTCGATGGCGTGAACGAGTGCGACCTCCTGCGTAGCAAGCGTATTCCGCAAATGGCGGAGATGGTTGTCGTAGCCACCATGCTTGAGGTAATCGGCAACGGCAATCTGAACCGGGATGGTCGTGGCCAGGCTGAACGAGAGCTTTTGGCGCTGGATATTGCGCGCATAACGACCGGCTGCGACCCAACCGATACGGTAGCCGGGGGCCAAGCTCTTTGAGAACGAACAGACGTGCATGACCAGGCCGGTCCGGTCTTCTGCCTTGCTGCAAAGAGGCGCCTGTTGGCCAAAATACAGTTCGGCGTACACATCGTCCTCAATGAGCGGAACGTCGTGGCGTCTGAGCAGTTCCAGCAAGGCCTTTTTGTTCTCATCCGACACCCTGCTACCTGTCGGGTTGGCGAAGTTGAGCATGAACAGGCAGGCCTTGATGGGGTGATGCCGGAGAGCATCCTCCAAGGCGGACAAACTGACCCCTTCGCGGGGATGACTGGGGATTTCGATGACCTTGAGGCCCAGGCGTTCGCTTGCCTGCAAGCCGGCGTAGAAAGTCGGCGATTCGATGGCTATCAGGTCACCGGGCTGGGTGACGGCCTGGAGACATAAATTGAGCCCCTCCATGGCGCCCGAGGTGATGACGATTTCCTGCGGGGAGACATTCGCTCCCTGGGCCAGATAGCGCAAAGCCAATTGCCGTCGTAATTCTTCGTTGCCAGGGGGGAGGTCAGTTACCGTTGCCAAAGGGTCGAAATTGCGAGCCGCGTTGGCGAGATAGCGTCCGAGCTTGTCGAGCGGAAAGAGATAGGGACTAGGAAAGCTGGAGCCGAGCGGTACAACAGACGGGTCACGAACGCTGTCCAGTATCTGGAAAATGAAGTCGCTTACCTGAAGCTCGGTGGAGCCACCGACCGGGTGCGTCATGTCTGGCTCTGGCAGATTTTGCCCCAAACGAGCACGCACGAAATAGCCCGATTTTGGTCGTGCCTCTATAAGTCCGCGGCTCTCCAGCAGGTAATAGGCCTGGGTGACCGTAATAGGGCTGATGTCGTGAATTCGACATGCGTTTCGCACGGACGAAAGCCTTTCTCCTGGGCGCAGAACGCCGTCAAGAATCAGCTTTTCAGTTTGGTCGGCAAGTTCTTGGTAGCGGCTCATGAAGGCATGGTATCAGGCTGAGCTCCAAGGCGATTTGGTAGATATCAAGGCACAACCGACCGTCATTGGCGCCATGCCTACCTGAGTAGCAGGGCAGTTTTCTCAGCAAATCAGCCGTACAAAATAGTTTGACATGGTTAGCGTCGATGAAAACGATGGGCAATCGGGAGATATTCCGCACCGACCCGAACAGCTTCCGGATTCCTACGGTCAACCGGGTTTACTACGGTCTACCGTAAAAAATGGCCAAAATTGAAATCCACCGATCCGGTTCTGGCCAATAAAAAAGGCGGTCAAACGACCGCCTTTTTGCTGTCCGAGTCAGGCAATCAGGCCGGGATGCCCAGAATGACGTGGCTGGCCTTGATCAGCGCCGAGGCTTCGCTGCCTTCTTTCAGGCCCAGTTCCATGACCGCCTCGTTGGTCACCACGGAGTAGACCGTCGTGCCACCGGCCAGCGTAACGGCCACCTCGGTGTTAACGGCGCCTTTTTGCAGCTTGCTGACTTTGCCGGCCAGCTGGTTGCGGGCCGAGAATTTCACGTTGGCCGGGCCGGCCAGCAGCATCACCCACGGTGCCTTGACGTAGGCGACGGCTTCCTTGCCGACCGCCAGGCCGAGCGACTTGACGCTGCCTTCTGTCACGATTGCGACAATTTTGTCGCCACCCGGCAGGGTGAGTTCGACTTCGGCGTTGACCGTACCGTCTACCAATGCGGTGATTTTTCCTTTGAAAACATTGCGGGCGCTGACATTCATGCTGTTCTCCTTGCTGAGATTGAGGGACTGGCCCGCTTTTCGCTATATACCTACACAACTAACGCTTTTTCGTCGGGTCGCCTACACTCTAGCGCCTGCCGTCTTGCCAATTCAACCACAACGACAGACTATTTTATAGCTATTTCAAGTTCAAAAACCTGGGTTATAGTAATCGCTATATAAACTTGAACATCACGAAATCATGGATACCATCGTGCACCGCCTGCGTGGCAAACTGGAAGTCGATACCGAGTTCGGCACCTTTCTCGGCGATACCCGCATTCGCCTGCTTGAGGCCATCGACCAGCATGGCTCGATTTCCCAGGCAGCAAAAGCCGTACCCATCTCGTACAAGGCCGCCTGGGATGCCGTCGATGCCATGAACAACCTGGCCGACCAGCCGCTGGTCGTCCGGTCGACCGGCGGCAAGAACGGCGGTGGCACCTTACTCACCGAACATGGCCGCAAGACCATTGCACTCTACCGGGCGCTGGAAGCCGAATACCAAGCGGCGCTGGAGCGCCTCCAGGCCAGCATGAACGACGGCGAAGCCAGCGATTTCAAGCAATTCAGCAAGCTGCTCAAGCGCATGTCGATGAAAACCAGCGCCCGCAACCAGTTCGTCGGTCATATCGTTGCGCTGCGCGAGGGCCATGTCGATTTCGAGGTGCGCATCAAGCTCGACGACGAAAACGAAATTGTCGCCGTCATTACGGGCGATTCAGCCGAGAACCTTGGCCTGACCATCGGCATGGAAATCAGCGCCCTGGTCAAATCGTCGTCGGTGCTCCTGCTCAATGACCCGACCGTCAAGACCAGTGCCCGCAACCACCTGTGGGGCGAAATCACCCGCATCCACGACGGCCCGGTCAATGCCGAAATAACGCTGAGCATGAAGAGCGGCAAATCGGTCTGCGCCGTCGTCACCCACGACAGCGTCGACAAGCTCGGCCTCGCTGTTGGCGAGCAGGCCTGCGCCGTGTTCAAGGCCTCGTCGGTCATTCTTTGCAAGTATTCCTAATCGCCTCTGGAGCCCCGTCATGAAACGCCTGAGCACCCTCATCCTCTCCCTGCTGTCCATCGCCACGGCCCAAGCCGACGAAGTCCAGGTCGCCGTCGCCGCCAATTTCACCGGCCCGATGCAGGTCATTTCCGTGCTCTTCGAGCGTGACACCGGCCACAAGACCAATCTGTCCTTTGGCTCCACCGGCAAGTTCTACGCCCAGATCGCCAACGGTGCGCCGTTCCAGGTCCTGCTCGCCGCCGATGACGAAACCCCGGCCAAGCTGGCCAAGGAAGGCAACGCCGTCGCCGGCACGGCCTTCACCTACGCCATCGGCAAACTCGTGCTGTGGTCGGCCGACCCCAAGCTGGTCGACGCCAAGGGCGAGGTGCTCAAGAAGGGGGGCTTCAAGCATTTGTCGCTGGCCAACCCGAAAACCGCACCGTACGGCGCGGCCGGCCTGCAGGTCATGAGCAAGCTCGGCGTCGCCGACAGCATCAAGCCGCTGATCGTCCAGGGCGAGAACATTTCGCAAACACACCAGTTCATTTCGACGGGCGCTGCCGAGCTTGGCTTCGTTGCCTACTCGCAGGTCATCAAGAACGGCGCCATCGGCTCGGGTTCGGGGTGGGTCGTTCCGGGCAACCTGTATGACCCGATTCGTCAGGATGCAGTCATTCTGGCCAAGGGCAAGGACAAGCCGGCGGCTGTTGCGCTGATGAGCTACCTGAAGGGAGCGAAGGCGCAGGAAGTGATCAAGTCGTTTGGGTATGAGCTGCGCTGAGAAAATGGTGGCGGATCATGCAAACCCCACCCGGCCTCCCCTTGTCAGGGGAGGAGCAAACCAAAACCCCGCGCGAACGGGCTCCCTCCCCTGACAAGGGGAGGGCTGGGGAGGGGTTTCGGTCCTTTCGTTCGACTTCCACACCAATGACAATTCCGTTCTAATCAACACCACTTTCATCCAACCAAAAACCCGCCACCATGCTGACTGACAGCGACATCCAGGCCATCTGGCTGACCACGCGACTGGCCGGGATCACGACCCTGATCCTGCTCCTGATCGGCACCCCCATCGCCTGGCTGCTGGCGCGCAGCCGTTCGTGGTGGAAGGGGCCGCTCGGCGCCGTTGTCGCGCTGCCGCTGGTGCTGCCGCCCTCGGTGCTCGGTTTCTATCTGCTGCTGGCCATGGGGCCGCACGGGCCGGTCGGCCAGCTGACTGCCTCGCTCGGCCTCGGCGTGTTGCCCTTCACCTTCTGGGGCCTGGTCGTCGCCTCGTCGTTTTATTCGCTCCCTTTCATGGTGCAGCCGCTGCAAAACGCCTTTGAAGGCATCGGCGAGCGGCCGCTTGAAGTCGCCGCGACCTTGCGCGCTTCGCCGGTCGACACCTTCTTTTCGGTCGTCCTGCCGCTGGCCAAACCGGGCTTTATCACCGCCGGCGTCCTGACCTTTGCCCACACGGTCGGCGAATTCGGCGTCGTACTGATGATCGGCGGCAACATTCCCGGCGTCACCCGTGTCGCCTCGGTGCAGATCTACGACCACGTCGAGGCCATGGAATATGCCGACGCCCACCGTCTGGCCGCTGTCATGCTGATTTTCTCCTTCACGGTGCTGCTCGCCATGTACGTCCGCCGCCCCAAGCCGGCAAAGGGAGACTGAGATGGACAGCATCAACGCCCGCTTCAAGCTCGACTGGCCCGGCTTCACACTCGATGTCGACCTTGCTCTGCCCGGCCGCGGCGTAACCGCGCTGTTTGGCCATTCCGGCTCGGGCAAAACCACCTTGTTGCGCTGCCTGGCCGGCCTGGAAAGGCCCTCCCACGGCCGACTCGAATTCAACGGCAAAATCTGGCAGGACGAAAATACCTGGCTGCCGACGCACCAGCGGCCGATCGGCTACGTCTTTCAGGAAGCCAGCCTGTTCGCCCACCTCAATGTCCTCGGCAACCTGAATTTCGGCTTGAAACGCAGCGCCACAGCGCAGCGTGTCGGGCTGGAGCAGGCCATCGAACTGCTCGGCATCGGCCACCTGCTAGCCCGCAAGCCGGACACGCTGTCCGGCGGCGAACGCCAGCGTGTCGGCATCGCCCGCGCCCTGGCCGTCGGCCCGGAAATTCTGCTCATGGATGAGCCGCTGGCGGCGCTCGACCTCAAGCGCAAGCAGGAAATCCTGCCCTATCTCGAACGCCTGCACGACGAGTTGGCCATTCCGGTCATTTACGTCAGCCACTCGCCCGACGAAGTCGCCCGACTGGCCGACCACATCGTCGCCATGGATGGCGGCCGCGTCGTCGCCGACGGACCGCTGGTCGAAACACTGGCCCGCCTCGACCTGCCGATCCGCCTCGGCGAAGACGTCGGCGTCGTGCTCGATGCGACGGTCGGTGAGGTCGATAGCGAATGGCATCTGGCCCGCGTCGATTTCGCTGGCGGCAGCTTGTGGACCCGGGATCGCGGCGTGCCGACCGGCAAGCACGTGCGCGTTCGCGTACTGGCCCGCGACGTCAGCCTGGCCGTGCACCACCCGGAGCCGAGCAGCATCCAGAACGTGCTCGCCGGCACGGTCGAATCGATGGCTGCCGACGACCATCCCGGCCTGCTGCTGGTCCGCGTCCAGATCGGCGCCAGCCAGCTGGTTGCCCGCCTGACCCGCCGTTCGGCCGCCCAGCTCGGCATCGCACCGGGTCTGCCGGTCAGCGTCCAGATCAAATCCGTGGCCTTGATGGAATAAGGGAGTCGACGATGTTGGCAACAATCCGCTCATGTTCGCCCGAACGCCGTTCCAGCTGTCGCGATGATGGCGCACCCGACTGGGCTGCAGGCCTGCCGGTGGCGTGGCGCGAAATGGCCGAAACACCCCTGCATTTTGTCGAATACCGGGAATACGAAATGCCGGCCAGCCGTTGCCTCGGCTACGACGCCGACGACAAGCTGTGCTACTACGCGCACCAATACCTGATTGAAACCTGCCGCTCGGATGACGACGAGGACTTCTACCGCGCCATCGACGGCGGCGAAGCCATGCGCGCCTGGCGCTTGCGCGACGAGCGCTGGCTGATACTTCGTCAGCCGATCACCGACGACTGCACGTCGCCAAAACGCGGCTTTTACAGTTTTTCCACCGAGGCACCGCGCTGATGTCAGGCAACCCTTACACCCTGCCCGACAGCGAGCTTGAACGCCTGCTCGACGAAGACGTCCCCTGCGGCGACGCGACGACCTTTTCGCTCGGCATTGGCGACCAACCCGGCCGCCTCGTTTTTCGCGCCCGCCAGGCCATGGTCGTCTGCGCCAGCGAAGAAGCCCGGCGCATGGGCGAACTGCACGGCCTGCGCAGCATCGGCAACGTGGTCGCCAGCGGCAGCCGGCTCGCTGCCGGCGACACCATCCTGACCCTTGAAGGCCCGGCATCCGGCCTGCACAAGGTGTGGAAAACGGCGCAGACATTCATGGAATATCTGTCGGGCATCGCCAGTTGCACGGCCGACATCGTCGCCGCCGCCCGCAGCGCCAACCCGGATATCGGCATTGCCTGCACGCGCAAGAATTTCCCCGGCACCAAGGCCGCCGCGATCAAGGCCATTCTGGCCGGCGGCGCCAGCCCGCATCGCCTGAGCCTGTCGGAAACCCTGCTCATCTTCGCCGAGCACCGGGCCTTTCTCGTTGGCGAAGCGCCGCGCGCCACCGTACAACGCCTGCGCCGCGCCTGGCCGGAACGCGCCATCGTCGTCGAAGTCGCCGATGAGGCCGAAGCCTTGTGCTGGCAAGAGGCCGGCGCCGACATCCTGCAACTTGAAAAAATGCCGGTTGCCACGGTCAACCGGATAAAAGGGCTGATTCCGAAATCCTCGCCCACGCGCATCGCCGCGGCAGGCGGCATAAATTCTGCTAATGCAGAAGATTATGCGCGGGCCGGGGCCGACATTCTGGTCACCTCCGCCCCGTATTTCGCCCCGCCACGCGATGTGGCGGTCACGCTGACAGCCCTGTAAAGACGCCGCTCGCCATGAAAATCGCCATCGCCACCAAGGACTTCGAAACCGTCAGCAGCCATGCGGGGCAAACCCGACAATGGCTGGTTTACGACCTGACCGATCACCGTTCAAACCAGTTGCTGCCCGCACCGCGCCGGGTCAATCTGGAGAAGGAGCAGGTGCTCCATGTCTTCGAGGACAAGGAGCCGCATCCGCTCGATGGCATAGACCTCATGGTGGCAGCCAGCGCCGGCGACGGTTTCATCCGCCACATGAAAAAGCGCGGCACCGAAGTGCTGCTCACCGGCGAAACCGATCCGGCCCTCGCCATCACCCGCATCCTGGCCGGCGAAGCCCTGCCCGACCCGCGCTTCGATATCACGACGGCGCTGTGCAAGGTGCGGGATCTCTTCTCAAGGCATTGAGAGACGGTCGAGCATTCGAGAACCGTAAAACCAAACCCCTCCCGGCCTCCCCTTGTCAGGGGAGGAGCAACCCCAAACCGCGCGCGATCAAGCTCCCTCCCCTGACAAGGGGAGGGTTGGGGTGGGGTTTGCTTTGCATGAAACGTTAAACCAGCGCCCGCGCCAGCAACACCGCGACATGCACCGCATCCCGCCCCGTCCCATCCTTGATCTGGTGCCGGCAGGAGAAGCCATCGGCGACGATGGTCGCATCAACCGGCGCTGAGCGCACCGCCGGCAGCAAAGCCAGTTCCCCCATCTTCACCGAAGCCTCGTAATGCTCGGCCTCCAGCCCGAAGCTGCCGGACATGCCACAGCAACTGGCATCGACGATTTCGAACTCGAATTCCGGTATCCAGCCGAGCACCTTTTTCATCGACTTCATGGCGCCGAACGCCTTCTGATGGCAATGGCCATGCACCACCGCCTTGCCGCCGGGGATCGGCTTCAAATCCAGCTTCAGCCCCTTGTTGCCCTCGCGCATCAAGAATTCCTCGAACAGGAAAGCCTGTTTGCCAAGCTGCCCGACCTCCGGCCCAAGCGACAGGCTGTAGAACTCGTCGCGCAAGGCCAGCAGGCAGGACGGCTCCAGCCCGACAATCGGCGTCCCGGCGGCCAGGGCCGGGGCCAGCGCGGCCATGACGCGTTTGCCTTCGAACTTGGCAGCATCGACCATACCTTGCGACAGATAGGTGCGGCCGCAGCACAAGGGGCGCTCCGGTTCGGCATCGTCGGCCACCGGGCGCAGCACCTCGACCGCATAGCCGCCCGCCGTCAGTACGGCGATGGCCGCCTCGGCCACTTCCGGCGTGTAGTAGTGGGTGAAGGTGTCTACAAAAATCGCCACTTTTCCCCGTTGACCGTGGGATCCGGTGTTTTCGGCGAAAACAGGCTGACTGACGATTTCCGGAATCGGCCGCTTGGCCGAAATGCCCAACCTGCGCTCGACCAGCCCGGCCAGCCATGGCGAGGCATTGCGCAGGCGAACCAGCGCCGCGAGCGGCCGACGATAACGATGCAACCATTCCGGCAGGCCGCCGAACAGCTTCGCCCGACGCGGCACGCCGAGTTCATCGTTGCGATGCGCCAGGTATTCAGTCTTGATCAGCGTCATGTCGACGGAACTCGGGCATTCCTTCTTGCAGCCCTTGCACGACACGCAAAGGTCCATCGCCGCCGCCAGATCGGGATGAATGAAGGGCTGCTCGCCGAATTCGCCGTTCAGCGCCGCCTTGAAAGCCTTGACCCGCGCTCCAGTCGAATGCGCCGGATCGCCGGTGATCCGATAGCTCGGGCACATGACGCCCTTGCCGTCGCGCTGACACTGGTGATTGTTCATGCAGACGGCAACCGCCTTGGCGTAATTGCCGCCCGTCGCCGGAATGCCGGCATAGGCGTCGCCCATGCCGTAGGTGTCGTAGGCCGACCAGTCGAGAAAAGTTTTCATGTCGGACATGAAGCAAAACCGGCGCCACGGCAATAGTCTTTAAAATCAAAGCATCGCGACTGTCAGTAATGCGACAACAAGGCCGAAACAGGGACAGTGATCGGTATAATCCCGGCCTTATTCCATGGTTAGGCAACAGCATGAACGACGAGATCAATTACCAGAACAATCCGCTGCACGGGCTCAGTTTAAAAAACCTGCTCGTTGAAATCGTCGATCACTACGGGTTCGAGATCCTGTTTGCCTATCTCAATATCAATTGTTTCAACAAAAACCCGAGCATCGATTCCGCCGTCAAGTACCTCAAAAAGACCGATTGGGCGCGCCAAAAGGTCGAAGCCTTCTATCTGTACAAGTTCAAAAGCCTGCCCCGCGCTTCTGACGAGCAGTTTGAACTGCCGCCCCGGGACCGCATCGTGCCGCCCGACCAGACACCCGGCGCCCCCGCCGAATTGAGCCTCGAAGACGCTGAGCGTTTGCGAGAAAAACGCATCAAAAAAGCCGCGCAGCACGACCAGGAAAAAAGCCAGCGAGGCGCATCGGTCAAAAGAACGCCAAGCCGTGCAAACACCTCGGCCAGCGACTCGGATCCATGGGCAAAGTGGAGAAAGTGAATTCGGGGATTCACGCGCAGCATCAATCCGTGATTGCTACGGTCAACCGGAAAAAACGACCAAAATTGAAATGACGCCAAGCGCTGCCTGATCGTATTAAAAGCGATGGGCGATCGGCTTAGCTGTGCCCTTTACAGCGTGTCAGCTTGCTCCGTAGGCGACGTTCGGCCAAACCAAATTTCTGCGTATCGAATATCTACGAAGCGGTCATTGGCGAACTCACCATCCCAGCCAAATGAAGTCCCGCGCTTATTCATTCGACGATGACAGCTATAGAGAGCGGGAGAGTCCCCGGCGCAAACCATCCCAGGCATCAAGAGTTGAGCACGAACCTGGACAGGCATAGCATCACTAACGTCCAAACCTATCCGCGAGTTCTGTCATGTTGGCGAAAACCGCTCAGATTTGCCTCTTGCTTGCTACATTTCTTTTCGCTGCGGCCACGGTTCAAGCCGACGACAACCGCTCTCCGCGGGACAAGCGCTGGTGGCAGGATGAGTGGAAGGCAGAATATTGGGATGGGCCTTGCCAGGTGAAATCGGAGTCGAAACGCGATGAATTCAAGCGCGAGATTAAATGCAAGGACGGCTTCGGCGCCCCCTGGCGAGGCGAGTGGAAATCCGAATTTCGTGACGGACCATGCCTCGTCAAGCAGGACGTAAAGCGCGACGAATTCAAGGAGGAGGTCAAGTGTGAACGACGCCGTTAGTCGTCGGCAACCCACCGGGCACGACAACGTACAAGTGTCGCGGATGCCCCCACCATGTCACGTTTTTAAGCAACGACTACAAACGGCCAAGGTGGGCCCAAGAAGCAAGCCTCCTACGAAGATTGCTTGGTCGCGCCGACAGATTCCTTCTGACGGATTTTTTCGATGTTGTTCGTCCAATCTTCCATCGCTGCCTTGTCGTCCAGCAAATGAGCAACTGTTTTCTCGGCGACTTCCTGCTGCGATTGTGCAGAAATAACGGTGGAACGGGATGGGATACTTGACGTCTGAAGATTGTCCATTTGCTGCTCTCTCTAAGTGATGTTTGCCAACGACGAGCTACCAAAAATGGCTGACTTGTTCTTGTTTTGGCTTTTATGTTTTGAGAAATTCTACCGTGCTCTCGGCCGTGGAGCCAATCCGCGGGTTCCACAGAACGCCACCCATTCACAAATTTGGTGCAGCAAGGTAGAGCCGAATTATGGCTTTCGATAGACTCCGCAGCATCCTGACTCCACGTGCAGCACCATGGCCACCGAAGTTGAACTGAAACTCTACTGCTCACCCGACGCTATTGCTGGCGTTGGCACTCACCCCCTCATTGCGGCAGGTGTCGAAACCGGCCCTGCCAAACGTCTCGAGAACACCTACTACGACACGCCAAACTTGGCACTGCATCAAGAACGCATTGCGCTGCGGCTGCGCACGACGCCGACGGAACAACTGCAAACGGTCAAATGCGCCGCCAAGTCCGTCGCCGGCCTATCGGCCCGCCCCGAGTGGGAAACGCCATATACCGGCGCGTTCGATTTCAGCGCCGTCGATGCCCGCAAGGTTCGGGCTTTCCTCAGGGAGAGGCAGTCGAGCTTGGTTCCCGTGTTCACCACATCGTTCGAGCGGCGAACTTGGCGCATCGATATTTCGAAGAAGATTGCCATCTGGGTCATGGTCGACTTCGGGCAAGTTTCCTCGGGCAACCGCTCCTTGCCGATTTCAGAAGTGGAACTCGAACTGGCGCAAGGGAATCCGGAAGACCTGCTCGATTTTGCAATAGCTTTATCGACGCACCTGCCCTTGGTGCCACATGATGTCAGTAAGGCTGAGCGCGGCTATCAGTTATTCCTGAACCAGGATTCCGGCCCTCAGAAAGCCTCTCCCAGCCCGCTTGGCGCCAAACAAAACTCGGCTGAGGCCTTCCAGTTCCTGGCCAGCCAGGGCATGCAGATGTGGCAAGCCAATCTCCTGGGCACCCTGACCTCGAAAGACCAGGAGTTCGTGCATCAATTTCGCGTTGCCCTGCGGCGCCTCAATAGCCTCCTCAAGGTCTTCAAGCCAGCCTTGCCTGGGCGCTATCACGCGCAATGGACGAAACGCGTCAAAGCGCTGTCACAAATCACCGGCGATGTCCGTGACCTGGATGTGATGCGCTCAGGCATCGTGGAACCGATGTTGCAGAGTGACGACCGGCAAATAGCCTTGCATGCCAAGGCCGCACTTGCCGCGTTGGATGGGGCAAAGAAGGAAGCCATCGAGCAGTTGGCACAACTCCAATACGGCGGCCCCGTCCTCTTGTTCGCGCGCGACTTGCAAGACCTGGATACCGATATTTTTCCGAAGAACCTGCCCCGGTTCGCCGAAAAGCAACTCGCAGGCTTGCACCGCAACGCCGTCAAACGGCTCACCAAGACGCTCCAAGCGCCAACGCCGGAGCGCGCCCATCGATTCCGCATCGCGCTGAAGCATCTGCGCTACTCGTGCGAGTTCTTTGCGCCCCTGTTCGACAACGACGAGATGGTGGAATACGCCAAAGCGATTGCCGGCTTGCAGGACGCATTCGGATTCATCAACGACTTCCACGTGGCGCTTTCCAGAATGCAGGACTGGGTAGGGCAAGCGGCAATCCCGCGAGAAACCCGCGACGCCGTTGCCGCATGGCATACCCCGCAGGTGCAAGCGATGTTGGCCGATGTCCTGCATCTTGCCGAGTCGGTCATGAGCCGCTGTCAGCCTTGGTGTACCGAATGTGAGCGACGGGGCCTGACCGAGATTCGGCGTCGCATGCAGCATGAAATCAAGCTGCAAGTCGAATAGATGATTGAGTCGTCCGCTTCGCCGCACCCCGAATATCGCGCGCTTGATTTGCTGACCGCGCCAGTGTGGGTTGTCGTGGGCCGTGGCAATGAAGTTGTTTTTGCAAACCAGGCGGCGGAACGGCTTTCCGCCGCGTCGGATCTGCACGAGCTGCGCCACGGTAGTCATTCAGCCCACGCCGAAGAACACCTTGCCGCCTATCTGCCGGCACTGCGGGCCCGTGAGCCCATCATCGAAATCTGGACGCTGCATCGGAATGGAGAGGCCGTTCCGCTGAGTTGCCAATTGTCATTGCTTGACCAGAACCCGCAAAACGAGCGCATCCTCGTTGAAGGGATATTGTCCAGCCTGCCGTCGGCCCCTGTGTCTCAGCGTTACGACATTGCCGAGCACGGTCTCTATGACCAGCTATTTCACGCAAATGGCGCCCCCATGCTACTTATCGACCCGGCGGCAGATGGCCTCATCGTCGATGCCAACCTGGCGGCATGCCGGTTTTACGGCTACACCCGGGAAGGCTTCTGCCGCAAGCACACCTGGGAAATCAACGGGCTCGGCCGACAGGTACTGCCCATCATGAGCGAGGTGGCCAAATTGCCTGGTGGCCACCGACCGCTCAATTTCGTTCATCGCCTTGCCGATGGCAGCCTACGCGATGTGCAGACCTATGCCAGTCCGTTGGAAATGGATGGCAAGCGGCTCATGCTGTGCGTTGTTCACGATGTCACCGAGCAGAAACGTCTCAAGAATGAACTCGAATACGCGGCCTCGCGCGACCCGTTGACCGGCCTGTGGAATCGACGCCGCTTTCTCGATTCGCTGGAAAAGGCCCGGCAGCAGAAGCGTCGCAATGATGTGGACTACAGCGTCTTGATTCTGGATGCCGACCATTTCAAGAATATCAATGACCAGTTTGGCCACGACAAGGGCGATGAGGTGCTCGTCTTGTTGGCAAGAACCCTTGAGAACCGGGTTCGCGAGACTGACTCAGTGTGTCGCTGGGGCGGGGAGGAGTTCATCATCCTGCTGCCGCAAACGGACATTGGCAATGCGACTCATCTTGCAGAATGCTTAAGGGAATCGGTCGCCGAGATGCAGATTCCAACATTACCCCGCATGACGGTCAGTATCGGTGTCGCCCAGCATCAGCACGAAGAAACGACCGAAAGTCTTCTCAAGCGTGCGGATGCTGCGCTTTATCAGGCCAAAGCCTCAGGGCGAAACAGAGTAGTCGTCTGCTGAGACAACATCGGTAATCGTTGGGGCGGCTTCTTTGCACCAAGTCGCCCCGTTGAAGCGGTCGGCTTATTTCTTCGGGCGACCCGTCTTGATGCGTTCAACCAGGCCAATCGCCTTGACGAGTTCAGCATCATCCAGCTTGGCCAGTGCCACCACGGCTGCGCGCAAAATTTCGCCCTTCTTCACCTCGACGCCAGCGCTCAGCGCACGTTGCTTGAGGGTTGCAAACAGGGCGTAGTCGGCTTCCGGAATGGTGAAGCTGTCGCGCACCAGTTTCGGCTTCTTCGGTGCTTGCTTCTTCACCTTGGGTGCTTTTTCTGCCTTCGCTGCTTCGGCAACTTTTTCCTTGGCCGCTGCGGGAGCCTTCTTCACCGGCTTGGCCGGCGTCTTCGGGGCCGGAGCGGGAACCGGCTTTGCAGCCACTTCTTTCTTGGCTGGCTTCGCGGCAACTACCTTTTTTTCGACCTTGGGCTTGGCAGCTATTTTTTTGACGGCAGCGGCCGTGGCAACTTGCTTCTTGGGCTCAGGTGCCGCTGTTTGGGCGGTCACCGGCTCACTCTTTTCCACGACCGGGGTAGCGACTTCGGCTGCTTTGACTTCGTCTTTCGCGGGCTGGACTACAGTTTCCTTGCTCATTTTGCTCTCCTGAACTGCCATCAAAGGTATAAACTATATAAACACTTTATACACTAAATGAAAGTTAAGCAATTCAGATGCGCAAAATCATGGTGGCCAACCCCAAAGGCGGGTGCGGCAAATCAACCCTGTCGGTTCATATCGCGAGCTGGTTTGCCCGGCACGATGAGATTGTCTATTTGGGGGACCTCGACCGGCAGCAATCAAGCCGGCATTGGCTGGAGGCTCGACCTGAAAACCTAGCCACCATCAAGCACTGGGACATTTCCGCTGATGAATTCAAGCTACCGCCCGAGCACTGCAACGTCGCCATTCTGGATACGCCGGCAGGTTTGCATGGGAAGCGTCTGAAAGAAGTCTTGAATGCGGTGGACAAGGTGGTCGTGCCGGTTTCATCGTCGCGTTTCGATATGCTGGCTACCCGCGAGTTCTTTGAGGAACTGGCCGCAACCAAAGCCGTACGCAAGGAACGGGTGGATATTGGTGTCGTCGGCATGCGGGTTGATGTCCGCACCCATGCCTATGCCCAATTGCTGGAATTCCTTCAGGAGTTTGACCTGCCTGTCGTGACATGCATCGCGCAATCGCAACGCTATTTGCAGGCAGCGGACACCGGGGTCACGCTTTTTGACAATGACTTGAATTCAACGGTCGTGGACATCCAGTGGCGCCCGTTGTTGAATTGGCTGGTTAGCCGACACTGACCGTTCAGTTCGCCAGCATTACTTCAAAAACAACCAGGAGATAAACCGTCATGATGCCCATCGAAATTTTCTCTCACAACACGGCAAAAATCACGACTCAGGCAGGACAGGCGCTGTTCCGGGAAGGCGATGAGGGCAACCAGATGTACGTCCTCGAAACCGGCACCGCTGAGGTCATTGTTCAGAACCGTGTCGTAGAAACGCTGGAGCATGGGAGCATTGTCGGCGAGATGGGTTTGGTGTCGCCCGGACCGCATTCGGCCAGTGTGATTGCCAAGACCGATTGTGAGTTTGTCGCCGTCGATGAAAAGCGCTTTCAGTTTCTGGTACAACAAACGCCGTATTTCGCCATTCAGGTCATGCGACTGATGGCAGAAAGACTACGGGCAACCAACAAGTTGCTGGTGACTTCTGCATAGACTTGGCTTTTTTTCGGCAGGGGGAACCAAAGAGTGGTTACGCCACTCTTTGGCTGGCCGCTTTCTCCAACAACCCCTTCTTGATGGCAATCGAGGTTGGCCCGTTAAACCGGGATGGTAACTGCTTGGCCGTAAACCAGCCGAAGTCGCTGTGCTCGCGATTAAGGCGTGGAGAAAACTCCCGGTCAGCTTTTATCACGAAGTAATGCATATCCCGCTCATCCTGTCCTGAGCGGAACCTTCTGGTGAGCGTATGCAGTTTTGCCAGGCGACGTGGCTTGATGGTCAAGCCAGTCTCTTCACCCAATTCGCGGACCAGTGCCTCCCTGGGGCGCTCGTTGTTATCGATACGCCCCCCAAACAGGTTCCATGCCCCACTTTTATTAACCTTGGAAGAGCGTTTCCCCATCAAAAATTTGCCGGTGGCCGCACAGTAAATGACGGCCCATGCGCCCGGTTGGCTGTATCCCTTGTCCATGTCTGATATTGGCGGCGACAGTTATCGATGAGTTGTTTCGAATAATGTAAACGATTTATACCGTTCTATTATTTCTGTTCAATGACAACGTTGTGAATTCCGTGTGGCTACGCCATCGGTCGTTCATTCCTCGCCCCATTACCCCTGTCGTGAACACTCACAGCCGGGGTCGATACCGACCATTAACGGCCACGAGTGCATCTTGCGCATCAAATTGGATAACCGCCTCGTCCAATGCCTGGTGACCGCCCGCAGCCCGACACCAACGCCAAGCTCGGCCTATTTGAAACTCAAACTGACCGCGCAACAAAAAAGGAGCGCAAGGCGCAAGCCCTGGCTCCTTCTTTTCCGGCGGGGTTGCTTAACCCCGGCCGAAGATTCCTTACAGAGGCTTATTTGCCCATGTGCTGCAACACGGTGTGCAGGCGTTCGGCGGCGTAGGCGGCTTCCGGATCGTTCTCGGTCAGCTTGAGGATGTCGGTCCAGCTGATGTAGCGATCAAGCCGGACCAGGGCGTTGGCGCTGACCACATCCAGATCGATATTCAAATTGATGGCGTCGCCGCTACCGTCCAGCTTGTACTCAAACGTACCTCGCATGCTTCGTTCTCCAAATGGTCGTGGGATAGATGCGCGCAGTGTACAGACCGGCGCCGGTAAAAGGAATGCTGCTCCGCTGCTGACGAGATATTTTCCCGGCTACGGCCGCTGTGGGTTGTGCACTGCAGCGCTGTCGCAAATGCGACAAGCCGGCCAACAGGCGCTTCGACAAGAATAAGCATCTATATGATTTAAATGGAAAAACCACTCTGGCACAGCGATTGCTGAATAGGCTTCGACTGCATTCGAGGAGCCGACATCGTGGAACTACCAGTTATCAGCAATTCTGCCCCAGCCGCTGAAGGCGGCGGTTGTGCATCCAGCGGCTGCGGTACGGCCCCGGACGCTTTGGGCCACCTGCCCGATCACATTCGCGCCAAGGTTCAGGACCACCCGTGCTATTCGGAGGAAGCGCATCACTACTTCGCCCGCATGCACGTTGCCGTGGCCCCGGCCTGCAACATCCAGTGCAATTATTGCAACCGCAAGTATGACTGCTCGAACGAATCGCGCCCGGGCGTCGTTTCGGAAGTCCTGACGCCGAAACAGGCGATCAACAAGGTGCTCGCCGTTGCCGCCGAAATCCCGCAGATGACGGTACTCGGCATCGCCGGACCTGGCGACCCCTTGGCCAACCCGGCCCGTACGTTCGAGACTTTTGAAGAGCTCTCGGCGCGCGCCCCGGATATCAAACTCTGCGTGTCGACCAACGGCCTCAACCTGCCGATGTATGTCGACCGTATCGCCCAGCACAACATCGACCACGTGACGATCACCATCAACTGCGTCGATCCGGAAGTGGGTGCCAAGATCTACCCGTGGATTTTCTGGGAGAACAAACGCATCTTCGGCGTCGAAGGCGCACGCATCCTGATCGAACAGCAGCAGCTCGGTCTGCAGATGCTGACTGACCGCGGCATCCTGGTGAAGGTCAACTCGGTGCTGATCCCGGGCGTCAATGACGAGCATCTCAAGGAAGTCTCGAAGATCGTCAAGGCCAAGGGCGCTTTCCTGCACAACGTCATGCCGCTGATTGCCGAAGCTGAACACGGCACCTACTACGGCATCATGGAGCAGCCGGAACCGACACCGGAAATGCTGCAGGATCTGCAGGACGCCTGTGCCGGCGACATGGCGATGATGCGCCATTGCCGCCAGTGCCGTGCCGATGCGGTCGGCCTGCTCGGCGAAGATCGGGGCGACGAGTTCACCATGGACAAGATCGACGTCATGGAGGTCGATTACGAAGCCGCCATGGTTCGTCGCAAGGTTGTCCACGACGAGATCATCGAGAAGCTCGACGCCAAGCGCGGCATCGTCAAGCCGAAGGCCGAAGAACTCGGCATTCCGGCTGATGCCCGCCCGGTGCTCATGGCGGTGGCCGGCAAGAACGGCGTCGTCGCCGAACACTTCGGTCACGCCAAGGAGTTCCTGATCTACGAAGCATCGCCGGAAGGTGTGCGCTTCATGAGCCATCGCAAGACCGAGCTCTACTGCGGCGGCATGGATGCCTGCGGTGACGGCGACGTGGCCGAGGCTGGCTCAACCGAATCGCTGCTCGACCGCAATATCCGCGTGCTCGAAGGCTGCGAAGTCGTGCTCTGCTCCAAGGTCGGTTTCGAGCCTTGGGCCAAGCTGGAAGCCGCCGGCATCGCGCCGAACGGCGAACACGCGATGGAGCCGATCGAGGAAGCCGTGATGGCGGTGTACAAGGAAATCGCGGCGACCGGCAAGTTGAGTCCGGCAGCAGAAACCTTGAAGGTGGCGTAAATGGCACTGCAAATTACCGAATCCTGCGTCAATTGCTGGGCCTGCGTCGATGTTTGCCCGAACGACGCGATCTACGAAGACAAGCCGCACTTCCTGATCGACGACGGCAAATGCACCGAGTGCCTGGGCGATCACAGCGTGCCGCAATGCGCTGCGATCTGCCCGATCGAAATGGCCATCGTCGATGAACTCGGCGCTTTCCTGAACCCGCCGGGTTCGCTGACCGGTATCCCGATCGAAAAGCTCAAGCAATTCGGCTTGTGGAAGGACGCAGCGTAATGGCGGTTGTCACGTTCTACGAAAAACCCGGCTGCAAGGGCAATCTTCGCCAGAAGACCCTGCTCGCTGCAGCCGGCCACACCGTCCAGGCCAAAAGTCTCAAGACCGAAGCCTGGACGGCTGATCGCCTGCTCGCCTTTCTTGGCAAGCTGCCGATCAGCGCCTGGTTCAACCCGGCGGCGCCCGACATCAAGTCGGGCGACATCGTCCCGGAAAACCTGGGCTTCGAGGATGCCCTGCATCTGCTGCTCGAAAACCCGCTGCTCATCCGCCGTCCGCTCATGGAAATCGGCGAGGAAAGGCTGGTCGGTTTCGACATTGCTGCGGTGGACGCCTGGATTGGCCTGAAAAACGTCGAGCTGCCGGAAGGCAATATCGAAGCCTGCGTGCATGGCCCAGAAGGCCACGGCAGTTGCGGCAGCCACGCCCATGATCACGAGGAAGAGGAAAGCAGCCATGGTCGCTGCGGCACTCACTGACAACGCCGTAGAAATTGCGCCGGGCGTCCACTGGGTGGGCGCCCTCGACCCGCATCTGCGGAGTTTCGACATCATCCTCAAAACCGCCAACGGCACGAGCTACAACTCGTATGTCGTACGCGGCGAGAACGGCGTGGCGATCATCGACACGGTGAAGGAAAACTTCGCCGACGATTTTTTCCGTCGACTCGAAACGGTGGCCCGTTACGACGAAATCACCACCATCGTCCTCAACCATCTCGAGCCGGACCACAGCGGCGCCCTACCCGAGCTGCTCAAGCGCGCGCCGCAGGCCAAGGTCTATCTTTCCAGCCGCGCCCAGATGATGTTGAAAGCGCTGCTCAAGCCGACCGGCGAGAAGCCGCCCGAATATATTCCGGTCACGACCGACGACGAAGTCGACCTCGGCGGCCGTACCTTGCGCTTCCTGCACACGCCCTACCTGCACTGGCCGGATACGCAATGCACCTATCTGGTCGAGGACGGTTTGCTGTTCACCGGCGACATCTTCGGCTGCCATTTCTGCGACAACCGGCTGTTCAACGACACGGTCGGCGATTTCCGCTTCTCGTTCGAGTACTACTACGCGCACATCATGCGACCGTTCCGCGAGTACGTGCTCGACGCCATCGCGCTGATCGAACCGCTAGCCATCAACCTGATCGCCCCGGCGCACGGCCCCATCCTGCGCCACGCACCGCGCGATTACGTGCACCGCTACCGCGAACTGGCCACGCCGCGCCTTTTCAACGAGGCGCGCAGCGAGAAGACGCTGGTCGTCTTCTATATCTCGGCCTACGGCAATACCCGGCGCATGGCTGAATCGCTTGCCGCCGGCGCCGAATCGATCGGCGGCGTGCGCGTTTCGCTGTACGACCTCGAAGGCGGCGAGTCAGGCATCTTCACCGACCTCATCGAAGAGGCCGACGGCCTCGCCTTCGGCAGCCCGACGATCAATGCCGACGCCGTCAAGCCGATCTGGGATGTGCTCTCGTCGCTAACCACGGTCAACGTCAAGGGCAAGCTGGGCGCCGCTTTCGGCTCGTATGGCTGGAGCGGCGAAGCGGTACGACTCATCGAGGACCGCCTGCGCGGCCTCAAGCTGCGTGTCCCGGTCGAAGGATTGCGTATCAAGCTGGTGCCGGACGCCGGCGAACTCGAGGAATGCCGGAGTCTCGGTGAACAACTGGCCCGTCACCTGACCGGGCGGGTCGAGCATCGGGAAATCGACATGGCCGCTCTCGCATAACAACCAGGGGGAAAAACAATGCCAAAAGCAAAAGTCACATTTCAGGATATCGGCGTCTCGGTCACCGTTCCGGCCGGCACCCGGCTCATCGAAGTCTCCGAGAAAGTCGGCGCCGGCATCACCTACGGCTGCCGCGAAGGCGAGTGCTGCACCTGCCTGACCAAGATCGTTTCCGGCGGCGAATTCCTCGCCCCGCCAAGCATCCTCGAAGACCAGGTGCTCAAGGACAACATGGCCCCGCGCGGCCATCGGCTGGCTTGCCAGGCGCAGATCATCGGCGGCGAAATCGTGGTCAAGCCCGCGTAATTCCGCCACAGCAGAACAAGATTAAAAGCATCGTTAAAAAAATCGACCCAACCCCAACAGAGAAATTCAAATCAACCCGATCTTCAGGAGAAGTTAAGAAATGGCCCTCATCACTTTCACCAGCCCGCTGCACAAGGACAAGACGGTTTACGCCGTTGCCGGCAGCCACACCCAGACCATCCTCGCGCTGGCCAAGGAACATCACATCCCGATCGACTTCGGTTGCCAGGAAGGCAACTGCGGTACCTGTCTGGTCAAGGTTTCGTCGGTTGACGGCAAGCGCGCCCCGATGGGCGGCCCGCTCAACGTCCGCGAAGTCGCCGCGCTGACCGAACTCGGCCACATCACCAAGGCCCAGATCGAGCAGATGTACGTCGATGACATCCCGCCGACCCAGTGGCGCCTAGCCTGCCAGATGATCGTCCGCGACGAAGACATCCTGGTCGAATACCCGAGCAAGTAAGCACCAGCCTTCAAGGATCAGGCCATGAACGGTCCGGATCGCCTGCCCACCCGGCTCTTGCTGGTCGGTGACCTGCTGGCTTCACCAGCCGGCGGGCCGGCGGCGCGCGATCCAAACCGTTTGCTGCTGGCCAGCATCATTGCCGGCCAGGCCAGTGGCGAGGGTTGCCTTCCCCCTCACCTTGGCCTGGGCGCGGCGGCTTTCCACTATTTGTGCGAGGCCTACTTTCCCGGCTGCGACATTTCGTCCTGCGCCCGTGAGGTTGAAGCCATCCCCGAATGGGAAGACCTGCAAAAGCTGCTGCTTGAGCATCGTGCCTGCGAATACCCGTCCGAACTGCTCATCGCCAACATCGTCGCCACCGCCTGCGCCGGCCGCGACCATCTCTGGCAGGATCTCGGTCTGGCCAATCGCGAAGAACTTTCCCGGCTAATGTGGGTCAATTTTCCGGCGCTTGCCCGCGACAACACCGGCGACATGAAGTGGAAGAAATTCCTCTATCGCCAGGTCTGTTCGCGCGAAGGCATCTACGTCTGCCCCGCCCCCTCGTGCGGGGTTTGTAAGGATTACGCCAAATGTTTTGGACCGGAGAACTGATCGCCAGGACTGCGCCGGTGCGCCGGCGCACCGGGCCGGCCTACGCGCCCCACGTCGACCGCGGCATGGCGGCCTATCTCGGCCTGGCTGTCGGCGATGCGCTGGGCGCCACGGTCGAGTTTCTGACCCCCAACGAAATCCGCCACCAGATCGGCCTGCACTGCGAGATCACCGGCGGCGGCTGGCTGCGCCTGAAGGCCGGCAAGGTCACCGACGACACGACGATGTCGCTGGCGCTGGGCGAGTCGATCATCGCCCGCGGTCGCGTCGACGCCCTCGCCGCGGCCGAGGCCTTCGATGCCTGGATGCGGGCCAAGCCGGTCGATATCGGCAATACCGTGCGCCGCAACCTGATCACCTTTCGCAAGACCGGCAAGCCGGAAGCCGAGGCCTCCGAGCACGACGCCGGCAACGGCGCCGCCATGCGCGTCTTGCCCGTCGCCCTGGCCTGCTACGGTCAACCGGAAAATTCGGTCAAAATCGCAAACGCCGCCCAAGCCCATGTCACGCACCACAACACGCTGTCCGATGCGGCCTGCGAAACGCTGATCCTGATGGTTCAGGATTTCCTCGCCGGCCGCGATCCCGTCGACGTCGAGCGCGAACGTGCCGGCCAGCTGGTCAGCGAATTCCCGGTTTTCGCCTACGACAAGCGCCAGCGCGAAAACCCGAGCGGTTTCGTCGTCGATACCGTGCAGGCTGTCTTTCAGTCCTTCTTCGCCACCGAAACCTTCGAGGACTGCCTGATCGACGTCGTCAATCGCGGCGGCGATGCCGACACCACGGGCGCCATTGCCGGCATGCTGGCCGGCGCCCGCTACGGCATGGAGAGCATCCCGAAGCGCTGGCTCAAGGCGCTCGACGAAAAGATTTCAACGCAATGCCCGGACCAGGCCCGCGCCCTGCTGGCGCTGTCCGGCCACCCATGAGCAGCATGCACCGAAGATGAGCGTTCGCTGAAAATCAGCGCCGCATTGGTGCTGCCATTTTCACTTTAGTCAAAGCTTCACGTAAGGATTGCCTGTTACCCTCGCGGTCTGACAGCGCTTCGCTCGCCTTTGGCTTTTTTTGGCCGCTCACGGCATGTGTATTGCTTGATTCGAAATTCACCAACAAAAAAATAACAGCGTTTGTTCCATATCCGCCAACAGTTTCATCACGCGCAGCCAGCAGATGGCTCTTTCAGGGAAAAAAATATGACTATCGAACGCAAGGCAACACTGAGCATTGAAGGTCTGGCACCGGTCGATTTTTCGATCATGGCGCCGGTCCATGGCAACGACTGTGTCGACATTCGGACATTGGGCGCCAAAACCGGCCTGTTTACCTATGACTCCGGCTTCCTGTCCACGGCCAGCTGCAAGTCGCAAATCACCTTCATCGACGGCGATGTCGGCCAGCTGCTCTATCGCGGCTACCCGATCGAGCAACTCGCCGAAAACTGCAATTTCCTCGAAGTGGCCTATCTGCTCAAAAATGGCGAACTGCCGAATGCCGAGCAGAAAGCCGAGTTCGAGAAGGCTGTCACGCATCACACGATGGTGCACGAGCAACTCGCCAAGTTCTTCTCCGGTTTCCGCCGCGACGCCCATCCGATGGCTGTCATGACCGGCGTCGTTGGCGCTCTCTCGGCCTTCTATCACGACGCGATGGATTTCGCCGATGACGAACATCGCAACACGAATTTCATCCACATCATCGCCAAAATGCCGACCATCGTCGCCATGGCCTACAAGTACAGCATCGGCATGCCCTTCATGCAGCCGGACAATGAGCTGAGCTACACCGCCAACTTCATGCGCATGATGTTCGGCAACCCGTGCGAGAAGTACGTGCCGAACCCGGTGCTGGTCCGCGCCCTCGACACCATCTTCACGCTGCACGCCGACCACGAACAGAACGCCTCGACCTCGACGGTGCGTCTGGCCGGCTCCTCCGGTGCCAATCCGTTCGCCTGCATCGCCGCCGGCATCGCCTGCCTGTGGGGCCCGGCGCACGGCGGCGCCAACGAAGCCTGCCTGCAGATGCTCGAAGAAATCGGTGACGTCTCGCGCGTTCCCGAATTCATCGCCCGCGCCAAGGACAAGAACGATTCCTTCAAGCTCATGGGCTTTGGCCACCGCGTTTACAAGAACTTCGACCCGCGCGCCAAGCTCATGCGCCAGGTGTGCAACGAAGTGCTGACCGAACTGGGCCTCGAAAACGACCGCCTGTTCAAGCTGGCCATGGAACTCGAGCGCATCGCGCTGGAAGATCCGTACTTCGTCGAGAAGAAGCTCTACCCGAACGTCGACTTCTACTCGGGCATCGTCCAGAAAGCCATCGGCATCCCGACCGAAATGTTCACCTGCATCTTCGCCCTGGCCCGCACGGTCGGCTGGATGACGCAGTGGGAAGAAATGATCACCGATCCGGAATACAAGATCGGTCGTCCGCGCCAGCTCTACATCGGCGCCGCCAAGCGCGACGTCACGCCGCTCGCCCAGCGCGGCTGATCAGCCAGCAAGGCCGGCCGGGGAAATCCTTCCCGGCCGGCTTTTTTTCGTCTACGGGGGGCAATCCCACGGTCAACCGGAAATTTTGCCCAAATTTGAAATCTTCGCTCCCGGGTCGGCGCATGGAGCAGGACGGGATTTTTCCCGGTTCAGGGCTTGAAATTTCCGGCTAATTTCGCTTCTATTCAATCTGAAAATATTTCCAATATTTCATATTTACGACCCATTAACTGTGTAAATTAGAATTGTGTCCGTCGTGTTTAAGTACTAGCAGCCCTCCCCTTTCCGTGCCGCCCATCAGTAATTATTGACCCATCATAATCATGCACAGTCTTCCCAAGTCTGTCCTGGAATCCATCGATATTGCGCGGATACCTTCGCCGCCCGAGATTCTGTTGCGACTGGTGCGGACGGTCGAAGATGAGCAGGCGACGATGGGGGAATTGACCAGCATCGTCGAACAAGATCCCGGCCTGGCCAGCCGCATACTGAGCGTCGCCAACTCGCCCGCCCTGCGTCGGGGCAAAGAACTCAAGAATCTGGAAACCTGTCTCGTCGCGCTCGGGACGCGCCTCGTTCGCTCGCTGGCGACCTGCCTTTCGATCCAGCGGCTTTTCGACCGCAACCCCAATCTCGACAAATTCGATGTCGCCGACTATTGGAGCCATTCACTGCTGGTCGGCGAAATGGCCCGCGGCGTCGCCGAGCTGGCCGACTATCCGCATCCCGACGAAGCCTACCTGTCGGGGCTGTTGCACGACATTGGCGAACTGATCCTGCTCTCGGCAATCGGCGAGCCGTATCAGCGTTTCCTGGTCAATTCGACCGAAACCCCCAGGCTCCAGACCGAAGAATCCCAGCTGTTCGGGACGACGCATGCCGACGTCGGTGGCTGGCTGATCGACCACTGGGGACTGGACTCCGTGCTGGCCGATGGCGTGGCTTTCCATCACGCCTCGGCGACGCAGATCGTCACCGCCACCGCCCTGCCGCAAATCGTCTGGATCGCCCAAACGCTGAGCACCACGGCGGAGAGCACGCCGGAACTGGCCATCGTCGTCAATCGCAGCAACCCCCGGCTTGAAATGGCGGCGCTGCTGGCGGTTCGCGAACGCGCCATCCAGCGCGCCCGCCAGATTGCCGAAGCCCTGGGCATTACCATCGCCGACGACTTTCCCGCACGCCGCACGACCGCGCCGGCCCCGCCACCGCGCCTGTCCGATCCGGCCAGCCCGGCCGACGAGGATATTGCCGCGCTGGTCGGCGGCATGGCGATGCTGCAGCCTTTGCAACAGGATTTGTTCCAACTCGGCAGCGACACCGAAGTCCTGCTCGCCTTGCGGGAATCCGCCCGCATCCTGTTTGATCTCCCGAAAGTTGCCATCCTGCTCGCCAACGAAAAAGGCGATGCGCTGTCCGGTGAAAAAGTTGGCGCCCAGCCGGAACTTTTCCGGCAACTTTCCATCCCACTGATCTCTTCCCGCTCGCTGGCCGCAGCAGCCGTCATTGGACGCCAGGTTCGAACAACATTTGATCAGACTGAACCTCTCGCCTTGCTTGACCTGCAACTCGCCCGTGCCCTGTCTGCCGACGGTCTGCTCTGCATTCCCATGCTGGCGCGCAATCGCGTCATCGGCGTGCTGCTGTGCGGCCTCTCGGAAAAGCAGTACGGTCGCCTGCAGCGCCGCGTTCCCTGGCTGGCCAATTTCGGCAAGATCGCGGCGATCAGTCTCGACGCCGTATTTGAAGCAGCGCAGCA
The DNA here is from genome assembly GCA_049304775.1 of Ferribacterium limneticum. GTDB lineage: Bacteria > Pseudomonadota > Gammaproteobacteria > Burkholderiales > Rhodocyclaceae > Azonexus > Azonexus limneticus_C. The sequence continues at coordinate 299,182 of JBAQOL010000012.1, forward strand.
CCGTCAGCAAGTCGAAGCCGAGCTGACCCAGCAATTCACCCGTCAGGCCCGGCAAATCGTCCATGAGGCCGGCAACCCGCTGGGCATCATCAAAAGCTATCTGAGCATTCTCGAACGCAAGTTACCGGAGGATGGCGTTCGTCAGGAGCTGGCCGTGCTGACCGAGGAAATCGATCGCGTCGCCAACATCGTCGGCCACATGACGCAATCCCTCAAAGGCGGCACGGATACCCGAAGCATCGATCTCGTCAGCGTCCTCAACGACTTCCTCGTGCTCTATGCCGACACCTTGTTCAACGCCAAGGGAATACGCGTCGAAACGGCCCTGCCCCAGCTTGAGCTGCTCGTCCCGGTCAACCGCGACAACCTCAAGCAAATCGTCCTCAACCTCTGGAAGAACGCCTCGGAGGCCCTGGGCGAAGGCAAGCTCATCAAGATTTCGGTCAGCGACAACATCATTCACGATGGTGCCAGTTATGTGCAGTTGCGCGTCGATGACAATGGCCCGGGCATGTCCGAGGAGACCATTCAGGCGATCTATCGGCCGAAGCCGATCACCGACACGACGCAACGCGGCATAGGCCTGTCCGTCGTCGGCAGTCTGGCCAAAAGGGAAGGCATCCTCATCACCTGCCGCAGCCAGATCGGCGCTGGCACCAGCATTGCCCTGCTCATTCCCAAGAACCGCACGGCCACCCCGGGGAGCGGCGCATGAACGCCATCTCCGCACTGTATGAGCTGGCCAGGGTTCCCGGCATCGTGTCGCGTCAGAACATCCTGATCGTCGACGATGAGCCGCACTTTCGCCACGCCTACAAGGAATTGCTGGCCGGCGAGCAACGTTCGATAGACGAGGCGAGCACCGGGCAGGAAGCCATTGCCAAACTCAGGGAAGGCAAGACGGACCTGGTCATCCTCGATCTGCGGCTGCCCGATATTTCCGGCTTCGAGATCATGGAGTGGATGACCTCGCACCACATCAATGCATCGGTCATCGTGTTCAGTGCCGACAAGTCGATCAACTCGGCGATCCATGCCCTGCGTCACCGGGCCTTCGAGTTCCTGCGCAAGGATTGCGATCCGAACGACATGATCCTGGCCGTCGACCGCGCCCTGGCCAACCGCCTGCGCGATCAGGAACTCGCTGTCGTCTCGGCCCAGCTCCAGCATTCCGAGCAACTGCACCGCTTCCTTGTCGAGCAGTCGCCCGACCTGATCTTCACGCTCGATCGTCTGGGCCGCTTTACCTTCATCAACGGGCGCGTCAGCACCCTGCTCGGCTATTCCCCGGACGAACTGGTCGGCCAAAACTACACCCGGATCGTCGATCCACGCGACCACGAGCATGTTCAATACGCCTTCAACGAAAGGCGAGTCGGCGAACGCGCGACGAGCAATCTCGAGGTGCGCTTCAAACGCAAACCCTCCATGCCGCGCGCCGCTGGCGGTCCGGTCATGACGGCCATCCTGAGTTCACAGGGCGTCTATGAAAGCACGCCGGCCGTCTCTTCAGACGCCTTCCTGGGCACCTCGGGCGTGGCGCGCGACATTTCGGAGCGCAAGAAAGCCGAAGAAACAATCACCTTCCAGGCGTTTCACGACCTGCTGACCAAGCTGCCCAATCGCATCCTGTTTGTCGATCGCCTCGAGATGGCCATTGCGCAAGCATCGCGGCGCAAAGAGAAACTTGCCGTGATGTTTCTCGACATCGACCGCTTCAAGCTGGTCAACGACAGCTATGGTCACCAGATCGGCGACGAGCTGCTCCGCAAATTTGCGGCGCGCGTGCGCAGTTGTTTGCGCACCGGTGACACCCTGGCCCGCCAAGGGGGTGACGAATTTACGGCCTTGCTGCCCAACATCAGCAATAACGAAGATGCCCACGTCGTGGCCGAGAAAATCCTATCCGAGCTGCGCAAGCCCTTCGTGCTCGGCGAAACCCAGTTTTTGGCGACGACCAGCATCGGCATTGCCGTCTATCCGGATAACAGCACCAGCGCCGAAGACCTGATTCGCTGCGCCGACATGGCGATGTACAAAGTGAAGGATCAGGGGAAAAACGGCGCTCTGGCTTTCCAGCCGGATATGCACACGGCCCACCTCGATCGCCTGTCACTCGAAAACGACCTGCGCAAAGCGGTCAAGGAAGGCGATCAGTTCGAACTGCACTTCCAGCCACAGATCGATGCGGCACTGGGCAAGATTGTCGGGGTCGAGGCCCTGATTCGCTGGCACCATCCGAGCGCCGGCATGATCAGCCCGGACCTCTTCATTCCCATCGCCGAAGAGACGGGGCTGATCATCACCATCAGCGACTGGGTGCTGCGCGAAGCCTGCGCGCAACTCGCGCACCTCAAGGAACAAGGATTTGGCGACCTCAGACTGGGCGTCAATCTTTCGGCCCGGGAATTCGATCGCATCGACCTACTCGAGCGAATTCGCCTCCCGCTCGACGAATTCCGCATTGCGCCCGAATCGCTCGAGATCGAAATTACCGAAAGCCTGCTCATGAAGGACGCCGAGAACATCGTCGCGCGCGTCAAACATCTGCGCAGCACCGGCGTCCATATTTCGATCGACGACTTCGGCACCCGCTATTCTTCGCTCAATTACCTGCGTCGCTTTTCGGTCAGCCGGATCAAGATCGACCAGTCATTTGTCCGCGACCTCAGAACCTCGCACGACTCATTCGCCATCATTCAGGCCATTGTCGGGATTGCCAAAAACTTCAATCTGCACGTCATCGTCGAAGGCGTCGAAACCGAGCAGCAGGTTGCCATCCTCCGCCAACTTGGCTGCAACGAAATGCAAGGCTATTTCTTCAGCCGCCCCCTGCCATCCCGGCAATTGATCGAATTCTTGCAGGATTCACAGGACCAGCAGCCTTTTCAGGCAGCGCCACGGTCAACCGGAAATTTTGCCCAAATTTGAAATAAGCGCTCGGCTCAAAGCTGGCTGAGCAACTCCGCTTTCTTGGTCGTAAATTCCTGCTCGGTCAGGATGCCCTTCTTGAACAGATCGGCCAGACGTTCGATCTTGGCAAAAACATCGCCCTCCTGGGCGGATGGTGCCTGATAGGCCGGTGCCTCGTTGAATTGCTGGACCGGCGGCGCCATGAAGTTCTGCTGTTGCGGCTGTGGCTGGTAGCCATTGATGCTGACCACCGGCAGGCTGTTCACGGCAATCGTCCCGTACTGGCTGCTGAACGTCATCGAATCGTTGCCGCCCTGTTGCTGCGAAACGCCGCCGATCTGGTTGTCCAGCGTGTCGTAGACCGTGACATTTCCGCCGATATCGACGACCAGACGGCGTGAGCCGGGGAAAACAGCATAGCGAACGTTATTCTGCCCACCCGTAGACGACGGCGAGCCGAGATCACCCGGCCACCACTGACCGGCCGCTGCGGCCGAGACGAACAGATTGCCACTGGAAGCATTGCCCGACGACTGGAATTGCGACTGGGCCGGCTGGAAATAGCCGGGCTGGTTCATCAGCTGGTTGGAAATTTCCACACACAGGCCGTCAACCTTGGATTTCAGCCCGTAGTTGAACATGTCGCCAACCATGGTCATACCGCCCATCATCCATTGGCCTGAACCGCCGAGCTCGGGATGGCTGAACTGCGCCATCGTCCCGTTTCCGTTCATCACCGCGTAGAGCATGGTGATCGCCGCATCGGTGCTGACGCCGTAACGCTGCGCCAAATCCTGAATGAATTGCTGCCCGTGGGCTGATAGCTGTTGCATGACCGACTCCTGACTCGAACGCCTAAATTTTGAAAATTCTGGCAGCCAGTTTACAGGGGTTTTCTTTCAGTCAGTCGAATGACTAGCTACTCCCTTCGACGGTCTGGGTGGGGATGGGTATTCGCCAACGGTGGATTAGGCCGAATACGATGCATTTCAAAACCGAGCCCCCTGATGAAGCTACTAAGCAACCGACTAAGCCTCCAAACAACGGCGGCCAAGTCTCTGCTTATCCCGACCTCCCCCTTGAAGGGGGAGAGAAGCCGTTCAGGATCCGCTTTTCAGCCCCTCTCCTGCCAAATTTCGGTACCATCGACCACATAAGAAAACATATCCGACCTTGCCCGCGCATTTTCGGAGAGCGCAATGGAAAACCCCGTTGCACGGCATTTGCCCAGCAGAGCCGCCTTGTTCTTTTGCCGTATTGCCGCTGCCTGCCTGATCGCCAGCGCCGGCCTCTTCCCGGCCGCCCACGCCGGCGACCTGAGCAAGGCCGATATCGAACGCCGCTTCGAGCCGCCACTGCACGTCCGGGAAAAACTCACGCAGATTCCCGCCTGGCCGCTGACCAGCGAACTGGAGCCGGAGGGCGGGCCGGTCGGCTACGTTTTCGAATCGATCGATCTGGCGCCGGTCCCCGGTTTCGAGGGCACTCCAATGAATTTCCTGGTCTCCATCGACCGCAAGGGAAATTTCATGAACGTCGAGCTGCTGCGCCAGCACGAGCCGGTCTTTCTCGGCGGCCTCGGCGAAGCACCGCTGCGCGAATTCGTCACCCAGTACGCCGGCCGCAACATCAAACAACAGTTCCTGATCGCCCTCAACGCCGCCCGCAATCGCACCGGCCCGGCTGACACGCGCAGCAGCCAGACGACGCTGGACGGCGTTTCCAAGGCCACCGCCTCGGTGCGCATCGTCAACCAGAGCGTGCTCGGCGCCGCCCTTGAAGTCGCCCGCGCCAAACTGGGTTTTGCCGACCGCAGCAAGCACGGCCCGGCGGCACAGGTCCGCACCGATGTTGACGCCCCGGAGTCCTTTGCCGACATGCTCAGGAACGGCATGGTCGGCCGCCTGCGCCTGACCAACGCCGAGGTCGAAAAGCTGTTCGCCGGGACCGATGGCGCCGAGGTCGACGAAGAAGGTCTGGCCCAGCCGACGGACGTGTTCACCGACATCTACATCGCCTACCTCAACACCCCGAGCATCGGCCGCGCCATTCTCGGCGACGCCCAGTACAAGGAGGCCATGGAACGCAATTTCGAGAACCGACACCTGTGGTGGATCGCCTCGGCCGGACGCTACCTCATCGTCGACGACAACTTCGTACCGGGCGGCCAGTCCTCGCGCCTCAGCATGGCGCAGGATGGCCTTTTTCTCGAAATGCGCGACCAGGGATTCGAGCCGAAAGACATCGCCGGCCCGCCCGAACTCAACACCTCGCGCCTGTTTGGCGTCTATGCCGAAGCCGGCCTCGACCCCGGTCGTCCGCTCGACCTGACGCTGACCATCACGCGCGCCAAGGGCATGATCCTACCCACCCTCACGCACAAGACGGTGACGCTCAAATACGCGCCGCCCAGCCGCCTGTTCAGCTACCCGCCCGAGCCGCTGCCGGAATGGGTGCTGGCCTGGCAGCAGCGCTGGCTCGACCTGAGCATCCTGGGCGCCGCCCTGATCCTGCTCAGCATCGCCCTCGCCCGGCCGCGCTGGATTTCGGTCGACGCCCGTCGCCTGAAGATTTTCCGCCTCGGCTTTCTCGCCTTCACGCTGCTCTATGTCGGCTGGTACGTTCAGGGACAACTCTCCATCGTTCAGGTGACCGGCGCCCTCAAGGCGCTCAAATCCGGCCAGGGCCTGTCGAGTTTCCTCTACGACCCGATTTCGCTGCTGCTCATCGCCTTCACGCTGGTCAGCTTTGTGATTTGGGGGCGCGGCACCTTCTGCGGCTGGCTATGCCCGTTTGGCGCGCTGCAGGAGTTTGTCGGGCTACTCGCCCGCAAGTTGCGTCTGCCGCGCCTGCACATTCCCCTGGCCGTCGCCAAAAAGCTCGAATGGGGCCGCTATGTCGCCCTCGCCGTGCTGGTTGGGGCCGCCCTGTTCGTGCCGCGTCAGGGCGAAAGCCTCAACGAACTCGAACCGTTCAAGACGGCGATCACCGTCGGCTTCGACCGCAGCTGGCCGTTCGTCGCCTACGCCGTCGCGCTGCTCGTCGCCGGCGCCTTCTATTACAAGTTTTTCTGCCGTTTCATCTGCCCGCTCGGCGCGGTGATGTCGCTCGGCGGCCGCCTGCGCCGTTTCGACTGGCTGACCCGCCGCGTCGAGTGCGGCAAACCGTGCCAGAGCTGCAAGGCCAAGTGCGCCTACGACGCCATCGAACCGACCGGCGAAATCCGTTACGACGCCTGCTTCCAGTGCCTCGACTGCGTCGGCATCTACCACGATGCCAAGCGCTGCCCGGTGCTGCTCTACGAAAAGAAGGGTTTGGTTCTCACGCCGAAGGGCGTGATGGTCGCCGGATCAGACGGCTGAGCAGCGACCAGAAGCGCGTCAGCAACCAGCCGGCGAGCACCATAAAGACGACGAGCAGGCCGAGAAAGACCAGCGGTGACGCGAGCATGGCCCACAGCCCGCCGAGCACCATGCCCTCCTCGCCGAACGAGGCGACCCAGTTCGAGAACGGCTCGGGCGAGGTGTTGATGGCCAGCCGGCTGCCGGCCTTGGCGAAATGGGTGCCGGCGGTGATCGTGCCGCCGATCAACCCGGCCGCCACCGCCCACGCCGGATCGACCTCACCCATGGCAAAAGCCGCAAGCAAGGCCCCGGCCGGAATGCGGATGAAAGTCTGGAAGCCGTCCCACAGCGAATCGAAGGCGGGAATCTTGTCGGCAATCAACTCGGCAAAAGCCATCAGCCCAGCGACCCCGATGACCAGCGGATTCTGCAGCACTGAAAGCGTTTCCGGCAGATGCAGGTAGCCGAAATTGCTCAACAGGCCGGCCAAAAAAACCACCAGATACAACCGCAAACCGCTCGCCCAAGCCAGGCCAGCGGACAGGGCGATGGTCTGGATCAGGTCCATGCCCGATTCAGCGAATCAAATGACAAAGCGCCAGAAACTCATGCCGCCTTGGGCAACGGTAGCTGGAAATGTCCTTCGACTATCCCGCGCACGGTCAAGTCTTCGTCAATGGACTCCCAGCGCAGGGCCGTGCCGTCCAGACGCAAGCTGACCTCGGCCAACTGCGCTTCGCTGGCATCGCGCAACAAACGGAAACGCGCAGCCGGAAAGCCGATCTGGCGGCCGTCGCTCAATTCAACGAAGACCATCTTGCCGTTCGCCCAGGCACGAATGGCGTGGTATTCGCGCTCAACGTCCAAAGAACTCATGCCATTTCTCCAGAAAAAACGACTCTTGCTCAAAAACAACAGTTTCAATTCTACGCAACTCAACCCCATCTACGCGATGACTGCGTGCCAGTCGGGTGCAATCAATCGTGCCGGTCGGTGCAACGCCCCCTCCCCTTCAAGGGGAGGGATGGGGTGGGGATGGTGTAATCAGCGAACCAGCCTCCCCAAACTCTCTGTGCAACGCCGTCCAAATGGCCTCAACCACGACCTCAGTCTCCTGTAACACCTGGTTGTTCCAGAACCGCACGACACGAAAACCGGCCTCATGCAGTCGTCGATCACGCACCTGATCTTGCTCGCAATCTTGATGTTGGCCTCCGTCCACTTCCACAATCAGCCGCTTTTCCAGGCACACAAAGTCGAGTACATAATCCAGAAATGGATGCTGACGGCGGAATTTGAAGCCTGCGATCTTTCGACCGCGCAGATGTCGCCATAAGCAATTTTCAGCGTCGGTCATGTGGGTACGCAGTTCTTTCTGGAGCGAATTGTCGATGATCCAACGGTTCGTCTGGCCTTTCACACGTTGATGTCCTTCCTGTTTTGGCACCCCATCCCCTCCCCGGCCCTCCCCTTGAAGGGGAGGGGGGTACGTTCAGGTTCGCTATTTCCCCTTCGCCTTGCGATCCAGCTCCCGCAAGTGCGCCAGCTTCTGGCCGATCTGGCCTTCCAGCCCGCGCGGCGTCGGCTCGTACCAGCCCGGCTCCGGCATGCCGTCCGGCAGGTAGGTTTCGCCGGCGGCGTAGGCTTCCGGCTCGTCGTGGGCGTAGCGGTAGGCGTGGCCGTGGCCGAGTTCCTTCATGAGCTTGGTTGGCGCGTTGCGCAGGTGGTTGGGCACCGGGCGCGAGCCGTCCTGTTTCACGTAGGCGCGAGCGGCGTTGTAGGCCATGTAGCCGGCGTTGGATTTGGCGGCGACGGCGAGATAAATCACCGCCTGACCAAGCGCCAGCTCGCCCTCCGGCGAACCCAGTCGCTCGTAGGTTTCGGCTGCGTCGTTGGCGATCTGCATGGCGCGCGGGTCGGCCAGGCCGATGTCTTCCCAGGCCATGCGGACGATGCGCCGGGCGAGGTAGCGGGCATCGGCGCCGCCGTCGAGCATGCGGGTCAGCCAGTAGAGCGCGCCGTCCGGGTTCGAGCCGCGCACCGATTTGTGCAGGGCCGAGATCTGGTCGTAGAACGCATCGCCGCCCTTGTCGAAACGGCGCAGGCTTTGCGCCATCGTTTTTTCGATGAATTCGCCGTCGACCGTGGCAAGCCCGGCCGTTCGCGCTGCCGTGCGCACCTGTTCGAGCAGATTGAGCAAACGGCGCGCATCGCCATCGGCCAGGCCAATCAGGCGTTCGCGGGCCGCCGCATCAAAGCTCAGATCGGCCAGCGCCTGGGCGCGGGCACGGTCGAAAAGCTGGCCCATCTCGGCTTCGTCGAGCGACTTGAGGACATAGACCGAAGCCCGCGACAGCAAGGCAGAGTTGAGTTCGAACGAGGGGTTCTCGGTGGTGGCGCCGATGAAGGTGAGCAGGCCGGATTCGACAAAGGGCAGGAAGCCATCCTGCTGAGCCTTGTTGAAACGGTGGATTTCATCGACAAACAGGATGGTGCGCCGCCCCTGCGTACGCCACATTTCGGCCTGCGCCACGGCTTCGCGCACCTCCTTGATGCCGGAAAAGACGGCCGACAGGGCAATGAACTCGCATTGAAACTGCGTCGCCATCATCCGCGCCAGCGTCGTCTTGCCCACCCCCGGCGGTCCCCAGAGGATCATCGAATGCGGCTGGCCGGATTCGAAGGCCAGACGCAGCGGCTTGCCGGCGCCAAGCAAGTGCTGCTGGCCGATCACGTCGTCCGGCGTTTGCGGGCGCAGTTGCTCGGCCAGTGGAGCGCCGGCATCCGGGCCGGTTTTGGCAAACAGATCGCTCATCGCCCTTATCCCCAGACCCGCGAAAACACTTCGTCGAGTGCTGCGACAACGCAGTCACCCTCTTCCGCCAGCGAGCCAACCTTCGGCCCGAGCGCTTCAAGCGAAACCGAAACGATATCGAGCGGATTGAGCACAACCCGCCGCCCCTCGACCGTGAAGGACGGATTGACCGGCGAGGCCGGCAAATCGACCTCGCGCGCCAGCAGATCGCCAGCCACCAGCGGCACGACCACCCGCCGCCGCCGCGCATCGAACGCCGCCGACTGCACGACCACAACGTAAGGCACCTGCGCCGCCTGCCGCCCGATATTGCGATGCACGTCAAACTGGCTCATAGCGTCGAATGCTCGTCGGCAAACGAACCGTGCGCCTCTTCAAAGCGGTTCCAGGCCCCGGCAACCTCGGCGTAATGCTGCTGCTGATCCTGGCGCAGTTGCCGCTCACGGGCGACGAACTCGGCCAGCAAACCATCCACGGTCAACGACAAATTCCGGGTAAAAACCCGCGCCTGCTGGACGGTAGCTTCATTGAGCAGCAAATTCACCGGGCGCTTGGCCGGCTGGGTTTGGGTGACGGGTTTCATGGCAAGGCCTCCTCTGCGCATGGTATGCGCAGCAATTCAAAAAAGCCAGTCAGCGCACCGCATCGACCGGCGACACCACGCCGCGCCCACCGCGATTGAGCACGTGCGTGTAGATCATCGTCGTCGATACATCGGCATGCCCGAGCAATTCTTGCACGGTGCGAATGTCGTAGCCGGAATGCAGCAAATGCGTGGCAAATGAATGGCGCAGCGTGTGCACCGACACCGGTTTGCAGATTCCGGCATCCTCCACCGCCTGCTTCATCGCCCGCTGCAGCGCCTTTTCATGCGCATGGTGACGGCGCTCGATACCGCTGCGTGGATCGACCGACAAGCCAGCCGCCGGAAACACCCAGAACCACGCCCAGGTGGCGCCCGCATTGGGGTACTTGCGTTCCAGCGCATGCGGCAAATAAACACCGGCCCGGCTGGCCGCCCTGTCCTGATCGAAAAGACGCCTGGCCGCCTGATACTGGTTCTGCAGCGGCTCGACCAGCGATCTCGGCAATACCGTCACCCGATCCTTGGCCCCCTTGCCATCCCGAATCAGGATTTCACCCCGGACAAAATCAACATCCTTGATGCGCAAGCGCAAACACTCCATCAGGCGCATCCCGGTCCCGTACAACAAGCGAACCATCAGGGACTGCTCCGGACGAACCACCGCCAGCAAACGAGCTACTTCATCGTGGTTAAGCACCGTCGGCAAACGCGCCGGCTTCTTCGGTCGCACCAGATCGTCGAGCCAAGGCAGATTGATCTCGAGCACATTCCGATAGAGAAACAGCAAGGCCGACAAAGCCTGTTGCTGCGTGGCCGCCGCCACATCGCGCTCGGTAGCCAGATGCGAAAGGAACTTCGTCACCTCGCGCGCCCCCATGTCCCGCGGATGGCGCAAACCATGAAAGCGGATGTAAGCCTTCACCCAATGGACATAAGCCTCCTCGGTACGTATGCTGTAATGCCGGATGCGTATCGCATCCACAACTTGCGCCAGCAGCTTTGGGGCGCGCTCGGAGGAAGAAATGGAAGTGTCCGGTTTCATGGCGACAAAATACTGTATGGATAACCAGTTATATGCCAAAAACCATTGCCGAGCAAGGGGAAATTGCTGTCCTGTCCGCCAGCTTATTGGACAGGTTTCCGGATTAGGCGACAGTTTTGTCGTCTACTACTAGTTAGGCCACATCGGCTGTTATCTCTCGCGTGCGCTCGTGGAAACCGGAAACCATATTGCTCCGTCGCACAGGTCTTCCCTCCCGCTACGGACGCCGGTTGCTGTCTGTGCTCCGTTTTTCGTCGGTGCTTGGCTACGGCGGGTCGCGGTGGGGGGCTCGAGCGCTCTCTTTCCTGCATGCGCCCGGGAGCTGGCTTTCTTTCTTCGCTTTCTTCCGCTGTTGTTCTCCGGCTACCGCTCGCGTCCCGCGGGGGCTCAACGGCCGCCGTCGTCCACCGCTTTCGCTCCGGCAAGCGTGGTGTTTCTCTCGTGGGTATTTCAGCGTCTGCGCTTCGCATCGGCGCTGCTTCTCTTCGGCATGCCGTCTGCGGTATTCTCGCGTCCCATGGTCATGCACACGCCTTCGCCTAACCCGGCGCTCAACCTCGCTCCTTTCAGTCGCTGGACGCTGCGCGATAAAGCCGCGCAGCGCCGGTTAGCTCTACGTTGGGCGTCAGAGTAGCCATGACAATTCAGTATTGGGTGAATCGGTTCAAGTACTTCCATGTGAAACCATGGAATGGTGGTGCTATCCAAGCATCCTTCGCATCAGGCGCTGGCTTCGGCATTGAACTCTTGAACGACGATCGCACGCCCATGGAGTTAGTCGTTCGAGTACTACAGAGATGCTTCGGCATGAGGCGACACGATGCCGCCCGCACCATGCTGAAAATTCATACGGACGGGTCGGCTATCGTGGGTTATGCCGCAAAAGACACCGCAGAACAACTCGTCGCCCATATCGCGGCTGAAGCCCGCAAGCGCGGGTTCCCGCTTCAGTGTCGCGTAACTGCCGCCCAACCCATCATTCCACCGGACGCTGCGCGATGAAGCCGCGCAGCGTCCGGTGAATTCAAACGTTGGGCCTCTTGAGCGTGCGCTTTCATCTGTCTCCCGGCCTTATCGTCGCGCTTGTCTTTGCTGGTGCAATGTTGCTTGCGCTGGGGGTAGCGTACTTGCTCAAGGACGTTCCAACACCCGAGGCGGCTTGCGAAAAGCATTGTCTTGGTCTCCACCGTTCTAGTCGCCTGGTTCCCGAGTACCCGGCTGCCCAGACCGCCGGCATGCGTGGCAAAGGCCCCATGCGCTGCGAGTGTTACTGAACCATGTCAAACAACGTTCCGCCTTCATCTCGCCGCCTTCCAAAATGGATGGCTATTGGCTTTGCCGTTGCTGGGCTGGCCTCCTTCGGTGGTCTTGGCTACATGCTAAGCACAGCCATCCAAATGGTGGCTTCCGGGCGCGGGCTTGAAACCTACAGAACATTTTGGCTCGTCGAATTCAATTGGGTTGGCTTTCTTGTGCTCTGTGCGGCCGTCCTTGTTGCCCTTCTTGTCGCTGCCGTGCTGAGTCTCCGAGAGCATATGCAGTGGCGCTCACTCGAAAGGAAGTATGGTGGCCACAAGCAATAGGCCCAACCCATCGTTCCAGGGGATCGCCGGCAAGCTGCGCTTGCCGGTTCGCTCCGGGCTTCGCCCTCCGCCGGCCCCTGAACTCAAACGTTGGGCGTCATGAAAAAAACTTGGCTCCATCGCCTCTATCGAGGTTTGCCTCACTCGGTGCAGCGAATACTTATCAATGAAAAGCTCAGTGGTGATTTGAAGCTCTTGCGTGACGCTTCCGCCTCGCACCCGAAGATCGACGCTCTTAACTCATCACTCTCTGACGCGCTGGAGCGCAAGGGCAGGCACGCAGAGGCTGTCCGCGTTTGGCACCGCCATCTCAAAGTATTTCGCGGGAAACCGAACCCCTATTTCCAACGGGCGCACTGGTCATTGAATCGTGGAAATTTTGGTGCCGCTCAAAAGTTCCTGCGACTTTGCCTAGCACGAGACAAGGGATACTTTAGAGAAACGGCATTTTTCTGGCGGGCCGAAGCGTTGTTTCGCATTGGTCAGCTCGACGCCGCTGAAAAGGATTTGTCTCACGTTAGCGCGGAGTATAAAGAGTTGTACTTCCTTGGCTATCGCACACGGTCAAAAGGTGATCTGTTGGCCGACATTCAATTACAGCGGGGGGCGCAGTGAAGCCCAACAATTCCGTCAACCGGACCGCCAAAAAGCTGCGCTTTTTGCCGTCCGGTTACGTCCAACGTTAGAGGTTTATATGGGGGCGTGGGGTACGGGGCTGTATTCAGACGACACAACATGTGATGTCCGCGATGATTACATCCGCTTACTCAAGTCTGGTCATTCTTCCGAAGAAGCCACGCACAAAATAATTCGTCGGTTCTCTAACCTCATGACCGATAGGCAGATCGAATGCTTAGTCATATTGCCGCTGGCAGAAACCCAGTGGAAATACGGTAGGCTTCTTTCGTCAATTAAAGAGCGGGCACTAGACCTTCTTCTGAATGGTGGTGACTTGGAATTCTGGGATGTTGATGGTCCATCAGACGTAGAGGCTAGAAGACAGGTTCTCAAGCGACTACGTGCCAAACTAGAAAGTGCTCAACCAGAACCAAAGCCAATCGCATTGTCAAAACTGCAAGAGAGACCGAAGAAGGTTCGAATGACAGCTCCAGTTCGCTCTGTCTTTCTTTTACCTATCACGGAGAAGATTTGTCTGCCGTTGGTCTTGCTCGCATATCGTGACCTAGAAAAGAGTGTTGAGCCAATTTTTTGTGTGTTTCCTACGGCTATCGATCCAGAGTCTCCTCTTCTCTCCAATGCCTTCAGCAAGCCCCCACTCGAACTTGAAACGGGTTCGGGTCCACAGACCGTTTTTGGAGCGTTCCCTAATGATGAACGAAGGAACCCCTACAAGCAGCTTCAGGAAATTGGGATTGTTCAAGATATTCAATTGCCTTCAGTCCCTGAGTCTCCAACATTCTTTAGCTTCGGCGGCATGGTTAGCCGCATAATCAAGGCGCTTCATGCACAATCACACCCCTAACTCTGCGCTCAAGCGGACCGCCGCAAGCGGCGTCCGCTTAGCTCCACGTTAGAGGGCAAATCGTTGCAGACGCCCAAGTCATTCACAAAAATCTACTGGGTCGCGTGGCTAGTAGCTTTTGGTTGTTTCATCGCTGCACTAATCTATTACGGCATCGAAAACACCTTGGGTTCGTTCGCCTTATTCAGTTTCTTGCTGGGTGGGTTCGCATTCAACTTTGAACTCGGCCGCCTGATGGGTTTTCTAAAATTGCACGCTCCAGCTGTCTATTCGCAATTAGCGAGTTTGCGATGGCTGGAGTTCAGCACTTTTTTCAACCCAAGACTGCTTCGCCTCCCTGAAACCAGCGCACCTCACTACAGCGCTATGCAAGTTTTCCGTGCTGCCAGGCGGTTTTCTGTGGTCGCCATTTCTCTACCAGTGCTTATCACTTGGCTAGTATAGGCATATGCCCTCTAACACTGCGGTCAAGGCCGCTCCCTCCGGTCGCTGGACGCTGCGCGATAAAGCTCCGCGCAGCGCCCCTTACCTACAACGTTAGGCCGCTCAAACCACACCATGTCAAAAGAGAAACGCGATCTGCTGGTGCACTACGACGAAAAGTCGCAGAAGATCATCCTGTACTCGGTGGCTACATCGGAAACTTTGAACATTCGTACCAAGGAGTTTGACGGCGTTTGTCCTGAGGTCGAGTACTTCAAGTCCATGCCCCCAGAGGAGGCTGAAATGAAGCTTGGCGGCCTGGTTTTCTCATTGCTCGACCTTGGCAGCCTGCGCAAGATTGGCATTCGTCCGTACGAAGACGAGGCAGAAGTGGCACATGCGCAGTTTGTGGCGGAGCTTGAAGAGCAAGTACAGGGCAACGATCCCGAAGTGCAATACCAACTCTTCATTCATCTGCACTCGCTCGCCATGAAGAACTACTCTATGGCTGAACTGATAAGGGCTGAGTCGCTGCTACTCGCGGCGGCTGCACAAGGGCACGAAGGTGCTCAGTCAAGTCTCGAGAGTTGGCCCATGCTCAAGGCGGTAGCTGAAAAACGCATAAACCGTGGCCCCGCAGCCTAACACTGCGGTCAAGGCCGCTCCCTTCGGTCGCTGGACGCTGCGCGATAAAGCGTCGCGCAGCGCCCCTTACCTACAACGTTAGAAGGCAATGGCGACTCTGATCTATCTGTTACTTCTGTTGCTGGCTATTTGGCACATCTATGGCGCAGCCATCACAAGCTGGCATATCGCCCGATCAGATTTTTTTGAGCCTCGGCAGAAGCAAGCGCAGTACCTAATCACATGGCTCATTCCT
>JBAQOL010000013.1:0-29604 GCA_049304775.1 Ferribacterium limneticum
ACCGGAAAAAACGGCCAAAAATGAAATCGACACCTATTCCAGCCCGCCCGCCTTGCCCCTCCCCCTGACAAGGGGGAGGCCGGGAGGGGGTTTGCTTTTCAACCCCTTGAGAGGTGCCGAGCAACGCAGGGGCTGGCGGGAAAAGGGCGAGGACTGTCTGAGGGCGCAGCCCGAGTTCCGCAGCCCCCGCCAGCCCCGAGTAGCACAGGGAACCGGCGTAGCCGGCACCGACCCAGGGTCGCCTTCTTCTTTGGCTACTTTCTTCTTGGCGAAGCAAAAGAAAGTACGCCCGCCAGCAAGGCGGAACCCCAAGCCCATTAAACGGACAACTGCATAGCAATCAGCAAGATAGCAGCAGCTATCCCTTCTCTCCCGCTGGATGCGCCACTTTCCGGCCGGATAGCCGATACGCCACCCGCGCCCGCGTCGTACCAAGTATCTTGGCCGCCCCTGAAACATTCCCCTGCGCCAGATGCAGAGCCTGCCCAATGGCCTCTTCCTCCAGACTATCCAGCGATAAATTCCCCGAGGCGAGCGCGTCGCGGAGCAGAGCAGACAGATTCGGCGCGTCGGCCGGCGGTTCCGGTAGGCTGACCGCAGATTCCGTCCGAGCCGGCTCACGCCGGATATTCTCCCCGCTGGTAAATAGATGCGAGATGTCGATACCGCCATCCTCCGGCGCCAGGATGACACCACGCTCGATGAGATTTTCCAGTTCCCGGATATTGCCCGGCCACGAGTAGAAGAGCAGCGCTTCGAGCGCCGCCTCGGTGAAGCCCGTCACCTTGCGTTTGTGCAGCGCGCAGTAGCGGTTGAGGAAGTGTTCAACGAGCAGCAGGATGTCTTCCTTGCGCTCGCGCAGCGGCGGGATATTGACCGGGAAGACATTGAGCCGATAGAACAGGTCATCGCGGAATTTGCCGGCCTCGACGAGGTCGCGCAAGTTTTCATTGGTCGCGGCAACGACGCGGACATCGACCTGGCGCACCCGCGTGTCGCCGATGCGCTCGATTTCGCCTTCCTGCAGCGCCCGTAGCAGCTTGCCTTGGGCGACCAGACTCAGCGTACCGATTTCGTCGAGGAAGAGGGTTCCGCCGTCAGCCCGTTCGAAGCGCCCCGGCCGCGACTGGCTAGCGCCGCTGAAGCCGCCTTTTTCGACGCCAAAAAGTTCCGATTCGATCAGTTGTTCGGGAATGGCCGCGCAGTTGATGGCGATGAAGGGCTGTTCGGCGCGGTCGCTGATGTTGTGCAGGGTGCGCGCGAACTGCTCCTTGCCGACACCGCTTTCACCGAGAAAGAGCACCGTTGCCCGCGTCGGCGCGACACGCTGGATCATGTGGCAGACGGTATTGAAGCCCGAGGAAACGCCGACCAGATCGATCTTGTCGCTGACCGCGCCGGCGCTGGCATCGCTGCGCGGAAAGGAGAATTTCTTGCTGCTCGGGCTTTGGACGAAATCCTGGGCCTGCAGGTAGCGGAAATCGGCGTCCGGGTCTTCCCACTGGTCGAGCGCCTTGCCGACGATCTTGCAGGTCGGGAAGCCCATGGCCTTGCATTCGACTTCGCGGACCAGCATCTGGCGACCGAGGAAACTGCTCAGATAGCCGTTGGCATAGCCTTGCTGCAGCCAGCAGGCGGGGGCGCTACCGATGCCGTAGGTGGCAATGTGCTGCTCGGCTTCGGCCGAGTTGTGCCAGATGAATTCGCCGTAGAAATGCCCAGTTTCGACATCGACATCGAGGGCCAGTGTTTCGACCGAGACGAAGCCTTCCAGCGCATGCATCTGCGGGCCGACGG
Source organism: Ferribacterium limneticum (assembly GCA_049304775.1). Taxonomy (GTDB): domain Bacteria; phylum Pseudomonadota; class Gammaproteobacteria; order Burkholderiales; family Rhodocyclaceae; genus Azonexus; species Azonexus limneticus_C. The sequence continues at coordinate 1,798 of JBAQOL010000013.1, forward strand.
CGAAGGCGTCGAAGTCGTTGCTGTCGGGACGGATGCGGCGGACCATTTCGGCGTCTCGCGTACCGGATTGGTAGCCCATGCGGGTGATCAGTCCGCGTGCCTTCTCGATGCCGACCGTTTCGATCAGCTCGCGGCGGATGGCACCGAGCGACGAATTGTGGAGCAGGACCATGCGCCGGTCGTCGAACCAGACTTCACCCTTGGCCGGGACGAAACGCAGGCGCGCGGCGAGGTCGTCGATGTCGGGCAGGCGATGTTTGTCGTGGGCGCTCGGGCGCAGCAGGCGAATGCTTTTGTCGAGCGTTGATCTATGGCCGTTGTCCATGCGGTTTCCTGCTGCAGCGGGATTCGAAGCGCAGATTATCGCGCGCGCGGCTCAATAATTTGCGGCACTTTTGCCGCCCGGTTCCGGCCGGTATTCCTGACGGAGATTGGTCGTGGCAGCGGCCAGCAGTAGGGCGTCGACGCCGACCGCAATGAAGCGGGCGCCGGCCTCGAAGTAGCGTTGAACGATGACTTTGTCGCCACACAGGACGCCGCCGCTCTTGCCGGCAGCGCAGGCCTTTTGCAGGCCGCTTTCGATGGCCTGGACGATGCTCGGATGGTTCGATTGGCCGAGCAGGCCATACGAAGCGGCAAGGTCGGCTGCGCCGAAAAAGATGCCGTCGACGCCGTCGACCGCAAGAATCTCGTCCAGATTGTCGTAACCGAGCTTGGTTTCGACCTGCAGCAACAGGCACATCTGCTCGTTGGCCTGCGCGCTGTAATCCTGGATTCGTCCCCAGCGCGAGGCACGCGCCAGCGCCGCGCCAACACCGCGGATACCCTCCGGCGGATAGCGCATGGCGCGGACCAGTCCGGCGGCTTGGTCCGCTGTCTCAACCATCGGGATGAGCAGCGTCTGGACGCCGGTTTCCAGCAGTTGCTTGATCAGCACATGGTCGCCTTGCGGCGGGCGGACGATGGCGTGCGAAGGGTAGGGCTCGATGGCCTGGAGTTGGGCCAGAATGCTGCGCAGGTCATTGGGGCCGTGCTCGCCGTCGATCAGCAGCCAGTCGAAACCGGCGCCGGCACAGATTTCCGCGCTGAAGGTTTCACCAAGCCCGAGCCACAGGCCAAGCAAGGTTTCGCCCTTGCGCAGATCAGTTTTAAAGCTGTTATTTGGTATGTCCATGACAAAATGTGGTCCCGTTGGTGCTGGTGAGCGCCTACCCCCTGAATGTACTTGGGGGTTTGCTTAAGCTTGCCGAACGCTTGGCGGCAAAATGATCAACTATGCAGGTGGCGATGCGTGCCGTCCAATACAAATGCTTGTGTGGATCAATACCCTTGCGGTATGTGCACTATCCCTTCAGTCACGAGACTTCGTTTCAGGTGATACAGATACATGAATAGATTTATTGCAGAACTGACGCGGCTCTATTTGCTGCCCGGACAGGAATGGCAAACCTGGCAGCCGAACCATGACGGTGAACCAGCCTATGTCGTGGAGGGAATACTGACAACGCACGCCCTGGCCGAGCGTCTGGCAACCGGGAGCAACGTCGGGTTAACTCTTGTCAGCCAGAACGGAATGGTCCGCACCATGGTCATCAGCTTTGCAAGAGGCAGCTATTGGGAGCAGTTGGCGGCCCTCTATCAAGGCGTTCAAGAGGATTTTGACTTGCCGGCGCCGGCCATTTCTGTTTCTGTCGAAGATGGCTATCAAATCTGGTTTTCGCTGGCCGAACCGGTACCGCTGCAGCAGGCTCAAGCATTTTTGAGTACGCTTCGACTCAAGTATCTGGCGGATATTCCTGTCTCCCGGCTTAAATTCCGACCCGGTGCCGAAGGTAGTGAAAACCCCCATTCGCTGAGTGTCCTGCCCCTGATGCCGACTGCGAAAGAGCCGACTGAGCGCTGGTCGGCATTCATCGACCCCAGCATGGGCAGCATGTTCATTGACGAGCCATGGCTGGAAATGGCCCCCGATCTGGACCAGCAGGCAGCCATGCTCGCCGGGGTCGAGCCTGTCAAGGCTGAAGATTTCCAACGGGTATTGACAATCATGCAGGCCGCGCCGGTCAGTTCTGGCGGTGATCAGTTGGCATCATCTCCCGGTCTGGGCAGCCATTTCACCGATCCCAAGAGCTTCCTGATGGCTGTCATGAACGATCCTCAGGCCAGCCTTCGCGACAGGATCGAGGCAGCCAAGGCGCTTCTTCCAACTTTCTGAATGAACAGGGAACGACATGCGGATAAATTTGAAGGTTCCCTTCGCCGAGAAGGAACAAGCCAAGAAGCTGGGGGCGCGATGGGATGCCACCCGAAAAATCTGGTACGTCGAACAGCAGCCCGATATGGCGCCTTTTGCCCAATGGTCGCCGACGGCACATGAGAGCAGCGCTGGCGACGACACCATGCCACAGCTAAAAAATTCAGCGTTCAGGCAGCAGGGGAGCGGCAAAGTGCATATTGGTGCCGATTATGTCGAGCTACCCAAGGTTTGCGATTGCTTGCCCTGGAATTCATGTGAGAAATGTGCGCATCTGGTCCTGAAAACCAGTTGCTAGTTCAGCGTTGCCAACCGCTGCTACAGACTGATACAAAGCGTTGCAATGGATATAAAGTCGTAGCGTCCGGTTGGTGTGAAGATGTTTCAAATTGATGAAACCAAGGGGGAACGCCAAGGGCGCCAATCAAGCGTTTTCATCAATGCCCACGAAGCCCGGAAAGTCAGGGTTTCGCTTTGTGGCTCCAGAGCAAGCTCGACGTAACTTCAGCAGGATCATTAACGCAAAACCATACGGGAGATTTGGCCGAATGAAAGTGAAGTCTTCAATCGAACGCGGTGCTCAGTATCTCTGCACCAAACTGGGTGATGTCGTAACAGCCATTGAACAAGTTGCAGTGGTCAAAGGTTTGGCCATGTGGGAAGTCGAGCGCAAGATAGGCTCGGGACTCAGGAAGCGACTGATTGTCTCGGAGCGTACTTTGGTGCCCCGGCAACTCGCCGCTGAAGGTGGCCTGGCCTAGGTTTAGAACGGCTTTGTCTGCCTGTTTGCAGCCATGAAAAATATCTGCAAAACGGGCTGGACTTTCCGAATCAGAGGAGTATTCTGAAATCGAGTTCCAAGCAGTTGCAAGCGCAGTTGGAACCGGGTTTTTAATCGAAGACTGGAGGCTTTATGGTTGATAGTCCGCCGCAGTTTGACAGAAAGACTAAGTAACACCCCAACGGCAAATAGCCGAACACCTAGGCCTTGAGTGCCTTGGTCAAAGATCTGAGAAGCCCATGTCTAAAACGCATGGGCTTCATGCTTTTCGGCCCCCTGGTTTTCCGATGCTGCTGCGCTACGCAGCTAAGCTTGTTCCTTGATCCAGTCGCGCTGGGCTTCGCGGCGGCGTTTTTCGGTGAGTTTTTCGATGATGCGCGGGCTGGCTTCGGTGAAAGGCATCATGCCGAAGGGCAGGATTTCGTCGCAGCGCAGGATGTGCAGGCCCATCGGTGATTCGAGGACTTCGGAGACTTCGTCAACGGCGAGTTCAAAGGCTGCCGGTTCCAGTTCCGGGAAGAGCTGCTGGCGCTTGACGGTGCCGAGCTTGCCGCCGTCCATCGCGGTCGGGCATTGCGAATGGCGGAGCGCAGCCTGACTGAAATTTTCGACGTTTTTTCCGGTTGACCGTAGGTCTTCAAGCGTTTTCGCGGCGATGGCCTTTTCTATCGGATTGGAGAAGGTGATCAGGATGTGGCGAAGACGGCGGGCTTCCGGGCGGTCGAAGGCTTCCGGGTGGAGGCGGTAGTAGATTTCCGCGTCGACTTCGGTGACTGGCGGAACGGCCGAAGCGACTTTGTCGAGAACGGCTTCGATGCGCAGGTCGCGCTCGACGGCCTCGGCCAGTTTCTCGGCGTCCAGGCCAATCCGTTCGAGATCCGCCGTCATGTCGTCGGGGCTGGCATAGCGCTGGCGGATTTCTTCAAGCCGGGTGGCGATGGTCGGTGCCGGAACGACCACCTGAGCTGCAGCCGCGCTGGCCAGGATACGTTGCTCAAGGCGGGCCTGTTTGCCGGCAATTTCGCCGAGCCGTGAGAGCTCGGTTTCGTTCAGCGTATCGGGCGCCTTTTTGAACAGTTCGTGGGCGAGTTTCAGTTCAAGGTAGCCGTTCAGCATTGGTTTACTCCGCGGTTTTGTGCGGTTCGAGGATGGCTTCAGGAATCTGCAGGACGCGCCCTGGCAGGCTGTCGAAGTGAATGTGATAGGTCACGCCGTTTTCGGCATTGCGGAGCACCTTGATGACTTCGCCAACGGCACCGAGTTCGACGAGAACTGTCCCGCCGACCGACAGCTGCTTGGCTGCGCGGACCTTTTCGCGGAATTCGAAGCGCGACGGGGTCCATTCATCGTCCCCGCCGATCAATTCCTCTTCGCGGCAACCGACGATCTTGCCTTCTTCGAGGAAGTTCACCGAGTAGATGATCTGGTCCTGCAAGAAGGTGCCGACATCGACGACGTAGCCGATGCTGCCGCGGCGCACGAGAAAGTCGCCCGGGTCGAGGCCGGGATAGGTGCCGTCGTTGCGGACGTTGCGGGTGAGGCGCACGGCCTCACCGTACTCCCATTTGGCGTTCATCATTGGCGGAACACCTTGTCGAGGGATACGAAGGAGCTCATGCCGCCGTCGGGCTTGCTAACGGTCTGGAAGACGGCGAAGACCTTTTCGGTCAGCGAATCTGAGGTCACGAAGTCCTGGTAGGCGCGTTCCAGCCACAGGCGGTAGATGCCGCGCTGCATTTCTTCTTCCGGCGGCAGGTTCGGGGCCTGTTTCGACAGGTAGTCGTGGAAGCGCTGCAGGATGTGCAGGCGATTCACATGAACGACGGCGGGGTCGTAGGGGACCGCGAAATAGTCGAGAAAGTCTTCAGCAGAAACCAGGTCTTCCATGGCTTCGGCAAGGGTCAGGGTATCGTCCATGATGGTTTCCTCAGGCTGCAACTAGGGTTGGTGAAAGTTCTTCGGCCGGGGCCGGGTTTTCGCTCTGGAACTCGTCGATGACTTCGAGCAGTTTGGCGGCGCCCAGGTGGTCGCGGCTGTCCAGCGTGGCAAGCCGGGTCAGACGGTCGCGCGACTCGGCGATGCGGCCAAGGCGCAGCAGAACGACGCTTTCGGCCTTGAGCGCGAGCAAATAGAAGCGGAGCAGGCCGAAGGAGGTGGCGGCGGCCGAGCCGAGCTGGGCTTCATTGATCAGCCGCCAGTCGTTGGGGATGCCGAGGTGGCGGGCCGAGACGCGCTTGGCGTGGTCGGCGACGATCAGCACTTCGTCGAGGCGATGCTGGTAGAAATAGTAGCGATACAGGCTGACCAGCACGGTGAGATGTTCGGGGGCCAGCAGATGAGCGCGCAGCAGGGCGAGTTCGGCCGCCGGGTCGCCGTAGTCCTGGGCGGCCTGGGCGATCAGACGTTCGGCCTCGGCGGGCAGTTCGTCCTCGAAATAGAGCTTGCAGTCGGAGAAGTCGAGCAGGTCCATGGGTTCAGTTCACTATGTGCATGGACTCGTGCTCGCAGCACAAGTCACCGGCCGAACAGGTATTGCATTCGCCGCTGTGGTCGGTTGGCGGCTCGTGGCGGACTTCCGCCAGTTCCCTTTCGAGGATTTCGATGCGCTCGATCAGGCAGGCGATCGACTTGGCGACCGGGTCAGGCATCAGGTTGTGATCGAGGCTGATGCCATTGGCCGGGCGTGCCGTACCGACCCGGGTGTCGACGATCCGGCCGGGAACTCCGACGACGGTACGGTCGGCCGGCACGTCCTTGACGACCACGGAATTGGCACCGACGCGAACACGTTCGCCGATGCTGATCGGGCCGAGAATCTTGGCGCCGGCGCCGACGACAACGCCGTCAGCCAGCGTCGGGTGGCGCTTACCCTTGTTCCACGAGGTGCCGCCGAGCGTGACGCCGTGGTAAAGGGTGACATCGTTGCCGACTTCAGCCGTTTCGCCGATCACGACGCAGGCACCGTGGTCGATGAAGAAGCGGCGGCCGATGGTGGCGCCGGGATGAATGTCGACATTGGTCAGCGTCCGCCCGACGAAGGACAGGAGGCGCGCCGGGAAACGCCAGCCGGCCCGCCACAGGCGGTGCGACAGGCGGTGGGTGAGGATGGCATGGACGCCGGGGTAGGTGGTCAGCACTTCGAGCGTCGAGCGGGCCGCCGGGTCGCGCTGGAAAACGCAGTCGAGGTCTTCCCGGAGGGTCGCCCACAGGCCGGGGGCTGCCATTGCAGTTGCTGTCATGGTCATCGCTTCAGACATGGAGGTGGCTCCGGGCGGAAGCCAGAAGGTCGCGCAGATCGGACACTTCGGGCGGATGTTTGTGTTCGGCGACGAAGTTGCGGACACGCGGCAGCATGGCCTGCGCTTCGCTCTCGCCGAGTTCAAAGCCGAGACCGGCATACACCACCTGCACGGCGCGCGAGCCGGAATGCTTGCCGAGCACGATGCGGTGGGACTGGCCGACTTCCTGCGGGTCGTAGCCTTGGTAGTTGTCCGGATGCTTGAGCAGGCCATCGACGTGGATGCCGGCTTCGTGCGTGAAGGCGCCAGCGCCAACGATGCTCTTCTGCCAAGGGATGGCGCGACCCGAGGCGCTGGCCACTGTGGCCGACAGCGATGGGAAACCTTTGAGGCTGACGCCAGTTTCCATGCCGTAGAGCTTGGTCAGGCCGAGCACGACTTCTTCGAGCGGCGCATTGCCGGCGCGCTCGCCGAGGCCGTTGACCGTCGTATTGACGTGCGTTGCGCCGGCCTTGCAGGCGGCCAGCGTGTTGGCGGTGGCCAGGCCCATGTCGTCGTGGGCGTGCATCTCGATTTCGAGGCCGGTGTTGCGGCGCAGGGTGCTGATCCGGTCGAAGGTGCCGAAGGGCTCGAGGATGCCCAGCGTATCGGCGAAGCGCAGGCGGCGGGCACCCGCGCGCTCGGCGGTTTCGGCCAGGGCGCAGAGGAAATTCATGTCGGCACGCGAGGCATCCTCGCAGCCGAGGCCGACTTCGAGGCCGAGTGAAAGGGCGGCGCCGATGAACTTGGGCAGTTCGCGCAGCAGCCAGGCGCGGTCCTGCTTTAGTTTGTAAGACAGGTGCTGGTCGGAGGCCGGCACCGAAATGTCGATGAGGTGGGCACCGAGGCCGGCGCAGGCGGCGATGTCAGCCGGGTGCATGCGGCTCCACACCATGAGGCGCGGGGCGAGCTTGAGGTCGGCAACGGCGCGGATCGAGTCGCGCTCTTCGTCGCCCATGGCCGGGATGCCGACTTCCAGTTCCGGCACGCCGATGGCGGCGAGCTGACGGGCGATGTCCAGTTTTTCGGCCAGCGAGAACGCCACGCCAGCCGACTGTTCGCCGTCGCGCAGGGTGGTGTCGTTGATGGTGACGAAAGCTGGGTGGGTCATGGCAATCTCCTCGGCTTCTTTTCAGCAAGGATGGTGCCAATTTTCAAGCTATTGAAAATACGGGTAAATTTTTATGAGGAACTGATGATGTTGGGTTGTTGTCGCGAATCCGACAAATTGTTTCGTCGCGTTGCGCGGGCAATTTCGGTGATAGGCTAGTTGTCACCGGGCAAGTAAATTGTCCCAACCGCGCGAGTGCCTTTTCGGCCTGCATGGCTCTTTTCGTGGTCTGTTTCGCCAATGACGAAGCAGACCACCTGTGAAGCGTTGTGTCTTTCGATCAGAACATTTTCCTGATTCAACAACGCTGCATTTGATGGGAAGAATCCACCATGACCGGGCGTGACAACGAACTTTGGCAACAATCCTGGCGCGACGATGAGATCGCCTTTCACCAGCTGGCAGTGAATCCACTTCTTGTCAAATTTTGGCCAAATTTCCGGTTGACCGTGGAAGACAGGGTCTTTGTCCCACTTTGCGGCAAAAGCCTCGATCTGCTCTGGCTCGCCAAGCAAGGCCACAAGGTGATCGGCGTCGAACTCAGTCCGCTCGCCGTGCGCGCATTTTTTCGCGAAAACAAGTTGCAGCCGACGCGCCGGAAGGTCGGCAAGTTCACCCTCTGGGAACACGGGCGCATCGGGATTCTGTGCGGCGATTTCTTCAAATTGACGGCCGCCGATCTGGGCGACATTTCTGTCGTTTTCGACCGCGCTTCGCTGACGGCCTTGCCCGATGACATTCGCGGCGAATACATCGCGCAGCTCCGGCGCATTCTGCCCCCCGGTTGCCGCATGCTGCTGCTGACTACCGAGGAGCCGGACGAGGGCGAAACCCAAGGGCAGCCGTTCGCCGTGGCCGACGAAATCGCCAGCTTGTACACCGGCGCCTTCGATATCGAACTGAGCCATGTCGAAAGCTTCTTCGAGCCCGACCCTGATCCGGCGATCAGCCAGACGATCAGGGTTGAGCACAAGGTCTATTTTCTGACGCCGAAATGCGAGCCAACACTGACGTGAACGAAGGCAGGAGTGCTATGACTTCCGGAATAGGATGTAAACTCCGCGAATTGTTTTTGAATTGTTGAGTTTCGAATGAAAATTCTGTTGGTGGACGATTCGCGGGCCATCGCCATGGTTATGCGGGCCCGGCTTGAGTCCTTTGGTTATGAGGTCAAGCACGCCATCAACGGCGAGATTGCGCTCGAATTCTTCCGGGCCGAAGATTTCGATCTGATCCTCATGGATATCGAAATGCCGGGCATGAACGGTTTCGAGGTCACCACCCGGATTCGCGCCCAGGAAGGCCTCGAACCCTGGGCGTGGACGCCGATCATCTTCGTCACCGCGACCGATACCGAAACCAATCTGGTGACGGCCATCGAAGCTGGTGGCGATGACTTCATGTCAAAGACCGTGCCGGAAAATGTCCTGCAGGCCAAGATGAAGGCCATGTCCCGGATTGCCGCGATGCGCGCCCGCCTGTGCCAGGCCAACTACAAGCTGCAGGATCAGGCCAATCGCGATGGCCTGACCGGCTTGCTCAATCGCCGCGCCATGGACATGCAGATCGACATCGCCTGGGAACTGGCACGGCAAGCTGCCAAGCCGTTCAGCCTGTTGATGATCGATATCGACAATTTCAAGAAATACAACGATCACTACGGTCACCAGGCCGGCGACGATTGCCTGCGCGCTGTTGCCACCTGTCTCGGTGAGCAGATCCAGCTGATCACCGACGACCGTACCGCTCCGGGCGCTTTCGTTGCCCGCTATGGTGGTGAGGAATTCGCCGTGATCATTCCCAATGCCTCACCCGGCGTGCACGCCGGGGTGGCGGCCAGCCTCGTCGAGGCCGTCCATGGCCTGGGCGTTCCCCACGAAAAGAACGGGGACTACGGAGTGGTGACCATTTCTGTCGGTGCTGCCTGCTTCCCGCACGCCATGGGCCAGATCAAGACCCTTTTCCGGCTGGCCGACGACCTGCTCTACAAGGCCAAGGACGCCGGACGCAATCGGGCCGAAGTGGCTTGAGGTTTTAAAGGCTCAAGTCAGCTGCCGAACTGGCAAGCGAAACGCCAGTCTCAGACCGAATACGGCCGGTGCAGCCAGCCGCGCACGACATCGACATCGCGTTGCGGCAGGTAGGCGAAGCCGGCCAGCGCGTCTTCGACGACGGTCTGGGCGACCCAGTGGGGAACCGCCTTGGTGGTCAGCATGTGGAAATACCAGGCGAGCGGGTAGCCGATTTCGCGATCGAAGCGGGTCAGCGCTTCCTGCAGGCTCAGGCCGCTGGTGCCGGCGCTGGCTTCGAACTCCGGTGGCTCACCGGCCAGTGTGGCAATCGGCTGGGCACGGAAGACCGGCTGGTGGTAGCGGTCGAGGTGTTCGCGGGTGGCGATGACCCAGTGGTTGTAGAAGGTCGTGGCGCTGCCGGCGCTGCTTTTGCTCCAGTCGTCCACCAGGCGGTGAATGGAGGCCGGTTCTGGCTTTTGCGCCAGCATGCGCTTGAGGAAATTGCCGACGTGCTGGATGCGTCGGAAAGCGTAGAAGGGCAGGCCGACCGGGATCGGGGCATCGTTGCCGCCGCGTGGATCGACCAGTTCTTCGAGCGTCGTCGGTTCGTTGACGAAAAGCTGATGGACGCGCATTTCCTGCAGGTCTTCGATTTCCAGTTGCAGGAAATCGTCGCTGCCTTCGCCGGCCGAGGCGACGAGGTAGTGCGTTTGGCCGACGAGGCGGGTGGCGTAGAGTTGCTGTCCGGCAAAGTCGTCGATCAGTCGGGTTATATCGCCGTCGCGCTCGTCAATGGCGGTTTCGACCCAGCTTTCAAGGCTGTCGCTGACCCGTTGGCCAGCCGCATCGACTATGCCGCCAAGGCGATACCAGCCGCCACGGCCCAGCGCGTGGCGGAATTTCCATTCGGGCAGGGCGTTGCTCAGGGCTTTGACCAGCGCAGCCGGGCCGGCACTGACCGGGGTCTTGGCGCAGGTTTCGACAATAGCCGGCGACAGTGATTTGCAGTATTCAGTCCAGCCCTGGTTTTGTTTCATGATTTTCCCTATGGTTCAGGCGTTTTCCGACTCGGCCAGCCGGGCTTGCGCCGCTTCGCGGACTTCAACTTCCGGATCGGTGGTCAGTGGCCGCAGAAATTCGATGGGGGCGTTGCCGACTGCCGCCAGACGAACCCACCATTCGCCGTCCTGCAGCATCGCAGCAGCCAGGCCGGGCAGGGCGCGTTCGGCGACGATGGCGCGCACTTCCGGTTCGTCGTCTTCGGCCAGCAGGTGCAGGGCGAAGGGCGGCAGGCGGGAGGCGACGACCTTGCGCACTTCGCGTTCCGGATCCTTGGTCAGCTTGGCCAGTTGGCCGTGCGGCAGGCGGCGGGCGACGGTGGCCCGGATCAGGTAGTCGGGGTCGTTGATCAGGCGGATGAGCAGGGTGTCGGGCAGGCGGGCGGCGACCGAAAGGCGGACTTCGCGGTCATGGTCGCCGACCATGTCGATCAACTGTTCTGCCGGCAAACGCATGGCGACGACGCGACGGACCACTTCGTCAGGGTCTGATTTCAGGCAAAAAATCTGGTCGACCGTGGCATAGCGGGTGGCAATCGCCCGCCGCTCCCAGAAAATGTCGTTGAGGTACTCGTGCGCCAGTTCCGGGTTTTTACGCAGGAAGCGGTCGATCTGCCGGCCGCTGTGGGCACGGATGCAGGCATCGCCGGGCGTGCAGCGGCGGCCGTTCAGGTATTCCGGAAAGAAACGGCAGCCTGAGCACAGGCCCAGTTTTCCGATGCCGGCATCGGCGGCGGTTTTTTCACTCGTCATCGACCTTGGACGCAATCAGGATGCCGGTAGCGGCTTCCGCGTTGTTGGTGATTTCCAGGCAATGGCCGGTGGCACCGGAGATGTAGAAAAGTTCGTAGCCTTCAATGCTGAAAGCCGGCCGATAACGCGGCGAGACGTCGTCTTCGCTGCATTCGGTGAAGTGCAGCTCGGGAAAGCGCTGGCGTAACGCAGCGGCGCTGCCGTCGAGCAAGGCGGCTTCGCCGACCCGGGCGAGGGTGGTCGGGGTGATCATGCCGATTCCTCTTCTTCCATATCTTCCTCGAAGCGCGCCAGCGAAGCGGATGGCACACCCATGATCTGGGCCAGCCAGGGCGGCGGGCTGGCCAGGCGAGCCTGCAGTTCGACCAGCACTTCGCGGGCTTTGCCGCCTTCCGGCTTCTTGACCGGATGGACGCCGGCACGCACGACCTTGGCCGCAGCCGGGCCGCCGATCGACTGGACATAGACGATCTGGCAGTCGTTGATCAGCGCCGAGCGGGCGGCATTCTTGTCTTCGGCGGTATCGGCTTCGACCGTCGTGCGGATGTCGATGAGGCGGATGGCGTCCTGGCTGATCTGATAAACCAGGAAGCGTTCGCAGGAACCGAAATGGCCGTCGAGCGTTTCGCCGCGATTGGCCGCGATGGCAACACGTAGCGAGCCGGGCATGTCGCCGTCGGTATAGGCATCGACCGCCGGGAAATCGCTGTTCTCGACACCCTGGCCCCAGAGCAGGCGAACGGCTTCCTTGAGCGCTTCGCCTTCGACGCCGACGTGGCAGCCTTGTTCGGCGAAGTCGCCGGCCAGGATGACGCGCAGGTCTTCGACAGTCAGCGTGCCGAGCTTGCTTTCGGTGAGTGGGGCTTCCAGTTTCTCGATTAGCGCGCCGACCAGGGCACGAACATCGAGACCGTTCAGGGCGCGGGCCGCCAGCGCAATGCGCAGAGCAGCTTCACGAGAGGCAATTGGCGTATTCGACATGGTGTGCTCCACAGAGGGTCTTCAGTGGAACACCGGTGCAGGTTTCGCTGCGCCGGTGTTCGGCTCAAGACTCTTAGTCTCAGGCCGGGCTGATGCAACCCGACGGGCAAACGTCGACGCACAACGGTGAATCGTTGTGGCCGTCGCATTCCGTACAGGTGGCGGCATCGATCTTGAAGAAGATCTTGCCGGAACTGATGGCCTTGGTCGGGCAGACAGGTTTGCAATCGCCGCAGGCGGTGCACATGTCGGGATCGATTTTCATTGCCATGATGCTCTCCTTAAAATCCGCTTTAGCTGGCTAATCTGCTGGCTGGGCGGGCAGGTTTCAACGGGCTTAGTCTTCGGCAGCGCCGAGGCGCTTTGCTCTCAGCGAAATCGGTAAGCGAGCCGGTTTGGCGATCGGGTCGATGTAGTACGTTCCACCGTTGTCCAGTTTGAGCTCGCCACCCCATTTTTCGGCGGTGTCGAATTCGATGGATTCGATGGACGCTTCCAGGTCGCGCTTCGGAAGGTAGAACACCAGCCCACCGCTGCTGCCTTGCTGGATCATGATGTTGGCCATTTCGGCTCCCTAATGATGTTGTCGCCAAGGTTCGCGCGTATGCCCCACTACCGTTGCCGGTAGCGGGGCATTGCGAAGACCGATTAGCGAACCAGGTCGAAGTTGTAGTCGGTGGTGCCCATGCCGATCGTTTCCTTGTCGAGTTGCTCAAGGACAGCGTTGGTCAGCTGGGTAACTACAGACATCATGCCTTCGTAGCCCATGGTGGTGGCGCGGTGCATGTGGTGGCGGTCGAAGATCGGGAAGCCGAGGCGGATCAACGGTACTTCGAACTCTTCACCCAGGTGGCGGGTGTCGCGCTGGATGTACTTGCCGTAGGAGTTGCCGATCAGGAAGTCCGGCTTGTCCGTGAAGCACAGGCTGCGCATGTGCCACAGGTCGTTGCCGGCGTAGACCTTGCCATTGACGCCGAACGGGCTGGAGGCGAGCAGCTTCTCGATGCTCTTGGCCCAACGCTTGTTGCCGTTGTGAGCCAGGATGTGGGTCGGTTCTGCACCCACTTCGAGCAGCATCTTGACGACGCCCATGACGAAGTCCGGGTCACCGTAGATGGCGAACTTCTTGCCGTGCAACCAGGCGTGGCTGTCGGAAACCAGGTCCATACAGCGGCCGCGTTCCAGTTCCAGGGAGGCCGGGATCGGCTTGCCGGTGACTTCGGAGATCTTCATCAGGAACTCGTCGGTCCACTCGACACCCATCGGGATGTTGAGCTTCGGAATGTCGTGGTTCCAGGTGTTCTCGACGAATTTCTTCGTCTTTTCCAGTTGGGCCGGTTGCAGCAGGACGGTGGTGATGCCGTTCGGTGCATCCTTGACTTCGTCCATCGTCGTGCCGCCCGAGTACATGCGGAATTCGCCGTCAGCCGGGGTGTCGAAGACTTCGGAAGGATCGGACAGCATCGTGTAATCGACGCCCATTTCGGTCAGCATGCGCTTGATGACGCGGTAGTTGCCGAGGTAGGTCTCGAAGCCCGGAACGATGTTGATCTTGCCGTTCGAACCGATCTTCTTGCCGTCCATGTAGTTCAGCGTGAAGTAGCGGAGGATGCCTTCTTCCATGTTGTCCCAGCCGGTCGTGTGCGAACCGACGAAGGACGGGGTATGGGCGTAAGGAACCGGGTATTCCTGGGGAATGTTGCCGGCCTTCTTGGTGTTGTTGATGAAGGCATTCAAGTCGTCACCAATAACTTCCGCCATACAGGTGGTGGAAACAGCGATCATGTCCGGCTTGTAGATGGCCTTGGCGTTTTCCAGGCCGTCGATCATGTTCTTCTGACCACCGAACACGGCTGCATCTTCGGTCATCGAGTCGGACACGCAGGAGCACGGTTCCTTGAAGTGACGGTTGAAGTAGGTGCGGAAGTAGGCGACACAACCTTGCGAACCATGCACGTAGGGCAGGGTCTTGTGGAAGCCGGAGGCGCAGAGGACGGCGCCGAGCGGCTGGCAGGCCTTGGCCGGATCAACGGTCAGGGCTTCGCGCTTGAAGTTGAGGTCCTGGTATTCCTTGGTGGTCGACCAGACGAAGGTTTCCCAGACCTTTTCCGGGCCATGGCCTTCTTCGAAGAGTTCGCGCTTTTCAGCGAGGTTCTTCTTGTAGTCGTCGTCGCGGAACAGCGGGTAACAGGGCTTGATGTTGTCTGCGGTTTGCATTGCTATCTCCTTGCCCGGTCCGCTCATCTGCGATACCAGGCGAAAGGTTGATGATCAGGGTTTCCGGCTACGGGGCAGGTGAAGGACGTGAAGTCCGCAATCACCTGCCGCCGCAGCTTTTTCCCAATTCCTGAAACTTAGGCAGCCTTCTTGACTTCTTCAGCAGCAACCTTCTTCCACGGGGGAGTCAGGTTCTTGAAGGTCGGGTTGGACAGGGCGATGTCCATGTCACGGGCGAAGATCGCGAAACCGTCGTAACCGTGGTACGGACCCGAGTAGTCCCAGGAGTGCATCTGGCGCAGCGGAATGCCCATCTTCTGGAAGATGTACTTTTCCTTGATGCCGGAGCCGACCATGTCGGGCTTCAGGCGCTTGACGAACTCTTCCAGCTCGAAACCGGTGACGTCGTCGTAGAGCAGGGTGGCATCACCCATTTCTTTGATCGTGCGGTCGTAGTCGTCGTTGTGGCCGAATTCGTAGCCGGTGCCGATGACTTCCATGCCGAGGTCTTCGTAGGCGCCGATAACGTGACGCGGACGCAGGCCGCCGACGTAGAGCATGACCTTCTTGCCCTCGAGACGCGGTTTGTACTTGGCGATGATCTCGTCCATCATCGGCTTGTAGCGGGCGATGACAGCTTCGGTCTTTTCCTTGACGGAATCGTCGAAGAAAGCAGCGATCTTGCGTAGCGATTCGATGATCTTCGTCGGGCCGAAGAAGTTGTATTCCAGGTAAGGAATGCCGTACTTCTCTTCCATGTGACGGGAGATGTAGTTCATCGAACGGTAGCAGTGCAGCAGGTTCAGCTTGACCTTCGGCGTGTTCATCATTTCAGCAATGGTGCCGTCGCCGGACCACTGAGCCACGACACGCAGGCCCATCTCTTCGAGAAGAATACGGGTTGCCCAGGCATCGCCGCCGATGTTGTAGTCACCGATGATGGCTACATCGTAGGGGGTCGATTCGTAGGCGGCGCCGTCGCGCTTGTCGAGAACCCAGTCACGGATCGCGTCGTTGGCGATGTGGTGGCCGAGGGATTGCGAAACACCGCGGAAGCCTTCGCAACGAACCGGGACAACCGGCTTGTCGATGGCAGCGGCAGCCTTCTTGGAGACGGACTCGATGTCGTCACCGATCAGGCCGATCGGGCATTCGGACTGGACCGAGATACCCTTGTGCAGCGGGAACAGTTGTTCGACTTCTTCGATCAGCTTGGCGAGCTTCTTGTCGCCGCCGAAGACGATGTCCTTCTCCTGGAAATCGGAGGTGAAGTTCATCGTGCCGAAGGTGTCGATGCCGGTCGTGCCGACATAGTAGTTACGGCGACCGGCGCGGGAGTACTGACCGCAGCCGACAGGGCCGTGCGAGATGTGGATCATGTCCTTGATCGGACCCCAGACCACGCCCTTGGAGCCAGCGTAAGCACAACCACGGATGGTCATGACGCCCGGCAGGGACTTGCGGTTGGAAGTGATGCACTTCTTGGATTGTTCAATGGTTTGGTCATTGGTCGCGAGATGCTTGGCGCGATCCTTCTGAGCTTTTTCCGGATAAACCTCAAGCACCTCGGCAATGAGGGCGTCGGTTTCTTCGCGAGACAGAGTTGTCATGTTTTCCTCCTGACGTCGCCACCAATCTGTGGCCGACGTACTGGTTGAAAGTGGCGGGGGGAAGCCCCCGCCGGAGCTTGCAGGGTCTTGCTTAGGCAGCCAGTTCGGCAGCGGTCTGACCGACGATGGACTCGTCTTCCGCTTCCATGATGCCGAATTCCATCAGCAGTTCTTCCAGCTCTTCCATCTCGATCGGAGTCGGGATGACGAAGTTGGTGTTGTTGACGATCTTGTTGGCGAGCTGACGATATTCGTCAGATTGCTTGTGCTTCGGATCGTATTCGACCATGGTCATGCGGCGGATTTCAGCGTGCTGAACAGCGTTGTCACGCGGCACGAAGTGGATCATGGTGGTGCCAAGGCGGGAAGCCAGGGCCATGATCAGTTCGTCTTCGCGGTCGGTGTTGCGGCTGTTGCAGATCAGGCCGGCCAGACGGACAGAACCGGAGTTCGCGTACTTCACGATACCCTTGGCAATGTTGTTGGCAGCGTACATGGCCATCATTTCGCCGGAGCAAACGATGTAGATTTCCTGAGCCTTGTTTTCGCGAATCGGCATGGCGAAGCCACCGCAGACCACGTCACCCAGAACGTCGTAGAACACGAAGTCGAGATCTTCGTCGTAAGCGCCTTCTTCTTCAAGGAAGTTGATGGCGGTGATAACGCCGCGGCCGGCACAGCCGACGCCGGGTTCCGGGCCACCGGATTCAACGCACTTGATGCCGCCGAAACCGACGGAGAGGACGTCTTCCAGTTCCAGATCTTCCACCGAACCGGCTTCAGCAGCCAGGTGCATTACGGTGGTCTGAGCCTTGCTATGCAGGATCAGGCGGGTTGAGTCGGCTTTCGGATCGCAGCCAACAATCATTACTTTCTTGCCGGATTCAGCGAGTGCAGCCACCAGATTCTGAGTGGTGGTGGACTTGCCGATGCCGCCTTTGCCGTAGATGGCGCATTGACGCAGTTTAGCCATGGTGTAATCTCCTTAGTCTGTCAGTCGATTTGCGAAGGAATCTTTGAGAGTCGCACCTCACCTTTTGCACGTAGCGTGCCAGGTCGACTGGCAGACCGTAATCGATTGATTATTAAATGAAAACAAAAAATGAGCCGGTGATTGTCGGGTCGGATGCATCCGACAATATCCCTACGATTTGTAGGGGTGACGACAATGCGTCGAGCCCAAGCGAGACAAAACCGCCCTCAGGAGACGCCAGTCTCCTATCTGACTCATTGCGGGGCAGCGGCGGCCTTCAGGCCGGAGCAACTGACAAAGCGACGCTGCCGCGCAACGCCCGTCTGCCGATCAATCGCTGCAACCTGCCAGCCGTCGTCCTTGGCGGCCTGACCTACCAGCAATATCCCAGCCCCTTGTTGATCGACGGCGTCGCCGAACTGCACAGCGATTTGTTCCGGCGCCTCAATGCCGCCACGCCGGAAGCCCGGGCCGACGTCTTTCGCGATTACCTGACCATCCATTTCCAGCTCGAGTGGCCGGAGGAAATGGGGTTTACGGGGCAAAAAAAGAGTCGGGCCAAGGCCAATTACATAAGGATGATTCGCGGCTGGAGCTTCGATTCCGACAGCCGCGAAGGCGCCGTGCTCAAGGGTTGGGTCGAGTCGCGCTTCGGCCTGATGCCGCGCTACCATGGCCAGCCGCTGCGCGATCCGGCCGGCGAAGGCTATCGGCGCTACCAGGAAATGCGCTCGCACGGCCTGTACGGCACCAGCGCGCTCGAGGCCCAACTCGACCTGCTGTACACCTTCAGTCAGTTCGAGCTGGCCCAACGCCATCATGGCGCCCGGCACGTCACGCTCTATCGCGGCGTCAATCGCCTGGCCGATCATGAGGTGCTGGCCAAGGGGGCAGGCGGGCAGCACGTCGTCCTGCTCAACAACCTCAATTCATTCACCTGCAGCCGAGAACGCGCCTGCGAATTCGGCGACTACATACTTGAAGTCAATATTCCGCTGACCAAGATCTTCTTCCAGTGCGGCCTGCTGCCCCGGGTGCTGCAGGGTGAGGATGAGTTTTTGGTAATCGGCGGCGTTGTCGATGTCACGTTGTCGACAATTTGACGCCTTGCCTGTTCCCGGGGCTCGCATGCCTTGTTTTGGCCTGTCTGGAAGTTCTGCTGCAACCATGGGGCGTAGCGTATTGCGGGCCGCGATTGGAACTTTGGATTGCTAGAATCGGGTGATGGGAATACCGACTCAAAAATTCGCCCCCAGCTTATTTGGCCTCTGCTGTTGCCTGATAGCAGGCCTGACTTGTGCCGGAGAGGATGTACGCATTGGCGTTCTGGCCTGGCAGGGGCTGGAGGAGGCCGAAGTCCACTGGTCATCGCTGGCCCATGGCCTGGAAGAAAAGCTGCCGGGCAAGCGCATTGTTCTGAAGCATTTCAATCTCGAGGGCATGGCGACGGCTTTGAGTGCCGGAGCGCTCGATTTCGTTGTGACCAATCCAGGCCATTATGTGACCCTGGAGGCGAAAAGCGGTATTTCCAGAATCGCCACACAGGTGGCTGAATCCTCCAATGATCCTGGGCATGTGGTTGGTTCGGCGGTTATCGTCCTTGATCAGCGGCAGGATTTGCAATCGCTCGATGCACTGCAGGGGAAATCCCTTGCGGCGGTGTCGCCAGATGCTTTTGGTGGCTACCAGTTGATATGGGCGGAATTGCGGCGGCTAGGCATCGATCCGGAACGTGGTGGCGTGAAGCCGGTATTCACCGATTTTCCCATGACGCGGGTGGTCGAGGCTGTGCGCAGTGGTCGAGCCGATGCCGGCGTGCTGCGGGCTTGCCTGCTCGAAAGCCTTGAGCGAGACGGCATGGTGCCAGTCGGCGTGCTGCGGGTGCTATCTCCACGCCAGAGCGCCTCAACTTGTCGGGTGTCGTCGCGTTTGTTCCCAGGGTGGGCCTTTGCGGCAGCAAGTGGGACACCGGCAGCACTGTCGCGCGATGTGCTGTTTGCCCTGCTGTCACTGAAAACGGACGCCGATGGTGAGTCATGGAGCGTTCCGGCGGATTATCACCCGGTCCACCAATTGTTCCAGGAATTGCAGATCGGCCCCTATGCCTTTCTCCGCGAAACCAGCTGGAATTCGCTGCTTCACCTCTATTGGCCCTGGCTGGGCGCATTGTTGCTGATTTTGATCGCATGGGGTGGCTACACCTTGCATGTTGAGCACATTGTGCAGCGGCGAACCAGAGAGTTGACCCTAGCGCTTGAGGAGGGGCGCAACCTGGAAGCACGGGTTCGATCCGGGCAGCAGCAAATGGATCATTTATCTCGTCTGTCGATTCTCGGAGAGCTATCAGGGACTTTGGCGCACGAATTGAACCAGCCGCTGGCTGCCATTGGCAATTACGCCCGCAGCCTGTTGCTCAGGCAGGATCGTGGACAGCTGACACCGGAAGCACTGCGCCAGGCGGCAGAGGAAATTGCCGAGGAGTCTGAGCGGGCCGCCGGGATTCTTGGGGGCATTCGCGCTTTTGCCAAAAAACGCAGCAGGGTGCGTGAAGTCTGTGACATCGCCACGCTGGTTCGCGATACGGCAGCGCTGATGCGTGGGATTTTGGCCGGGGCACCGGAAGTCGTTCTTAACGATAAGCTCGACGAAACAGCAAGGCGAATCGATGTTGACCCTCTACAAATCCAGCAGGTCCTGCTCAATCTGCTCAAGAACGCCTGGGATGCCCAGCTGGCGATGGGTGCGGCCCTGCCGATTGTCGTATCGCTTACCCTCGAGGCGGGACGTTGTGCGGTCGCTGTGCGCGATCATGGTGTTGGCCTGGCGCAAGAGGTGCGCGACCACCTGTTTGAAGCCTTTTTTACGACCAAGCCTGACGGTCTCGGCCTTGGGTTGTCGATTTGCAAGACCATCATCGAGGCGCATGGCGGCGAATTGCAGGCGCATATGGCCGAGGAGGGGAGCGGTATGGTTTTCAAGTTCAGTCTGCCTCTGGCTGGGATGTCGCCAAATGCGAATGAAGGAAATACATGAATTCTCCAGTCGAACAGCCGGTCATTCACGTCATTGACGACGAAGCCCCCTTTCGCCGTTCTCTGCTGTTCTTGCTCGAATCAATGGGTTGGCAGGCAGTGGGGCACGAATCGGCGGAGGCTTTTCTCGAGGCTCAGCCGCTGTTTCCTCCTGGTGGCGGTTGCCTCGTCCTCGATATCCGCATGCCGCGGATCAGCGGCCTTGAGCTCCAACGGCGATTGCAGGCGATTGATTCGGCCTTTCCCATCGTCTTCATGACCGGTCATGGCGATGTCGAACTGGCTGTGCAGGCGATGAAGGCTGGCGCCGTCGATTTTCTCCAGAAGCCTTTCAAGGACCATCTGTTTCTCGACGCCGTCGAGCGCGCAGTGCAATTAAGCCGCGAGCGCTACGCCACGACGCGTCGCCACCAGGAGGCTCAGGCTATTCTCGGCCGCCTCTCGGCCCGCGAATCGGAAGTTGCTCGCCTGCTTGCCCAAGGCTTGGCCAACAAGGAAGTGGCAGGCATCCTCAACATCAGCGACAACACCGTTCACGTCCATCGCCAGCATGTCATGGAAAAAACCGGTACGAGCAGCGCAGCCGAACTGGCTCGCCTCATCCTGCGTGCCGACCCGGGCGGACTGGACTAAGCGTTAACCGATTTCGGCTATTGCCCTAGCCCAATGTCCGAATAGCGCTGCCGGGCAACACTCCCTAGACTCAGACTGACATGATTTACGGGGAGAACAGCATGAAAATTGGTTATCTACGCGGCTTTCTGGCACTGCTGGCAATCGCCGCAAGCAGTCTGGCATTGGCCGAAAATGACGCAGGTGTTGTCGAGCGCGGTCGCTATCTGGCCCAGCTCGGTGACTGCGTCGCCTGTCACACGACCGAAAAGGGAACGCCGATGGCCGGCGGCCGGGCGCTCGAAACGCCGTTCGGCAAGTTGTATTCCACCAACATCACGCCGGACAAGGAAACCGGCATCGGCAATTACACCTTCGAACAATTCGACCGGGCCATGCGCAAGGGGGTCGCGGCAGACGGCCACAATCTCTATCCGGCGATGCCTTATCCGTCCTATGCCAAGATGACGGCAGATGACATGCAGGCGCTCTATGCCTACCTGATGCAGGGGCTGGCACCGCTCAAGCAGGTCAACAAACCATCCGAAATGCACTGGCCTTTCAATATGCGCTGGGGTTTGGCGATCTGGAACTGGCTGTTCCTCGACGACGAGCCATTCGTGCCGAACAGCACCAAAGATGCCAGTTGGAACCGCGGCGCCTATCTGGTACAAGGCCTCGGGCACTGCGGCGCCTGTCACACGCCACGCGGCCTGTTGTTCCAGGAAAAGGCAATGAGCGAGTCTGGCCGCAACGGTTCGCTTTTCCTTGCCGGCGAGACGGTTGAGTCCTGGCGCGCCCTGAGTCTGCGTGACCTATGGACGGTCGAGGACACCAAGACCTTCCTGAAGACCGGGCAAAACCGCTATGCAACTGCCTCCGGCAATATGGCAGATGTCATCATGCACAGCACTCAGCATGTCCGGGACGATGATCTGCTGGCCATTGCCAGCTACCTGAAGTCCTTGCCGGCCGGGCCGCATGACAAAGCGGCACATCCCGCCCCGAAGGCCGTTGTCGCCAAAGTGCCGGACGACCTGTTCAGTACGCGCGGCGGCCTTGGTTACATCCAGTTCTGCGGAGATTGTCACCGTGCCGATGGTAGTGGCGTCGACAAGGTTTTCCCGCCGCTGGCCGGTAATCCGACGGTCAGTTCGAAGGATGCCTCGACGCTGGTGCACATTATCCTGACCGGCGGCCAGACAGCCTCGACGACAACCCATCCGCGCGTCTTCGTGATGCCGGCCTTTGCCCGTCTGGCCGACCGGGAACTGGCCGAGATACTGAGTTTTGTCCGGACCAGCTGGGGCAATGGCGCGCCTGTTGTCGATACCGGTACGGTGGCCAAGATGCGGGCTGAACTTGACCCCAAGACCACGGATTCGAGCAAGTTCGAAACGCCGCGTCTGGCCAATATGCTGATGGCCAGGAATGCCCAGCAACTGGTCCGCGGCATGCGGCTGCATCTGGAAACGAAGGATTTGCTTCCCGAGCATGTCGGTGACCAGCTCAATTGCACGAGCTGCCACCTCAATGCCGGGACGGTGGCCGATGGTTCGCCTTTCGTTGGCGTTTCGGCTTTCTTCCCGAGCTACGGGGCGCGGGCCGGCAAGATCATCACTCTGGAGGAGCGCATCAACGGTTGCTTCCGTCGCTCGATGAACGGCAAGCCATTGCCCAAGGAATCCGATGACATGAAGGCGATGGTCGCCTACTTTGACTGGATGAAGGGCGAAACCAAGCCGGAAGACAAGGTCGCCGGGCGTGGCGTCGGCAAGATCGACCGCTCGATCAAACCTGACCCGGACAACGGCAAGAAGATCTACGCCGATCAATGCGCGGTATGCCATGGCGAGAGCGGCGAGGGCCTGAAGAACGCGGCCGGCAAGATGGTTTACCCGCCTCTGTGGGGTGACGAATCGTTCAATATCGGCGCCGGCATGGCCCGGACCTACACCGCCGCCGCCTTCGTCAAGCGCAACATGCCAATTGGCTTCCACGGCAAGTTCCCGCTCGGTCAGGGGGGGCTGTCCGACCAGGAAGCAGTTGATGTGGCCGAGTACTTCAGCCACCAGCCGCGTCCGGACTTCCCGGACAAGGTCAAGGATTGGCCAAAGGATCCGAAGCCGGCCGACGCTCGTTACTGATTTGGCTCTTGTCTTACACATCTCGACGCCCCGGAAAACGGGGCGTTTTTTTGGATATGAGCCTGACCATACAGGCGTTGTACGTCCAGAAATGCACTTTTTTTCGGGCTGAATTTGCGTTTTCCAGCCGCGGACTATTGCTTTTCACCAGGCAGCTATCTGCCCATATACTGGCTTTGTTGCTCTGAATTACGGAGACGACAAGAACCGACCAACGAGGAAATTAAGGAGATAAGGATGTTAAAAAAATTGCTTGGTAGTCTTCTGCTTTGCGCAACTGTCGCGTGGGCAGGCCCGGATACACCGTCAAAGTTTGACGACTCCCCGCTCGGGGCGCAAAAAACGGTTTATCAATTCAACTTTGAAAAACCCGAAGATATGTATCAGGCACTGGGTTACATCAACAACCAGCTGAACGGCCTGAAAGAGTTTGGCGATATCAAGCAATCCCATATCGTGATGGTGGCCCATGGCAACGAGCTGCACATGCTGTCGCGCCTTAATCGCGCCGCATATCCCGACATCTATGATCGCCTCAAGGCGCTGACTGACCAGGGCGTAACGCTCCGCGTCTGCCGCAATGCAGCCAATTTCCGGGGTTACAAACCGGGCGATTTCTATGATCTGGTCACTGTCGTTCCGGCAGCCATGACCGATCTGGCGATGTGGCAAAAGAAGGGTTATTCCTACATTTCCGGCTCGGTTATCAACCGCAGCAAGCGCAGCGAATTCCTGCAGAAACATCCGGAAATCCTTGATTGATCAGTTCTGCCGACTGACCGTTCGATCAGCAGAAATGCTGCCCATGCTGACGATTTGATCGTTGGCGGGGCAGGGCACGAAGCACAGATGAAAACAGGCGCCGCGAGGCGCTTTTTTTTTTGACGGTGTTGTAGCCAGGCACCGACAGCCTCCCTTAAATTTGAATTTTGGCCGTTTTTTACGGTTGACCGTGGCAATACGCAGGCCAGGCTGCAACGCGAAATCGGCTCGCCAAGCAGGCCAGCCAAGGCATGCCGTCTTGTCGACCGGTCGCCGCCAGCACCCGCAAAAGCACCCCATCTAAACCAAAGTCTAATACTCCCCTTCTTTCATTCCTTGTAACTTTAGCCATATGCGGAATCTCGATATTTTTCAATTTGCCGCGTGCCCCTGGCGACAGAGATCGCTTTGATTCGGGAAGTGCGGGATCCCCAATCCTGCTACAAAGAAGGAGACATTGATGGCTGTACTAAACAGAATGGACTGGTATGACCTGGCCAGGACCACGAACTGGACCCCCACGTATGTGACGGAAGATGAGCTGTTTCCGCCGCTGATGTCAGGTAATTTCGGCTTGCCCCAGGATGCCTGGGAAAAATACGACGAGCCTTACAAGCAGACCTATCCGGAATACGTCAAAGTCCAGCGCGACAAGGATGCCGGCGCCTATTCGGTCAAGGCTGCGCTGGAGCGCAGCCGCATTTTCGAAAATGCTGATCCGGGCTGGAAATCGGTCATGAAAGCGCACTACGGCGCCATCGCTCGTGGCGAATACGCCGCCGCCAGTGCCGAAGCCCGCATGATGCGTTTCTCCAAGGCACCGGGCATGCGCAACATGTCGACGCTGGGCTGCCTGGATGAAATCCGTCATGCCCAGATGCAACTCTTTTTCCCGCATGAGCATGTCTCGAAAGACCGCCAGATGGACTGGGCCTTCAAGGCCTACGACACCAACGAGTGGGGGATGATCGCGGCGCGTCACTTCTTCGACGACATCATGATGACGCGGGATGCGATCAGTGTCTCGATCATGCTGACCTTCAGCTTCGAGACCGGTTTCACCAACATGCAGTTCCTCGGCTTGGCAGCCGATGCGGCCGAAGCTGGCGACCACACCTTCGCCAACCTGATTTCCAGCATCCAGACCGACGAGTCGCGCCACGCCCAGATCGGCGGCCCGGCCCTCAAGATTCTCATCGAGAACGGCCAGAAAGCGGAAGCCCAGAAGCGCGTCGACATCGCCGTGTGGGGCGCCTGGAAGCTGTTCTCGGTGCTCACCGGTCCGATCATGGACTACTACACGCCGCTCGAGCATCGCAAGCAATCGTTCAAGGAATTCATGGAGGAATGGATCGTCGCCCAGTTCGAGCGCGCCCTGACCGACATGGGCCTCGATCTGCCCTGGTACTGGGACATCTTCCTCAAGGAACTGAGCGAAACCCACCACGGTATGCACATGGGTTCCTACTTCTGGCGCCCCACCGTGTGGTGGAACCCGGCGGCCGGCGTCACCCCGGACGAGCGCGCCTGGCTCGAAGAGAAATACCCCGGCTGGAACGACACCTGGGGCCAGTGCTGGGACGTCATCATCGACAACGTGGTCGACGGCAACATGGCTATGGCCTACCCGGAAACGCTGCCCTACGTTTGCAACATGTGCCAGCTGCCGATTCTCGGCACGCCGGGCAAGGGGTGGAACGTCAAGGACTACCCGCTGGAGTACAACGGCCGCCTCTATCACTTCGGTTCGGAAGTCGACCGCTGGTGCTTCGAGCAGGAGCCGGAACGCTATGCCGGCCATCTGAGCATCGTCGACCGCTTCCTGGCCGGCATGATCCAGCCGATGGACCTCGGCGGCGCGCTCGCCTACATGAACCTGGCTCCCGGCGAGTGCGGCGACGACGCCCACAACTACGCCTGGGCCGAAGTGTACCGCGCCCTGCGGGCAGAGAAGAAGGCGAGCTGATCATCGCTGCCATGCAAGCCGGCGTCTGCGGACGCCGCTTCCAAAGAACAAAGGAGATTCTAGAAATGGCGTTGTTTCCAATTACATCCAACTTCGAAGGCGACTTCGTACTGCAACTCGTTGCGGTCGACAGTGAAAACACCATGGACGAGGTGGCTGCCGCCGCCGCCGTGCATTCGGTCGGCCGCCGCGTCCGGGCGCGTCCGGGCTACCTCATGCGGGTCCGCCGTCAGGGTAGCGAGGAGTTTCTGCCGCGCACCATGCGTGTTTCCGAATCCGGCCTGAAGCCGACGGAGACCGTCGAAATCATCTGGGAGGCACCCAAGCACTGAGTGCTTGCGGCGTCACCACGCGAAACAGGAATCTTCAGGAGTCAGAAATGAGTTTCACAAAGGTATGCACGCTCGACGACATCTGGGAAGGGGAAATGGAGTCCTTCGATGTCAATGGCCAGGAAATCGTGCTGGTCTGTGCGGAGGGGGGCGATATCAAGGCTTTCCAGGGGATGTGCCCGCATCAGGATATTTCCCTGAGCGAAGGGAGCTTTGATGGCAAGAAGATCATTTGCCGGGCTCACCTGTGGCAGTTCAACGCCTGCAACGGCAAGGGCATAAATCCCGATGACTGCGCCCTGGCCGAGTATCCGGTCAAGGTCGAAGGGGACGATGTTCTGGTCAAGACGGAAGGCATCGAACCTTTGTTTGCCCATACCTGACCGGGTTTCCTTCACTAATTAAAGGATGAATCGCATGGGTATTTTGAATTGGCTGGGGAACTTGCTGGGCGGCGGACAAGCGCAGCCGGAACTGGCTTGCCCTTCCGGACTGGCCAGCAGCATTGGTGCGCCGGACTTGAAAGAAATCGAGGAGAAAAAAATGAGCACGACAAGTTCCGCGCAGGCCTATCACAACAATCTGGTCGGGCCGGTCATGCGGGCCGGTGACCTGGCCATGGCGGTCATCGAGGCAGCCAAAATCGACAACCCGGGCAAGGAAGTCTTTGTCGACGACAAGCGCGCCTATATCCGCATCCATACCGATCACGAGATGGTGCTGCACCGCGCCACCATCGAGGACGAGCTCGGCCGCCCGTTCAAGATGAACGACCTCGAAGTAGACCTGAGTTCCTTCGCCGGCCAGATCGAAAGCGGTGACAACTCCATCCGCTTCTATTTTGTGAAAAAGATGTAAGGGCAGGCCAAACGCAACACCGGCCAGCCAACACCAAAAAATCAAGGAGACAAGAATGTCGGAAGTTCAAGTACTGAAGCCGCTCAAGACCTGGAGCCATCTCGCCGCCCGCCGCCGCAAGCCGAGCGAATACGAGATCGTCAGCGCCAACCTGCACTACAACGACAAGCGGCCCGACTCGCCCTACGAGCTGTCGCCCACCATGTTCATGAACGAGTGGTACAAGAAGAACACCTTCGGTACCGCCCTCAAACATGCGGACTGGAACGCCTTCCGCGACCCGGAAGAAGTCGTCTACCGCACCTACAACATGATGCAGGACGGCCAGGAAACCTACGTTTTCGGCC
The DNA here is from genome assembly GCA_049304775.1 of Ferribacterium limneticum. Taxonomy (GTDB): domain Bacteria; phylum Pseudomonadota; class Gammaproteobacteria; order Burkholderiales; family Rhodocyclaceae; genus Azonexus; species Azonexus limneticus_C. The sequence continues at coordinate 28,882 of JBAQOL010000013.1, forward strand.
TCTTCGACCAGTTCAACCAGCGTGAGAACGACAAGGCGTTCGATCCGCGCTGGGCGGGCACGCTGGCGCGTTTCTATACGCCGTCGCGCTACCTGTTTCACACCATCCAGATGGCCTCGGCCTACGTCGGACAGGTCTCGCCAGCCAGCACCATCACCAACTGCCACTATTTCCAGATGGCCGACAGCCTGCGCTGGCTCAGCCACACCGCCTACCGCACCAAGGAGCTGTCAATCGCCTTCCCCGACAAGGGTTTTGCGGTGGACGAGCGCATCTACTGGGAAACCGATCCGGTTTGGCAAGGCTTCCGCGAGCTCATGGAAAAGGCGATGACCGTTTGGGATTGGGGCGAGGCAATTGTCGTCCTCAACCTCGTCGCCAAGCCGGCAATCGATGAAGCCGTGCTGCGCAAACTCGGTGAATCCGCTCGCCACAACGGCGACACCCTGCTCGGCCTGCTGACCGATGCCCAGTTGCTCGATGCGGCGCGCCATCGTCGGTGGATTTCGGCGATGGTCAAAATGGCGCTCGAGACCCCGGGCAACCTCGAGCTGATCCAGGGCTGGATCGCAAAATGGGAGCCGCTGGCCGACAAGGCCATCGAGGCCTATTGCTCGACCCTGCCCGACGTTGCATCCGGTGCGGAAGCGGCCAAGGCGGCAACGCGCGACTTCCGTCGTTCGCTCGGCCGGTAATCGTCAAGCAACCTGAGTTTGGCGGGGG
>JBAQOL010000014.1:0-103529 GCA_049304775.1 Ferribacterium limneticum
GTTTTACACGCTGCTCCGGACGACAAGTCGTGCCGATCAGCGCACGCAATCCACGTAGTAACGCCCGTCGGCACCCTTGACCAGACCATGAACATCGGTCTCAAAACCGGGGAAGCGGGCATTGAATTCGCGGGCAAACTTCAGGTAGTTGCAGATCGTCGCGTTGAAACGCTCGCCCGGAATCAGCAGCGGAATACCCGGCGGGTAAGGGGTCAGCAACACCGCCGTGACACGACCTTCAAGTTCATCGACCGGCACGCGCTCGATATCGCGATGCGCCATCTTGGCGAAGGCATCGGCCGGACGCATGGCCGGCACCATGTCCGACAGATACATCTCGGTGGTCAGGCGGGCCACGTCATTCTGCTTGTAAACGCTGTGGATCTGCGTGCACAAATCGCGCAGGCCGACGCGCTCGTAGCGCGGGTTCTTCTGCACGAACTCGGGCAGCACCTTCCACAGCGGATGGTTCTTGTCGTAATCGTCCTTGAACTGCTGCAGCGCCGTCACCAGCGTGTTCCAGCGACCCTTGGTGATGCCGATGGTGAACATGATGAAGAAGCTGTAGAGGCCGCACTTTTCGACGATAACGCCGTGCTCGGCCAGATACTTGGTGACGATGGCGGCCGGGATGCCGAATTCGTCGGCAAAATCGCCATCGACGTCGAGGCCCGGGGTGATGATCGTTGCCTTGATCGGGTCGAGCATGTTGAAGCCGTCGGCCAGATTGTTGAAGCCGTGCCAGCGCTCGCCCGGCTTGAGCATCCAGGCGTCACGCTCCTCGATGCCTTCTTCGGACAGGTCGTCCGGCCCCCAGACCTTGAACCACCAGTCGGCACCCCACTCCTCGTCGACCTTGCGCATGGCGCGGCGGAAATCGAGGGCCTCGGCAATCGATTCCTCGACCAGCGCGGTACCGGCCGGCTCTTCCATCATCGCCGCGGCGACATCGCAGGAGGCGATGATCGAGTACTGCGGCGAAGTCGAGGTGTGCATCAAATAGGCTTCGTTGAAGATATCGCGGTCGAGCTTCTGGTTCTCGGCATCCTGGACCAGAATTTGCGACGCCTGCGACAAACCAGCCAGCAGCTTGTGCGTCGATTGCGTCGAGAAAATCATCGACTCCTTGCAGCGCGGCCGGTCGGCGCCGATGGCGTGGTAATCGCCGTAAAAATCGTGGAAGGCGGCGTGCGGCAGCCAGGCTTCGTCGAAGTGCAGCGTATCGATCTTGCCATCCAGCTCCTGCTTGATGTCCTCGACGTTGTAGAGGATGCCGTCGTAGGTCGACTGGGTGATCGTCAGCACCCGCGGCTTGGCAGTCTTGTCGGTGATGAACGGGTTGGCGGCGATCTTTTTCTGGATGTTCTCCCAGAGGAATTCCGATTTCGGAATCGGCCCGATGATGCCGAAGTTGTTACGCGTCGGCATCAGGAAAACGGGGATCGCCCCGGTCATCATGATGGCGTGCAGGATGGACTTGTGACAGTTGCGGTCGACGACCACGATATCGTTCGGCGCCACGGTCGAATGCCAGACGATCTTGTTCGAGGTCGAAGTGCCGTTGGTGACGAAATAGAGGTGATCTGAATTGAAAATGCGCGCCGCGTTGCGCTCCGAGGCGGCAACCGGCCCGGTGTGGTCCAGCAACTGACCAAGTTCCTCGACGGCATTGCAGACGTCGGCGCGCAGCATGTTCTCGCCGAAAAACTGGTGGAACATCTGACCAACCGGCGACTTCAGGAAAGCCACACCCCCCGAGTGCCCCGGGCAATGCCAGGAATACGAGCCGTCCGCAGCGTAATGGACCAGCGCGCGGAAGAACGGCGGCGGCAGCGAATCGAGATAGGCGCGGGCTTCGCGCTTGACGTTGCGGGCGATGAATTCCGGCGTGTCCTCGAACATGTGGATAAAGCCATGCAGTTCGCGCAGCACGTCGTTCGGAATATGGCGCGAAGTGCGCGTCTCACCGTGCAGGAAGATCGGGATCTCGGCGTTGCGGTTGCGGATTTCCTTGACGAAGGCGCGCAGCTCGGCCAGCGTCTCTTCCGGCTCAAGCGCCAGTTCCTCGTCGTCGATCGACAGGATGAAAGCCGAGGCACGGCTCTGCTGCTGGGCAAACGAGGTCAGGTCGCCGTAGCTGGTAACGCCCAGCACTTCCAGGCCTTCCTTCTCGATGGCTTCGGCCAGCGCCCGGATGCCGAGACCGGAGGTATTCTCCGAACGGAAGTCTTCGTCGATGATGATGACGGGGAAGTGGAAGCGCATGTTGAATCCTTAAAATGCGGCGACCCGCCGCAGCGGGTCACAGAATAAGACGATTTCGTTACGGTCTGAGGTCAGATTTTCGGCAAAGTGACACCGACCTGCCCTTGGTACTTGCCGCCACGGTCCTTGTACGACGTCTCGCAGACTTCGTCGGACTCGAAGAACAGCACCTGGGCGCAGCCTTCACCGGCGTAGATCTTGGCCGGCAGCGGCGTCGTGTTGGAAAACTCCAGCGTGACGTAACCTTCCCACTCAGGTTCGAACGGGGTGACATTGACGATGATGCCGCAACGAGCATAGGTGCTCTTGCCGAGACAAACGGTCAAAACCGAGCGGGGAATGCGGAAGTATTCCATCGTACGAGCCAGGGCAAACGAGTTCGGCGGAATGATGCAGACGTCGGACTCGATCTCGACGAAAGACTTCGGATCGAAGTTCTTCGGATCGACGACGGTCGAGTTGATATTCGTGAACACCTTGAATTCGCGGGCGCAGCGGATGTCGTAGCCGTAGCTCGACGTGCCGTAGGAAACAATTTTCTGACCATTGGCTTCGCGCACCAGCTCCGGCGAAAACGGCTCGATCATGCCGTGCTCTGCCGCCATGCGGCGTATCCACTTGTCTGATTTGATGGTCATTTTTCCGGTTCCGCTCGACAAAAAACAAAGGCGGGATTTTACCCGCCTTTGTTGGCCCCAATGTGCAAAAAATTAGGTGTTCTGCACAACGATGTTCGGGAATTTCGACGTCATGTCCTTGGCCTTCTCGCCAATCTTGACAGCGACACGGCGGGCAATGGCGCGGTAGATCTCGGCTGTCCGCGAATCCGGCGCGCCGACCACCGTCGGCTTGCCGCCATCGGCCATCTCTCGAATCGCCAGTTCCAGCGGCAAGCTCCCCAGGAACTCGACATCGTAATCGGCACACATTTTTTCGCCGCCGCCCTCACCGAAGATATGCTCCTCGTGCCCGCACTTCGAGCAAATGTGGATGCTCATGTTTTCAACGATGCCGATGATCGGAATATTGACCTTCTCGAACATCTTCAGACCCTTGCGGGCGTCAATCAGCGCGATGTCCTGCGGCGTCGTGACAATCACCGCACCGGTCACCGGCACCTTCTGGGCCAGCGACAGCTGAATGTCGCCAGTACCCGGCGGCATGTCGACGATCAGGTAGTCGATATCGTTCCAGTTGGTCTGGCCGAGCATCTGGTCAAGCGCCTGGGCGACCATCGGGCCACGCCAGACCATCGGCGTCTCGACATCGACCATGAAGCCGATCGACATCGCCTGCACGCCATAAGCCTCCAGCGGCTCCATGCTCTGGCCATCCTTTGATTCCGGCTGCTGGCCAGCCAGGCCAAGCATTTGCGGCTGCGACGGACCATAGATGTCGGCGTCGAGAATGCCGACCCGAGCCCCTTCCTGAGCCAGCGCCAGGGCCAGATTGACCGCTGTCGTGCTCTTGCCGACGCCGCCTTTGCCGGAAGCGACGGCAATGATGTTCTTGACCCCTGGCAGCAGCTTGACGCCAAGTTGCACGGAGTGGGCGACGATCTTGCTGAAAACATTGGCCGAGACGTTGCCGACCCCCGGGAGGGTGCGCACGGCAGCGATCACCTGTCGGCGGATCGGATCGATCTGGCTATTTGCCGGATAGCCCAGTTCGATGTCGAACGACACATCGTTGCCATCGATTTTGACATTCTTGACCGCCCTGCCGGCAACGAAATCCTTGCCTGTATTGGTGTCGACCGCAGCAGATAGCGCAGCCTTGACTTGCTGTTCTGTAAGACTCATGGAAACTCCGGTTTTGGGGTGAGCAACGGGCAATACCCGAGTGATTTTGTCCAGTATACCCGAAACCGTTGGTGGAAATCAGCCCTGCTGGACAGTATCCAGACGATAGCCCTGACCATAAACAGACGACAGCATCAGCCCGCTTTCGCCAGCCAGTCCGAGTTTCTTGCGCAGACGACTGGCGTGGGTATCGACGGTCCGCGTATCGACCCCGGCATCGCGCGCCCAGACGCTGGTCAGCAACTCATCGCGTGACAGCACGCGACCGACGTTGTTCAACAAGATAACCGCCAGTTCAAACTCGCGCTGGGTCAGATCGACATCGACACCGGCCAGCTTGATGCGCCGTCCTTCCATGTCGATCTCGATGCTGCCGAACTGTACGGTGGCCGGACGTGCCTGGCGGCGGCGCAGCAGGGCATGAATGCGCGCCATGAATTCCATGTAGCGGATAGGCTTCGGAATATAGTCGTCGGCGCCCAGGCGCAGAATATCCGAGGCCGCCTCCTCGTCAGTACGGCCCGTGCAAAAGACGACCGGAACGTCCCAGCCGCACTTTTCGCGCACATGTTTGAGTACTTCGTCGCCGCCAATATCGGGCAGGTTCCAGTCAATCACGAAGAAATCGAAATTTCGCGTCTTGAGCGCCTCGATGCAGGAGTGCCCATCCGCAAAGACCTCAACCTGATGTCCTTCACTCTTCAACAGCGCCTTGAGTACCTCAGCCTGGCTTCTACTGTCCTCGACCACTGCAAAATTCATAACCCCTCCCATTTCGCCGCGATTCTGCGCCCATCATGCGCCTTCGGCAATGATCCACCGATCATGTTTTACCAATCAAGCATACTAGTTTACGTTCTGCAACAATTGCCAGCGAATGTGCCTTGGGGATTTGTGAATCGCCTCCCTGCTTCCTCGCGGTAAAATTGCCCTTTATTTTTCCAGCCTTGCCCATCCATGTCGCGCAAAATCCTCGTCACCTCCGCCCTGCCCTACGCCAACGGCGCCATTCACCTTGGCCATCTGGTCGAGTACATCCAGACCGACATCTGGGTGCGTTTCCAGAAAATGGCCGGCAACGAATGCTGGTACGTTTGCGCCGACGACACGCACGGCACGCCGATCATGCTGCGCGCCGAAAAGGAAGGCATCACGCCGGAAGCCCTGATCGCCCGCGTCCACGGCGAGCATTCGCGCGACTTCGCCGGCTTCGGCGTCGGCTTCGACAATTTCTACAGCACCAACTCCGACGAAACACGCGACTGCGCCAACGACATCTACCTCAAGTTGCGCGCCGCCGGCCTGATCGAAACACGGACCATCGAGCAATATTACGACCCGGTCAAGCAACTGTTCCTGCCTGACCGCTTCATCAAGGGCGAATGCCCGAAGTGCGGCGCCAAGGACCAGTACGGCGACAACTGCGAGTCCTGTGGTGCGGCCTACGCACCGACCGACCTCAAGGAGCCGTATTCCGCCATCTCCGGCGCCAAGCCGGAACTGCGCAGCTCGGAACACTATTTCTTCAAACTCTCCGACCCTCGCTGCGAGTCTTTCCTGCGCCAGTACACGAGCCGCGACAACGGCGTGCTGCAGAACGAAGCCGCCAACAAGATGCAGGAATGGCTCGGTGCGCCCGGCGAAAACAAGCTGACCGACTGGGACATTTCGCGCGACGCGCCCTACTTCGGCTTCGAGATTCCCGATGCGCCGGGCAAGTATTTCTATGTCTGGCTCGACGCGCCGATCGGCTACATGGGCTCCTTCAAGAACCTATGCAGCAAGAACGGCCTCGATTTCAACGAATACTTCAAGCCGGATTCAACGACTGAGCTCTACCACTTCATCGGCAAGGACATCCTCTACTTCCACGCGCTGTTCTGGCCGGCCGAGCTGGCCCACGCCGGGTTCCGCACGCCGACCAAGATTTTCGCGCACGGCTTCCTAACCGTCGACGGCGCCAAGATGTCGAAATCGCGCGGCACTTTCATCACCGCCCAGAGCTACCTCGACACCGGCCTCAACCCCGAATGGCTGCGCTATTACTACGCCGCCAAGCTCTCGGCCAGCATGGAAGACATCGACCTCAACCTCGAGGATTTCAGCGCCCGCGTCAATTCCGACCTGGTCGGCAAGTACGTCAATATCGCCAGCCGCTCGGCCGGTTTCATCGCCAAGCGCTTCAATGGTCAGCTGGCCCCGGCCAACGCCGAGCTGCCGGCGATCAAGGCCATCCAGGCAGCGGCCGACCGCATCGCCGAACTGTACGAAGCGCGCGAATTCGGCAAGGCCATGCGCGAAATCATGTTGCTGACCGATGCCGCCAACCAGTACGTGGACAGCGTCAAGCCCTGGGAACTGGCCAAGCAGGAAGGCCGCGAAGTCGACCTGCACGCCGCCTGCAGCAATGCGCTGAACCTGTTCCGCCTGCTCACCGTGCTGCTCAAACCCATCCTGCCGGTGGTCGCCGGCAAGGTCGAGAAATTCCTCAACATCGCCCCGCTGAGCTGGATCGACACGCAAGGCCTGCTCGCCGGTGGCCATGGCATCCATACCTACGAGCACCTGATGACCCGCGTTGACACCAAGCAGATCGAAAAGCTGGTCGAGGCCAACAAGGAATCACTGGCCCCGGCACCGGAACAGCAATCGCCGCAACGCCATGCCGAACACCAGCAGAACGAGGTCAAGACCGACAGCCCGTGGGAACCGTTCTGCAATATCGACGATTTCATGAAGGTCGACCTGCGCATCGCCCGCATTGCCAACGCCGAACACGTCGAGGGCGCCGACAAGCTGGTCCGCCTGACCCTGGACATCGGCAACAACGAGACGCGCAATGTCTTTGCCGGCATCAAGGCGGCCTACGACCCGGCGCAACTGATCGGCCGACTGACCGTCATGGTGGCCAATCTGGCACCACGCAAGATGAAATTCGGGTTGTCGGAAGGCATGGTTCTGGCCGCCTCGGACACAGAGGGCAAAACCGCCGGGATTTTCCTTTTGTCGCCGGATTCCGGCGCTCAACCCGGAATGCGAGTGAAATAAAGCGATGCCGCTGGCAACGGCCGGCGCAGCAGGGAATCCACTGCTGCGCCGCAGCAAAATTGTGACACAACTTAAGGTATCACTTTAACTTAGCCAGCCAATCTAGCTACACCGTTTAGGCTTTTGGAACTATCCACAAAAACTGTGGATAAGTCTGTGAATGAATCAAGGAGTAAGTCGCTAAGTGACCGTTCCACAAGGATTTTCCTTACCCTGCCCGAAACTTGAGCTCAATGATAATGCATTGATTTTAAACGATATTTAATTCTTCACGTCAATCTGGCAAATCTATCAGCCAGAAAGAAAAGTTGAGTACCAAATCGCCCCAACTCTGTGCATAAGTCAAGCCTCGACTTTCGCTTTGTCAAGACCATTTGATAAATATCAAAAAACCGATCCACTACCAGCCACGCCCATGCTCAATCGAACCAATCGCCCACCCCGCCCAACGCTGACCGGCCCGATATTTCTCTATGCGCTGGTCGACATGTTCGGCCTGGCCTGCGTCGGCATCGGCGCCAGTTGGTTTGCTGCCGGCAAGGGGGCGATTCTGGCCGACTTCCCGACGTCGACCGTGGAAGCCGTGGCCTGCACCGCCGGCGGCGTTGCCGTCATGCTCTGGGCGGTGGCGCGCATCCTGCGCGAACTGGCCAAGCAGTCGCCGCAAATGCAAGCCAAGTTCGATGCCTATCTCAGCGCAAATCACCCGGACAAGGTGCGGAAAGCGCCTGAAAACGAACCGGATTAATCGGCGGGCTTGCCGCTCGGCTTGAGCCACGCCGGCAACTCGCGGTCGCCGGCGTTTTCAATGATGTACTCACGCACCAGGCGACGGACAACCTGGGATGAAGTCAGATCCTGGGCGGCGCAGATTTCCTCGAAGATTTTCTTCTTCTGGGGATCGATCAGGATGGTCAAGCGGGCTGTGCGTTTCTCCATGACTCACTCTTTTTTGATTTGTGTTACATCATATTAACATGTGATTAATATTGACGATTAATAAGGCACTCATATAATGCTGCGCTTACCCTCCGAGCGCGCATCATGAAAATCGCCTTCCGTCCCAAGCTGCTGGATTGCCTGCCAACTTATAATCGCACGCAATTTGGCAAGGACCTTGCGGCGGGAATCACGGTTGGCGTCCTCGCCCTGCCGCTGGCCATGGCCTTTGCCATCGCCTCGGGCTGCTCGCCGACGGCAGGCATCTGGACGGCCATCGTGGCCGGCCTGATCACCTCGGCGCTGGGCGGCTCGCGCGTGCAGATCGGCGGCCCGACCGGTGCCTTCATTCCCATTGTTTACGGCATCGTCGCCATCCACGGCTATGCCAACCTGATGGGCGCCACCATTCTGGCCGGCATTTTTCTGCTTGCCATGGGTCTCGCCCGCATGGGGCAACTCATCCGCTTCATCCCGGTTACCGTCGTCATCGGCTTCACCAACGGCATCGCCGTCGTCATCTTCCTTGCCCAGATCAAGGATTTCTTCGGCCTGCAAATCGACAGCCTGCCTGCCGAATTCTTCCACCGCATCAAGACCCTGGCCGCCAACGCCCACACGGTCGACCTGCCGACCCTCGGCCTGGCCTCAGCCTGCTTTGTCTTCCTCCTTTCCTATAATTGGCTGGCCCAACGCTTATCATTGCTGCGCCGCGCCCCCGGTCCGCTCGCCGTGCTGCTGGTCGGAACGCTGATTTCCTACCTGTTCGACCTGCCGGTACAGACCATCGGCAGCCGCTTTGGCGGCATTCCGCAGGAACTGCCCGGCTTCGGGCTGCCCGACCTGTCGATTCACGATTTCGGCAAACTGATCTCGCCGGCCATCACCATCGCGCTGCTCGGTGCCATCGAGTCGCTGCTCTCGGCCCGCGTTGCCGACAGCCAGATTGACGACCGTCACGACCCCAACCAGGAGCTGGTGGCCCAGGGGCTGGCCAATATCGCCGCGCCTTTGTTCGGCGGCTTTGCGGCGACCGGCGCCATTGCCCGCACCTCGACCAACGTCAAGTCCGGTGGCCGGACGCCAATCGCCGGCATGGTCCACGCCGCCGTGCTGCTCGGCATCGTCCTCGTTGCCGCGCCGCTCGCCTCGTACGTACCGCTCGCCACGCTATCGGCCATCGTCATGGTGGTCGCCATCAACATGGGCGAATGGCACCAGTTCGTCGAATTGCGCCGTTACAGCTACAACTACCGGATCATCCTGCTCGCCACTTTCTTCGTCACCGTGCTCTTCGACCTGACCATCGCCGTCGAGCTGGGCATGGTGCTGGCCAGCCTGTTCTTCATCTACCGCATGTCGGAACTGACCAAAATCGATCGCCTGCCGCTCAGCGAAGAAGCCCAGGAACCGCAGTTCCTCTACCCGGATGGGACGATGCGGGTCGCTGCCTGGCAAATGTTCGGCTCGCTGTTCTTCGGTGCGGTGAACAAGCTCGAAGAACTACTCGACCCGCGCGAAGGCCACCCCGAGGTCGTCATTCTCGACATGACGCGCCTGATCCAGCTCGACACCACCGGCCTCGAAGGCCTCGAAAATCTGCGCGACAAGCTGTCCAAACGCGGCTGCACCCTGCTCGTCTGCGGCCTCAACTCGCAGCCCGGGTCGCTGCTTTACCGCTCGGGCTTCATCGATCATCTCGGCGACGAAAACGTCCTGACCGACCTGAGCGAAGCCCTCAAACGCGCCTACATCCTGCTGCCCAACCTGATGGGCGGCTTTGAAGAAGATTATTGAAAAGGAAACACCATGAGCGGCTTGCCGAACTGTCCGAAGTGCAAATCGGAATACACCTACGAAGACGGCACCAACTACGTCTGCCCGGAATGCGCCCATGAGTGGAGCAAGGATGCCGGCGAAAGCGCCGAGCAGGCCCGCGTCTGGAAGGACGCCAATGGCAACGTGCTGCAGGACGGCGACTCGGTTACCGTCATCAAGGACCTCAAGATCAAGGGCTCGTCGTCGGTCGTCAAGGTCGGCACCAAGGTCAAGAACATCCGACTGATCGACGGCGATCACGACATCGATTGCAAGATCGATGGCATCGGCGCCATGCAACTCAAGTCGGAATTCGTCAAGAAGGCCTGATTTTCAGACTTCCACGGTCAACCGGAAAAACCAGCCAAAAATGAAATTTTCCGGTGGGCGACTCGGGTGGTGTTCAGCGGGTCGGCCCAAACAAAAGAGACGTCCATTCGCCGGTCAGGGAGAGTACGCGGGTGGCGGGCAGCGCAGCCTCCGCATTGAGCGTGGGGCGAATTTGGGTAACATTTGCAGCTCAAGCAAATTCCCGTTGTCGCCATGAACTTTCAACTCCGCTCCCGGCGCCTGCTTGGCATGCTGATTGCCTTGCTGGTCGTGCTGTTCCTGGTTTTCCAGGTGGCTGTGCATGGGCTCAAGGGTCGGATCGAGCAGGCGTTGGGGCCGAGCGGGGAAATCCGCGAGATGCGTGTTGGGCTGGGCGGGGTGGAGATTCTCGGGTTGCGCTTGCCGGCGCTCAGCGGTGGCAAGCCGGCATGGCCGGCGGCGGACTTGCTTCGGGCCGAGCGGGTGCTGGTCGTGCCTTCGCTGCTCGATCTGTTCAGCGCCCGGATCGTCGTGCGCAGCATCCGCATCGAAGGGGCCTATCTTTCGATGTTGCGCACGGCGGACCAGAAGTTGCACGTTCTGCCAGGCCTGACCGATCGCCCCACCAAGCCTGCCGAGCCGGCCAATAGCGGGCCAAAGGTCAGCATCGGCCGCATCGAGCTGATCGACAGCGCGGTTGAGTATTTCGATGCGAGCGTCAGCCGTCCGCCGCTGAAAATTCGCCTGGAGCAGATCGCGCTTTCTCTCGACGACCTGCATCTGCCGGACCTGCTCGGCCAGAGCCGGCTGCAGGTCAGCGGCGTGCTCAAGGGGCCGCATCACGACGGTCGGCTGGAGATCATTGGCCGGACGGAATTTGCCAGCAAGGAGTCGGACATCAAGGCGCGCCTCGATGGCGTGGACCTGCTGGCCCTCAAGCCCTACTTGATCCGTGCCGCCGACACCGGCGTCAAGCGCGGCAGCATGGATCTGGAGATCCACTCGGTCGTCGCCAAGGGCCGCCTCAACGCCCCCGGCATGCTGACCCTGCACGATCTCGAACTGAGCAGCAACGGCTCCTTCATGGGCATCCCCCAGGCCGCCGCCGTGGCGCTCATGAAGAGCCGGGAAGGCGCCATCCAGGTCCAGTTCACCCTCGACGGCGACATCAACGACCCACGCTTTTCCCTCAACGAACAGATGCTGATCCGCATCGGGGCGGGCCTGGCGGAAAGTCTGGGGATCAGTTTCGAGGGGTTGACCCGGGGTGTCGGCGGGGCTGGCGGCAACGTCGTCCGGGGCCTGGGCGAGACGTTCGGGAAGTTGCTCGGGCAGTAAGCTGGCTCACAAGACCGGATTCCCGATTCCTACGGTCAACCGGAAAAAACGGCCAAAATTGAAATCTTCGGCACGCTGAAAATCAGCGCGCCAGCCCCGCCGCCCACGCCTCGGCCGCCGGCCTGACGATTTCTATCCACGGTCCGGGGTTGATGCCGATGCCGACGATCATGACGACGAGCGCCACCAGCACGGCCCATTCGCGCGGACGGAGATCGCTGGCGTTGGCAACCGCCGCCCGTGTCACCGGGCCGAAAAACGCCTTGCGATACAGCGACAAAAATCCGCCGGCCGCGATGGAGAGGCCGAACAGCGCCGCCATGCCGGCGCCGGTATGGCTTTGCAGAGCAGCGATGATGAGCATGAATTCGCCGGGGAAGCTGCTGGTGCCCGGCATGCCGACACCGGCCAGGCCACAGATCATGAAGCCGGTGGCGAGCATCGGCATGGTTTTGGCGGCGCCGCCCAGCGCGTTGACGTCGGTTGAGCCGGTGCGCTGGCGCAGGAATTCGAGCAGCACGAACGCCCCACCGGTTGCCACCGAGAAACTGAGCAGCAGCGACACCGCGCCTTGCGCCGCCTGCGCCGTGTAGGAAGCCAGCCCGAGCACGGCCAGCCCGACGTGGCAGATGCTGGCGTAGGCCAGGCCAACGCGCAGGTTGCTTTGGGCCAGCATGCCGACTGCCCCGTAGAGGATGGCGACGGTGCCCAGCCCGGCGAGCAGCCAGTGCAGGTCGAGCGCCGCCTGCGGCGCGAGCGGAATGGCGAAGCGGATCAGGCCGAAGGCGCCGAGCTTGAGGCCGACGATCAGGGCCGTCAGCGAACCAGGCGCGGCCAGCGCGAACTGCGGCAGCCAGGTGTGGAGCGGGACGAGCGGCACCTTGACGCCGAAGCCGAGAAGGCAGAGCAGGAAAACGGCCGTTTGCGTAGCTCGCGGCAGCGGCGCGCCGAGCAGGACAGTCAGGTCGAAGGTCAGCACCGGCTGGCTGGTGGCGAGGATGACGAAGGCGATGAGCAGCGGGATGCCGCCGGCCAGCATGATCAGGAAGTAACGCGTCGCTGCATGGGCGCTGCCGCCAGTCACGCCCCAGCGGCCGAGCAGGAAATAGAGCGGGACCAGCGTCAGCTCCCAGAAGACGAAGAACAACGCGGTATCGAGGGCACAGAAAATACCCAGCGTCGCCATCTGGAACAACAGCAGCAGGCTGTAATGCAGGCGCGGCGCGTCGGGCACCGCGTTCCAGCTGGCAACCAGCGAGCCGAGAAATAGCAGCGCAGTGGCCGGCAAAAAGAGCACGGAAATGCCGTCGACCGCGACGAGGTAGTGAATATTGAGGCTGGCGATCCAGCTCACCCGTTCGAGCAGCTGGAAGCGCGCCCCGGTCGGGTCGTAGGCGACCAGCGCGGCGGTGGCCAGGGCCAGCGTGACGAGCATAGTGAAGGCCACGACATGGCGCGTCGCCCGCGCCGGCAGCAGCCAGATCGCCGCGATGCCGCCGATTGGCAGGAACAGGAGCAGGGAGAGCAGCGGCAGGCTCATCGCACGAACCTCGCCGCGGCCGCCTGGCTGGCCGTTTCGGTCAAGTACAGCCAGGGCTCGGTGAAGAAGCCGATGGCCAGCATGGCGGCCAGCGCGATGCCGCAGACGACGTATTCCATCGGCAGCGTGCGGTCGACATCGTGGCCGCCGGCTTTGGCCTGCGACAGGAAGGCCCGCTGAAAAGCCCAGAGCAGGAAGCCGGCCGCCGCGACGTTGCCGAGAGCGGTCGCCACTGTCGGCAGGGCGCCGAATTTGTCGATGGAGGCTTCGAGAATCAGGTGAGCGGCATCGAAACCAGGCGTACCGGGCATGCCGACGATGGCCAGGCCGAAAGTCAGGAAGGCGATGGCGAGGAAGGGAATGCGCTCGAACAGGCCGGACAGTTCGTGCAGCTCGGTCGTCCCCGTGCGCCGGAAGACGAAGCCGACGATGAACCACATGCCGGTCACCGCCAGCCCGAAGTTGGCAGCGAGCAGCATGGCGCCCTGGATGCCCGACTCGTGCAGGCTGAACAGGCCGATGACGAGCAGGCTGGTGTGGCTGACCACGGCAAAGGCGAGCAGGCGGCGCAGGTTGCTTTGCTGGAAAGCCAGCGCCGCCGTGAAAAAGACGCCGGCCATGGCGAAACCGACGACGTAGGGCTGCCAGGTTTCGACCGCCGCCGGGGTCAGCGGCAGGACGAAACGCATCATGCCGTAGATGCCGACCTTGACGCCCACCATGAGCGCCGGGGCAACGGCGATCAGGCCGTGCTGGGCCATGTTGGGCAGCCAGCCGTGCAGCGGGAAGAGCGGCGTGCGCACGGCCAAGCCGTAGAACAGCAGGTAGAAGGCGGCCGTCTGGAACTTGCCGACCGGCACGGCGCCGACCAGATCGAAGAGATCGAAGCTCCACCGGCCGCCGGTCGCCTCGGCATGGCCCCAGCCGAGGACCAGGCAACCAGCCGCGAAGAGCACCCAACCGAAGGCCTGATACTGGACGAAGCGCGCCAGCGCGTGGATTTCGGCCCGCGACGAAGCCCAGCGCCGGAGCAGGAAAACCACCGCCCACAATTCGAGGGCGGAGAAGGCGGCGAACCACGCCACATTGACCGTGACCAGCATGCCGACCAGCCCGGCTTCGGCCAGCAGCAGCACGGCAAACAGCCGGCCCGGCGAGATCATGCCGCGGCTCATGCCGTACAGTGTCATGAGCAAAGTCAGCAGCGCAACGAGCAGCAAAAAGAGCAGGCTCAGGCCGTCGACCGCGACGTGGTAGGCCAGAGGCGCAAAGCGTTCGGCCAGTTGCAGGGCGGGCAGGGTCGGGTTGATGTGGCTGACGGCGACGATGCAAAGCAGCAGTTCGCCGAGCGCGAAGACCTTGCCGAGCGTGACGCCGGTGCGCCGCTCGTTGAGGGCATAGACCACCACCGCGCCGAGCAGCGGCAGCAGTTGCAGGGCGAGGAGCAGCGGCAGGCTCGCCTGCTCGGTCCAGAAGATTTCGGTCAGGCCGCTCACAAGATCACCACGAAAGTCGCCATCACGGCCATCATGAGGTAGCGCGGTTGTTCGAGCAGATTTTCCAGCGTCCGCAGGTAGGCGCCGGCCCGATGCATGAGCTTTTCGGCCGTGCCGCCCTTGCCGCGCAGGAGCAGGCGGTATTCGATGCGTTGCAGGACATCCGAGGCCCAGGCCAGCAGACGCCCGGGCAGGCCGTCGGCAACGACCAGCGGGCGGTCGGCATGGACCGCCTTGCCCTGCCCCGGCTGGCCGATGGCGTGGTCGATGAAATGCTCTTCGAAGGCGTGGGCATCGCGCGAGAAAGATTCGGTTGGCTGGACGAACAAGGTATCGGCCAGCTTGTCGAGCCAGAAACGTTGCAGGGCGGCGGTGTACACCAACTGATTGTTACGCAGCCAGGCCGGCGGCGGAGGCGGCCGTTCACGGGTGATGACCAGCCACGACGGCGCGACAAGGAAATGCCAGACGCGCCAGCCGGCATGCAGACAGAGATGGACCAGAGCCAGCGTCGTCCAGCCGAGACCGATGGAAACGAACATCAGCGAGACCTGGAACAGCGTCGCGAAGATCAGCGCCGACTTGACGTCGGTCTGCACCAGGCCGCACAGCCAGGCGTAGATCGCCGTCAGCGCGCCGGCGACGACGAGGCCGAACATGACGTCCGGCACCTGGACGAGCAGCGGTTCGAGACGCAGCATCAAATAGACGCCGGCATGGACCATGACGGCGCCGTAGAAGATGGCCGACGACGGTGTCGGCCCTTCGAGCGCCTTGGTGATCCACGCCGAGAAAGGCAATTGCGCCGACTTGGCGAGTGCCGCGATGACGAAGCCGATGACCAGCAACCGGTCATTGACGACACTGATCTGCGAGGCTTTCGAGAGCAGCGTCCACTCGAAACCGCCGAGCCATGTCGCGGCCAGCCCGAGGGCGAGCAAAAAGCCGGCATCGCCGCCGCGATTGGTGACAAAGGCGAACAGCGCGTTGCCGGTCGCCACCGGCCGATGCCAGGCGTAGCCGATGAGCAGGAAGGATGAGACGCCGCACATTTCCCAGCCGACAAAGGCAAGCAACCCGTTGCCGGCGAGCAGGACGAGCTGGATGCCGGCCAGGAAGAAACTGAGGGCGATGAAGAAACGGTGGAAGCCGGCCTCGCGGTGCAGGTAGTTGGCCGAGAAACGCATGACCAGCCAGCCGATCAGGGCAGTCAGCGTACCCAGCGTCAGCGACAGCGGGTCGAGCATGAAGGAGAAGGTTGCCTCCCAGTTGCCGTTGCCGAACCAGTGGGCGAGGCGAAGGTGGCCGGGGGGGGCGTCGATCAGGGCCAACGTATCGATGGCCAGCATGAGGACCAGACCGCCGAAAGCGGCGAGCGACGACAGCCGGGCGGTTAGCGGCTCGGCGGCGTCGCCGGTGGCTGTGCCGAGCAGGACGCGGGCGGCGTTGATGACGACGGCGACGAGGGGCAGGACGGGGACGAGCCAGATCCAGTTGGGGAGAGTTTCGAGCAGGACCATCATTTGGGCTCCTTGAAGCTCGCCATCGTCGGGAAAATAGCTCCCTCCCCGTCAAGGGGAGGGCTGGGGTGGGGATGGGTCAGCGGGGTTCCGTGCCCAAACCCATCCCCCTCCCTGCCTCCCCCTTGAAGGGGGAGGAGCGTAGTTGCCCTGGCCCCACCAAGAACAATCGCCGGCGCCAGCGCTTCCGACTCACCGGCGAACCAGTCGGCCGAGCGCCCCACCTGCGGCAGCACTGCCGGACCGGACCACGGCAGCCAGCCGCGGCGCGGGCAGTAAAGCTCGATTGCTGCGGTCGACGGGGATTTTGCGGCCAAAACGATCCATTCGTTGTTGATCAGTTCCTGCAGCGGCGGCTGGCGATTGAGGATGGCGGTCAGCACTTCGGGCGTCTGTTCGACGACGACGAGCAGGCGCATCGGCTCGTGGATTTCGACCATCTGCCAGGGCAGGCCGGTGCGCAAGTCCGAATCGGCGCCTTCCATGACGCCGAACAGGCCGGTGACGTTGTGGGTGATTTTCGAACCGCAGCCGAAATGTTCGTTATCGACCGTCGAGAAATAGTATTCGAGGGCGATGCCGGCGCCGACCGGTCCGGCGGCGAGCAGGATGCCTTCGACGATGCTGCCGTCGTCATCGCTGGCCGGATCGTAGGAAATCAGGAAAACGCGGCGGTCGAGGAATAGGCCGCGACTCATTTCGCGCCGGCCGATGAAGGCTGCGGCGTTGGTAGCGTGGCCGAGTTCCGGCCGGGCCTGGGAAATATCGCTGGCCCGCCCGAGCATGTGCTGGCGGGCTTTCCACGGTGTCGGGCGCACTGGCGCCGAGGCCAGCCGGCGACAACGCTCTGCCGCATGCGCCCGGCAGGCTTCGCCGACTTGGGCCAGCAGGGTGTCGAGCGCCGCATGGAAACGCTCCGGCACGGCTTCAAGGTCGTACCACTCGACGCCGTCGTCGCAGGTGTTGTGCTCGGCGGCGATGAACCAGCAGGTTTCGGGAACCAGAAAGCCATGCGCCGCCAGCCCGGCCCGGACTTCGGGACGATTGGCCATGGCCGCGAAAATCCGCGCATTCGGCCCGCCGTGCTTGCCGGAGCAGGCGCCGCAGTCGTAGGCAGAGAGGTGGGGATTGTTCTGGCTGCCCGAGCCGTGGCCGAAGAACAGGACGAGCGGGGCGAAATTGCCGGCCAGGCCGATCATGCGCAGGAAGTCTTCGACGTACTTGACCTGCTCGGCATCGGTCAGGCCCAGTTGCGGTTGCTCGGGCGTCGCCTCGGCTTGCTGCTCGGCGGTCAGGGCGAGGCGGGTGGCCAGCCGGCCGTCGTATTGTTCGCGCCAGCGCCGTGCCGTTTCGGCGAACCAGCCGGGGGCCAACGTCACCGCCGTCAGCGCGGCGATGGCCGGCAGGCTGCCGAGTGCAGTCAGAATCGGGCCGGCCACGGCGCGCCGGCGCGTCGCCTGATAGAAAAGTTCGCGCCAGTGCAGGCGCTTTTCGCGGCGGGCGGCGCGCTGGCCCTGTTCGATTTCGCCGCCGACACCGCCCAGTTCGCGGACGAGTTGGGTCGGCCGCACGACAATCGGGCAGAGCGCCGTCTTTTCGGCATCGTCCAACCCCTGCCAGTAGATCGGCACGCCGAAGAAGCCGACGGCGCCATAGGTGACGATATCCGGTGCAACTTCTTCAAGATGGCGGCGCGTGCCCTCCTCGCGGTCGTCCATGCACATGACGACCTGGGCCGATGGCGTGGCCGGCCCGGTCTGGCGCGGATGGTTGGCGGTCAGCGCCGAGAAAAGCTGTTCGCGGTAATGACGTTCGTAGGCGAGCAGCCAGATCTGGCTGCGCTGCTCGGCAGTCAGGCTGCCGGCGCAGGATTGCAGGGCGACGACTTCTTCGCGGCTCAGCGTTTCGAGGTCAGCCAGCGTCAGGCCGAGCTGCCGGCACAGCGCGGCGAGTTGCCACGCGTCACCATGGGCTTGCGCCTTGCCGACGAGCGGCGCCACGGATTCCGCCAGGCGACACCACTCATTTGCATCGACATGGCCGTTGCGCGCCAGATCGACGAGCCGCGCGGCGCGATCTTGCTTGGCTTCGGGAAGCCAGGGGGCATGGCGAATGTCGCGGATGAGCAGTTCTTCCGGATGCTCGACGTAATAGGCCGGCAAATCGGCCAGTGTCGTCGGGCTGCCAGTCAGGCGCCGGATCAGATCGTCGGTGAGCAGCCGTTCGAGGAGGACACGGACGGCTAGGTAATCGATCATGGCGACCGGCGTGCCGTCGCCGCGTTGCGGGTTGCGGTCGCGCCACAGGAACATGCCGGACCAGCCGGGCAGTTCGAGGGACAGGCGCTGCAGGTAGCCATACCACAGGCTGTCGTCCGGCATCAGCCGGGGCAGTTCGTCGAGCAGAACGTCGATCGGGCTGTCCGGCAGATGCAGGATTTCGTCGCGAACGTTGGGCAACTCGTCCATTTCCCAAGCCAGATCGAGCCCGGCACTGGCCCGCCAGGCGGCGAAGAAGCCCTGATCCTGCGCCGGATTGCGCCAGGCGGCGACACCGAGGTCGAGATGCGCCGCCAGATGCCGCTGCAGGATGCTGCGTACCCTTTCGAGGATGTCCTCATCGGCCAGGTGTTCGAGCAGGCCGCGCCATGTCCAGCCTTTGCCGACCCGCGCCTGCAAGACAGCCCAGCGGGCCGACGCCTGCGCCCGCCAGGGCTGCGCCTCCGGGCTGGACACCGATGCTACGGTCAACCGGAAAAAATGGCCAAAAATGAAATCTTCTGCCAGCCCGCCCTCGCGCTGCAGCCAGTCCAAACGGCTGGCATCGGGCACTTCGTTGCCGGCCTGCAGACTGGCCAGGAGGATGTCGCGCCGGGTGAGCGCCCGCACGACCGGCAAATCCAGGTCGGCCAGGCCGAAATCGTCGAGGGCGGCGCTCAGGTCGTCGGCGCTGATGCGTCCGCTGGCCAGGCAGTCGCGGAATTTCGCTTCCGGCCACCAGGTCGTCGCCCCGGTCAGTGCACTGGCCGCCGTCAGCGCTTCGGCGAAGGGCAGATGCTGGAAACCATGCAGGGTGTTGTGGTGCACGAAATCGCGGATCGGCGCCTGCGCCGGCAGCACATGCGTCAGATGCTCGACCCAGTGGGCCAGGCGGTCGCGGATGGGCAGGTCGTGTTCGGCGCTCATGTCACGTCCCGAACAGGCGGGCGACCTGGCCGACACTGCCGGCGACCAGGTCGAGCAAGGGGGCCGGCCAGACGCCAAGGCCAACGATGCACAGCGCCAAAATCCCGGCCGCCACCGCTTCGGTCCGCGTCATGTCCGGCAGGTCCATGGGCTTGCCTTTCAGGCACAGGCGACCGATGACGCGCAGGCTGTAGGCGGCGCCGATAAGCATGGCGAGGCAGAGGATCAGCACCCAGCCACCCCAGCGCTGATAGCCGCCGACCAGCGCATGCAGTTCGGCGATGAAGCCGGCGCTGCCCGGCAGGCCGATCGCGGCGAGCAGGCCGAAAGCCGTGAAGAAGGCGAAGCGCGGCGCCTTGCCGAGCAGCGAACCGTAATCGGCCAGATCGCGGCTGTGGGTACGCTGGTAGAGCAGGCCGACGACGAGAAAGAGCAGGCCGGCGGTCAGCCCGTGCGCCACCATCTGCATGACGGCGCCAGTCAGGCCGGTGACGTTGAGCGTGGCGATACCGAGCAGTACGACACCCATGTGCGAGATCGACGAGTAGGCGACCATCGCTTTCAAGTCCTGCTGCCGCCAGGCCAGGATGCCACCATAAAGCAGGCTGATGAAGGCGAGAATGACCAGCCAGTCCTGCGTCGCCAGCAGCGCGGCGGGCAATGTTTCGGCGGCGCGGATCAGCCCGTAGGCGCCCATCTTGAGCAGCACGCCGGAAAGCAGGATGGACACCGGGCTGGGCGCTTCGACGTGGGCCAGCGGCAGCCAGCCGTGCAGCGGAAAGACCGGCATCTTGACGCCGAAGCCGATGAAAAAGCCGGCAAAAATCAGCAATTGCGTATTGAGCGGCAGGCCACGCCCGCCTTCGGCCATGTCGGCCATGGCGAAACTGTGGCCAGGCGCCGCGTCATATAAGAAGAGTAGCGCGACGAGCATGAACACCGAACCACCCAGCGTGTACAGAAAAAAGTTGAGCGCCGCGCGTTGCCGGTTCGGGCCGCCCAGCCGGTCGATCAGGAAGAACAGCGGCAGCAGCGTCGCTTCCCAGAAAACATAAAACAGTGACCAGTCGCGCGCCATGAAGACGCCGAACATCGCCGACTCGAGCAGCAGCACCAGCACGAAATAAAGTCGCGCCCCCGCTTCCATGCGCCGCGACATCAGCACGGCAATGAGCGACAGCAGCGCCGTGAGCAGCACCATGGCCAGCGAAATGCCATCGACGCCGAGCGCAAAATAGGAACCGAGCCGGCGGTTCCACGCCCTGCTCTCGAACATCTGCAGCGCCGGCCCGGCCGTGTCGAACTGCCCGGCCAGCCACAGCGAATAACCCAGCGCCCCCAGCGCAAAGGCCATCGCCACCTGCCACAGCGGCAGGGCGCGACGCACTGGCAGAACGGCCAGCAGGAGCGCGCCCACCACCGGCAGAAAAACCAGCACCTTCAGCATGTCCCGGCCCCTCCGCCAGTCTGCTCGGCTATCGTTATTTTCATGCCGTGATTATGCCAGCGACCCAGGCTTTGCGGACAGGCCGTGCCGCTTTCCGCCGGCGCCGTTCGGGCCGGAATAGCCGTTTGACACCTTATGCCAGCTTGGTTAAATTGCCTGCTCCCCCCACCCCACAAACCCATCAATACAAGGAGCTCCCCATGGCCGTTCTCGTTGGCAAGCAAGCACCGGATTTCACCGCCACCGCCGTATATGGCAACAATGAAATAAAGGAACTGAAGCTCTCCTCCTTCAAGGGCAAGCCCGTCGTTCTCTTCTTCTATCCGCTCGACTTCACCTTCGTCTGCCCGTCCGAGCTGATCGCCTTCGATCATCGCCTGTGCGAATTCGAACAGCGCGGCGTCGAAGTCATCGGCGTCTCGATCGACTCGCAGTTCACCCACCTGGCCTGGAAGAACACCCCGGTCAAGGAAGGCGGCATCGGCCAGGTCGGCTACCCGCTGGTCGCCGACGTCAAGCACGACATCTGCCGCGCCTACGACGTCGAGCTCGAAGCCGCCGGCGTCGCCCTGCGCGGGTCCTTCCTGATCGACAAGAACGGCGTCGTCATGCACCAGGTCGTCAACATGCTGCCGCTCGGCCGCAACATCGACGAAATGCTGCGCATGGTTGACGCCCTGCAATTCTTCGAAGAGCACGGTGAAGTCTGCCCGGCCGGCTGGAGCAAGGGCAAACCCGGCATGACCGCGTCGACCGAAGGCGTTGCCGCCTACCTGGCCAAGAACGCCAAGAAACTGTAACGGCGCATTTGCCCACGGACTGGGCATCGGCGACAAAAACCCGAGCGCCAATACGCCTCGGGTTTTTTTTATTGTAGTTTCGCGCGATTACAGGATAAAATTTGGCGAATTTGTAATTTCAGCAAAGACAAGATCATGGCCGATTCCGAATATCTCAGCACCAGGCAAGCAGCCCTCCGTCTGGGTGTTTCCTTGGGCACAGTTCAGAACATGGTTGAAAGCGGCGCGCTCGAAGCGTGGAAAACCGCCGGCGGACATCGCCGCATTCCGGTTGCATCGGTTGATGCCCTGCTCGCCCGTCGGCGCAACCTGACGCCAAGCGCTCAGGAATATGGCGGCCAGATCGAAATCCTCGTCGCCGAAGACGATCTGACCCTGCAGATGCTCTACCAGATGACCGTCGATAGCTGGAACCTGCCAGTCAAACTGCGCATCGTTGCCAACGGTTTCGATGGCCTGCTGCAAGTCGGCCAGCGTGTCCCCGACATCCTGATCGCCGACCTCATGATGCCGGGCATGGACGGCTTCGAAATGATCCGCCGCCTGCGCGCCAATACCGATCTGGCCCGCATGGACATCATCGTCGTCAGCGCCATCGACCGCGAAGAGATTCTCGAACGCGGCCTGCCATCCGACATCACCATTTTCGGCAAGCCGATTCCCTTCCACGAAATCAAGGGATTCATCCTCGGCCGCCTGGCGGCTCGCCAGCGCAGCAACTAAAAAACAAATAATGACGCCGCCTGAAAAAATCGGGCGGACGATCACATTGCACCGCAATCCCGTCCACTAAAAAAGATTCAGGAGACACACCATGGGATTTTTTGGCAACAGCAGCGCACTCGAGAAGATTGACCGCGACATCGCGGCGATCGCTGACGGCAGCGCTGACCTTTCGTACTCGGTAGGCCATGCCGGCAGCGATGCCGCCGGGCGCATTTCCGGCAACATCAACCGCTTTTTCAGCCGTGTCCGCGGCCTCATTTCACATGCCCGCGAGCGCAGCGTCAGCATTGCTGCCGACGCCGCCCGGATGAACAGTCAGGTGCAGCAGACCGACGACGCCGTGCGCCGCCAGGAAGCCCTCGCCGCCAATGTCTTCGAGTCGAGCAACCTGGTCAATCAGGCGGTCAGTGAAGTGGCAAGGAATTCGGACGCCATCCAGGCATCGACCCAGAACAACCTCGACCTCGCCCAGCGCTCGCTGGAGCAGATGGAAACGGTGGCCTCGACCATGCGCTCGACCAACGCGCACATTGAGCATTTTTCGGCGACGGTGGCCGAACTGCACACCAATTCTATGAAGATCGACCAGATCGTCTCACTGATCAACGATATTTCCGACCAGACCAATCTGTTGGCGCTCAATGCCGCCATCGAAGCCGCCCGGGCCGGCGAAGCGGGCCGCGGTTTTGCCGTGGTCGCCGACGAAGTGCGAAAACTGGCGGAAAAGGTCAAGACGGCAACCCAGGTCATCGGCCAGAACACGCAGTCGATGATCAACCTCGTCTCCGACACCTCAGCCAAGACACAGACCATCGTCGGCGAAGTGACGCGGGCCAATGGCTACATCGAAACCTCGGCCGCCGACCTGACGACCATGGTTTCCGACTTCAAGCAGACCACCGAGCAGTTGTCGTCCATTTCGACCGCAATCTACAACCTGCGCGAGAGCAATCAGACGATCCACCACGAAGTCGAAGGCATCCGCGATCATTCGCGCGATATTTCCGGGCGCATGAAACAGTGTCTGGATAGCGCCAAGACCCTGCGCGAATCGACCGAAGACCTGCAGTGCACGCTGGCCGATTTCCGCACCGGCAACAGCATGTTCGACACCCTGCACGACAAGTGCGCCGGCTTCCGCGACAACGTCGTTGCCGTGCTGCAGAAAATGGCCGACCGTGGGGTTAATGTCTTCGATCAGGCCTACAAGGAAATTCCCGGCTCCAACCCGAAGCGCTACACGACAGCTTACGACAATCAGTGCGATGCCGAACTGACCCGCATGTACGACGACCTGCTACGTGATGTACCCGGCCTGACCTATTCGCTGTCAGTCGACACCAACGGCTACGCGCCGGCCCACAATGGCGTCTTCTCCAATCAACCGAGCGGCGACCCGGCTGTCGACCTGGTCAAATGCCGGCACAAGCGGATATTCAACGACCCGGTCGGCCTCAAGCTGGCCAAGAACCAGAAGTCCTCACTGTTCCAGACCTACGTCCGCGACACCGGTGAAATCCTGGCCGACCTCTCGATGCCCGTCCTGGTCGGCGGCCGCCACTGGGGTGCCGTGCGCATCGGCTTCAAGACCGATCTGGTCAAATAGAACCCTTCGCCGGAACCCGCGAGAAACAAGGGAACCCGCCGTGTGGCCAGACCACCGACTTTTGCCCGCCGGGTGAATAAAAAAGCCTCTTGCACGCAAGAGGCTTTTTTCTGACTAATGATGCCATCCAGTCAGATGGCGTCATCAGACCGATGCTTCAGACGCCCATCCGACGGCGGCGGACCATGGCGCCAATCACGCCCAAGCCAGCGAGCAACATGGCGAAGGATTGGGGTTCCGGAACAGCCGTCACGTTGATATCGAGGAGCACACTCTTCTTCTCGATAAACGCGTAACCGCTGTTAGGAACATAGGCACCGAGGATGTTTTCGATGCTGACCACGGCCTGGTCGGTGGCCAACTGACCGACGCTCGCCAAGGCGGTCCAGTTCGTCGTAGCAAGATTGGCGAACGAACTGCTGGTGACATTCAGCGGAGCAGTCGAGGCGATGCTGTTAGTCAAATTCACGTTGGCATTGACCAGATCCTGAACGCGCAACTGTCCAAGAACGGCCACTTCGCTACCGGTACCAATTTGGAAGTAATCACCCTTTTCGACCAGGTTAAAACCAGTCAGCTGGTAACCAGCATCAGCGGTAATGGTCAGCGCAACGGTGGAATTGGTGAAGTCAAAGCCAGAGCTGGTTTGGGCGGAAAAACCCGGAGTTCCACTCGGCGTAAATGCCAGATCACCCGAAGCGGTTAGCGTCGGAGTACCGAACAGGCCGAGAAGCGAGTCGTCAAAGCTGATGGTGTAGTTGCCGGCGTCCAGCGTCTGCGTTGCAGCCAGCGCACTGGTTGAGATCAAGGCCGTGGCGATTAGCGCGGCCAGCGGTTTGAGTTGATTGAACATTAGCACTCCTGCACAGGACTAGTGGTTAAAGACATGTTCGCAAAGACAATGCAAACGGAATGTCATACTAGCAGCAAAAATTCCAACGTCAATATTATTTTTGCATAGCAATATGTCGCCACATAGCGACAATTACTTAATTTAATTGATTATTTTTAAAAATTGCGAAATATATGCTGCGTTGCAATATTTTTTATATATGACGATGTCAGTGACCAACATTACAGTTCAACTAGTCCGCCGAGGAACTGGAAACCCAGGACAAGGCGACTCAGGCGAACTGCGCCAGCAACTCTTTCAGGTAGTCGTCGGCGGTAGGTGTCCCCTCGGCCGGGGCCCAGGGAGCGCGTTCTGATTCGGCAATCGGCACGTAGGGACCGGCTTTGGCCTCGAAAAAGACGGTGCCCGGCTCCAGCGCAAGAACCGTATGGAAAACGCCATGCGGAATGTCGATGCCAATCGCCTCGCCGCCGGCCTGCAGCACGATGCTACGGTCAACGGCATTTTCGGCCCGAAAAATGACAATTCCGAGTCGCCCACTGACGACAAGCAATGTCTCATCCTTGTCGGGATCGAGGTGTCGGTGTGGAGCGACATACGATCCGGGCTCGATGGCAATCAGCAAACGGTGGGCCGGATAGGCATCCCCCGGATGAAAGTTGCGATTTTTGCGCAAGCGAGGCGCCTGTTCGGCTTCGGCAGTCAGGCTGGCGAGCAGAGCCCGGTCAATCAGCGTCGTCACGAATAGATAATTTCGACGTTTTCCGGTTGTAGCCAGCCCGACAAGGCTTCGAGCAGGGCGTCGTCAAGACGGACGCGCAGGGCGTTGCCAAGTTGCAGTTCGCACTCGGCGTCGGCATTGCGGTAGCGGACGCGCACGGCAGCGGTGCCGGGCGAGAAAGGCGTCAGCAATGACTTCAACTTGTGCGCGTCGGAATTGCCGTTCATTTTGAGCAGCAGATGTCGCGCGAAACGGGCACGCGCTTCGCCGAGCGTCATGAGCTTGTCGGCGGTCACGCTGTTGCCGCCGGAAAAATCGTCGTAGCGGACCTTGCCTTCGATGATCAGCACTTCGTCGGTGACTATCTTTGTGCGTTCGGCTTCAAAAAGTTCGTTGAAGACGGTGACTTCGATCATCCCGGTGCCATCGTCCAGTTGCACAAACAACATCTTGCCGCGCCGGGTCATCTGGGTGCGCACGCCGACCACGACACCAGCCAGCGTGGTCAGCTCCTTGGACGGCTCCAGCCGGTTGAGCGGCCGACGGACGAAGCGCGACAACTCTTTCTTGCAGGTGTTGTAGGGATGGCCAGAGAAGAAGAAGCCGAGCGCCGTCTTCTCTTCCATCAACTGCGTTTTTTCGTCCCACGGGCGAACGTTTACGTATTCCGGCGCATGTTCGTCGGCCACGTCGCCAACGTCAAACAAGCTGGTCTGCATGGCATTGCGTTCCAGCTGCTCGGCAAAATCCATGGCGATGCCGACGGTGGCCAGCAGCTTGCAGCGATCGGCACCCTTGCCCGGCGCGACCAGCGGCCCGATGGCGTCAAAGGCGCCGGCCTTGATCAGCGCCTCGGTGGTCCGCCGATTGACCATGCGCTTGTCGCAGCGCTGGCAGAAATCGAACAGATCCTTGAACGGGCCACCGGTCTCGCGGGCTTTGAGGATCACGTTCACCGCCTGCTCGCCGGTGCCCTTGACGGCGCCCAGACCGTAGCGGATGGTGCCGCGGTCGACCGGCTCGAAACGGTAATTCGAGACATTGACGTCCGGCCCGAGCACCTTGATCTTGTTGGCGATGGTGTCTTCATAAAAGATCTTCACCGAGTCGGTGTTGTCGAGATCGGAAGACATCGTCGCCGCCATGAAGGCCGCGCAGTGGTGGGCCTTGAGCCAGGCGGTGTGGTAGGTGACGACGGCGTAGGCGGCGGTGTGCGACTTGTTGAAGCCGTATTCCGCGAACTTGGTCATCAGGTCGAACAACTGCTCGGCGAGCGCCGGGTCGTAACCCTTCTGCTTGGCGCCGGCCGCGATGGTCTCGCGGTGCAGCGCCATTTCCTCGGCCTTCTTCTTGCCCATCGCGCGGCGCAGCATGTCGGCGCCACCGAGCGTGTAGCCGCCGATGATCTGCGAAATCTGCATGACCTGTTCCTGATACACGATGACGCCGTAGGTCGGCGACAGGCAGGCGGTCAGGTCGGGGTGGAAATAGTCGATCTTCTGCTGGCCCTTTTTGCGCAGGATGAAGTCATCGACCATACCGGAACCAAGCGGGCCGGGACGATAGAGCGCGAGCACAGCGATGATGTCTTCGAAACGGTCAGGCGCCAGTTTCTTGAGCAGCTTCTTCATGCCCTCCGATTCAACCTGGAAGATCGCCGTCGTGTTGGCATCCTTGAGAATCTGGTAGGCGGCGGGATCGGTGAAGCCGAGCGACATCAAATCGAGCTTCTCGCCGGTCATCCGGCGGATGTACTCGACGGCCAGCTCGATAATCGTCAAGTTGCGCAGGCCCAGAAAGTCGAACTTGACGAGGCCGACCTTCTCGACGTCGTCCTTGTCGAATTGCGAGACGGTCGAGGCATCGCTGCCCGTGGCCTGATAGATCGGGCAGAAATCGGTGATCTTGCCCGGCGCGATGAGCACGCCGCCGGCGTGCATGCCGACGTTGCGCGTCAAATCCTCAAGCCGGCTGGCCAGGTCGAACAGCTCGCGGACGGTTTCGCCATCGCCGTCGCCCTGCATCATTTCCTTGAGCTGCGGCTCCTGCTCCAGCGCCTCGGCCAGCGACACCGGCTTGTTCTGGACGATGGGGATGAGCTTGGAAATCCGGTCGCACATCGAATAGGGCAGGCCGAAGACGCGGCCGACGTCGCGGATCACCGCCTTCGACGACATCGTACCGAAGGTAGCAATCTGGCTCACCGCGTCGGCGCCGTAGTGCTGGCGCACGTACTCGATGACGCGCCAGCGGTTGTCCTGGCAGAAGTCGATGTCAAAGTCGGGCATCGACACCCGTTCCGGATTGAGGAAGCGCTCGAACAGCAGGGCGTAGGCCAGCGGGTCGAGGTCGGTAATGCGCAGGCTGTAAGCGACCAGCGAACCGGCGCCGGAACCCCGGCCTGGCCCGACCGGCACGCCGTTGTTCTTGGCCCAGTTGATGAAGTCGGCCACGATCAGGAAGTAGCCGGGGAAGCCCATCTGGAGAATGGTCTTGCACTCGAAGATAAGGCGCTCGTCGTATTCCGGCCGGCGCTGGGCGCGCACTTCCGGGTCCGGGTACAACTCGGCAAGGCGAACCTCCAGCCCTTTCTCCGCCTCATCGACCAGATATTCGCCAATAGTCATGCCCGGCGGAATCGGGAAATCGGGCAGGAAGTTCTTGCCCAGCGTCATCGTGATATTGCAGCGCCGGGCGATTTCCAGCGAGTTCTCAAGCGCTTCCGGCAGGTCGGCAAACAACTCGACCATGTCGGCCTGCGTCTTGAAATACTGCTCCTCGGTGTACAGCTTCGGCCGCCGCGTATCGCCCAGCACATAGCCTTCGGCGATGCAGACGCGGGCTTCGTGGGCGCGGAAGTCGTCGCGGTTGAGGAACTGGATCGGATGCGTGGCGACCAGCGGAATCCCCGTCTCGCCGGCCAGATCGGCCGTCTGCTGAACGATGGCTTCCTGCTGCGATTGACCGTAGCGCTGCACTTCCAGATAAAACGCGCCGGGGAAAATCGCCTCCCAGGCCTTGGCCCGCTCGCCGGCCAGATCGAAATTGCCGTTCAACAGCGCTTCGCCGACATCGCCGAGATGCCCTCCGGACAAGGCGATCAGCCCGTCGCAGCCAACCTCGCCAAACCAGTCGCGATTGAGCTCGGCCCGGTCACGCCGGCCTTCGACCAGATAAGCCTTGCTCAGCAACTGGCACAACTGCTTGTAACCGGCGTTGTTGCGCGCCAGCAGCAGCAGGCGATAAGCATCGTCCGGCGATTCCGGATTGGCGATCCAGACATCCGCTCCGGCAATCGGCTTGACCCCCTTGCCGCGCGCCCCGGAATAAAACTTGACCAACCCGAACAGATTGCCCAGATCGGTCAGCGCCATGGCCGGCATGCCATCCCCCGCCGCGCGCTTGACGGCATCACCGATGCGCACGATGCCATCGGTGACGGAGTATTCGGAATGGAGGCGGAGGTGGACGTAGCGCGGCGAATTCATGGGCGACATTTTACCGCGGCCGGCCGGGGCATTTCTGTTTAAGTACGCCGAGGCGCGTTGCTATGGTCAACCGGAAAAAACGGGTAAATTTGAAATCAAGGAGTGCTGCACTTCATTCTTGAGATCGCCAAGCGATCAAAGAGCCAATGCTCTATTTATTGCAGAGTGCCAAAAAAAGGGCCCGAAGGCCCTTTGCTACAAGCGATGGCTTGATAGCCGAAAATCAATCCTGGCGGCGACGTCGGGCCATGCTGCCAACTACGGCCAGACCGGCGAGCAGCATTGCGTAGCTTTCGGGTTCCGGTACCGGTGCTGCCACAAAGCCGAAGCTAAGAGTGTTTTGGGGTTGGGCTGCGATGGTGGCAAACCCGCCCAATGGCCCACCATCAGTCAGCAGATGCAGCGTACCGCCCGTAACTAACAGCGTGGAGAAAGAACCCAAGGGGACAGTAGCAGCCCCACTAAAGTAGCCAACGGTTAATTCTGGTGCTGAAATTGTTACCGTCCTGTCCAACCCGCCGCCAAACGCAATGCTCGGGGCGCCATCCACTGAAACCGAACCGCCAGCGGTCACACCAGTTAGTCCTCCAGCTTCAACGAAAATGAGGTTACCGATGCTGGCAGTAAAGGCGCCGCTCAGGCTCCAGCCTGCCTTGGCAGAGATCGTGAAGTCAGGCAGTTGGAAAAGTGTAATTGGCAGACCAGAACTGCTGGCGTTCACACTATCGGGAATAGACCAGCCAAATCCCACAGAGCCAGCACCGCCGCTGGAATTAAAAGTCGGCCCACCAAAAATGGTGCTGTCGTCGTAACTCACGGTGTATGAGCCGTAGTCAGCAGTCTGGATTGCAGCGTGGGCAGATGCCACGGTGGCAAGTGTGGCAATGGCCAAAACAAGTGATCGAATCTTCATGCAAGCTCCTCCGAGTAAAATATTTAGGCAGCATGCAATATCCGTGCCGCATAGCTCATTGGTATTTTGTTACATGAAATTCATATAGTTGCAATGCGATTATCATCTTCCCTGCACGGGATGCCGGCTCAATGTAAAGATATCCGACATGAATCTGCCCTGAAATGGTGCCGAATAGGCCTAAAAATCGGGACAGATCACGGCATCCCAGCGCGACGCCGTAAGCCCGCATCGTTTGGCTGCTCACAAGCCAATTTCATTCTTGGCCGTTTTTTCTGGTTGACCGTAGCAACGGCTGATTTCTCGAGAAATCAGCGCCTATCCTGGCGCGCATCGGCCACCCGTTGCTCGCGTCTCCATGATTTCAGAACACCCCGTCGTCAGGCGCTCCGCTATGGAATGGGGCTCTCCTGCGGGGGTAAAATCAGCAAGCGTTAATAATCCCAACAAATATTGGAGACACTGATGACCACCACCGAACCCCTCGTCCTGCGTACCGACCGCGCCGACGGCCTGACCACGCTGACCCTCAACCGTCCCGGCCAGTTCAATTCGCTGTCGAAGGACATGCTGAGCGCCCTGCAGGCTGAACTGGATGCCATCGCCGGATCGAACGGCGTGCGCGTCGTCGTCATCGCCGGGGCCGGCAAGGCTTTTTGCGCCGGCCACGATCTCAAGGAAATGCGCGGCAATCACAGCAAGGAGTTCATGCAGGCGCTGTTCAAGCAGTGCGGCCAGCTCATGTTGACGATCACGCAGATGCCGCAGCCGGTCATCGCCCGCGTGCATGGCATCGCCACGGCGGCCGGCTGTCAGCTGGTGTCGATGTGCGATCTGGCGGTGGCGGCCGATGTTGCCAAGTTTGCCGTGTCGGGCATCAACGTCGGGCTGTTCTGTTCGACGCCGGCTGTCGGCCTGGCCCGCAACCTGGGCCGCAAGGCGGCGCTCGAAATGCTGCTCACCGGCGAGTTCATCGACGCCATGGAAGCCCGCGCCAAGGGCCTGGTCAATCGCGTCGTGCCGCTCGATGCGCTGGATGCCGAAATCGAACGCTTGGCCGGCAACATCCTAGCCAAGAGCGCCGTCGCCATCCGCATGGGCAAGGGCATGTTCTACAAGCAGCTCGAAATGGGCCTGAGCGAGGCCTACGACTACGCTGGCGAAGTGATGGCCTGCAACATGATGAGCGAAGATGCCGGCGAGGGCATCGACGCTTTCATGCAGAAGCGCAAGCCGGAATACAAAGGCTGCTGATCACTCGGCCGGCTGCCAATCGACCGGCAGCAGATGGCGCGCCGGCCGGCCGATGTAGTAACCCTGGGCGCGTTGCACTTCGAGGCCGACCAGTTCTTCCAGGACCTCGGCCGACTCGACATATTCGGCCACCACGGTGATGCCCATGTCGCGCGCCAGCGAACGGATGCTGGTCACGAAGGTGCGGTCCTTCTCGCTGTTGAGCATGTTGGCGATGAAATCGCCCTCGATCTTGAGATAGTGGATCGGGAAGCGACGCAGGTAGTGGAAGGATGAAAAGCCGGAGCCGAAATCGTCGATCGCCAGCTTGAAACCGTCGGCCTTGAGGTCATTGAGGAAACGTTCGAGCAACGACAGGTTTTTGACGGTATCGCGCTCGGTAATCTCGAAAACGATGTTCTGCGGCAAGATGCCGCTCTTCGTGACCAGACGCCGCAGGTCGCGGGCAAATTCATTGAAGACCAGCGCCCGCGGCGACAGGTTGATGAAGATTTCGCCCTGGTGCCCCTGGGCCGCGAGGATGGTCAAGGCCTGTTCGATGACCAGCATGTCGAGCCGGTGGATGACCCCGATCTTTTCGGCAATTTCGACGAATTCGTCGGCGCGAATGATCTGGCCGTCAAGTTCGATCCGGGACAACACTTCATAGGCCACGATCTTCCGTTCGGCAATATCGAGGATGGGCTGAAAGTAAGGCACGACGCGCTTCGCCTCGATGGCCTCGAGCACCATGACGCTCTTCTGGGTGATGTCGCGGAATACCGAAACGATATCGTCCTGAGTCGGCACGGTGACCTGCCCTTTGCCGGCGGCCTTGGCCCGATACATCATGTTGTCGGCAAAAAGCAGCAGATCCTTGGCGTTGTCGGCATGGTCGGGAAAAACCGCCAGGCCAATCGATGCCGTACCACGCACGTGGGCGTCCTGCGGCGTCACCACGTCGAGCGACTCGATCGCCTGGCGAACCCGCTCGGCGACCATGACCACCGCGTCGGCCTCGGCTTCCGGCAGGAGTACGACAAACTCGTCGCCGCCATAGCGGGCGAGGATGTCGCCATCGCGCAAGGCCTCCTGCACCTGGCGCGCCAGACGCTGGAGATAGGTATCGCCCACGGTATGGCCGTAGTTGTCATTGACCAGCTTGAAATTATCGAGGTCGATCAGCAACAAGCCGAAACTGTAGCCGTGACGCTGGGCCCGGCCAATTTCATAGGAGCTCAATTCCCAGAAAACACGCTGGTTGAACAGGTCGGTCAGCGGATCGCGGGTGGCGTAATACTCGAGGTCGCGGGTGTATTTGTAGATAGCCTTGACCGAGCCGACGACGTTGAGCAAGGTGGACAAAACGCTATCCATGACCAGGTAACGCGTCTCGTCTTCGAGTACACCGGCATGCACGCCTATGCCAACAATGCCGCCGATTTTCGGTTTATCGACAAAGAATGATTTGACGCGCAGCGCAACTTCATCCTCCGACAGTGCGACGGGCTCACTCTGCACGCCGGCCACATGGTGGTGGATATTGCACACACCGATATCGCCGAAACTCGGCAAGCTGGCCAACTCCCGGCGAATATGCTGCTCCATCATGATGCGGGTAGGCTCGGTCACCGGCCCCAACCAGAAAATCTCCAGATCGAACAGTTCGTCATCGATCTTGAAAATGGAGAACAGGGTGTGCGCCGGCAGCACGCTGTTGATGTCGACCAGCAGGCGCCCGACGTAGTCGCGCCAGTCGCGCACGACATCGGACGTAATGACGAATTTTTCGAGCAGGCCGATCTCGAAAGTCAAAATGTCCTTGTCGACGGCAATCGTTCTCAGCTTGCTCAACAAGCGGCCGAGCCCGGCAAAAACGCGATTGAGTTCAACAAAACCAAAGTCGTGGTCGGCAATGGCAATCCGACGCAAATCGCCGACCGCATTGATCTGATCGAAATCTGCCTGGAGGCCATCGAGCGAACCTTCGATGCGCCGCCCGACCCACCACACGGCAGCGCCAGCCAGCAAGGCCGCCAACGGCACGAGCAGGGCAAAAGCCAGGTACAGGTCGCGCCGGGCATCGGCCAGCAGGCTGGCGTAGTCCTGGCGCACCTCGACGGCGCCGAGCACGGCACCGACCTCGGCATTGCGGTGGCAGCGCAGACATTTGGCCTCGGCAACCAGCGGATAGATATGCCGGGCGTAATCAACCGTATCGAGTCGCAAGGGCTTGCCGCTGGCTATCACGGTCTTGAGATCAGCATCGAATGGCGGCTGCTCGATTTCATCGTACAGATCGACCACAACCTGGCTGCGATAAATCTGCACCGTCAGCCCGTTTTCCTTGCCTGATTCGGCGATCGCCTGCAAAAAGGCATCCGCCTGGCTGCGTCGCCAACCCTGGCTCATCAACTGGTACATCGAGGCAAAGGTAATCCGGGTCGTCGCCTCGGAGGCGCGCGCCGCATTGGCCCGTACGACATTGTCAAAAATGCGATCGAGCGACCAATAGGCGCCACCGAAGAAAAGCGCCGCGACGACAGCCGATGCGCCGAATACGAAATATTTAATCCGCATTATTATTTACCCTCCCAGGTACGCGTGATTATCACAGAATCGGCTATGCAACAATGTGAGAAAACTGGGGAAATGAGCAAATTTCACCCCCCTCCAGGCAAGCCGGTTAAACTTCTGCCCCATGCCGCTTCCCTATCGCCCCGTCTTGCTGTTTCTGTTCACCGCGGCGCTGGCCGGGGCTTTCTGGCGCGCCCCGACGCCCGGCGCAGCGGCATTCGCACCACCTCCGGCCGCCGCGGCATCGACATTGCCGGCCCTTTTCGTCAATGAAATGCTCTGGCGCGATGCGGGGTTGACGGCCGCCGCCCCCAACCTGACCGAATTGTCCGATGGCCGCATTGCCGCGGCCTGGCTGGCCGGCCCGGAGGACGCGATGACCGTCCATTTCAGCGTGCGCGATCGTGGCGGCTGGCGTAGCACGGTGCAGGTCGCCACGCCCGAAAGCACGGCTGGCGGCACCTTTGCCCAGATCGGCCGGCTCGGCAACCCTGTCCTCCATGCCGAAGGAAGCTGGCTGCATCTGTGGTACGCCAGCAGTACGCTGGGCACCTCGATCAACCACAGCGTGTCGACCGATGGCGGCAAGAGTTGGACGAAACCGGCCCGCCTGCAAACCTCGCCACTCGCCAATTTCGGCGGCGCCGTCCGCACCGCCCCCGTGCCGCTGGCCGACGGCGGACTGGGGCTGGCGATCGGCCACGACTTTATCGGCCAACACGGTGAATGGCTGCGCCTGTCGGCAACGGGCCAGATTCTCGACAAGGCTCGCCTGCCAGCCATAACCGCCACGCTGCAACCGGCCGCGGCCGCCCTTGATGATCAGCGAGCAATGGCCGTGCTGCGTGATGCCGGCCCGGCTCCAGGTTCGGTCCGGGTAGCGACGACGGACAATGGTGGCCAGCGCTGGCAGGCCGGCGAAGCCATCGCCGTGCCCAATCCGAACGCCTCCGTCGCCCTGCTGCGCCTGAAGAGCGGCCGCCTGCTGCTCGCCGGCAACCCGGCCAGCGGCCGGCAGGCCCTGCTGCTCTGGCTGTCGGCCGATCAGGGCAAAACCTGGCAGGAAGTCCGCACCGTCGAAACCGCCCCCGACGGCGGCGCCGACTACGGCAACCCATCCCTGCTGCTCGGCCGCGACGGACGCATCCACCTTGCCTACGACTGGCGCCGGCAAGGCATCAAGCATGTCGTCTTCAGCGAAGCCTGGCTCGATGGAGGGCAGCCATGAACCTGCTGGCCGCCTACGGTCTACTCGCCCACGCCCTGATTTTCGGCGCCCTGACCGCGCTCGTGCCCTTCGGCGAGCTACGCGCCCGCGTCGCGCTGGCGGCGACGACGCTGGCCCTGGTGGTCGGCATTGCACCCGGCATGCACGCCTTTTTTGGCACGCCATCGCTGACCCTCGTGGCGCTGGCCATCCTGCAATTGGCCGACAAAACGCCATCGCCGCTGGGCTACCGCCCGGCACTAGGCCTGCTCGTTTTCGCCATACCGTTCTATGCCGCCTCGCTCGGCTTCGGTTCCTTCGATCCGTATGCCCTCGGCTACCAGCCGACGCTATTGCTGGCCGCGCTGCTGCCGCTCGGTCTGGCCTTGTGGTGGAAGCGGCTCGACGTCTGGCTGGCGATTCTCGCCATCGACCTCGCCGGCTACGCCAGCGGCGTTTTCGCCAACCTTTGGGATGTCCTGCTCGACCCACTGCTCGTGCTGCTGGCGCTGATTCTCGTCGTCCGCCAGATCACCATCCGCCGGCTGGCGACAAAAATCGGCAACGCCGGCTGAGTCAACGAAAACGGGGGCCGAAGCCCCCGTCTGCCTCACTGAAAACCGGCGGATCAGGCTGCCAGCTTCCTGCGGCGCGCCACGGCGCCGAGCAGACCAAGACCAGCCAGCAACATGGCGTAGGTTTCCGGCTCGGGAACTGGGGCGGCCAGCACGATCAGCCGCGAACGAGCCAGACTGTCGAGCACGCTGCCATCCTGCTCCTGCTCGGCTACCAGATAGATGATGCCCTTTTCGTCGATGGTCACGCCTTCGATTGCATTGTGCGGAACGATACCGGCCAGATCGAGGCTGCTCTTGATAACGCCGCTGCGGGTAACCTCAAGCAGGGTGTTCGAACCCAGGCTGAGAATCAGCAGGTTGTCTGCCGCCGTGGTACCGACCAGCGAATTGACCCCGGAGAGCGTCTGCACGTCAGACAGCGTTACCAAACCGAGCGAGGCTGGGTTGAACAGTTGCGTCATGCTGGCCACGCCGCCGCCCGAGGCAAAGCTCAGGGTGCCACCAAGAATATCCTCCGGGAGCTCCTGCTTGACGGCAACGAAGCTGCCCCCGTTGCGCGCATCGTAGCTGATGCCTTCCATGCCGCTATTGCCGACTGTGGCGTTGCTGATTGACACGCTGCTGCTGGCCAGACTGGCCGTACCACCAGCTGCGTAGCTGAAGCGATAGGCGTCGTAGAGGCGCTCTTCACCGACGACCAGGACGCCACCGCCCAGATAGGTCAGGCCTTCGGTGTCATGCTTGGTGCTGCCGGTTCCGGCCCAGTCGAAGTTCATGTAGCCGAGCGTCTGGCCGGTCTTGGAAATTTCGATGACGCCCGTACCTTCGTCGCCGACGAAGAACAGCGAGCCACGATCCTGAGCGTAGGTAACGGCCGAGGCTTCCAGGCCGGAAATGCCGCCACTCGTGCCGTTAAACGCATCCAGCGAGTAGATGCCGCTAACCGAGTAGCTGGCCAGATTCAGGGAATCGGCAGCGTGCGCGGCAAAGCTGCCGGCAGCGGCAAGGGCGAGAAACAGATGTTTGAGTTTCATGAGTTGTCCTTTCCCGGATCAGCGTTGACGCTTGCGTGCCACGGCGCCGACAACACCAAGACCGGCCAGCAACATGGCGTAGGTTTCCGGCTCTGGAACGGCGGCGATGCTACCCGGCGAGCCGACTTCAATCGCGCTGTTGGCGGCCACGAAGGCACCGTTCGTGCCGACGACGCTGAGCTGGGAAACGGCCGAGTTGTTCAGGCCAGCGGCGTTGTCAAAGCTCTGGAAAGGCGAAGTCGAATCCGATGCACCGAAGGTGACGTTGGCTTGCACGACGCCGGAGGCGTTGAAAATATTGAGCGCATCGTTGCTGGTGCTCAGGCCAATGCCCGAGCCACTGTAATAGCCAACGGCCAGGCCGGCCGGAACGCTGCCGCCAAACCAGTTGGTCTTGAAGAGCTCGGTTTTGGCAGCATTGCCTTCAAGAAAAATCACCGACTGGCCAGCCGCAATGCTGGTAATGCCGTTAAGGACCGCGGCAGCGCCAAACGAATTGGAACTGTCATCCACTTTCCAGCCGGTGATGTCGACCGCGCTACTACCGGTATTGGTCAGTTCGAACCAGTCGGCGCCTACCGGCGAATTGCCGCTGCTCCACGGAGCGACTTCGGTGATGGTAACGGCGGCGGACGCAGCAAACGAGGTGGCGGCCAACACAGCCGCGGCGAGGTAACGCAAAGAGTTGTTCACAATTGCTCCAATTTATTCGGAATAGGGAAAATGGCTCCCCGCGGCCGAACGCAACGTGAACCGATACCGGCGGCCGGGGATTGTCCGAAGATTGGCGTGCGCACATTGCGCGCTTGTGACACAGGTCGCAAACGGCATAGTCCGAATGGATCAACGCTTGATTTTTCGCGCGCAGAAACCGTGAAATTTCTCAGGTTTCACTGCGAAAACAAACCGGGAAGCGCAGCGCTTCGCCGGCGCGAGTCCCGGTTAACGGGTCAGCGCTTCGCTGATCAGGCGACGAATGCTGCCGGCCTCGAAAGGCTTGTCGCAGATGGCCGAAACGCCGGCCCGCTCGACGGCCGCGAGGCGGCCCATGTTCTGTTCGCTGGTTACCATGAGCACCGGCACCTCGGCCTGCCAGCTTTGCGTGCGGATGTATTCGGTCAGCTCGCGGCCATCCATTTCCGGCATGTTGTAGTCGGTAATGACCAGGTCGACCATGGCCTGCTCGAGGAGTGTCACAGCCTCTTTGCCATTGACCGCTTCGGTGATGCGCTCGATACCCAGCTCGGTGAGCAGGCGACGCAAATGGCGACGTGAGGCCAGGCTGTCATCGACGAGCAGGACGCGCAGGTTTTCGATTTCGGCGACGTCGAGATCTTCCGGCGGGTTCAGGTAATCGGCAGCGGCATAGAGTGCGCGCGACAACTGCTGTTCGTTGAAAGGCTTGGCGACGATGCTGCAGGCGCCGGATTGGCGCACGGGTTCAAGCACCTGCGGCCGGGTTTCGCTGGAAACGAGAATGAATGGCACGGTTTCGAAATCAGCCTCGGCGCGCATGGCAGCGACCAGCTCGGTACCGGCCAGATCAGGCAGGTAGAGGCTGCTGATCACGATGACGTTCGCGCTTTCGACCTTGAGCGACGCCAGCGCGGCGCTAGCCGTGTCGACAACGGTGACTTTCTTGACCCCTTGATGCTCAAGCATCCGGCTGACCAGATGCGCCTGCATTTGCGATGGCTCGACCAGAATGATTGCCAAGTCAGCCAGCGAGGTTGTCATTGCCATACGATCACTCCGGAACGAAGGGGAATGATCTCACTATAGCAGCCAGCAGGCGGCCGGGGGGCCACCTGCGCCAGCCTTTATCCGTGCAGACGGGCGGCGGCGCCGCTGGCCAGGAGTTCGCCAACGCGCTTGCCGCGGCCGTAACCGGAGTGATAAACGACGATGCTCATGCGACAGGCGGCAGGTCAAAGAGCAGGAATTCCGCTTCTTCACTCGCCAAAAACTTGAGATCGGTTTCGTCGGCAATCTTGGCGCCGTCACCGGCATTTACGTTTTTGCCGTTTATTTCCAGTTGACCGTAGATAACGTGCACATAGGCCAGCCGGCCGGCCGCCAAGCGGTAATCAATGCTTTCGCCGGGCGCCAGCAGGCTGGCCCACAGGCGCGCATCCTGGCCGATGGTCGTGCTGCCGTCGGCGCCGTCCGGCGAGGCAACGAGCCGCCAGCGGCCGCGCAGCTCGGCGAGCGGCAGGGCCTGCTGCTCGTAGCTGGCCGGCGTGCCGTGCTGCGCCGGCTCGATCCAGATTTGCAGCAGGTGCGTTTCTTCGTCGGCCGACGGGTTGGACTCGCTGTGCAGGATGCCCTTGCCGGCGCTCATGCGCTGCACTTCGCCGCGCCGGATCAAGCCGCCGTGGCCGAGGCTGTCTTTGTGCTCGAGCGTACCGGACAGGATATAGGTGACGATTTCCATGTCGCGATGGCCATGCCGGCCGAAACCGGCACCCGGGGCGACGCGGTCCTCGTTGATGACGCGCAGGGCGCCCCAGCCCATTTCGTCGGGGTCGTGATAATCGGCGAAGGAAAAACTGTGCTTGGCGCGCAGCCAGCCATGGTCGGCGTAACCGCGTGCGGCAGAAGGGCGAAGCTGGATCACTGCAATCTCCTTGTGAATGAATCGTAATGATTAGTCACCATAGTGTTTATGGTGTTCAACAATAAACAGCGAATGCCCTCCGCCGTGGCCAAACAGGAAGGCGATCTCGGCATCACCTTATTTCTGCGCGAAGGGCGCAAGGCCACGCTCAACGACGCCGGGCGCCCCCGACAGGATGGCAAGGCGCTGCGCTGGTTCATCGATGAACTGTCCGATCACGACGTCACAAACGCGCTCACTGCAGGTCTTTGAATCAGTGATTTACCCTGTCCACACACGCCCCAGATAGTGCTATCGTGAAAGCATAATCAACAAAAAATGCAACAGTGGAAAAATCAGGACATGGCCCACTCGACAGCAGTCAACAAGGCCACTATCTCCCTCAGCTCCTGCTGAGCGAAGGTGGTGCCTGGTTCGCGCTCGGCCTCATTCTGGCCATCACCGCCGGGCTCTACAGCTTTGTCCGGCAAAGCACCGAAGAACAGATTTACCAGCGCTTCCTCTATCGGGCCGAACAGGAACGCAGCATCCTGCTCTCCCGCCTCAATACCCATGCCCAGGTCCTGCGTGGGGCGGCGGCCTTCATTGAAGCGAGCGACAATGTCAATCGCGAAGAGTGGCACAGCTATGTGAGCAACCTGCAACTGGCCAGAACCCTGCCCGGCATCCAGGCCACCGGTTATTCGCTGATGATCCACCCCCGCGAAAAGGCGGCCCACGAGCAAAGCATCCGAGCCGAGGGCTTTCCCGACTACACCATCAAACCCGGCGGCAAACGCGAACAGTACAGCAGCATCATTTTTCTCGAGCCATTCACCGAACTCAATCAGATTGCTCTCGGCTACGACATGGTCTCGGAACCGGTTCGCCGGCGCGCCATCGAACGGGCGCGGGACAACGGTGAGCCAGCCCTGTCGGGAAAAATCACCCTGCTCCAGGAAATCGGTCAGCAGGTCCAGCCCGGCTTCCTGATCTATATGCCCGTTTACCGGGCCGGCCAGCGCCGCGAGACCGTCGAGGAACGCCGGGCGGCTCTGCAGGGCTTGAGCTACGCGGCATTCCGGGCGCACGACCTGTTGTCCAGCGTAATCACCAAGGACAACAAGGATGTCGAGATCGAGCTCTACGACCTCGCCGTGGCACCGGAAAACCTGCTTTTTGACTCGCACGCCGGAAAAACGTCGGCGCGCGGCCGCCAGCACGTCACGCTGGCGATTGAATTTGGTGGTCACCAATGGGCTGCGCAACTGCACAGCCGCCCCGAATTCGACCGCATCACGTGGACGCCGTTGCCGCTCAGCATCGCCATCGGCGGCACCTTGAGCGGCCTCATGGCCTTTTTCTGGTTGCGCCGCAACGAGCGCTACAGGCGGCATATCACGGGCTACGCCGAGCGTTTGGGCAAGAACGAGAAGCGTCTGAGAACGCTGATCGACACCCTTCCCGACATTGTCTGCCTGAAGGACGGCGAGGGCCGGTGGACCGAAGCCAACACCCTCCTGCTGCGCATGCTGGGCCTGAGCAACACCGATTATCGCGGCTCGACCAGCCAGGAGCTGGCGGCCTCGGGCAAATTCGACACGGCGCCGCTCGCCCTGCTCGAGGCTACGGACGAGGCGGTCTGGGCCAACGGCGAACGCCTGCATGACGAACTGATTTTCCGCGACGACAAGGGCGGCGAGCAGGTTTTCGACGTCGCCAAAGTCCCCCTGTTTGGCACCGATGGCAGCCGCCAGGCGCTGGTCATGGTCGGCCACGACATCACGTCGCGCGTCCAGATCGAAAAGGAGCTGCGTTCGGCCGAACGCAAGTTCCGCGGTCTGGTCGAGCAGTCGCTGGCCGGGGTCTATATCATCCAGGGACAGTATTTTCGCTATGTGAATCCGTGGTTTGCCAAGGTTTTCGGCTACGACTCGCCGGAAGAAATCATCGACCGCGTCGCGGTCATCGATCTGGTTGCCCCGGAGGACCGGCAGAGGGTCATGGACAATGTCCGGCGCCGGGAAGGCGGTGAAATCGAGGCGCTGCATTACGGCTTTTCCGGTCTGCGCACGGATGGCGGCACGGTGGCCGTCGAGGTCTTCGGTACCGCCGTGGATTACGAAGGCCAGCCGGCGGTGATCGGGATCATCATCGACATCTCCAAGCGCAAGCAGGCCGAGGCTGAATTGCAGGGTTACAGAGCGCACCTTGAGGAGCTTGTCGCCTCGCGCACGGCCGATCTCGAACTGGCCAAGGAGGCTGCCGAAACGGCCAATCGCGCCAAGAGCACCTTCCTCGCCAACATGAGCCACGAACTGCGCACGCCGATGAACGCGATCATCGGCCTGACGCACATCCTGAGCCGGCGCAGCAGCGACCCGGAACAACGCGACAAGCTGGGCAAGATCGACAAGGCCGCCGGCCATCTGCTGTGCCTGCTCAACGATATTCTCGACCTGTCGAAAATCGATGCCGAACGACTGACGCTGGAGCAAACGCCATTGCGCCTGGGCAGCATCATCGCCAACATTGAAAGCCTGGTCAGCGACAAAGTGGCGGCCAAGGGCCTGCAGTTGGAGCTCGACATCGACCCGCGGCTGGCCGGGACGGAGTTGCTCGGTGACCCCTTGCGCCTGCAGCAGATCTTGCTCAACGTGATCGACAACGCTGTCAAATTCACCGACCGGGGCCGCGTTTCAATCGGCGCCACGACGGCCGCCGAGACGGCGCGCACCCTGACCGCTCGCCTGGTCATTCAGGATACCGGCATCGGCATCCCGCCCGAGGCGCAGGAGCGCATTTTCTCGCCTTTCGAACAGGCCGATGGATCAACCACCCGGCGCCATGGCGGAACGGGCCTCGGCCTGGCCATCGTCCGGCGACTGGTCCGGCTCATGAACGGCAGACTGGAGCTCAA
Organism: Ferribacterium limneticum; assembly: GCA_049304775.1. GTDB lineage: Bacteria > Pseudomonadota > Gammaproteobacteria > Burkholderiales > Rhodocyclaceae > Azonexus > Azonexus limneticus_C. Next base: position 41,960 of record JBAQOL010000014.1, read on the forward strand.
CAGCACGCCGGGCGAGGGCAGCACCTTCATTCTGACCGTCGCTTTCGACAAGGCAGCGCCCGAGACGGCCACGCCAGCCGGCGAGGCGGGCGCCACCGGGCTCGACAACTTCAGCGGCAAACGCGTGCTGCTGGCCGAAGATGACCCGATCAACCAGGAAGTGGCGCTCGAACTGCTGCAATGCCTGCCTGGCCTGGTCATCGATGTCGCCGACGACGGGGCCATCGCGCTCGAGCGCGCCGGCGAGACACGCTACGACCTGATCATCATGGACATGCAGATGCCGAACATGGATGGCCTGCTGGCGACCGCCGCCATCCGCCGCCTGCCCGGCTATGCAACGACCCCGATCCTGGCGATGACGGCCAATGCCTTTGCCGAAGACAAAGCGCGCTGCCTGGCAGCGGGCATGTCGGATTTCATCGCCAAGCCGGTCAAGCCGGAACTGCTCTACGCCAAGCTGGACCAGTGGCTGGGCGGCAAGGCCGAGTCGGCCTGATTTCGTTTTTGGGCGTTTTTTCCGGTTGACCGTGGGAATCGGCTACTCTGCCTCGACCCACTTGATGATCGCCTGCCATTGCTCGATATCGCGCTCGGCGCGCGACGGCGGCAGGTCGAAGATGGTCATGCCGGCGGCCGTGGCCTGGACATAGGTCTGGGTGTCGCGCAGGTAGGCCAGCACGGGCAGGTCGAAGGTGGCGAAGAAGCGTTCGAGTTCGCCGGCTGCACGGGTTCGCGCATCGACCCGCATGCCGATCACGGCGACGTCGGCCTTGCCTTTGCGCACGGCCTTTTCGGAGAGCAGTTCGGCCAGGAAATGGCGGGTCGCCAGCATGTCGAACATCGATGGCTGGACCGGCACGATGACCCGCGTCGACAGCTTGAGGACGCGTTCGAGCAGCTTGCCGTGCAGGCCGGCCGGGGTGTCGAGGACGACGTGTGTGGTGCCTTTGGGCGGCCGTGAGATCTTGTCTTCGCCAACCGCCCAGGTATCAATGGTGGGCAGGGCAAAGGGGCGCATGCCGAGCCATTCGCGCGATGATTGCTGACGGTCGATATCGCCGAGCATCACCTCTTCACCCTTGTTGGCAAAATAGCCGGCCAGATTGGTCGCCAGCGTGCTTTTGCCCGAGCCGCCCTTGGGATTGGCGACGAGAAACGCTTTCATGCTGCAGATTCCTTCTTGTCGAGAATATGGCGAACCAGATTGACGTGTTCGCGCAAGGTATAGGCCAGATCGGTGAAGCCGAGCGGGATGTGCAGGGCGCTGGCCTCATCGTCGAGGGCATCGAGCCGGCTGCGATAGTCGGCCAGTTTGGCCGCATCGAAATGCAGCTTGAGGTCGTCTTCGAGGAATTTCAGTTCGCCGTAGATGCGGAACACCTTGGAGCGCACCCGCCAGTTGTAAATCGCCGGCGCCACCTTGAGCAGCGGGATGAGCAGCACGAAGACCGGGACCAGCATGACGATCAGCCGGTCGACCAGCACGGCCAGCCAGAACGGCAGGTAGCGCTGCAGGAAGGAGGGGCCGGACTTGAAGTGGCGTGCCGCCTCGGGCGACAGCGGCAGCATCTGGTCCATGTAGGACGGGAATTCGCCAGCATCCTGGAAGAAGCCGGATTTGCCATGCACCTCGCTGGCCGCCTGCAGGATCAGCGCCTGCAAGGCCGGATGGAGGTCGTCGCGGACGATCAGGTTGGCCGTCGGGGCCAGCACCTTGATGTCTTCCGGCGGGAAATCGCGGACCAGATCGGCGACGCCCTGCGGAAAGGTCAGCTTGGTCAGGAAAGGAAAACGACGCTGATAGGCACGATCCTGGGCGAAGCTCATGAGCTTGACGCCAGGCGAGCGGATCAGCACCTGGACGACCGGCGCCGTTTCGGCGGCGATGATGAAAGCGGCGTCGATCCGCCCCTGCTGCAGCTCTTCAGCCGCCGACAGGCCAGCCAGCGGGACCAGATGCTTGCCGGCGGGAATTTCGTTGGCATCGAGCAACTGCTGCGCCAACTGGCGCACCCCTGAGCCTTCCTGGCCGATGGCGATGCGCTTGCCCTTGAGTTCGGTCAGGCGGGTCAGCACCTTGTCGCCGCGATAGAAGACCCAGACCGGCTCGTAAAAAAGGCTGCCGAGCGAGAGCAGGCCGGAATCATCCACGGCGTCGGGATCGGGGTTTGGCGGCACGACACCGCCCTGGACGAAGCCGATCTGCACTTCATCGTTTTTCAGACGATCCAGATTTTCCAGCGAACCGGCCGAGGTTCGGACCTCGAGCGTGATGCCGTTCTTGGCCAGGATGGTCGCGTAACGCTTGGCAAACTGGTAATAGGCGCCACTTTCGCTGCCCGTGCTGATGGCGATTTTCGTCGGCGGCGCCGGCTCAACGAACTGGTAGGCGACCGCGAAGCCGATGCCGGCGAGCAGGACGATCCACCAGGCGGTGGCGAACAGGTCGCGCAGCGAAAGCAGTCCTGCCTTGATCTTGGCCATCATGGCAGCAGGATGGTGGAACCCGTGGTCAGGCGCGCCTCAAGGTCGCGATGCGCCTGGGCGGCGTCCTTCAGGGCGTAGGTTTGATTGACCTCGATCTTGACCTGGCCGGAGACGACGACATCGAACAGCTCGCTGCCCAGCGCCACGAGATCTTCGCGCTTCGCCGTGTAATTCATGAGTGTTGGCCGGGTGACGAAGAGCGAGCCCTTTTGCGACAGCACGATGAGGTCGAGCGGCGGCACCGGGCCGGAGGCATTGCCGAACGAAACCATCATGCCCATGGGGCGCAGGCTGTCGAGCGAGCCGGCAAAGGTGTCCTTGCCGACGCCGTCATAGACCACGGCGACGCCTTCGCCGTTGGTGATTTCGCGCACGCGCTGTGCGAAATTCTCGGTGCTGTAGTTGATCACATGGTGGCAGCCGTGTGCCTTGGCCAGCTCGGCCTTGGCCGGCGAACCGACGGTGCCGATGACCGTCGCGCCGAGCGCCCGCGCCCACTGGCAGGCGATCAGCCCGACGCCGCCGGCGGCAGCCTGGATCAGCACGGCATCGCCGGCTTGCACGCGGTAGGTTTTGCGCAGCAGGTAGGCCGCCGTCAGGCCTTGCAGCATCATCGCCGCGCCGGTTTCGAAAGAGATGGCGTCGGGCAGTTTGAGCAGGCGGTGCGCCGGGATGTTGCGGACTTCGGCGTAGGCGCCGAGCGGCCCGCCGGCGTAGGCGACGCGATCGCCGACCTTGAGTTCGCTGACACCCTCGCCGACCGCCTCGACGACACCGGCGCCTTCCATGCCGATGCCGGAAGGCAGCGTGACTGGATAGAGGCCGGTGCGGTGATAGACGTCGATGAAATTGAGGCCGACGGCATGGTGACGAACCGTCGCTTCGCCGGGGGCCGGCGCCGGCACCTCGACCGTTTCCCAGGACAGCACTTCCGGGCCGCCGTTTTGATGAAGACGAATGGCGTAGGGCATGGTGATCTCCTCGTTATCTGCTTATTTTTGCGAGATAACGAGGTTATCACCGTGCCGGCCGGCGATCTAGCTTCCGACGATTTGAATTTTGGTCAAAATTTCCGGTTGACCGTGGAAGTCGACCGGAAGCGCTCAAACCGGCGTCAGCTTGGCGTATTCCAGCGCCAGCCACTTCATGCCGCTGCCGCCGAAATTGATCTGGACGCGCGCATCAGCACCGCGCCCTTCGGTGGATACGATGACGCCGATGCCGAACTTGGCGTGCTCGACCGTCTGCCCGATGCGCAGGCCACCGGCTGCCACCGGCTCGGCATAGCCGCCACCGAACGAGCCGAATGCCGGAAAAGCCGCCGCCGGCGCGGCTTTCTTGTTGAGCTTGAGCAGCAGTTGCTCGGGGATTTCATCGAGGAAGCTCGACGGCACGCAATACCGTGTCTGGCCATGCAGCATGCGGGTTTGCGCGCAGGAAACGTAAAGGCGCTGGCGGGCCCGGGTGACTGCGACATACATGAGCCGGCGCTCCTCCTCGAGCCCATCCTTGCCCTCGTTGATCGAGTTTTCGTGGGGAAACAGGCCCTGCTCGAGCCCGGTGATGAAAACCACGTCGAACTCCAGCCCCTTGGCGGCGTGCACCGACATGAGCTGCACCGCCTCCTGCCCCTCGCCAGCCTGATGCTCGCCGGCTTCCAGCGAGGCCAGGGTCAGGAAAGAGACTAGCGCGCCGCCTTCGCCGATGGCGCCTTCGTCGTCGACGAAGGTGGCGGCGGCGTTGATCAGTTCGTCGAGATTCTCCAGCCGATCCTGGCCTTCCTTGTCGGTCCGGTAATGCTGGGCCAGACCGGATTTTTCGATGATGTGCTCGACCATTTCCGGCAGCGGCAGACCTTCCGTTTCGACGCGCAGTTGCTCGATCAAGCGGATGAAAGCGCCGACCGTCTGGCCGGACTTGCCGGTCAGCGAAGCGGCTGCGTTATACAGGCTCGAATTGGTCTGATGCGCCGTCGCCTGCAGGTTTTCGAGGGAACGGGCACCGATGCCGCGGGTCGGGAAATTGACGACGCGCAGGAAAGCCGTGTCGTCGTCCGGATTACCGAGCAGGCGCAGATAGGCCAGCGCGTGCTTGATCTCCTGGCGCTCGAAGAAGCGCAGGCCGCCATAGACCTTGTACGGCACGTTCTTGGTAAACAGCTCGTTTTCGAGCACGCGCGACTGGGCGTTTGAGCGGTAAAGCAGGGCAATCTGCGTCGGCGAAATGCCGTCGCGGACCAGTTCGCGGATTTCCTCGACGACAAAACGCGCCTCGTCGAGATCGGAATAAGCCTCGAAAGCACGGATCAGCTCGCCCTCGCCGGCATCGGTCCACAAATTCTTGCCGAGGCGCTCGCGGTTATTCTTGATGATGGCGTTGGCCGCCGTCAGGATATTGCCGTGCGAACGGTAGTTCTGCTCAAGGCGGATCACATTGTCGCCAGCGTAATCGCGCTCGAAATCGCGCATGTTGCCGACTTCGGCGCCGCGGAAGGCGTAGATGCTCTGGTCGTCGTCACCGACGGCAAAGACCACGGCGCCGCCGCCCGCCAGCAGTTTGAGCCAGGCGTATTGCAGCTTGTTGGTGTCCTGCACCTCATCGACCAGGATGTAACGGAAGCGATCCTGATAGTGCTTGCGCAAAGGTTCGTTGCGCTGCAGCAATTCGTAGCAGCGCAACAACAGTTCGGCGAAGTCGACGACGCCCTCGCGGTTGCACTGGGTTTCATATTCGGCGTACAGCTCGACGCGTTTTTGCGTGTAGTTGTCGTAAACCTCGGCCTGCGCCGCCCGCACGCCCTGCTCTTTATGGGCGTTGATGAAATGACACAGCTCGCGCGGCGGGTATTTCTCGTCATCAACATTCAGGTTCTTGAGCAGACGCTTGACCATCGCCAGTTGGTCGGCCGAATCGAGGATCTGGAAGGTCTGCGGCAGCCCGGCCTCGCGGTAATGCGCCCGCAGCAGGCGGTTGCACAGGCCGTGGAAAGTGCCGATCCACATGCCGCGCGTGTTGATCGGCACGAGTGACGACAGCCGCGCCGTCATTTCCTTCGCCGCCTTGTTGGTGAAGGTCACGGCCAGTACGCCGTGCGGCCCGACCTGACCGGTGGACATGAGCCAGGCGATGCGCGTGGTCAGCACCCGGGTCTTACCGCTGCCGGCGCCGGCAAGAATCAGGGCGTGCACCGGCGGCAAGGTAACAGCCTGAAGTTGCGGCGAATTTAAGTTGGCAAGCAGATCGGACATGAATTATTTCACAGAAAAATTATTACCAAAGGCGTAGAATGTCCGCCATAAAAAGCGGGAATGGAAAACTGGTCAGACCAATTTGTTGCGATTGTGCAACGCAGCAAACGAAAGCGCACGGTTTTTTACACACCGCAAAAACTAGCCAAGTATACTTGGCAAAAAATATATTGCAGTGCACAAAACAATTTGCCCACAAGGCAGTCATACAGCAAGTAGCTACCGCTACAACGTAGTAAAGGAGAATCAGCATGAACAGCATGAATGCACCGAAGATCCTGCCCTGGATCGCCCGCAAGGCCGGCATCAGCGACGAGCTCGCGCTCAAACTGTGGCGCCGCGCCGTCAGCGAAGCCGAGTATCTCACCGGCACAACCGAAGGCTCCGCCTACTACGGCCTGGCCGTCGATCGCTTCCTGACCATCGTCGAGGACGAAGTAGGCAACGTTCAATCCTGCAGTCTGGCTCCCGCTCCCCAGCTTTCCTGGATGTGGCGTCACCAGTCCCGGATGTCCCTGCTCTCGCTGGCCGCCTCCCAGAATGCCTACCGTTACTGGCAGAACACCTGGGAAGGCATGTATCCGCAAAAAAAAGCGGCGTGACCGGGCAACGTTAAGTTGAATCCCGCCGATGCGGAGCGTGCAGGCTCCACATCGGCCCCGCCCGGTCACTGATTCAGTCTGCGGCAAGCGCCTGGCCGTTATGCTCGACGCCAAACACGCCCGAAGGCAGCGCCGGGCGCTGTTGTCTTGCCCCGCCTTTGTCCTCTTCGCCGACGAGTCGGGATCAACCGGTATAATTCGCGGTTACTCTCCGATTTTCAGCGAATGAACCCCGCCATGCCCATGCAGGACAAATACACCCCGGCCGACATCGAGCGCGCCGCCCAGGACCACTGGAACAAGACCGGCGCCGCCCGCGCCGTCGAAGACGCCACGAAACCCAAGTACTACTGCCTGTCAATGTTCCCGTATCCGTCCGGGAAACTGCACATGGGCCACGTCCGCAACTACACGATTGGCGACGTGCTGAGCCGCTTCCACAAGATGCAGGGCTTCAACGTCCTGCAGCCGATGGGCTGGGACGCCTTCGGCATGCCGGCTGAAAATGCTGCGCTGCAAAATAACGTGCCACCGGCCGGCTGGACCTACTCCAACATCGATTACATGCGCCAGCAACTCAAGTCGCTCGGCTTCGCCATCGACTGGGAACGCGAATTCGCCACCTGCACGCCCGAGTACTACCGCTGGGAACAGTGGCTATTCACCCGCCTTTATGAAAAAGGCCTGGTGTACAAGAAGCTCGGCACCGTCAACTGGGACCCGGTCGATCACACCGTGCTCGCCAACGAACAGGTCATCGACGGCCGCGGCTGGCGTTCCGGCGCGCTCATCGAAAAGCGCGAGATCCCCATGTACTACATGAAGATCACCGCTTACGCCGAAGAACTGCTCACCGAACTGGACAACCTGCCGGGCTGGCCGGAGCAGGTGCGCCTGATGCAGAAGAACTGGATCGGCAAGAGCACCGGCGTCCGCTTCGCCTTCCCGCTGGCAGCCAACCCGGACGAAAAGCTGTGGGTATTCACCACCCGCGCCGACACCATCATGGGCGTCACCTTCGTCGCCGTCGCCGCTGAACACCCGCTGGCCACCCGCGCAGCCGCCAACAACCCGGAACTCGCCGCCTTCATCGAAGAATGCAAGAAGGGCGGCGTCGCCGAGGCCGACATCGCGACGATGGAAAAGAAGGGCATGCCGACCGGCATCTACGTCACCCACCCGCTGACCGGCCAGCAAGTCGAAGTCTGGGTCGGCAACTACGTGCTCATGAGCTACGGCGACGGTGCCGTGATGGCCGTGCCGGCGCACGATGAACGCGATTTTGCTTTTGCCCTCAAGTACAACCTGCCGATCAAGCAAGTCGTCGCTGTTGAAGGTGAAACCTCGTTCAGCCACGAAGCCTGGGCCGAGTGGTACGCCGACAAGATCAAAGGCAAGCTGGTCAATTCCGGCAAGTACGACGGCCTCGGCTACGAAGCCGCTGTCGACGCCATCGCCGCCGACCTCGCCGCCCAGAACCTCGGCGACAAGAAAGTCCAGTTTCGCCTGCGCGACTGGGGCATTTCCCGCCAGCGTTACTGGGGCTGCCCGATTCCGATCATCCACTGCAAAACCTGCGGCGACGTGCCGGTGCCCGACGAGCAACTGCCCGTCGTCCTGCCCGAAAACGTCGAGATCACCGGCGCCGGTTCGCCGCTGGCCAAGATGCCCGAGTTCTACGAATGCAAGTGCCCGAAGTGCGGCGGTGACGCCCGGCGTGAAACCGACACCATGGACACTTTCTTCGAGTCGTCCTGGTACTTCCTGCGCTATGCCTGCCCGGACAACACCGCGGCCATGGTCGACGAGCGCGTCCAGTACTGGTGCAAGGGCGGCATCGACCAGTACATCGGCGGCATCGAGCACGCCATCCTGCATTTGCTGTATTCGCGCTTCTTCACCAAGCTGATGCGCGATGTCGGCCTGATCGGCGATCTCGGCGAACCGTTCGCCAATCTGCTGACGCAGGGCATGGTCGTCGCCCCAACCTTCTTCCGTGAGCTGGATGGCGGCAAGAAGCTGTGGATCAACCCGGCCGATGTCGATGTCGTCACCGACGAGCGCGGCCGCCCGACCGGCGCCACGCTGAAGGCAGACGGTCTGCCGGTGGTCATCGGCGGCACCGAGAAAATGTCGAAGTCGAAGAACAACGGCGTCGATCCGCAGGCCCTGATCGACCAGTATGGCGCCGACACGGCCCGCCTGTTTATCATGTTCGCCTCGCCGCCCGACCAGTCGCTGGAATGGTCCGACGCCGGCGTCGAGGGGGCATACCGCTTCCTGCGCCGCCTGTGGAAGACGACTTACGACCACGTTCAGGCCGGCCTCGTCGATGCCAATTTTGAGCAAAATTCCCTGTCGACCGTGCAAGCCGATCTGCGTCGCAAATTGCACCAGACCATGGGCAAGGTCGCCGACGACTACGGCCGCCGCAAGCAGTTCAACACGGCCATCGCCGCCGTCATGGAACTGCTCAACGCCTACGACAAGACCGATCTCGCCGACGCCACCGGCCGCAAACTTGCCCAGGAAACGCTGGAAAGCATCGCCCTGCTGCTCTTCCCCATCGTCCCGCACATTGGCCAGGCGCTCTACGCCGAACTGAGGCCGGGCCAGGATGCCGGCTCGGCTGCTTTCCCGAAGGCTGATCCGGCCGCCCTCAAGCAGGACGAAATCGAGCTCATGGTGCAGGTCAATGGCAAGCTGCGCGGTTCGATCCGCGTTTCTGCCGAAGCCGACAAGGCGAGCATCGAAGCCGCTGCGCTGGCCTCCGAAGGCGCCGTCAAGTTCATGGAAGGCAAGCCGGCGAAGAAGGTTGTCGTCGTGCCGGGCCGTCTGGTCAATATCGTCGTCTGAGGAAAGCCGCCATGCGTTCTCCGCTCCGTCTATTGCTCGCCCTGATTATCGCCGTCGCCCTCGCTGGCTGCGGCTTCCATCTGCGCGGCGTCGGCAGCGGCAACCTGCCCTACAAGGCGATGTACATCGCCTTGCCGGACACAGCTGACGTCAATATCTGGCTGCAGCGCTACATCAAGGCCAGCGGCAGCACCGAGATTGTCGAGGACGCCAAGACGGCCGATGCCATCTTCCAGCAACTGGGCGACAGCCGCCTGAAGACGATCCTCAGCGTCAATGCTCAGGGTCGCGTGCGCGAATACCGGCTGCAAATGACCTACACCTTCCGCATCGTCAATCAGAAGGGGCAAGTGCTCGTCCCGCCCAACGAGGTGGCCCTGACCCGCGATATTTCCTTCGACGACTCGAACATTCTCGCCAAGGATCTCGAAGAAAACCTGCTCTGGCGTGACATGACCAATGATCTGGTCAACCAGATCATGCGCCGGCTGAGCATCATCAAACCGAAAAACCCCGACACAGCAGAAGACGACGAGTAATGCTACTCAAGGGCGATCAGCTGGCGAGCCACCTCGAACGCGAACTGCGGCCGCTTTACGTTCTGTACGGCGACGACCCACTGCTGGTCATCGAAGCCGCAGACGCCATCCGCGCCAAGTCGCGTCAGCAGGGCTACAGCGAACGCGAAGTGCTCACTGTGCTGCCGCAATTCGACTGGGGAACATTGCTGGCCGCCGGCGGCAACATGTCGCTGTTCGGCGATAAAAAATTGATCGACCTGCGCGTTCCGACCGGCAAGGTCGGCAAGGAAGGCAGCGCTGCGCTCCAGCAGTGGTGCCAGAACCTGTCGATGGACAACCTGCTGCTGATCACCCTGCCCGAACTCGACTGGCGCGAGGAAAAGGCTGTCTGGTTCACCGCCCTGGTCAATGCCGGCGTCGCGATCAAACTCATGGCCCCGCCACTGGCCGAGTTGCCGGGCTGGATCGTCGGCCGCCTGCGTCGCCAGCAACAGAGCGCCGACCTCGAAAGCCTCAAGTTCATCGCCGAGCGCGTCGAAGGCAACCTGCTCGCCGCCCACCAGGAAATCCAGAAACTCGGCCTGCTCTACCCGGCCGGCCAGCTCAGCATGGCGCAGATTCGCGATGCCGTTCTCAACGTCGCCCGTTACGACATCGACGGCCTGCGCGAAGCGCTGCTCTCGGGCGATCTCGCCCGCCTGACGCGGACGCTGGATGGCCTGATGCAGGAAGGCGAAGCGCCGCCGCTGGTGTTGTGGGCGATGAGCGAGGAAATCCGGGCGTTGACCATCATTCGCGCCGGCATGGATGCCGGCAAGCCGGTGGACATGCTGCTCAAGGATGCCAAGGTCTGGGGGCCGCGCGCCAATTCGGTGAAGAAGGCGCTACAACGGCTATCGACCGCAGGGCTCGAAGCGGCACTGCAACATGCCGGCAAGATCGACCGACTGGCCAAAGGCATCGGTCACGGCAATATCTGGGAAGAATTCCTGCGGCTCGGCCTGCGCCTCACCGCCGTTAAATAATCAAGCCGCCTTAGGGTCGGCGGCCTTGTCCTCTGGTGGCGCATCCGGCTCCAGATCTTCCCAGATACAGGTATGCTCCTGACGCACGTCGTGCAAGCCGGGCTTGTTCTTCTCCTGCACCAGGCACTCCCCTGAACATTCATCAGAAACCACCACCAGCTTCATCTCGGCGTCCACCTGCCGTTCGCCATCCCAGAAGCTACACGTAGCGCAGACCTTAACCTCGGTCGGCAAAATCAATTTTTCAGCCATCTTGTCCTCGACGGAAAGCCCTGTTGTCGTTGCGGATAAGAGTTTACCCGGTTCTAGAAGTTCCCACTTATTTGTCTGGCTATAATGTTCCTTTGCCCCGCACGAAGAACATCATGGACATCAAGCATTACATGCAGACCGTCGGCCGTCAGGCCCGCGCTGCCTCGCGCCGTATCGCCGCGGCCTCGACGGCCGAAAAGAACGCCGCCCTGCTCGCCATCGCCGCCGCCATCCGGCGCGAAAAAGCTGCTCTGGTCGCCGCCAACCAGCAAGACCTTGCTGCCGCCCGCGCCACCGGGCTGGAAACCGCCATGCTCGACCGCCTGACGCTGACCGAAAAGGGCGTGGACAGCATGGCCGAAGGCGTCGAACAGGTCGCCAAACTGCCTGACCCGATTGGTGAAATGGGCGAGTTCAAATACCAGCCGTCCGGCATCCAGGTCGGCAAGATGCGCGTGCCGCTCGGCGTCATCGGCATCATTTACGAAGCCCGCCCGAACGTCACGGCCGACGCTGCCGCGCTGTGCCTCAAATCCGGCAACGCCGCCATCCTGCGTGGCGGCTCGGAAGCCATCCGCTCCAACCGCGCCATCGCTGCGCTGGTCCATGAGGGTCTGCAAGCCGCCGGCTTGCCGGCCGATGCCGTGCAGGTCATCGACACCACCGACCGCGCTGCCGTCGGCGAACTGATCACCATGCGCGAATTCGTCGATGTCATCGTGCCGCGCGGCGGCAAGGGCCTGATCGCCCGCCTGCTGGCCGAATCGCGCGTACCGATGATCCAGCACCTCGACGGCAACTGCCACGTCTACCTCGAAGAGGAAGCCGATCCGAACAAGGCGCTCAAGATCGTCGAGAACGCCAAGACCCAGCGCTACGGCACCTGCAACACCGCCGAGTCGCTGCTCGTCGACCGTTCCGTGGCGGCCATGCTGTTGCCGCCGATTGCCCACATGCTGACCAGCAAGGGGGTCGAGGTCCGCGGTTGCGCCGAAACCTGCGCCATCCTGCCGAACGCCGTCGCGGCGACGGAGGAGGATTACTACACCGAGTTCCTGGCGCCGATAATCTCGGTCAAGGTGGTGGCCGGCATCGATGAAGCGATCGACCACATCAACAAATACTCGTCGCACCACAGCGAAGCGATCGTCACCGACAACCATCCGAAGGCCATGCGCTTCCTGCGCGAGGTCGACTCGGCCTCGGTCATGATCAATGCCTCGACGCGCTTCGCCGATGGTTTCGAATATGGCCTGGGCGCCGAAATCGGCATCTCGACCGACAAGATCCACGCCCGCGGCCCGGTCGGCCTGGAAGGACTGACCAGCCAGAAATGGATCGTTCTGGGTGACGGACACGTACGCGCTTGAGGCCCATTATCGCGACAGAAAGCCCCGGCACCCCCGGGGCTTTTTTGTCGCCGCCCTGAAGTCACCTCCACGACATTCGCATCAGCTAAGCAATATGTCATAAAATTGGCGCCGTTTTTTTGCCCAATAAAGGAATGCTGATGGCTATCGCCTGGACCCCCAATCTCAACACCGGCATCAACGTCATTGATCAACAGCATCGGCAGATTGTCGATTACATCAACAACCTTGAAGCAGCCAACCTCATTATCGACAAGCGCAAGGTCAAGGAAATCGTCGATTCCTGCGTCGACTACACGCTCTCGCATTTCGCCTTCGAGGAGAGCCTGCAGGAAGATGCGGGCTACCAATACGTCAAGGCACACAAGCGGGTGCATGAGCTGTTCACCCGCAAGGTCGGCGAGTACCAGGAACGCCTCAATTTGGGCGAGGATATCGGTAAAGAGTTGCATGACATGCTGGCCCGCTGGCTGGTCAGCCACATCAAACACGACGATGCCGACTATGTAAGCGCGGTGAAGACGAATATGATTTCGCTCATCGAGGAAAAGGAGACAAAAAAAGAAACGAAAGGCTGGTTCGCTCGTTTCTTCAAATAAACCCATGGCAAAAAACACATTTCACTGGGAAGACCCCTTCCTGCTTGACAGCCAACTTGCCGCCGACGAGCGGCAAGTCCGCAATGCCGCCCGCGATTTTGCCCAGAAGGCGCTGCAGCCGCGCATCCGCGACGCCTTCCGCAACGAGACGACTGACCCGGCGATCTACCGCGAAATGGGTGACATGGGCCTGCTCGGCGCAACGCTGCCGCCGCAGTTCGGCGGCGCCGGGCTCAATTACGTTTCCTACGGGCTGATCGCCCGCGAGGTCGAGTACGTCGACTCGGCCTACCGGACCCTGCTCAGCGTGCAGTCCTCGCTGACCATGGTGCCTATTTACGAATTCGGCTCCGACGAGCAGAAAGAGAAATACCTCAAGAAGCTCGGCAAGGGCGAGCTGATCGGCTGCTTCGGGCTGACCGAGCCGAACTCGGGCTCCGATCCATCCAGTGCCAGCACCGTCGCCCGCAGCGTGCCAGGGGGCTGGAAGATTTCCGGCCGCAAGACGTGGATCACCAATTCGCCGATTGCCGACATTTTCATCGTCTGGGCCAAGGACGACGCCGGCGCCTTGCGCGGCTTTATTCTCGAAAAAGGCATGGCCGGGCTGTCGGCGCCGGTCATCAACGGCAAGGTCAGCCTGCGCGCCTCGATCACCGGCGACATCGTCATGGACGAGGTTTTCGTACCGACCGAGAACCAGTTGCCCAAGGCCAGCGGCCTCAAGGGGCCATTCACCTGCCTCAACTCAGCCCGTTTCGGCATTTCCTGGGGCGCCCTCGGCGCCGCGGAAGCCTGCTGGCACACGGCGCGGCAATACACGCTCGACCGCCAGCAGTTCGGCCGGCCGCTCGCCGCCACGCAGCTGATCCAGAAAAAGCTCGTCGACATGCAGGGCGAGATTGCGCTGGGCATCCAGGGTGCGCTACGCCTCGGCCGCATGATGGACGACGGCAGCGCGACGCCGGAACTGGTCTCGCTGATGAAGCGCAACAGCACCGGCAAGGCGCTCGAAATCGCCCGCAACGCCCGCGACATGCTGGGCGGCAACGGCATTTCCGATGAGTTCGGGGTGATTCGCCACATGGTCAATCTGGAATCGGTGACGACCTACGAAGGCACGCACGACGTGCACGCGCTGATCCTCGGCCGGGCACAGACCGGCTTGTCGGCTTTTTGAATTTTGGCCATTTTTTCCGGTCGACCGTAGCAATGACCACGGAGGCACCATGAAAACCAACGCCTATCAAGCCATCGTCGCCGCGCCTGGATTCTCGCTCGGCGTCCAGTGCAGCGACGACGAAATCACCGGCATCGAATTCCTCGAACCGCGCCCGGAGCAAGCGCCGGCAACGCCACTGGCGGCCGAAGCAGTGCGTCAGCTCAAGGCCTACATCGCCGACCCGAGCTTCGTTTTTGGCCTGCCCCTGCGCCCGGCCGGCACCCATTTCCAGCGCCGTGTCTGGGAGCAGATTTCGGCCATTCCGAGCGGCCGGACCCACACCTACGGCGAAGTGGCGAAAAATATCAAGAATGCCCCGCGTGCCGTCGGCCAGGCCTGCGGCTCGAATCCCTACCCGGTTGTCGTGCCGTGCCATCGCGTCGTCGCCACGGGCGGCGGGCTCGGCGGCTTTGCCCGCGAACGCGGCGGTTTCCTGCTCGACGTCAAACGCTGGCTACTGACGCATGAATCCAGCGAACTTGCCAGCAAACGCGGCTGACCTCGCCGAGATCGACAATTTCTGCGACGCCCTGTGGCTGGAAGACGGCCTGGCCAAGGCGACGCTGAACAGCTATCGCTCCGACCTCGGCCGGCTCTCCCTGTGGCTGGCCAATAACGCCAACGAGCCGCTGCTCGACCTGCGCGAGACGACGCTGACCGGCTTCATCGCCCACCTCGCGAAACAAACCCGGGCCAGTTCGCAGGCCCGCTACCTATCGACGCTACGCCGCTTCTACCGCTGGCAGCTCGGCCGCGGCCGCATCGTCGCCGACCCGACGCTCAAGCTGGCCAACCCGAGCCGCCCGTCGCGCCTGCCCAAGGTCATGTCAGAAAAACAGGTCGAAGCCCTGCTCGACGCCCCCGATCTCGACACCCCGCTCGGCCTGCGCGACCGCGCCATGCTCGAAACCATCTACGCCACGGGCCTGCGCGTCTCGGAACTGGTCGGCCTTCGCCTGCACGAAGTCAGCCTCGCCGACGGCGTCCTGCGTGCGCTCGGCAAGGGCAGCAAGGAGCGCCTGGTGCCACTTGGTCAGCTGGCCATCGAGTGGATCAAGCGTTACCTCAATGAAGCCAGGCCGGACATCCTCAACGGCCAGCAGAGCGACGACCTGTTCGTCACCGCGCGCGGCGGCGCCATGACCCGCCAGGCCTTCTGGCACCTGATCAAGCGCTACGCGCTGATCGCCGGCATCGCCCCGGAAAAACTGTCGCCGCACGTCCTGCGCCACGCCTTCGCGACCCACCTGCTCAACCACGGCGCCGATCTCCGCGTCGTGCAACTGCTGCTCGGCCACGCCGACATTTCGACAACCCAGATTTACACCCACGTCGCCCGCGAACGACTCAAGACGCTGCACGCGGAGCACCATCCGCGCGGGTAAAATCCCGGCCATGAGCAAAGCCGAACACGCCCCCGAAACCCAGGCCACCAAGTTCCTCAAGGCGAACAAGGTGGCTTTTTCAACCCATCTCTACGCCTACGAGGAACACGGCGGCACCAAGGTGTCGGCGCGCGAACTCAATGTCGACGAACACGCGGTCGTCAAAACCTTGATCTTCGAGGACGAGAACGCCAAGCCGCTGATCGTCCTCATGCACGGCGACTGCAAGGTTTCGACCAAGGAGCTGGCGCGGCAGATCGGCTGCAAGAAGGTCGAACCGTGCAAGCCGGAAGTCGCCAACCGCCACACCGGCTTCCTAGTTGGCGGCACCAGCCCGTTCGGCACCAAGAAAGCGATGCCGGTGCATATCCAAAAAACCATCCTCGATCTGCCGCTGATCTACATCAACGGCGGAAAACGCGGCTTTCTCGTCGGCGTCCATCCGCACGACATCCTGCGCACGCTGCAGCCGAAAGTGGTCGAGGCGGCGCTCAAGGGCTGATTGCCAATGACAATCGAGGGCATTTAAGCAATCGATTGGCGCTATAGACCGGCAGTTCGTAAAGTGGCACTCAAGACAAAGGAGCGCCACCATGACCCAACTCGTTATCCAGCACTACGCCCGACCGACTGCCCGTCGCCATCTGTGGATAGGCATGGCGATGGCCGTTGTTGCCATCGCCTTCGGCATCGAACAGGCCGTCCACTGGCTGGCTGCCCACCCGATGGCCGCCAAGGGTCTTGAAGCCAGCCTGCTCGCTGGTGCAGCGACCGGGCTCGGCGCCATTCCCGTGCTCATGCTCCGCCGTCCGTCGGAACGACTGATGGCCCCGATGCTCGGTTTGGCCGGCGGCATGATGCTCGCCGCCAGTCTGTTCTCGCTCCTCGTCCCGGCCGTGCAGACGGTGATGGCCAGCGCTGCCGTGTGGTCGCTCGGCATCGCCACGGCTGGCGCCTTGCTGGCTGGCGTCGCGGCCATGCAGATGCTCGACCGCCGCTTGCCGCACGAGCACGTCGAGGAAGTCGAAAGCAGCGGCATGCAGCCCAACGTCGCTCTCGTCGTCGCCGCCATCGCCATCCACAACGTGCCGGAAGGTCTGGCCGTGGGCGTCGCCGCAGCAGCCGGGGCCGACCACGGCATGAGCCTCGGCATCGCCTTGCAGAACATCCCGGAAGGCTGGATCGTCGCCAGCGCCATGGTGGCGCTCGGGGCGGCGCCCTTGCGGGCGGCCCTCATTGCACTTGGCACCGGCCTCGTCGAACCGGTCGGCGGCTTGTTCGGGGTCATCGCCAGCACCGTCGCCGGCGCCGCCTTGCCGATGGCGCTGGCCGCCGCAGCCGGAGCGATGCTCTGGGTGGTCAGCCACGAGATGATTCCCGCCTCGCACCAGCCGGGGCGAGTCGGTGCCGGGACTGCCGGTTTGGCAGGGGGTTTTGCCGTGATGACGGTGCTGGCGGCGGCGTTTTAGCCGGGCCAGAGCATTCCCACGGTCAACCGGAAATTTTGGCCAAAATTGAAATGGCCCGATGGGGGTAAACGCTCAGAGCGAGCGTTCGATAATCACGCCGACGCGCTTGACGCCCGGCATCATGCCGAGCTTGGCGACCGACACGCGGACCCAGTGCACGGCGAAAGTTTCCAGCACGTAGCTCGCCACATGCTCGGCCAGTGCCTCGATCAGATTGAAGTGTACGGCGGCCAAGTCGGCCCGCAGGCGCTCAACCACCACGGCGTAATCAACCGTGTCGCGGATGTCGTCGCTGGCCCCGGCTGAGGCCGTCGACACGCCAATTTGCAAAGAGATTTCGACCGTCTGCGGCATGGCCTTTTCGCGCGGATAAATGCCTATCCAGGTTTCAGCACGCAGTTCTTCGAGGAAAATGATGTCCATAGGGCGGTCGACCGCAGCAGCGGTGTAAAATTTGGCGCGATTGTACCCCAGCGACCAAAGCCACCTAAGCGCCCCATGCAAATTGCCCTCGCCCTGATTGCCGCCTACCTGCTCGGCTCCGTTCCCTTCGCCATGATTTCCTCGAAGGTCTTCGGCCTGGCCGACCCGCGCACCTACGGTTCGGGCAATCCCGGCGCCACCAACGTGCTGCGCAGCGGCAACAAGAAAGCCGCGCTATTCACCCTGCTCGGTGATGCGCTCAAGGGCTGGGCCGCCGTCTTCATTGCGCAGCAGATGGGCTTTTCGAGCACCGTCATCGGCCTCGTCGCGCTCGCCGTCTTCCTCGGCCATCTCTACCCGATTTTCCTCAAATTCAAGGGCGGCAAGGGCGTCGCCACCGCCGCCGGTGTGCTCATCGCCCTCGATCCGCTGCTCGGCCTGGCCGTCGCCGGCACCTGGCTGTTCATGGCCTATGCCTTCCGCTATTCATCGCTGGCCGCGGTCGTCGCCGCCGCCATGGCCCCGGTCATTTCCGTGCTGATGCACGGCGGCAATGGCCAGACGGTCGTCGTCGGCATCCTCGGCATGGCTTTGATCGGCAAGCATTGGCAAAACATCCAGCGCCTGATGGCCGGCCAGGAATCGAAGATCGGCAGCAAGAAAAAGGCTTGAGGCCAAGGCCTCGCCACAACAACGCCGGTTCGCCGGCGTTTTTTTCGTCGGCGCGATAGCCAATTCCAATCCATCGCATTCGATCATTCGATTGGAGCAATAAATCCGCGCTGCCTACACTGGGCCAATCAGGTCATCACGACCCGAACCACTTCAGGAGGCCACCATGATTTCGAATTTCATTGATCGCTGGTTCGACGAGCTGCTGGCATGGCAACCCTGCGTCGACATCCTGGCGACCCTGCCCGACAACTTCTGAGCAATGAACCAAAACGGAGCGCCCCCGTCAAACGGTGCCTCCGATCTCAACACCAAGGAAACCGCATGAACCAAACCGTAACCCTCGGCGGCAACGCCATCACCATCGCCGGCAAATTCCCGCAAAAGGGCGACACGGCCCCCGCCTTCTCGCTGGTCGCCAAGGATCTCTCCGACGTCTCCCTCACCAGCTTCGCCGGCAAACGCAAGATCCTCAACATTTTTCCGAGCATCGACACGCCGACCTGCGCCACATCCGTCCGCCAGTTCAACGCCAAGGCGAGCGGATTGCCGAACGCCGTCGTCCTCTGCATCTCGGCCGACCTGCCCTTCGCCCAGGCCCGCTTTTGTGGTGCAGAAGGTCTCGATAACGTCGTCACCCTGTCCACCCTGCGCGGCCGCGAGTTCATCGAAGCCTACGGCGTCGCCATCACGAGCGGTCCGCTGGCCGGGCTGACTGCCCGCGCCGTCGTCGTCCTCGACGAAAACGACAAGGTCATCCACAGCGAACTGGTCGGCGAAATCAAGAACGAACCCGACTACGCCGCCGCCTTGGCCGCCCTCTGAGACCAAGCCATGCGTTCAGGCACCTTCGATGAATTCAGGATCAAGGCGCTCGCCGAAGGATTCGACGAGGTGCTTGAACGCACCTTGCCGGCCGATGCCGTGCTCGATTCGCAAATCATCCGTTCGCGGTAAAAGCCCGCGTCGTACACGGCGAAATGTGGCGACGGTCGGTGCTGACACGTGGCCCCTCAAGGCCGGCGCCACCTACTGTGTGGCCCGTCGGAACTGAACGGAGGCCACCATGAGCAAGAAATGCTGCAAGCACCATCCGCCGTGCAAAGACTGCCCGAAGCTGAAAAAGAAGAAGAAAAAGAGCATCGCCACGGTCGACCGGAAATTTTGGCCAATTTTGAAATCGCTGCCTGACGATTAACGCCAAACCTTGCGGCAGGGGGCGAATTGGAGAACACTGAGCGCCATCGCCCAGCGGACGCCAAGCATGCACGCCCTTTCAGTTGAAGCGCTGTCCAGTTACTGGTCGGCCAACGAAATTGCCACCAACATCATCGTCTTCATGAACCTGGTCGGCGCCCTGCTGCTCGGTTTCATCCTTGGCTACGAACGCTCCTACCACGGCCGTGCCGCCGGCATGCGCACCTACGGCCTGGTCTGCGTCGCATCCTGCGCCTGCACGGTCATTGCCGGTTACCCCGGTTCCTGGTACGGCGGCGCCGCGCTGCTCCAGGCCGGTGGCGCCGCCGTTCCCATGCCGGATCCGACGCGGGTCATCCAGGGTATCGTCACCGGGGTCGGCTTCCTCGGCGCCGGCGTCATCATGAAGGAAGGCCTCAACATCAGCGGCCTGACCACCGCCGCCTCGATCTGGTCGGCATCGGTCATCGGCATCCTGGTCGGTATCGGTTTCTACGGCGCCGCCATCCTGCTCACGCTGCTCTCGGCCGCTTGCATGCTCTATGTTTCCAAGCTCGAAGCCTGGCTACCATCGCGCCACGCCATCTCGGTCAGCCTGCGTTTCTTGCCTGAATTCATGCCACAGGAAGTCCACATCCGGAAAGCCCTGCTCGATATGGGCTACGAAGTGGCCGGTGGCTCGTTTTCCGTTGGCTACCATGGCCGCGCCCAGGAATGGCGTTTTGTCGCGGTAGCCCTCGGCCAGGGCATCGGCAAACCACTCGCCGAAATGCCCGTCAAGCTGATCGGACTCGACGGCGTCGACAGCTTCAACGTCGCCCACGCCCGGAATTAACCGATCAAATCGCTCAACGGCCAGCGCGGCTGAATGGCAAAACTGCCCGCCGCCTTGGCCGGCGTTCCGGCCTGCAGGCGCAGGCAACCGGCCAGCGCGATCATTGCGCCGTTATCGGTGCAGAACTCCAGTTCCGGGTAATAAACGCTGAAGCGCTTGCGCCGTGCCTCGTCGTCCAGCGTCGCCCGCAACTGCTTGTTGGCACCGACACCGCCGGCCACCACCAGTTGCTTGAGGCCAGTCTGTTTCATCGCCTTGAGCGATTTCTTGACCAGCACCTCGACGATGGCCTCCTGAAAAGCCCGCGCCGCATCGGCCTTGAACGTATCGCTCATGTCGTCGGCGTGCTCGCGGACCAGCGTCAACACCGCCGTCTTGAGCCCGGAAAAACTGAAACTCAGATCACCCGAATGCAGCATCGGCCGCGGCAATTCATAAACCCCCGGCGTGCCCGACTCAGCCAGCTTCGACAGCAAGGCACCGCCCGGATAGGGTAGGCCGAGCAGCTTGGCGCTCTTGTCGAAAGCCTCGCCCGCCGCATCATCCAGCGTCTCGCCGAGCAGTTCGTACTCGCCGACGCCGGTCACCCGCATCAATTGCGTGTGACCGCCAGAGACCAGCAAGGCGACAAACGGAAAGGTCGGCGGCGTAGCCGACAGCAGCGGCGACAACAAATGCCCTTCGAGGTGATGCACCGGGATGGTCGGCTTGTCGATGGCCAGCGCCAACGCTTCGGCGAAGGCGCAGCCAACGAGCAGCGCCCCGGCCAGCCCCGGACCGCGCGTGTAGGCCACGGCATCGACCTCGTCGAGCGAACGCTTGCCCTGCGCCAGCGTCTCGCGCAAAAGCGGCACGACACGCCGGATGTGGTCGCGTGAGGCCAGTTCGGGGACGACACCGCCGTACTCGGCGTGCATCGCCACCTGCGAATGGAGGGCGTGCGACAAGAGGCCGGCTTCGCTGTCGTAGAGCGCAATACCGGTTTCGTCGCAGGAAGATTCAATACCAAGAACTAGCATGGCGCGGATTTTAACACTTGGAACAACATGGTTTTTTCGCATATACTGCTCGGCTACCCGCAAAGTCTGCGGAACAAATTTTGCGCGCACTGCCTTTCACTTGACCTGGCAGGCGCCTAACGGAAGGGGGTGATTTATATGCCAAACGTTCGTGTCAAGGAAAATGAGCCGTTCGAAGTTGCTATCCGCCGCTTCAAGCGCACCGTCGAAAAAACGGGTCTGCTGACCGAGCTGCGCGCCCGTGAGTTTTACGAAAAGCCCACCGCCGAGCGCAAGCGTAAGGCTGCCGCTGCTGTCAAACGCCAGCACAAGCGCCTCCGTAGCCTGACCCTGCCGCCGAAACTTTTCTAATCAGAAAAATTTCGCAGCACAAAAGAGCCGCCCGCCCAACAGCTGGCGGCTCTTTGCTTTAAGAAAGCCGAAAATGAGTTTGAAAGCACGCATCACCGAAGACATGAAGTCGGCAATGAAGGCCAAGGAAACGGCCAAGCTGAGCGCGATCCGTCTGCTGCTCGCCGCCCTCAAGCAAAAGGAAGTCGACGAGCGCGTCGAACTTGATGATACCGCCGTCGTCGCCATCATCGAAAAGCTGACCAAGCAGCGCAAGGACAGCGTCACCCAGTACGAAGCTGCCGGTCGCCAGGAACTGGCCGACGCCGAAAAATTTGAAATCGCCGTCCTCGCCGTCTACCTGCCGGAAAAAATGAGCACCGAAGAAACTGCCGCGGCGGTCGCCGCCGCTGTTGCTGCCACTGGCGCCAAAGGCCCGGCCGACATGGGCAAGCTGATGGCAGTGCTCAAGCCGCAACTGGCCGGCAAGGCCGACATGGCCGAGGTTTCGAAACTGGTCAAAGCGGCGCTAGCCGGTTAAGCAGCGAGGCACGTCGTGATTCCGGATTCTTTTATCCAGGATCTGCTGGCCCGGGTCGACATCGTCGACCTGGTGGATGGCTACGTGCCGCTCAAGAAAGCCGGCGCCAACTACGCCGCCTGCTGCCCTTTCCACAATGAAAAATCGCCGTCCTTTACGGTCAGCCCAACCAAGCAGTTCTACCATTGCTTCGGCTGCGGCGCCCACGGCACGGCGATCAGCTTCGTCATGGAATACCAAGGACTCGGCTTCGTCGATGCCGTCAAGGACCTCGCCACTCGCGCCGGCATGCAGGTGCCGGAAAGCGAAGGGCGCAGCTTCAAGGACGAAAAGCCCGGCCAGACGCGGACGCTGATCGAGATCATGGCGCGCGCCGCGCAGTACTACAAAGACCAGCTCAAGCAGTCGCCCAAAGCCATCGAATATTGCAAGAAACGCGGCTTGACCGGAGAAATCGCCGCCCGCTTCGGCATGGGCTACGCGCCGGATGGCTGGCAGAATCTGCAGGCAGTCTTCCCCGACTACAACGCCGACGAACTGAAGGTCGCCGGACTGGTCATCGAAAACGAGTCCGGCCGCCGCTACGACCGTTTCCGCGACCGCCTGATGATTCCAATCATCAATCCCAAGGGCGAGATCATCGCCTTCGGCGGCCGTATCATCGACCAGGGCGAACCGAAATACCTCAATTCGCCGGAAACACCGCTCTTCGAAAAGGGCCGCGAACTGTTCGGTCTGCCGCAAGCCCGTCAAACCCTGCGCGAAACCGACACGGCCATCGTCACCGAAGGCTACATGGACGTCATCGCCCTGGCCCAGAACGGCGTCGGCAATGCCGTCGCGACGCTCGGCACGGCAACGACGGCCACCCACGTCACCAAGCTGCTGCGCCAGGTCGACCGCATTGTTTTCTGTTTCGACGGCGACAACGCCGGGCGCAAGGCGGCGTGGCGCGCCCTGGAAAACTCACTGGAAGCATTGGCCGACAACAAGCGCCTCGGCTTCATTTTCCTGCCGCAGGAACACGACCCGGACAGCTACATCCGCGAATTCGGCAAGGAACAATTCGACCGGCAAGTCATCCAGGCCATGCCGCTCTCCGACTTCCTGCTGCGCGAACTGGCCCAGCGCTGCGACCTGACCAGCTCGGAAGGCAAGGCGCAATTGATCTACGAAGCCAAACCGCTGCTACTCAAGCTGCCAACGCCGTTGCTGCGCCTGCAGTTAGTCAAGCGACTTGCCGAAGCCAGCGGCTTTGCCCAGGGCGAAGTCGAGCGCCTGTGCGAACTCAAATCCTACACGCCGTCCGCCCCGCCCAAGGCCAAGCGGACCGCGCCGTCGCTGACCCGCAACCTGCTGCGCATCGTGTTGCACAAGCCTCAACTGGCCAGTCAGCTGCCGATCGATCTTCTGCCAGACACCCCCGAGCGCGCCGCGCTGATTCGCCTGCACGACCTGGTCAGCGCCAACGATGATGCCAGCAGCTACGCCGGGTTACGTGAGCAATTGCGTGGCCAACCGGAGGAAAGCATGATCGAAAACGCCGCATCGGAACTTCTCGGCCAGCCGTTTGACGAAGATGAAGCAGACGAAGAGTTTCGCGACACCCTCGACAAGTTGCAGGAAGGCGGCCAGAAACGTGCTTTTGCCGAATTGCAGGCGAAAGCCCATCAATTTGGCGTGGCCGGACTCAGTGCTGCGGAAAAAATGGCTTACATACAACTGCTCAGCAAGCAAGCAAATCGCAGCTAAGTTGTGGTAAAATTTATGGTTTTCTCGAATTCTATGGATCGTGTTCATGGCTAAGGCAAAAGACCCCGTTAAGGAAGCCCCGAAGGCTCGCATCAGCAAGGCCAAGGAGAAGGCAGCCGAGAAGGCGCTGCTGCAAGGCCAGATGGCTGAAGCCCCCGAACCGCTCGACGCCGAAGCGCGCAAGACGCGCCTCAAGACGCTGATCAAGCTCGGCAAGGAGCGCGGCTACCTGACCTACGCCGAGATCAACGACCACCTGCCGGACGACGTGGTCGACGCCGAAAGTATCGAAGCGATCATTTCGACCTTCAGCGAAATGAGCATCCAGGTTTTCGACGAAGCCCCGGCTGCCGAAGACCTGCTGATGTCCGACACCGCTGCCGTTGCTGCCGATGACGAAGAAGTCGAAGCGCAAGCTGAACAGGCGTTATCCACCGTCGATTCCGAATTCGGCCGCACCACCGACCCGGTCCGCATGTACATGCGCGAGATGGGTACTGTCGAACTCCTCACCCGCGAAGGCGAAATCGAGATCGCCAAGCGCATTGAGGAAGGCCTCAAGCACATGATCCAGGCGATTTCCGCCTGCCCGACCACGATTACCGACATTCTCGACATGGCCGCCAAGGTCGAGAACGACGAGATGCGCATCGACGAACTTGTCGATGGCCTGATCGACCCGAACGCCACCGAAGAAGTCGCCGCTGCTCCCGAAATGCCCGAAGCCGATGAAGAGGAAACGGACGACGAGGATGAGGACGGCGACGGAGGTGCCGCCGGCGCTGCTTCCGCCTCGCTGCTGCAACTCAAGACCGATGCCCTGGAGCGTTTCAAGGCCATCAAGAGCGTGCATGCCAAGATGCAGAAGCTGCTGTCGAGCAAGGGCCCGCATGACAAGGCCTACCTCAAGCTGCAGCAGCAGATTTCGGACGAACTGCTCAACATCCGCTTCACCTCGCGCTCGATCGAACGCCTGTGCGACAGCGTGCGCGGCATGGTCGAACAGATTCGCGGCTCCGAGCGCAAGATTCAGCAAATCTGCGTCGACCGCGTCAAGATGCCGCGTCCGCACTTCATCCAGACCTTTCCGGGCAAGGAAACGACGCTGGAGTGGGTGGACGCCGAAATCGCCTCCGCCCCCAAGACCTACCTGGCGATCCTGACCCGTTGCGCACCGGACATCAAGGAAGAGCAGAAGAAGCTGATCGCCCTCCAGGATCGCATCGGCATTCCGCTCAAGGACCTCAAGGACATCAACAAGCAGATGTCCACCGGCGAAGCCAAGGCGCGTCGCGCCAAGCGCGAAATGACTGAGGCCAACCTGCGTCTGGTCATCTCGATTGCCAAGAAATACACCAACCGCGGCCTGCAGTTCCTCGACCTGATCCAGGAAGGCAACATCGGCCTGATGAAGGCGGTGGACAAGTTCGAATACCGTCGCGGCTACAAGTTCTCGACCTATGCCACGTGGTGGATCCGTCAGGCCATTACCCGCTCCATCGCCGACCAGGCGCGGACCATCCGTATTCCGGTGCACATGATCGAAACGATCAACAAGATGAACCGGATCAGCCGCCAGATTCTGCAGGAAACCGGTGCCGAACCGGATCCGGCGACGCTGGCCAAGAAGATGGACATGCCGGAAGACAAGATCCGCAAGATCATGAAGATTTCCAAGGAGCCGATCTCCATGGAAACCCCGATCGGCGACGACGATGATTCCCACCTTGGCGATTTCATCGAAGACCAATTGACCCTGGCCCCGGCCGATGCGGCGATGTACTCCAGCCTGCGCGGCGTCACCAAGGAAATCCTCGACACGCTGACGACGAGGGAAGCCAAGGTCCTGCGCATGCGTTTCGGCATCGAAATGAACACCGACCACACGCTGGAAGAAGTCGGCAAACAGTTCGACGTCACCCGCGAGCGTATCCGTCAAATTGAAGCGAAGGCGCTGCGCAAACTGCGTCATCCGACCCGTTCCGACAAGCTGCGCAGCTTCCTGGACCAAAACGGCAATTAAGGTTTCCGGGCCTGTAGCTCAGTTGGTTAGAGCAGAGGACTCATAATCCTTTGGTCCACGGTTCAAGTCCGTGCGGGCCCACCATAAAAACAAGGGGTTACAGAAATGTAACCCCTTTGTTTTTGCCCATGGTTCAACAAAGGTTCAACCGGGATTTTGGGGCAGCAGGTTTAGCGGGTTCAGTCGCACCGCTTCTTCCAGGTGCTCCGGTGCCATGTGCGCGTAGGTCATGGTCATTCGTAGATCGCTGTGACCAAGTATCCGCTGCAGGGTCAGAATGTTCCCGCCGTTCATCATGAAATGGCTTGCGAACGTATGGCGCAATGCGTGGCTGAGCTGACCTTTCGGCAACGTTATCTCAGCCCTTGCTACACCCTCACGAAATGCTGCGTAGGCAGTCTCGAATACACGATCTCCGATGCCATGCTTTTCCTTGTGCTCGCCGATCTCGCCGGCCAACTTAGGATCGATTGGCACAGCGCGAACCCTTCCCGATTTCGTTTTGGCAAACTGGATTCGGTTGTTCTGGAGTTGGCTAATCCGCAGATTTTCCCCTTCACTCCATCGAGCCCCTGTTGCCAGGCAAATTTTTGCAATAAGCATCACATGCTCGTTTGTTGATTTGCCCAACGCAGTTAGAAGATCGGCTATCTGCTCCTGGCGAAGATAGGATAGCTCCCGCTCCTGGAGCTTGAAGGCTCGTAGCTTCTTGAGAGGGTTTTCCTTCTTCCAGTGCTCAAGCCGCTCCAGCTCGTTAAACATGGCCCGCGTGTAGGCCAAACGGCGATTCATTGTATTCGGCTCTATGCCGGCGTCGATTTGCTGAGTTCTGTACTCTGCGAACATATCTGCCGTCACAGATTCCGCTCTGGGATTTCCCAGGGCCTCACAGATAGCTTTCAGGATTCGCTCACGCCGCACGCCGTCACGCAAACCGATGCCGTGATGCCGAAACCAAAGATCAACCAAATCCGACAATAGGCGGGAGTCTCGCTTAGGTGCCACCCAATCCGGCGCCTCCTGTACCTTCACGCGAATATGGCGCTCCCAGGCCATTGCTTCAGCCTTGGTCGGAAAAGTCTTTTTGACCCGCTTTCCGCTACGTCCGCCGGGCTGAATATTGACCTGCCAACCGGTTTTAACCTGCTTGATCGTCATTTTTTTGTATGCTCAATTTCTAAGTTCGAGCTTTCGATCACTCTGACTAATAGTCTTATCGTCGCTCTGCGTTTCGCTCCGCGACTAGTCTTTGTAGTTCTGCGTCATCATTGAGCACATCGCCATATCGAAGTGATCCGTCCGTATTAACTGGAACTTCGTCTAATTCCACGAAAGCTTCTACAAACTTTTCAATATAGCCACGCACTATTTGTTCGCCATCACCAGAGTTGCGCTGAGATCCCAGTTTCTCATCGTTCAAAACAGCCAGCGCCTGAGTTGAGTTGAAGCTTTCGTCCAATTCAACTTTTCTAGCAAGCAAGCGCCCCGTGGTAGTACGCGCCTCATGACTCGGAAGGCTGGCAGGAGGCGTGGTTTGACCTGCCTCTGGGTCATCAATACCCGTGACTAGCCAGAGGGCATATTCAGGCCACTGTCTCGCAAGTGCCTGAATCATGTGCTCATGAGCACGTTGTTTGCCATGCCAGAAATTTTTCCAATGTCCTGACGGAATGCCGGAAAGCTTCTCAAGGGTTGTGAATCGCTTTCGTTCGGGTAGCCAGTTTCCGATTACCCATCTCATCCGATCCGCGATTGTGCGCATGCTTGACTCCAATCATTTACCGTGTATTATTACCGTGGTAATCTTACACGGTATCTTTTTTGGTTAGCTAATTATGGCCGCATCTCTCGCAAAACTCCATCAGACGACCGCAGAGCCCATACCAGCGTTGCCTGAGGCAATGGCTGTTTCGATCCCGGTAGTCACAGTCGAAAAATTTTCAGCAATGACAGGGCTATCCATTCCTTGCATCGCCTCCGCCTGTGATCGCGGATTTTGGCCTGTAGTTCACGTCGGCCGACGCCGCCTAATCAATTTGGAAGCTCTGCGCCTTCAATGCATCGCCAAGGCACAGGAATTTCAATGAGCCACATTACCCGCCCGAAATCCCTGGCCGAACGTCTGCAATGGATGGCCGACAACCTCCCGGGGTTCCGCGCGGAGCTCGATGCTCATGACGCGGCCCTTGCGCGTCTTGCCGCAGGCGTTGGTTGCCAAAACGCCCGTACCGCCCGCAGCGAAGCGAGGACGGAGCGGACGGATTTGGCGGCCAACTCCGCTTTTTTTGACGCACGCCAAACCCCGGAAGTTTTTCATCAGCGGCGCAGTAGCACCGCTGATGAGTCCGGTTTACAAGACTAAGCCCGTTTTACGCGATGGCCATCGATACCGTGAAGCTCAGATCACCTGAAATCGACGAAGGAACAGCCTGTTTCCTTGAGCGCCAATGCATCTTGAAGCAAGGCCTGGAGCTTGCCACCGGGGAAATTCTCTACGAATTCACCACCGGCAACTTGGAAGGCTCCTGGGACTCGCGCATTTCCTTCAAGGTCTGCCGCGAAGACTGGGTCGCGAACCGCAGCGGCAAGCTTGAACAGATTTCCTGCAAGCCGTTCGTGCTGGTAGAGGCATCGATTCATAAGTTCTTCTACGGCCAAAACATCTACGGCAATCCGGTCAATTTTCAGCTCCTGTGCGAAATGTTCATCAACATGCTCGGCGAAATGTTCGGCGGCAAGGATTACTCCATCTACGAACGGGCATTGCTTCTGCCCGATCCCGCCAAGTGGCAGGTGCGCCGTGTCGATTGGGCTGAAATGTTCCGTCTCAATCAAGCAGCCCAGGCTGAATGGTTTCGCGCCCTCAAAAATTGCAAGTTCCCCCGCCGTGCGCTGAAAGAAGCCAAGTACGACACCGCCGTTCACTTCCCAGGGAAGTTCACAACGCTGCGCATCTACGGCAAAGGCGCCGAATTCAAGAAGCACGACCTACCGCGATTGCGGCACGCACTCATGGCGTACTCCATGAAGCAAATCAAGGAATGGCCAGGTAAAGCCCTGAGCGACCACACCACCTACACGTGGATCGAGAAAAAACTGACCGCGCTACAGCGGCTCGCCAATAACCGCCTTCGGGCCGAAGTCCAAATCAACGCAGACAAGCTGCACCACGATTTCGCGGGGCGATACCCCCTCGTATCGGAAGTCACCGATGAATATTTGATCTCCATCTTCAAGGACCAAATTTTCAAACTCCTGAAGGAAGGAAAGTCCGAAATGGAAACCGTCCGTACATACGACGCAGTACAAGCCCGCCTGGCGCTTGTCGCCGGCCCTCGCTCGGCCAATAACCTGTTTGCCTTCTGGATGAAGCTGGCAGCACGCGGTGAAGAAGCCATTCGCCCTGATTACTCAAAGGCCCAGTTCTACGCGAACCGCAAAAAGCTGATCGACGCCGGCATTAGCTGGAATAGTTCCGACGTTTTCATCGTTCCCCAAGATACCGCGCTGCCGCGCGATTTCCTGCCGCTGCCTTCTGACGTGCGGCGCTGCGTTGGCCGGGTTTCCGCCAACTCCATTTTCAATTACTGCCCGGTCGAGCAATACGACCTCAGAAAAGCTGCTTAACCAACCACCGAAAGGAAACACACCATGTCCGCAGTTGCTGAAAAAACCTCGCCCACCCTGCCCAAGCTCCTTCCTGCGCAATCGTTCCTCTCTGGTTTGATTGCCGGTCGCCGCCGTGTAAACGGTCAAAGCGGCTCGCTTTGGCTGACGGTGGTCAAGCTCCCCGCATCCGACGAGTTTTCCCACCCGGCCACCGTCGAGGTTCGCTCGCACAACCCGATTGGCGAAATCAACGACAAGTGGTCAGGTGTCGTATCCGTCACTGGCTACCCGCGTAGCTACAACACCAAACCGGACCCGGAAACCGGCGAAATCAAATCCGTGAAGACTGCCCAGGTCGCACTCGAAGTCATTGAAGAATAAGGCTCGCGCGATCATGTGGAATGGAATTGAATCAAATCACAACCGAATTGAATTGCCCATCAAGGATGCCATTTCGCTATCCGTGGAGAAACTTCCGTCCGCGCATGAAAGAAAAAAAGCAATTTATTTGCTCCTTTTTCACGTCGTCAATATTCTGCGGATAACACAGGGCGATGAGGTTGCTCGTATCTGCTTGGAGGTCGAGTTGGAGGATTTGAATAGCTGTTTGCCCGATGCTCCTTTGGTTTGCCTTCACTGATAGGGCGTCGTTAGGAACTCGATTTAATGCCAACAGGAAGCGTTCAGTCAGTACTCACCTGCACCACTTCTGCCAACAAATGGCTGACGCAGGCGCCATGCCCATCGGGCCACTCCATCACGGTCACGCAGGCCTACCTACTCGACCCATCACAGAAGGCCATCTACGAAACACTCTCAGCCCCTTTCGATTACGCCTACGCATCAGGTGTTTGGGGGCTGGGATTTTCAAGTGTCGTTGTTCTTTATCTCGTCGCCCGGTCTGCCGGGACGATTCTCGATTTCATCAAACGGTGAAACCGTCGTGGCGGCTTCCACGATTCCTTTTCAGGAGAAAACCATGTTTAAAAACCGTATCAACGCAGTTCGTTCTTTGGTTGCTTCCGGCGCTGCCACTGTTGCAGGCGGCGCGATGGCCGCAGGCCCGGACCTGACCCCGCTGACCAGCGCCGTCGATTTCGGCACCGTCACTGTGGCGGTCCTGTCCATCGCCGGCATGCTCGCCGTCGTGTACGTGGCAGTCAAGGGCGCATCCATCGGCCTCGGCATGCTGCGCGGTCGCTAACCAACAGCTCCAGCGACACGCCCGGGGGACGCCGCAAGGTTGTCCCCCATTTTTCTCACGCGAGGGCTTCCATGACAACGAATGACCTTTGGTACTTGC
Organism: Ferribacterium limneticum; assembly: GCA_049304775.1. Classification (GTDB taxonomy): domain Bacteria; phylum Pseudomonadota; class Gammaproteobacteria; order Burkholderiales; family Rhodocyclaceae; genus Azonexus; species Azonexus limneticus_C. The sequence continues at coordinate 72,703 of JBAQOL010000014.1, forward strand.
TGATTTTCGCCTGGGGCCTGGTGTCCGGCTGGGCCGTTATCAGCGGCTTGAAACCCCATTGATGACGGATTCCCGCATGCGAAAAATGTTTGTTTTGCTGATCTGTTTCCTGGTCTTGGTGCCCCGGGTCTTCGCCCAGGCACTGCCTGTTTCCCCTATGCAAAATGCGGTCTCGGGAGTCATGCAGCAGAAAATGCTCTCCCGTGGATTCGCCGCAAATGATCCGCGCTTCGGTGCGACGCTCTCCCGGTCATCGAATGCTATCGCCGGGGTCGCCGGCACGGCCGCTGCAGTAACGGTCGGCGCGGTCACAGCCCCTGGATGGGTATCGGTAGCAATTGCCGCCGGTATCGGTGCAGTGGTCACCTATGCGGTCACGCTCGGCATTGACGCCCTGGTCAATTGGCTTTTCCGTGCCGATGGCAAGATTGACCAATCGTCCTCAGCCAATCTCAGCTATGACGCTAACGGCTTTAATGCGGGCGATACCGTATGGGTCTATACCGACTTCGGCGGCGTTAAGCACTATGGCGGATCGCCTGAACCGCTGGCCCGCCAATTCCGCTACGACGACCTGGTACGCCAGGGCGTTACCAATCCCTCTGAGCCAACTTGCTTCGCCAACGGCACAGTTGGCTACTTCTGTGGGAACTACCAAGTAACCCTGACCGGCACCGCCCCGGTGACCTGCGGGCGTGGAATGCAAGCAATTGGTACGTCCTGCACAGCCTATTCCTACCCGTTGCCAACATCAGTACCGACGACAACCGGGCTGACCTTGCAACAAGCAATCAACAATATTCCGGCAGCAGATCGCGACAAGCAGTTGAATCCCGCCCTACTTGCGGCCGTAGCTGACCAAGCATGGCGTAGTGCGGCAGCGCAGCCCGGCTATGACGGCCTGCCCTACCAGGCATCTGATCCAATCACGCAGACCGACGCATCTCGCTGGCAAACTGCCAATCCAAATAGCTGGCCGAAGGTTTCTGACTTTGTGAATCCGCAAGCGACGCCCTCGGGCGGGACTGCCGCATCCCCTTGGGTGCTACCCAATACGGCGTCGCCGGTATCGAGCTACAGCCCCAGCACCTCGCCGCAGCAAACCACGTCGACCAATCCGAGCACACAGCCTGTTTCCAACCTCGGCCCCGATCCGGGCATCGGCCAGCCGACGCTAGAAGCGACGCCCACGGCGCAGCAAATCTTGCAGCCGATCCTCTCGCTATTTCCCGACCTGCGCTCGTACGTAGTCCCGTCACACTCCGGCGTTTGCCCCAAGCCATCGATGGATTTATGGGGCAAGCACCTGGTGCTCGATGGCCATTGCAACCTTCTCGAAGACAACCGAGCGGCGATTCAAGCCGTCATGGCGATGGTCTGGGTAATGGTTGCCCTTTTCATCATTCTGGCTGCGTGAGGTTCTGATGTACGGGATTCTGCTATCCGCCTTCAACTCGGTACTTACCTTTGTTCTGCGGTCGGTGCTGGTGAAGTTTGTTCTGTTCTTTGGCCTCTTCTTCGTTACCACCGAATTCATTCAGGTGCTTTCTGCCTCGGGGCTTTTGCCATCCGCTGCATCGCTTTCTGGCGTTATGGGTGGCGTGCCTTCTGCGGTCTGGTACTTCCTCGATCTATTCAGCTTTTCGGTTGGCTTCTCCGCGTTGCTCTCAGCCTGGGTGACGCGTTTCATCATTCGTCGTATTCCTCTCATTGGGTGACCCATGCTTTTCTTCCTGACCTGCCTAATTACCGCTCCCCTGACCTGGCTGGCTTGTGAATGGATTTACAACCATCGCCGGGGCTGACCCGTGCCGATCAATGTCTATACCGGGCTGATGCGTTCCGGAAAGTCCTACGAGGTTGTCAGCCAGGTAATTTTGGAGGCCATCGCCCAGGGGCGCCGGGTTGTCACCAATGTGGACGGCATCGATAGCGAGCTGGTCCGGGCTTATGTCGCCGACAAGCGCAAGCTGCCGATGGAACAACTCGGGCAGATCGCGCACGTCACCAACGAGGATGTGTTCAAGCCCGACTTCCTCCCGTACTACGACGACGCCAAAACCGCGCATACCGATACGATTGTGCAGCCCGGCGACCTGGTTGCCATAGATGAAGCATGGCGTTTCTGGGGCACCGACTGCAAGCTGCTCAAGCAGCACAAATCGTTTTTCCTGGAACATGGGCACTTCACCCACCCAGAATCCGGCGTGGCCTGTGACCTGGTGCTGATGATTCAGGACATGGGCACCCTGCATCGCTTCGTTAAAAACGTCGTAGCCTTCTCGTTTCGCACCCACAAGAAGATTTCGTTCGGGCTGAGCAACACCTATTCGGTCGTTATGTGGGAAGGCTCGAAGATGAACAAGCAGACCCGCATCGGTGATTGGGTCCGGCGCTACAACAAGGAAATCTTCCCGCTTTATTCGTCGTTCAAAGGTGGCGCCCAGGGCAAGATGGTCAACGTCGACAAGCGGCAGAACATCTTCGCTAATCCACGTCTTTGGGTCGTGGTCGGCTTATGCCTCTTTGGCGGAATCTACGGATTTCGCAACCTGTGGAAATTTTTCCATCCAGCACCGCCACCGGTCGACATCGCCAAATCTGGCGATACAGGATCTCCGAAAGGCGCAGCCCCCTTGGCCCCCGGTGCAGCAGCTCCAGTTGCTGATTCTGTTCTTGGTCATCCAGGCATCTCGTCGCAGTGGCGAATTGCCGGTCGATACACTCGCGGCCCTGAGTCGTGGGTGTTGTTGGTTGATTCTGCCGGGCAACTACGCATGGAGTCTCCATCGGTTATTACCGGAGCAGGACTGTTGGCGGTCGGCGTAATCGATGGCCAACTTGTAACGCCGTATTCGGGTGGCTCCATTACAGAATTCAAAGGTCCAAAATAATGAAGCGCCTCATAGCAGCCTTGGTTTTGCTCGTCGCCAGTATCGCCCAGGGAGCAGTGCAATCGCCGGTTTCATTCCAACTTGATGCGGTGCCCGTGTCGCAAGTGTTGCGGCTGATCTACTTGGAAGCGCTCAAGGTCCCATACGTTATCGAACCTAGTGCATTGCAGGACAACCGCACCGTATCTTTCCGCTGGGATTCAGCCCGGGGCGATATCCGTCCGTTTCTCTCCAGCTTCCTTGACTCGATGGGCTATTACATCGAGACGAGGAACGGCGTCGATTTCGTCAGAGTGAAACCGGAGGCCGAAAAGCCCGAGCATGAGAAAGAGCTATTCGTTTATCGGCCGAAGTTTAGAGACGGCTCCTACCTGGCCGATCTGTTGCAGCCAGCATTCAAGGGGGCATTTACCATCAAAAGAACAGTGCAGGCCGCGCAAGGTGACAAATCCGGAACCGCTGCGGCGCCAACCGGATCGGCGGCGGCACTGATCGACAGAGCAAATGCTGACATGCTCGTTTTCAGCGGCTCAGAAAAGGAAATCGACAAGCTCAAGAAGCTATTGCCGCAAGTTGATTTTGCACTTGGCGAAGTTGCCGTCAGGGGCGTGGTGTATGAGGTTGGCACCTCTGATAAAGATGGATCGGCCTTCGGCGTCCTAGCATCCCTACTCGGTGGCAAGCTCTCCCTGGGCATTGGCGCCACGGACCCCATTGGCAGCTTTATTCGCTTCAAGAATGTTTCGCTCGATGCCGTCTATTCGATCCTGAGCCAGGATAGCCGATTCAAGGTCATGTCCAGCCCATCGCTACGCATTCGCTCTGGCGGCAATGGCACCTTTTCCGTCGGCCAAGATGTGCCGGTATTGGGCTCGGTGAGCTATCCGAATAACGGCCAGGCCGTGCAGAGCGTCGAGTATCGATCCAGCGGCGTAATTTTCAACATTCAGCCGACCGTACGCGAAGGCGTCATTGATCTGAACATTGACCAGCAACTATCCAACTTTGTTGCCACCACGACCGGCGTGAACAACTCGCCGACACTGACCAAGCGCGCGTTGAAAACATCTGTTGGCATGCAGGATGGCGATTTGATCGTCCTGGGCGGACTGACAGAGAACAAGGAAAGCAATTCGCGGGATGGCGTGTCATTTCTGCCAAACTTCCTGAAGACGACCGGCCAGGAAAACAGCCGGTCAGAGATCATGCTTGTGCTCCAGGTGCAGCGCCTCTGACCACCCAATAGCCATGATCACTCTACTGACTATTTTGATCGGTTTTCCGCTTGCCTGGCTGTCCTTCGAGTGGGCCTATAACCACCGTCGAGATTCTTGAAAATTTCAAGAATCGTAGTGAGCGGGCACAGGGCATGCGTCATCTGTCACGAGTTGTGATTCATCATCGTCGTTTTTGGCGATGCTGGCCAGTATCTGCAAACAGGCGACCTATAATCCAAGGTCAGACAGTTGATCAGGGGCCATGGCTATGACAACGACTCGCAGATTTGCTTCACCTGAAATACTTACGGATGAAACACTGGTCTTAGGCGTGCCCGTCACTGAGTGGGACAAGGCCTTTGTCGGTGACTTTGAAAAAACGCTCACCGAAATTTCGCGCAAAATGCCCTCGCAAAAACTGTCTATCGCGGATGATCGTGCGCGGAATCAGACCCCCTCGTCGTCTATCGCGGATGCTCACGCCCTTCCGGCCCCCAAAACATCGACCAATACAGATGACGCATGATCTGAATTTCTTGAAATTTTCAAGAAATCCGCTTTTGTTGAGCGCAGCAGCAATACAAAACAGAGCAATTTAGGCCCGATAGCCCTACTGATCACGTCGAATCGCACTCAAGCAGAACGCCGTCTATCGCGGATGTTCGTGCGCGGAATCGGCCCCCCTCGCTGTCTATCGCGGATGATCCTGCGACGACTCCATTGCCTGCATCGTCATTTTTGGTGAACAGTGTACAACCACCATTTCGTATCAATTTTGATGACTCTTAACCCCATGCCGTCGTAAAGACTCTGTTACGCAATGACATTGGCCTCAACAGAAGGCAAAATAAGACCAAGTGCGTGAAAATATTTGGCAATGGCATTGCCTGGCTACGAGTGTGCGAAATCGAGCTCCTACTCAGTTGCCGAAACGGGGGTTTTTTGAAGCAACTAAATTCAGTAATCGAAGACCTTGCGCGAGGAAATAAATCTTCCTTAGATTCCTTCTTCCATGTAATTGAAACAGACGTTGCAGTTGGGGCTACTTCTGCAAAGTGCCATTTCCATTGCATAAATCTAGATGGGAACGGCAGACCGCGAGTCGATGCATTGGTTAAGCACTTACTTGGTCATTTGATTGATTACACCGTTCCACGTAAGCGAATTGAAGAAGCATATCTAGAACAAAAGGAAACTGGATCAACCTACTCATCCGCCGCACTTTTTATTGAGGCGTTGGGCCTTTTTTCTAGGCTAACCAAGAGCGGTGAGGGTGGAGAACTAATCCTATTCCTGATGGCAGAACGGTTTCTGAAGCTTCCTCAGCTCGTCTGCAAGATGAACCTAAAAACCAGCACCGAAATGCACTTTCACGGCGCCGATGGCTTGCATGTAGGCGTTGATAGTGCAAAAGGAAAACTCTGTCTTTACTGGGGAGAGTCAAAGCTGTACGCCGATCCAATAAGTGCTGTAACAAAATGCATGAAAAGCCTCGCCCCTCTACTCCTAGGGACAGGCGGCATTGGAAGCCCCGAAGAACGCGATCTTCAATTGCTTGGGCAGTATCTTGACGTCAATGATGATGAGCTTGAGACCGCCTTGAAAAATTTCCTTGATCCAGACGACCCCAATTTCAACTTGCTTGAGTTTGGAGGTCTTTGCCTAGTTGGATTTGACTCGGAAGAATATCCTGGCGAACCCAATTCAAAAACCATTGTTCAAGTTAAAACAGCCCTAACAAATCAATTAGCCGATTGGCAAGCACACGTAGCGAAAAGACTGAATGAAGAAAAAATAAATACTTTTTTAATTCATGTCTTCCTATTGCCATTTCCATCTGTTGACAAATTTAGACAAGCTTTCAAAGCTGCGCTGAGCCCAAAAATATGACAATGAGAGATTTACCCCAATGGCTTTTAGCGAATGCTGGATTTAATAAGCAACTTAAACACCTTACTGTTGACTCTGTAGCCCGCCAGTTTGAAGCTGTACGAAAAGCTGAGGAATTTTCGAATCTCGAGGAATTCGACCTCTCTTATCTAATGACCTGCGCAAGCATTTTGGCGCACTCAAGCGATGGTAGATGTCAGGATGCCGCCTTACGCATTGCACAATATTGTTTATCAAGCCAAAACACACTTGCACATAAGCGAGATGGTGCTGCTCTAATTCTAGATGCATTGGCTAACCGCACAGCGATTAAGCTTGCTGAACGCCGTAATTTTCTTGAGCTAGGCTATGAAGAGCGCCTTCCCCCAAATGCCCAGCTTGACTCAACCAAACGGCGATTTCGCTACACCATTGATTTAGCCGACAATACAAAATTCATTGCCAACAAATTCCAAGCAGCATTCTGGGAGGAGCTAGAGAGCAACACATGGGTTAGTGCCTCTGCGCCAACCTCTGTTGGAAAATCTTTTGTTTTAGAAGCATGGATTCACGATTATTTAATAAGAAACGACAAAAACACAGTGGTGTATCTAGTTCCTACGCGAGCATTAATTTCTCAAGTAGAACGAGATTTATCGCTTAGACTAGACCCAAACAAAATTGGAGCTATAAATATCGCCTCACTACCTTTGAGTAAATCATACGACCCATCAAAGGCAAATGTATTCGTATTTACTCAGGAACGGCTTCATATTTTTCTAAACTCATTTGAAGCACCTCCTGTTATCGACCTATTGGTTGTTGACGAGGCACATAAAATTGGCGACGGCCATCGTGGAGTTTTTCTACAGCAGGTTATTGAACAAATTTGCGTCGAGAACAGTAACGTAAAGACAATATTTGCAAGCCCTTTCACCGAAAATCCAGAGTTATTACTCGAAGATGGGCCACAGGGAAAATCGAAGTCGATTAAGAGCTTTGACATTACAGTCAATCAAAATATTATTTGGGTAAGTCAAAAGCCACGCCATCCAAAAGATTGGAATATTTCGTTATGCTTTCAAGACATAATTGTGCCAATCGGGGACTTTTCTCTAGAAAACACTCCTTCACCAGAGAGTAAGCGCTTACCGTTTGTTGCAGTTGCTCTTTCAAAAGGCAAGCCAGGAAATATTATTTATGTCAACGGTGCTGCTGATGCTGAAAAGACAGCAAGACAGGTGTATGACTGCTTAGATGACAATGAACTAGACAGTGAAGTAATCGACCTTATTGATCTGTGCGAAAAAACAATTCACAAAAATTTTTTACTAAACAAAATGCTGAAACGAGGTGTCGCGTTCCACTATGGGAATATGCCGCTACTCGTAAAATCAGAGATCGAACGGCTTTTTAGCTTAAACAAAATATCCTACCTTATTTGCACCTCTACACTGGTGGAGGGAGTCAACATGTCCTGCCGGAACATTTTTGTTCGCGGACCCAAAAAGGGGACGCACGCATTAATGAATTCCGAAGACTTCTGGAATCTTGCCGGCAGAGCGGGCCGCTGGGGTAAAGAATTTCAAGGGAATGTAATCTGCGTAGACACAGACCATGAAGAATTATGGATAGATGGCATTGCTCCAAAAAGCAAAGCAGGAGTAAAAATCAGTCGAACCACAGATGAAATAATTGGAAATAGTTCTAATCTTCTTGATTACATCCAGAGTGAAGATCATTTCAATATTTCATCAAAAAATCCTCAACTTGAGCACGTATTTAGCTATCTTTCGATTGCATACATAGAATATGGCTCATTAGGAGACAATCCTTTTCTGCGGCGCCAGAGTTCAGCTGCGATAGAGAAACTAAACGCTGCTGTAAAATTTGTTCTTGACGGCCTTTCATTCCCGCAATCTGTCATAAAACGCAATCCCGGGATAAGTCCATTATTAATGGAAGAGCTTTTCCTGCGGTTTGGTCGCGACCCCAACAAACCGCCAGAGCGATTATTGCTAGCAGAACCTAGCAGCAATGATGCTCTTGACTCTTATGTTTCTGCTTTTACACGTATATCAGATCACCTTAGTCCGCGACTCGGATTTTCATCGAAACAAGCATATATTCGTGCCTTATTAGTTGTTCGATGGATGAGGGGATTCCCCTTGGCCAGGTTGATTTCTGAACGGATTAGCTATCTAAGAAAAAAGCTCTCTTCAGATACGGATGCAAACATCATTCGGAGCGTAATGAAAGACGTTGAGGAGATCGCACGGTACCAAGCTCCGCGATTGCTTTCTTGTTACAACGACTTGCTGGCCCATTATTTCTTGTCAATTGACCGTTTAGACTTACAGAAGGAAGTAACTGACGTTAGCGTTTTTCTTGAACTTGGCTTAAATCAAAAAACGCAGTTATCTCTCGTTGGAATAGGTTTATCACGGACAGCTGCGGTAATGCTTTCAGAGATAATATCGAACGATAACTTTAGCGAAGATGAATGTGCGAACTGGCTTTTAGATTACGACTGGCAAAGCAGCGATTTTCCTAATTTAGTACAAGTAGAGATAAAAGACTCACTTGAAAAATTCCTTCGAAAATCCCGATTCGCTAAAACAGGCATCTACTAAATTTTAGTTCTCGTAACAACTGATTCATCACATTCACATTGCTATGCTAAAAATTCAAATGCATAGAGGCCTTTAATCGTGTCAAGGGCACGCACGGAAGCCGCACGCGGAGCGCAGACAAGGGGCTGTTCCCTTGTCGAGCACCGAACGGGTGAGTACGTGGCGAAGCGAACCCTTGACGAGGGTAGGTTGTCATACGCTACAGGCAGGGGCCTGAAGTGAAGCGCAGCGTAATGCCAGGCCCCTTGCCACGTGGCGAACGCCGCCGGAGGCTTTGTTATTCTTGACTTTTTCGCCACGGCACTGTAATTTAATACAGTATCTTACGAACCCGCAACTGGGCGATAATTGGTCACTATGTCACTCGCACCACTATTTGACGAACGCAGAACGGCAGAAGCAGCAGCTTTCTTGCTCTACCGTGGCGGCGGTTCGTTACCCCTGATCAAGCTAGTCAAGCTCTTGTACTTGGCTGAACGCTTGTCGCTCCAGCGTTACGGTGAGCCGATCACGGGAGATAAACTGGTCTCCATGCCTCATGGCCCGGTTTTGTCGATGACCTACGACCATATCAATGGCGCCCTACCCTCAATGGAAGGCGGCTGGGATACGTGGATAGCTGACCGTGCGGATAACGTGGTCGCGCTAAGAGATGAAAGCCTGATTCGCTCCCCCGAACAAGACTTGCTCAGACTGAGCGATAGCGACCTTGAAATTTTGGGCGAAATTTGGACTCAATTTGGGCACTGGGATCGCTGGGCGTTGGTGCGTTATACGCACTCTGACGCCTGCCCTGAATGGGAAGACCCCGACGGCTCAAGCAAGCCTATTCCCTACGATTTTCTGTTCACAAAGCTTGGTTACTCACCCGAGCAGTCTTCAGCTCTCGTCGAGCGCCTTGCAGAACAAAGGCAATTAAACGCAGCAATTAAAAGCCCAGCTACCATTTGAGTTGACGATGGCTGTCTGGCAAACAACACCTGGCGACACCCTCCTTGTTCCTTCTGGCCCTAAAGGCCTGCACCTGTTTGTACTGATTCTGGGGCCGATCACCTTACCGTCTTACGGAACCCAGCCCCAGCTAGCCATGGTTAGCGTGACAAGCATCAAGGACGGCATCCCTCACGATACCGCCTGTGTTTTGGCACCAGGTGATCATCCGTTCATCCAGCACCCCAGCTATGTTGCCTACCGTCACTTACGAATCGATTCACTGTCGCATGTAAGCCAGATGGTTGGCTCTTCGTGGCAACAACACCAGCAGTGCTCCCCTGAACTGTTGCAAAGAATAATTCAGGGCGTTTGCCTCTCACGCCTTACGCCTCGGGAGTTCAAGGCTATATTTGGGTGCCTCTAAAAAGGCTCAACAAAGGTTCAACGGCATTGCAGTCCAATGATGCCGAACGAGGCAAAACCTACCAAAAATCATCGATTTGGTGTCTAATGATGGGTTCTGCGGTCCAACCATAGGGACTCATAATCCTTTGGTCCACGGTTCAAGTCCGTGCAGGCCCACCAATTAGCGGTTCTGCGACCAAGCCTCCGGGCTTGGCCGCATGTTTCAGAAGTACCCGGTAGGCACTTCGACGAAAGCCTCGTTGCTGACGCGAAGTGGCAGGTTTTTTAGGCATTTTTTGTAAAGGCATTCGACATGAATACAGAATCCATCCTCACGCACCTCAAGAAGCACGGCCAATTGCTCGATGCTGATATTGCGAAAGGCACAGGCATTGCGTTGTCGGATGTTCGTACATCGATCCTCGAACTGTCCGCCCAAAAAGCCATTTCGGTATGCAGCATGACGACGTTCAAGAATGGCACGCCGACCGAAGGCATGTTCTGCCGCGTTTCCGGCTACATGCCGTCAGCCGCTCCGGGCCGCAAGCCGGGCGTCAAGACCTAAATAAAAGGGTCAGCCAGGCTGACCCAAAAGCTTCCTGCTATTCACTAACGCGGCCGCGCTGTAGTTTGACCTGGCCGCGTTTTATTTTGCTCTCGATGCGCTTGCGTTGGGAGCTTCGGCTGGGCTTGGTCGGCCGCCGTGCAACTGGCACAAAGGCCGCTGCAGCGATCAGTTCGCGCAAGCGAACCAGCCCGTCTTCGCGGTTGCGCTCAAGGCTGCGATGCTTTTGTGCCTTGATGACGACGATGCCATCGCTGCTGATCCGCTGATCGCGCATGGCCCGCAGCTTTTCCTTGATTTCATCGGGCAGACTTGACGCTGCGATATCGAAGCGCAAATGCACGGCGTTCGACACCTTGTTGACGTTCTGCCCGCCCGCGCCTTGAGCGCGGATGGCGGTAAATTCAACTTCGCTTTCGTTCAAAACAAGGGCGTTCATTTTTTTGCTTCGAGTTGGTCGTAAACCGCCGTCGCCACTTTGGCCAGTTCGCCCTTGGCGGTGCTCGCCGACAGGGCGTAGCCGAATTTACCATCGACCCAGTAGAAAACGTTGACCTGCCCTTCGCGGGCAAAGCGGAAGCCGGTTTCGGGCTGGGTTGCATTTTCGGTCGTCACGTACAGCGTCATGCGCTGGCCGGTGGCCTCCTGATACATGAACTGGGCGACCGGGCCGGCATTGCCGGGGAGCAGACGACCACCGACGAGTTCGTAGCCGAGAGTGCCAAGTTTGGGCGGGTTGACCGGGGTGCCAATGCGCTTGGTCAGCCATTTGACCAACGCTTCCTCCTGATCGGCCGTGACCTCGACCGGGCGGCGCGCATCGGAGCTGTAAACCACGTGGGCGACGGCAGCCTGGCGTGACAGCGGGACGACAACCTGCGCCATGTGTTCGGCGCTCTGGTACTGACCATGGCCCAGCCAACCGACGATACCGCCGAGCATGGCGACAACCACGCCTGCAGCTATCTGCTGCAGCGGCCAGGATTTCAGATTTGGCCATTTTTTCCGGTTGACCGTGGAATTCAGCGGTTGCACGGTCAGCGCCTGCAGGTGGTCGGGCAAGGGCTCGACCAGCACCGGATTGAACAGCGCCTTGAGCGCCTCGTTCTGGGCGCGATAGGCGCGAACGCGTTCGGCGTCCTCGGGATAGAGAACCAGATAAGCTTCGATCTCGGCCCGCCGCGCTGGCGTCAAGGCGCCGTCGACGTAGGCGTGCAGGTCGTCTTCGGTGATATTGAGCGGGCTCATCGTACAACCCTCAAATTGGCGCCAGACTGCCGGTCTTCCATGATCTGGCGCAAGCGTTCGCGTCCACGCGACAGGCGGGACATCACGGTGCCGATCGGAATGCCCAATGCAGCGGCGATTTCGGCATAACTCATTTCTTCCAACCCGACGAGCAACAGCACTTCACGCTGGTCGTCCGGCAATTGGCGGAGGGCTGATTCAAGATCCATCACTTCCAAGCGGTCGCTCTGGGTAGCGCGCGTCGGCACCTCGTTGGCATCGTCGTCGAGCGAATGGGTCGGCAAACTGCAGCGTCGCAACTGATCGACGCGCAGGTTGTGCATGATGCCGAACAGCCAGGCGCGCAGATCGCTGCCGGCCCGCCATTGGGCGAAGCGGTTCCAGGCGCGTTCGAGGGTGTCCTGCACGAGGTCGTCCGCTGCCGCGCGGTCGCCCAGCATCGCCCGCGCATATCGGCGCAGGCGAGGCAATTCGGCGATGATCGCGCGGCTGTCCACGGTGGTCGTTTAAGGCTTGGCGACGTGCCAGACGTTGTTGAACCCATCACCGGTCTTGTCACCGGCCTTCTGGTCCTTCGCCCAGAAGTAGAGTGGCTTGCCCTTGAAGGCCCATTGTTTCTTGCCGTCGTCGCGGGTAACAACACTGTAGTCGCCACTCGCCATGTCGCCATCCATAGCCATCAGCGGCGGCCAGTTGGTGGCACACGGGCCGTTGCACATGCTCTTGCCACTGCCGGCGGCATCCTTGTCGAAGACATAAAGCGTCATGCCATTGGCGCCGGTCAGCATGCCATCCGACACCATGGCCGGCGCCGCGGCACGCGTGCCAACACCGGAACAGGCGGCCAGCGTGGCAGACATGAGCAGCGTGAGAAGCAGGTTTTTCGTTTTCATGATGATCTCCGTTGGTTTTGGGGGGCTACACCAAGGTATACGGAAGACGCATTCAGTTTATTCCATCGGCCCGGCCAAGCCGCCACAAGGAAGTCACCTCGGCGGCCCGTGCCGCGTGCAGCGGATCACTCGCATCCTGCGCCTTCGGATGCTTCGGCCGGGTATCGAGACGCTCGATCACTTTCAGCCCGGCCATCTCGACCCAGCCGAACAGCTTTTGCCGCGAGCGCAATCCGAGGTGTTCGGCGATATCCGAAATAATCAGCCAGCCCTCGCCATCAACCTCCAGATGCGAGGCCAGCCGGCCGAGAAAACCGCGCAGCATGCGCGAATCCGGGTCATAGACCGCGTACTCGACCGGCGAAGTCGGCTGGGCCGGCAACCACGGTGGATTGCACACAACCAGTTTCGCCCGCCCTTCCGGGAACAGATCGGTCTTGACGAGGCGGACTGCTGCGGTCAACCCCAATTTTTCGACATTTTCGGAAGCGCAGGCCAAGGCCCGCTCATCCATGTCGGTCGCAATGACCTGCCGGACACCGCGTCGGGCCAGAATCGCCGCGATGATGCCGGAACCGGTGCCGATATCGAAGGCCAGATCACAATTGGCCGGCAACGGCGCCTTGGCAACGAGATCGACATACTCCCCGCGCACCGGCGAAAACACGCCGTAATGCGGATAGATGCGCCCCTCCACTGCCGGCACCGGCACGCCCTTCTTGCGCCATTCGTGGGCACTGACGACAGCCAACAGTTCGCGTAACGACACCAGAGAGTCCTCCCCGGTCGGCGGTCCGTAAGCCTCGACGCAAGCCAGCCGGACATCCTGTGCCCGACGCAGCGGGATGCTGTAATCCGCCCCGAGCGGCACCAGCAACAAGCCGAGCGCCTGCGCCCGTCGCCCCTGGTTCCGGCGATGCTGCTCAAATGCCTCGGCTGGCGTTGCCGGCTGTTTCTGGCTGCCCGACCGCGGTGGACGCTCGGCACGGCGACTCAAGCCCTGCAACAGATGGCGGGCGTTCTGCCAGTCGCCCCGCCACAGCATCGCCGTTCCCTCGCTGGCCAACTTCCAGGCAGCATCGACACTCAGGCGGTCATCGGCCACGACGACCTTGTGATGCGCCGGCAAGCCAGCCTCGGAGCGCCAGCGGGCGGATTTGGTCTCACTCCCTTCAAGCCAGGCGATAACAGGAAATTCAGTAGCAGTCATGGGACGCATTGTAGGGCAGAAGCGCAACACCAATCGCGAGCCGCTCCGATGTGAATATGCCAATCACCGAAACTGTGAATTATTCGATAGTCGATAAAAGCACGCAGGTTAACAATGTCAGCGAATCAGCACATTCGTCGCAGTACTCACCCCCAGAGGATCAGCCCTGTGGCCATTTCGCCCTCCCTCCCCGCCAGCGGCATCATCGAATCGGCTACCGCATTTTTCGGAAACAGCGATTCGAAAAGTATCCGCTCAACCCACAGTCCGAGACGCCCGGCCAATCCCGACAACAACAGACAGGAACGTGCCATGGCACGCCGTCTTGAGCAATTACAGGCAGCTCTGGGCGAACCGGACGCTCCGGGCACAGCAGCAGACATCCCAAATACCCCGGAGATAAGCGACAACGGGAAATCCTTCGGGACTGGCTCCCTCATCCTCACCGCCCTGATTTCCGCCCTGTTTGGCGCAGGAATGATGTGGCTGGGCGCCCCTCACCAACAGGTTCCGGCCACCCCGCCCGTCCCCCTCCTGACATTGACAGCGCCCCCGACGGTCGCACCGGCGCCTCCCGAGTCCGCATTGATTGCGCCAGCTACGACAGAAATTAGCGACAAGGCGCAGGTTGGCGAGCTATTGGCTGGCTGGCGAAACGCGTGGGCACAACGCGACATCGCGAACTACCTGAGCGTCTACAGCCAGAAATTCACGCCCGCCGACGGCAGTTCGCGTGAGGCGTGGGCAGCCGCAAGAACGAAGAAACTCTCGGCCGGCGCCCCGATCGACATCCAGATCCGCGAGCTCGGCATCGAGCGCCTCAATGCCGATCAGTTCAAGGCCACCTTCCTGCAGGACTATGCCGCGGGCAGCTATCGGGAAATGGCGCGGACCAAGGTTCTGCTGGTCATCCGCGAAAATGGCGAATGGAAAATCGCCAAGGAATGGATGACTGAAAACAAGATCGCGATGTAATGCGTAAAACGGTTCAGGATTGGAAAGTCGGCCGATAAGCCGGGTTCTGTTCCCCCCTTGCGGGGTTCGGCAATCATTCCTCTAGGCCTGCCGTTACCGACAGGCTCAAGCAACCTACCCGGAAGCAGCGCGGGCCACGCCTCAGCTTCCCTATTTGGTCTTGCTCCGGATGGGGTTTACCGTGCCGTCCGCCGTTACCGTGGACGCGGTGAGCTCTTACCTCGCCGTTTCACCCTTACCTGTGCGTCTTGCGACGCCATCGGCGGTCTATTCTCTGTTGCACTTTCCGTTGCCTTGGGTCGCCCGACTTTCGTCTGGCAACTTATAGCACCCAGCCGTTAACTGGCATCCCGCCCAATGGAGCCCGGACTTTCCTCCCGGCGCCGAAGTTTCCCCCGGACGCCCAGCGATTGCCTGGCCAACTTTCCGTTGCGGATTATACGCGCCTGCAAGCTAGCCCCGGGCCGCATTGTGGACACCAATAAAAAGCAGCCGGATCGCATCGCCCGACATCCGATTCGTGAAAAATCTGACAGCCGCTATCGCCATCCATGGCTATGCTTCGCGTCCGAGCGTCAAAAACAATGCAAAATAGATAGTCGCCGGTTTTTTCTGGAGAACAATTTCATGTCCATGCACAGCGCACTCAGGCGAGCCATCGAAAAGGGAAACCTAGATGCGGTCAGAACCGCCCTGGATCACGGCGCCCTTATCGAGGAAGCCGACATGCATGGCGACCCCGGCCTGCCGATGCGGATCGCCTGTTTCAAGGGCCATGCCGACATCGTGCGCGAACTGATCGAACGCGGCGCCGACATCCATGCCCCCAACGCCCAGGGCGCCGGCGGCCCCATCCGTATGGCATCCCGGGGCCAGCATACGCATATCGTCGAACTGCTTTTGGCCCATGGCGCCCAAGTACCAGAAGACCTCCAACTGCCGACCGCCAACGCTGGGGAGCGCCGCAAGCGGGGCGAACGAAGAAGGCGGGATATGGGCCCGCCTAGCGACATTAGGGAAAGACGCCAGTCGCGCGAACGCCGCGTTACCTCCGTCCGCGAAGTCGAGCTGTCTGACCGGCAATGGGAACGTTACTTCGCCCAAACTCAACCGAGTCCGCGGCCCGCGCATATTCATGACGTGGCCGATACCGTGTCGATGGTCTTCGAACGCGTCCGCGACTAAGACACACAAGAACAGGGCCGGACGAGCCCCATTGACTGGACACGCCTAAGCGGGCAAGGTCGTACGATCGATCACCTTGCGCAGGACAAAACTCGTGTGCACGCCGGTCACGCCTTGAATGCGCGTGATCTTGTTGAGCAGCAGATCCTGGTAGGCATCCATGTCCCGGACGACCACTTTCAACTGATAGTCCGACTGCTGACCGGTGATCAGCAAACACTCCAGTACCTCGGGAATATCACCGATGGCCGTCTCCAGATTGGCGAAACGCTCCGGCGTGTGCTGATCCATCGAAATGCCGATTAACGCCATGAGCAACAACCCCAGTTTCTTGGCGTCGAGCATGGCGCGGTAGCCGGTAATCAGCCCCGACTCCTCAAGCACGCGAACCCGGCGCAAGCATGGCGAGGGCGACAGGCCGATGCGATCGGCCAGATCCTGGTTGCTGACACGTCCATCGACTTGCAGGATGGCAAGAATTTGCCGGTCGTAGCGATCAAGTTCCATAAAATTTCCAATATAAAATAATTTACGCAATTTTATGCCAATAATACATCGAGCGAGACATCAATTCGCAATCGCCTGCCGGCGCCTTTGGCCTAATATTTCGCTATCGAAAAATTTATCCGGAGCACGCCATGATCACCCAGCCCGCCACCAAATACACTGCCTTCCCGCCTGTCCGCCTCGCTGACCGCCAGTGGCCGAACCGCATCATCGAGAAGCCGCCAATCTGGATGAGCACCGATCTTCGCGATGGCAACCAGGCGCTTTTCGAGCCGATGAACGCCGAGAAGAAAATGCGCATGTTCAAGACACTTTGCGCCATAGGCTTCAAGGAAATCGAGATCGCCTTTCCCTCGGCCTCGGAAACCGAATTCGGCTTCGTACGAGAATTGATCGAAGGCGGCCACATTCCTGACGACGTCACCATCGAAGTCCTCACCCAGGCCCGCGAACACCTCATCCGCCGCACCTTCGAATCGATCAAGGGCGCCAAGCAGGCTATCGTCCACGTCTATAACGCCACCTGCAAAACCTTCCGCGACAACGTTTTCGGCATGAGCAAGGCAGAAGTCGTCAGCATGGCCGTTGATGCCGTCAAGCTCATCCGCCAGCTTGCCGATGAAATGCCGGAAACGAAGATCACGCTCCAGTACAGCCCGGAGCTTTTCACTGCCACCGAACTCGATTTTGCACTCGAGGTCTGCGACGCCGTGACCGCCGCCTGGGGCGCCACGCCGAAACGCAAGGTCATCCTCAATCTCCCGACCACGGTCGAGATCGCGACACCCAATATCTACGCCGACCAGATCGAGTGGATGCACAAGAATCTCGCCCGTCGCGACAGCGTGCTCATCAGCCTCCACCCGCACAATGACCGCGGCACTGCCGTCGCTGCCGCCGAACTCGGCCTCATGGCCGGCGCCGACCGCGTCGAAGGCTGTCTTTTCGGCAATGGCGAACGGACCGGCAACGTCGACCTCGTCACCCTCGCCCTCAACATGTACACCCAGGGCGTTCATCCCGGCCTCGATTTTTCGGATATCAACGCCGTCGCCCGTACCGTCGAACACTGCACCCAGCTCCCGATCCACCCGCGCCACCCGTACGTCGGGGATCTCGTTTTCACGGCCTTCTCCGGCTCCCACCAAGATGCCATCAAGAAGGGGTTCTCTGCTCAAGAAGCAGACGAGCAATGGGCTGTTCCCTATCTCCCGATCGACCCGGCCGATGTCGGTCGCAGTTACGATTCAGTCATTCGCGTGAACAGCCAGTCGGGCAAGGGTGGCATCGCCTACCTCATGGAAACCGAGTACGGCGTGGTCATGCCGCGTCGCTTGCAGGTCGAGTTCTCGGGCGTCGTCCAGCAACACACCGACGCCCACGGCGGCGAAGTGAGCGCTGACGGCATCTGGGCCATGTTCGCCCGGACCTACCTCGACTCAGCCAGCCCGATCCGCTACCGCGAACATCATCTTTTCGAGCACGGTAGCGCCCAGGGCATTCGTCTCAACATCGATATCGACGGCACGCCGCATATCCTGACGGGCGAAGGCAACGGCCCGATCAATGCGGCGGTGCATGCCTTGCAGAGTGCTGGCATCGACATCCAGGTGCGCAGCTACGAGGAACGCTCGATGGTGCCCATGGGCGAGGATGGCAACGCCCGGGCCTGTGCCTTCATGGAAATTGCCGGCAAGGACAGCGGCGAGTGCTACGGCGTCGGCGTCGACAGCAATATCGTCACCGCCTCGATCAAGGCCTTGCTGAGCGGCGTCAATCGCCTCGGCGCCATGCAGATGCGCGGAGAGCAACCGCAGGCGGCCTGAAGCGCCCCAAAATCCCTTGCCAAAACACCGGCAAGGGATTGAATATTCGGCGCTTTTCATTTCCGTCCCTTGCCACACGGGGGATCGGCGCGTAAGATGTTGGCTTCGTCGGAGTAAAATATCCGACTCCACCGTTCTGCCCGCGTAAATGCCGTTCCTCTGCCGCCCCGTCAATTGACGATTTCCGGCACGCCGAAGTCACCATTTCCCGTCGCAAAGCGCTGTTTCATTGCTCGCCCGAGCCTGTCCGGATTGCCGGATACCGGACGACCATCACTTTCGGGGAATAAATGGTCCGCATTCAGTTCACTATCGATCTTCACTATGAACTGGGTTTTCAGGGCGCCGATTTCGTTTTCAACATCCACGCGGCCAAGACGGCCAGCCAGACGATCATCAACGAACAGTTGGTCATCAGTCAGCAGGTTCCGCATACGATCCAGACCGACCCGGCGACCTGCACCCGCTACCTGCGCCTGACTGGCGCCCCCGGTCCGCTGCATATCAGCTACAAGGCCGTGCTCGACATCAAGCAGCAGGTCGACCAGCCCGACCTGATCCAGGAAACGCCGATCGCCAAGCTCCCGCTGTCTGCCCTGACCTACATCTACCCGAGCCGCTATTGCCAGTCCGACCGACTGGCCGCGCTGGCCATGAGCGAATTCGGCCATCTGCCCAAGGGTTATCGCCGGGTTGAGGCGATTCGCAACTGGGTCAACAAGCATGTGACCTTCAAGGGCAACACCACCAATTCAGCCACTGCCGCGCTCGATACGCTGATTGACCGGGTTGGCGTCTGCCGCGACTTCGCCCACCTGATGATCGCCATCTGCCGTGCCCTGAACATTCCGGCCCGCTTCACCACCGGTATCGACTACGGCGCTGACCCATTACTCGGCCCGACCGATTTCCATGCCTACGTCGAGGTCTTCCTCGGTGACCGCTGGTATCTGTTCGACCCGTCCGGCACGGCGATTCCGATGGGCTTTGTCCGTCTGGCTACCGGCCGCGATGCGGCCGACGTCTCCTTTGCGACCATCTTCGGCGGCGTTCTTTCGCCACCGCCGGTGATTACCATCAGCGCCATTACCGAAGCCGGCCAGCCGTGGGAATTACCGCGCCACCGGCACGAGGCGCTTTCCACCGACGCGGCCCCCGCCGCCGTCACCACCCCCTGAACATTTTACGATTACTGGAGAACAACACTTGGCAAAAGAAGAACTACTGGAAATGCAAGGCGTCGTCGAAGACGTGCTTCCGGATGGTCGTTTCCGCGTGACGCTGGAAAACGGTCACGTGATGATCGCCTACACCGCCGGCAAGATGAAGAAGAACCACATCCGCATTCTGCTCGGTGACAAGGTGACGCTGGAGCTGTCGCCCTACGACCTGACCAAGGGTCGCATCACGTTCCGCCACATCGAGAACCGCGGCTCGCCAATGCCGCAGCAACGCCGCCGCTACTAAGCAGCCGGCTTTGCCGTCGCCCGACGGCCTGGCCTGAACTGCCAGGTATCGTCGTAGTACGCCGGATCTTCGCTGTCCGGCGTAACGCCAGGAATCCCCAGCAAGGGCAGCGGTTGAAAATCGCGTGGCCGGGTGTAACGACCGCTGATCAAATCGGCGGCCAGAAGTTTGTCGACCGCAGCAAGCTGCTCTGAATCGCCCATTTCAAGCCACGCCTCGCTCACTTCGTAGAGCACCGCCTTGGCCGTCAGGCCGCGAAATGGCTTGAGCATTTGCTCATAGGTCGCGTGGCCGAAAATCACGAAACGCATGCAACGCATCACCTCGGCACGCCGCTCGACGAACAATTCCTTCCACTGGAAATCACGCAGCAGCTTAAGCAGCTCCGGCTGGCTGGCCAGCACGACAATGCCGCATTCGTCGAAGTGGGTCAGCGCATCGCGGGTCGTGCCACGCGCCTCGCCCGGCGCCTGCATGGCGCGCATGTGGGCGGCGCTGACAGCTATCTTGGTTTGCGGAAAACCGAGCCAGACCAGGGCATTGAAGAAGTCATGCCAGTTGTCGGGTCGGGTTTCTACCTCACCGCTTTCCCAGATCCGGCATTCGTAAACCAGGCCATCCGGCCGCGGCGCGACGAAACGGATGCGCTGGCCGTTCGCGGCATGAATGGGAAACTGTTCGGCCAGTTCGGCCACCGCCGAGGCATCCGGCATTTGCGGCAGGCGATCCAGCCACGACCGCAGCGGATTGAACAGCGGCGACGCGTAAAGACTCACTCGTCAGCCGGCGATTCGCCTTGCTCTTCCTTGACGAAAACCAGCTGGCCCTTCTTGACGCGGAAGGAACCCATCAGCTGGCCCATACCTTCGGGTGGTTCGCTATCCATCTTGGCAAAGCTCTCGCAGGTCTGCGTTTCGGTGGCGAACATCTTCTTGCCAGCCTTGATAATGAAAGCCCCGGACGGTACCTGATAAACCTCAACCCTGGTCTTTTCCGTGCCCGCACCCAGACTGTGCCGACGCATGCAGGCCGGCATCCGCGAGACAACGAGGTACAACTCGACCTTGCTGTCCCAGAAATACGGCTGTTCGCGGATCAGCGACAGCACGTGCTCGCGGGTGTTGTCGATTTCATACGTCGCGCCGTCGTTGACGCAGGCGGTGAGCAGCGGAGCAGCCAGCAGCGGCAGGAGGAGATGGCGCAGACGCATGATGATTTTCCTCAGAGCATTTTCCAGGACAGCGTTTCGCCAGCCCGCAGCGGAACGATGGTGTCGGTGCTGATGTACGGGTAGTCAGCCGGCACGGTCCAGTCCTGTTTGGCCAGCGTGACGTTGCCGCTATTGCGCGGCAGGCCGTACCAGTCAGGACCGTGGAAGCTGGCGAAGCCTTCGAGCTTGTCGAGGGCGCCGGCCTGTTCGAAGGCCTCAGCATAGAGCTCGATGGCGGCGTAGGCCGTGTAGCAGCCGGCGCAGCCGCAGGCCGCTTCCTTGGCACCCTTGGCGTGCGGCGCCGAATCGGTGCCGAGGAAGAATTTCGGATTGCCCGAAACAGCTGCCGCAACCAGTGCCTCACGGTGCGTTTCGCGCTTGAGCACGGGCAGGCAATACCAGTGCGGCCGGACACCGCCCTGGAAGATGGCGTTGCGGTTGTAGAGCAGATGGTGGGCGGTGATGGTCGCTGCCACGGTCAACCCGGAATTTTGCACAAAATCAGAAGCATCCTTGGTCGTGATGTGCTCCATGACCACCTTGAGCTTTGGAAAACGCTCGGTCAGCGGCATCAGCACGGTGTCGATGAAGACCTTTTCGCGGTCGAAAAGGTCGATCTTTGGGTCGGTCACTTCGCCATGCACGAGCAGCGGCAGGCCGACGCGCTCCATTTCGGCCAGCGCGTCGTAGGCCTTGGCGATGTCGGTCAGGCCGGCGTCGGAATTGGTCGTCGCCCCGGCCGGGTAGAGCTTCACGGCCTTGACGAAGCCGGAGGCGGCAGCCTTGGCGACTTCGCTGGCCGGCGTGTTGTCTGTCAGGTAGAGCGTCATGAGCGGCTCGAAACTGGCGCCGGCCGGCAGTGCCGCGACGATGCGCTCACGGTAGGCGGCAGCCTGGTCGACAGTGGTGACCGGCGGCTTGAGGTTGGGCATGACAATGGCCCGGCCGAACTGGGCGGCCGTGTGGGCGAGGACGGAAGCCAGGGCTTCGCCATCGCGCAGGTGAAGGTGCCAATCGTCGGGGCGGGTGATGGTGATCTGCATGGCGTTTCTCGGGTCGTTTGCAGTGATTTTAACAGGCTGCCCGGAATAGTCGGGACGATTCGCCACAGCACAACTGCCACCCTTTTTGCAAACCTGCCACAAAGCTTTACAAAATGACAATCGCAAACTGTTAATCTGGTCGTGCCGATTTCTCTACACCCCGGTTGCCGGGATGAACCCCACCCAGGCCGCCCGCAAATTCTGAACATCGGCGCCAAAGCCAACCCGGTTATCAGACAGCCATGTACGACACCCCTCTCCGCCCCCTCGCCGGTGCAACGCCAGCCGCCGGCGAACCCGCCAATATCTATCTGGTGCACGCCGCGGTACTCAAGGTTTCGGCCCAAGCCAACGCGCCCGATGAAGCCTTGCTGGAAAAACTGTTTCGCCGCCGGCTAAGCCGCCTGGAGCGGGTTCTCGCGTCCTACGGCGGTTCGCTCATTCGGAAAATGCCGCAGGGGCTGCTGGCCGCCTTCGATACGGCCGAGGCGGCCGTCCTGGTGGCCTGCGAAATGCAGCGTCGCTGTGCCGTGATCCCGCAGATTCTGGAAACCCAGATCGGCTTGAAGATCGGCATCCATCCGGCGAAATCCGGACGCGATCAAAGTGCCGGAGAAACCGCGGCCGCCCGGCTGGCAACGCTGCTCGGGGAAGGCAGCATTGTCGCGGCGGGGACGGTTGTCGAAGCCTTGCCCGAAATACTGCGCGATAAAACCGCCCTCCTCGTCCGCGAAAATATTGGCATTGCCGCCCATCTCGTCGACTGGGGGACCATTCCCATGCTACCGGCGCCGGCGCCGACTCCGCCACCAAGAGCCCGAGCGCTAGTAGCGCCGCCACAGACCGCCAAGCCCCCGGCCGTCAGCCTGGTCTTGCGCCAGGGGGAGCGCAGCTACCGCTTCGACGGGGAAAAGTCAGTCATCACGATCGGTCGTTCACCCGAGAACGACGTGGTGATCCGGACCCCGAATGCGTCCCGCCAGCATTGCCGGATCATCTATAAACTCGACAATCACGTCCTCGTCGACCTGAGCATGAACGGCACCTTTGTCAAATCAGGCAACGCCCCGGAAAAAGCGATCCGGAAAAACATGGTGACCCTGAGCGGCAGCGGACAAATCGGCTTCGGCCACTCGTGCGAGGTCGATGGCGAGCAGGTTTTTGAGTTTGAAATCGGCTGACTTCAAACGACCAAAGGCTACGCCCTATCCGGCCTTGAGCGCCAACGCCAAGTCGTAAAGCGCATTCTTGGCCGCGCCGGTAATCGCCGAGGCCAGTTTGGCCGCTTGTTTGACCGGCAACCCCTCAGCCAACAGCAACTTCAAAACACGTTCACCTTCGCCGCTCTCGGCATTGGCCGGGGCGCCCGAGAGCATCAGGACGAATTCGCCGCGCTGGCGGTTGGGGTCTTCCTTGAGCCAGGCGAGCCCTTCGGCCACGGGCAGGGAGTGGATCGATTCGAACAGCTTGGTCAGTTCGCGGGCGATGACCAATGTGCGGTTGCCGAACACCGTCGCCATGTCCTCGACCGTTTCGAGTACGCGGTGCGGTGCTTCGTAGAAGACCAGCGCGCATTCATGCTCGCGCAGTTCCTCCAGGGCTTGCCGGCGCTGGCCGCCTTTGGACGGCAAAAAGCCGTAGAACAGGAAATGTTCATCGAGCAGGCCGGAACCTGACAGCGCCGTCGTCGCGGCGCACGGGCCGGGCAGTGGAATGACCTTGCAGCCGGCGGCGCGGACGGCGGCGACGATGCGGGCGCCGGGATCGGAAATGCCCGGCGTACCGGCATCGGAGATCAGCGCCACGGCTTCGCCGGATTGCAGCTTTTCAACGATGCGGGCGGCGGCTTCGTGTTCGTTGTGCTGGTGGGCCGGAATGGTCCGCGCCTGGGCGCCGAGCTGTTTGAGCAGCGGGCCGCTGTGGCGGGTGTCCTCAGCGGCCACCCAGGACACGGTGCGCAGGATTTCTTCGGCGCGACGGGTCAAATCAGCGAGATTCCCGAGCGGCGTCGGGACGACATACAATGCGGCGGATTCTTCCGTCATTATTATCAACATGCAGGCAAAGACCAACGATACCACCACGACGCGCGGCCGCGAAGCCGAAGAGCGGGCGGCGCGTTATCTCGAATCCCACGGTCTACCGGAAATTTCGCGCAATTTCAGAATCCGCGGCGGCGAGATCGACCTCATTTGCCGCGATGGCAAGGTGCTGGTTTTCGTCGAAGTCCGTCAGCGCAGCCGCAGCGATTTCGGCGGCGCCGGGGCGAGCATCACGGCGAGCAAGCGGAGGCGCATCGTTCTCGCCGCCCAGCACTACCTCATGGGCAAGCGCGACTGCGACTGCCGTTTTGACTGCATCCTGATCGACGGCGACCAGCTCGAATGGATCAAAAATGCGTTTTCTGCTGACGATTAGCCTGGCTTTTTGGCTGACGGCCGCGCAGGCCGAAAGCGTGCGCATGCTGGTGCAGAACTCGCCGCTGGCCGGCAGCCAGTTTTACGCACTGGAAACCTTCTGGTCGGAAATCAGGGTCGGCGATGCCTTGGCCCTGATCCGCGAACCCGACAACAAGCATGACCGCAACGCCATCCGCGTCGAGTGGCGCGGCCACCAACTGGGCTACGTACCGCGCGCCCAGAACCGCGCCGTGGCCGCCGCGATGGACGCCGGCGACCGGCTGAGCGCCCGCGTGTCGTCTCTGAGCGACAACAAAAATCCATGGCAACGACTGGCGTTCGAAGTCTTCGTCGAGCTGTGAGGTAGAATGCTTTCACTTTTAGCCCCAACTCATTGAACGATATGGATTTGATCGCCCGCGTTGCCAAGCATTTCGAAGACAGCGCCCAAACCAAGCTGAATGCCGTCGACATGATGGCCGCCCCGATTGCTGCGGCGATCGAAACGATGACCAACTGCCTGATCAACGGCGGCAAGATTCTCGCCTGCGGCAACGGCGGCTCGGCGGGTGATGCCCAGCATTTCGCCGCTGAACTGATCGGTCGTTTCGAGGCCGAACGTCAGGAACTGGCGGCCATTGCGCTGACCACTGACACCTCGATCATCACCGCCGTCGCCAACGATTACTCGTTCAGCCAGATTTTCTCGCGCCAGGTACGCGGTCTCGGCCATGCCGGCGACGTGCTGCTGGCCATTTCGACCTCGGGCAACTCGGCCAACGTCATCGAAGCGATCAAGTCGGCGCACGAGCACGACATGCACATCGTCGCGCTGACCGGCAAGGGCGGCGGCCTGATCGGCGAAATGCTGCGTGACGACGATATTCATCTCTGCGTGCCGGCCGAACGGACGGCGCGAATCCAGGAAACCCACCTGCTCGTCATCCATTGCCTGTGCGATGGGATCGATGCACTTTTATTGGGAGTCGAATGATGCAAAAAACCAAACTCACCCTCGCCGCTGCGGCGCTGATCCTTGCCCTGCCCATGCTCCAGGGCTGCGTCCCGGTCATTGTCGGCGGCGCTGCGGCCGGCGTCATGTCGGCCCATGATCGCCGCTCCACCGGCACGCAAACCGACGACGAAACGACCGAATGGAAGGCTGGCCAGCGCGTTCCCGATCAATACAAGGCGTTCTCGCACATCAATTTCACCTCGTACAACCGCCGCGTGCTGATCACCGGCGAAGTGCCGAACGAGGAAGCCAAGGCCGCCGTCGAAGCCGAAACGCGCAAGCTCGACGGCGTCCGCGAGGTGTACAACGAACTCGGTGTCGGCCCGGCCTCGTCGCTCGGCAGCCGCAGCACCGACTCCTACATCGACTCCAAGGTCAAGGCCCGGCTGGTCGATTCGAACCAGATCTCGGCCAACCACATCAAGGTCGTCACCGAGCGCGCCATCGTCCATCTGATGGGCATCGTCAACGCCCGCGAAGCCAAGGTTGCCGTCGATGTCGCGCGCACCACCTCGGGTGTCAAGAAAGTAGTCAATGTGCTCGAAGTCGTCGGCGATGAAGACACCCGCCGTCTCGACAACCAGACGCTGGGCGCGCGCAACCCGCCGCCGGCCAGTGCGCCGGTCGAAAGCCGCTGAACCCTCGCTCAGGCCGCCGCAAGGCGGCCTGATTGCTTTGAGCCTCAGTGCACGCCGAAAGCCTGTGGCAACCAGGTCGCCAGGAAAGGCAGCGCCGAAATGATCAGCGCGCCGATGAACATGGCGAACACCGCCGGCAACACGGCGGCAGCGACATAACGGATCGGCTTGCCGAACATCGCCGAGGCGAAATAGATGTTCATGCCGGCCGGCGGGCAGAGAAAACCCATTTCGATATTGGCCAGGAAAATCACCCCAAAGTGCACCGGATCGATGCCGTAGGCGAGCGCCACCGGCAGGAGCAGCGGGACGAGGACGACGATGGCCGCGTAGATTTCCATCAAGGCCCCGGCGAGCAGCAGGAAGACGTTGAGCGCGATGAGGAAGGCGAACTTGTTGGGCAGCACCGACTGCACCCACTCGATGGCCGCATCGGGAATGCCGGCGTCGACCAAGTAGTTGGTCAGACCGAGCGCCATGCCGAGGATGAGCATGATGCCGCCGATGACTTCGGCGCAATCGACCAGCGTCTTGCGGATGCCCGGCCAGTCAAGTTCGCGATGCGCGATGGTCTGCGTGAGCAGCGCGTACATTGCCGTCAGCGCGGCGCTCTCGGTCGGCGTCGCGATGCCACTGACCAGCGAGCCGATGGCGACGACCGGCGCCAGCAGCTCCCATTTGGCGACCCACAGGGCGCTACCGAGGCTTTTCGTTTTTGGCTCATTTTTCCGGTTGACCGTAGCAATGCCGCCGCGCCGCAAATAACCGCCGACCAGCAGCAGGCAGGCGACCATGAGCACAGCCGGCAGCACGCCGGCGAGGAACATGGTGTTGATCGGCACGCGGGCGATGATGGCGTACATGATCAGCGGCACCGATGGCGCCAGCAGCACGCCAAGGGCGCTGGCGCTGGTCACCAGGCTGATGCAGCGCTGCTCGGGAAAGCCGGCCTTGGTGAGCAACGGCAGCAGTAGGCCGCCGAGGGCCAGGATGGTGACACCGCTGCCGCCGGTGAAGGCGGTAAAGAAGGAACAAAGTACCGCCGCGGCAATCGCCGTGCCGGCCACGCCGCTGCCGAAGGCGGCCGTGAACACCTCGCCGAGCCGCGCCGCCGCGCCGGTCCGGGCGAAGAGCAGGCCGGCCAGCGTGAACAAGGGCAGCGCCGGCAACGAGGGATTGACCGTGATCTGGTAGTGGCTGAGCGGCACCGAGGCGAGCGGCTGACCTTCGCTCCAAAACAGCGCCAGGGCCAGACCGCCGAGCACGGCGAAGATCGGTGCGCCGCAAAAGAGGATCAACGTCAGCCACAGGGCAAAGGGCCAGATCGGCAAGGTGCTGCCGTCGAAATACTGGGCAAAGACGTAGCCGGCGGCCGGCAGGGCCAGCGCCAGCACGATGCGGCCGGCCATATTCGGCGTGATGCGTGAGGCAAGCTTGAGGCCAAGCAGCGCGAAACCAAGCGGCATGGCGATTTCGAACATCCAGCCGGCGATGCCGTAGGCGATGTCGCGCGGCATTTCCATTTCCGTGGTGACGAAAGTCCAGCTGGCCTGCGCCAGCATGCCGCAAAGTACGGCGGCGCTGGCCTTGCCGAAAACCACCGCGCTATTGCGGACGAGCGGATTGGCCGAGGCGGTAAAGCCGGCGCCCAGCGCGCTGAGGTGCAGGCCGCGTTCGGCGAGCAGCGCCCCGAACATGGCGAGCAGCAAGCCGCAATGCTGGACAAGCACCGGCGCGTTGTCGATGCCCGAACCGAACAGCGGGCGCAGAACAATTTCGAGCAGCGGCACGAGCAGCATGACGAGCAGCGCGCCACCGGCAATCAGCGCATCGAATTCACCGAGACGGCGCCAGGGATTCATGAATTTTTCCACTCAAGCAGACAGCCTCGCGGCCACCCTACTTCTTACCAGCGCGGAAGGCCTTGAGCAGCGCGACGACTTCGTCAAACTGCTCGGCCGGCACCAGCTTGCCGCGGATACGCGGGTAGAGCCCATCGGCCAGCGCATTCCATTCCTTCATTTGCTCGGCATTGGGCTTGTTGACCGTCAGGCCACGCTTTTTCATCGCCTCGACCGCCTCGTCAACTTCCTGCCGGGCCTTGGCGCGCAGCTGAACGCCGGCTTTGGCGCCGGCTTCGCGGACGATAACCTGGCCTTCCGGCGTCAGTTCGTCCCAGGCTTTTTTGGTGATGATCAGGGCGCCGACAATTGGCGACCAGTTCATGTCCAGCATGTTGTTGGCCGTCGTATAGATCTGCGTCGCCAGCGCGAAATAGGGCGTAGACGGCACGGCGTTGATCATGCCGGTCTGGATGGCCGGCAGGATGTCAGCCGTTTCCAGCGGCACCGGGGTATAGCCGAGGTTCTTCATGATTTCCTGCTGGTCGGCCTCGGCCCCCCAGGCAAAGAACTTCATGCCCTTGAAATCGTTCGGCGCAAAGGCCGGCGTCTTGCTGAAAAAGCGCACCCAGCCGGCGTCACCCCAAGCGAGCACGACAAAGCCCTTGTCGAGAAACTTCTTTTCCATGGCCGGGCGCATCTTCTCGCGCACGTAATCGACCTCTTCCCAGCTCTTGAACATCATCGGCATGTTCTGCAGCGCGGCAATCGACGGCTCGATCTCGCGCAGGCCGACCACCGACAACAGGCCGCCCTGCAACTGGCCGATGCGCATGCGGCGCACCATGTCCGTCTCTCCCCCCTGGCTGCCATCCGGATAAACGAGATACTTGCCTTGGCCGCCCTGCGCCGTGCGCCAGGCTTCGCCGAGCTCCATGAGCTGGCGGTGGTAGAGCGAATTTTTCGAAGCCAGCGTGCCGATGCGCAACTGCTTGTCGGCGGCGAAGGCATTGAGGGCAAGCACGGTGCCGAGCAGGAGCGCAGCCAGTCTGGTTTTCATTGTTCTCTCCAGGAATTTCAGAACAGGTCGGGCGCCTGTTCAAGCAGCCATGCGGCACGACGGCGCATGACTTCGTTTTGCAGCGACTGCGGGCTGTCCGGCGCATCCCTGATGGCGACGGCCTGCTTGAGCAGGCTCTCGAACAGTGCGCGGTCGCCAGCCGACTGAGCGTAGCCCTCGGCCTTGCCGACCAGCGCGCCGGCACTATTGCCGCCGCCCTGAGCGATAGCCTGGTCGTACCAGACCAGCGCCTGCGCCTGGCTGCCGCCCGGGCGTGACGCTTCAAAGGTAGCCAGCAAGCCGGTCAGCGCGCCCTGCCCCCAGGCCGGGTCAGCCTGCCAGGCCAGTTGGGTCAGGCGCACGGCATGCGGCAGGTCGGCCACCACGTCCGGATCATCCTTCGACAGCGAAATCCAGCCGCCCCACGAGGCTGCGGCCCAGTAAGCCAGGCCGACCTGAGCCGGCGCCAGCTTCGGCTGGTCGGCCGCCTGTGGCGAGTTGAGGGCGCGGGCGAAACCCGGACTTTCCTTTTCCAGTGCCGCCATCGCATGCCTGTGCGCCCGGCGATAAAGCTGCGCGGCCCGGCGGCGCAGGCGTTCTGCCGCCTTGGCATCCTTCGCCTCGATGCGGTCAGCTTCGAAAGCGACGAAGGCGTAGGCGTACTGCGTGAAGCCACCGGCCACCGACTCGGCCAGCCCTTGATGGCCGGGATCGCTACGTAGCACGGATTCGGATAATTTGAGGTAAAAGGCGCTCGCCTCGCGGGCCAGATCGAGATCGTTTTCGCTGGCCAGGCCTTGTGCCGCCAGTTCGTCGGCAATACTGCCGACGACCATCTGGCGCGGCGAACAGCCCGTCAGCGAGACGCTGACAAATAGCGCAAAGAGGGCCAGAAAGGTGCTGCGCCGGAGCAAGGGCAAGTGAATTCCGCTGGGTTCGATGGAGTGCCCTGCACACTAGCCAGCCGATGTTACGTGGGGATGACAGGCCGCACCGACAGCCAAAGCCACTAAAATGACGACCTGTCCCCAACCCGTGATGTCGCCATGACCTACGCCGCCCCCCGCTTCGAAGCGAAAATCTGCCCGCCCGACCAGTTGACCGCCAGAGTCGCCCAGCTCGCCCGCCCACTGGTCTTCACCAACGGCTGTTTCGACATCCTGCATCGCGGCCATGTCACCTATCTGGCGCAAGCGGCGGCGCTTGGGACCAGCATGGTGGTGGCGCTCAACACCGACGCCTCGGTGAAACGCCAGGGCAAGGGGGATGATCGGCCGGTCAATCTGCTCGAAGACCGGCTCGCAGTGATGGCTGCGCTCGAATGTGTGGCGCTGGTGACGTGGTTCGACGAAGACACGCCGCTGCAGCGCATCCTCGAATGCCGGCCGGACATTCTCGTCAAGGGCGGCGACTGGCCGGTGGACAAGATTGTCGGTTGCACAGAGGTGCGGGGCTGGGGGGGTACGGTGCACTCCATACCCTTCATTCACCAGAAATCCACCACGGCCTTGCTGGAGAAGATTCGGCGGCTTTGATTTGCCGCCGGGGTTCTTGCACCCGGTGGGTTTCACGCTTGAGGTGCCGGAGCCCCTTCGCAACCGCAGGTTTTCGCGCTTGAGGCGCGAGCGTACTTTCTTCTTGCTTCGCCAAGAAGAAAACAGCCAAAGAAGAAGGCGACCCTGGGTCGGTGCCGGCTGCGCCGGTTCCCTGCGCTACTCGAAAGGCCGGGCGGCTGCGGAACTCGGGGCTGCGCCCCTCAAACAGTCCTCGCCGAAGGCCCCCGGCCTTCCTGCG
>JBAQOL010000015.1:0-25483 GCA_049304775.1 Ferribacterium limneticum
GCAAGGCCACCAGCAGGAAGCCGGTCCCGGCGCGCAATTTGGGCGTTGGCGGAGAGCAATTCATTGGGGCAAGTTCACCGAGTTCAGATCAATAGACACGGATGGTACGGAGCGTTGCCCAACGGGATGCTGACCGATAAATTACATTTGTGTAATCTTGCGACCCCTACCGGTGCACAGTGATCTTGCCTTTGATTCTCGCTTCGAAATGTCCCGAACCGGACATAGCCGACACTTTGACCCGTTAAACTCCTTTCCCGAGCGAATTCGGTCAGCTAAAAATCTATGCCCTGTCGTGGCAGGTGCCAATAAATTGAATATTTGACTTATCTGGACTTCTTTGAGCGGCCTACCCTGACATCCGTTTGGGGTATAGTCTAAATTGACATTCTAGCGAGGTCGAGGGGCTGGGAATCGGTCATGAACTTCCCCTGAAGGCCCGTACCACCCGCGTCACGGAAAGTACGAACAAGCCAGTCAACGCGATGGCTGCAACAATCCAGTGCTTCCCGATGAAAGCACCAGCGGTCGTTCCGGCCAGCACGACGGCGAGAATTGGCAGATGGCAGGGGCAGGTCAGCATAGCAAGCGCGCCCCACAGGTAGCCGGTGAGTGGCTTGCGTGTCTCAACGGGAATACGCTCAGGACGGTTCATGACGAAATCTCCGTATCGTGTGCCAGTTCGGTTAGCTGAAAGGTCAACTGCGCTTCCAAGTCTGCTAGCGCCTGACGTCGGCGCTCCACAAGCTGGAGCAGATTAGCAAGATGCACCACCGCTTCATCGTCGCCTGCGGCATCCAGTGCCCGGCATAGCCGTGTCAGCATGTCAAGGCCGATAGCCGCTTCAAAGCATCTGCATCGAACAAGCCGTAGCCGCCAGCGGTGCGCTCCACCGGCCGCAACAATCCACGCAGCATGTAGTCGCGCACCACATGCACACTCACACCGGCATCATGGGCCAGATGGGATACCGTATAGGCGTTCATCGAACATCTCCTTTTCTTCATCCCGCGCAGCACGAAAGTTGTTTTACGTCCTTAAAGAAGGACTGCGCAGCAAGTTTCAACCCCTCGACCATTGTCAGGTAGGGGAACAACTGATCGGCCAGTTCCTGCACGGTCATTTGCGCCCGAATGGCAAGAACAGCCGTCTGGATCAGTTCGCCCGCTTCCGGTGCCACCGCCTGCACGCCGATGAGTCGTCCGCTACCTTGCTCGATGACCAGCTTGATAAAGCCGCGTGTGTCGAAGTTGACGAGTGCACGCGGTACGTTATCCAGCGTGAGCAGGCGGCTGTCGGTCTCGATGCCCTTCAAATGCGCTTCCGCCTCGCTGATGCCCACGGTGGCGACCTGCGGGTCGGTGAACACCACCGCCGGCATTGCGGTCAGATTCAACTCCGCGTCCCCGCCAGTCATATTGATGGCCGCGCGGGTGCCGGCTGCCGCCGCTACATAAACGAATTGTGGCTGGTCAGTGCAGTCGCCTGCGGCATAAATGTGTTGCGTACTGGTGCGCATGCCCTTGTCGATGACGATGGCTCCCTGCGCATTGACGGCGACTCCCGCAGCTTCCAGCGCCAAGCTGCGCGTGTTCGGCGCTCGGCCGGTGGCAACCAGCAGCTTATCGGCACGCACTTCGCCGTGTCCCGTGGCGAGCACAAATTCTCCGTTTGCATAGGCCACATGGCTGGCCTGCGTGTGTTCCTGCACCTCAATCCCTTCGGCACGGAAAGCCGCCGTGATGGCCTCGCCAATGGCTGGGTCTTCACGGAAGAACAGCGTGCTACGCGCCAGGATCGTGACCTTGCTGCCCAGTCTAGCAAATGCCTGCGCAAGCTCCAGCGCGACCACCGACGAACCGATCACGCCCAAGCGTTCGGGAATGGTATCGCTGACCAGGGCCTCGGTGGAGGTCCAGTACGGCGTGTCTTTCAAACCAGTGATGGGCGCAACGGCCGGACTGGCACCAGTGGCAATCAGGCAGCGGTCGAATGCCACGACGCGCTCACCGCCGTCGTTCATGCGCACGATAAGACGCTGGCCGTCCTTGAAGAGGGCCTCGCCGTGCAGCACGGTGATGGCGGAATTGTCGTCCAGGATGCCCTCGTACTTAGTGTGGCGCAGCTCATCGACGCGGGCCTGCTGCTGGGCCAGCAGTTTGCTGCGGTCAATTGCAGGCTCAGTCGCTGAGATGCCCTCGTCAAATGGACTTTCACGGCGCAGATGGGCGATATGGGCGGCGCGGATCATGATCTTGGACGGGACGCAGCCGACATTGACGCAGGTGCCGCCGATGGTGCCGCGCTCGATCAGCGTGACCTGGGCGCCGAGTTCGGCCGCTTTCAGTGCTGCGGCCATTGCAGCGCCGCCGCTGCCGATGACGGCGATATGCAGTCCGTCTCCATCGCCGCCGGATTTGTCGCCGTCACTCAGCCATCCCGTCGCTTTATCAAGCAGGCCGCCGCGCATCGAAGCTGGCGGGGCATCGGCGAGCGTGGCCTTGTAGCCGAGTCCGGCCACGGCGGCAGTCAGCGCATCCGGCGACATGCCTGGTTCGGTGGCGAGCTGCGCTGTGCCCTTCGCGTAGGACACGACCGCCGACTGTACGCCCGGCACTGTCTCCAGGGCTTCCTTGACATGCGTAGCGCATGAATCGCAGGTCATTCCGGTGATCTTCAAGGTAGTCATACAGTTTTCCTTTTTCGTTTCGGTAACGGCGAATCCCATCATCCACGTTTAGCTGGTAGTGCGCAGCCGTCCGGGCCGCAGTAAGGCTGGCTGGCAGACGAATCCCAGAACCACACCCCGACCATCAAGGCCAATTGGCGCTGGCGAATATCCAATGACTGCTCTGATATCCAGTAAGGACCGAGCTGATTACCTGCCGCCCCCTCGACAAAAAGGGAGTAACCCAACCTGCCTACTGCGTTATTCAGTTTTACGCTTCCCAGGAAAATCCTTAAGGCAACAACGCCCGGATGGATTGCTCGTATCGCACGCGCAAAGCCCAAGCTTCGTTTGCGTCATGACAAAGTTCCTGATTCCTGGATCGCTCAGCGCATCTGTTTTCGTCACACCGAAGCAATAACAGACGAGAAAATCGTCGAAGGCTTCCTTCGCACCAACTTGGGTTCGCAGTTGCGACTTTAGGATGAGGGTGCCGTCGTCCCCGAAATAAACGACATCGCACTCGGGGTCGTCACAGAAGAAGTAACGGCCTGCCTTGCCGACCCACTTCCAGGCATCGCGGATGTGATGGGCGATCGTCCTGGCAGAGACTTCGGAACATTCCATCCCATGGACCGGGCACCGGTGCTTCTTGGGGTGCGGCGTTTCGCATTCGGTGGATGAACAGCAATCGGCCATGGCGCGTTACCTTGAGGTTTGGTGGATAAAGTAGGGCATCGAGTACCGAGTGCCGGTGCGTAGCGGCGGGCCGCCTTACTTCACGACCTGGGACGGATAACCGGCATCGGTCGTGGCTTGGATCAGTGCCTGTGCGTTCGTTCTGGCATCTTCGAAGGTGACGGTAGCTTCCCGCTTCTCGAAGCTCGCCTTGGTCTGAATGACGCCATCGACCTTGCTCAGTGCCTTTTTGACCGTAATCGGACAGGTGGCGCAGGTCATGCCAGGCACGGACAGCGTGACAGTTTGGGTGGCGGCCAACACGGGGGCAACGACGGCGACGAGAGCGAGGGAAGCAAACAGTTTTTTCATGGTGAACTCCTGATTAATAGAAAAATGGCATGACATAGGGAAAACCGACCGCGACCAAGACCAACACGGCCACGATCCAGAAAATGCGCTTGTAGGTGGTTTGCACCTGCGGGATCGCGCACACCTCGCCCGGCTTGCATGCCTGTACTGGCCGGAAAATGCGCCGCCAGGCGAAGAACATCGCTACCAATGCCGCGCCGATGAAGATCGGGCGGTACGGTTCCAGCACCGTCAGATTGCCGATCCAGGCCCCGCTGAACCCCAGGGCAACCAGAACCAACGGCCCCAGGCAGCAAGTGGAGGCAAGGATGGCGGCCAGCCCGCTGGCGAAGAGGGCACCACGCCCATTTTGTGGTTCAGACATGCACTTGTCCTTTCGAAATTGAAATGAATAGCGTAACCTTACTTCCGTAGTCATGTACGGAGTCAAGTGATATGCAAAATATTTTTGATAATCTGACCATTGGCACCTTCGCCAAGGCTGCCGGGGTCAATGTGGAGACCATCCGGTTCTATCAACGCAAGGGCTTATTGCCGGAGCCGGACAAGCCTTACGGCAGCATTCGCCGCTACGGCGAGGTGGATGTGACGCGGGTGCAGTTTGTGAAATCGGCGCAGCGGCTGGGCTTCAGCCTGGACGAAATTGCCGAGCTGTTGCGGCTCGACGATGGCACCCACTGCGAGGAAGCCAGCAGCCTGGCCGAACACAAGCTCAAGGACGTGCGCGAGAAGATGGCCGACCTGGCTCGCATGGAAACCGTGCTGTCTGAACTCGTGTGCGCCTGCCACTCGCAGCAGGGGAATGTTTCCTGCCCGCTGATTGCGTCGCTACAAGGCGTAGCAAGCCTAGCAAGGCCGGCTACGCCTTAGCGTGCTTTATTTTCCGTTTTCTGAGACGACCCCAGCAGGCTGGCGCTTTCCGCCAGCGTTACCTCGGCGCTGGCCGCCGCGCCATCGGCCTGATGCTGGTCCGAGCGGGCCAGGTCGCCGGCCTTGGTTCGGCGGCGGACATCTTCTGCCAGCTTTTGCGCGCTGACCAAGCGCTCGCGGGCCAACGACTGTTCGCCGCGTGCCCGCTGCCAGTTCCACCAGGCATCACGCACGGCGGCGGCAGTGCGCAGTTGGGCGGCCGTCACCCGGCTATCCACGGCTTTCGATTCGGCATCGGCCAAGGCACCCTGACGGGAGCGTTCGCCAGGCAGCCACAGGGGCAAGGCGACGCCTGCCACGTATTCGCGGCTGCCTTGATTCTTGCTCAGTTGGTCGGTCTTACCGGACAGATCCATTGAAGGCGGTTGGGCCGTCCAACTGCCGGCAACCTGCCGACGCGCTTCGGCAGCATCGCGGCGCAGATCGAGGGATTGCGCCTCAGGTTGTCGTGCCCAAGCAGCAGCAAAGGCTTGCGGCAAGGTACTCGCGGCGCCAGCGGGGGCTGGCGTCGATTGCGCCCATAGGTTGCCGGTCGATAGCGCAGCGAGCGAGCACAGTCCGGCCACGAGTAGGCGGGCCGGTAAAAAGGTGGTTCGTGAAACTGATTTGCTTCGAGACATCCGATTCTCCAGTGATGAAAAAACACACGGGGAATCGGCGAGGTGCGACCGGGAAGCGTCGCAATGCGTCAGGGCGGATCAGTCCACCCAGGCACAAGGGAGAAGCGCAGAAAAGTGCTATCCACCCCGCCGATCAGGCGAGGACGGACCAGTTGGGACGTTCGGGTTCAGCGAGTGGCGCTGAGGACGTGGTTCCGGGTGGCCAAGGAATAGCTAACGAAATGCTAGTAGCCAATGGCAAGCCACCAGCAGCAAAAATTGCGACGACACAGCTGGCATGACAGGTTCCACAGTCGTTGTCGATACCGCCAGTCAGTTTGCTGTCCGGAACACCATCGCGATCAGCATCGGCCTGATGCTTGTGTTCGTGATGGCCGAAGTGCTGCGAGCTTGCGTCTGTTTCGTGCTGGCAACAGCTAGCTACTGCCGCCCAGGAGAACTGGAAGGGCAAGAAAACGAGCAAGAGGATGGCAAGCCAGCGGCGCATGGGGCGAATTCTATCAGTCAATACGAAAGTAAAAAAAGAAACCCCAAACTTCTCCGGGGATTCGTTGGCTGGGCGAACGGAGCTAAGCTGTTCGAATCAACGAGCTAATATTCTCGTTTCCATTGGCTACCTCCCGTCGCAGCAAGCATCGGTAGCTTTCGCCAAGGTTGAGAGATTGATAGGGGGATTGTCGGATGAACAAGTCGAAGATGATTGTGGCGATGCTGGTAGTGCTGATTGTCGGCATCACGCTTTGGGCTACCTGGAAAACCGTATATCACACCGATGCTGACGGTCATGAGCACATTCAAGCCACGACCCATGAGGATGCCATTTCTCAGATGCTAGGGTGGCTGGGGAGTTTTTATGGGTCAAAACCCACTGTGCACGACCCCAGACACGATAATAAAACTCAAAATGAATCTGGTAAGGCGGATGCTCCAAAAGACTGAGAATACTTGGCCCTCTCGTACCTGAAGGATGATGAAGCAGAACAACCAACTCTACTATTTGCGCAGCAGGCGCAGTCCATTGAATACGACAATCAGGCTGGCACCCATATCCGCAAAAACCGCCATCCACATGGTCGCACTGCCGAAAACGGCCAGTCCCAGAAAGATCGCCTTGATCCCCAGGGCCAACCCGATATTTTGCCAGAGCACCGCATGGGTGCGCCGGGACAGGCGAATGGTCTCTGGAATACGCCGCAGGTCGTCGTTCATGATGACCACGTCGGCCGCTTCCATCGCCGTGTCCGTGCCTGCCGCGCCCATGGCCACGCCAATGTCGGCGCGAGCCAGCGCCGGTGCGTCGTTGATGCCGTCGCCGGTCATCGCGGTCGGGCCATAGCGAGCCTGCAAATCTTCGATGGCTGTCAGTTTGTCCTCAGGGAGAAGATTGCCCCGGGCGTCGTCGATGCCGGCCTCCTTGGCGATGCTCGCGGCCGTCGCAACATTGTCGCCGGTCAGCATGACCGAGACGACACCGAGACGGTGCAGTTCGGCCACCGCCTCCCGCGAACTTTCCTTGATGGTGTCCGCCACCGCAAAAATCGCCAGCACCTGCTGTGCCGACGCCAGCATGGTGACCGTCCGGCCTTGCGTCTCGTGCACCTGAAGGCGAGCCTCGATCTCGGCACTACACAGAGCGCGTTCCTCAATCAGGCGATGGTTGCCGAGAACGAGGCGTTGGCCATCCGTGCGAGCTTCAATACCTCGTCCGGCGAGTGCGACAAAATCGGTCAAGCCATTTTCCGGAAGCTTGAGACCGGTCGCAATCGCCTTAGAGACCGGATGGTCCGAGTGCCCCGCCAGGCTGGCCGCCCAGGCAAGCACCTGGGATTCGGGGATCGCCGAGGGAAGCAGTTCTGTGGCGACCAGACGGGGTTTGCCTTCAGTGATCGTGCCGGTCTTGTCGAGGGCTATGACCCGCAGTTTGCGGGCCTCCTCGAGATAGACGCCGCCCTTGATCAGGATGCCGCGCCGGGCCGCTGCCGCCAGTCCGCTGACGACCGTCACCGGCGTGGCGAGCACCAGCGCGCAGGGGCAAGCGATAACCAGCAGCACCAGGGCCTTGTAGAGCGACTGCGTCCAGGTCCAGTCGAGCAGCCATGGCGTCAGAGCGGCCACCGCAACCGCTAAGGCGAATACGGTCGGGGTGTAGATCGCGGCAAACCAATCAACAAAGCGCTGCGTCGGCGCTTGTGTTCCCTGTGCCTGTTCGACCGCGTGGATGATGCGGGCCAGCGTGGTGTTGTCGGCAGCGGCCGTCACACGGAACTCCAGGATGCCGGTTTCGTTGATCGTGCCGGCGAATACCGGGTCGCCCGCCACCTTGTCAATCGGGATGCTTTCGCCGGTGACCGGCGCCTGATTGACCGCACTGGTTCCTGCCGTCACCTGACCATCGAGCGGTATCCGGGCGCCGGGTTTGACCCGAACGCAGGCCTCCAGCTTTACCTCTGCGGCGGGTATTTCCCGCCATGTTCCATCAGCCTGCCGAACTTCCGCCGTCTCCGGCGTCAAGTCAAGCAGGCCCTTGATGGCGTTACGCGCCCGATCCACGGAGCGGGCTTCGATCAACTCGGCAATGGCATACAAGGCCATGACCATCGCCGCCTCCGGCCACTGGCCGATCAGGAAGGCGCCGGTCACCGCCACACCCATCAGCGCATTCATGTTCAACTGCCCGCGCCGCAATGCCGCCAGTCCCTTGCTATAGGTTGAAATACCGGACAACCAGATCGCGGCGACGGCCAATGCCATACCGAACCCCTTGAAAAGCAATGTGTCGGGCGCGAAGAAATCCAGCGCTTCCGCGCCGACGGCCAGGCCCAGCGCCAGAATGCCTCGCCATAGTTCACTGGCACCGACGTTTTCCTTTGCGACCTGACCTGCCGACACCGGCTTGGGGTCAAAACCGGCCTTGCGGATGGCGGCCAAGGCGGCATCGAGTGCTTCCGTCGAGGCATCTATCGAAACGGTGCGTGCCGACAGTTGAAAACGCAGGGAGCGGATGCCCTCGATACCGGCCACCGCTCGACGGATGTCATTCTCCTCGTTCGGGCAGTCCATGCTTGGAATCAAGAAAACGGGCACGCCATCGCTTTGAGCGAGATCGGATGCTGCCGGTCTTTCTGCGACTGCGGGCGCTGCTGCCGAACAACCGCCGGCACATCCGCAATGGGCGGTTTCCTGATGGGGCTTGGGGTTGGGATCAAGACTCATGGCGTTCTCCTTGTTTCCCACATTAGAAACCCTTGAGTGACTACTTCTACTTTGTCAGATTCCATTTCAATCCGATGCTTAGAGGATAGCGGCTTGTTTTTTGTAGGCAAAATCCTTGGCAAGCTGTCGTCGTCGATGGCGATCCTCGATGGACGCGGCGAGGTCGGCATCGGTTTCGATCTTGGTCGGCAGCTTGTGGCGCATGATCTCGACCAAATCGTTGCAGGACAGCAGATCGGCCGTCTCGCGATGGGCCAGACGCTCCTTGGCGAGGAACATCAGCGCGACCATGACCAGCGCCATGTGATGGTGCCATGCCTGCCAGCCCCTGACCTGGTAGTCCGCCATACCGCAGGCGCCCTTGGCGTCCTCGAACGCGCGCTCGACGAAATGCCGGGCCACCTGCATGT
This sequence comes from Ferribacterium limneticum, assembly GCA_049304775.1. GTDB lineage: Bacteria > Pseudomonadota > Gammaproteobacteria > Burkholderiales > Rhodocyclaceae > Azonexus > Azonexus limneticus_C. The sequence continues at coordinate 8,892 of JBAQOL010000015.1, forward strand.
CCGCCAGCCGGCGCAGGCTGGCCTCGGGCTTGGCATTGGAGAGGCAGAACTTCAGCTTCGTGCCACCGATCTCGCGACGCACCAGCAAATGCCAGCAGCGTGCCCGTTGTTCGGTACCATCCCACAGCCACACCCGCTGCTTCAGGTAATCGGCGACGACTTCACCCTTTTCTCCCTCGCGCACCGACAGCCGACACCAGCGCGACGCCGGCTGGGCAACGGCCCAGGCCGTCGCTGTCAGCGGCGGGGTCTGTGCCTGCAAACGGCTGGGGGCTTTGCCTTTGGTTGTTTGACGCGCCGGTACGGCCGGGGCCGGATCGGACAGGTAGATCGCCTGATCAGAATGAACCTCCGCCAGGAAGGTTTCGCGCTCGCCCGCCAGGGCGCGCAACAGCCACGGCAGATGCCCGTAGCCGGCATCGAACACGACGTGGGCGAAACGCACCCCTTCCCGCCGCAGGCGATGGATCATGCGCAGCGCCATCTCGCCCTTGGTGCAAAATTCCATTCCCTCGGGAATGCCAGCCTCCTGGCAACGGGCCGCATCGGCGAACCATTCCTCGGGAATATACAACTCCCCCTCGACCAGCGCGGCGACCCGATCCCGCACCACGGCGGCGAAGACGCCGACTTGGCTGTTGTCGGTCTTGCCCAGGCGCCCGTTCCACTGGCGCGCGACACCGGCCGACATGTCGCCCTTCTTGGCGAAGGCACTCTCATCAATCACCAACGCGCTGGCGTGGCCGAAATGGACGTTGGCATCGGCAATCAGTTGCCGGCGCACGCCGCTGCGGTTCCAGGCCGATTCGCTCAGCATGTGGTGGAGCCGCTGGTACCGACTACCCGAGACGGTCTCGGCCATCTTCTCCAGGTTGCGTCGGCGGCACTGGAAGAGGCCATGCAAATAGAGGCGTGCCGCGTCTTCGACCGAGCGCGTGCGGCTCTGGAAGCAAGCAAGGTACGGCGCGAAGTGGGAATCGAAGTGCGCGACTGCGGAAGCAACCAGCGCGGCAATGCTATTGGGGTATTTGAGTTGACATCGTAATCGACAACTCGTTGATAAACAATGGATTGCATTATATCAGATGGCGTCCGCATCAGCCTGTTTTCTAATCTGACAAAGTAGAACTACAGAGTCAAGTGATTACAATAAAGAAAAATATTCGGAGCCAAAGCAATGCTTGAGTTCGTCAAAGTTCTGGGATTGTTCGCCATAACCGCGCTGGCCGAGATTCTCGGCTGCTATCTGCCGTGGCTGGTGCTGACCCAGCAGCGTTCAGTTTGGCTGTTGATCCCCGCCGCCGTTTCCTTGGGGCTGTTTGCCTGGCTGCTGACCCTACACCCAGGTGCCGCCGGGCGAATCTACGCCGCCTACGGTGGTGTTTACGTGGCGATTGCCCTGATCTGGCTATGGCGAATCGATGGCGTTGTCCCAACTCGATGGGATCTTGTCGGCAGTGGGGTCGCACTGGCCGGTATGGCGATCATCATGCTCCAACCGGCTCGGCCCGTTTGAGCGGCAGGAGACGAAGATGAAAATCGGGGAGCTGGCCCGCCTTGCCGGTACGAATGTGGAAACGATCCGCTATTACGAGCGTGATGGGCTGCTGCCGGTAGCGGCACGCAGCGACGGCAATTACCGCATCTATGGGGATGCCCATGTCCAGCGACTATCTTTTATTCGGCGTTGTCGCAGTCTGGACATGATGCTGGATGAAATCCGGGTATTGCTGCACTTCAAGGAGTCACCCCAGGAAAACTGCGCGGATGTGAATCGTCTGCTTGATCGGCACATTGGGCACGTCGCCCAACGGATGCAAGAACTCCAAGAACTGGAGAGGCAACTAAAAGACCTGCGTGAGCGGTGTGGCGAGGCGCGGGATGCTGCCCACTGTGGCATTCTTGACGGCTTGTCTCAAGCGTTTGTACCTGGCGGCAAGACGGCATCCCATGTTCAGGGAACGCATCGGCATGGCGCAAACCGCAGCTTGGCGAAAGGTAATCAAGGCAACCAAGTTTGATGGCATTAGCTTAGCGTACGATTTATTCCGTTTTCTGTGATGTCCCCAACTCCGCATCCCATTGATCTCAAAGCGTTTGGCAGAAAATACTGAAAAAAGTTCACAGGCATATTCTTTTTTGTGTTGACCCTTTTCGGCAGCGGGACCTGCAAAGCCGTGAGCTTTTCAAAAATTTTCTCGCGGCTGACGACAACGGCTTTTGCCGCCATCCGTTCGGATTCCAGGCGCTGCCCGTCTTCAACGGCTTGCGGCTGCTGTGCCGATGACCGCCGAGAACTTTGCCGAAGATGCTGGGCGCGGATCGGCACTGGCGATGCGTGCCGAGCTGGGCATGCGGTTAGATTGACGCCATATTCCGTTGGGAATAATCTCCTTCCATGTTCCGCCACTCGCATTTCCGCTCGGCCCTTGCGATACTGCTGGCTTTCAGTCTGGTCAGCGCATCGTTGTGGAGTTATGGGACCGAGGCAACCGCCGATTTACTGTCGGATGAGATGGCGCACTTTTCTGCCACGGGCCACCACGCCCAGCCGGACTATGAGTCCATCGGCAAGGATGGCGCTAACAAGCCCTGCAACCACGGCTGCCATGCCCACTTCCATTTGGCTGGGGCAGAATGCCACGACGAATCGTTCTCACCCATCCCCCTGCAGGCGAGCGCTTTGATCCCCTGCGGGAGGGGCTGGTCCCGAACCGCCCGAACGAGGATCTCTTCCGGCCGCCTCGCAGCTTCTTTCAACCCTGAGTCTTTTCCTTTGACCTAGGTGGGCGCCGTTGGCGCCGGCCGACTTGAAAGGTTTATTCCATGCTGTCTCGCCGTTTCCTTGCTGCGGCACGTCCTTTAAGACGCGCCTTCGCGCTCTTGGCCGGGGCTTGGCTCGCGCTCGCCGGCTTGCCAGAAGCGAGCTGCGCCCCAGCCTTGACGCTGGATGAAGCGTGGCATCTCGCCGAAGCCGCCAACCCGACGCTACGCACCGCACAGGCCAATCAGGTGGCGGTCGAGGGGCAACGCGCCGACACACGCGGCCTCCTTTGGAACAATCCCCTGCTCTCCGCTGAAACGCTCCGTCGAGAGGGTCGGCAACCCGGGTTCTCCTCGGAGCGGTGGCGCGAGTGGAACGCCGGCCTTTCGCAGACGTTCGAAATCGCCGGGCAGCAAGGCCACCGGCGCGACGCGGCCGACCAGGATCTGGCCGCCCTGCAGGCGGCGCTGCAGGAGTTACGCCGTCAGGTGCGCACCGACATCGAGCAACGCTTCGTCCAGGTGCTGGCCCTGCAGCTTCGCATCGCCATCGAAGAGGAAGCGCTGAGGCTGGTCGAGGACGCCGCCGCCGCCGTCCGGAAGCGGGTGGTCGCTGGCGAGGACAGCCGGCTCGACGGCAATCTGGCCCTCGTCGAAGCGGAGCGCGGCCACAACCAGCTCGCCGCCCTGCGCGAGCGACTCACCGCGGCCCGGGCCGAGTTGGCCAGCGCCCTGCAACTGGCGCCGGAAAGCTTGCCCGAAGTGGCCGGTAAACTGACGCCCGGCGTTCCCAACTACACCCTCGAACAGTTGCTGGCGACGGCCCGCGGACGGCCGCAACTGCTAGCCCTGGAGCGGCGCGAAGCGGCGGCCGCCAGCCACCTTAGCTTGGAACGCGCATCGACCTATCCCGACATCACAGTCGGGGTGACGGTGGGCCGGGAAGGGGCGACGGAGGCGCGGGAGAGGCTCATCGGCGTCAATCTCTCGATACCAATGCCGCTCTTTCGCCGCAATGCCACGGGCATTGGCAAGGCAACGACCGAGCTGACCCAGGCGCAGATCGAGCGACAGGTGGCTGGCCGCGACATTCCCGCCCAGGTGCACGCCCTGTGGCTCAACCTCGAAAGCCTGCGCGCCCGGGTGAAACGCCTGGAAGCCAACGTGCTGGGCAGCCTTGACCAGAATCAGCAGCTATCAGCCAAATCCTACCGCGCTGGCGAGATCGGCCTGCTGCAGCTCATCGTGGTGAACCGCCAGGTACTTGACGGGCGCCGCGACCTGATCGACGCCCGCCGCGAACTGCGGCTCGCCACCGTTGCCCTCGAAGCAGCCGCAGGCTGGCCGGCCATGGGAGAGGTGCAATGAAGGCGCTGCAGACGAATGCCCGTAATAAGAATTTTTTCGGGGTAAATCCCATGCCAATCCTTTCCCTGCCGCGGGCCGCCGGGCTCGCCTTCCTGGCTAGCGCCTTCCTGCTGGGCGCCTGCAATCGACCGGATAGCCCGCCGGCCGAAGCGAAACCGGCCACATCTGCCCAGGAAAAGCCCGGCGCCGACAAGACGACGGATGAACACGGCGAAGCCGGGCAAATGAAGCTGTCCGCCGAGGAAATCGAGACTGCCGGCATCCGGATCGAAGTGCTGAAGGCGCAGCCCGTCACCGACCAGTTAGTGCTCACCGCCACCATTCGGGCCAACCAGGACCGCATCGCACACGTCGCGCCCCGCGTTCCGGCGAGGATCGACCAAGTCTACGCCAACCTGGGCGACGATGTGAAGGCCGGCCAGCCGCTGGCCCGCCTCGACAGCATCGAGCTCGGCGAGGCCCATTCCGCCTATCGCCAGGCGCAGAGCCAGCTGACGCTCGCCAAGGCCGATTTCGAGCGGGCGCAGAAGCTCAAAGCCGACGAGATCATTCCCGAGAAGGACTACCTGCGTGCCCGCAGCGAGTACGAGAAGGCCCGTGCCAGCCAGCGCGCCGCCGAAGACCGCTTGCAACTCCTGGACGCGGAGCACCGGGATTCGGAACAGGGACCAACTTCGCTCTTCTCGGTGAAGGCGCCGTTCGCCGGCACCGTCATCGAGAAGGCGGCGGTCCTGGGCGAATTGGCGCAACCGGACAAGAGCCTCTTCACCGTCGCCGATCTGTCGACCCTGTGGATCGAGGCCAACCTGTTCGAGAAGGACCTCGGCCGGGTACGCCTGGGCGCGCCGGCCACCGTGGCGGTGAGCGCCTATCCGGGCGAAGCCTTCCAGGGCCGGCTCACCTACATCAGCAGCACGGTGGACAAGGAAACCCGGGCGGTGCCGGCCCGGGTCGAAGTGCCCAACCCGGATCGGCGCCTGAAGCCCGAGATGTTCGCAACCGCCGCTATCGCCACAGGAACCGCGACCCAGGCGATGACCTTGCCACAGGTGGCGGTGCTGCTGGTGAACGGCCAGGCAATGGCCTTCGTCCAGGAAGCCGGCGGTTTCGAGCCCCGCGCCGTCGAGCCGGGCGACAAGGTCGGCGACCGGGTCGTCATCAAGAACGGCATCCAGGCCGGCGAAGCGGTGGTCGTGGCGGGTGCTTATGCGCTGAAGGCGCGGCTGCTCAAGTCAAAAATCGGCGACGAACACTGAAGAGGCGCCCTCATGCTGAATTCGATTGTCGATCTCTCGCTGCGCTACAAGGTGCTGGTGCTACTGGGATTCCTGCTCGTCCTGGTCTTCGGGGTGCAGGCGTTCCGCACGGTGCCGGTGGACGCCTTCCCGGACGTGACACCGGTCCAGGTCAATATTTATACCGAATCTCCAGGGGTCGCTGCCGAGGACGTCGAGAAGCTTCTGACCTTCCCGGTGGAAACCGCCCTGGCCGGGCTGCCCGGCGTCGACGAAATCCGCTCGGTGTCCTTGTTCGGCCTCTCCTATGTAAGCGCCTATTTCAAGGACAACGTGGACATCTACTTTGCCCGCCGCCTGGTCAGCGAAAAGCTCCTCGAAGCGAAGGAGCGGATTCCCGAAGGCTATGGCGAGCCAACCCTGGGGCCGAACACCTCGGGGTTGGGGCAGGTGTTCTGGTACACCATCGAGTCGGCTGACCGGAAGCTCTCGACCATGGACCTGCGCACCCTGCAGGACTGGACCGTCCGGCTCATCCTGCGCACGGCGCCCGGGGTGGATGACGTGACTTCCTGGGGCGGCGACGAGAAGCAATTCCAGGTGCTCATCCAGCCCCAGAAACTGATCAAGTACGGCCTGACCTTCAAGGCGGTGATGGAGTCCCTGGCCGCCAACAATCGCCAAGTGGGCGGCCAGTACCTGAACCTCGGCCAGGAGCAGTATCTGGTACGCGGACTGGGACTGGTGGCCGGTAGCCACGACATCGGCAACATCGTGATTACCCAGCGCGAAGGGGCCCCGGTCTACGTACGCGACGTGGCAGAAGTGAAGGAAGCCCCCAGCCTGCGTTTCGGCGCGGTCACCAAAGATGGCCGGGAAGTGGTATTGGGGCTGGCGCTGGCGCGCATCAACGAGAATGCCAAGAACGTGGTGGATGCGGTGAAGGCCAAGCTCAAGGTGGCCCAGCAGGCGCTGCCTAAAGGGGTCACCATCACCCCGGAATACGACCGCACGGAGTTGGTGGAGAAGGCGCTGAAGACGGCGGAAAGCGCCCTCCTGGAAGGTTCGATCCTGGTCGCGCTAATCCTCTTCCTGTTCCTCGGGGAAATCCGCTCGGCCGTGGTCGTAGTCGTGACCCTGCCGCTCGCCATGCTCATCGCTTTCATCCTGATGCAGTATGTTGGGATGTCCGCCAACCTGATGTCGCTGGCGGGACTCGCCATTGGCATCGGTATGATGGTGGACGGCGCGGTGGTCATGGTGGAGAACAGCTTCCGGCTCCTCTCCCATCAGGCCGGCAAACCGGTCAACAAGACGCACGTGATGCTGGAAGCGGCGCGGGAAGTGATCAACCCGATCGCGTTCGCCATCCTGATCATCATCGTCGTCTTCCTGCCGCTCTTCTCCCTGACCGGTCTGGAGGGCAAGCTCTTCAAGCCCATGGCGCTCACCATCGCCTTCGCCATGCTGGGATCCCTCATCCTGACACTGACCCTCGTTCCGGTGCTGGCGGCGCTGATCCTGAAGCCGAAGGAAGAGAAGGATACTTTCATCCTGCGCCATGCGAAGCGTATCTATCTGCCCTTGCTGGACTGGGCGCTTGACCGGAAAAAGACCGTGATCGGCGGCGCCCTGGTGCTACTGGCGGCGGCGCTGGCCCTGTTTCCCTTCCTCGGCAAGGAATTCATGCCGACGCTGCAGGAGGGCACCATCCTTTTTCGCGTCACCGGCATTCCTTCCACCTCGCTGGAAGAGAGCATCGCCGTCTCGAAACGCATCGACGCCGTGCTCAAGGAGCATTTCCCCCAGGTGACCTCGACCCTCGCCACTATCGGCCGCGCCGAGAAGGGCGAAACGGCGGATGTGAATTACATGGAAATTCTGATCACCGCGAAACCGGTGGCCGAATGGCCCAAGCGCCTATCCATGCCCGAACTCGCCCGTGAAATGCAGGAAACCCTGGAAAAGGCCGTTCCCACCGTGGTGTTCGGCGCCACCCAGCCGATCCAGATGCGGGTCGAGGAACTCATTTCCGGCGTACGCGCCACCCTGGCCCTCAAGGTCTATGGAGAGGATCTCGCCACCCTGGATCGCCTGGTTGGGGAAATGAAAACCGTGCTCGACAAGGTGCCCGGCGCGGCGGACCTTTCTCTGGAAGCCAACAAGGGCAAGCCGCAGATGGTGATCAAGGTCAACCGCGACGAAGCGGCCCGCTATGGCATCAACGCCGACGAAATCCTCGAAGTGGTGCAGGCCGGCATCGGCGGCAAGACCGTGTCGACGGTAATCGACGGCACCAAGCGCTTTGCTCTCCAGGTGCGCCTGGACGCGGCCTTCCGCGACAGCCCGCAGGCGATTGCCGACATCCCCATCCGCACTCAGTCCGGGGCGCTGGTGCCCCTGTCCCGGGTGGCGACGGTGGAGATGAACGAAGGTTATTCCTTCGTGCGCCGCGAACAGCTGCAGCGCTATGCGGTGATCCAGCTGGACGTGCGGGGCCGCGACGTGAACGGGTTTGTCCAGGAGGCTGAAACCCGCATCCGGGCGCAGGTGAAACTGCCGGCCGGCTACTGGACCGAGTGGGGTGGCGCCTTCGAGAACCAGCAGCGGGCCATGGCTCGGCTGGCGGTGATCGTGCCGCTCACCGTCGGGCTCATCTTCATCCTGCTCTACACCGCCTTCAACTCGCTGACCCATGCCACCCTGATCATCGCCAACGTGCCCTTCGCCGTCATCGGCGGCGTCTTTGGCCTGGCGCTGACCGGCCAGTACGTGTCGGTACCCTCGGCCATCGGCTTCATCGCCGTGTTCGGGGTGGCCATGCTGAACGGCATCGTGCTGGTGACCTTCCTCAACGACCAGCGTCGGCACGGGGCGTCGATTCGCGAGGCGGTGCGCCAGGGGGCTGCCCTGCGCCTGCGGCCGGTGCTGATGACCGCTTCGGTCGCCATCCTGGGCCTCATTCCCATGCTGCTTTCTCAAGGAGTGGGGGCAGAGACCCAGCGCCCGCTGGCCACCGTGGTGGTGGGCGGGCTGTTTACTTCGACAGCGCTGACGCTGCTCCTGCTGCCGCTCATGTACGAATGGGCGGAGTCCCGGCGGGAGCGCAGCAACCCTTCAACCTGACCTGACCGCGGAGGCTCCGCTCGCCGGGGCCATCGCATGGAGAACGACATGAAAGAGATCAAGGCATCCATCCGTCAAGACCGTGTGGCCGACGTGCTCGAAGCATTGCGGGATTCGGGGCTGTGCAATTGCGCCGGAAACTCCGCTTGCCACAACATTACCGCCTCCCGGGTGCAACATCCGTTCGCCGGCACCGACACGGCGCAGCAGCACTACGCGATGGATCTCGCCGAACCCGTCGTGATCGAGTACAAGCTCGAACTCCTGTGTAGCGATGACCTGGTGGACACCTTGGTGGATGTGATCGCCAAGGCGGCGCACACCGGCCAGCCCGAACCGGGATGGATCCTGGTCGCAGCCATCGAGCGCGCAATCAAGATAGCTTGAGGAGCAAGAAATGACAGCCAATCCATCCGCCGCCGCAACGCTCCTGGCGAAACGATGAATAGGCGCTTCTGGCTGCTCCTGGTCGCCCTGGCCGGCATCGGCTTCCTGGTCTGGTCCTTCCTCTCGGCGCGAGGCGGGGGATGGGCGACGCGGGAAGTCGTCACGATCAAGGAAACAGCTCCGCCGCCCGCGACGACCGGCCCGTATAGCTTCCGCCAGGCGGCACACAAAGCCATGTCCTCGGTCGTGAATGTCTACACCCTGAAACAAGTCGTTACCCGGCGCGGTCCGGGTTTCGGCCATCCCTTCGGGCAACTGTTCGGCGTGCCGGCGCCCCAGCCGGCGACCAGTCTCGGTTCGGGGGTCGTCGTCAGCGCCGACGGTTACATCCTTACCAACAACCACGTGATCGAGGGCGCCGATGAGATTGCAGTCGCCTTCCCGACGGGGGAAGCGGCCGAGGCGCGCATGGTCGGGGGCGACCCGGAAACCGACTTGGCCGTGCTGAAGATCGAGGCCAAGGGGCTGGTTCCCGTGACTTTTGCCGACCCCGCCAGCGTCGAAGTCGGTGATCCGGTGCTGGCCATCGGCAACCCCTTCGGCGTCGGGCAGACGGTCACCCAGGGCATCGTCAGCGCCACCGGACGCAACCGGCTCGGCATCAATGCTTTCGAGAATTTCATTCAGACCGACGCGGCCATCAATCCTGGCAATTCCGGCGGGGCGCTGGTGGATGCCTCCGGTGCCCTCATCGGCATCAATACGGCGATCTTTTCCCAAAGCGGTGGCTCCCAGGGCATCGGCTTCGCCATCCCGGTCAGCATCGCCCGGCAGGTCCTGGAGCAGATTCTCAAGACCGGGCGGGTCGAACGCGGTTGGCTCGGCATCGAAGCCCGGGAAATCCGCCGCGAGAACGGGCGCCCGGAGGTGGTCATCGCCGGCGTACTGCGGGGTGGCCCGGCCGATGTCGGCGGCATCAGGCCGGGTGATGTCGTCGTCTCCATCAACCAGCGGCCGGTCACCGACACGGTGGACCTCATCAACCGGATCGCAGCAGTCGCACCGGGCAGTTCGCTGGGAATCTCGGTCAGGCGTGACGGATTCGAGCTGCCGTTGAGGCTGCGTGCGGGCAAGCGGCCGGCGCTACGCGGCGTCGAATAATCGACCGATCGATTGGAAAAACTCGCGCTTGGGTTCGCTACCGGCCCGGGTTTTCTTGGCTGGAGCTGCTTATCGGTCGCCGATTTTCTCTTGGCATGCCTGGCATATCGCCCTATTGAGGGTGGTCTCAGAAAACGGGAAACACGTTCGAATTCGTGCAGAAGATCGCACACCGGTTCAGGAACACCGGTGTGGTGGTGATCCGCGATCTCGAAGCCTTCGTGGCGCAGTCGGACGAGGAACTCAACGCCACCCTGCTGGGCCCCGAACTCGTCGAGCGGCTGAGAACGGCTCGTCGATCACCACTCCAGCGAACAAAAAAAGGGCTGGCATCGGCCAGCCCTTCATGTGGGATGTCGTAGGATTAGAACGCGTACTTGAATCCGACCTGAATCAAGCGGGGCATACCCACCTGAATACCGCGGGTACGATCAACAATGTAGGTCTTGTCGAGCAGGTTTTTGCCCGTGACAAAGGCTGACAGCGATTTGTCGAAGCGATAGTTGAGTGCCGTATTCCAGACGGTGTAAGCCGCAATCTCACCCTTTTGCCCGTCTGCTGTCGGCGCAACCGTATTCGCAAAATCAGAATACTGGCTACCCACATATTGGGCCTCAATCTCGCCTTTGAACGGGCCAACACCATAACCGACAGCAGCGGTGAAGGTATGTTCAGGTGCGTAGGCTTGACGATTACCCTGAACACCGACGATGGCACCTGTGTCTACTCTACGGAAGGCTTCAGTTTGTTCAGCGGTTGGCAGCCACGTGTAAGCCATGCGGCCAAATATACCATTTGAGAATTCGGCATTGGCGGCCAATTCAAGACCTTCGAACAGTGCTTTGCCTTGAGAAAGCGGGGTGCTACCACCGGCAATCGAGCCAACAGCGATCAGATTGTCGTAATCGTTACGGAAATAGGCGGCCTGGACGGATAACCCTTGTGCTGGTTGTGCCCGAACACCAAATTCAAAGTTCAGTGATTTTTCGTAATCGACATCGGTAACTGTGCCGGTACCACCAATGAGGTCTTCGACGCGCGGTGGCGCAAAGCCCTTGTGCAGGCTGGTAAACACGGTCAATGTCTGCATCGGATTCCAGGTTGCGCCAATCCCCGGCGTAAAGGCATTCACGCTGGTTTCAGTACTCTGGCCATTCAGGCGATTCGTACGCTCTGCCTTGATTGACTCGTAGCGTGCGATGGGCGTCACACTAAACTGGCCAAAATCAAAGCGATTGGCAATAAAACCGGAATAGGCGCTGGTTTTACGAAGATTGTTTTCTGCCAGAGTGCCGGTTCGTGCCGTCGGACTGGTGCCGTTGATCTGTTTTCTGTCCTGTTCCTCAAAGTGTGCCCGAACACCGGCCTGGAGTTCACCCAGGCCGTGTGCTACGGTCAAGCGTGGCTCCACACCCCAAGTCTCATAGCTACGCAGTCTGCCCTGGATGGAATTACAGGTATCGGGATCAATCGCAACCCCTGCCAATCGTGAGGCGTTCAATCCAGCACATTGCGCATCTTGGCTGTTACTCGCTTGACGCCACCAGTCACGATCGAATTTTGAGTAATACACGCTGGTGGTGAGCGTGGCCTGGTCGCTGATCAGGAAATCATGCGTCGCGGACAACCCGGTGCGTTCAGCCTCAAAACGGTCATTCTTGAACGGATTGTAACGAGCACCCAGGCGGTCGTATTCAGCTTGCGTCAAACCGGAATAGGTCAGCATCGAATCTTCCTTGTAGAAGTTCGCGCGCAAGGTAATCGCATTCCGGTCACCCAGCATGGTGCCGTACTTGATATTCAAATCATCTAGCTTGTGATTCATATTATCCCGGGCACCATCCCCTTCCTTGTGCCCGTAATCGAGTACCAGACCGCCGCCCCCAACATTCACCTTGCCATTGAAGTAATCGCGGTTGCCGACAACCCCTTGGACATAACCACCAAAATTCTGACGCGGTGCGGGGGTGATGTAGTTGATCACGCCACCCACCGTCTGCGGCCCGAACATGAGGGAACTCGCTCCTTTCAGCACTTCGATGCGTTCGTAGCGATCCACCATCGGGTGGTAGTAGCTGGCGTTGTCGCCATAGGGGGCATAGGCCAGCGGCAGGCCATCTTCGAGCAGGGTGATTTTGGTTGACCGCGTCGGATTCAGGCCGCGCATCGCAATATTGGGACGCAAGCCAAAGCCTTCTTCATCACGCGCATGAACACCCGGAACCTTGCGCAGAGCCTCGTTGACGGTGAAGACATGGGAGTCTTCCAGTTCTTTTTTGCCAAGAATCTGGCCTGCACCACCCAAGGTCGGCAAATTTTCTTCGCCCCCGATCACCTGAACGGTGGCCAATGTTTTTTCAGGCGAATTTTCTTTTGCGTGAGCAACCGGAATGCAAGCATAGGCAGCCGCAATTGCGAGCACAAGCGGCGAGACAGAAAACGAATTTCTGGTCGGACAATACTTCATGGAGTGTCTCCAAAGGCAGTTTCAGAGGTGCTGGCTGGCTGCCTAGGGATTTTCCATGGGTGGCTGGCTTGCAAAAGGAGTAATGCAATAGCCAGAATTGTAAATGAAAATAAATCTCATTTCAATTTCCAACCCGGTCGTGGCTATTGTTTCTTGCTCACCTCGCCGACCATGCGCTCAAAGCTGGATGCCCCGCTCGTTTTCATAAACATGCAGAGCTTGCCAGTACGCTTACACAGATCCTTTACTCGCCAGTAGGCGTTATGACTGATGCAGCCGGCCTGACAGATCGCAATATCGGCAGCGGCCAGCACGCCATCGATCCGGTGCATGCTTTCTTTCAGGCCACCGTCGTGAGACAGGAAACGTCCGCCAGATTGCTCAACCACCTCCCGGTAAGAGGTCACTACGCTGGACCTGCCGCCCATGAACAACACTCATTTCCCAGCGAGATCGCTTTAGGGGTCTGACAGTGCCTCATCCTCGCGAGCCAAGGATTCCAGCGTCTCCTCTGCATAACGGGCGAATTCCCGCAGGCGGTTCAGTTCCTTGTCCCGTTCTGCCAATTCTGCTTTGAGCCGAACATTGTGCTGCCAGACTTCATCGCGCTGCCCGCGAAGATGCCCATCCAGCAAGCCTTTGCGGGAAACGACTACATTCCAGAGCAGGGCAATAACAGCAATCAAATGTATTTATTCGCGTTCTAACCGGACATTGCTGATGCAAGTATGCCAAACTTACCGGTGGGTAATGATCGTAAGCTACCGCGTAATTTTTGAGCAAGATGGACTTTCCGGGGTTTTAGCCAAAAACTCCCAACATTGACCATGCGGGATGGGCGGTGTTATTCCCGATCCGACCGGCAGAGGAGAAATTAGTGGAACGCAACATCGCCCCTACCGTAGTGCCACCGCCCTCGCCAAGGCAGGGCCCCCTCGTGCAAGATTCCTTGGAGACCGGAGCCATCGTGCTCCGGCCGGAGCAGGTGCCGCAAGCCGAGCAGGCGCTTGCCGCGCTGGACTTCGCGGACGTTCCATCCGGCGACATCATCAAGATCGGCCTCGGTGCCGAACAGGCGCTGCAGAAGACCCTCGACGGCTTCCTCGCCCGGCTCGACAAAAAGACGGCGTCCAAGGTGTTCGCTCTCTTCGGGCGCCTGGAAAAAGGTGTCGATGACGCCAAGCTGCCTGAAATCCTGGAGAAGATCCAACAGGGTGAAGCCCCGGGGTTCTTCGCCGGTCTGTTAGCCAAGCTCACCGGCCGCAAGCCCGAGGAAGCCTTTCGCGAGTTCATGCAGGAGATCGGCGAGTTGATCTCGATCCGGACGCAGACGCTGGCCGACGAGATGGTCCGCCTGGAGGGCGAACTGTCCAAGGAAATGAAGACGCTGTTCGGCGAACTGCAGGCGCTGGAGAGCCTCAAGCAATCGTACGGCACGCACTTCGCCAGCTTCACCGTCGATGCTGCAGTCGCGCGGGCGTTTCTCGAAAAGGCCCGGCAGTACGTAGCGCAGCAGACTGCGGCAGCGGACCCTGCCGACGTGTCCGCCCAGGCACGGTTGCGTGAGCTGCAGGACAAGCTCAGCCTGCTGGAAAGTCGGGCCCTTGCGCTCGAAGGCACCTATACGCGCCTGCCGGCCGACCAGATGGTGATCCAACAGATCGAGGCCGCCGGAATCGCGACGCTGCAGGAGACCGCCACAACGGTGTCCTCGCGCTTCGCGTCGATCAAGATGACCTTGCTGGCTATCCACGGTGCATTCGCGGTCAAGTCGGTGCAGCAGATCGCTGAGCGCCAGGCGCGCCTCGACCAGCAATTGACGCAACTGCGCGGCCAGGCCACCAAGGACGTGGCAATCGCCGCGGCCAAGGCACCCGGTGACAACCGTGTCGCGCAGGCGCAGCAAATCGCCGCGATCATCACGCAGACGCGCGAGATCCACGAACTGGTCGAAACCGCAAAGCAGGAAACCGAAGCGAAGTTCGAGGCGGCGCGGCAGATGTTCGAGCAGTCGCGAGCCGAGCTCGCGGCGCTGCGCAAGGCATGACAACAACCCGGAGAAAACCATGCTCACACTAACCCTTGACAAGCCCGGTGCCGCGCCGGCCCGCAAGCTGCAACTCTCGCTCAACAAGGGCGCTGCGTTCAAGGTGACCGTCGCATGGCAGTGCGACGCCCGCCATCAGGACGACATCGACATCCATGCGCTCGAGGCACGCAACGGCGGCAATGGCGCGAAGGTTACGGTGCTCGAAGAGATTCTGTCCACCTACAACACGACGAAGATGAGCCCGAAGACCGGCGTGCTGCCAACCGCGGCCGACGGCTCCTTCGCCACGCCCACGGGCGGGCTGCGGCACTCCGGCGACGTCCGGGTCCAGGGCAACACCGAAACCATCGTCATCGATGGCTCGAAACTTCCCGCGGACGTGAACGAGATCCCCCTCTTCGCCACCGTCCACAAGGCCGAACACACCGCGGGGCACGACGAGGGCTCCGCGGCCGAGGACGAGGCGGCCTTCGCTGACATTGAGGTCTGCACCGTCACCATCGCCGACGAGAGCGGGCGCGAGCTGGGCGCCTACCAGCTGTCCAAGGAATTCGGCGAGTTCAACGTGGTGCAGCTGGGCAGCATCATGCACGGCGACAACGGCTGGGAGTACGCGCCTGTCGGCCGCGGCTTCACGGGAACGTTCAACGACGTTCTGGGCCACTTCTCCTGAAGGCCTGCTGTGCCGCCCACGAAGGACAAGTTGCGCCCGACGGTCATCGGCGCCCCGGGCGCTTCGCTGCGCACCCCCGCGGGGGCCGCGCCGCAAGCGCAGGACGTCCTGTCGCCGACGCGTCGTGTCCCCGCTGCCACGCCGGTGGTGCGGCAGCCGACGGCCATCCCGGGTGCCGAACGAAAGCGGATCGAAGTGGCTGTGTCGGATTTGCAAGCGTTGTCGCCAGGCGCAGCTGCCGGGGTATACCAGCAGGCGCGAGCACTGGTCGGCGCATTCGTCGTCGACAAGGCTTCGCAGCGCAAGGCGATCCTGTGGGGCCACAACCTGCAGCAGGTGCACGGCGACCTCGTCACCGAGATGCTTGCCCTTGCGCGCAGCCCTGTGCTGCGTCAGGTGGAGGGCTACCTCGCGCGAATGATGGACATTCTGGGATCGATCGACCTCATGGCCGTCTGCGGACATGGCGGCGACAGTCTCGTGGGCCGGCTGTTCCAAGGCATCAACAGCCGGATCGACACGCCGGGCGAACTTGCCCAGGCCCAGGCCGAGCTGGAGCAGCTGCTGGCACTCATGGGTGGCGCACTCGACCCCCTGCTGGATCTGAAGGACCGGCTGCTGCGCCTGTCCGGGTCGATGGAGGGGACCGCGGCACAGGTCGAAGCTTCTGCCATCGGCGCCCTGTTCCTGTCGGAGCGCCTTCGTCAGGGCGACGCCGCACTGGCGCAGTGCTTCGTGGAGCGCAGCATGAGTCTGACGCAGACCCTGGTGCAGATGCGGCAAGCCGGCTCCACGCGAGAAATACAGATCGAGCAGCCGATCCGCCTGATCGGCGCCATCCAGAACGTTGCGCTGGTCGTGATGCCGGCGTTCATCGGCAGCATCGCGTCCATCGCCACCCTCAGCGCCAGCAAGACCACGATCTCGCCGACCGAAGCCGGCGAACTGGCCTATCGGCTGCGGGACATCATCAGTCAATTGAAACCCTGAACCAGGAGCAAACATGAACAGCAAACTCACACTGAATCTGGACAAGTCGGCCAACGCGCTGCGCTTGGCGCTCGACAAGGCCGGCGTGGTGGCGAACGTGAAGGCGGAAACCGCCGCGATCATCGACGTCTCCGGCTCGTTCGAGCACGAACACGAGGAGGGCACGACCAGCATCCTGATCGAGCGGCTCGTACCCTACTGCATGGTGCTCGACCCGGACCGCAGGATGGATGTCTTCACCTTCAGCGCTGGCGAAGACAGCGCCCACTACGTGGGCGCGGTGACGCCCGACGATGCGCGCGACTACGTCACGCGCAACATCGTCGACAGGGTTCCGGGTTGGAACGGCGGCACGACCTACAGCTTCGTGGG
>JBAQOL010000016.1:0-8249 GCA_049304775.1 Ferribacterium limneticum
GGCCGTGCCGAGAAGAGGAATGAGCCATGTGATTAGGTACTGCGCTTGCTTCTGCCGAGGCTCAAAAAAATCTGATCGGGCGATATGCCAGCTTGTGATGGCTGCGCCATAGATGTGCCAAATAGCCAGCAACAGAAGTAATAGATAGATCAGAGTCGCCATTGCCCTCTAACAGTGTTTACACGGATGCATGGGTCCGTATAACAATTGATATTGCTGACGCCGGATATATTGCACTAAGCACATTTCTTTCAGTCACTTGGAATATTGGCTGTCAGTATAACAACATCAATATGCTGGACAACTGACCCAGAGCAATGTCTGCTTTGGGGCGGGGCAACCAAGTGTCCGCTTGTGGCCGATTGCCGCTTATCACTGGCTCCACGGCATTCGATGGCTAATACCGGCCACCTTTTCTTCTCTGCGTGTCGACATGGCGATTTTGGCCAATTTTTCGGGTTGACCGTAGCAAAGCGGTGACTGCGCCCCCTACGCAATCTAACGTATTTCTCCGGAATTACCCCGGCCGTAATCTGGCGCTGCACTGCACCAACGCAGACCCGATTCCAATTTTCGAGGAGCTTCCATGAGCAATCGTCGCAATTTCATCAAGGCAACCGTTCTCGCCGCCGCCCTGGCTTCCATCGGCATGACGGCCCATGCCGCCGATACCATCAAGGTTGGTGTCCTGCATTCCCTGTCCGGCACCATGGCCATTTCCGAGACCGCGCTCAAGGAAACCGTGCTGATGACCATCGACGAAATCAACAAGGCCGGTGGCGTGATGGGCAAGAAGCTCGAGCCTGTCGTTGTCGACCCGGCTTCCAACTGGCCGCTGTTCGCCGAAAAGGCCCGCCAGCTGCTGACCAAGGACAAGGTTGCCGTCACCTTCGGCTGCTGGACTTCCGTTTCCCGCAAGTCGGTGCTGCCGGTTTACAAGGAACTGAACGGCCTGTTGTTCTACCCCGTTCAGTACGAAGGCGAAGAGCTTGAAAAGAACGTCTTCTACACCGGCGCTGCGCCCAACCAGCAAGCCATCCCGGCCGTCGAATACCTGATGTCCAAGGACGGCGGCGAAGCCAAGCGCTTCGTGCTGCTCGGCACCGACTACGTCTATCCGCGCACCACCAACAAGATCCTGCGCGCCTTCCTGAAGTCCAAGGGCGTCGCTGACGCCGACATCATGGAAGACTACACGCCGTTCGGCCACAGCGATTACCAGACCATCATCGCCAAGATCAAGAAGTTTGCCTCCGAAGGCAAGAAGACCGCCGTGGTTTCCACCATCAACGGCGACTCCAACGTGCCCTTCTACAAGGAACTGGGCAATGCCGGCCTGAAGGCCACCGATGTGCCGGTCGTCGCCTTCTCGGTCGGCGAAGAAGAGTTGCGCGGCGTCGATACCAAGCCGCTGGTCGGCCACCTGGCCTCGTGGAACTACTTCATGTCGCTCAAGAATCCGGAAAACGACAAGTTCGTGAAGCTCTACCGTGATTGGGCCAAGAAGGCCAAGCTGCCGAACGCCGACAAGGTCGTCACCAACGACCCGATGGAAGCCACCTACATCGGCATCCACATGTGGAAGCAGGCCGTCGAGAAGGCCAAGTCGACCGACACCGACAAGGTCATCGCCGCCATGGCCGGCCAGACCTTCAAGGCACCGTCCGGCATCATGTCGAAGATGGACGAGAAGAACCACCACCTGCACAAGTCGGTATTCATCGGCGAAGTGAAGGCCGACGGCCAGTTCAACGTCGTCTGGAAGACGCCCGGCCCGGTCAAGGCCCAGCCGTGGAGCCCGTTCATCGCCGGCAACGACAAGAAGAAAGACGAGCCGGAAATGAAGTAAGCCGGATCGGCTGTCAGTCGCAGGAACGGGGGCTTCGGCTCCCGTTTTTCATTTTGGGCGAAATTTCCGGTTGACCGTGGGAATGGCGGCGGGGGCGGGGTTTGGACCGCACTTTTGGCATCGAAAGTGCTTACTCCCTGCCGGAGACGACGATGACTGCAGTTTTGTCGGTCATTTGTCGCACATTCATCCTGTCCTTGTTGCATTCGATACTGCGGAGAGCATCGTGCCCGTACTGACTGAAAATACCACCCTGATCGCACTCAAATCGGCCAAACCCACCGGCCTGGGCATGACCCAGCTCGGCATACCGGTGCTCGACAGCACTCAGGTGAAGAAGGGCAAGCTGCATGAGTTTCTGCAGGCCACCGAGGACGGCAAGGTTGGCCGCCGCTACCAGAACATCCGGGTGACCGCGGTCAGGACATCCGAAGGCGGCGTCGAGTCGGCCAAGGTCTTCCTGCAGTTCGAAGTCTTCGGCGACGACAACGTGCCGGAAGGCGCCTGTGGCGGCTACACGGTGGCGTTGCTGAGCGGTGCGGACGCTCTGCTGACCCTGCCGGCGAGCAGCCTCTTCCTGCCCTATGGCCGCGCCTGGTACGAGAACCAGGTGGTCTTTGACGTGCCGCTCAGCATCTTCGACCAGGCAGACCAACTGCAACTGACGGTTGCGGCCGATCGGGTGCGGGCAATCTGAGCGCTCGCGCCGGTTCAGGCGGGCGGTGCGATGCCACTGGCCGCCAGCTGTCGTTCCAGCGTGTCGGCGGCGGCCGCGATATCCAGTACGCGCCGGCGCATCAGCGCCAGCATTTCGCCGAGCAGCACGGCCGGCGGCGCTTCCATGACGCCCAGACCAACCAGCCAGCTGGCCAGGGCCGCCTCGTTGCGGTCAAGGGCACGCGCGGTTTCGCGTTGCCAGTCGCTGCCGTAGAGCAGGCGCGCGTTGTCGCGAAAGAGCTGGCGTGCCGCTTCGTCGGCGGCCATGGCGTCAAGCGGCAGGGCCGTGCTGCCGGCTACCTCGGTGGCCATCGGCTGCGTCTGCATGGCCTCGGCCAGACGGCTCAGTTCGGGCAGGATGGAACGCACCAGTTCCAGGCCGCTCAGCGGCACGATCCAGCAACGGTGCCTGGCACTCCAGCGCGTCTTCGGCACCCAGCGCAGCAGGCGCTCGATGGTGTCGGTGTACTCGGCCTTGATGATGATGGCGCGGTCGGTGGCATAAACCCACGGGTTGGCTGGCAACGGATGGGTAGCGAGGCGGGAGAGGGCTTCTTCGTCGGTCAGCATGGCAGGTGGCGTGCCGGGTTAGTCCGGAGGCACAGCCGCAACAGCACTACGACTTGCCAGTTGGCGAGACGGAGGCCTTGGCCGCCGATTTTGATTTTGGCCATTATTTCCGGTTGACCGTGGAATCGCCTTTTTGGCTGCTTCAGCGATCCACGGCCTCCGGGCGGTGCCTCAGACGCGCAGCAGGGCCTTGACCAGGCGTTCCGACAACTGGTCTTCGGTGAATTGCGGTTCGTTCGGCGGGTAGAGCGAATTTTCTTCGATCTCGAAACCCTCGGCGGCGGACAGGGCACGGAGTTCCTTGATTTTCAGGCAGGCCTTCAACTGGGCGCCCAGTTCGGGATTGGCTCTGGCTTTTTCAGAAAAGGCCTTGATCGGTGCAACGGACATGATTTCTCCTTGGGTTAAAACAAAATGGGCATTGCTTGGGCGGCCCGGTCAGGCCGGAAAGTCGAGCCTTTCCGGATCGTCTCCGGCGTTCTGAATCACGGCCTGGGCCAGCCTGCCATCCGAGTGATAGTGGTAATCGTGACAAACCTCGATCTCGCCATAAACCACCTTCTCGCAGCGCGTCAGCAAGCCGCCAGCGTCGAACGCCCCACGGTAGAAAGTGTTGCGGTTGCGCATGTCTTCAGCGGCGAGTTCGCCCACCAGGTTGAGTGGCAGGCGAGCCCCGCTGTAGCTCGTGAAGTAGCGGATCGTCAGATCGGAGGAGTTCATGGCTGGTTCAGGATTGTCGGATAGACCACAAAAACCCGCCAAAAAAGCAGGTCAGGGACTGAACTAGCAAATTCAGGACCAAGCGCATCCAGCGGCGCCAAAATCACGCCGGCACCCCCTACGCAATTCATCGTATTCCTGATCGCCGGCCCGCCCCTTAACCTGTCGTTGCACTGCACAAATTGCGGACGGGAATTTGATGAAAAAAACGCTAATAGCACTATTGCTCAGCCTCGGCAGCCTGTCGGCGCAAGCCGCGCTCGACCCGGCGCAGGTGCGCCAGCTGGCCGCCGAGGATTCGACGGACAAGGTGGCGGCCATTCGCCAGCTGACCCAGACGGCCGACCCGGATGCCGTGCGGGTCCTCAAGGCCATGTCGGAAGACAGCCTGTTCCTGGCTGGCGACAAGGTGGTGATCATCGACGGCGACAAGGCTTTCGACGGTGCGACCGGTGAGGCGATCAAGATGCCGGCCAATCCGGAATCGCCGACGGTCAATAACCGCATCCGCGGCGAACTGGCCAGCGCGCTGGCGGCGCTCAAGTTGTTCGACGCCGATGTGACCGTCCGCCTCGCCTCGGCCCAGAAACTGCAAAGCCAGGTGACGCCGGAAATGGCGCCGCTGCTGGCGCGGGCGCTGGAGAAAGAGACTGACGCGCAGATCAAGGCGCTGCTCGTCCTCGCCCACGCCCAGGCCAATCTGGCCAATACCGATCCCGCTGCCCGCCTCGCCGCCGTCAAGGCCCTGGCCGAAACCTCGTCGCCGACCATCAAAAGCGTCCTGCTGCCACTTACCGAAAAGGCCGGCGAACCGGACGACAAGGTGCGCTACGAAGCCATCGCCGCGGTCAAGGCCATCGACAGCCGGCTGGCCATCGCCGAAAACGTCGGCCGCGCCTTTTCCGGCCTGTCGCTGGGCAGCATCCTGCTCCTCGGCGCGCTCGGCCTGGCCATCACCTACGGCGTCATGGGCATCATCAACATGGCGCACGGGGAGCTGCTGATGGTCGGTGCCTACGCCACCTACGGCATGCAGACCTTGTTCCGCGCCTACTTCCCCGACGCCATCGACTGGTACCTGCCGGCCGCCATCCCGGTCGCCTTCTTCGCCGCCGCGCTGGTTGGCGTCGTCATGGAACGCACGGTCATCCGCTGGCTCTACGGCCGCACGCTGGAAACCCTGCTCGCCACCTGGGGCCTGTCGCTGGTCCTGATCCAGTCGGCGCGCGTGCTGTTCGGCGCGCAGAACGTCGAAGTCTCCAACCCGAGCTGGATGTCGGGCGGCATCGAAGTCATGCCCAACCTGATCCTGCCGTGGAACCGCATCATCATCGTTGGCTTCGCCATGTTCGTGCTCTTCCTCGTCTGGGTGCTCATGAACAAGACGCGCCTCGGCATGTTCGTCCGCGCCGTGACGCAGAATCGCCCGATGGCTGGCTGTGTCGGTGTGCCGACCTCGCGTATCGACACCATGGCCTTCGCGCTGGGCGCTGGCATCGCCGGGCTGGGCGGCGTGGCACTCTCCCAAATCTCCAACGTCGGGCCGGACATGGGCCAGGGCTACATCGTTGATTCCTTCATGGTGGTCGTCGTCGGCGGCGTCGGCCAACTCGCCGGCGCGGTCTGGGCTGCCCTCGGGCTGGGTATCTTCAGCAAGTTGCTCGAAGGCTGGGCCGGGGCGGTCATCGCCAAGATCAGCATCCTCGTCTGCATCATCATCTTCATCCAGAAACGGCCGCAGGGCATCTTCGCCCTCAAGGGCCGCTTCGTCGAGTAAGGCTGAAAACGTCATGAACACGCGCTACAACCTAACCCCCCCCAGCCCCCCCTTGTCAGGGGGGGAGTGCGCCGGCGGTGAATTGACCACCTCTCCCTCCCTTGACAAGGGGAGGGCCGGGGAGGGGTTTGCCTTTCACATCACCCTCGCCCGGAGCCACCATGCGTAAGCCCCTCACCCTCCGCATCCTGTCCTCCCTCGACAAGAAAAGCTGGCTGGCGCTCGGCGTCTTCCTCGCCATCGCGCTGATCGTCGTCCCGGTCCTCCACCTCAACTTCCCCGAAGACAGCGCCCTCCACATCTCGACCTACGCCATCACGCTGATCGGCAAGATCATGTGCTACGCGCTGGTCGCCGTGGCCATGGACCTGATCTGGGGCTACGGCGGCATCCTGTCGCTTGGCCACGGCCTGTTCTTCGCCCTCGGCGGCTACGCCTTCGGCATGTACCTGATGCGCCAGATCGGCCGCGATGGTTCCTACGGCGCCGACCTGCCCGACTTCATGGTCTTCCTCGACTGGAAGGAACTGCCCTGGTTCTGGCTCGGCAGTGACAGCTTCGGCTGGGTTGCCTTCCTGGTCATGGCGGTACCGGCGCTGGTCGCCTTCATCTTCGGCTACTTCGCCTTCCGCTCGCGCATCAAGGGCGTCTATTTCTCGATCATCACCCAGGCCCTGACCTACGCCGCGATGCTGCTCTTCTTCCGCAACGAAACCGGTTTCGGCGGCAACAACGGCTTCACCGATTTCAAGCGCGTGCTCGGCTACAGCATCACTTCGTCGGAAACCCGGCTCGTGCTGTTCGGCCTGACCGCGGTGATGCTCGCCGTGACGCTGGTCTTCGCCGCCTGGCTGGTCAAATCCAAGTTCGGCCGCGTGCTGACCGCCATCCGCGATGCCGAATCTCGCGTCATGTTCATCGGCTACAACCCGCTCTGGTACAAGCTGACCATCTGGGTCATCTCGGCCGTGCTGTGTGGCATTGCCGGCGCGCTCTACGTGCCGCAGGTCGGCATCATCAACCCGTCCGAAATGTCACCCGGCAACTCCATCGAGATTGCTATCTGGGTGGCAGTCGGCGGGCGCGGCACGCTGATCGGTCCGGTCATCGGCGCTTTCGTCGTCAATCTGGCCAAGAGCTGGTTCACGGTCAGCTTCCCGGAATACTGGCTTTTCTTCCTCGGCCTGCTGTTCATCGTCGTGACGCTGATGCTGCCGCAAGGCCTGGTCGGCCTGTGGAAGAAAATCATGGCGAAGAAAGGAGCGGAAGCATGCTGAACACCGTCGATCTATTTACGGACGACCGCCCGGAAGGCAGCGACGGCGCCGACCAGATGGGCCACCTCGTCACCGGCGAACTCGATCTCTCGCACGGTGTCGCCCTCTACCTCGAAGACATCACTGTCAGCTTCGACGGCTTCAAGGCACTCAACAACCTGAATCTCGAAATCAACGCCGGCGAACTACGCTGCATCATCGGCCCGAACGGGGCAGGAAAGACGACGATGATGGACGTCATCACCGGCAAGACGCGCCCGGATTCCGGCAAGGCCTTCTTCGGCCAGTCCATCGACCTGACCCGCCTGACCGAACCGGAAATCGCCCACGTCGGCATCGGCCGCAAATTCCAGAAACCGACGATTTTTGAACAGCACACGGTGTTCGAGAACCTTGAACTGGCGATGAAGACCGACAAGCGCGTCTGGAAAAGCCTGATGGCCTGGCTGGCCGGCGACGAACGGGATCGTATTGCGGAAACTCTGCGCTTGATTCGGCTGGACAAGGAGGCTGATCGGCAGGCTGGCTTGCTGTCCCACGGCCAGAAGCAGTGGCTGGAGATTGGGATGCTGCTCATGCAGGAACCGAAGCTTTTGTTATTGGATGAGCCGGTCGCCGGTATGACCGACGACGAAACCATGCGCACCGCCGAACTCTTCGTCTCACTGGCCGGCAAGCACTCGCTGGTCGTTGTCGAGCACGACATGGCCTTCGTCGAGAAGCTGGGCGGCCTGGTCACCGTGCTGCACGAAGGTTCGGTGCTGGCGGAGGGTGATCTGGCTACTGTACAGAATGATCAGCGGGTGATTGAGGTTTATCTTGGGCGCTGAGATTTTTTTCTTTCCCGTTGATTGGCTTGGGGTTCCGCCTTGCTGGCGGGCGTACTTTCTTTTGCTTCGCCAAAAGAAAGTAGCCAAAGAAAAGGCGACCCCAGGGTCGGCGCCCTTCGGGTACCTTGCGCTACTCGGCGGTCCGGGCGGCTTGCTAAACTCGCCTTCGGCTCAGACAACGCAAGCCGACTACCCCCGGCCCGCCTGCGTTGCTCAGCGCCTCTCATGGGGACCCCAAAGGCGTCCGCGCTCAAGCGTTTCGGCGCCAAAGGTGCATTCCCACGGTCAACCGGAAAAAAAGCCCAAAAATGAAATCCCCAGCCGAAGCACGGACGCCTCGCTCCTCCCCCTGACAGGGGGAGGCCGGGAGGGGGTTTGGTTTCCGGGCCCCTTGGAAGGTGCCGAGCAACGCAGGGGCTGGCGGATAAAGGGCGAGGACTGTCTGAGGGCGAAGCCCGAGTTCCGCAGCCCCCGCCAGTCCCGAGTAGCGCAGGGAACCGGCGTAGCCG
>JBAQOL010000017.1:0-2620 GCA_049304775.1 Ferribacterium limneticum
GGCCAGTTCGCCGATTTTCATCTTCGCCTCCTGACGTTCAAACGGGACGAGCCGGTTGGAGCATGATGATCGCCATACCGGCCAGCGAGACAGCACTGCCAACAAAATCCCATCGGGTCGGCACAACGCCATCGATCCGCCATAGCCAGATCAGGGCAATCGCCACGTAGACACCCCCGTAGGCAGCGTAGGTTCGCCCGGCGGCGCCTGGGTGCAGGGTCAGCAGCCAGGCAAACAGCCCCAAGGAAACGGTGGCGGGAATCAAGAGCCAAGGTGAACGCTGCTGGGTCAGCACCAGCCACGGCAAATAGCAGCCGAGAATCTCGGCCAGCGCGGTGATGGCGAACAATCCCAGAACTTTAACGAACTCAAGCATTTCTTTGGCTCCGTCCATTTTCCATTATTGTAATCGCTTGACTCTGTAGCCACTCAAGGGTTTCTAATACTGGAACCAAGGAGAACGCCATGAGTCTTGATCCCAACCCGAAGCCCCTTCAGAAAGCCGCCCGCAGCGGATGTGCGGGCGGCTGTTCCGCAGCAGTGGCCACCGCCGCAGAAATCCCGGCAGCCTCCGATCTCGCCCAAAGCGATGGCGTGCCCGTCTTCCTGATTCCAACTATGGACTGCCCGAACGAGGAGAATGACATCCGTCGGGCGGTGGCCGGTATCGACGGCATCCATTCCCTGCGTTTCCAACTGTCGGCACGCACCGTTTCGATAGATGCGACGACGGATGCCCTCGATGCAGCCTTGGCCGCTATCCGCAAGGCGGGGTTCAACCCCAAAGCGGTGTCGGCAGATCCGGCGGCAACGGAAAACGTCGGCGGTAGTGTGCTATGGCGAAGTGTTCTGGCACTGGGGCTGGCCGTCGGTGCGGAAGCGCTGGATTTTTTCGCGCCCGACACATGGCCTTTCAAAGGCTTCGGTATGGCCTTGGCCGTCGTCTCGATCTGGCTGTCCGGTATTTCTACCTATAGCAAAGGCGTGGCGGCATTACGGCGCGGGCAGTTGAACATGAACGCGCTGATGGGTGTGGCCGTGACCGGGGCCTTCCTCATTGGCCAGTGGCCCGAGGCGGCGATGGTCATGGCCTTGTATGCCATTGCCGAACTGATCGAGGCCCGCTCCGTGGATCGGGCGCGTAACGCCATCAAGGGCCTGCTCGACCTGACGCCGGCGACGGCCGAAGTTCGGCAGGCTGATGGAACATGGCGGGAAGTACCGGCGGCAGAGGTAACGCTGGAGTCCTGCGTGCGGGTCAAACCCGGCGCCAGGATACCGCTCGATGGTCAGGTGACGGCAGGAAGCAGTGCGGTCAATCAGGCGCCGGTCACCGGCGAAAGCATCCCGATTGACAAGGTAGCTGGCGACCCGGTATTCGCCGGCACGATCAACGAAACCGGCATCCTGGAGTTCCGTGTGACGGCCGCTGCCGATAACACCACGCTGGCCCGCATCATCCACGCGGTCGAACAGGCGCAGGGGACGCAAGCACCGACGCAACGCTTCGTTGATCGCTTTGCCGCAATCTACACCCCGACCGTGTTCGCCATCGCGGTTGCCGTGGCTGTTCTGACGCCCTTGCTCCTCGGCTGGACCTGGACGCAGGCGCTCTACAAGGCCCTGGTGCTGCTGGTCATCGCTTGCCCCTGCGCGCTGGTGCTCGCCACGCCGGTGACAGTCGTCAGCGGGCTGGCAGCAGCGGCTCGACGCGGCATCCTGATCAAGGGTGGTGTCTATCTTGAGGAGGCCCGCAAACTGCGCGTCATTGCCCTCGACAAGACCGGGACCATTACCGAAGGCAAACCCCGTCTGGTCGCCACAGAAATACTTCCCTCGACGGTCCCCGAATCCCAGGTTCTCGCCTGGGCGGCCAGCCTGGCCGGGCACTCGGACCATCCGGTCTCGAAAGCGATTGCAACCGGTCTCAAGCTTCCGGAGAATGGCTTGACCGATTTCGTCGCCCTTGCCGGACGGGGCGTGGAAGCACGGGCCGACGGCCAACTGCTGATCCTTGGCAATCATCGCCTGATTGAGGAACGCGCTCTTTGTAGCGCCGAGATTGAGGCTCGCCTTCAGGTGCACGAGACGCAAGGCCGGACGGTGACCATGCTGGCGACGGAACAGCAGGTGCTGGCAATTTTTGCGGTGGCTGACACCATCAAGGAAAGTTCGTGCGAGGCGGTGGCCGAACTGCACCGTCTCGGTGTCGTCTCGGTCATGCTGACCGGCGACAATGCGGCGACGGCCGCCAGCATCGCCAAGGAGGCCGGCATCGACGACGCCCGGGGCAATCTTCTCCCAGAGGACAAACTGGCGGCCATCGAAGATTTGCAACGTCGCTACGGCCCGACTGCGATGACCGGCGACGGCATCAACGACGCACCGGCGCTGGCGCGTGCCGACATCGGCGTGGCCATGGGCGCTGCTGGCACGGACACGGCGATGGAAGCTGCCGACGTGGTGATCATGAACGACGACCTGCGGCGTATCCCGGAAACCATACGCTTGTCTCGCCAGACCCACGCCGTACTCTGGCAGAACATTGCCCTGGCTCTTGGGATCAAGGTCGTGTTCCTTGGACTGGCAGTATTCGGAAATGCCACGATGTGGATGGCGG
>JBAQOL010000018.1:0-21292 GCA_049304775.1 Ferribacterium limneticum
CGCAACCGCAGGTTTTCGCGCTTGAGGCGCGAGCGTACTTTCTTCTTGCTTCGCCAAGAAGAAAACAGCCAAAGAAGAAGGCGACCCTGGGTCGGTGCCGGCTGCGCCGGTTCCCTGCGCTACTCGGGTCTGGCGGGGGCTGCGGAACTCGGGCTTCGCCCTCAGACAGTCCTCGCCCTTTTCCCGCCAGCCCCTGCGTTGCTCGGCACCTTCCAAGGGGCCCAGTGAAACGATCCGTGCTCGGGCTTGGGTGCTTGAATAGTGAATTTCATTTTTGGCCATTTTTTCCGGTTGACCGTGGAACCCACCTCGGCGTTAAACTATCGCTTACCAAATACCCAAAAAACCCAAGCGACCCTGAACATGAACTTCATCCGCACCCTGACGCTTCGCCAGTTGCAGATTTTCGTCGTCGCCGCCCGCCACCTGAGCTACGCCCGCGCCGCCGAGGAACTGCACCTGACGCCGCCGGCCGTTTCGATGCAGCTCAAGCAGCTCGAAGACAACGTCGGCCTGCCGCTCTTTGAGCGCATGGGTCGCGGCGTCGCCCTGACCGATGCTGGCGACCTGCTCATGCACCACGCCCTGCGCGTCCTCGGCGAGATCAAGGATGCCGAGGCCAACCTGCAGGGCCTGCTCGGTGGCGAAACCGGACAGTTGTCGGTCGGTCTGGTCAGCACCGCCAAGTATTTCATGCCGCGTCTGCTCGCCCAGTTCTCGCAGGCCCACCCCGGCATCGAGGTGCAATTCTCGGTCGGCAATCGTGAAAGCCTGCTCCAGAAGCTGCAGGACAATGCCATCGACCTCGCCGTCATGGGGCGCATCCCGGTCGAGATCGACGCCCACGCCGAGCCGATGGCCAGCCATCCCTACGTGCTGATCGGGCCGGCCGATCACCCGCTGCGCGACGCCCGCCGTTTCGACTTGCAGGAACTCCGCCACGAAACCTTCCTGCTGCGCGAAGAGGGTTCCGGCTCCCGCCGCGTCGCCGAGGAAATGTTCAAGAACCACCTGTTCACGCCGGCCAAGACAATCAGCATGGGCAGCAACGAGACGATCAAGCAGGCGGTGATGGCCGGCATGGGCGTCGCGCTCATTTCGCTGCACACCCTGCCGCTCGAATTGAAGACGTCCGAGGTCAGCGTTCTGGACATCATCGGCACGCCGATCGAGCGTACCTGGTACGTCGTGCACATGAACAGCAAGCGCCTGTTGCCGGCCGGCCAGCGCTTCCGCGAATTCCTGCTGGAACAGGCGGCGCCCGGTCTGGAAAAGGAATTCGGCCGCTATCTGGCCGCCCGCACCGCATCCTGAAGTGCTTACGCTACAATCTGCTGCACCGCACCATTGACGAATCGACCTCGATCATGCACCCACGCCTGATGCTTTCCGAACTGCAGGAGCATCCGCTCCGCCAGCGCCTCAACAACGAGTTCCACGCCCGGCCGCCCGTGCCGCTGATCGGCGCGGTGCTCGTCTCGCACCTGGTCTTCAAGCACAGCACCGAGAAGGCGCCGGCCGCCCGCGACAATCTCGCCAAGCTCTGCCAGGGCCACGTCTGCAACTCGATCGACAGCTCCGATTCGCACATGATGATCGACACCGGCGCCTTCCGCATGCGCTGGGAGCTGCACACCGAATTTTCGAGCTACACCTTCTTCCGGCCGCTGGCCACCGGCGAGGAACTGCATCCGGACGTCACCGCCTTCGACGCCGTGCATCCCGAGTGGATCGCCGGCATCCCGGGCAAGCTGATCGTCGCCACCCATGTCGAGCTGCGGTCGACCGACGAAATCAGCCCGGATTCAGTGCTCGCCAGCCTGACGCCGAACGGCCGGACGATGGTCGCCGCCAGGGTGGCCGACGACACGGCCTGGATCTTCACCGACTTCAAGATCGACAACGGCTTCTCGCGCTTTCTTGTCCTCAATGACGGCATGACCCAGCGCCAGACCGGCCGCACCGTACAGCGCCTGGTCGAGATCGAAACCTACCGCCTGATGTCCCTGCTCGGCCTGCCGGTCGCCAAGGAAGTCGGCCGCTGGCTCTACGACGGCGAAAAGAAACTGGCCGAATTGATGGACAGCATCGGCCAGGCAAAGTCTCCGACCGATGAGCGCGAAGTGCTCGGCACCCTGTCGGCACTGGCTGCCGACGTCGAGCACTCCGTCGCCCGCACCACTTTCCGCTTCGGCGCCGCCCGCGCTTATCACGGGCTGGTCATGCAGCGCATCGAGGAACTGCGCGAAACGCGCATTTCCGGCCTGCCGACCTTCTTCGAATTCATGCAGCGCCGCCTGCTGCCAGCGATGAACACCTGCGAAGCGATCAGTCGCCGGCAGGAAGAACTCTCGGCCCGCGTCGCCCGCAACAGCCAGTTGCTGCGCACCCGCGTCGATATCGAACTCGAACGCCAGAACCAGGAACTGCTCGGCCAGATGAACAGCCGTGCGAAGTTGCAACTTCGCCTGCAGGAAACGGTCGAAGGCCTCTCCGTCGTCGTCCTGACCTATTACGGCTCGCAGCTTGTGCAGTATCTGGCCAAGGGCACGAAGGAACTGCATCACCTAAACACCGACGTGATCACCGCGATTTCAATTCCGGTGATCGCCGGGCTGGTGTTCTGGGGCACCCGCCAGATGCGCAAGAAACTCGCGGCCGAAGCCGGTGAAACGCCGCATTAATTTATAATCCTTCCTTTTTCGCCTTCAGGAAATCTGCCGTGACCACTCCGCTCTTCCAGTCCTCCATCACCAGCCTGCCCCTGCTCAACAAGGGCAAGGTTCGCGACATCTACGCCGTCGACGCCGACAAGCTGCTGATCGTTACGACCGACCGCCTCTCCGCCTTCGACGTCATCCTGCCGGACCCGATTCCGCGCAAGGGCGAAGTGCTCACCGCCGTCGCCGATTTCTGGTTTGAAAAGCTCGGCCACATCGTCCCCAACCAGCTGACCGGCATCGATCCGGAAACCGTCGTCGCCGAAAACGAGCGCGAACAAGTCCGCGGCCGCGCCGTCGTCGTCAAGCGCCTCAAGCCGCTGCCCATCGAAGCCGTCGTCCGTGGTTATGTCATCGGCTCGGGCTGGAAGGACTATCAGGAAACCGGCGCCATCTGCGGCATCGCCCTGCCGGCCGGCCTCAAAATGGCCCAGAAACTGCCGTCCCCGATCTTCACGCCGGCCACCAAGGCCGCCGTCGGCGACCATGACGAAAACGTCTCCTTCGCCGTCGCCCAGGCCAACTGCGCCGCCGACCTCGCCGAAGCCCTGGCCGGCACCGGCAAGAACGGCGCCCAACTCGCCGACGAAGCCCGCATCGCCGCCATCCGCCTCTACGAAGAAGCCTGCGCCTACGCCAAGGGCCGCGGCATCATCATCGCCGACACCAAGTTCGAATTCGGCATCGACGCCGCCGGCACCCTGCACCTCATCGACGAAGCCCTGACCCCGGACTCCTCCCGTTTCTGGCCGGCCGACCAGTACGAGGAAGGCAAGAACCCGCCGTCCTACGACAAACAGTTCGTCCGCGACTACCTAGAAACCCTCGACTGGGGCAAAGTCGCCCCCGGCCCCAAGCTGCCGGCCGACGTCATCGCCAAGACCAGCGCCAAGTACATCGAGGCCTACGAAAAGCTCACCGGCAAGACGCTGTAAGCGAACGCCGCTTCAAAAAACGCCCGCGCAATGCGGGCGTTTTTGTTTTGCGATACCAAACCGGGAATGGAATAGCCACGAAGGCGACCCATGACATTGGCACAAATTAACTATTGCAAAACCGAAAAAAATCATTAATCATATTCAAATGACATTCAAATCGAGGCAATAATGAACAGCGTACTTTTCCAGAAATGCAAATTGCCCCTCTTGGTGATACTTGTTTCTTTGCTCTCACCATTGGCTCATGCCAACACGACGGTGTTCTCCACGGATTTTGAGACCACGATACCGGCTGAAATCAGCCACGGAAGTGCGTCGCTAACAGGAGTTCAGGGGTTTGCCGGGCTAGGCGAGCCGGGAAATCTATTTGCCGGCAGTTTTTTGCGCAGCATGACTGGCAATGTGGTCACCCTGGAATTGAGCAATTTGCCAACGCACAGTGCCATCAGTGTCGGGTTTTTATTTGCCGCCATTGATTCGCTGGACGGTACCGGATCGTTTCCGTCCGGTGATTTTTTCAAGGTAAGCCTTGACGGTCAGCAAATATTCCGCGAGTCGTTTGCCAATGCGATGAGCTCACAAACACAAAGCTATGTTCCCCCTGCCAGCGTGCAACTGGTCCGCCGTATAGATCTCGGCTTTTCTGGACCGGGCAGCTTCTACACTGATAGTGCCTACAATTTGGGGGCTGATCCAACATTTGCGAATATTGCCCACACCGCATCGACCGCCCTGTTCAGTTTCACGATCGAGGGAAACGGTATCCAGGACTTGAATGACGAATCCTGGGCGATGGACAATCTGCGCATCTCCGTTACACCCGTGCCTGAGCCCGAGAGTTACGCAATGCTGCTGGCCGGCCTAGGGCTGGTTGGCTTGGTGGCCCAGCGGCGCAGATCGGTAATGACTTCTTCCTGAAGCGCGCTTCAGGACTAGAAAAAGCGGGGGTTACAACCCCCGCTTTTCATTTGCCCCGCATAATCGGGGTCTCACCACGGATTCTCCTCGAAAAGCTTACCGGCAAGACACTGTAATTTTTGCCTGAACCCGGCCCGCGCGGCCGGGTCAGATGGCTGTAGCCTTTCGGGAGACAGCCATGAAACACCGCATCGAATCATCCCCGTTTTCCGGCACCGACCTGCCGGGCATCCGCCAGATCGGCATGGACAGCCCGCTCGCCTGGCTCCAGGCCGGCTGGGCAGACCTCAGGGCCAATCCTCTGCCTTCACTGGCCTATGGCCTGCTCTTTGCGCTGGGCGGCGACTTCATCATCCTCGCCCTGCTCCAGAGCCCGCATCTGCTCTCGGTTTCCATCTCCGGCTTCTTCCTCGTCGCACCGCTGCTCGCGGCCGGACTTTACGAGTTGAGCCGGCGCACCGAGGCCGGCGAGAAAATCCTGTTTATCGACTCGATCAAGTGCTTCCGGCGCAATGGCCAATCGCTGGCCTTTTTCGGACTGATCCTGGCCCTCATCATGTTGATGTGGGAGCGTTTTTCCGCCATTGCCTTTTCCTTGGTCGACGCCACTTCGGCGCCGATGGCCAGCGCCTATCTCAACGAAATCCTCTTCGACGGCCAACACCTGGCGTTCACCGCCACCTGGTTCCTGCTCGGCGGCGTATTGGCGCTCTTCGTCTATGCGCTGAGCGTCGTTGCGGTGCCGCTCATGCTCGACCGCGACGCCGACGTCGCCACGGCCATGATGACCAGCCTGCGCGCCTTCGTGCGCAATGCTGCCCCCTTGCTGCTGTGGGCGGCCATGCTCGTCGGCCTGACCCTGCTCGGTTTCGCCACCCTGCTCTTCGGACTGGTCCTGATCATGCCGATTCTCGGCCATGCCTCGTGGCATGCCTACCGCGAGCTTGTAGAATAGGGGTTCTGCCCCCAGATTCAACGGGCGGCCTGACCGCCCGTTTTTCTTGTTTGGAATATAAAAATGACGACTGCCAATCCCCTTCTCGACTTCTCCGACCTGCCGCGTTTCGACACTGTTCAGCCCGAACACGTCAAACCGGCCATCGAATCGCTATTGACCGCCGGCCGCGAGCTGATCGAACGCCTGACCGCCGACACCACCCCGGCCACCTGGCAGGACTTTGCCGGCGCGCTGTCCGATGGTCTCGAGCCTTTCGGCCGCGCCTGGGGCATCGTCGGCCACCTGCATTCGGTCAATGACATCCCGGCCTGGCGCGAGGCGTACAACGAGATGCTGCCGGAAGTTTCGCGCTTCTACGCTGAGCTCGGCCAGAACCTCAAGCTGTTCGAGAAGTACAAGGCGCTGCGCGCCAGCGCGGAATACGCCACGCTAAGCGTCGAGCAAAAAAAGGTCGTCAACAACGAAGTACGCGATTTCCGCCTGTCCGGTGCCGAATTGCCGGATGACCAGAAGCCGCGTTTCCAGGCCATCATGGAAGAGCTGTCGCAGCTTTCGGCCAAGTTCGCCGAAAACCTGCTCGACGCCACCAACGCCTTTTCCGAAGTCGTCACCGACGAAGCCCTGCTCGCCGGCCTGCCTGACGATGCTAAGGAAGCCGCCAAAACCGCTGCCGAAAAAGCTGGCGTCGAGGGCTGGCGTTTCAGCCTGCAAGCCCCGTCCTACGGCCCGGTCATGCAGTACGCCGACAACCGCGAGCTGCGCGCCCGCATGTACCGCGCCTACGCGACGCGCGCCGCCGAATTCCACGACGGTTCGAGCAAGCCGGAATGGGACAACACGCCGATCATCCAGCGCATGCTCGAACTGCGCGTCGAAGACGCCAGGATGCTCGGCTTCAACAATTTCGCCGAGGTCTCGCTAGCACCGAAAATGGCCGACACGCCGGCCCAGGTCCTCGCTTTCCTGCGCGAACTGGCGGCCAAGGCCAAGCCGTTTGCCGAGAAGGACATCGCTGAACTGCGCGCCTTCGCCAAGGATGAACTCGGCCTGACC
Organism: Ferribacterium limneticum; assembly: GCA_049304775.1. Taxonomy (GTDB): domain Bacteria; phylum Pseudomonadota; class Gammaproteobacteria; order Burkholderiales; family Rhodocyclaceae; genus Azonexus; species Azonexus limneticus_C. Next base: position 6,588 of record JBAQOL010000018.1, read on the forward strand.
GACTTCCAGCCCTGGGATGCTGCCTACGTTTCCGAAAAGCTGCTGCAGGCCCGCTACGCCTTCTCCGAGCAGGAAGTGAAGCAGTATTTCACCGAGCCCAAGGTGCTCGGCGGCCTGTTCAAGGTCATCGAGAGCCTGTTCAACGTCAAGGTCAAGCCGGACACGGCGCCGGTCTGGCACGAGGATGTCCGTTTCTACCGGCTGGAATCACCGGCCGGCGATCTGGTCGGCCAGTTCTACCTCGACCTCTACGCCCGCGAAACCAAGCGCGGCGGGGCGTGGATGGACGAAGCCCGCTCGCGGCGCCGGGTGCTTAACGGCGTTCAGAAGCCGATTGCCTACCTCAACTGCAATTTTTCGCGCCCGAACGGCGGCAAACCAGCGACCTTCACGCACGACGACGTCACCACGCTCTTTCATGAAACCGGCCACGGCCTGCACCACCTGCTGACGCGCGGCGAAGAGCTGGGTGTTTCGGGCATCCATGGCGTCGAGTGGGATGCCGTCGAACTGCCGTCGCAGTTCATGGAAAACTACTGCTGGGAATGGGAAGTGGTCGAAGACATGACGGCCCACGTCGATACCGGCGCAACGCTGCCGCGCGAACTGTTCGACAAGATGCTTGCCGCCAAGAATTTCCAGAGTGGCATGATGGCCGTGCGCCAGATCGAGTTCTCGTTGTTCGACATGCTGATCCATTCCGATTTTGACCCGAAATCCGGGTTGACCGTGATGGACGTGCTCAAGGACGTGCGCAAGGAAGTCGCCGTGCTGCTGCCGCCCGAATGGCATCGTTTCCCGAACAGTTTTTCGCACATTTTCGGCGGTGGCTATGGCGCCGGCTATTTCAGCTACAAATGGGCGGAAGTGCTGTCGGCCGATGCCTACGCGGCTTTCGAAGAAGCCGGCAACCCGTTTGATGCCACGGTTGGCAAGCGCTTCCTCGACGAGATCCTGTCGGTTGGCGGCTCACGTCCGGCCATCGAATCGTTCAAGGCTTTCCGCGGTCGCGAACCGAGCGTCGATGCACTGCTTCGTCATAGCGGTATGATTACGGCTTAAGCGTTTCAGGGAGAAAAGCCATGCGTTATCTGCTCACGTTATGCTTGGTGCTGGCGACTGCCAGCGTTCAGGCCGAAACCTATCGGTGGACCGATGGCGGCGGCCAAACCGTCGTTTCGGACACCCCGCCGCCGGGCCGGGCGAAAGGCGTTGTCAAGGTCGGCGGTAAACCTGAAGCCAGCGACGGTCTGTCCTTTGCCACGAAGCGGGCGATGGAGTCGTTTCCGGTCACGCTCTACACGTCCGCCGACTGCGTCAATGACTGCAAGAATGCACGCGACCTGCTGAGCGGGCGCGGCGTGCCTTTCACCGAAAAGATGGTGCAAAAGCCGGAAGATGTCGCCGAACTCAAGGATCTGGTCGGCGACACTTTCGTCCCTTCGCTGAAAGTCGGCAAGCAGAGTTCGCGCGGTTTTGAAGCAGGCGCCTACAACAACCTGCTCGACCTCGCCGGCTACCCGAAGAGCGCAGCCAAGATCACGAGCGGCGAGAGCAAGTGAAGATTGCCAGCTGGAATGTAAATTCGCTCAAGGTCCGCCTGCCGCATCTGCTCGACTGGCTGGCCGCGGCGAAACCGGACGCGCTGTGCCTGCAGGAACTCAAGCTCGAGGATCATAACTTCCCGCGCGCCGAAATCGAGGCGGCCGGTTATCAGGTCGCCTTCTCCGGCCAGAAGACCTACAACGGCGTCGCCCTGCTCGCCCGCGAACCGATCGCCGATGTCGTCTGCGGCAACCCGCACTTTCCGGACGAACAGAAGCGCCTGATCAGCGGTACGGTCGGCGACACGCGCGTCATCGGTGCCTACATGCCGAACGGCCAGGAAGTGGGCTGCGACAAGTATGACTACAAGCTGCGCTGGCTCGACGGACTGGCTGTCTGGATCGGCGAGGAAATGGCCAAGTACCCGAAGCTGGCGTTGTGCGGCGACTACAACATCGCGCCGGACGACCGCGATGTGCACGACCCGAAACGCTGGGCCGACTGCATTCTCGTTTCGCCGCCCGAACGCGCCGCTTTCCAACGGCTGATCGGACTCGGTCTGAGCGACAGCTTCCGGCTTTTCGAACAGCCGGAAAAGACCTTCTCGTGGTGGGATTACCGGATGCTCGGCTTCCAGAAAAACCAGGGGCTGCGCATCGACCATGTCCTGCTCTCGAAACCGCTGGCCGACAGTTGCACGGCGGCCGGCATCGACCGCGCCCCGCGCAAGCTGGAGCGGCCGTCGGATCACGCCCCGGTGTGGGCGGAAATAGGCGGTTGAACATGAGTTCCACGGTCAACCGGGAAAAAGTGCTGAATTTGTACCCGGCGCTGAGCGGCCTGCCCACTGACCGGCTCGCCGCGCTGCTCCCGCCACAGGCCATCATGCAGCTACCGGCCGGCACCCAGGTATTTGCTGAACACCAGCCCTGCCAGGGTTTCCCGCTTCTGCTCGAAGGCAGCATCAAGGTCATCAAGCTGGCGGCCAGCGGGCGCGAACTGATGCTCTACCGCGTCGCGCCCGGCGGCTCGTGCATCATTTCATCGAGCTGCCTGCTCGGCCATACCGACTACAACGCCCGCGGCATCGCCGAAACGCCGCTCACGCTGCTTGCCCTGCCGGTCGGTGCCTTTGCCGCGCTAATGGTCGAACACGCCCCGTTCCGCGATTTCGTTTTCCACCTGTTCGCCGACCGCATCGGCGAACTCATGCAACTCGTCGAGGAAGTCGCCTTCGCCCGTCTCGACCAGCGCCTGGCCAAACTGATTCTGGCCCGCAATGAAACGGTGCTCGGCGTCACTCACCAGCAACTGGCCGACGAACTGGGCAGCGTCCGCGAAATCGTCAGCCGCCTGCTCAAGGGTTTTGCCGAGCAGGGCCTGGTCACGCTGGGCCGCGAACAGCTGACGGTAACCGACCGCACCGGTCTGCAAAAACTCGCTGCTGTGTGACCGAGGTTACATACGCCGAGCGGCCAGCCCGTTACATTGGCGTTGTACACATAACCTGACGGAGAACACACCATGGCTGCAAATGTTGGCGGTATCGACAAAATCCTTCGCATCGTTGCTGGCGCCGGCCTGATCGGCGCAACTGCTGCCGGCCTGCTGCCGGTCTGGGGCTACATTGGCATTGTGCCGCTGGCAACGGGGCTCATGGGCTGGTGCCCGGCCTACACGCTGTTCGGCATCAAGACCTGCTCGACGAAGTAATCCGCTTTCCAGTTCGCAAAAAAACCCGCTTCGGCGGGTTTTTTCATGGGCCAGAACATTTGAATTTCGGGCATTTTTTACGGTTGACCGTGGGATTCTCGCTACGCCCCGGCGGTCAGGTAATTGGCGATGCGCACGTAGTCCTCGACCGAAACATCCTCCGGACGCAGGGTAGGCGCGATGCCGAGTTCGGCGAATCCAGCGTCGCTGAGCATGCCTTTCATGGTATTGCGCAGCATCTTGCGGCGTTGCGAGAAGGCGGTCAGGACGACCTGCGACAGCTTTTCCTGGCTCTTGGCAGTGAGTTCCGAAACCGGCTTGGGGATCAGGCGGACGACGGCTGACTGAACCTTGGGCGGCGGATCGAAGCTTTCCGGTGGCACGTCGATCAGCCATTCGAGATAAAAACGGTATTGCAGCATGACCGACATGCGGCCGAAATCGGCATTACCCGGCTCGGCCACCATGCGCTCGACGACTTCCTTCTGCAGCATGAAATGCATGTCATGGAGGACGTCGACGTAGTCGGCGAGATGGAAGAGCAGCGGCGTCGAGATGTTGTAGGGCAGGTTGCCGACCAGCCGGAGGTTCTTACCGATGCCGGCAAAATCGAAGGCCAGCGCGTCGCCTTCGTGGATGGTCATGCGTTCCGGCGTGTGCTGCTTTTTGAGGCGGGCGATCAGGTCGCGGTCGATTTCGACGACGTGCAGGTGATCGACACGCTGCATGAGCGGCTCGGTAATCGCCCCCAGACCGGGGCCGATTTCAACGACGACATCGTCGCGCTTTGGATTGATCGCCGAAACGATGGCGGCGATGACGCCGTGGTCGACGAGAAAATTCTGGCCGAAGCGTTTGCGGGCGACGTGACCCTTCATGATTGTTTCCTTGTTGCCATGCGTGCCGCTTCAGCCACCGCCTCGAACAGGCTGCCCGGATCGGCCTTGCCGGTGCCGGCCAGTTCGAGCGCCGTGCCGTGATCGACCGAGGTGCGGATGATGGGCAGGCCGAGCGTGACGTTGATGCCTTTGCCGAAGGTGGCGTACTTGAGCGCGGTCAGCCCCTGGTCGTGATACATGGCGAGCACGGCGTCGCCCTGGGCGAGGATGGGCGGTGTGAACATCGTGTCGGCCGGATAGGGGCCGAACAGTTGCATGCCTTCGCCGCGCAGTTTTTCGAGCACGGGCGTGATGACTTCGATTTCTTCCATGCCGAGATAACCGCCTTCGCCGGCATGCGGATTGAGGCCGGCGACGAGAATACGCGGCTGCGCGATGCCGTACTTGCCGCGCAGGTCGGCGTGCAAAATGCGCAGCGTTTTTTCCAGCACGTCGGCGGTGATCGCCGCCGAGACATCCTTGAGCGGCAGGTGCGTGGTGGCCAGCGCAACGCGCAGCGGGCCGCGCTCGGTGTCGCCGGCCAGCATCATGACGACGAGCAGCGTCCCGGTCTTCTCGGCGAGGTATTCGGTGTGGCCGGTGAAATGCACGCCGGCGTCGTTGATGACGCCTTTATGCACCGGTGCCGTCGCCATCGCGGCGAACTCGCCGGATTGGCAACCGGCCAGGGCGCGGTCGAGAAGCGCCAGCACGTAGGAGCCGTTGGCGGCATCGAGCTGGCCAGCTTGCGCGGGTACGGCGAGCGGAATGTGGATAACGGGCAGACTGCCACGGTCAACCGGAATTTTCGGCGAAAAATCGACAATGCGAACCGGCAGCCCGAGCGCGGCTGCCCGCGCCTCAAGCAGATTGCGGTCACCAAGAATGACCGGCTGGGCATCGCCTTCATAGCCGGCCAGACGCAGGCAGAGCTCCGGACCGATGCCGGCCGGCTCGCCGCTGGTCACAGCTATGACCGGGGGCATCACTTTTCTTCGAGTCGGTTTTCGACGTAGCTACGGTCACGTAGCTGGCGCAGCCAGTCCTGGTAGGCTTCGTCGAGCTTGCGCTCGCGCAGGGCCTGACGGGCCACGCCACGCTGGCGCTCTTCGGAAACGTCGCGTTCGCGGCGCTCGATGACCTGGATCAGGTGCATGCCGAAGGGCGACTGGACGACCGGGCTGAGTTCGTTGATTTTCAGGGAATTCATGGCACGCTCGAATTCCGGCACGGTATCACCCGGGCTGAGCCAGCCGAGGTCGCCGCCCTTGGCGGCCGAACCGTCCTGCGAGTTAAGACGGGCCTGTTCGGCAAAATCGACGCCGTTGACGATGCGGTCGCGAATGGTTTCAAGCTTGTGCCGCGCTTCGGACTCGGAGACCACTTCGTTGATGCGAATCAGGATGTGACGGGGATGCGTCTGCTGCACCGAAGCAGGGGCACTGCCGCCGCGCTTGTTGAGCAGCTTGACGACGTGAAAACCGGCCGACGAGCGCAATAGCTCGCTGACCTGGCCGGCCTGCAGCCGGCCGGCCGCTTCGGCGTACAGGGACGGCAGGCGATTCAGCGCCCGCCAGCCGAGATCGCCGCCTTGCAAGGCGTCCGGCGCATCGGAGAAAGCGGCGGTCAATTGGGCGAAGTTTTCGCCGGCCTGCGCCCGTTTGAGCGCCTGCTCGCCGCGCAGACGCAGCTTTTGCAGTTGCTCCGGGCTGGCCGATTCCGGCGCGCGCAAGAGGATATGCGCCAGCTGGTATTCCTCGCCACCGCCACCACTGGCCGCCTGAGTGGCCAGGTAGTTGTCGATTTCTCCATCGGAAATAATCAGTTTGCTGTCGACCTCGCGTTCGCGCAGGCGGACGGTCACCATCTCGTTGCGAATTTCCTCACGGAACTGGGCGTACTGCACGCCGTCCTTTTCCAGCGCGGCACGGAACTGCGGCAGGGTCATCTTGTTGCCGGCAGCAATGCGGCCGATGGCCTGTTCGAGCTGGTTGTCATCGACGCGCATGCCCGAATCGCGGGCGTATTGCAGTTGCACGCGCTCCATGATCAGGCGCTCAAGCATCTGACGCTCCAGCACATCCTGCGGCGGCAGCGGCGTTCCCTGCTTCTGCAACTGCTTGAGGGCGGCTTCGAGGCGAGTGCGCAAATCATAATAAGTGACGACCTCGTCGCCCACGACCGCGACGATACGGTCGGCTTCGATGGGCTCCTCAGGCGCGGCGGACACGGGATGCGCCAGCAGGCCGCCGAGGCAGCAGATGAGGACAAGCAGGGTGCGAATAAATGGGGTCATGGTCTTCATTGGGAGGTGAGCAGGCTGCTGCTATTGGGCAACTCGTTGATCTTGCCATAGCCCGGAATACTACGCCGGAGCAGGCCTATCGGATTGGTGCCGATACTACCGAAATCGTTGAGTTCCAGCTGGAAAAACAGCGTGTCGTTGGGGGTACCGGAAATCGCCGCCAGGCGCTGACCGACAACGCGAACGGCCCAGCAACCGGCGTTGTACTCGACACCGGCAATCGACTCAAGGGTCTTCTTGTCACGCAGCGAATAGTTGTAGCGGCCGACGGCGTACCACTTCGAGGCGATCGGCCACTGGCCGGCGACGTCGATCTGGTCGACGGTCGAATCGCCGGTCAGCGGATTACGCGTATAACGATAACTGCCCGACAACACCTTGCCGAGCTCCGGCTGAAAACGAACGCCGGCCGAGAAACGTTCGCTGACGTTGTCGCGGAAGTTGTACTCCCAGGCGACATCGGTATAGGTTTTTGGCGCAACCAGGCCGTTGACCGCAGCGACCAGATTGGAAAAATCGGCAGTGCGCGCCGTCTCGCCGGTAATCGCAACGCGCTGCGGCTTGAAATAGTGACGTTGGCCGACCATGGCCTTGAAGCGCTCGACACCGGTTTCGCCGTCGAGCAGGCGCGTCGTCACGGCGGCAGTCAGCTGATTGGCATCGTTGATCCGGTCGTAGCCGCTGTAGCGATTTTCGGAAAAGATCTGGGCGAAGTTGAAGTCGGACAGCGCCGTATCAAAGAGCGGAATCTGACTCTGATCGTTGTACGGAATATTCACGTAGTAGAGGCGCGGCTCCAGCGTCTGGATGTAGCCGTTGCCAAACCAGTCGCCCTCGCGTTCGAAAACCATCGTCGAATCGAGCGTGAAGGTCGGCAGAACGCGGTTGAAGCTGCTCTCCTGACCGACCAGCTGATTGCTCAATCCATAGTGGCTCATGTGCAGGCCGACCTTGGGCGTAATCTGGAAGGCCGGATGGACGAGGGGCAGCGAGACCTGTGGATAGAAGACGAGACGGTCGCCCTGAACCTTGGTGCTATCGACATGGGTAAAGCGCGAGAACTGGCCGATCATGCTGAGGTCGGTGTGCAGCACATTCGGCCGGTAGCCGGTGATGTTGAGCTGCGGCTCGAGAGAATAAGGGCGGGTGATCGGCACCAACGGGTCCAGTTGCAGGGTCTGGTAACGCAAGACCTGCATGCTGCTCTGCAGCCAGGGCGACGGCGCGTAGCTCAGCGAAACCTGCTTGGGCAACTGCGTCGCGGAGGTCTGCAACAGGCGGGACGACAGATCCTGCCAGTAGTAATCGTCGGAAACGCCGTTCCAGTTGATGGCCGCCGATACCCCTTGCCCGAGGTTGTGCTGATGCTGGATCCGGTAACCATAGCGTTGACGATTCGCCGACTCGTCGTTCGGCAGATATTCAACGCGGGTCACACCCTGAAAATTGTGGTCGAGGTAGCGAGCCTCGACCCCGAGCTGGAAGCCACGCTTGCTCATGTAACGCGGAAACAGCGTCAGGTCATAGTTCGGAGCGATGTTCCAGTAATAAGGCAGCGTGAAGTCCACGCCACTGCGCGTCGAGGTCGAAAAATGCGGATGCAGAATGCCGGAACGGCGCTGGCCGTTGAGCGAAAACGAAGCGATCGGTGAATAAAAGAGCGGCACACCGCCGAACCACAGCGATGCGTGCTTGGCCGTGCCTTCATTGTTGTCGTAGTCGAGATGCGTTTCCGCGGTTTGCAGGTGCCAGTCTTCCTGCCCCGGCTTGCATGTCGAAAAGGAATTCGAGAAAAAGGTGTACTGGTTTTCGCCCTCAAACTCGACACGTTCCGCCCGGCCGTTTGCTTCCGTCGGGCGCTGCGGCGGCGATTGCGTCGGCAGGCCGTAGCTGTTCGCGACATTGAGCATCATCGGCGCGCCGGAGGTATTGGCGTTGGTGCCGGCGACCGTGACGACAGTCGGCGTCGAGCTGTAGAACTTGCTCGGCGTTTCCTTGAGAATGCGGTAGCGCACGTCTTCGGCCGAGCCGATTTGCTCGTCGAGTTTCATCTTCAGATGCGGCGTATCGATCTCGGTGCCATCCTGCAGCACACGCACCGAGCCAAAGGCCTCGATCTCGTCGTCGAGCATGCGATAAGTCAGACGGTCGGCGAGAATCAACGAACCGGTCTTGCGCAGTTCGACATTGCCTTCGGCCACCGTAAGCTCTTCTGCCTGACCTTCGATCTGTTCGGCGCTGAGAAACAGCGGGTAATCGTCATCTTTCTTCAGCACGGCCGGAAACTCGATGCCGACCACGGCAGGCGTCGACGCTTGGCGCTTCTTGCCCTGTACGTTGAAACGGCGTTCCTGACGGAGGCGAAGCGGCACATCGGCGGCCGCCAACAGCATGACTTCGGGCGACTCCACCGGCGCCTCGGCACTCAATCCCCCCCCCGAAAGCTGCAGGCGGAGCACGTCGTCGGCGGCATGGCTCGCCTGCGCCCCGACAAACAGGCAGCAGACGAAAACAGCGAGCGGACGGCGCGAAAAACCGGGCATCAAGGCAATCTATGGAAGTCTGGGACCGGAACGGCCGATGCCCGAGTGTTAAAATCGCGCCATTTTACAACGAAGCGAACCCTAGCCGCTTATGGAACCCATGCCGCGCGATCAACTTGTTAAAGACTGGGTTGCCAGTCGCTTTCCCGAGCAGTCCGTTCAGATCACCCCGGCCTCCGCCGATGCCAGTTTTCGCCGCTATTTCCGGCTGACCTGGCCGGATGGCCAGACGCGCATCCTGATGGACGCGCCGCCGGAGAAAGAGGACTGCCAGCCCTTCATCCACGTCGCTGGCCTGCTCGCCAAGGCTGACCTGGCCGCGCCGCGCGTCCTCGACAAGGATCTCGACAACGGCTTCCTGGTCCTCACCGACCTCGGCCGCATCGGCTATCTTGATGCACTCAACGCCGACCTGTCGCTGGCCGACCTGCTGATCCGGCCGGTCCTCGATGTGCTGGTCAAGTGGCAATGCTCGTCGACCGCAGCGACATTGCCGCCCTACGACGCTACGCTACTGCGTCGCGAACTCGATCTTTTCCCGGAATGGTTCATCAACCGCCACCTCGGCGTCGAGCTCGACGACAGCGAAAAGTCCATGCTCGACCGGACCTTCAAGTTCCTCATCAACAACGCGCTGAACCAGCCCAAGGTCTTCGTCCATCGCGACTTCATGCCGCGCAACCTGATGGTCGTCGAAAGCGCCGAGCGCCTGACGCCGGGCATCATCGACTTCCAGGATGCCGTCTACGGTCCGATCACCTACGACATCGTCTCGCTCTTCCGCGACGCCTTCATCTCCTGGGAAGAAGAGCAGGAAATCGACTGGGTCATCCGCTACTGGGAAAAAGCCCGCGCCGCCGGCCTGCCGGTACGCGAGGACTTCGGCGCCTTCTGGCGCGACTACGAACTAATGGGCCTGCAACGCCACCTCAAGGTGCTCGGTATCTTCTGCCGCCTCAAGTACCGCGACGGCAAGGAAAAATACAGCGAAGACCTGCCGCGTTTCATGAACTACGCCCGCAAAACAGCCCACCGCTACGTCCAGCTCAAGCCGCTGCTCAACCTGCTCGACAAGCTGGAAGGCAATACCGAGCAGATCGGCTACCGGCGCTGAGAGCGGGATGAAAGCCTTCATCCTCGCCGCCGGCCGTGGCGAACGCATGCGGCCGCTCACCGACCACACGCCCAAGCCGCTGCTGATGGCCGGCGGCAAGCCGCTCATCGTCTGGCATCTGGAGCGACTGGCGGCAGCGGGGTTCAAGGAAATCGTCATCAACCACGCCCACCTCGGTTCGCTCATCGAACAAACGCTGGGCGACGGGGCACAGTGGGGGCTGCATATTCAGTATTCGCCCGAACCACCGGGCGCGCTGGAAACCGCCGGCGGCATCGCCACCGCCCTGCCGCTGCTCGGCGACGAGCCGTTTCTGGTGGTCAATGGCGACGTTTATTGCGATTTCGATTTTGGCCGTTTTTTCCGGTTGACCGTGGAAGGCTGGCAACCGGCCGCCCATCTGGTCATGGTCGCCAATCCGGCGCATCACACCGGAGGCGACTTCAGCCTGGACGGCGAACACGTCGTCTACGCCAACGGTGAGCAAACCTTCACCTACGCCGGCATCGGCGTTTTCTCGCCAGCCTTCTTCGCCGGCATCCAACCCGGCGCGGTGATGAAACTCCGCCCGCTGCTCGACGCCGCCATCGCCGCCGGCACGCTGACCGGGGAACGCTTTGCCGGCCGCTGGGTCGATGTAGGTACGCCACAACGTCTGGCTGAACTGGATCAGGAACTCAAAACCGCATGAGCCACGCCCACTTTCTCGCCCGCCGCAAGCGCCTGTTGAAGACTATCGGCGATGGCGTCGCCATCGTGCCGACGGCGCCGGAAGTCATCCGCAACCGCGATGCGCATCATCTCTATCGCTTCGACAGCTATTTCTGGTACCTGACCGGCTTCCCGGAACCGGAAGCGGTCGTCGTGCTGATCGGCGGCAAGAAGCCGAAATCCATCCTGTTCTGCCGCGAGAAGCATGAAGAGCGCGAAATCTGGGACGGCTACCGCTACGGCCCGAAGGCCGCCAAGGTCGCCTTCGGTTTCGATGCAGCTTATCCCATCGAGCAGCTCGACAAGAAACTGGCCGAATTCCTTGTCGACCGCGACACGCTTTGGCACGCCATCGGCCACGACGCCGAGTGGGACGCACGTATCGCCAAGGCGCTGAATGAAGTCCGCGCCCAGACCCGGGCCGGCAAACGGGCGCCGCGGTCCATCCACGACCTGCGCGCCGAACTTGACCGCATGCGTCTGGTCAAGGACGCGGCCGAAGCCGGCATCCAGCAGCGCTCGGCCGACATTGCCTCTTCCGGCCACGCCCGCGCCATGCACGCCTGCCGCCCCGGCATGGCCGAATACGAACTCGAAGCCGAGCTAACCTACGAATTCCGCAAGCGCGGTGCCGACGCCCACGCCTACACGCCCATCGTCGCCGGCGGCGCCAACGCCTGCGTGCTGCACTACGTCAGCAACGACAAGGTGCTCAACGACAACACGCTGGTCCTCATCGACGCCGGCTGCGAAGTCGACGGCTACGCCGCCGACATCACCCGCAGCTTCCCGGTCAACGGCCGCTTCAATGCGGCGCAGAAGGACGTTTACCAAATCGTCCTCGCCGCGCAGGCAGCCGCCGTCGCCGCCACCGCCCCCGGCCGCCATTTCATGGAAGGCCACGATGCCGCCGTGCGCGTCCTGACCCAAGGCATGATCGACCTCAAGCTGCTAACCGGCGACCTCGACAACCTGATCGACAAGGGCGACTACAAGCGTTTCTACATGCACCGCACCGGCCACTGGCTCGGCCTCGACGTGCACGATGCCGGCGAATACAAGGTTGGCGACGAATGGACCAAGCTGCAGCCAGGCATGACGCTGACCGTCGAACCCGGTTTCTACATCCGCCCCGGCGCCGACATTCCGCCGGCGCTGGCCGGCATCGGCATTCGCATCGAGGACGATGTGCGGGTCACCGAAACCGGTTGCGACATTTTCACGACGGCGCCGAAGACGGTCTCCGAAATCGAGGAAGTCATGCGCCATGACTGAGCCAGTTGTCGAAAACGTCGACATCCTGATCATCGGCGCCGGCCCGGTCGGCATGACCCTGCATCTGGCGCTTGCCGCCGGCGGTCAGAAATCGCTGCTGATTGACCGTCGACCGCAGCAAGACCAACAAAACGACCCGCGCGCCCTCGCCCTGTCGCACGGCGCGCGCCAGTTGCTCGAACAGATCAACAGCTGGCCGACGCGCGCCGCGACGCCGATCGAAACCATCCACATCTCGCAAAAGGACGGTTTCGGCCGGACGCTGATCGACCGCCAGGAATACGACCTGCCCGCCCTCGGCTACGTCGTCCGCTACCGCGATCTGGCTGGTGCGCTGACCGCCAATCTCGCTGCCGACGCCGTGCTCACCGAAGCCGAGATCCTCGACATCACGCCCGACGACGACGGCGTCACGGTAGCACTGCGCCATGCCGGCCAGTTGCACACCATCCAGACCAAACTGCTCGTCCACGCCGAAGGCACGCCGGGCGACGACCCAGCCGTCAAGGTCAGCGACTACGAGCAGCACGCTGTCATCTGCGAAGTCACCCCTGCGCCGGGCCACAACAAACGCGCCTGGGAACGCTTCACCCCCGACGGCCCGCTCGCCCTGCTACCGCTTGGCGACGAATATTCCATCGTCTTCACCCTGCCACCGGCCAAGGCCGATGCCGTCATAGCAATGGACGACGAGACCTTCACCGCCGCCCTGCAACAACAGTTCGGCCAGCGCATGACCTTCGCCAAGCCCGGCAAACGCAGCCGCTTCCCGCTCTTTCTTCGCCTACGCGACACGCTCGTCAAAGGCAACGAAGTGTGGATCGGCAACACCGCCCAAACCCTCCACCCGGTTTCCGGCCAGGGTTTCAACCTCGGCATCCGCGACGCTTGGCAACTCTCCGAAATTTTGCTCAAAAACGGCGTTGGCCATAGCAATCTGGCCACCTACGCCGCCAGTCGCTGCCTCGACCGCCGCGGCAGCGCCTTCTTCACCGACCAGATCGTCCGCACCTTTTCCAACGATTTCGGCCCGCTCAAACTGGCCCGTGGCCTCGGCCTGCTGGCGCTCGACATCTGCCCACCGGCCCGCCACTTCGTCGCCAAGCGCATGATCTGGGGCGCCCGCGCCTGGCCTTGATCCAGACCAAAGGCGGCAAGCCCGGGCATCGGTTACAGTGCCGCTCCGCCCATCCCCCCCACTGACGCATGAAGACAAGCACCGCCTGGTTCCTCGCCTGCCGCCCGAAGACGCTGTCCGTATCGCTGTCACCGGTGCTCGTCGGAACGGCCATCGCCTGGCACGACAGCGCCACGCTGCTCTGGCTACCGCTGCTCGCCGCTGCGTTCGGCGCAGCCTTCATCCAGATCGGCACCAACCTGTTCAACGATGTCGGTGACTTCCTGCGCGGCACCGACACGCCGGACCGCCTCGGCCCCAAACGCGCCACAGCCGAAGGCTGGCTGACACCGAACAAGGTCAAGGCCGGCGCCTGGCTCAGTTTCGCCTTGGCCTTCCTGTGCGGCATCTACCTCGTCTGGCATGGCGGCGGGGCCATCGTCGCCATCGGCCTCGCCTCGCTGGCCGCTGGCTGGGCCTATACCGGCGGCCCAAAACCAATTGCCTACGGGCCGCTCGGCGAAGTTTTCGTCTTTGTTTTCTTCGGCTTGGTCGCCGTCGGCGGCAGCTATTACCTGCAAACCTTGGGGCTGACGCCCACCGCACTGCTGGCCGCGGCGCTGGTCGGCCTCCACGCCGCCGCGGTGATCACCGTCAACAATTACCGCGACCTCGACGGCGATGCCAAAAACGGCAAACATACGCTCGCCGTCCGCCTTGGCCGGCCCCTCACGCGCCGCCTCTACGCCGCCGAAATGCTCGCTCCCTACGCCCTGCTGCCACTGCTCGCCGACCTCGGCTGGCCGTGCACCCTGCCGCTGCTGTCGCTGCCGCTCGCCGTCAAACTGATCCACAGCTTCCACCGCGAAGCCCCTGGCCCGGTGTTCAACAACATCCTCGCCGCGACAGCCGGGCTGCAACTTATTTTTGCTTTGCTGTTAACCCTGAGCTTCACGATTTGACTATTTTTTAGGCGCCAACTCAGGTAAAATTCCCGGCTTCCCGAGATTCACCAGAGCCCTCGTACGCCCATGGAATTTGCCGGTTTCCAGCTTCGAAATAATTTGTTTGTTGCTCCCATGGCCGGCGTGACGGATCGTCCTTTCCGCCAGTTGTGCAAAAAAATGGGCGCCGGGCTGGCTGTCTCGGAAATGGTCACCTCAAACTCGCTGCTCTACGGCAGCAAGAAGACGCTGCGCCGGGCCAACCACGAAGGCGAAGTGGCGCCGATCTCGGTGCAGATCGCCGGCGCCGACCCGGCCATGATGGCTGAGGCAGCAAAACACAACGTCGATAACGGCGCCCAGATCATCGACATCAACATGGGCTGCCCGGCCAAGAAGGTGTGCAACGTCATGGCCGGCTCGGCCCTGATGCAGGACGAAGAGCAGGTCGGCCGCATTCTCGATGCCGTCGTTGCCGCCGTCCCGAACACGCCAGTCACCCTCAAGTTCCGCACCGGCTGGAACATCGCCAACAAGAATGCGCCGACCATCGCCCGGAT
>JBAQOL010000019.1:0-55860 GCA_049304775.1 Ferribacterium limneticum
GTCCGGAGCAGCGTGTAAAACGCTGCTCCGGACGACGATGATTTACTGCTTCCGGTAGGTGACGAAAGCGCAGCCCGCGCTTTTCAAATTCGACGTTTTTTTCCAGTTGACCGTAGCAATCTCGGGAAACCACGCATCGCCCTCGGGTTCGAGGTCGACTTCGGTGATTTCGAGACGGTCGGCCAAGGCCATCGCCTGGGCGTAAATTTGCTCGCCGCCGATGATGAAAACGGTGTCGGCGGATGACGCCAGTTTCAGGCTGTTTTCCAGAGAATCGGCCAATTCGGCACCGGGGGCGGCATAGTCGGTTTGCCGGCTGATCACGATGTTGCGCCGGCCCGGTAGCGGGCGAAAACGCGGCGGAAGCGACTCCCAGGTCTTGCGCCCCATGATCACCGTGTGGCCGGCGGTCAGTGCCTTGAAGTGGGCCATGTCTTCCGGGATGTTCCAGATCAGCTGATTATCCTTGCCGATCACGCGGTTCTTCGCCACGGCGGCGATGATGACGACTTCAGTCATGGTTGTCGCTCCGGAAACGGCGCAAATGATTGATCAGTCCGCGCGTCGACGGGTCGAGACCGTCGGTCGGCGCGTCGTTGCGTATGCACGGGGCGAGCTTGCCGGCCAGTTGTTTGCCGAGTTCGACGCCCCACTGGTCGAATGAATTGAGGTTCCACAGCACGCCGAGGCAGAAAACCTTGTGCTCGTAGAGCGCGATGAGCTGGCCGAGGGTGAAAGGCGTCAGTTCGGGCAGAACCAGCGTGGACGACGGCTGGTTGCCCGGGAAGCGGCGGAAGGCCAGCAAATGCTCGGGGATGCCGGCGGCCCGGGCTTCTTCGACGGTCTGGCCGAAAGCCAGCGCCGACGACTGGGCGAGGCAGTTGGCGAGCAGGCCGCTGTGGTGGCCGGGCAGCGGAAAATCGGATTTGCCGAGGGCGATGAAATCGCAGGCAACCAGCGCGCTGCCCTGATGCAGTAGCTGAAAGAACGAGTGCTGGCCATTGGTCCCGGCTTCGCCCCACAAAATCGGATTGGTCGGGTAATCGACGGCCAGACCGTCGCGGTTGGCGCGCTTGCCGTTGCTTTCCATTTCGAGCTGCTGAAGGTGCGAGGGCAGCAGGGCCAGCGAGTGGCTGTAGGGAAAGACACCGTGGCTGTGGGCGTCGAGGAAGTTGGTGTTCCACAGCGCGACGAGGGCCAGCGTCAGCGGCAGGTTGCTGTCGGGCGTGGCCTTGAAGAAATGCTCGTCCATGGCGTGGGCGCCGGCGAGCAGTTGCTCGAAATGACGGAAACCGACGGCCAGCGCGATGGGCAGGCCGATGGCCGACCACAGCGAGAAGCGGCCGCCGACCCAGTCCCAGAATTCGAAGACGTTTTCTGGCGCGATGCCGAATTCGGCGGTGGCGGCCAGGTTGGTCGAGGCGGCGACGAAATGTCGGGCGATGGCCGCTTCGTTGCCGGCCGCGGCGACTATCCAGTTGCGCGCGGTACGCGCGTTGGCCATGGTTTCCAGCGTCGTGAAGGTCTTGCTGGCGACGATGAACAGGGTGCTGCGCGGGTTGAGGCGGGTCAGCGTGCTGGCCAGATCGGCGCTGTCGAGGTTGGAGACGAAATGAACATTGATGTCGGGCTGCTGGAAGGCGGCGAGGGCATGGACCGCCATGCGCGGGCCGAGATCGGAGCCGCCGATGCCGATATTGACCACATCGGTGATGCGCTCGCCTGAAAAGCCTCGCCATTGGCCGCCGTGGATTTGTTCGCAAAAGCCGGCCAGGCGGGCGAGCACGTCCTTGACCTCGGAAGGTGCCGCATCACCGGCGCGCAAGTCGGCATGGCGGACAGCGCGGCCTTCGGTGTGATTGATCGGCTCGCCGGTACGCATGCGCTCGATCCAGGTGCGCAAGCCTGCCTGCTCGGCCAGTTGCCGCAACAGACCCATGGTGTGTTGGTCGAGGCGCTGTTTCGAGTAGTCGAGCAGGAGATTGTCGGCCTGCACCGAGAAGCGGTAAAAACGGGCCGGATCAGCCGAAAAGAGGTCGCGCAGGTGGCGGTGCTTGATGCTGCGGGCGTGTTCGGCCAAGGCGAGCCAGGCGGGACGAAGTGGCACCTGCATGGTCAGACGGCCACCTGGGCGGCGATGTGCGGATGCGGGTCGTAGCCGTCGAGACGGAAGTCTTCGAATTTGAAGGCAAAAATGTCGTTGACCGTGGGATTGATCCACATCGTCGGCAGCGGGCGCGTTTCGCGGGAAAGCTGGAGTTTGGCCTGGTCGAAATGATTCGAATAAATGTGTGCGTCGCCGAAGGTATGGACGAATTCGCCCGGCTGGTAGCCGCAGACTTGGGCCAGCATGAGGGTCAGCAAGGCGTACGACGCAATGTTGAAGGGCACGCCGAGGAAGATGTCGGCGCTGCGCTGGTAGAGCTGGCAGGACAGCTTGCCATTCGCCACGTAGAACTGGAACAGGCAATGGCAGGGCGGCAGCGCCATGCTGTCCACGTCGCCCGGATTCCAAGCGGAAACAATGTGGCGGCGCGAGTCAGGGTTGTTCTTGAGGCTGCCCACCAGTTGCGTGATCTGGTCGATCAGGCGCCCGTCCGGCGTTTCCCAGCGGCGCCACTGTTTGCCGTAAACCGGTCCGAGATCGCCGTTTTCGTCGGCCCATTCGTCCCAGATGCGGACGCCGTTTTCCTTGAGGTAGGCAATATTGGTGTTGCCCTGCAGGAACCACAGCAATTCGTGAACAATGGACTTCAGATGGAGCTTCTTGGTCGTCACCATCGGGAAACCCTTGGCCAGATCGAAACGCATCTGCCAGCCAAAGACCGAGCGCGTGCCGGTGCCGGTGCGGTCGGATTTTTCGTGCCCGTTCTCGAGAACGTGGCGCATCAGGTCAAGGTAGGGCTGCATCGAGTCGGCTGTCCGGAGCTATCAATAAACGATCTATTCTACATGGCAGGCCGAAACGTCGCTCGGCCGCAGAGGCGAAATTATCCACTGGTAATATTGCCAGAATGTGGAAATTACTCACGGCAGACGGCGATTTGTCGGTTTACACTGTTAAAAAATAATTATTGAAGGAGGGGGGGCGGTGCTCAACAAGGTAGCCAATCTGGGCGGGTTCTTTGCCCAGAAATCAGATCATCCACTGGCCAATGCGCGCGAATTGCGCCGAGTCCTCAGCGAATTGCCCAAGGACAACGCCTTCAAGGCGCTCGACGAAATCTCCGGTTGGCTCGAATCGCTGGAAGGCGTCAGCAATTTTCCCAGTGGCACCTTGTACGAGGTTCTCGAGCAGTTCGAGGAAGCGGCTCAACCGCATCTGAAGCGCCTTTCCCGCGAGTATTTCGGGACAGCACGTCTGTCGAAGTCTGAAGAAAACCGTCTGTGGTCGATCAACTATGGTTTCTGGACCCGGCTGGGCGCTGCCTATGAGCGCTGCCTGCTGGCCATCGGGGAGAAAGCTCGGCCCGGAGATTTGCCGAAATCGGTGTTGCCAAGCTTGTGCGTTCGCCTGATGGTCGCACTCGGCCGGGCCCTCAAGTGGGAGCAGTTTCATTATGGCCCGTCGCGGGATACCTGCTGGCAGAGCTTGGGGCGCGCCCTGCTGGCGGCCGAGGAGGCGGGTGTGGCGGGCAAGGCGGTGGCTTTGCCGGGCAAGAGCGGTATGACCTCCCCGTTGCAGGAATACCAGAAAGTCATGATTTTTCAGGCGGCGTCGCTCGATAGCCTGCTGCCCGTCGGCATTGAGCTGGCAGAACAGGTAATCGCCCATTTTCTGCCCGGCTTTGTATTTACCGTTGAGGCCCAGATTGACAGCGTCTACTGGGTCGATCTCAAGCTGGCCCAGCCGCCGCTGCGCCTGGCGCGCCGGCCGGCCAAGGCCGAGCCGACGCAGCGCTTCCTCAAGCCTGGCTCGGCCCACGAGGCGATGCAGGCGGTGCTCGAAACGCTGGAGCGGGGTGGCGACATGCCGCCCGAAATTAGTCTTGGCGGGCAATATCCGGTCAAGCTGCTGGTCACGGTGTTCCGCCACTTGACCAATTACCTTTCACCGATGCCGCCACAGCGCCTGCACGACCGCCATCGCGTTACGCACCGAATGTCGGTGCTCAATGGGCTGGTCAACGCGTTCGTGGTTTTTTCCGAAGAGTTTGGCGGTCAGGCGGCAGGTTTGCCGACGGATACCTGGGTTGCCGAAAATGTCAGTCGCGGTGGCTTCGGCGCCTTGCTCAACAGTGCGCCGGGCGAATGGCTCAAGGTCGGTGCCCTCGTTGCCATGCAGCCGGAAGGCGGTGACAACTGGCTGCTCGGGGTTATTCGTCGTTACCACCGACTGTCCGAGAAGGATGCCCGCGTCGGCATTCAGGCCTTGGCCACGAAAGCGCTGGCGCTAGAAGTGCAGGTTCGGGCGGTATCGAGCTATGCCGCTGCAGCGGGAACGCCGACCCTGATGCTGCTCGACGGCAACGAGCCGGATGAGTTTCGGGTCATCTTGCCGCCGATGACCTTCGACCCGCGCGAAAGCCTGGAGTATGTGCGCGAGGGTCAGCGCTTCCTGCTGACGCCGATTGCCCTGAGCGAGCAGACCGCCGATTACGAACTGGCGCGCTATCGCCGGAGTTCGCTCGGCTGATCAGGACTTGGGTGGGCGAATTGCTGATTTGGGCCGGAAGGCCTTGATCACCGCTTCATTCGTCTCGGCATAAGGGCCGCCGATCAGGTCAATGCAGTAGGGGACGGCGGCGAAGATGCCGACGTGGGCGACCGTCCCGTCAGCGTTGCGAACGCCTTCGAGCGTTTCTTTGATCGATTTCGGCTGGCCGGGCAGGTTGATGATCAGCGCCTGTTTGCGGATGACGGCGACCTGCCGCGAGAGAATGGCAGTCGGTACGAAGTTGAGGCTGATCCGCCGCATTTCCTCGCCGAAGCCGGGCATTTCCTTGTCGGCGACGGCCAGCGTGGCTTCCGGCGTGACGTCGCGCAAGGCCGGGCCGGTGCCGCCGGTGGTCAGGACCAGATGGCAATTGCTACGGTCAACCAGAGAAATCAGCGTATTTTCAATTGTCTCGCGGTCGTCGGCGATCAGCCGGGTTTCGACGCGCCACGGCGTAGTCAGCGCCGAAGTCAGCCATTCCTGCAGGGCCGGGATGCCCTTGTCTTCATAGACGCCGGTCGACGCGCGGTCGCTGATCGAGACGAGGCCGACGACCAGTTCATCATTCATCGCCGGCTTCCTCTTCGGCGGGCGGGGTGCCCTGCTTGTCCAGTTCCTGCAGGATCTGGAAAATGGCCCGGAAGTTTTTTGGCGGCTTGTTGTTTTCCTGCTCCTTCAACGCATTACGCCGGAGCTGGCGCATGTGCTGGAGGTCGATGGAGGGCCAGACAGTGGCGATTTCGGCCAGATAGGCTTCGTCTTCGAGAAAACGGGTGCGAAAACGCTCGAGGCGATGCAGGCGGGCGGTTTCGGCCGACGATTCGCCCCGCAACATGGCCAGACCGGCGCGGATCGGTTCGTCGTCGACGCCGCGCATGAGCTTGCCGAGATACGCTACCTGCCGGCGATGGGCGCCGTGGGCAGTGATCTTCTGGCATTCGCGCACCGCTTCGAAAATGTTTTCCGGCAGCTTGATCGCCTTCAGTTGGCCGACCGAAAGCTCGACCAGTTCGGCGCCAAGATCGCGCAATTCATGCATCGCCTCTTTCTTTTTGGTCTTCGAGGGGCGGCCGGTGTCTTCGGTGAAATCTTCTTCTTGCATGGGGTGCGTCCGGTGCTGGCAATAACGGGCTGTTATGATAGCGACTTTCCCGCTCCGACGCCGCCTCCATGTCCGAAACTGCCGCATTTTCCTATTCCCACGCCACCCTGCAACAGCTCTCCGAGGATGTCCTCAAACACGCCAGGAGCAAGGGTGCGACAGCCTGTGAGGTCGATGTCTCCGAAGGTTTCGGCCAGTCGGTGACGGTGCGCTGCGACGAGGTCGAGACCATCGAGTTCAATCGCGACAAGGGGATCGGCATCACGATCTACTCCGGCCAGCGCAAGGGCTACGCCAGCACCTCCGACTTTTCGGCCCAGGCGCTGCGCGAAACGGTCGAGGCGGCGCTCGATATCGCCCGCTTTACGGCCGAGGACGATTGCGCCGGCCTGGCCGATGCCGCGCTGATGGCCAAGGATGTCCCGGATCTCGATTTGTACCATCCCTGGGCGTTGACCGTAGAGGACGCTATCGAAACGGCGCGTCGTTGCGAACAGGCGGCTTTTGAAGCCAGTCCGCTGGTCAGTAATTCCGAAGGCGCCTCAATTTCGACGCAGCAGGCGCATTTTGTTTCGGCCAACAGCCTTGGCTTCATGGGCGGCTACCCGACTTCGCGCCATTACATTTCGTGCTCGGTGATCGCCGGCGAGCAGGATGCCATGCAGCGCGACGACTGGTACACGACGCATCGCAATGCCAGCCGTCTCGACGACGCCGCGCAGGTCGGCCGTATTGCCGCCGAACGGGCGATTGCTCGCTTGGGCGGGCGCAAGGTCAAGACCGGCGAATTCCCGATCATTCTCGAAGCGCCGCTGGCCGGCGGCCTGCTCGGCAGCCTGGTGCACGCGGCGAGCGGCGGAGCCTTGTACCGCAAGTCGTCCTTCCTGCTCGATCAGCTCGGCAAGAAAATCATGCCGGACTTCATCCAGATAGCCGAACGCCCGCATATTCCCTGCGGCCTGGGCAGTGCCTCCTTCGACAGCGACGGCGTGGCGACGCGAGATCGTGATCTGGTCACCAACGGCATCCTGCAGGGTTACTTCCTGAGCACCTACACGGCGCGCAAGCTGGGCATGCAGACGACGGCCAACGCTGGCGGCAGCCACAACCTGGTCATCGAACCCGGCGAACTTGGTCTGGAGGGCCTGATGGCAAAAATGGGCCGCGGCCTGCTGGTTACCGAATTGCTCGGCCACGGCATCAATTACGTGACCGGCGATTACTCGCGTGGCGCCGCCGGTTTCTGGATCGAGGATGGCAAGATCGCCTACCCGGTAGAGGAAATCACCATCGCCGGCAATCTCAAGGCCATGCTGGCCGGCATCGTCGCCGTCGGCAATGATGTTCAGGTGCGCGGTAGCAAGCAGACCGGCTCTATCATGCTCGACCGGATGACCATCGCCGGCGAGTGACCTGACGGGCGTCGAGCTTGTTTGTTGTTGGTTGGGTCAATGCTAATTGACTATTTTTCGTTTGCAATCAGGGGTTTCCCTGATCGGGTTTTCTCCAATCGCGGTTTTTCCTTCGTTTCCTAGAATGGGGTCTGTTGTAAAAACCTCAAAAATTCACTGTCTAGGAGACAAAATGCAACGTCGTGATTTTCTGAAAAAGGCTTCTATCGGCGCTGCCGCCGGTGCTGCCGCTACCGTCGCCGCCCCGGCGATGGCTCAATCCCTGCCCAGTATCAAATGGCGCCTGACTTCCAGCTTCCCGAAGAGCCTCGACACTATTTACGGCGGCGCCGAGCAACTGGCCAATCGCCTGCGCGAACTGACCGGCGGCAAGTTCGACATCCGCGTCTTCCCGGGCGGTGAAATCGTTCCCGGCCTGCAGGCGCTCGATGCCGTGCAGCAGGGCACGGTCGAGTGTTGCCATACCGCTTCCTACTACTACGTCGGCAAGGATCGCACCTTCGCCTTCGGCACGACCATTCCTTTCGGCATGAATGCCCGTCAGACCAACGCCTGGATGTATCAGGGCGGCGGCCAGCAACTGCTCGACGAGTTCTATGCCGGCTACAACTGCGTTTCCTTCCCCGGCGGCAATTCCGGCACCCAGATGGGCGGCTGGTGGCGCAAGGAAGTGAAGACCGTGGCTGACCTCAAGGGCATCAAGATGCGTATCGGCGGCCTCGGTGGCGCCGTACTGACGCCGCTTGGCGTCGTGCCGCAGCAGATCGCCGCTGGCGACATCTACCCGGCGCTGGAAAAGGGCACGATCGACGCGGCCGAGTGGATCGGTCCGTACGATGACGAGAAGCTGGGTTTCTACAAGGTTGCCAAGAACTACTACGGTCCGGGCTGGTGGGAGCCGAGCACCTGCCTCGAGTTCTTCGTCAACAAGAAGGAATGGGACAAGCTGCCCAAGGAATATCAGGCTGCCTTCGCGTGCGCCGCCGCCGAAGCCAACGTGACGATGACCGCCGAGTACGATCACAAGAACCCGATCGCGCTGGCCAAGTTGCTGCAAAACGGCGTCAAGCTGCATGCCTTCTCAAAGGAAATCATGGAAGCCGCCTACAAGTCGGCCCTGCAGCTCTACGCCGACGAGTCGGCCAAGAACCCGGCCTTCAAGAAGATCTACGACTCGTACACCAAGTACGCCAAGAGCCAGCGCGCCTGGTTTGCGGTGGCGGAAATGCCGATGGACCAGTTCAATCAGACGCATCGCTGATCGCTACCGGTCATTCATTCAAAAAAGGAGCTTCGGCTCCTTTTTTTATGGGCAGCGAACGGTGGTGTCGCCGCAATGCATGGCGCAGTCGAGGGTTAGGGTTTTCCACTACTCGCAAAATATCGGCTCTTGGTGAAGAATGAGGCAATCGTCATGAACGGCGATCCCTATTTTTGGAGGAGACAACATGCAACGTCGTGATTTTCTGAAGAAAGCTTCCGTTGGTGCCGTCGCCGGCGCCGCCGCAACAGTCGCCGCTCCGGCCATCGCCCAGGCCCTGCCCAACATCAAGTGGCGCCTGACTTCCAGCTTCCCGAAGAGCCTGGACACCATTTACGGCGGTGCCGAAGTGTTGGCCAATCGCCTGCGCGCCATGACCGGCGGCAAGTTCGACATCCGCGTTTTCCCTGGCGGCGAAATCGTCCCCGGCCTGCAGGCGCTGGATGCCGTGCAGCAGGGCACCGTCGAGTGCTGCCACACCTGTTCGTACTATTACGTCGGCAAGGACAAGACCTTCGGCTTCGGCACCTCGGTCCCGTTCGGCATGACGGCGCGTCAGATGAACGCCTGGATCTACTACGGCGGCGGCCAGAAGCTGCTCGACGAGTTCTACAGCAACTACAACGTCCTCTCTTTTGCCGGCGGCAATACCGGCACCCAGATGGGCGGCTGGTGGCGCAAGGAAGTGAAGACCGTGGCTGACCTCAAGGGCATCAAGATGCGCATCGCCGGCCTCGGCGGCACCGTCTTCTCGGCCCTCGGCGTCGTGCCGCAACAGATCGCCGGCGGTGACATCTACCCGGCACTGGAAAAGGGCACCATCGATGCGGCCGAATGGGTTGGTCCGTACGACGACGAAAAGCTCGGCTTCTACAAGGTGGCCAAGAACTACTACTACCCGGGTTGGTGGGAACCGGGCCCGACCATCCACTTCTTCGTTAACAAGGCCGAATGGGCCAAGTTGCCGAAGGAATATCAGGAAGCCTTCCAGGCGGCCGCCTTCGAAGCCAACGTGACGATGATGGCCGAATACGACCACAAGAATCCGGCGGCACTGGCCAAACTTATGCAGGCCGGCGTCAAGGTCAAGGAGTTCTCGTCCGAGATTCTCAAGGCCACCTACAAGGCGGCAACCGACATGTATGTCGACGAAGCCGGCAAGAACCCCGCCTTCAAGAAAATCTACGTCGAGTACGACAAATACCGGCGAACCCAGTCGGCCTGGTTCAGTCTGGCCGAACGGCGAATGGATGGATTCCTGCAGACCGGGAAGTAAGGCGCGCCACGGTCAACACGAAAAAACCGCGAAATTCGCGGTTTTTTTTATGGGTGTTCAGAGCTTCTTGCCGAACTCGATCAATTCCATGCGCCAGTTGTTGCGGGGCGCATCGTTTTCTATTTTTACGCTGGCCTTCACGCTCGGGGCATACCAGTAGGTTCTGGTAAAGGGGAAGCTTCTGCTGTTGCCCATATTGTGGACAGTGAAGTAGCCCTCCATGACCAGCTTGTAGGCGTCAAAACTGCCTGCTGGAACAGTGATTTTTTCCTGGCCGACGACCTTGACTTCGTACTGGCTGCGCCCGTCAGAACCGGTCGCCTTGTTCAAGGTCTTGCCTTCGTGGCGCCACTTGTCGCCCACGACCAAGGGAAATTTGAATGCACGGGAAGCGGGCTCGAAACGGCTTTCCGGTGTTTCCAGTGGGTTCCATTCGGTGGTGTAGATTGCCGGGCTGCCATTTTCCGTCGCCTCGATCCGGTCGTTGTCGGTGGCTGTGATGATGCGTTCGGTTTGCCCGGTGACCAGTTGGGTAAGCCCGTCTTTCGTTTCATATTTCCAGCGATCGCCAACTTCGATGGCTGGACGTTCCACGTTCTGCGCGTGAGCCAGACCGCTAGCCAGCAGTGCCAGAGCCAGCATGCCGGGCCGGATTTTTGTGGGCAATAAATGGGTCATTTTCTCCTCCTCGTGCGATGTCGTTTGGCGATGCTGTTCGCATTGTGTAGGCAACAAAAAGCCCGCGAAGTTCGCGGGCTTTTTGATTTTAGCCGTTTTTTCTGGTTGACCGTGGAAGTCTGTTATTCCAGCAGGCTGCGCAGCATCCAGGCATTCTTTTCATGAATCTGCATGCGCTGGGTGAGCAGGTCGGCGGTTGGCTCGTCGCCGGCTTTGTCGACAATCGCGAAAATGCCGCGGGCGGTCTTGGTGACGGCTTCCTGGCCGGCGACCAGTTGCTTGATCATGTCCTCGGCTGAGACCTTGCCTTCGCTTTCCTTGATTACCGTGAGCTTGGCGAATTCGCTGTAGGTGCCGGGGGCGGCGACGCCCAGGGCGCGGATGCGTTCGGCGATCAGATCCAGCGCATTCCACAGTTCGGTGTATTGGTCCATGAACATCACGTGCAGTGTGTTGAACATCGGGCCGGTGACGTTCCAGTGGAAGTTGTGGGTCTTCAGGTAGAGGGTGAACGAGTCGGCGAGCAGATGGGACAAGCCGTCGGCGATTTTTTCGCGATCCTTCTTGGTGATTCCGATATCCATGATTTTCTCCCTTCGTTGATCAGGTGGGCCTTTGACCAGTAAAGCAAACTGGTCGGGCAACGATTGAATGATGCGCGTCTTGCTGGCGCGCCGCCAATTCATTTTGGCTATTCTCACGATAGCCCGGCCCACTTTTCACGGTCAACCGGGAAAAGTGCCTATTTTTCAACAAAGGCGCGTTCGATGACGTAGTCGCCCAGTTTGCCGGTGTGATGATTGCCGACTTCGAAGCCACGAGCATCGAGCATGGCTGCCGTATCTTCCAGCATGGCCGGGCTGCCGCAGATCATCGCGCGGTCGGTGGCCGGGTCGAGCGGCGGCTGGCCGATGTCGGTAAAGAATTTGCCGGACTCGATGAGGTCGGTCAGGCGGCCCTCGTTGCGGAAAGGTTCGCGCGTCACGGTCGGGTAGTAGATCAGCTTTTCCTTGACCCAGTCGGCAAAGTATTCGTGCTCCTTGAGATCCTGCTCGATGTAGTCGTGGTAGGCCAGTTCATTGGTCCACCGGACGCCGTGGATGAGGATGACCTTGTCGAAACGCTCGTAGGTTTCCGGGTCGTGAATCAGGCTCATGAACGGCGCCAGCCCGGTACCGGTGGCGAACATGAACAGGCGTTTGCCCGGTCTCAGGTCGCGCAGAACCAGCGTGCCGGTCGGCTTCTTGCTGACCAGCAGCGGGTCGCCCGGCTTGAGGTGCTGCAGGCGGGAAGTCAGCGGGCCGTTCTGCACCTTGATGCTGAAGAACTCGAGATATTCCTCGTGGTTGGCGCTGGCGATGCTGTAGGCGCGGGTCAGCGGGCGGCCATCGACTTCCAGGCCGATCATCACGAACTGGCCATTGGTGAAGCGCAAACCGGGGTCGCGCGTCGTTCGGAAGGTGAACAGGCTGTCGTTCCAGTGATGAACGGAAGTGACGGTTTCGGTGGCCAGATTGCTCATGCTGATGCTCCTTCTCATACAGAATGAGACCGATCTTAGGCGGCATCGTTTATTGATAAAAGCGGGTAATTTGTATATCTATAATCTAAAATGCAGATATGAAAATCACCCTGCGCCAGATCGAAGTCTTTGCCGCCATCGCCCGCCTGGAAAACGTCTCGCGGGCGGCGCTGCAGCTCAACATGTCGCAATCGGCGGCGAGCACGGCTCTGCTCGAACTGGAACGCCACTTTGATTGCCCGCTGTTCGATCGTGTCGGCAAATCGCTACGCCTCAACGGCAGCGGGCGTGGCCTGCTGCCGCAGGCCGAGGACATGCTGGCCCGGGCCAGCGAGGTCGAGGGCTACCTGGCTGGCGGTCGTCTGGCACCGGTTGCCGTCGGGGCGACACTGACAATCGGCAACTATCTGGCGACGCTGGTGGTCGTTGAATACCTGCAAAAGAACCCCGGCAGCCGGGTCGATCTCAGTGTCTGCAACACGCAGCAGGTGATCGAACGCCTGCGCCGTTTCGAACTCGATCTCGGCCTGATCGAGGGCGAAGCCAGTGATTCCGATCTGATTTTCGAGCCCTGGCTTGATGATGAACTGGTCGTCTTCTGCGCCCCGTCACATCCTCTGGCGGCGGCCGGTTTGGCGCGGTCGACCGCGCTGACGGCGCAAAAATGGATCGTCCGCGAACCGGGTTCGGGAACGCGCGCCCTGTTCGACCGGGCCGTGCGGGCCATCGGCGTCGATCCCGACGTCTGTCTGCAGCTGGAGCATACCGAGGCCATCAAGCGCGCCGTCGAATCCGGGTTGGGCATCGGCTGCCTGTCGCGGCTATCCCTGCGCGAAGCGCTGCGGCGTGGCAGTCTGGTCGAGATCAAAACGCCGGAACTGGCGCTACGCCGCCGCTTCCAGTTCGTCCGCCAGCGTCAGCGCCATGTCAGCACGGCGACCCGGATGTTCATTGAGGAATGTCGTCGCCTGTCGGGTGAAGCAAGCGATACGAACGAGCTGGCGCTACCCTTCATTCCGTGATTTGGACGAAAAAAAAGCGGGGTCCGCAGACCCCGCCCTGATGCGAGCCGGCGTAATTACTTGCTGTCGCTCTGCAGACCCTTGAGCAGGGCTGCTGCATCCGCATCCTCGTTGCCTTCCTTCTTCTCGTCGGGCTCCTCTTCGCTCTGCTTCATGAGCGAGTCGAGATCGACGGCGGCCGGCGCTTTGCCTTCCTTCTCCAGGCGCTGTTGCTCCTTCTGCGCCTCGTCGCCGTAGCTGACGATGTTCGGGAAGATGATGATCAGCGCGACCATGATGATCTGGATGCAGACGAAGGGAATGGCGCCCCAGTAAATATCGGTCGTCTTGATCGAGCTCGGGGCCACCGAGCGCAGGTAGAACAGCGCGAAGCCGAAAGGCGGATGCATGAACGAGGTCTGCATATTGACCGCGAGCAGCACGCCGAACCAGACCAGATCGATGCCTAACTTGTCGGCTACCGGGGCGAGCAGCGGCACGATGATGAAGGACAGTTCGAAGAAGTCGAGGAAGAAAGCGAGCAGGAAGACCAGCAAGTTGACCACGATCAGGAAGCCGACCTGGCCACCCGGCAGGCCGAGCAGCAGGTGCTCAACCCACAGGTCGCCGTTGACCGCCCGGAAGATCAGGCCGAAAACCGTCGAACCGACCAGGATGAAAATCACGAACGACGACAGCTTGCCGGTCGTTTCCATGGCCTGCCTGAGCAGCTTGAAGCTCAGGCGCTTGCGGCCCACCGCCAGAATCAGCGCGCCGGCCGCGCCCATGGCGCCGCCTTCGGTCGGTGTTGCGATGCCGAGGAAGATGGTGCCGAGTACTAGAAAGATCAGCATCAACGGTGGGACCATCGTCGTGATGACGCGCAGCAGCAGCTTGAAGCCGCGCAGCGTGCGCGCTTCGGGCGGCAGGGCCGGGGCGGCATTGGGCTTGAGGATGGTGAGTATCACCACGTAGCCGACGTACAGGCTGGTCAGGACCAGGGCGGGGAAGATGGCGCCTTCGTACATGTCGCCGACCGATTTGCCCAACTGGTCGGCCATGATGATCAGCACCAGCGATGGCGGGATGATCTGGGCCAGCGTGCCTGAGGCGGCGATGACACCGCAGGCCAGCTTCTTGTCGTAGCCATAGCGCAGCATGATGGGCAGGGAAATGAGACCCATCGAGATGACCGAGGCAGCGACGACGCCGGTCGTCGCGGCGAGCAGCGCGCCGACGAAGATGACGGCAAAGGCCAGGCCACCGCGAATCGGGCCGAACAACTGGCCGATGGTGTCGAGCAGATCCTCGGCCATGCCTGATCGTTCAAGAATCAGTCCCATAAACGTAAAGAAGGGGATGGCGAGCAGCGTGTCGTTGGCCATGATGCCGAAGATGCGCTCGGGCAAGGCTTGGAAGAGTGCCGGGTGAAGCAGGCCGAGTTCAATGCCGATGAGGCCGAAGAGGATACCGTTGGCGGCCAGCGCGAAGGCGACCGGATAGCCGAAGAGGAGGAATACAACGAGGGCGCCAAACATCAGCGGCGCCATGTTGGCAATCATGAACTCCGCCATTATTTGGCCTCCAGTGCTTTGGCTGCAGCAATGGCGGCGGCCAGTTCTTCTTCGGGCGTCGGCCCCTTTTCCTTGTTGTTCGGGTCGTCAATTCGTCCGGCCAGAAAGGCGATGCGCTTGATCAGCTCGGAAATGCCCTGCAGGGCAAGCAGCGTAAAGCCGATGGGCAGCAGGATTTTGACGGGCCAGCGAATCAGGCCGCCGGCGTTGGCTGACATTTCCTGAATCTTGTATGACTCGGCAACCAGCGGTAGCGAGAGCCAGAGCACGGCGACCACCATGGGCAGCAAAAAGAAGATGGTGCCGATGATGTCGATAACGGCCAGACCACGCGGCGACAGCTTGCCGGACAGGACGTCGATGCGGACGTGCTCGTTCTTTTGCAGCGTGTAAGGCGAGCAGAGCAGGAAGACAGCGGCAAACAGGTACCACTGGATTTCCAGCAGGCCATTGGAACTGTCGTTGAAAACAAAGCGGTAGCTGGCATTGCCGGCGCTGATCAGTGCCATGATCAGCACCAGCCAGAATGCGCCTTTGCCGACGCGCTCATTGAGCCAGTCGATCAGCTGCGAGAGCTTGAGCAGAAGGGTCACGAAAAAGTCCTCCTCGGTTGATAGAATTCCCGACTTCTGAAGTGGCCGGGGTTAATTGAAAATTTCAGTGGGCCAAATTTACAGCGAAGGCGGAAGGCAGAAAATGGTGGAAATCCCTACAACCCGGACAACGCAAATCTGCCTGGTGCGCCACGGCGAAACCGAATGGAACGCCGAGCGGCGCATTCAGGGGCAGATCGACATCGGCCTCAACGAGACCGGTCTGCGCCAGGCCATGGCTGCCGGGCGCTGGCTCAGGTCGGCCGGCATTGTCGCGCTCTACAGCAGTGATCTCAAGCGGGCATGGACGACGGCGCAATCGATAGGCGCTGAACTCGGGCTGACGCCGACGCCAGTACCCGAGATGCGCGAGCGGCGCTACGGGGTGTTCGAAGGGCTGACCTACGACGAGGCGAAAGCCAATCATCCGGAAGGCTACGCTGCCTTCGAAGGGCGCAACGCCAACTACGATTTCGAGAAGGGCGAAAGCCTGACCACCATGTTCGAGCGCGTGACCGGCAAGCTCAAGGAGCTGGCGGCACGACATCCCGGCGAAACCATCGCCATCGTCCTGCACGGTGGCGTGCTCGACATCATTAACCGTTTTGTCCGGGGCAACTCGCTGGAAACGCCACGCGATTTCCTGATTCCCAACGCCGGCATCAACTGGATTGCCACTGTGGACGGCCAGTGGAGCCTGAATGCGTGGGGTGAAACCGACCATCTCGAACCGGGCGCCCTTGACGAGCTTCCGGCATGATAAAATTCGACCCCTTTTCAATGGCTTGAGGCATTTGACATGTTTTCCGCGAAAGACACCCTGGCAAAAGTTGACCCTGAACTCTGGCAGGCCATTCAGGCCGAAGTACAGCGTCAGGAAGACCACATCGAACTGATCGCGTCCGAAAACTACGTGAGCAAGGCCGTCATGGAAGCTCAAGGCTCCCAGCTCACCAACAAGTACGCCGAAGGCTATCCGGGCAAGCGCTACTACGGTGGCTGCGAATACGTCGACGTCGCCGAGCAGATCGCCATCGACCGCCTGAAGAAACTGTTCGGCGCCGAAGCCGCCAACGTCCAGCCGAATTCCGGTTCGCAGGCCAATCAGGCCGTGCTCATGGCCTTTGCCAAGCCGGGCGACACCATCATGGGCATGAGCCTGGCCGAAGGCGGTCACCTGACCCACGGCATGGCGCTCAACATGTCCGGCAAGTGGTTCAACGTCGTTTCCTACGGCCTCGATGCCAACGAAGCCATCGACTACGACAAGATGGAAGCGCTGGCCCGCGAGCACAAGCCGAAGATCATCGTCGCTGGCGCCTCGGCCTACGCCCTGCGCATCGACTGGGAACGCTTCGCCAAGATCGCCAAGGAAGTCGGCGCCATTTTCTGGGTCGACATGGCCCACTACGCCGGCCTGATCGCCGCCGGTTTCTACCCGAACCCGGTGCCCTTCGCCGATGTCGTGACCTCGACCACGCACAAGACCCTGCGCGGCCCGCGCGGTGGCGTCATCCTGATGAAGGCCGAGCACGAAAAGGCCCTCAACTCCGCCATCTTCCCGGGCCTGCAAGGCGGTCCGCTGGAACACGTCATCGCCGCCAAGGCCGTCGCCTTCAAGGAAGCCGCGACGCCGGAGTTCAAGAACTACCAGGAACAGGTCATCAACAACGCCCGTGTCATGGCCCGCGTGCTCGGTGAAGAGCGTGGTCTGCGCATCGTTTCCGGCCGTACCGAAAGCCACGTTTTCCTGCTCGACCTGCGCGCCAAGAACATCACCGGCAAGGAAGCCGAAGCTGCCCTTGGTCGCGCCCACATCACGGTCAACAAGAATGGCATCCCGAACGACCCGCAGAAGCCGTTCGTCACTTCCGGCATCCGCATCGGTTCGCCGGCCATGACGACGCGTGGTTTCACCGAAATCGAAGCCGAGACGATCGCTCATCTGGTGGCCGACGTGCTTGACGCGCCGAACGACGAAGCTGTTGCCGCTACCGTGCGTGCCAAGGTCGCTGCCTTGTGTACCAAGTTCCCGGTTTACGGCGCGTGAAAATTTCAGCGTTTGCCCGCACCGCGTTGCCCGGTTCGGGCAGCGCGCTGGGATTTTCGGGAGTTTGAAGTGAAATGCCCCTTCTGCGGCCACGACGACACGGCAGTTGTCGATACCCGCCTCTCCGACGAGGCGGACGTCGTGCGTCGCCGCAGAAAGTGCAATGCCTGTGACAAGCGTTTTACCACCTACGAGCGGGCTGAAATCCAGCTGCCGCAAGTGGTCAAGAAAAATGGCCTGCGCACCGAATTCAGCCGGACCAAGCTGCGCGCCAGTCTGGAATTGGCGCTGCGCAAGCGTCCGGTGTCGATCGAATCGGTCGATGCCGCCGTCGCCGACATCGAGGAACGGTTGCGCTCGGCCGGTGAGCGCGAGGTGACGACGCAGCAGTTGGGTGAACTGGTCATGCGCGAACTCAAGAAGCTCGACAAGGTCGCCTATATCCGCTTCGCCTCGGTCTATCGCAATTTTGAAGACGTGGATGCCTTCTCCAAGGCGATCCGCGAAGTTTCGCCAACCTCCAAGAAAAAATGAGCTTTTCAGCCGTCGACCACGGCATGATGGCGCGCGCCCTGCAACTGGCCGAGCGTGGCCTGTGGACGACCTCGCCCAATCCGCGCGTTGGTTGCGTCGTGGTCCGCGACGGTGAAATCGTCGGCGAGGGCTGGCACGAGAAAGCCGGCGAACCGCATGCCGAAGTTCATGCCTTGCGCGCTGCTGGTCAGAAAGCCAAGGGCGCTACCGCTTACGTGACGCTCGAACCGTGCAGTCATTTCGGCCGGACGCCGCCCTGTGCCGAGGCCTTGATTGCCGCTGGCGTCTCACGCATTGTCGCGGCGATGACCGATCCGAATCCGCTGGTTGCCGGCAAGGGGCTCGCCTTGTTGCAGGCGGCCGGTATCGAAACAGCGAGCGGCTTGCTGGAAAACGAGGCGCGCGAGTTGAACATCGGCTTTGTCTCGCGCATGACGCGTGGCCGGCCGTGGTTGCGCCTGAAGGCCGCCGCCAGTCTGGATGGAAAGACGGCGCTGAACAACGGCGTCAGCCAGTGGATTACCGGCCCCGCTGCGCGCCGCGACGGTCATGCCTGGCGAGCCCGGGCCTGCGCCATCCTGACCGGTATCGGCACGGTGCGCGACGACGATCCGAGTCTGACCGTGCGCGACGTGGCGACGACGCGCCAGCCCTTGCGCGTGGTGGTCGATAGCCGGCTGGAAATTCTGCCAACGGCGCGCATTCTGCAAGGTGAGCCGGTGCTGATCGTCGGCGCCGTCGACAATGCCGAAAAAATGGCATTGCTACGGTCAACCGGAAATTTCGTCGAAATTTTAAATAACGGCGCCGGCAAGGTTGACCTCAAGGCCTTGCTCGAATTGCTGGCCCAGCGCGGCATCAACGAGGTGCATGCCGAAGCCGGTTTCAAACTCAATGGTTCGCTGCTGCGCGAAGGGCTGGTCGACGAATTGTTGCTCTATCTGGCGCCCTGCCTGATCGGCCACGAGGCGAGCGGCCTGTTCAACTTGCCCGAGCTGACTACGCTAGACGGCAAGCAGCACTTGAAGATTCGCGACTTGCGCCAGCTTGGCGAAGATATTCGCCTGATCGCACGTTTCCCTTAGGTCCGCACACGGCGCAATCGTCGTCCTTTTTAAAGCGGACGGTGCGCCATTCCATGGTCAGCGCATCGAGCAGCAGCAGTCGTCCGGTCAGTGTTTCACCGATTCCCGCCGCCAGCTTGAGCGCCTCGGCCGCCTGCATGGTGCCGATGATGCCGGTCAGCGGCGCGAAGACGCCCATCACGGCGCAGCGTACTTCCTCGACGTCCTCGCCTTCGGGAAACAGGCAGTGGTAGCACGGCGAATCGTCGCGGCGCAGGTCGTAGACGCTGATCTGGCCATCGAAACGGATGGCGGCTCCGGAAACCAGCGGTTTGCGATGATGGACGCAGGCGCGATTGATGGCGTGCCGGGTGGCGAAGTTGTCGGTGCAGTCGAGGACGAGGTCGGCCGTGGCGACCAGCGCATCGAGCGCTTCGCCCGACAGGCGCTGCTGCAGCGGAATGATCTCGATGTCAGGATTGATGGCGCTCAGCGCCTGCCGACCGGATTCGGCCTTGGCCATGCCGACGCGCGCCTGGGTGTGCAGAATCTGGCGCTGCAGGTTGGTGAAATCGACCGTGTCGTCGTCGACCAGCGTGATCCTGCCGACTCCGGCTGAGGCCAGATAGAGCGCCGCCGGCGAACCAAGACCGCCAGCCCCGATGATCAGCGCGTGAGTGTCCAGAATTCGCGTCTGTCCTTCGATGCCCAGCGCGTCGAGCAGGATGTGCCGGCTATAACGGAGAAGCTGCTCGTCGGTCATTTGGGATCGTGTTGTCAGCTATCGGGATCAAGGAGGGGTAAAGCCCGATCCTCGATCCTGACCGCTACTTGTATTCGCGCCACTCCGGCGGCGTGTCGTCATGGTCGCCATGCGGGTGATGTTCCCAGGCGTTGACGTAGGCTTCCTGGGCCGAGCGTTTCAGGCGTTTTTCCGGGGCACCGATGTTGTGCAGCTGGGTTTCTTCGACGTAGTAGATCAGCGCCCGGGTCAGTTTCGTGAATAGCGTGTTGTCGAGATGAAAGCCTTTGTCGACCAGATGCTCGTCAAGCTCCCGCAGAGTGTGCTGCTGCAGATCGTAGCTGACACCCAGCGAGCGCTTTTCGAATCTGGCCTGAACCTCGACTTCGTCGAGATGCTGCAGATCATCTGCCGCTTCGGGCACCTGGCCCGGCGGAAACTTGGAGAACAGAATTTCCCGGTTTTTCTTGAGGTCTGTGTCGGCCATCATCCCTCCCGATCAATGAGCTATTGCGCCTTATTCTGCATGATCTGAAGACCCTTGAGAAGATTCAGCGCCTGCTGGAACTGGTAGTCGCCCTTGGTGGCGTACTCCAGACGTTGTGGCATTTCGTCATCGGCATCTTCCTTCTTGTCCTTGCCATTTTTGGGTGTCTTGGCAGCGCCCTTGGCTTCCGGCTTTGCCGCTTCCTTGGCAGCTTCCTTGTCGCGGTCGTTGCTCAGGTGGCGGTCGAGATCGGCTTCGCGCACGCGCATTCCCGGGCTGGAGCCATTCGCGCTCTCTTCGACAACGATGTCCGGCGTGATGCCCTTGGCCTGAATCGAGCGGCCTTCCGGCGTGTAGTAGCGGGCCGTGGTCAACTTGATGGCGGTGTTGCCCGGGAGCGGCAGAACGGATTGCACCGAGCCTTTGCCGAAACTCTGGGTGCCGACGATGATGGCGCGCTTGTGATCCTGCAGGGCGC
The DNA here is from genome assembly GCA_049304775.1 of Ferribacterium limneticum. GTDB lineage: Bacteria > Pseudomonadota > Gammaproteobacteria > Burkholderiales > Rhodocyclaceae > Azonexus > Azonexus limneticus_C. Next base: position 20,432 of record JBAQOL010000019.1, read on the forward strand.
CGGCGACGATTTCGGAGGCCGAGGCAGAGCCACCATTGACCAGCACGACCATCGGCACCTTCTTGGCTTCGACAGGCATGGTCTTGAGCGGATCTTCCTTGCTGCCGCGCAGGTAGTCCTGCGCCCGTGCCCGGAATTCCTGCTTGGCATCGGCGGTGCGACCATCGGTCGACACGACCTTGACGTCCGGCGGCAGGAAAGCCGCCGAAACGCCGATGGCGCCGTTGAGCAGGCCACCCGGATCGTTGCGCAGGTCAAGCACCAGACCGTTGAGCTTGTTGCCATCCTTGTAGAGGGCGGAAACATGCTTGGCCAGTTCGGCGACGGTATTTTCCTGGAACTGGGTGACGCGCACCCAGCCGTAACCGGGCTCGACCAGCTTGGATTTGACGCTCTGCACCTTGATCACTTCGCGGATCAGGGTCAGCTCGATTGGCTTGGTTTCGCCCTTGCGGATGATCGACAGTTTGATCGGCGTCTTCGGCTTGCCGCGCATTTTCTTGACGGCATCCGACAAGGTCAGGCCTTTGACCGGTGTTTCATCGAGTTTGAAGATCAGGTCGCCGGCCTTGACGCCAGCGCGATAGGCCGGGGTGTCTTCGATTGGCGAAACGACCTTGACCAGGCCGTCTTCCATGCCGACTTCAATGCCCAGCCCGCCGAATTCGCCCTGTGTGCCCACCTGCAGATCCTTGAAGGCATCGGCGTCGAGGTAGGTCGAGTGCGGGTCGAGGTTGGACAGCATGCCGGAAATGGCATTGGTGATCATCTTCTTGTCTTCGACCGGCTCGACATAGCCCTGCTTGATGGCGCTGTACACCTCGGCAAAGGTGCGCAGTTCATCAATGGGCAGGCCCTGTTTGACGTCCTTGTCGGCCATGGCCGGGAAGTTCAGGCTGATCAGTGCGCCGGCGACGAAGGCGCCAACGGTCAAGCTAATGGTTTTCGTTTTGCTCATTTCAAGCTGGCCCATTTCATCGGGTCGATCGGTTGCCCTTGGTGGCGGAGCTCAAAGTATAAACCGGATTCAGGATTGCCCCCGCTGTTACCCACAGTGGCTACCGTTTCTCCACCCTTGACGGCCTGGCCGACCTGTTTGAGCAGCGCATCGTTGTTGCCGTAGATCGACAGGTAGGCGTCGCCGTGGTCGACGATGAGCAGATTGCCGAAGCCGCGCATCCATTCCGAGAAGACAACGCGGCCGCCGGCGATGGCCTTGACCTCGCTGCCGGCACCAGCCTTGATGAACAGGCCACGCCAGGTGCCGCCACCATCGCGGGCCGAACCGAAGCGGCCGGAGACCGCACCGCGTACCGGCAGGCGCAGGCTGCCGCGCTGGCGGGCGAAGCTACCGTTGCTGGGGGCTGGTTCGTAGTGGTTTTCGGCTTCGACGGTTCTTGGGCGGGTGGGCTCGATGGCGGGAGTCGGGCGGGCGATTTCCCGCTCTTCAGTCGGCGCAGGGCGCTTGTCCTTTTCCCTCTCTTTTTCTTTTTGCCGGGCCGCGGCTTGGCGCGCTTCCGCTTGGCGTGCCGCTTCGGCTGCCTTGGCAGCCCTTGCCGCCTGGGCAGCAAGGATTTTTGACAGCCGATCAATCAGCTGGGTCATCCGCTTTTCGTTTTGCTGCAGGGTGCCGATTTCCTTGCGCTGGGCGCTGACCTTGCTGGCCAGCTGGACGTACAGCGCCTGGCGCTCCTCGCGCTGCTTCTGCAAATCGGCATGGCGCTTTTTCTGCTCGGCTTCGACCTCGGCCAGTTCGGCGCTGCGCTCCTTGGCATCGGCGGCCAGCGATTTCTTTTTGTCGAGCGTGGCGTTGATTTCGCCCATCAGTTCGGCACGAGTCAGGGCGATGGCTGACAGGTAGTGAAGGTCGCGCGCCATCTGGTTGGGGTCGTCGCCGTTGAGCAGCAGTTGCAGCGAGTCCGGAGTGCCGCGCAGGTATTGTTTGTAGATCAGTTTTTCCAGCTGGGCTTGTTGTTGGCCAAGCGTGACGCCGAGTTCCTGCGATTGTTGCTCGAGATTTTTGAGCTTTTTTTCCAGTTGACCGCGGGAGTCGTTCAATTCGTGCAGCTCGCGCTGCAGCCGCGAAATCTGGCGGTCGGATTCGCGCAGGCGGTCGCCGGCATCGGCTTTACTCTCTTCGCTGCTGGATAATTCCTTGCGTAATCCTTCGATTCGACTGCGCAATTCGCCCAGATCGGCCTGTTTTTCGGCGATATCGGGCGAGGCGACGATCTGGGCGGATTTTTTTTCGGCCGCAACTGGCTTGGCACCGACCGGCGCTGCGCCCAGGAAAACCGCGGCAATCAGTGCCGCTGTCAGCCTTTTGCCGGTGGGCCGAGGGCTGCGCTGGCCGGGCCGGGTGTGTCCAAAGGTCATCGCGGATTGATTTCGATTAAGCGAAACGTAAAACGCTATTTTATAATGCGCCATTCACCGAAACGAGGTTTTATCTTGGAAACGCCAACCTTCAGTTTGATCGACAAGCAGGAGCACATCGAGCTGGCCGCCCGTGCGCTGAAATCCATCGCCCACCCGCTGCGCCTGAAAATCCTTTGCGTGCTTGGCGAACAGGAGGCGTGTGTGCAGGAAATCGTCGAGGCGGTGGGCACCTCGCAAAGCAATATTTCCCAGCATCTGGCCATCCTGCGCGAAAAAGGTGTGCTGGTTACCCGCAAGGACGCCAATCGCGTTTTCTACCGGGTTGGCGATCAGCGCACGCTGCAACTGGTCAGCATGATGCGTGAAGTTTTTTGTGGGACGGAGGCTTAAGTGATACCGATGGAATTTATCAACCAGAATATTCTGCTGGTTTCACTGGTCGCGGTCAGCGGCCTTTCCCTGCTCTGGCCGATGGTGATGCGCCCCTCGGGCAATAGCGTCGGGCCGGCCGAGGCGACTCAGCTGATCAATCGTGAAGATGCGGTCATCCTCGATGTTCGTGAAACCGCCGAGTACGCTGCCGGGCATTTGCCGGAAGCGAAGAATATTCCGGGTAGCGTGCTGGCCGGGCGTATTGGCGAGCTGGACAAGTTCAAGGACAAGCCGATCATCGTCTGCTGCGCCTCGGGCATGCGCTCGAACAAGGCCTGTGGCGATCTCAAGAAGCAGGGCTTCGAGAAACTGTACAACCTGTCCGGTGGCGTTGATGCCTGGGTGGGCGCCGGTTATCCGATCAAGAAGGGGGCCAAGAGCAAATGAGTGCTCATGTCCTGATGTATACAACGGCAGTCTGCCCCTATTGCACGCGCGCCAAGCAATTGCTCAAGGCGCGCGGCGTGGAACTGATCGAGGAGGTTCGTGTTGATCTCGATCCGGAACGCCGCGATGAAATGATGCAGAAAACTCAGCGGCGTACAGTGCCGCAAATCTTCATCGGCGAAACCCACGTGGGTGGCTGTGACGATCTCTATGCCCTCGATGCCTCCGGCCAGTTGAAGCCGCTGCTCGAAGGCTGACTAAACCGATTCAACTTCTGAAAGAAAACCATGGAACAAAACGCTCAGCCCGTCTTCGGTATTGAAAAACTCTACGTCAAGGATCTGTCGGTCGAAGTGCCGAATGCGCCGGAAATCTTCCTTGAGCGCGAAGCCCCGCAAGTCGAGATCCAGCTCAATACCGGTGGCCGTACCGTCGGTGACAACGTCTACGAAGTCGTGCTGACCGTCACGGTTACCGCCAAGATGGGCGACAAGACCGTTTTCCTGGTTGAAGTCGGCCAGGCTGGTATCTTCCGCATCCAGAACGTGCCGGAAGAGCAGATCGAGCCGCTGATCGCTGTCGCCTGCCCGAACATCCTCTTTCCGTACGCCCGCGAAGCCGTGTCCGATGCGGTCAGCCGCGCCGGCTTCCAGCCCATCGTGCTGCAGCCGGTCAATTTTGAAGGCATGTACATGCAGCGCCTGCAGCAGCAGGAGCAGTCTGGCGCGCCGGCTGAAGTGTCGATCCAGTAAGGTGATTGCCATGTGGCATCGCGCGCTTGTCGCCCTGTCGCTGATCAGCGCTGCCGGAGCAGCGCTGGCTATCGACTACCGCTCGGTCAGCGTGCCGGCGGCCATCCTGTTCGATGCGCCGTCGCTGCAGGGCAAGAAGCTCTACCTGATCAAGGCGCAGACGCCAGTCGAGGTTGTCGTCAAGCTCGAAGGCTGGTTCAAGGTGCGCGATGCCGAAGGGACGCTGGCCTGGCTGGAGTCGCGCAATCTCGTAGACAAACGGACGCTCGTCGTGACCGCGCCGAAAGCGGAAATCCGCCAGTCGGACAAGCCGGAATCGGCTGTCCTGGCCGAACTGGACAAATGGGTTGCCGTTGAATTCATCGAACCCGCTTCTCCAGGCTGGGCCAAGGTGCACCATCGTGATGGCGCGACCGGCTACATTCGTTCGACGCAGGTCTGGGGCCTATGAAAATTTCGCTGCTTGGCGCTGGTGCCTGGGGCACGGCGCTGTCCATTGCCTTTGCCGGCAAGCATGAGTTGACGCTGTGGTCGCGCGAAGAGGATGTCGCCGCCGACCTGAAATCCACCCGCGAAAACCATCGGTTTTTCCCCGGCTACAAATTGCCGGAATCGGTCGCCGTATCGACCGATTTCGAGGCGGCTGTGGCTGCCGCCGAGTTGCTCATCGTGGCGACGCCGATTGCCGGTCTGCGGCCCACCGTCGAACGGCTCAAGGCGATCGGCTGCAAGTTGCCGGTGTTGTGGGTGTGCAAGGGTTTCGAGGCGGGTAGCGGCAAGCTGCCGCATCAGGTGGTGAGCGAAGTGCTCGGCCAGCAGGCGCTTTGTGGCGCACTGTCCGGCCCCAGCTTTGCCGAGGAAGTGGCGGCCGGGCAGCCGACGGCCGTAGCGCTGGCCGGCAATGACCCGGCCTTCGCTCGCGAAGCGGCGCGACAACTCCATACAGCACGCCTGCGTATCTATGCCAACGATGATCTGGTTGGTGTCGAGGTCGGTGGTGCCGTCAAGAATGTGTTGGCCATCGCCACAGGTGTTTGCGATGGACTTGGGTTAGGCTTGAATTCGCGGGCGGCGCTGATGACCCGCGGCCTTGCCGAAATTGCCAGGCTTGGCCTGGCGCTCGGCGCTGACCGGCAGACTTTCATGGGCCTGGCCGGCATGGGTGACCTGATCCTGACCTGTACCGGAGATCTGTCGCGCAACCGTCGCGTCGGTCTGGCCCTAGCCCAAAATAAATCGCTGCCACAGATTCTTGAAGAACTCGGCCATGTCGCCGAAGGCGTATATACGGCTCGCGAAGTGGATCGTCTGTCGAGTCAGCTCGGCGTCGATATGCCGATCAGCGCTGCCGTGGCCGCCGTGCTGGATGGCCGTTTGAGTGCCGCGCAGGCCGTCGAGCAGTTGATGGCCCGCGATCCCAAGGAAGAACTGGCCTAACTTGATCCTTTGAAGCCGGCCTGGCGCCAGGCTTCAAAGACGGTGACGGCGGCAGCGTTGGAGAGATTGAGGCTGCGCTGTCCCGCCTGCATGGGCAGGCGTAGCCGATGTTCCGGCGGAAACTCGGCGAGCACTTCCGGCGGGAGTCCGCTGGTCTCGCGACCAAAAACAAACACATCGTTTTCCTGCAAGCCCGTATCGAACGGACTGCCGGTGCCCTTGGTCGTCATGGCAAACATGCGCCGGCCGGTGAGTACCGCCTTGCAGGCAGTCCAGTCGGCGTGACGCACGACGCGGGCGTATTCGTGATAATCCAGCCCGGCCCGGCGCAAACCCTTGTCGGTAATGTCAAAGCCGAGCGGTTCGACCAGATGCAGCTCGGCTCCGGTGTTGGCGCACAGGCGAATGATGTTGCCCGTGTTGGGCGGAATTTCGGGCTGGTAGAGAACGACGGCAAACACGCGACAGCTTTCAACGGTGAAGGGGGCGAATTAGAGCATGGATTCAGTGCCGTAGCGCACGGGCGATGATGGCAACGGTGACCTCGGCGGCGCCATGCAGTTTGAGGACGCGGGCGCACTCGTTGGCCGTCGCGCCGGTGGTCATTACGTCGTCGATGAGCAGCAGGCGCTGGCCAGTGAAGTCCCTCCGACATTCGAAGGCGCCACGGACGTTCTTGTGGCGTTCCTTGTGTGGCATCGTGGCTTGGGGCGGCGTTACCCGCGTGCGCAGCACATTCCCACGGTCAACCGGAATTTTTGCCCAAAATTGAAATGCCCTGGCGATCTCGGCGGACTGGTTGAAGCCTCTTTCCTGCAGGCGCTCGGCGTGCAGGGGCAGGGGGACGATGCAGTCGAATGCGTTGGCGCCGCCCAGTTCGGCCAGCTTTTGTCCGGCCCAGCCGGCCACCGCCAGTTGGTGCCCATACTTGAGTGCATGAACGATGCGGTCGGCCGGAAAATCGTAGCAAAAGAGGGCGATGGTCCCCGCGAAGTGCGGCGTCTCACGCAGGCAGGCGCCGCAGCGTTCGCCGTGCGTCGTCGGGACGGCGCAGATTGGGCACAAGGCCTCGGGCAACAGCGGAAGATCGTTGGTGCACGGCGGGCAGAGCAGGCTTCCCATGCTGTCGGCGCCACAGAGCAGACAGCTGCCCGGCAAGACCGCGTTGAGGATTTTCCGGCCAAGGCGTTTGAGTCCATCGGCCTGGGGTAAAATTGACATCCAGTCGGAGCGTCCGTGATAATCCATAATTACCGATGCGCTTCGTATCTGATTTTTATAGCATTTTTCACGCAAGGCCTTTCATGCAAGCTAGCTCCGTCGCCACCGTTTCGTCTGTTTCCCAGTCCGCTCCCGCCCACATCTGGTCGGTTGCTGAAGTACTCGTGCTCTATGAGTTGCCGCTGATGGACCTGATCTGGCGGGCGCAAGGTGTGCACCGCGAAAACTTCGATCCGAACGCCATTCAACGCTCGACGCTGCTTTCGGTCAAGACCGGCGGTTGTTCGGAAGATTGCAGCTATTGCTCGCAGTCGGCCCGTTACGACACCGACACCGAGCGCGAACGCCTGATGCCGCTCAACGAGGTGGTTGCCGCTGCGCAGGCCGCCAAGGCCAAAGGCGCCTCGCGCTTCTGCATGGGCGCCGCCTGGAAGGGGCCGAAGGACAACGATCTCGACCGCGTCCTCGACATGGTTCGCGAAGTGAAGGCGCTCGGCATGCAAACCTGCGTGACGCTTGGCATGCTCAAGGAAGGCCAGGCGGAAAAGCTCAAGGATGCCGGCCTCGACTACTACAACCACAATCTTGATACCGACAAGGAATTCTACGGTCAGGTCATCAAGACGCACACCCAGGACGACCGTCTCGATACGCTCGAGCAGGTCCGCGATGCCGGCATCAACGTCTGTTCGGGCGGCATTATCGGCATGGGCGAATCGCGCAAGAACCGCGCCGGTCTGCTCGTCCAGCTGGCCAACCTGCCCAAGGCGCCAGAGTCTGTGCCAATCAACAATCTCGTGCCGATTCCCGGTACGCCGCTGGCCGACAAGGATCGCCTCGACCCCTTCGAGTTCGTGCGGACCATCGCCGCCGCCCGCATCATAATGCCGACCTCGTGGGTTCGCCTGTCGGCCGGTCGTCAGGAAATGAGCGACGAACTGCAGGCCCTGTGCTTCCTGGCCGGCGCCAATTCGATGTTCTACGGTGATTTCCTGCTGACTACCGGCAATCCGGATATCGAGCGCGACGACGCGCTGTTTGCGCGTCTCGGCGTCAAGGCAATTTGAGCCCTGTCAGCCCGCATTCCGGATTCGTCGACCGGCAGCACGTCGGTCGACGCTTCGCCCGGGTTGCGGCAAGTTACGGCGAAGGTGATTTCTTCGCCCGCGAAGTCGATCGCCGGATGCAGGAGCGACTCGATTTCGTCAAGGTCGAACCGAAGCGGATTCTCGACCTGGGTTGCAGCCGCGGCGGGAGCTTTCCCGGCCTGACCGCCCGCTACCCCGAGGCTGAACTTATCGGTCTGGATGTCGCGCCGGCCATGCTCTCGGCGGGCCGTGTTCCACGTGCCGGCTGGCAGCGCTGGCTGGGCATCGGCAAGAATGCCGAGCCACTTCGCCTGGCGGCCGATGCGGCCAATTTACCCCTGAAATCCCGGTCGACCGCAATCGTCTGGTCCAACCTGCTGTTGCACTGGCTGGACGATCCGATTCCGGCGCTGGCCGAAGCGCATCGCGTGCTCGAAGTTGGCGGCCTGCTGATGTTCTCGACCCTCGGCCCGGATACGCTCAAGGAATTGCGCTCCGCCTTTGCCGATGGCTATGCCCATACCCAGCGTTTCGCCGACATGCATGATCTCGGCGACATGCTGGTCGGCTGCGGTTTCGCAGACCCGGTCATGGACATGGAAGTCATCACGCTGACCTACGACGATGTGGATGCCATGTTCGCCGAATTGCGCGCTGCCGGCTCGTCATGCGCGATGAAAGCACGACGCCACGGGATGACCGGCCGCAAGTCGTGGGAGAGCGGCAAGGCGGCCTACGAAACCATGCGCAAGGACGGCCGGCTGCCGGCGACCTTCGAGGTCATCTACGGCCACGCCTGGAAGGCCGAGCCGAAGAAAACGCCGGATGGCCGCGCCATTGTCCGCTTCGACCTGCCGCGCAAAGGCTGAGCGGCATTTCGATTTTGGCCGTTTTTTCCGGTTGACCGTGGAAATGCCCGGCGCGATCAGTTCGGCTTCTGTTTGAAAAATTTCAATGGCTTGACGGCCGCGCTTTGCGGCACCGGGATCGCCTTGCGCTTGCGTTCGCGAATCCGCCAGCCGAGCAGAATGGCGACGGCCACCGAGTAAGCCAGCGGCCACAATAAGGCCGTAGCCTTGACCAGCCAGAAATAATGCACCGTGGCGAGAATGCTGATCAGGTAGATGCTGCGGTGCAGTTCCTGCCACTTTCGCCCGCCCAGCTGGCGAATTGCCCAGTTGCTCGAGGTCGCGGCGAGCGGAATCAGCAACACAAAGGCAGCAAAACCAACCGTCACGAAGGGGCGCTTGAAAATATCCTTGGCGATATCGTCGATCACAAAGTCATGGTCGAAGCCGATGAAACTCAGAAAATGTAGCGTGGCGTAGAAAAAACAGAATAGCCCGAGCATGCGCCGCAGCCGGGTCAGCCAATGCATTTGCGTCATCGCCCGCAGTGGCGTCACGCAGAGCGTGATGAGCAGCAGGTTGAAGGTCCAGGTGCCGGTCCAACGCTGGACGAACTCCACCGGATTGGGCCCGAAGTCGTCGGTGTAGGCGGCCCACAACAGGCGCATTGCCGGTATCAGGCAGAGGGCGAAGAGGGCGACCTTGATCCAGCCGAGTTGGCGGTTGTCGGGGTTGAAGCTCATGTCAGAAATTTTTCCGTAAATCCATGCCGGCATACAGACCGGCGACCTGCTCGGCGTAGCCGTTGAAGGGCAGGGTCTTGCGTTTGAGAAACTCGCCGAGACGGCGTTCGTTGGCCTGACTCCAGCGCCGGTGCGGGACATCCGGATTGACGTTCGAGTAGAAGCCGTATTCGTCAGGCCCGGCTTTCATCCACGCCGTTTGTGGCTGTTTTTCGACGAAGCGGATGCGGACGATGGATTTTGCCCCCTTGAAGCCATATTTCCAAGGCACGATGAGACGGAGCGGGGCGCCGTTCTGTTTCGGCATGACTTCGCCGTACATGCCGACCGCCAAAAGCGTCAGCGGATGGCGCGCTTCATCCAGCCTGAGTGCTTCGACATACGGCCAGTCAAGCAACGGAATGCGCACGTAGGGCATTTGTTCGGGATCGGCCAGGCTCCAGAATTCGACAAACTTGGCATTGCCCGTCAGCTCGACCCGTTTGAGCAGTTCGCTGAACGGAAAGCCAACCCAGGGCACAACCGCACTCCAGCCTTCGACGCAGCGCATCCGGTAAATGCGCTCCTCGAGCGGCGCCCATTTCAGGATGTCTTCGATGGCGAAGGTTTTCGGGGTTTTGACTTCGCCGTCGATAGTCACTGACCACGGCCGCGTACGCAGACGGTGCGCGTTTTTAGCCGGGCTGTCCTTGTCCGGCCCGAATTCATAAAAATTGCCGTAAGTCGTCATCGACTGGTATGGCGTCAGTTTGTCATCGCGCGTCGACAATGGGCTGGAGAGCAGATTTCCTAATGGGCTGCCCCGTCCCTCACGGCTTTCTGCGCCATGGGCCAGGCCGAGGCTAGCGGCGCCGACACCGAGGGCGAGCGTTCGAACGAACTCGCGGCGACCCGCATAAATCTGGGGTTCGGTGATTTCGGAATTGGGAATTTCCGGGGCGTGACGAATCAGCATGATGGTTCCTGGGGGCTTGCATATCCATTAGTCGGCGTTCCTCCCGAATCCTTACACTCGAGGTCGGGGGAAAACTGGCGACTGGCTGGATTTCAGACTGCCAGGATGCCTGCAGGTTCAGGCAGAAAGCGCGGCGCGCAACTCGACGATGTCTTCTTCGGCGGTTTGCAGCAGGTCGGCATAGCGCGCCCGGTCGGCCTCGCGCCTGGCTTCTTCCTCGGCGTCGTGCGTGCTGTTTTGCCATGGCAGGCCGTTGCCGGCGAGCACGATTGCAAAATAGAGAATGTCGCTGATGGTGCAGGGCGATTCGACGGCACTCAAATGGCTTTGGTCGCGCACGGCATCGGTGATCGATGCCGGTAGCCCCAGAATGTGCAACAGGCTCTCGCCTATCCCTTCGTGCCAGCCCGCCAGAAGTTCGATCATGGCCGGCTCGTCGTTGCGGTATTCGGGGTATTCCGCCGCCCGAAATAGCAGGTAAAAAATGCCAATGTTGTGTACCAGTCCGGTCAGCATGGCGTTGTCCGGCGGGACACGACCCAGATGGCCCGCCAGCACACGGGCGATCGCCGCAACCCGCAGCGAGTGTTCCCAGGTTTGTCGGGCAATGTGATCGTAGGCTGCGAGATTTTTCGATTTCAACATCTGGTCCATCGCCACGGCCAGCGAGGTCGTACGGACGATGTCGAAGCCCAGTCGTCGAACCACGTTATTCAGATTGGAAATCTGTTCACCGGCCGGGTTGTAGCTGACGGAGTTGGCCAGACGCAACAGCTTGCTGCAGATCAGCGGCTCGATGCTGATCGCCTGTACCACCTGATCGGTGCTGGCAAACGGATCTTTCAGCGCGTTGCGAACCAGCAGGGCCGCATCGAGACAGGTCGGGAAATTGATATCGCCCGACAGGTCGCGGGCGATATCCTCGAGTATATGAAAGTGAATGCTGCGATTGCTTGCCATCTCAACCGGCGATGTAATGTTCCAGTTGGGCAATCAGGAATTGCTGGTCGCAGATGGTTTCCTTGACCAGGTCACCGATGGAGATGATGCCAAGCACATTTCCTTCGTCATCCAGTACCGGTAGGTGGCGGAAATGCTTTTCGGTCATCAGGGCCATGCACTCGTCAAGCGAAACGCTTGGAGTCACGTAGGCCACCTTGTCGCTCATGATTTCGCTGACCAGCGTTTCCTTCGAGGTCTTGCCCTGCAGGATGATCTTGCGGGCATAGTCGCGTTCGGAAAAAATGCCGACCAGTTGTTCGCCGTCGAGAACCAAGACAGCCCCGACTTCGTGCTTGGCCATAACGGTGAGGGCGTGAAAAACAGTGTCGCCAGGTGCGACGACTGCCAGTGGGCGATTTCTGCCTGCGAGAAGCTGTTTGAGCGTCTTCATGTTTTGCCTCCTACTCCGGTGGGGTGTTGTGCGTCCAGTCTAGTCGCGTCGACGTGGACTGCCAAGCACCAGAAAAACAAAAAGGCAGCCGAAGCTGCCTTTTCTTTGCTGGTGCGCAAATTAGCGCAGGCCGGCAGCGTATTCGGAGACGGCCTTGATTTCGACGTCGGAAAGCTTGGCGGCGATCATGCGCATCATTTTTTCCGGATCGTTGGCACGTTCGTCAACACGGAAAGCCTTCAACTGGGCTTCCGTGTATTCCTGAAACTGACCAGCCAGACGCGGGTACTGAGCCGGCAAACCGGCACCAGCAGGGCCGTGGCAGCCGGCGCAGGCGGGAACGCCCTTCTTGAAGTCACCCTGACGCCAGATTTTCTGGCCCAGCGCGATCTGTTTTTCATCCTTGGCCGCAGCCGGCTTCTGTTTCTGGCTGGCAAACCAGGCGGCGACGTTCTTGATGTCGTCGTCGGACAGCGGTGCAGCCATACCGGCCATGATCGGGTTGTTGCGCACGGGCGGCTTGTCGCCAACCGGCTTGAAGTTCTTCAGTTGCTTGGCGATGTATTCCTCAACCTGGCCAGCCAGGTTCGGATTGGCCGAAGTCGGGCTGTTGCCATCGACGCCATGACAGGCGACACAAATGGATTCAGCGATAGCCTTGCCTTTGGCTGGGTCAGCCTTGGCATGCGCTTCTTCGGAAGCGTGGGTGACGAAACTGGTGGCGAAAAGGATCGCCAGTGCCGCTTTACGGATCATTTCGAACTCCTAGTGCGCGTTTATGGGCGCTTTGGCCGGAACGGAGGTTACAAACCTGTTATTCTATATCAGTTCGCCGCCCTCTTGGCGGGTCTTCCGAGTTTTTTATGCCTCTGTTCCAACAGGCGGTTTTTTTGACAACCGTCGCCAATCTTCGTGATTTGCCCCAGGATTCCGTTCGCGAAGTTGCCTTCGCCGGTCGTTCCAATGCTGGCAAGTCTTCCACTATCAATACGCTGGCGGGGCGTGTTCGCCTTGCTTATGTCAGCAAAACACCTGGCCGGACGCAGCACCTGAATTATTTCACGCTGGCCGACGGCAAGTATTTCGTCGACCTGCCCGGCTACGGTTATGCCAAGGCGCCCGAGGCGATCCGCTCGCAGTGGGAAGGCCTCATTGGTCCTTACCTGAGCAAGCGGGATCAACTGGCCGGACTGGTTGTCATCATGGATATTCGTCGGCCGATGACTGACCTCGATTTACGCCTGATTGACTGGTTTCGCCCGACCGGGCGGCCGATCCACATCCTGCTTTCCAAGGCCGACAAGCTGAGCCGCCAGGAGCAGATGAAAGCCCTGAAATCGGTCAAGGCCGAGGTGGCGACCTGGGGTGATGCTGACCTGTATTCGGTGCAGCTCTTCTCAAGCCTGAAAAAGACCGGTGTTGAAGAAGCTGAGGGCGTTCTCGCCAGCTGGCTGGAAATCGAAATCAAGCCGAAAGAAAACAAAGGGCCCCCGGATAAGGGGGGTCCGGGGGCCAAAAAGCCTTAACTGGGTCAAGGCGCCCGCTCAGGGAGGTGAAGCGGGAGACAGCGCGTGCCATCTGCGGAATCTGACGCGCGTCAAGGCGGGAAGTTCCGCCGAGGATGAAAATTTTTCTGTGTTGAATTGATCGAGGTTGAAGCATGGCAGTTGTGAGCGGTGGTTTTCCCGGAACCCGGATGCGCCGGATGCGGCGAGATGATTTCTCCCGCCGTTTGATGCGGGAGTCGGTACTGACGGCCGACGATTTTATTTACCCGGTCTTTGTGCTGGAAGGCGAAGGGCGCATCGAAAAGGTGTCGTCCATGCCCGGCGTCGACCGCCAGTCGCTCGATGTTTTGTTGAAGACGGCGGAGCGGGCTGTAAAACTCGGCATTCCGGCGTTGGCGCTGTTTCCGGTGATCGATGCGTCACTGAAGTCGTTAGGGGCCGAAGAGGCCTACAACGCCAATGGTCTGGTGCCGCGCGTGATCAAGGCGCTCAAGCGCGAATTTCCGAATCTTGGCGTGATTACCGACGTGGCGCTCGATCCCTATACCAGCCATGGGCAGGATGGCTTGATCGACGAAACCGGTTACGTGCTCAATGATGAGACGCTGGAAGTGCTGGCCAGGCAGGCGCTTTGTCATGCCCAGGCGGGGGCGGATGTCGTGGCGCCGTCGGACATGATGGACGGCCGTATTGCCCGTATTCGGGCCGAGCTGGAAGGCGCCGGGCAGATTTACACGCGCATTCTGGCTTACTCGGCCAAGTACGCTTCGGCCTTCTATGGCCCCTTCCGCGACGCTGTCGGCTCGGCCGGCAATCTCGGCAAGGGCAACAAGTACACCTACCAGATGGACCCGGCGAATACCGACGAGGCGCTGCGCGAAGTGGCGCTCGACCTTGAAGAGGGCGCCGACATGGTCATGGTCAAGCCCGGCATGCCGTACCTGGACATCGTCCGGCGCGTCAAGGATGAGTTCAAGGTGCCGACCTATGCCTATCAGGTCAGCGGCGAGTACGCGATGCTCAAGGCGGCGGCGCAGAACGGCTGGCTGGACGAGAAGGCCTGCGTGCTGGAGAGCCTGCTGGCGTTCAAGCGAGCCGGGGCCGATGGCATCCTGACCTATTTTGCGCTGGATGCGGCGGAATACCTGAAAGGCTGAAAAGCGGGTTCTGGATGCAAAAATGGCGGCCTGAGCCGCCATTTTGTTTTTCAGGCGCCAGGGGCGCCCGATTGCGACAGGCAGGCGAAGTAGAGCATCGGCCATTGTTGCGGCCATTGCGTCAGTGGCTCGCGCGTGAAGCCGCTGCGTGCGTATTGTTCCCAGCGGCCGACGACGTAGCAGCGCAGCAAATTGGCCAGAGCGCCGAAGTCGGCGTCGGGCTTGAGGTTTTCCTGCGTGGCGGCGATGCGCAACGCCAGTTTCATGGCGGCTTCGACTTTGTCGAGCAGGGCGTTGATGCGGGTCTGCAAGCGCTCGTTTTCATTGACCAGGGCATCGCCGATCAGGACGCGGGTCATGCCGCGATTGCGTTGGGCAAAGCGGAGCAGCAGGCCGATGATCAGCTCGACTTGCTTGAAACCTTCGCTTTCCTCGGCGGTGATCTTGTTGATGACGCTGAACAGGCTTTGTTCGATGAATTCAATCAGGCCTTCGAACATTTGCGCTTTGCTGGCGAAATGGCGGTAGAGCGCCGCTTCGGAACATTCCAGTTTGGCGGCCAGCGCGGCGGTGGTGATTTTTTCCCCTTTCGGGGTTTCCAGCATTTCGGCTAGCGTCTGCAGGATTTGCAGGCGGCGTTCGCCTGGTTTTGTCGCCATGATTGTCCCCTCCTCAGATTTCATTTTTGGCCGAAATTTCCAGTCGACCGTAGCATTTTGATAATTGTGTTGCCGAGCGGATTTTAACGTCAACAAAAGGCGACTGGCGTGAGCCAGCGCTCACCCACACGGTTTTCATGCCGAGCTTTTTGGCGGTGACGAGGTTGGCCAGACTGTCCTCGATCATGATGCAGCGGCGCGGATCGAGATGCTCGGCGCGGAGCAGGGTGCGAAATCCGGCGAGCATGGGTTTGGGTTGGAAACGCAGGTTTTCGACCGAGTAGACAGCATCGAAACAGCGACCGAGGCCGGTGAGGTCGAGGATGGCTTCGGCGTAATGCCGCGGCGCGTTGGAGAAAATGATCTTGCGGCCGGGTAGTCGGCGCAGTGTATGGAGCAGGGGCTTGTCGAAGACGACCATGCGCGGCAGGTCGGGAAACTGATGGGTCTCCCAGAGGAAATGGCGCGGGTCGGTGTTGTGGTGGCGCATCAGGCCAAGCAGCGTGGCGCCATAGCGCTCCCAGTAGCCCTGCCGGATGCGCGTTGCCTCATGCTCGTTTACGCCCAGATGGCGCTCGATGTATTGGCGCATCGATCGATTGATGTGGGGAAAGATATGCGGCGTCGCGTTGTGCAGCGTGTTGTCGAGGTCGAATAGCCAGACCGGGTTTTTCATGGCATTTCCCGTCGCAGAAAGGAAAAAGCCCGCTGGCGCGGGCTTCTCTGGGGCGAATCAAGCATTAGTGCGACTTGATCATCGTGCCGACGCCGTGGTCAGTCAGAATTTCCAGCAACAACGCATGTTCGACGCGACCGTCGATGATATGCACGCCCTTGACACCATTGCGGGCGGCATCGAGCGCCGAGCCGATCTTCGGCAGCATGCCGCCGGACAGCGTGCCATCCTCGACCATTTCGTCGATCTGCTTGGGCGTGATGCCGGTGATCAGGTCGCCGTTCTTGTCGAGGACGCCCGGCGTGTTGGTCAGCAGCACCAGCTTTTCGGCCTTGAGGACTTCGGCGATCTTGCCGGCGACGACATCGGCGTTGATGTTGTAGGTCTCGCCATCCTTGCCGACACCGATCGGGGCGATGACCGGGATGAAGGAGCCCTTGTCGAGATGGTCTATCAGCGTCGGATCGATGGAAACGATCTCGCCGACCTGGCCGACGTCGATCAGGTCGCCCGGGTTGTCCTTGTTTTCCAGCATGAGCTTCTTGGCGCGGATGAAGTTGCCGTCCTTGCCGGTCAGGCCAACGGCCTTGCCACCATGCTGGTTGATCAGGTTAACGATGTCCTTGTTGACCTGGCCGCCGAGGACCATTTCGACGACTTCCATGGTTTCGGCATCGGTGACGCGCATGCCCTGAATGAATTCGCCCTTCTTGCCGACGCGGGCAAGCAGGTTTTCGATCTGAGGACCGCCGCCATGCACCACAACGATGTTGAAGCCGACCAGTTCAAGCAGGACGACATCACGGGCGAAGCAGCTTTTCAGGTGCTCGTCGGTCATCGCGTTGCCGCCGTACTTGACGACGATGGTCTTGCCGTGGAAACGCTTGATGTAGGGCAGGGCTTCGGCCAGAACGGCGGCCTTGATGCCGGGGGTGAGGTCTTCGATGCTCATGGCGGGCTCCAAGTGGAATCGCCGCGGATTGTACAAAGAAAAAGGCCGGAGCGGGGTCCGGCCTTTTGTGAGCAGTTTAGACGTTAAACGACGCTCAAACGTTTGCTGGTCGTTTCGGTCCGTTTGGGCAAGATCAGCTCAAGGACGCCGTCGTTGAACTTGGCGACAGCTTTCCCGTCATCGATTTCCTGTCCCAGTTGGAACGAACGAGAAACCTTGCCGAAATAGCGTTCAGAGCGCAGTACGCGCTCACCTTCTTTGGTTTCCTTCTCCTGTTTCACTTCGGCGCTGACCGAGACCTGATTGCCATCGACGACTACGTGAATGTCGTCCTTCTTGACACCCGGCAGGTCGGCATGGATCAGATAGCAGTCGCCTTGTTCCTTGACATCCATCTTGATGGATGGAGGCTGGGCAGGGGCGCCGTCATAATCCACTGGGCGTACGAAAAAGCCGCGGAACAGGTCGTCGAATGGGTCGATTCGGGTGATGTTTGCCATGGTTTTCTCCTTGGTGAATGAAGCTTTCATGGACCAAATATAGGAGAGGTTTTGGCAGTTTCAAGTCCCGAACGAGGGCCTTTTGGGGAGCATCAGAATGGCATCCCGGTTGCTCCATGAGAAGCAGCGCTCGGCAGCCTCTCGCCAGGGTAGCCATTGCCAGTCCCGGTGTTCGTCAGGAGCCGTGACGATGGCCGGTCGATTAGCAAGTTGCAGGCTGAAGACATGTTCAACGTTATGGCTGACCCCTGGCGCGTAGCGGTGTCGCCATTCGGTAAAAATTTCGAAGGTGTTGCTCATCTGCCAGTCAACAAGGAGGCCATTGGCCGTGGCTATCCCGGTTTCCTCGAGGACTTCGCGGCGAGCTGTGTCGATCAGTGATTCGCTGCCTTCGCGGCTGCCCGTTACCGATTGCCAAAATCCCGGGTGGGCAGATCTCTCCAGCAGGAGTACGTCAAGAGCCGCGGTGTGAATGACGACCAGAACGGAAACCGGCTGTTTGTGGCCGGTGGTCATGCCTCGGCGAGTGTCGTAATGCCTCGGGCCGGGGCGTCGATCAGGATCCAGAAGGGCACATGTGTTTTGCGCCTGTCTTCGGCTGCCGCCTGCAAGACTTCGATCAAGGTGGCGAAATCAACCGGGTGCGCTGCACGCAAGCGGGTTATGCCGTTGATGAACAGGACGTGACCCTTGGCGGGTCGCCAGTCGGGGTCGGTCAGGCAGTCATAGAGTGCATCGAAATTGGCGCCGTACCAGCTCGGAAAATCGAGCGCGGTACCGAGTTGAAGCAATACGTCCTGCGTTGAGGCGGGCCTGACGATGTCGGCCTTCAGGACGCAGAAATCTGCCTGCTTGGCGGCTGTTTCGATGGTGGATTGTTGAGTTGCCACCAGGTGGAATACCCCGGATGCACTGGCATTTTCGAGCAGGTTGTCGCTCATCGATATGTCCCTATTCCGCGATTTGCCGAAAGGTCCGGTAGTGGTCGTCAGTGTAATAGTAGTTGCTGTCGCGGCCGGCGACGATCCGGCGAGGCCCGCGATCCTTGCGCCACGGCGTTTTTACCGTGTATTCGCGGTAATAGCCACGCGGGTGCAAGGGCAGGCGTTTTTCGAAGTTGCCGAATACGATGCCATCTCGCTCATAGGGAAACGGGCCGCCGGCCTTGATCAGGGCAAGTGTTTGCCGGGCTTCGGTGGGCAAATTTGCCACCAAAATCGTGTCGACCGTAGCATCGCGCCCGAAACTGAAAGCAAATGCGCTCCCGATCGCCAGCCAGGCGACGATCAGGAGGCGCAGGAAAGTCTGCATCGGCGTTTAGGTCGGGCTGACTTCGACTTGCGTTTCAACCTTCTGGCGCAGGCGAATGTGCAGTTCACGCAGCTGCTTTTCGTCGACTCCGGACGGCGCGTCGGTCAGCAAACATTGGGCGCGCTGGGTCTTCGGGAAAGCGATTACGTCGCGGATCGATTCGGCACCGGTCATCATCGTGACGATCCGATCCAGGCCAAAAGCCAGGCCGCCATGCGGCGGGGCGCCATACTTCAACGCATCAAGCAGGAAGCCGAACTTGGCTTGTTGCTCTTCCGGACCGATGTTGAGGGCCGAGAAAACCTTTTCCTGCACGTCGGAGCGGTGGATACGCACCGAGCCGCCGCCCAGTTCCCAGCCGTTCAAGGCCAGGTCGTAGGCCTTGGCTAGGCATTTGCCCGGATCGGTTACCAGCAGGTCGAGATGCTCGTCCTTGGGGCTGGTGAACGGGTGATGGCATGCGCTCCAGCGCTTGTTTTCATCGTCGTACTCGAACATCGGGAAGTCGATGACCCACAGCGGAGCCCACTTTGCGCCGGTGACGAAGCCCTTCTCGTGGCCGATCTTGATGCGCAGCGCACCGAGGGCGTCATTGACGATCTTGGCCTTGTCGGCGCCGAAGAAGATCAAGTCGCCGGACTGGGCGCCGGTGCGTTCGATGACGGCCTTGAGTGAAGCTTCCGACAGGTTCTTGACGATCGGCGATTGCAGGCCGGTTTCGTTGATCTGGGTGACGTCATTGACCTTGATGTAAGCCAGCCCTCGGGCGCCGTAGATGCCGACGAACTGGGTGTAGGCATCGATCTCGCCGCGGGTCAGCGTGGCGCCGCCCGGAATGCGCATGGCGGCGATGCGACCACCTTCGCTGTTGGCAACGCCGGCAAAGACCTTGAAGGCGACATCCTTGAACGCATCGGTAACTTCAGTCAGTTCAAGCGTGACGCGCAGATCTGGCTTGTCGGAGCCGAAACGGTGCATGGCTTCGGCATAGGTCATGCGCGGGAAGTCAGGCAAGTCGACGTCTATGGCTTCCTTGAAAACAGTGCGGATCAGCTTTTCCGTCAACGCCATGATTTCGGCCTCGCTCATGAACGAGGTTTCGATATCGACCTGGGTGAATTCGGGCTGGCGGTCAGCGCGCAAATCCTCGTCGCGGAAGCATTTGACGATCTGGTAGTAACGGTCGTAGCCAGCCACCATCAGCAACTGCTTGAAGAGCTGCGGCGACTGCGGGAGGGCAAAGAACTGGCCCGGATGAACGCGTGATGGCACGAGGTAGTCGCGTGCGCCTTCCGGGGTCGACTTGGTCAGCATCGGCGTTTCGATATCGATGAAGCCGTTGTCGTCAAGGAAGCGGCGGAAGGCGCGGGAGGTTTTGTAACGCAGCATCAGATTGTTCTGCATCTGCGGACGACGCAGGTCAATGACGCGATGCAGCAGGCGAACGTTCTCGGAGAGATTGTCTTCATCCAGTTGGAACGGCGGCGTGACGGATGGGTTCAACACCTCGATCTCGTGACAGAGGATTTCGATCTCGCCGGATGCCAGGTTGGCATTGGTCGTACCGGCCGGGCGCGGACGGACTTTGCCGGTGATCTTCAGGCAAAACTCGTTGCGGACCGATTCGGCGATGGAGAACGTGGCGGCACGATCAGGGTCGCAAACGACCTGCGCCAAACCTTCGCGATCGCGCAAGTCGATGAAAATAACGCCGCCGTGGTCGCGCCGACGATGGGCCCAGCCGCACAGGGTAACGATTTGCCCGTCGAGGGCGGCATTAAGTTGTCCGCAATAATGGGTACGCATGAAGCTTTCCGGTTGATTCAGGTGTTGGTAATGACGCGGGGGTGTGGCTGGGGGGCCACGACGCCCATCGAGATAATGTATTTGAGCGCTTCGTCGACGGTCATCTCGAGTTCGATGACATCTTTGGCCGGGAGCATCAGGAAAAACCCCGAGGTCGGGTTGGGCGTGGTCGGCACGTAAACGCTGACATGCTCGCCATCGAGATGATTGACGATATCGCCTCCGGGGCTACCGGTCTGGAAGGCGATGGTCCAGCTGCCCTGGTGGGGGTAGTGAATCAGCAGGGCCTTGCGGAACGCATTGCCATTCGGGGAGAAAAGCGTGTCGGAAACCTGCTTGACACTGTGGTAAACCGAGTTGACCACAGGGATGCGAGCCAGGATCTTTTCCGACCAGACAACCAGCTTCTGGCCAATGAAATTGGCGGCGAGCAAGCCGGTAAACAGAATCATCGCCAACGTCAGAACGGCACCAGCACCGGGTATGGCAAATCCCACCAAACTTTGCGGATGCATACCCTCGGGCAGCAGACGCAAGGACTGATCGAGCGTGCTGATGATCATTGACAGCACCCAGCCGGTGATGACCAATGGAACCCAGATCAGCAGGCCCGTGATGAAATAGCGTTTAATCAGTTGGCCACGCACGACGAGCAGCTTCCTTCTCCGGTCTGACATGGGGGGGCGGCATCTGCTTTCTTGCTACCACCCTTGAAGTCGGTGGCATACCAGCCACTGCCTTTGAGCTGAAAGCCGGCGGCGGAAAGTAGCTTGCTGTAGCTTTCCTTGCTGCATTCCGGGCAAATCGTGAGCACGGGATCGCTCATTTTTTGCAGATGTTCTTTCTGGAAGCCGCAGGAGTCACAGCGATATTCGTAAATCGGCATGGGAGTCCTCCAAAACCTTGAATTATAACCGAGAGTCAGAGTTGGCTATATTAGGGCGAGGACGGCTATTTTCAACCGATCAGACCAAGATAGCTGTGCGTGATCGAATTGCCCCAGAAAAGAGCGATGCCACCAGCTGCCGCAAGGTAGGGGCCAAACGGAATCGGAACGTTGCGTCCGTGCCGGGTGGCAACGATCAGTGTGATGCCGACGATGGCGCCGACCACCGAGGAGAGCAGGATAATGGCTGGCAGCATCTGCCAGCCCAGCCATGCGCCCAAGGCGGCAAGTAGCTTGAAATCGCCATAGCCCATACCTTCCTTGCCGGTGACCAGCTTGAATAGCCAAAATACGCTCCACAGCGCCAAATAGCCGAGCATCGCGCCGACGACCGCGGAGGACAGGTCAGCATATGCTCCCCACAGGTTAAGAGTGAGACCCAGCCAGAGCAATGGTAGCGTAATCGAGTCGGGTAACAGTTGAGTGTCAAGGTCGATGGCGGCGAGTGCAATCAGGGACCAGACCAATATGAGCGCCCCGGCCGCTTGAAGTGTCGGGCCGAAATGCCAGGCAACATAGGCCGATACGAGGCCAGTAAGCGCCTCGATGATCGGATAGCGGGGCGAAATGCGCGCATGACATCCCGAGCATTTACCCTTGAGAATCAACAGATAGCTGATAAGCGGGATATTCTCGATGGCCGTAATTTGGTGGCCACAGGTAGGACACCGTGAGCGTGGCTTTGCGAGAGATAGTGGTTCTGCCGTGGTCGGTCCCGCTTCTCCCCGCAACTCGGCACATTGCGCCTGCCATTCCCGCTCCATCATTTTGGGCAGGCGGTGAATGACCACGTTGAGAAAACTGCCAACACACAGGCCGAGCAGCCCGGCCGCAGCAGCCAAGCCGCCCAGGGTTTCCGGAAGCATTAGACGACTGATCCCAGCTTGAAGATCGGCAGGTACATAGCAACGACCATGCCGCCAATCAAGGTGCCGAGAACAACCATGATCATCGGTTCCATCAGGCTGGACATGGCATCTACGGCATCATCAACTTCCTGCTCGAAGAAGTCTGCTACTTTGGACAGCATTGAGTCCAGAGCGCCAGACTCTTCACCAATTGAGACCATTTGCGTCACCATGTTTGGAAAAAGGTTAACGTTTTGCATTGCGGTAGTCAGATTGGTGCCAGACGATACTTCGCTTTGAATCTGCCGGGTGGCGACTTTATATACGTGATTGCCGGCAGCACCACCTACGGACTCCAAGGACTCAACCAATGGGACTCCTGCAGCGAACATCGTGGCCAAGGTTCTAGTCCAGCGAGCAATCACCGATTTGCGAACGATATCCCCGAATATTGGGGTGCGAAGTAGCAGTCGGTCCATGATCATCTGTATCTTCTCCGAGCGTTTCCAGCTTTCGAAAAATGCATACAAACCACCACCGATAGCCCCGAATATAGCCCACCAATAACTAACAAAAAAATCGGAAATAGCGATGACGAACAATGTTGGTGCTGGCAGGTCTGCACCGAAGCTCTTAAATACTTCCTTGAAGGCAGGGATCACGAAGATCATGATTACTGCCGTGATAACGAATGCCACCACAATGACCGAAATTGGATAGAAAAGCGCCGACTTAATCTTGCCTTTGATTGCCAGAATTTTTTCTTTGTAGGTTGCAAGTCGGTCGAGCAATGTGTCCAGAATGCCGGCCTGTTCGCCAGCGGCTACAAGATTGCAATACAGAGCATCGAAGTGGAGAGGGAACTTGCGGAATGCTTGAGAGAGCGAGCTGCCCGTTTCGACATCGGATTTTATGTCGAGCAGTAATTTGCCTACTGCGGGGTTGGAGTGGCCTCTGCCAACGATATCGAACGACTGCAATAGCGGGACGCCGGATTTCATCATGGTCGCCAGCTGGCGGGTGAAAAGAGAGATGTCCTTTTCAGTTATCTTGCCACCAGTCTTGAAGCGAACTTTCTTGGCCTTGATGCTGGTTATGCCTTGCCGGCGCAGTGTCGTTTGTACGACGGAGTCGCTCGCTGCACGCATTTCGCCGCGAACGGTTTTTCCGTCTTTGTTCTTCCCCTCCCAGAGGAAGGTGTTTTCCTTGACTGCCGAGGCCCTAGATCTTGCGGCGGTAGCCATATTTTTCCTTTTCATTAGGCGTTGGTAGTGCTTAAGACTTCGTCAAGTGACGTCATGCCTTGTTTTACCTTCAACAAACCGGATTCGCGCAGGTTTTTCACCCCTTCAGCCTTGGCCTGGGCGCCCAGATCAAGCGCGGTGGCTCCGCTCAGGATCAGGCGCTGCATGGCCTCGGATATTGGCATGACCTGATAGATGCCGACTCGTCCTTTGTAGCCGGTACCTTTGCAGCGATCGCAACCGCCCGGGCCAAACAGTGTCCAGGATCCGTCGAGGTCCGCCTCCGCATAGCCCGCGTCAAGAAGGGCTTGCTCTGGTACTGTGATGGGTTTTTTGCAATTGCAGAGCCGACGGGCCAAGCGCTGAGCGGTGATCAGGAGAACGCTGGAGGCAATGTTGAACATGGGGACTCCCATGTTCATCAGGCGGGTCAAGGTTTGCGGCGCATCATTGGTATGCAGTGTCGAAAGCACAAGGTGGCCGGTCTGGGCGGCCTTGATCGATATTTCCGCAGTTTCCAGGTCGCGGATTTCGCCGACCATGATGATGTCCGGATCCTGGCGCAGAAAGGCTTTCAGCGCGACCGGGAAAGTTAGTCCTGCACGATCGTCGACGTTAACCTGATTGACGCCGGGGAGGTTTATTTCAGCAGGATCTTCGGCCGTCGAAATATTGATGCCATCCTTGTTCAGGATGTTCAGGCAGGTGTAGAGCGAGACCGTTTTGCCGGAGCCGGTTGGCCCGGTCACCAGAATCATTCCGTAAGGCCGGCTGATAGCTTCCAGCAGTGTGGCTTTCTGTTCCGGCTCATAGCCGAGTGCCTCAATACCCAATGTGGCTGAAGTAGGGTCGAGAATCCGCATGACGATCTTTTCGCCCTGCAATGTTGGCAGGGTACTGACCCGGAAATCGATGGCGCGATTCTTCGATAGTACGAGTCGCATCCGTCCATCTTGGGGGACACGCTTTTCGGCAATATTCAGTCGGGAAATGACCTTGATTCGCGAGGCGATTTTTTCCTTGATCGCCAAGGGGGGCGTGGCGACTTCACGCAAGATGCCGTCGACCCGAAAACGGATGCGATAGAATTTTTCGTAGGGTTCGAAGTGGATGTCGGAAGCGCCGTCGTTGATGGCATCGAGCAACATTTTCTGAATGAATTTGACAACCGGAGCATCATCGATCTCCTGGCCGGCCACTTCGTCAGCTTTGCCTGCCGCTTCTTCGTCCAGAAAATCGAGGTTGATGTCTTCGCTGGTGAAATTCTTGAGTGCATCCGCGGCGGATTCAGCGTACTTGGCAACCAGGGGTGCGAGTTTCGATTGCTCGACGACGATGGGGTCGACAGCGAGTCCGGTCTGAAAGCGTATTTCGTCGAGGGCGCGCAGATTGGTCGGGTCGGCGATTGCGACCGAAAGACGGTTGCCACGCTTGTTGAGCGGGATGACTTTGTGGGTGGCGATCAGCTTTCTATCGATCGCGTCTGACGGGATGTGCGCCTCATCGAATGCGGCGAGATCGAGTAGTGGATAGCCAAAGGTGTCGGCAACGAAACGCGCGATATCCAGTGCGCCGGCTTTCTGGCTGATGATGATCTGCTCAATCAGCGATGTCTTGCTGCTGTGAGCTTGTGCCAGCAATTGTTCTGCCTCGGCCTCCTTGAGTTGCCCGGCCTGTACAAGGGCTCGTGCCAGGCCGCCGAGTGGAGGATTTTGAGGTGTTGCTGCCATTGATCAATATGGAAATGCCGATTAGATCGCTTGATGATGCTACGCAGGCGCCCGTTTGTAAAGGATCGCTCGGTTGCCAGGCGGGTTCAGGTCGAAAGTTGCAGACGTTAACGACACCTCTGCGTCGGGTCTCATGCTCTTGAATGGCGACCCCGGTTGTGCCGCCGAAAAGGGAGCATCTGCTGCTTAGACGCGTCCGAGGATGACTTCGGCGACGAATCGACTGCCAACGTAGGCCAGAATCAGCAGCGCGAATCCGGCCAAGGTCCAGCGCAGGGCGCGTTTGCCACGCCAGCCCCAAACGTGGCGCCCAACAAGCAGTGTGGCAAAGATGCCCCACGAAGCGAAGGCAAACAGGGTTTTGTGATCCACCGTCAGAGGTTTGCCAAACAGGGCTTCGGAGAAGAAAACACCGCTACCGACAGTCAGGGTCAATAGAACGAAGCCGACGAGCAGCATGCGGAACAGCAACTTTTCCATGGTCAGCAGGGGCGGCAGGCTGTTCAGGCTGCGTTTCAGCGAGTGCTTGTGTAGGGCGTTTTCAGTAAAGCCCATGAAGATGGCGTGTAGTGCAGACAGGGTCAGCAGGCTGTAGGCCAGCATGGCAGCCAGGAAGTGCAGTTTGAAGCCGGTGGCGTTGGCATGGGCGACCAGATGAACGTTCGGGAAGAAAACCGGAAGCGCGGTGCATAGTGCTGCCAGCGGGAGGACCATGGGCTGCATGCCCTCCATGCGTGCCATGAAGCTTTCCAACCAGTAAATGAGAACGGCGAGCCACATCATGAGCGACAGGGCAAAACTGAACGAGAAGCGCATGCCGACTTCGGCGAACAGGGCGTCATAGAGGCCGGCGGCGTGCACGACCAAGGCGGTGGCAATGGCAACCCGTTCCCAGATTTGCATGGGACAGGCGACACACTGGTTTTCTCCCTCGCGCCAGCGGGTGTTCCAGAAATGGAAGCCAAGTGCACCATAAAGCAGGGCAGCAAGAATGTGCGGCAGAAGCTGAATTACAATATCAACCATCCTTAGATTCTACTAGAAGCCCAAACGACATGCTCGATAACCTGACCAATCGCCTTGCTCGCGTCATGAAGACGCTGAAGGGCGAAGCTCGCCTGACCGAAACCAATATTGCCGATGCCTTGCGCGAAGTGCGCATGGCGCTGCTCGAGGCCGACGTGGCCTTGCCGGTGGTTAAGGATTTCATTGCTGCCGTGAAGGAAAAGGCGGTGGGCGAAGCGGTCATCGGTTCGCTGAGCCCAGGCCAGGCGTTGATCGGAGTTGTGCACGCCGAACTGACCAAGATCATGGGCGACGCCCACGAAGGGATCAACTTCAATACCCAGCCGCCGGCGATCATCCTGATGGCCGGTTTGCAGGGCGCCGGCAAGACGACGACGGTTGGCAAGCTGGGCAAATTTCTCAAGGAAAATCACAAGAAGAAGGTGCTTGTCGTTTCCTGTGACGTCTATCGTCCGGCGGCTATTGAGCAATTGAAATCGGTGGCCGGGCAGGCGGGGATCGACTTCTTCCCGTCGACCATCGGCGAGAAGCCGGAAGCGATTGCCGTGGCGGCGATTGACTGGGCCAAGCGCCATTATCACGACGTGCTGCTCGTTGACACGGCCGGTCGTCTGGCCATCGACGAAGAGATGATGGCCGAAATCAAGCGGCTGCATGCGGCAATCAATCCAATCGAAACGCTGTTCGTCGTCGATGCCATGTTGGGCCAGGACGCGGTTAATACGGCCAAATCGTTCAACGAGGCGTTGCCGCTGACCGGCGTCGTGCTGACCAAGCTTGATGGCGATTCGCGTGGTGGTGCTGCGTTGTCAGTGCGCCATGTTACCGGCAAGCCGATCAAGTTTTCCGGTGTCGGCGAGAAGCTGACCGGGCTGGAGGCCTTCCATCCTGAGCGGATGGCCTCGCGGATTCTGGGCATGGGCGACGTGCTGTCGCTGATCGAGGATGCCAAAAAAGGTTTGGACGAAGAAAAGGCGATGGCCTTCGCCAAGAAGCTCAAATCCGGCAAGGGCTTTGATCTCAACGACTTCAAGGAGCAGATCGCCCAGATGCGTAATATGGGCGGCCTGACCGCGATGATGGACAAGATGCCGGCGCAGATCGCGCAGATGGCCGGCCAGATGCCTGCCGGCGCCGAGAACAAGATGGTCGGTCGCGTCGAGGGCATCATCAATTCCATGACGCCGCTTGAGCGCGCCAAGCCGGAGTTGATCAAGGCCAGCCGCAAGCGTCGTATTGCCATGGGGGCGGGTGTTCAGGTGCAGGAAGTCAATCGTCTGCTCAACCAGTTCGAACAGTCGCAGAAAATGATGAAGATGATGGCCAAGGGCGGTATCGGCAAGCTCATGCGCGGCATGAAGGGCATTATGCCCGGCATGCGCTGATTTCAATTTTGGCCGTTTTTTCCGGTTGACCGTGGGATTGCCACGGTCAACCGGAAAAAATGGCCAAAATCAAAGTCCTGACTGGGCCAGTCGGGAAGGTTTGTCGTAACCCCACTGATTCTGCCAGGCGGCGCGAACCATGTTCGGATATTCCGCTTTGCCCAGGCTGCCGTTGTAGCGGCCGAGGGCGCGGAACAGATCGCCCTTTTCGATATCCAGATAGTGCCGCAGGATGGTGCAGCCGTAGCGCAGGCTGGTCCGCAGGTCGAACAGCGAGTCGTCCGGCCGGCCGATGACCTTGACCCAGAAGGGCATCACCTGCATGTAGCCGCGTGCCCCGGCTGAAGATACGGCGTATTTGCGAAAGCCCGACTCGACCTGCATGAGGCCAAGCACCAGTTGCGGGTCCAGCCCGGCGCGGGTCGCTTCGTAATGCACGCTGCGCAGCAGATCGATGCGGTATTCGCGGTTCGGGATGCGTTTTTCCAGCCGGCGCGACATCTCGCCCAGCCAGTCGGCTGCCTCCATCGGGGTCTTGAAGGAACTGACTGTCGGGCGTGAGTCCGAAACCGCCTTGTGCAGCGCGGCCTGGACGCTGGCCGATAGCGGTTCATACTTTTGCGCGCCAGCGAAAGCCGCTGACGCGCCACACAAACAAAGGGCCGCAATCAGGCGGTGCACAACTTTCCTTTGAGGACGCTGACGGCATCGGCTTGGGCGATCATCGTCGCTTCTGCATCGCGCCGGCCCTTGTATTCCAGCTGGCCTTCTTTCAAGCCGCGCTCGCCAATGACGACGCGATGCGGGATGCCGATCAGTTCCATGTCGGCAAACATGACGCCAGGGCGTTCGTTGCGGTCATCGAGAATGACATCAACGCCTGCCGCCTTCAACTCGCCGTACAACTGATCGGCAGCCGCTTTGACGGCCTCGCTCTTGTGGTAACCCATCGGCACCAGGCAGACCTCAAACGGCGCGATGGCCGGCGGCAGGATGATGCCCTTGTCGTCGTTGCCCTGCTCGATGGCAGCGCCGACGATGCGCGACACGCCGATGCCGTAGCAGCCCATTTCCATGATCTGGCTCTTGCCGTTTTCGTCGAGGTAGGCGCAGTTAAGCGCTTCGGCGTACTTCTGGCGAAGCTGGAAAATGTGGCCGACTTCGATGCCGCGCAGGATCTCCAGCGTGCCCTGGCCGTCGGGCGAAGGATCGCCCGCGACCACGTTGCGGATATCGGCCACTTCCGGTGCCGGCAGGTCGCGGTCGAAATTGACGCCGGTCAGGTGGAAGCCCGCTTCATTGGCTCCGCAAACGAAATCGCTCATCGCGGCAACGCTACGATCGGCAAAAATAGCCACTTTTTCCCGGTTGACCGTAGCAGGCCCGATATAACCGGGCTGGCAGCCCAGGTATTCCTCGACCTCGCGCTCCGTGGCGAAACGGAACGGGTTGATGGCGGCGATCTTGCTCGCCTTGATCTCGTTCAGTTCGTGATCGCCGCGCAGCAAGAGCAGGGCGAATGTCGTGCTGCCATCTTCCTTCTCGCTCATGACGGCGATCGATTTGACGATTTTTTCCAGCGGTACGCCCAGGCATTCGGCGACATCGACGCAAGCCATCTTGCCCGGCGTGGCGACCTTGGCCATCGTCTGCGTTGCGGCGCTGCGCGCGGAGGAGGGGGCGACGGCTTCGGCCAGTTCAACGTTGGCGGCGTAACCGGAATCCGGACAGAAAGCAATGTCGTCCTCGCCGGAGTCTGCCAGCACATGGAATTCATGCGAACCGGTGCCGCCAATCGAGCCGGTGTCGGCCGCCACAGCACGGAACCTCAGTCCCAGTCGCGTGAAAATCCGGCTGTAGGTGTCATACATGTTGCCGTATTCGCGCTTTAGATCATCGAAAGACGAATGGAATGAGTAGCCGTCTTTCATCAGGAATTCGCGACCACGCATGACGCCGAAACGCGGGCGAATCTCGTCGCGGAACTTGGTCTGGATCTGATACAGGTGAATCGGCAGCTGACGATAGCTCTTCACATCGCGGCGCACGACGTCGGTGATGACTTCCTCGTGCGTCGGGCCGATGACGAATTCACGCTGATGGCGATCCTTGAAGCGCAGCAGTTCGGGGCCGTATTGTTCCCAGCGGCCGGACTCCTGCCACAGTTCGGCCGGTTGTACGGCGGGCATCAGCAATTCCAGCGCACCCGCGTTGTTCATCTCTTCGCGCACGATGTTTTCAACCTTGCGCAACACCCGCAGGCCGAGCGGCATCCAGGTATAAATTCCGGCTGCGGCGCGCTTGATATAGCCGGCGCGCAGCATCATTTTCTGGCTGATAACTTCGGCGTCGGCCGGTGCTTCCTTGAGAGTGCTAAAAAAGAACTGCGAAGTGCGCATGGGATGCTCTTGAATTCGTTGGGAAACCTCGATTTTACACGGTCCGGCTTCTTTGCATGCGGACGCCCTTTGTGAAAGAATCCGGCTAACTATTAATTTTTGCAGGATATCTATGCTCGACCGTGAAGGCTATCGCCCGAACGTCGGCATCATTCTTTGTAACGCCAAGAACGAGGTTTTCTGGGGAAAACGCATACGTGAGCATTCCTGGCAGTTTCCGCAAGGTGGCATCAAGCGCGGCGAAACGCCCGAAGAAGCCATGTTTCGTGAACTGCACGAAGAGGTCGGGCTCCTGCCCGAACACGTGCGTATCCTTGGGCGAACCAAAGGCTGGTTGCGTTATGAAGTGCCGACACACTGGATCAAGCGCGAATGGCGCGGTTCCTACAAAGGCCAGAAACAAATCTGGTTCCTGCTTCGCCTGGTAGGGCGCGACAGCGACGTTAGTCTGCGCGCCACTAGCAAGCCGGAATTCGATGCATGGCGCTGGAACGACTACTGGATTCCGCTCGACGCGGTGATCGAGTTCAAGCGCCTGGTTTACGAGCAGGCACTCAACGAACTCGTCCGTTTCATCGATTTTGATCGCAAAGGGGCGAAGCATCGGCGGCTGTCTGGCGAGCCGTCGGATTCCGATGTTCCAGCCTCGCACGAGGATTAACTATGTCATTGTTCCGCAGTGCATCGCTTTTGTTGGCTGCCACGCTGGTATCCGCCACGGCTTTTGCTGATTTCGAAGAGGATTACGAGAGCAAGCAATGGCAGGAAATCGAGGTTCAGCTGCCGGCGGCGCCCAAGCAAGAAACTTTGCTGCCGTTTTACGTCAGCGCAGCCACTGAAAATCGCTTTTTTATCGATGGGGCGACGCTCACCGTCGGTAGCGATGGCGTCGTGCGCTACGTCCTGCTCGTCTTGACGCCGCAGGACGTGCGCAATGTGACCTACGAAGGGATGCGTTGCCTGACCCGTGAGCGTCGTATCTATGCTTCGGGACGACAGGATGGAAGCTGGTCGAAGGCGCGGAAAAACGAATGGGTGCGCATACAGGATGCCTATGCGAATCGTCAGCATGCAGCGCTCTTTCTTGAGTATTTCTGCCCAGTCGGCAACATTGTGCAAGATGCTGCTGAGGCGCGAAACGCCTTGATAAAAGGCGTGCACCCGGATAACAAGCGCTGAAACCATGTCTCCAGATCAACTGATTATCGAGTTTGACCGTGCCTTGCGCACGGTGCTGGTGCCGGCCCGCAGCGTTCGTTCAACGCCTGGCGAAGCGTTACCGGAAGCTGATCTGGATGCCGAACAAAAGGGGCACGCTGTTGGCCTGATGCGTGTCAACCACTGCGGTGAAATTTGTGCCCAGGCACTGTATCAAGGACAAGCACTTACGTCCCGGGATCCTGCAATCCGCGAGGCGCTACGTGGTGCCGCTAACGAAGAAACCGAGCATCTTGCCTGGACAGAACAGCGCATTGCCGAATTGGGTGGGCGTAAAAGCCTGCTCAATCCGCTCCTCTATCTTGGCTCGTTGAGTCTGGGGCTTGCCGCAGGCGCCTTGGGCGACAAATGGAATCTCGGCTTCTTGGCTGAAACCGAGCGGCAGGTCGAAGCCCATCTGGACGGGCATTTGCATAGCTTGCCTGCGGAGGATGGCCGTTCGCGGGCGATAGTCGACCAGATGCGCTTGGATGAGATCCAGCATGCCGAAACGGCCGTTCAATATGGTGCGGCCGAACTTCCCTCTCCGATAAAAATCGCCATGAAAATGGCGGCCAAGGTGATGACCGGGGCCGCCTACCGCATCTGATCTGCCAATAAGGGGATCAGTCTTCTTCGATGATTTCGAAGTCGTGCGTGATCTCTGCTGTCTTGGCCATCATGATTGATGCCGAGCAATATTTGTCTTTTGACAGCTCGATTGCGCGCGCAACGACATCAGGCTTGAGCTGCTTACCTTTGACGCGGTAGTGAAAGTGGATGTGCGTGAAGATCTTTGGATCGCTCTCGGCGCGCTCTGCCTTCAGGCTGACATCGCAAGTGCTAACGGCGTGGCGCCCTTTCTTCAGAATCAATACGACGTCAAATGCCGTGCAACCACCGGTGCCGGCCAAAACCATCTCCATTGGACGCAGACCCAGATTTCTTCCTCCTGCCTCTGGTGCGCCATCCATGACCACGGCGTGACCGCTGCCGGTCTCCGCGACAAACGACATTCCAGCATCGTTACCCATCCATCTAATGGTGCATTCCATAGTGATCTCCTTGCAAGACCGTGAATTCTAACGGATGTGATGTGTTCGGGCTTAATTCCGGAGAAATGCTGCACTGCAGCAAATCATTGCCTATTTTTCACCGGTAACCGAGTTGTCATATGTTTTCGTAATAGTAAATTTAGTTAATTATTAATAATATTAATGATTAATATCAATATATTAATTAATATAAATAATATTTATTTTTAAATAATCAATCAAATGGTGCGTCGCACAAATATACCTTGTGCTCTGCGCGCAGTTCGTGGAGAATGCAAAGCGTACGAACTGTAGTGACTTAACAGCGATGAGTTCTTCAGTTCAGATTTGTCTCCTCCACCCTCCTCCTTTGGTGTGGATTTAACGCGGCTCAGCGAGCCGCGTTTTTTTTGTCATTTTGTTGATGAAATGAATGGATGGGCATTGACACCTGTTGCAGGAGTCGACTAGAATCCGCGCCTTTCTCCAATCTGCGCCCAAATTTTTCAGGACGGCACACTTATATGAAAACGTTTTCCGCCAAGCCACATGAGGTGAAGCGCGAGTGGTTTGTGGTAGACGCCACAGACAAGGTGCTCGGCCGCCTCGCAACCGAAATTGCCCGCCGCCTGCGTGGCAAGCACAAGGCTATTTATACCCCGCACGTTGATACCGGCGATTTCATCGTTGTTACCAATGTCGAAAAGCTCACCGTGACCGGTAATAAGGCCGAAGATAAAAAGTACTACCGTCACTCCGGTTATCCGGGCGGTATCTACGAAACCAACTTCAAGAAGATGCAGCAGCGTTTCCCGGGCCGTGCCCTGGAAACCGCCGTCAAGGGCATGCTGCCGAAGGGTCCGCTGGGCTATGCCATGCTCAAGAAGCTTAAGTGCTACGCTGGCGAACAGCATCCTCACACTGCCCAGCAGCCGAAGGCTCTGGAAATCTAAGGGGTTATCATGGCTGAAGGTTATTTTTACGGTACCGGTCGTCGCAAGAGCGCCGTTGCTCGTGTGTTCATGAAGCGCGGCTCTGGCGCCATCGTTGTTAATGGCAAGCCGGTTGATCAGTTCTTTTCTCGCGAAACGGGCCGCATGATTGTGCGTCAGCCGTTGGCGCTGGTTGAACAGTTGAGTGGCTTTGATATCAAAGTTAACGTTATCGGCGGTGGCGAATCCGGCCAGGCAGGCGCAGTTCGCCACGGTATTACCCGTGCGCTGATCGAATACGATGCTGCACTGAAGCCCGCGCTGTCGAAGGCTGGTTTCGTCACTCGCGATGCTCGTGAAGTCGAGCGTAAGAAGGTTGGCTTCCACAAAGCCCGTCGTCGCAAGCAATTCTCCAAGCGTTAATTCGTTTCGCGAAGAAAAAGCCGCCTTTGGGCGGCTTTTTTGTTTTTAGGTCGCGGAGTATCATGCTTCCTCGCTTTGTGGTCGGTGCCTTGATGTTACCTATGGTCAAGAATTTGAAATCATGGTGAGGGGAACGGGAATGGGTCGCATGTCGAGCCGAGACGAATCCACAGTGTTATGCCAACTCCTGTTGTAGCCCTGGGGCTGAGGCGGTTTCGACGGCGTTTCGGAATTGCGGCGCCGAAGGTGGTTGTGCGAAGTCATTTCCCATGGCAATGGCTCGCTCTGCCAGTTGTGTTGTTGGCTCTCTTGGTTGGGGCTGTCGGATGGTTGATGGCTCAGCGCAATGAGACGGGGACGCTGGGGCAGGAAGTAGGGGCGTTGCGTCAGCAATTACTCGCGCAACAAGAGGAGTTGAATATTCTCCGCTCAGGTGCTGGAGTTGGCCGAAATGCGGTCAGTATTGAACGGGCAACTCAGCAGCAATTGCTGGGAAGGATTCAGGGCTTGGAAGCTCAAAATGCTGTGCTCAAAGAAGATATCCTTTTGTATGAGCGATTGATCCCGGTGGCTGGAGAGGGTGCTGCTATTCGTATTGAGAACTTTCGAGTTGCTCAGGAGGTGCCAGGGCGTTTTCGCTATCGATTGCTCCTTGCATTTCAGCCCGACAGCCAGAATCCCGATTTTCGTGGGCGCCTTCAGTTGGTCGTTAATATTGATATCTCCGGAAAGAGGGGGCAGTTGCTATTGCCAGATAAACGGGAAAGTCTCGCGGAGTATCAGTTTGAGCTAAAACATTTTTTGCGTCGTGAAGGGGCGTTTGAGTTGCCAGTGGGGGCTGTCTTGTTGGGGGTGGAGGCCAGGGTTCTGCAGGGTGATACACTTAAGTTCAAGCGATTGGCTCAACTCTAGGAGTAGACCAGATGTTCGGAAAAAAAGTAGAAAGCAAACCCTTGGGGCGTATCGATAGTCTGATTGGCGCCGGCACTCGTGTAGAAGGCAGTATTTGTTTTACAGGAGGATTGCGCATTGATGGAGAGGTCAAGGGTAGTATTCTCGCTGCCGAGGGGGCCTCTTCCTCCATGCTTGTGCTGAGTGAGCATGCGCGGGTTGAGGGAGCAGTGAATGTGGCTCATTTGGTAACGAACGGCACGGTTGTAGGTCCGGTTGCTGTGACTCAGTCGCTGGAGATGCAATCAAAGGCACGCATTGTCGGTGATGTTGAATACGCCATAATTGAAATGCAGCAAGGTGCTGTCATCGAAGGGCGCCTGCTCCATTCGGCCAGCAAACCGGTGGAACTAAAGTTGGCGACTTCTGCCTAATTTTATTGACCGTGATTTCGTCGGCTCGCATAATTTCGCACGAATTTTCTCAGGAGTTTGTCTTATGAACGTAGTTGCTGAAACGACCTCGCCTTTTGTTTTTACTGATAGTGCTGCCGGCAAGGTAAAGGAACTGATCGAAGAGGAGGGTAATCCCGGCCTTAAATTGCGTGTTTTCGTCACTGGCGGAGGGTGTTCCGGTTTTCAGTACGGATTCACTTTTGACGAGGAGGTCAATGAAGACGATACGACCATGGAAAAAAATGGCGTTACCCTGCTGATTGACCCAATGAGCTATCAATATTTGGTCGGAGCTGAGATTGACTACAGTGAAGGTCTGGAGGGTGCGCAGTTTGTCATTCGTAATCCGAATGCAACTTCTACCTGTGGTTGTGGGTCATCGTTTTCGGCTTAATTGACTCTTTGTGAAAAAGGCGGAGGCGGCGAAAGCCGCCTTTTTTTGCCTATGAAGTACCGTTGGGTGTTCGAGAGATTGATATTCTTGAAGTTTTCTACGGTGTAATTGACTGATTTCAGGGGGGGGGTTGATGGGGATTGGAGAAAGTTTCAGTTTTGTGTTGACGGCGTGGATTTAATCAGTAGAATGCGCACCTCTCCTGCGGTGCCGGGCGTTTCCGGCGGTTGTAGGGGAGTCAGGTGAAGCAAGAAATTTTGCAGAAAAGCTTGACGGGTGGTGAGAAGTTCTTCATAATTTTGCCTCTCCGCTGCAGACGAA
>JBAQOL010000020.1:0-177465 GCA_049304775.1 Ferribacterium limneticum
GCGCCCGTAGCTCAGCTGGATAGAGTACTTGGCTACGAACCAAGGGGTCGGGCGTTCGAATCGCTCCGGGCGCACCAAAAATTCATGAAAAAGCCACCTTCGGGTGGCTTTTTTGTTTTCTGGGGAATGGGATTCAACTCGCTCTTTGGTCTGAGCGCCCGAGAAATGAGTAGTAATGCCTCGGCGCGTATGCCAATGAATGTTGGCAGCTGATTGTGCCCTTAAACGTTAAAACCTGGAGTCGTTTTCACAGGGAATCCCATCATGATCGCCATCCATTTTGGTGCCAGGGCAGTTCTTCGTAAAAAACTCAGCTTCCGCTCTTGATGTCATTTGGCTGCAATGCTGTCGCCCGTCACAGGCAAATTGTTGAGGTGGAGCGGGAGTGATCTGTGCTGTGTCGCCGGGCTGTTCTGACTGGGAAAGTCGACTGGGGGGCAAATCAGACTGCTGATTTTTTCCTATTTTGCGTGGCTCCTCGATTTGGATATCTTTGCCCAATAACGAGTGAGTGTTTTTTTCATGGTAGAACTGCCATGCTCCAAAAATAATGACGGCAATGAAGAGAATTTTTTTCAATTCTGAATCCTAGAGGGGGCTCACGGTTGTTAGCTGAAGCCGATCAGTCCGAATATAAACAGATATGTATATTCGGATTATGCCTTCAGAATCTATCAATTCGCAATGAAACAGCCTCTGATTGGACTGTATTTGCGCTGATCAACTATGAACTAGGCGGTTGGGGGGAAATCACTCCGGGCGCGCTGGTCAAACAAAAAAATGGCACTTCCAACGAAGTGCCATTTTCATTTCAGCCTCTGATTTTTCGTTCAGCGCCCTCCGGAGCGACTTTGTTTTTGGCCGGTTTTTCCGGTTGACCGTGGAGCGCTGCCCGGACGGGCTGCTGGCCGCGCGCCTGGGCGTTTGGGGGCGTCGTCGAAGCCGACCCAGTTGCTCGGCGTGCCTTTGCCGCCCCGGCCGCCGGCTACCTTTGGTTTTTTGATCTTCTTCGCGGCGATTGCGGCGGCGCCGGTCAGCGGAATCCGGTGGTCGGGTTCGAAGCCCGGTTCTTCCTCGCGGCTGAGGGTTTGCTTGAGCAGGATTTCGATGGCGGCGAGCATCGGGGCTTCGTCGGCGCAGACCAGCGAGATGGCTTCGCCGGTGGCGCCGGCGCGGCCGGTGCGGCCGATGCGGTGGATGTAGTCTTCGGCGACGATGGGCAGGTCGAAATTGACGACTTGCGGCAGGTCGTCGATGTCCAGCCCGCGGGCGGCGACGTCGGTGGCGACGAGGATTTGCACTTCGCCGGCCTTGAAGCTTTCGAGGGCGCGCAGGCGGGCCGGTTGCGGCTTGTCGCCGTGGATAGCATCAGCCTTGATGCGCTTGGCGTGCAGGATGCTGACCAGTTCGTCGGCGCCACGCTTGGTCTTGACGAAGACGAGCACCTGGCCCCATTTCCTGTCCTTGCGCATGAACAGGAAAAGCTCGGTCTTGCGCTTCTTGTCGACCGGCACCATCCACTGTTTGACGGCCTTGACGGTGCTGTTGGGCGGGCTGATTTCGATGGTCAGCGGGTTGCGCAGGCGGGCCTTGGCCAGGCTGCGGATGACTTCGGAGAAGGTGGCGGAGAAGAGCAGGGTCTGCCGCTTTTTGGGCAGGGCGGCAAAGACGGCGTCGAGTTCGTTGGAGAAGCCGAGGTCGAGCATGCGGTCGGCTTCGTCGAGGACGAGCACCTGCACCTTGTTGAGCTTGAGGGCGTTCTGGCTGTAGAGGTCGAGCAGGCGGCCGGGGGTGGCGACGAGGACATCGACGCCGCGGCGCAGGCGCATCATCTGCGGATTGATGCTGACGCCGCCGTAGGCCGCATAGGTGCTGACGCCGCTGTGTTCGCCGTACTGGCGGAAGCTGGCATGGACCTGCTCGGCCAGTTCGCGCGTCGGCACGAGGACCAGGGCGCGCACGGAATTGCTGCCGACCTTGATGCCATCGGTGGCCAGGCTGTGCAGGATGGGCAGCGCGAAGCCGGCGGTCTTGCCGGTGCCGGTCTGGGCTGCGGCCATCACGTCGCGCCCTTCGAGGATGGCGGGAATGGCCTGCTCCTGAATCGGCGTCGGCGTCTTGTAGCCGAGCGTTTCGAGGGACTGGAGCAGCGTGTCGGCGAGGCCGAGGGTAGCGAAGGTCATGGGCGGCGAGGGGGAAAGCAAATGGGCAATGAAGAGGCGAGTTTAACCCGCCCGTGTGGCGAGCGTTTAAACGCCGGCGGCGAGGCCTTTGCGTAGCAGCATGTCGACCACTTCGTTGATGCCGCCTTCGCTGGCTTCGGCCAGCGTGCGCAGTTGTTCGGCCAGTTGGGCGTCGATCTTGACGGCGAAGGGGATGAGACCCTTCGCCTGGTCCAGCTTGCGCTGTTCCTTGCGGTCGAGGACGGTGCCCTGGCCGAAGCGGTCGGGGGTTCCCGCCTGTTTCATGTTGCGGTCAATCTTGCTGGCGAGGCTTTTGTAGAGATCAGTTCTTTTCATGGGGATGCTCGGGTGCGTGGCGGTATTGGTCACCGCCACTGGGTAGCAGCCGGCCGGCGGCAGGCTGACAAGCGTGAAGCGCGATTACCGCCGCGTCAGCAGCAGGCCGCACTCCAGGTGGTGCGTGTAGGGGAACTGGTCGAAGACGGCGGAAGCGGCGATCTGGTGGGTGTCTTGCAGCGCAGTGACGTTTTCAAGCAGGGTCTGCTGGTTGCAGGAAATGTACAGAATGCGGTCGAAGCCACGGGCCAGGTCGAGCGTCACGGCGTCCAGCCCGCTGCGCGGCGGATCGACGAACAGCGTGGCGTGGCGGAAGGGTTCGAGGTCGATGTCCTTGAGGCGCGTGAATTCTTCTCGGCCGGACAGGGCGTCGCTGAATTCTTCGCTCGACATACGGGCGATGGCGACGTTTTCGACCTTATTGGCGGCCAGGTTGTATTGCGCGGCATGAACCGATGACTTGCTGACTTCGGTGGCCAGCACCTGGTCGAAGAGCGGGGCCAGCGCGATGGTGAAATTGCCGTTGCCACAATAAAGCTCGACCAGATTGCCACCAATGCCGGCCGCCTGCTGGCAGGCCCAGCCGAGCATCTGGCGGTTTACGCCGCCGTTGGGCTGGGTGAAGCTGCCTTCGACCTGCTTGTAGCGTAGCTGACGGCCGTTGAGCTCGAATTCTTCGAGCACCCAGTCGCGGTCGAGCACGAGCTTCTGGCCACGGCTGCGGCCGATGACGCGGATGCCGAGTTCGGACGCCATCTCGCGGGCGGCGGCTTCCCAGG
This sequence comes from Ferribacterium limneticum, assembly GCA_049304775.1. Taxonomy (GTDB): domain Bacteria; phylum Pseudomonadota; class Gammaproteobacteria; order Burkholderiales; family Rhodocyclaceae; genus Azonexus; species Azonexus limneticus_C. Next base: position 3,299 of record JBAQOL010000020.1, read on the forward strand.
CTTCATCGAGCGTGCGGTGATAAATTAGTGTGACCAGCATGTCGCCGCTCAAGGTGGCGAGAAAGTCGGCCTGGAACAGGCTGCGGCGCAGCGTCGGGCTGACGGCAAGGCGGTCGCGCAGGCGCGGCATCAGCGTGCAGATCGATTCGGCGGCCGGCGGAAAGGTGTCGAGCGTGATCGGCACCTTCGGGGCTTCCGGGTCGAACATCGCGTAGTCGAGGCGGTCGCCATCGTGCCAGATGCGGAATTCGGCGCGCAGGCGGTAATGCAGCGGCGTCGAGGCGTGGGCAACGGTATTGGTCACGCCGAGCGACGCGAAGGTCTCCTCGAAATGGGCGAGTTTGTCGGCGAGTTGGGCCGGATAGGTGGCGGGGTCGTAACTGGGAAGAGGCATGATTTTGCGGGTGTTTTGGCGGTGCCGAGCCGGATTTTCGGGTGGCGACCGTGAGCGAAGGGCGAAATATACGCTGGTCTGTCGGTCAGGGGGAGTATTGCCGCCAGCCCCTGACGAAAAATGGCCGTCGACCGGCGAAGATCGCGGCAATGGTGGCTTTTTTAACTTTCAAACGGTATAAAGTTCGGGTCTCGCCATGAGATATCGATCATTCACAGGATAGTCATGAACGTCGCTCCCCGAGTTGTAAATGCCCTTCTGGCGCCCATGCTGCTTGTTCTCGCCCTGCTTTTGCCCGCACCGGCCCTGGCTAGCGATCACGGCGGTGGTGGCGGCGCGCCGGAGCCGATGGTGTTTACAGTCAATCTCGGCACCGAAAACTATTTGCAGTTCGGGCTGATCCTGGAACCTGCCGTTCCGGAAGCAGCCGGCGCCATTGCGGCCTACAAGCCGCGAATCCAGCACGAGATCATCCTGCTGCTCTCGGGCAAGGAAGTCGCCGGGCTGCGCACCCTGGCGGGCAAGAAGGAACTGATCGAAGAGCTCATTGAACTGGCCAACCACGCCATTCATGAAGATGAGAAAACCGGGATCAAGGAAGCCTTGTTTACCCAGTTTCTGATCCAGTAAGCAGGACTGCCGTTGCCGATGAAGTCGTATTCAGCACCGATAGAGGCGGCTCTTGATGCCGTGGCCGAGCACCTTCGCCACGCGCGGAGCGCCTTGTTCATTACCGGCGCGGGGATTTCGGCCGATTCCGGCCTGCCGACCTATCGTGGCGTTGGCGGCCTCTACGACAGCGAGGCAACGGAAGAGGGCTTGCGCATCGAGGATGCCTTGTCGGGTGAGGTCTTTGCCATGCACCCGGAGATCACCTGGAAATACCTGATCCAGATCGAAGAAAACTGCCGTGGCGCCAAACCAAACGCCGCACATTTCGCCATTGCCAGCCTGGACGAGCATCTCGACCGGGTCATGGTATTCACGCAGAACGTCGATGGCCTGCACCGTCAGGCCGGTAGTCGCGAAATCGTCGAGATTCACGGCAATCTGCAGGAACTGGAATGTACCGAATGCAGCCATGAAGAAGCCGCTGCCGACCTGAGCGGTCGGGAAGTGCCGCCCTTGTGCCCGCAGTGCGGCGGTGTCTTGCGGCCGAAGGTGGTGCTTTTCGGCGAAGCCTTGCCGGAGGAACCGCTGGATCGTTTCATCGATGCCTTTCAGCAAGGTTTCGACATCGTTTTTACCATCGGAACGTCGAGCATCTTTCCCTATATTACCCAGCCGGTCGTGTTGGCGGCCGGCAGCGGCATTCCGACCGTCGAGATCAATCCGGCGCGCACCATGCTCACCGATATCGTCGATTTTTACCTGCCGCTCGGCGCCGCCGAAGCGATGACCGCGATCCTCGAAAGAGTCGGCCTGGAGCCGCGTTCCGGCTGAAGCGTTGGGAATTTCCAACACATTTTTTCAGGTAATTGGTGCAGTGCACAAAAAGCTGTTGACAAGTGTTTTCCTGTGATTAGAATGGAGTCATGCTGCGGCGCAACATAAAGGCCAAGGCGAATAGATCACCCCAACCTCAGGAGATTCATCATGTTCACCAAACCCGAAGATTTCGCCAAGTCCAGCATCAATTCTGCTCTGTTCTTCGCCAACACCACCTTTGACGGCATCGAGCGTCTGGCCCTGTTGAATCTGGCCGCTGCACGTTCCGTTTTCGAAGGCGCCATGTCCAACGTCACCGCCCTGCTCGGCGCCAAGGATGTCCAGGCTTTCGTCAGCATCCAGAAGGAACTGGCTTCGCCGTCCATCGAAAAGGGCATGGAATACTCGCGTAACGTGATCGCCATCGCTGGCGAAACCAAGGACAAGCTGGCCAAGGAAGTTGAAGCCAAGGTTGCTGAAAACGCCGCCACGGTTTCCGGTCTGGTCGAAAAGGCTCTGGCTTCCGCTCCGGCTGGTTCCGAAGTGGCCGTCGCTGCCGTCAAGACCGCGATCAAGTCCGCCAACGAAGCCTACGAAGGCCTCAACAAGGCTGCCAAGCAGGCTGCTGAAGTTGCCGAAGCCAGCGTTGCTGCTGCTACCAGCGCCACGATGAAGGCCGCCAACGTCGTCGCCGCTCCGAAGGCTTCCAAGAAGGCTGCCTAAGCACCTTCTGCCTGGACATCAAGAACCGGAGCCAGCCTTCGGTCTTTGATCAAAAAAGCCCTTGGTCATCAAGGGCTTTTTTCTTTTCGACATTGGAAGGATTCGCCATGCCACATACCCACGCCCACACGAAGGCGGAAGCCATCCACGAGGCCCTTGAGGTTTTCGAGGAGGCGCACCACCATCAGCCGGATGCCCATGAAAAGGCCCGCCTTGTTTCGGACACCATCAAGGAATGGGAGCATGAAGAGGTTGAAGCCCTGCATGCGGGCGATACAGCCGCCTGATCGGGCTTGCTGAAAAGGCAACCGGGCCGGCTCAATATCGAGCTCGCCCGGTTTTTTCTTATTTGCGCGGGGCTTTCATCGGCTTGCCCTTGCCGCCACGGTTGCCACGACAGAGTTCGAGGCGTTCGCCCTTGAGCTTGCCGGCAATGCCATCGACGACCGGAACTATCTCTTCCAGCGCCGTCTTGCCGGGGTCGGCATCGATCAGCTTGAGACCGCGGCCTTTCGGCAGTTGGCGAACTTCGTCGATGTTGAAGACCAGCGCCCGTCCATCCTTGGTCACGCAGGCGATTTCACCCTGCGGCGCCGGCGCGAAAACGACTGGCAGTTCGCCTTCGGACAGCGTCATGAAGGCCTTGCCGGCCTTGCCGCGCGACAGGAGATCGGCACCCTGGCAGCGGAAGCCGTAGCCACCGCTGGCAGCGACCAGATAGAGCGCTTCGTTCTTGATCGCCATGGCCAGGCAGGGCTTGCCGCCGTCCTGGAAATCGGCCAGCGAGGTGGCCGGAACGCCATCGCCCTTGCCGCCGGGGATGTCCGAGGCGGGAATCGAGTAGGCGCGGCCTTTGGTGTCGAGCAGGATCAGGTTATCGACCGTCCGGCAGGGCAGGCAGGCCAGCAGTTCGTCGCCGGAGCGGAAGCTCAGCTGCGTCGGGTCGATGTTGTGGCCTTGGCGCGAGCGCAGCCAGCCGTGTTTCGAGACGATCAGGGTGGTCGGTTCATCGACGATGGAAACGGTCTTGGCGTCCGACATCGTGACCTTGTCGGCGGCTTCGATGAAGGTGCGGCGGTCGTCGCCATATTTCTTGGCATCGGCCTCGATTTCGGCCGCGACGCAGGCGCGCAGGGCTTCTTCGGAATCGAGCAGCTTGTTGAGGCCGGCTGCTTCTTCGCGCAGCTTGGCCAGCTCGTCGCTGATCTTGATGCCTTCCAGCCGCGCCAACTGGCGCAGGCGGATTTCGAGGATGTCTTCGGCCTGGATTTCGGACAGCTTGAAGTGCGCCATCAGATCGACCTTTGGGTCGTCCGATTCGCGGATGACCTTGATCACCTTGTCGATGTCGAGGAGCACCGCCAAGCGGCCTTCGAGGATGTGGATGCGCTTTTCGGCGGCGGTCAGGCGGTGGCGCGTGCGCCGTTCGACGGTGGCCAGGCGGAAGCGGCACCACTCGGCGATCATGCTGTACAACGATGCCTGGCGCGGCGTGCCATTGACGCCGAGGACGGTCAGGTTGATCGAGGCGTTGGTTTCGAGGCTGGTGTGGGCGAGCAGCATGCGCACCAGATCGTCCTGGCCCTGGCGCGACGACGCCGGTTCGATGACGAGACGGACGGCGTGTTCCTTGCCCGACTCATCGCGCACGCCGCTTTCCGAAATCGATGACAGGAAGGCAGCCTTGAGGTTGAGCTGTTCCGGCGTAAACACCTTCTTGCCGGCCTTTTCCTTGGCCACCGGGTTCGAACAGGCTTCGATTTCCGAGAGCACGGTGGCCGTCGACACGCCCGGCGGCAACTCGGTGATGACCAGTTTCCATTGGCCGCGAGCCAGATTTTCGATTTTCCACTTGGCGCGCACGCGCAGGCTGCCACGGCCGCTGCGGTAGGTGGCAGCGATTTCTTCGGCCGTCGAAATGATCTGCGCACCGCCCGGGTAATCCGGGCCGGGGATCAGCGCCAGCACTTCGTCTTCGCTGAAATTTGGGTCTTTTATCAGGTTGACCGCAGCATTCGCCACTTCGCGCAGGTTATGGGCGGGAATTTCGGTGGCCATGCCGACCGCGATGCCGGAGGCACCGTTGAGCAGGCAGAAGGGCAGGCGCGCCGGGAGCAGGGCCGGTTCATCGTTGGCGCCGTCGTAGTTCGGCTTCCAGTCGACCGTGCCTTCGTCCAGTTCGGCCAGCAACAGTTCGGCAATCGGCGTCAGGCGCGCTTCGGTGTAGCGCATGGCGGCGGCGTTGTCGCCGTCGCGCGAGCCGAAATTGCCCTGACCATCGACGATCGGGTAACGCAGGCTCCAGTCCTGGGCCATGCGGACCATCGCGTCGTAGACCGAGGAGTCGCCGTGCGGGTGGTATTTACCGATCACGTCACCGACGACGCGGGCCGATTTGACATGGCGCGGGCTCTTGTACAGGCCCATCCGGTGCATGGCGTAGAGAATGCGGCGCTGCACCGGCTTCTGGCCGTCGGCGGCCGAGGGCAGGGCGCGGCCGGTGACGACGCTCATGGCGTATTCGAGATAACGGCGGGCGGCGTAGTCGGCCGGCGAGGGAATGTCGCTGGCCGGGCCGCTGGCTGAGGGCGGCAAATCAGGCGGATCGATGTCGCCCGCTTCGCCGGCAGGGGATTCGTTCATGACTGGCAGGGCGGTTTCCGCTGCGTTTTCGGCAGCTGGAAGTGGTTCCGGACTCGCTGCGAGTTCTGTCTCGGCGGCAGGAAGCGGGGCGTTCGGGTCGAAAAGTTTCAACTGGTCGGTCATGGAATTCTGTCTTTACGGCGCGGTCTAAACAAGGTGCGTGCGGATGGTAACCGAAAGAGCGGCAGATGCTGTATCGGTCATGCGGTCTGTACTCCGTTGAGCCATGGCAGATGAGGATCGGCGGCCCGGCATGGCGGTTGTATTGCTTGCCCTGTTCGTATCTATTGGGGATAATCGATGTGAATATGACTTTTGTCTAAGTAACTGAAGATAAAAACAACGTATCACGTTTATATTTTACGGTTTGGGCGGCGCCCTGCCGTTTTTGGAGTTGTCCCATGCGGCTGATTCTCCTTTTTTCCTTCCTTTGTGCGTCCGTATTTGCGCAAGCTGAGCCTGAACGAACCATCCGTATTTGCGACGATACCGGCTGTTCGGATCGTCCGCGCAGCACCACCACTTTCGACCCCAACGCCGGCGGAGATCCCGAGGCCGAGCGTCGGCTGGCCGCGCTGAAGGCGAAAGCCGAAAAAGATCCACGCGCTGCCTACGACCTCGGTTTGCGTTATTTCCGCGGCGATGGCGTGCGCCAAGACAGCTACCAGGCGCTGCAATCGATGCGCGATGCGGCCGAGCGGGGCGATCTCAAGGCGCAGACGGCGGTCGGCAAGCTTTATCTGATGGGGCTGGAGGAAATGGGTTCCGACCCGGCCGAGGCCGAGAAATGGTTGTCGATCGCTGCCGGACGGGGCGACAAGGAGGCCAAAAAGCTGCTTGCCCAGGCCAGCACAGCCAAAAAGAACGAAGTTGCCTATCGCCGCTGGGTGGATTCTCAGCGCGTGTATTGGCACGAATACTGGCATAGCCGCTACACCTATCGCTGGTACTGGAACAACAGCGGCTGGTATTACCGTGACGATTATTGAACCGTTTTGATGACACTTACTGAAAGCTGATAGCCATGAATACCAAGAATATTCCCCTTTTTCTAAGTGCGGCTGCTGCCCTGCTGCTGGCCGGCTGCGGCGGTGTCGTCCAGACCGGCAATGCGCCAACGGCGGCGACCGGTGCGGCGGCGGGCGGCACCAGCGTCGGCGCCAATCCGAGCCTGGAACGTTGCCCGGCGCCGCTCGGCACGCTGGCCGTCGATGACGGTCGCAACAAGGACTGGTACGGTGCCTTCGGCCGGGCGACCAAGGTCACCACCATCGAGCCGCTGATCCGCTTGGCCGTGCAGCAGTCCAACTGCTTCATCATCACCTCGATCGGCAATGAGCGCCTGGACAACAAGATGTCGGCGATTACCAGCAAGCAGCGCAACTCCGGTGAGTACCGGGCCGGGTCGAAGCAGCAGAAAGGCCAGCGCGTTGCGGCCGACTATTTCATGGAACCGTCGATCGTCGTGGACCAGTCGCCGACAGGCCGTCTGGCTGGTGCCGTTGGCGGTGCGCTGCTCGGCGGTCGTGGCGGCCAGGTGATTGGCGCCGGCATGGAAAGCAGGGTTTCGGTCGTCACCCTGTCGCTGTTCGATATTCGCTCGTCGGTGCAGATTGCTATTTCCGAAGGCAATTCGACGGCGACCAACTTCGGTGCCGTGCTCGGCGCCTTCGGTGGCGGAGCGGCCGGCGGTCTGGGGGGCTTCTCGCAGACGCCGGAAGGCAAGGCGACCGTCGCCGCCTTCGTCGATGCCTACAACAGCATGGTCATCTCGCTACGCAACTACAAGGCACAGGACGTCAAGGGCGGGCTGGGTCGAGGCGGTACGCTCAAGGTGAATTAATCCGGGTTTCAGCGCGACGAAGCGCAATGGAAAAATGGCGCCGCTAAGTCGGCGCCTTTTTCATGCGCGCAAATTTCAGTTTTTGCCGAAATTTCCGGTTGACCGTGGCATTCGCTGCACTGGGCGCGAAGTGGGGTGCTTAGGCCGGCGTTTCGCCCAAACGCTCGGCAAGGAAATCGACAAAGACGCGAATCTTCGGCGGCAGGTGGGTTTGCGGCAGCCAGATCGCCCAGGCCGTCTGGCCGAAGGGGCCGACCGGCGTCCACTCGGGCAGTAGCGGAATCAGCCGGCCATCGGCGATTTCGCGGTCGACGGCGTAGTTCCAGACCAGCCCGATGCCCATGTCGGCAAGCAGCAGGTCGCGCACGACCTCGCTGTTATTTACCACGACGTTGCTCGTCACGCGGACCCGTGCCTCTTCGCCAGCGCGCTGGAAACGCCATTCGCTGCCCAGTTCGCGCAGGCCGTAATGCAGGCAATTGTGGCCGGCGAGGTCGGCCGGCGTTTCGATTTTTTGCCCTTTTATCGCGTTGGCCGTGGAGCACAGCCGGTAGCGCACCGGCATCAATGCCTTGGCGATAACCTGATCGGGCGGTGTGCGGGTCAGGCGCAGGGCGACGTCGTAGCCTTCCTCGACAAGATCGACGAAGCGGTCGAGCAGGGTCAATTGCAGTTCGATTTCCGGATAGCGGGCGAGGAACTCGGGAATCAGCGGCGCCAGGCAGAGCTTGCCGAAAGTGACTGAGGCGGTAACGCGCAGAATGCCGCGCGGCGCCTCGACGAGACCGGCGGCCAGGCGGGCGCTTTCGTCGAGCAACGCGACGCCCTGTGCCGCACGCTCATATAGCACGCGGCCGGCTTCGGTCAGCGACATGGCGCGCGTCGTGCGCTGCAAGAGGCGCAGGCCGAGCTGCTTTTCCAGGCGGTTGATGCGCTTGCTGACGGCCGATTTGGTCAGGCCCATGGCCCGCGCCGCCGATGAAAAGCCTTGCGTATCGACGACCCGGACGAAAACGGCGAGGTCGGATAAATGATCGAGCTGGTTGATTGTTTCCATTGGGCAACAAACTGTTATGTCGATGATGGATTGTATCGATAAACGCCCGGTGAAATGATGCAGGCGTCACTTCAACCGGAGAAAGCCATGCCCCTGATCAACATCACCCTGGCCGGCGCCAGCCTCGCGCCGAGCACCGTTCAGCACTTGCAGCAGGAAACGACGCGCCTCATGCAAAGCATCCTGCGCAAGGAAGCGGCGCTCACCGTGGTCAGCGTCACGCAGTTGCCCGAAGGTGTGTTTTCGGCCAACGGAGAGGCCGTCGCCGCCGCGGCCAGCCTGCAGGCGATGATTACCGCCGGCACCAACAGCGCGGCCGAAAAGGCCGATTTCATTTTTGCCGCAAAATCCCTGTTGACCGTGGCAATCGGCCCCAGCGCCGCGCCGATCTACGTTGCCCTGCACGAGCTGCCGGCCGAAAGCTGGGGCTACGATGGGGAAACGCAGGCGGCGCGCAAAGCCGGGAAACTGATTGGAGTGGCCGCATGAACGCCCGTACCCTGCGCCAGATCGCCGGCGTCCCGGTCAGCCTGCACGCCGGTGCCACGCTGGAGGCTGCCAAAACCGTCGTCGTCTTCATCGACTACCAGAACGAATACCGCAGCGGCCCGCTGGCGCTGCCTGACGAGCCAGCCGCCAGCAACGCCGCCCGTAAGCTGCGCGCCTGGGCCGACCAGGCTGGCATCGCCGTCATCCACGTCCTGCACCGCGCGCCGGCCACTGCCCCAATCTTCGCCCCGGATTCTGAAGGCGCCGCGCCCATTGCCGGCCTGGCGCCGGGCGAGGGCGAAGTCGTCATCCACAAACATCTGCCATCGGCTTTCACCGGCACCGGCCTGCTCGACGAATTGCAAACGCGCGGCGTCGAAACGCTGATCATCGCCGGTTACATGACCCACAACTGCGTCGATTCCACCGCCCGCGACGCCTTTCACCGCGGCTACCGGGTCGGCGTCGTGGCCGACGCCAGCACGACGCGCGACCTGCCGGGGCCGGATGGCCAGACTATTCCGGCGGCGACGGTACACGCCGCCGTGCTCGCCGGGCTGGGTGACAGGATTGGCGAAATCGTCGACGTGGCGACGCTGGCGGCGATGAAAGTGGTCTGACGGCAGGTTGAAGCCGGTTGGGCGTGACTCCCACGGTCAACCGGAAATAACGGCCAAAAATGAAATTTGGCCTGGCCATGGAGGCTCATTGCCGAAAGGTTGGGAATTGTAAAAACCTCTTCATATAAATTCACCCAACCTGTCGTCGAATGCATCTAACATGAACTTGGTGCCCGGGTTTTTACGGGCAGCATTTGTTCAATCGGTCGCACAGGAGAAATAGCATGGGAATTTTCAGCAACATTCTGGCCAAACTGGGTTTTGGCGATGACAAGACGGAAGTGGTCGCCGAGGCCGCTCCGGCCGCCGTCGAGGCACCTGTAGCCGCAGCGCCGGTGGCCATCAGCGCCGTCGATGTCGTGGCCAAGCTGGAAGCGCTGGCCAAGGCCAATCCGGAAAAACTCAACTGGAAGGTGTCCATCGTCGATCTGCTCAAGTTGCTCGGTCTGGACAGCAGCCTGGCGGTGCGCAAGGAACTGGCCACCGAACTCGGCTGTCCGGCCGACAAGATGGGCGATTCGGCGCAGATGAACATGTGGCTGCACAAGACGGTGCTGCAGAAACTGGCTGAAAACGGCGGCAATATTCCGGCTGAACTGCTGTAATTTTCCTGCCCGGTTTCAGTTCGAAGGCTCGCTTCTGGCGAGCCTTTTTCTTTGGCGGTTCAGCCGGCGAGGCTCTCGTCAAGCAGCCGTTCGCATTCCACCATCAGCGATTCGGCGATTTCGGAGTGATGGTTCGGGTCGAGCGATTCCATCATTTCATGGGCCGTGTACATGCCGGCTTCGCGCGACAGGCTGCCCTGAATCTGGCGGGCGAGTTGGTCGCTGAGGGCGGAGAGTTGCCGGCGTTCGTTGAGCGGCATCTTGTTTTTCGAGCGCGACAGCCAGTCGGCGGCCAGGCTGGCGCCCTGGGCTTCGGTTAGCCACTGGCCGTATTCGTAGAATGCTGTCAGGCGCTCGGCGGCCAGCGCAAATATCAGCGCGATGCGCATGCCCCGTTCGGTCATCGACGGGCTGGCAGGCTTCTCCCAAGTCATTTTTCACCATCTTTTGTTATCCTGCCGCACCTTATCACGGCCGCCCGGCGGAATCCCGCGAATGCCCATGAACACCCTCGAAGACCTGCGCACCGGCAAGCTGGCCGGGAGTCGGCGCCTGAAGCTGGCCTGTGACCTGAGCGAGTTTCCGCGCGAGATTTTTGATCTGGCGGAGACGCTGGAGATTCTTGATTTGTCGGGGAATGCGCTGGCTACGCTGCCCGACGATCTACCCCGGCTGCACAAGTTGCGCATCCTGTTTTGTTCGGACAACCGGTTCACCGAATTGCCGGCAGTGCTCGGGCAATGCACCGCGCTGGAAATGATCGGCTTCAAGGCCAACCGGATTGAGCAGGTGCCGGCTGCGGCCATGCCGCCTAAACTGCGCTGGCTGATTTTGACCGATAACCGGATTGCCGAACTGCCGCCGGAAATCGGCCGCTGCTCGCGTTTGCAGAAGCTCATGCTGGCCGGCAATCAGTTGCAGTCGCTGCCGGCCGAGATGGCCAATTGCACTCGCCTGGAACTGGTGCGCATAGCGGCCAATCGCCTGTCAGCTTTGCCCGACTGGCTGCTGTCCTTGCCGCGGCTTTCCTGGCTGGCCTATGCCGGCAATCCGTTATGCCAGGAGGTGCCGGTTCAGAGCGGCGTTTCACCCATTCATTGGGATGATCTGCAGGTCAGCCATCAACTGGGTGAGGGCGCTTCCGGCGTCATCCATCATGCCGAATGGCGCTCGGCCGGTGGCGCGCAGCCGGTGGCGCTCAAGCTGTTCAAGGGCGCGATGACGAGCGATGGTTTGCCGCTCAACGAGATGAACGCCTGCATGACAGCCGGTGCGCATCCCAATCTGATTCCGGTCCTCGGCAAGCTGGCGGCGCACCCGGAGGAAGCGCACGGGCTGGTCATGGCGCTCATCGACAGCGACTTCCGCAACCTGGCCGGGCCACCCAGTCTGGAATCCTGCACGCGCGACGTTTATCCGGCCGAGTCCAGTTTCGACCTCGACGCCGCCATTCGCCTCGCCCTCGGCATCGCCTCGGCGGCCGAACATCTGCACGCCCAGGGCATCACGCATGGCGATCTCTACGGCCACAATATCCTGCATGGTGCCGATGGACAGGCCCTGCTCGGCGACTTCGGCGCGGCCTCGTTCGTCCCGTCCGATGATCCGCTCGTCGCCAAGGCACTGCAGCGCATCGAGGTGCGGGCGTTTGCGTGTTTGCTCGAAGAATTGCTCGAACTTTGCGGGCAGAGCGCCGATTCCACGGTCAACCGGAAAAAAGCTCAAAAATTGAAATCCCTGCAAGCCGACTGCGCGCAGGAAAACGTCTCGGCTCGTCCGCTGTTTTCCGAAATCGTTTCGCAGCTCGGCGCGTTAATGCCGCGCTGAGCAAGCACCGAAAACCAGCTCAGCTGACAAACCGGTAGCCGACACCGGATTCGGTCAGGATGAACTTGGGTCGCGTCGGATCGTCCTCGATTTTTTTCCGGACATGCCCCATGTAAACACGAACGTAGTGGCTGTCCTCGATATGGTTTGGCCCCCAGACCGCCTTCAAGAGCTGGCGATGGGTCAGGACGGAATCGGGGTTGGCGATCAGGTAGGCGAGCAGCCGGAACTCGATCGGCGTCAGGTGAATCTGCTGCCCATCCTTTTCGACGATGCGCTTGCCCAGATCGACGCGAACATTGCCGAATTCGAACACCGACAGGCCCGTCGTTCCGGCCCGGAAACGTCGTCTCAGGTGGGCACGGACCCGGGCCAGCAGTTCGGCGGCACCAAATGGCTTGATCAGGTAATCATCGGCGCCGGCATCGAGCGCCGCCACCTTGTCGGCTTCGGCCGTGCGGGCCGAGAGGACGATGATGGGAATTTCCGACCAGGTCCGCAAATCGCGGATCAGGTCGATGCCGTCGCCATCGGGCAGGCCGAGATCGAGCACGACGAGATCGGGCTGCCGGGTGCCGACTTCGATCAGGCCCCGCGCGACTGTGTCAGCCTCGAAGACCTCCAGCTGCTCGGCCTCCAGCGCCAGTTTGATGAAGCGGCGAATCTTTGCTTCATCCTCGACGACGATCACGGTCGGTGCGGCGGTAGACATTCAGCAGCTCTCCTTTTTCTCGAGAACTTCCTCGGGATCTTCCTCGACATCGAGCGCTGGCGGGTTACCCCTGGGCAGCGTGAACATGAAACGCGCCCCCCCTTGCGGCCGGTTTTTGGCATGGATTTCCCCGCCATGTGCTTCGACGATGGCCCGGCAAATGGCCAGCCCCAGCCCGACGCCGCGGGTGGTGCCTTCCGGCTGGCCGCGCTCGAATTTCTTGAAAATGACTTCCTCTTTGCCTGCCGGCAGTCCGGGGCCATTGTCGTCGACCCAGACCTCGATCATGCGCTCCCCGACCTTGGCGCCTACTTCAACCAGGCTGCCGGCCGGGGTGTACTTCACGGTGTTTTCCAGCAGGTTGTAGATGACCCGCTCCATGAGCACGGAGTCGATATTGACCAGCGGCAGGTTTTCATCGAGCAGGACCTTGATCTGGTGCTCGGCAAAGGCGCGCTCGAGGGTTTTCAAGGCGCTGACGACCACCTCTTCGAGCGGCTGCCATTGCCGGTTCAACTCCACCCGGCCGGACTGCAGCTTGGCCATGTCCAGCAGGTTGTTCACCTGGCCACTGATGCGTAGCGCCTCTTCCTTCAGGGAGCGGGCAATCTCGGCCTGCGGGCCGGTCGGTGGCGGCCGGGTCAGGAACATCGAATCGGCGAGGCCGACCAGCACGCTCATCGGCGTCCGCAAATCATGCGAAATGGCCGACAGGACCGAGTTGCGCAGACGCTCGGATTCCATCTGCACGGTCGTGTTCTGGGCCACCTCGACGTAGTGCACGCGCTCGAGCGCAATGGCGATCAGCGAGGCGAAGGTGTCAAGCAGTCGCCGCTGTTCCGGGACCAGCAGGCGATCCGTATGGCGTACTTCGAGCGCCAGCACGCCGCGCAAACGCATTGGCGCCTTGAGCGGCAAATACAGGATGGGGCTGGCGGCCAGCGTATTGGTACCCTGGCCGGCTGGCTCGGCATGATCGAAGGCCCACTGGGCAATGCCCATGTCGACGGCAGGCAGGCCGTTGGCTGAAGGCAGGGCCGGTTGCAGTCGGTCGTTGTCATCGGTCAGCAAAAATGCCGCTTTGGCGCCCAGCTCGGCAACGATGAAACGTTCGCCGATTTCGGCGATCTGCTCGGGCATCAGCGCTGCCGAAAGATCGCGCGACATTTCATAAAGCGAGCGAACACGCTGCTCGCGGCGCATCGCCACCTTGGCCTGGTATTTCGAGCCAGCCGTCAGCTGGCCGGTAATCAGGCCAACCGCGAGCATGACGGCAAAAGTCATCAGATATTGCACGTCGTTTACCGCGAAGGTGAAGCGCGGCGGCACGAAGAAAAAGTCAAAAATGGCGACTGCCAGGAAGGAAGCCAGAACGCCCGGGCCACGACCATAGCGCACGCTGACCAGCACTACCGCGAGCAGAAAGACCATGACGATGTTGGGCAGATCGACAATCGGGAAGATCAGGGCGGCGCCAAACCCGGCCAGGGCGCAACCGGCGGCGGCCTTGGCGTAGGCCGGCCATTGCTGGGCGATGCCGTCGACCACGCTCTCCTCGTCCAATCTGGCCGTTTCCCGGTCGACGTCGGTGCGCGCCACCTGCAGGACGTCGAGGTCGGGGGCGCGCTGGCCGACACGGTCGGCGAAAGAGCGGTACCAGGGGTGCCATGGACGCGGGTGATCCCGGCCGACAAAGATTTTCGACAGGTTGTGGTCGCGGGCGTATTTGACGGCGACTTCTTCCGCAATGTTTCCCGACAGCGTCGCCGTCTGGGCGCCCATTTCTTCAGCCAGCTTGAGGTTGCGCAGGATGCGGTGGCGGTTCGCTTCCGACAGGCGCTGCAGGGCCGGGGTTTCAATGTAGATGGCGTGCCACGGCGCTTCCAGCCGGCTGGCCACGCGGGCTGTGGTACGGACAACTTTTTCCGCAGATGCACTGGTTCCGATGCAGGCAAGCAAGGAATCCCTGGTTTGCCAGACGGGCGATACCGACTGGTCACGCCGATACTGCAACATCTGGTCGTCAACCCGGTCAGCCGTGCGGCGCAGCGCCAGTTCGCGCAGGGCGATCAGGTTGCCCTTGCGGAAAAAGTTCCGGATGGCCCGCTCGGCCTGATTGGCCAGATAGACCTTGCCCGACTTCAGGCGCTGCAGGAGCTCATCGGGCGGCAGGTCGACGAGCACGACTTCGTCGGCCGCATCGAAGACTTTGTCCGGCACGGTTTCCCAGACGCGAATGCCGGTGATGCCGCTGACCACATCGTTGAGGCTTTCCAGATGCTGGACATTGACGGTCGAATAGACGTCGATGCCGGCCGCCAGCAATTCGTCGATGTCCTGCCAGCGCTTGGCGTGGCGCGAACCGGCGACGTTGGAATGGGCCAGCTCGTCCATCAGGATGAGCGCCGGCTTGCGAATCAGCGCCGTGTCGAGGTCGAATTCCTTGAGGATGCGATCACGGTAGGGAATATCCCGCAAAGGCAGATACTCCAGACCATCGGCCATGACCTCCGTTTCCATCCGGCCATGGGTTTCGACGATGCCGATGATCACATCCACGCCTTGCAGCAATTGCTGCCGGGCCGCGCCGAGCATGGCGTAGGTCTTGCCCACGCCGGCCGAGGCGCCAAAAAAGATCTTTAGCTTGCCGCGTTTGGCCTTCGCCTCCGCCTCATTGAGGCGATTCAGCAGTTGGTCGGGATCGGGACGTTGGTCAGCCATTCGTATTTATCCAGTCAAAGCCATCCGACACGCCTGAAATTGGCGTAGAGCGCCGTGCAGGAGGCACTGATAGCCAGCAGCGCCAAAGGGTAACCGTACTCCCATTGCAATTCGGGCATGGCCTTGAAGTTCATTCCCCAGATGCCGGCAAATGCGGTGGCGACAGCAAAGATACCCGCCCAAGCTGCCAGTTTTTTGTTCACTTCGCTCTCTTCGATGGTCACCATCGACAGGTTGACCTGGATGGCAGTGCCGATGGTGTCCCTGATATTGTCGAGCGAGGCGTTGATCCGGGCGAGGTGATCGTAGACGTCGCGGAAGTAGTCGCGGCTGTTGGCGCACACCTCCGGCCCACGGCTGCCCGAAAGCTTGGCGGCGGCCTCCATCGTCGGCGCGACGGCATGCTTGAGGAGGGTGATCTTGCGTTTCAGGTCATAGAGCCGTTCGATATTGCTGCGGGCGGCGCCCTTGGCAAAAATCTGCTCCTCGATTTCCTCGAGTTCGGACTCCAGCCTGTCCATGATCGGAAAGTAGCGATCGACGACCGCATCCATCAGGGCATACAGGACGAAGCCCGCCCCATGACTGAGGAGATGCGGCTCCCGCTCGCAGCGTTCGCGCACCCCGAGAAAACCCTGCTGGCTATGGTTTCTGACCGACAGAACGTAGTTCCGGCCGACGAAGACATTGACCTCGCCGATATTGAACTCGCCATTGTTCTCTTCCAGCAGGTGCATGACGGCGAACACCGAATCGCCATACTCCTCGATCTTCGGCCGCTGGTGACCATGCCGGGCATCCTCGACGGCCAGTTCGTGCAGGGCAAACTCCTCCTGCATCTGATCCAGTTCCTGCGCTGTCGCATCGCGCAGCGCAACCCAGACGAAGCAATCCGGTTTGGCCAGATAGTCGCTGATTTCCTCGACAGCCATGTCGGCCAGGCGCGAGCCGTTTTCGTAGGCGACACAATTGATCAGCATAATTTACCCCTCAAATTTTCGTTAGCCTCCATCCTGCGCGTTTTTGGCGATCTCGGCGAGAACGCACGCTCATAGGCTAGCCGAGGACTGTTCTTGATCTTGCTTCTAACCAAGATTATCAAGCCCAATATTGAGTTTCAGGACATTGACCCGCGGTTCGCCGAAGACGCCCCATTGGCGGCCCTCGGTGTTCTGGTCGACCAGCGTCCTGACAGCTTCCAGCGGAAGCTTGCGTACCCGGGCAACGCGTTCGATCTGATAATCGGCGGCAGCCGGGCTGATGTGCGGATCGAGACCGCTGGCCGAGGCATTGACCAGATCGGCCGGGATCGGCAGCTGGTTGTCGGGATCGACCGCCTTCAGGGCGTCGATCCGTCCCTTGACCGCATCGACCAGCGCCGGATTGAGTGGCCCCTGGTTGGAGCCGCCGGAAGCGCTGGCGTTGTACGGCATCGGCCCGGTGGCCGAGGGGCGGCCCCAGAAATACTTGGGATCGCTGAAGTTCTGGCCGATCAGACGGGAGCCGACCGCCTTGCCATCCTTGACGATCAGGCTGCCATTGGCGGCCTCGGGGAAGGCGGCCTTGGCGATGCCGGTCACAGCGAGCGGATAGACGACGCCGGTGACGGCGGTGAGCAGGACGAAGAGGGTGACGGCGGGACGTAACAGGGTTTTCATGAGTTTTCTCCTCAGGCCAGGCCGACGGCGGCAATCGCCAGGTCGATCAGCTTGATGCCGATAAAGGGAACGATGACGCCGCCCAGGCCGTAGATCGCCAGGTTCTGGCGCAGCAGGGTCGCGGCGCCGAGCGGGCGGTACTTGACGCCTTTGAGGGCCAGCGGGATCAGGAAGACGATGATCAGGGCATTGAAGATCACCGCCGACAGGATGGCCGAGGCCGGGCTGGCCAGGCCCATGATGTTGAGCGCGGCGAGCTGCGGATAGGTGCTCACGAAGGCCGCCGGGATGATCGCGAAATACTTGGCGATGTCGTTGGCGATGGAAAACGTCGTCAGCGAACCGCGCGTCATCAGCATCTGCTTGCCGGTTTCGACGACCTCGATCAGCTTGGTCGGATTGGAATCGAGGTCGACCATGTTGCCGGCTTCCTTGGCCGCTTGCGTACCGGTGTTCATGGCCACCGCGACATCGGCCTGGGCCAGGGCCGGGGCGTCGTTGGTGCCGTCGCCGGTCATGGCGACCAGCCGGCCTTCGGACTGATACTCGCGAATCAGTGCCAGCTTGGCTTCCGGCGTCGCTTCCGGCAGGAAGTCGTCGACCCCGGCTTCGGCGGCGATGGCGGCTGCCGTGATGCGGTTGTCACCAGTCACCATGACGGTCTTGATACCCATCTTGCGCAGTTCGGCGAAACGTTCCTTGATGCCGCCCTTGACGATGTCCTTGAGTTCGATGACACCCATGACGCGGGTGCCGTCGGCGACGACCAGCGGTGTGCTGCCGCGGCGGGCGACTTCTTCGACGTAGCCCAGTACGGAAGGCGGGAATTTGCCGCCGAGGGTTTCGACATGCTTCCTGATGGCATCGGCGGCGCCCTTGCGCACCTGGCGACCGGCCATGTCCACGCCGCTCATGCGGGTATGGGCCGAGAAGTGCACAAAGTGGGCATCGAGGGCGTGAATGTCGCGCTCGCGAATCTGGTAACGCTGTTTGGCCAGTACCACGACGCTGCGGCCTTCCGGTGTTTCGTCAGCCAGCGAAGCGAGCTGGGCGGCATCGGCCAGTTCGGCTTCGCTGACGTCATCGGCTGGCAGGAAAGCCGAGGCCTGGCGATTGCCGAGCGTGATCGTGCCGGTCTTGTCCATGAGCAGCACATCGACGTCGCCCGCCGCTTCGACGGCACGACCAGAGGTGGCGATGACGTTGGCCTGCATCATGCGGCTCATGCCGGCGACGCCGATGGCCGATAGCAGCCCGGCAATGGTGGTCGGGATCAGGCAGACAAGCAGCGCGATGAGCACAGTGATAGTGATCGGCGTGCCGGACCCGGCCACGTCGACGCTGAACATCGAGAAGGGCAGCAGGGTGACGACAACGCCGAGGAAGACGATGGTCAGCGCGACCAATAGGATGGTCAGGGCGATTTCGTTCGGCGTCTTCTGACGCTTGGCGTTCTCGACCATGGCGATCATGCGGTCGACGAAGGTTTCGCCGGGATTGACCGTGACCCGGACGACAATCCAGTCGGACAGCACGCGGGTGCCGCCGGTAACCGCCGAGAAGTCGCCGCCCGATTCGCGGATGACCGGTGCCGATTCGCCGGTGATGGCGGATTCGTCTACCGAGGCGACACCTTCGATGACTTCGCCGTCGGCAGGGATGGTTTCATGAGCCTGGATCAGAACAACGTGATCCTTCCGCAGCTCACTCGCCGGGGTCATCACCCACTTTGCATCATGCTTCGGCTCAAGCAGCTTCTTGGCCCAGGTTTCCTTCTTCAGGCCGCGCAGCGATGCGGCCTGCGCCTTGCTGCGCCCTTCGGCCAGCGCTTCGGCAAAATTGGCGAAGAGCACCGTGAACCACAACCAGATGGTGATCATCAGGATGAATCCGGCCGGTGCTTCGCCCTGGCCGCCAAGGGCTTGCAGCCAGAGGATGGTGGTCAGGATGCTGCCGACGTAGACGACGAACATCACCGGATTGCGCCATTGCACGGCCGGATTGAGCTTGCGGAAGGCGTCGGCGATGGCCGGAACGGCCAGCGCCGGATCGAACAGGGTAAAGGTTTTGCGTGTCATGTTTTTCTCCCCAAGCGCTTAGTGAGCGGCCGAGAGCACGAGGTGCTCGATGACGGGGCCAAGGGCCAGCGCCGGGACGTAATTCAGGAGGCCGACCAGCAATACCGTGCCGATCAGCAGCGTGACGAACAGCGGGCCATGTGTCGGCAGCGTGCCGGCGCCGACGGCGATACGTTTCTTGGCAGCCAGCGAACCGGCGATGGCGAGCACCGGCACGATCACGCCGAAGCGGCCGAACCACATGGCAATGCCCAGCATCACGTTATAGAACGGCGTGTTGGCGGACAGGCCGGCGAAGGCGCTGCCGTTGTTGTTGGCGGCCGAAGTGAAGGCATAGAGGATTTCCGAGAAGCCGTGGGCTCCCGGATTGGCGATGCCGGCCCGGCCGTCGGCGAGCATTACCGCGATGGCGGTGCCAACCAGCACGAGCAGCGGCGTGACCAGGATGGCGATGGACACCATCTTCATTTCGAAGGCCTCGATCTTCTTGCCCAGGTATTCAGGCGTGCGACCGATCATCAGGCCGGCGATGAAGACGGCCATGATGGCAAAGACGAGCATGCCGTAGAGGCCAGTGCCAACGCCGCCGAACACGACTTCGCCGAGTTGCATGTCGATCAGCGGAACCAGCCCGCCGAGCGGCGTGAACGAGTCGTGCATCGAATTGACCGCACCACAGGAAGCCAGCGTCGTGATGGTGGCGAACAGGCCGGATTCGGCGATGCCGAAGCGGGTTTCCTTGCCTTCCATGTTGCCGGTGTACGCATCGACGCCCAGCTGGGTCAGCAGCGGATTGGCCTGCTGTTCGAAGTGCATGGCAGCATAGGCCAGGGCGACGAACATCAGGGTCATCGCGGCGAGCACGGCCCAGCCCTGGCGGGTGTCACCGACCATGCGGCCGAAGGTGAAGCACAGCGCGGCCGGGATCAGGAAGATCGACAGCATCTGGATGAAGTTGCTCAGCGGCGTCGGATTTTCAAAGGGATGCGCCGAGTTGGCGTTCATGAAACCGCCGCCGTTGGTGCCCAGCATCTTGATCGCTTCCTGCGAGGCAACCGGGCCCATGGCCAGGGTCTGGCTTTGCATCTGGGCCGGCTCGGTGATGACGGCACCCTGGTCATCCTTGAGCGGCTGGCCGGCAGCGTCGAGCTTGGGCGTCTCGAAGCGGGTCACTTCCAGCGTCGTTACTTCCTTGTAGGCGTCGAAATTCTGGATGACGCCCTGGCTGGTCAGGAAGACCGCATAAACGACTGAAATCGGCAGCAACACATGCAGCGTGATGCGGGTCAAATCGACCCAGGCGTTGCCGACCGTCTTGGCGCTGTGCCGGGCAAAACCGCGGATCAGGGCGATGACGACGACAATGCCGGTGGCGGCCGACAGGAAGTTCTGCACGGCCAGCGCCAGCATCTGGGTCAGGTAGCTCATGGTCGATTCGCCGCCATAGCCCTGCCAGTTGGTATTGGTGACGAAACTTAGGGCCGTGTTGAAGGCGGAATCCGGGCTGATATTGGCCAATGACTGCGGATTGAGCGGCAGGTCGCCTTGCAGGCGCTGCAGGCCGTACACCACAAAGACGCCGAGCGCATTGAACAACAGGATGGCGAAGGCGTATTTCAGCCAGCCCATTTCCTCGTCTTGGCGGATGCCGCACAGGCGATAGATCGGGCTTTCGATTTTCCCGGCCAGCCGGAAGCGACCTTCCATCACATTGGCGATGTAAGTCCCCATGGGTTTGACGGTCAGCAACAGGACGACCAGAAAAAGTCCGAGAAGTATCCAGGCATGATTGCTCATGAGAAGTTCTCCGGGTTGATCAGGGCAGCGATCAGATAGACCAGCAGGCCAACGGCAACGCCGCCGCTAAGAATGAAAAGCCAGGTCATTTGGCACCGCCGAGCCGGGCACAGCCGGCCGCGAGACCGAGCATCACGGCAAAGAACAGCCCGATGCCGGCGAGATAGACGAGATCCATAAGTACTCCCCATGTTGGTATTGCGACAGGGTCATACTAGGAAAAGCGCTATTAAAGTTTTCGAAAAAGCTGGGGGTGGGAGTATAAAAAAACGGTAAAAACCGGATGCATCAAGCGCTTTGAAGGCGCTTAACGGGGCGTCTGCAAAGCCCGGGCGATAAAGTTCCGGGAGACGCGCGATTTCGGCACTTGTTCACTGAACCAGCTACGCACGTCCTGGTCCAGACACATGCCGTGCATGTAGTTGTACAGCGCCTTGTTCAGCGCCTTGCCGAGGCTGTTGTGGTCGACGCCGGTGGGGTCGATGAAATGCACGTCGTTTTTGCCGAACTTGCCGGGTGGCAAGGGTTGCAGCTTGATGCCGTATTCGGCCGGGTTGAGGCCGACGGGCGAATGCACGGTGCAGGTAAAACGGTGGAAGAAGCCGGACTGGATGCAGCCTTCGGCGAACAACTGGCGGACGTATTCGAGGGCATCGACCGTGTCCTGTACCGTTTGCGTCGGGAAGCCGTACATTAGGTAGGCATGGACGAGCACGCCGGCGTCGGTGAAGGCGCGCGTGACGCGGGCGACCTGGTCGACCGAGACGCCCTTTTTCATGAGTTCGAGCAGGCGGTCGGAAGCGACTTCCAGCCCGCCGGAAATGGCGATGCAGCCGCTGTCGGCGAGTTGCAGGCAGAGCTCGGGCGTGAAGGATTTTTCGAAGCGGATGTTGCCCCACCACGAAATGGCCAGGTTGCGCCGCTGCAACTCCTCGGCCAGGGCTCGCAGGGCTTTCGGCGGGGCAGCTTCGTCGACCAGATGAAAGCCGGTGTGGCCGGTTTCGGCGATGATCTGCTCGATGCGGTCGACCAGAACTTTGGCACTGGCGGCGTCGTAGCGGCCGATGTAGTCGAGGCTGACGTCGCAGAAACTGCATTTCTTCCAGTAGCAGCCGTGGGCGACGGTCAGCTTGTTCCAGTGCCCGTCGGACCACAGTCGATGCATGGGATTGAGCATATCGAGCAGCGACAGGTAGCGGTCGAGCGGCAGGCCGTCCCAGGTCGGCGTGCCGACTTCCTCGAAGGGGATGTCCGGCTCCTGGCTGTTGAAGTAGCGGACCTGACCATCGACGCGCGCGAAGGTGCGAACGAGGTTGAGGCGCGGGCGCTCGCCGGCAAGGTGCTCGAATAGCGCGAGCAGCGGCTTTTCGCCGTCGTCGAGCGTGACGTAGTCGAAATAATCGAAGACGCGCGGTTCGGCCAGTTCGCGCAACTCGGTATTGACGTAGCCGCCGCCGAGCACGGTGATGATGTTGGGCCGGTAAGCCTTGATCGTCTGGGCGATGCGGAAGGCGGCGTAGACCGAACCGGGGAAGGGCACGGAAATGAGCACGATGTCCGGATTGCTACGGTCAACCGGAATTTTTGCCAAATTTTGAAGTGTCGTATCGACCAATGTGGGCGGTGCGGCCAGCGCCGTGGCCAGCGGATTGAAGCTGGCTTGGCTCTGGGCCAGCGATTCGGCGTAGCGGACGAACTCGAAACGGGTGTCGACGCCTTCGCGCAGCACGTCGGCGAGGTCGTTGAGGTAGAGCGTCGCCAGATGCCGCGCCCGGTCCTGCACGCCGAGGGAGCCGAAAGCCCAGGCCAGCGGGTCGCCGCCGTCTTCATCAAGGTAATTGTCGAGCGAGGCGAAGCGCGGCCCCTCGGGCAGGAAGGCGCGGGTGCAGATGCGGTGGGCAATCGAGCCATCGCGGCCCTGGAGCAGGGCGACGGCAGGGCCAATGCTGGCCTGGTAGCGCGCGAACTCGTTGAGGAAAATCTTGATCGTATTCGAACGCTTCTTGCCGGGGATGGCTTCCGCCGCCGCCTTGATTTTCGGCAGGCCGGCCGGCGAGAGCAGTTCGAGCACGAGAGCCAGGGCCAGGTCGGTCTGCTCGGCATGAAAGCCGCGCGAACGCAGGAAGCCGGTCAGGTAGGCGGTGGCCGGGTAGGGCGTGTTGAGCTGGGTCATCGGCGGGATGATGCTCAGGATGCGGGGGGCGGCGGCAGTCATGGTGGGGCGAATGATAGGGGAAGCGGCGCGCTTGTAAAGGGACTGAAACCTTGGTGTGTTCCAATGCCGGCCCTTTCATGCCTAACACTGTTTCCAGATGCTGCCATTCAAAGTCGCTCGCCACGCTATTCGCGTGGTTTTCCTGATCCTTGCTTGTTCGCTCCTGACATTGTCACACGGTGCATTGGCGGCCGGAAAGGAGGGTGGTGCCGGGCTGGTTGCCGGCGATATCGTCAGTGCGGGGCGCCTGCGCATGCAGTCGCAACGCCTGGCCAAACTCTACCAGCAGGCCGGCATGGGCTTGAACGCGGCGCAGGCGATGCAGCAGATCAAGGTTTCGGCGAGCGAGATCGATAGCGAATTCGGTCGCCTTGATGCTTCTGTGAAGAAGCCAAATGTGCGGCGGGTGCTGACGCGTTGCGATGCGCTCTGGCAGGAAATGCGTGCAGCCTTGAAACTGGCGCCCGGCCCGGTCAGTACCGAGCGGATCAATCAACTGGCCGACGAACTGATGATCCATACCGGCAAGCTGAGCATGCTCATCGAAGCCGAAGGCGAAACGCCGGTCGGTCGCCTGATTGACCTCTCCTCGCGCCTCAACATGCTGTCGCAGCGCCTGGCCCGGCTCTACCTGCTGGCTCAGGGCGGCAATCTCTCGCAGGGGGTGGCGGTAGACATCGAGCAGGCGCGCAAGGAGTTTTCGACCGGCCTCGGCGAACTCGATACGGCCCGCGAAAACTCGGCAGCCAGCCGCGACGCGATCGGCCTGGCCAAAAATCAATGGATATTTTTCGAGAGCGCCATCAACCGGCTACGCGTTGCTGATCGCGGCGATGGCAAGGCCGTGCAGAACGTCGCGACGAGCAGCGAACGGATCGCCCAGGTGCTCGACCTCGCCAGTTCGCAATACGCCCGGGACTACAGCGAAGCTACGCGCCTGCTTCGTTGAAACTGATCAGATCGACCTCGGCCGCTTCCGTGCGCAGCGGGATCAGCGCCTGGTAGGCCGCCGAGTTGAACCAGCCGTCGGCCGCTTCGGCATTCGGAAAGCGGATGACGACCGTATCGCTGTGGCGATGCTCGCCGCCGAAGACGGCCAGCTTCTCACCGCGAAAAACCAGTTCGGCCTGCCAGGGGGCCAATGTCGCCGGCACCTGGCTGCGGTAGCTGGCCCATTTTTCGGCATCCTTGACGGTGATGTGACCGATCACGACGTTCATGACTATTCCCACGTGCTGGTTGAATTGGCCAGGCTACGCAGCAAATCATCGTCCTTGATGCGCACGGCGATGCCGCTGCCGTGTGGCGCGACCACCGCCGGGAAGGCCAGCGCCTGCCAGACCCGCGCTTCGACGATGGCGTTGGCGCCCATGCCTTTTGCCTGTTCGGCCAGAAGTTTTATGGCCTTGCCAGTGCCGCCGGGCCAGCGCGACTCAACGTGGAGCGCGCCAAGCGGCTCGAACTCCCCCTGGGCCGGCAGAGCGCTCGTGGTAACGAGCACCTTGGCATCGAGGGGGATTGCGCTTGCGCCTTTCGGAAACGGGGTGACCCAGGGATTGCCGTAGGTTGCCCTGACCGGGTCGAGCAGGATCGACTGCGCCATGACAGGCCAGCCTGAGACCACCAGCGTGATCATCAGGCAAAGGCGAGTCAGGACGGTCCTGGTCATATGCGCGGTGCTCAGATCAGCCCGAGGCTTTCCTCAACGCCCAAGTGCACGTTCATCGCCTGTACAGCGGCACCCGAGGCGCCCTTGCCGAGGTTGTCGAGGCGGGCGATGAGCAGCATGCGCTCATCGTTGCCGAAGGCAGCGATATCGACGCGGTTGGTGTCGTTGTTGGCTTCAACGTTGTAGAAACCGCCATCGGTGGTCGCTTCGAGATCGACCGGCAGGACGCGGATGAACGGCTCGCCAGCGTAGTAGTCGGCGATGATCTTCTGCACATCAGCCGGCGTTGCCTGGCGCGTGAATTGCTGTGGGTGGATGTAGGCGGTGACGGCCAGACCCTTGTAGAACGGCCCGACGATAGGCTGGAAGATCGGTGCCACGGTCAACCCGGTATACGCCTGCATTTCCGGCAGGTGCTTGTGGGCCAGGGTAAGGCCGTAGGGGCGGGGAACATCGATACGTTCCGGGCTCTGGTATTGGGCAATCATAGCCTTGCCGCCACCGGAATAACCGGTGATGGAATTGGCCGCGATCTGCGTGGCGGCCGGCAGCAGGCCGGCGGCGACGAGCGGACGCAGGGCCAGGATGAAGGCGCTGGCGTGGCAGCCGGGGTTGGCGATGCGCTTGCTGGCGCGGATTTTCGCCCGTTGCTCCGGCGCCAGTTCGGGCAGGCCGAAAGTCCAGTCCGGATTGACGCGGTGCGCCGTCGAGGCGTCGATGACGCAGGTATTCGGGTTATCGACCAGTGTCACCGATTCCTTGGCCGCCTCGTCGGGCAGGCAGAGGAAAGTGACGTCTGATTCGTTGATCAGCCGTTTGCGTTCGGCCAGATCCTTGCGCTTGTCGGCGTCGATCTTGAGCAGCACGACATCGCTGCGCTTGGCGAGGTACTCGTTGATCTGCAGGCCGGTCGTGCCTTCCTGGCCGTCGACAAAAACTTTATAGGTCATGGTGAATCCGCTGAATGGGAGCAAAGATGGAATTCTGGCAGAAATTCGTTACGCTTAGGCGAATGCGAGTGGTCAGCGCCCGAGTTTTTGCTTGATGGCGGCGAGGGCCATTTGTGCTGCCCGCTCGCCTTCGATCATGGCGTCGTTACGGGCCGCGAAATCCCAGGATTTTACGTAGGGCAGCTTTGGCCGGATGACGATATCGGCGCCACGCAGCTCGTTGGTGCCGATGGCGCTACCCATGATGGTCGTCGTCTGCCAGATGATGGCGGTCATGCTGTCCACCGGCTGGCCTTCGGCCCTGGCCGAGATATCGACGGCGATGACAAAGTCGGCGCCCATGTCGCGTGCTGCCTGGACGGGAATCGGGCTGGTCAGCCCGCCATCGACATAGCTTTTGCCGCGAAATTGGGTGGGCTGGAAGACGCCGGGCACAGCTGCCGAGGCACGTA
Organism: Ferribacterium limneticum; assembly: GCA_049304775.1. Lineage (GTDB taxonomy): Bacteria > Pseudomonadota > Gammaproteobacteria > Burkholderiales > Rhodocyclaceae > Azonexus > Azonexus limneticus_C. Next base: position 29,180 of record JBAQOL010000020.1, read on the forward strand.
CGGCCATGCCGGTGTCGCCGGTCCGGAAGACGACACGCTCGCCGCTGTTGAGGTCGGTGGCTACCGTTGCGAACGGCTTGCCGAGCCTTTCCAGCGGGCGATTGTTCAGATGATGGTTGATGAAGTCCTGCAAGGCTTCGCCCTTGAGCAGACCGCGCCCGCCCAGCGTCCAGTCGGCGAAGATCTTTTCGTCGAGCTGCTGGGCGATCTTCTGCATGGCGAAGGCGTCGTAGCCGGCCGCGTAGAGCGAACCGACCACCGCGCCGGCACTGGTGCCGACTACGTAGTCGGGGACGATGCCGTGCGATTCGAGCATCTTGATCACGCCGATGTGGGCAAAACCGCGCGCCGCGCCGCCACCGAGGGCGAGGCCGATTTTCGGGCGGGGAGGTGCCGCCGGCTTGGTAGGCTGGAGGATCGAACAACCGCCGAGCAGGAGCAGGCTGGCGCCCAGCAGGCGGCGACGGTTAGTGCAATGAAGGGGCGTGATCTGATCGGCCATGTTCAATCCAGCACGAAGACCATGCCGAAGGCGCCGGCCGAGGTGAGCTTGTCATTGACCGTGGTGTAGGAGCCGACGCCGAGCGAGTGATATTGCGAGACAAAGGAAGTCAGGTGGCCGATGCCGAGCACGCGCTCGATCTGGCTGCGTTCGGCGATGACCTGCTTGATCCTGTCCCGGTGTTTCTCCGGCGACGGATTGAGCGCGAAGGCGAGGGCAATGACGCCGGCGGTGACGACAAGGGGGACGGTGACTGATTTGGCCATGGGGTGATTTTGCGGAAATATTCTGCGGAAATTCTCAGGCCGGATTCTCCCGGGTTTACGACTGCCCGGGAGTGACTGCTTGTAACAAAGCGGTTCGCTCTGGCATCCGCCTTGAGTTTACTGGCACATGCGACGAATTTCGTCTTCCTTGATCGCTTCTTCAATTTGTTGCAGCACGGCATCGACGTCGGCAAGGCTTTCGTCGAGTTCGACCTGACCCGTCAAAACCTGCTCCGGATGCAGCAAACCGCTCTCGTAGAGCGCCCAGATTTCCTTGCCGTACTGGCTATCGGCCAGCGAGGGGGCAAAGGCGCTGAAATAGCTGCGCAGATTGTTGACGTCGCGTTCAAGCATTTCGGCAGCCGTGCTGTTGGCGGCCGCGTCGATGGCTTGCGGCAGGTCGATGATGACCGGTCCATTTGCATCGACGAGGATGTTGTATTCCGACAGATCGCCGTGAATGATCCCGGCGCACAGCATGCGCACCACCTGATTGACCAGCATGGCGTGAAACTCCAGCGCTACGGCTTCGCTCAGGGCGACATCGTTCAAGCGCGGTGCGGCGCCGCCATCGGCATCGACCACCAGATCCATCAACAGCACGCCATCAAAACAGATGTAGGGCTGCGGCACCCGCACCCCGGCCGCAGCCAGCCGATATAGCGCATCGACCTCGGCGTTCTGCCAGACTTCTTCCTGCATCTGGCGCCCGTAGCGGCTGCCTTTCTCCATGGCGCGCGCCTGCCGGCTATTCTTGACCTTCCGGCCTTCCTGGTAGGAGGTGGCCTTGCGGAAGCTGCGCTGTTTGGCGTCCTTGTAAACCTTGGCGCAACGAATGTGTTCGCCACAACGCACGATATAGACGGTCGCTTCCTTGCCGCTCATCAACTGCCCGAGCACCTCGTCTACAAGGCCTTCTTCAACGAGGGTGGTGAGTCTTTTCGGGGTTTTCATGAACTGTTTTATTTTTCTGGCGTGGGCCAACTAAGCGGTGGAAAGGACTCGAGCGGCCTCTGCCAGCGTATTGCTACGGGACGAAAACCATCCCGAATACGCCGATTGAAGTGACTTTTTCGTTGACCGTCGTGTAGGACGCGACGCCAAGCGAATGGTAAGTGGAAACGAAAGAGGTCAATTGACCGATACCGAGAATGCGCTCGACCTGGCTCCGCTCGGCGATCGCCGTCTTGATTTTGTCGCGGTGCTTTTCGGCCGGGGGATTGAGGACAAATGCCAGGGCAATGGCGATGGCGACGGCAATGAGCGTCTTCATTGATTGCAGCATGTGTTGCTCCTGAACAAGGTTTTCTGGCGCTGCCGGAGCCTGGCAATCAATACCACTCCAGCAAGGAAACACCGACGCCGTAATAATTGGCGCGGTGGTTGTAGTCGATCATGCTCTCACCGTAGCCGGAGAACCATTGCAGGTGACCGCGCAGGCTGCCGGAGAGTGGGAAGGCGTAGTCGAGCTGGAGTGCGCCGTGATTGTTGCTGCCGCCTTGCAGGCTGTGGCGCAGAAGCAGCGAAAACTGCTGCTTGCCCCAGATTCTGACAATTTGCAGGTCGGCCCGGCCGAGATAGTTGGAAATGTCCGGATTGTCGTCGCGCTCGCCGGCTTCCGAAATGCGCCACCAGGGACGGAACGTTGCCGTCCAGTCGCCTTTTTCCAGGGCAATACCGGCCATTATCCGGTTCCAGCTGCGCGACAGGGGCAGTGATCGTCCGTTCGACTGATGGTTGAAGCCAAGCGACAGAGTCCGGGCCCGCCAGCCGCCGAGCGTGTAATCGGTGCGCCAGACCAGCATGACTTCGGGTTCGTGGTTGGTTTCCCGGAACGGGCGCGAGGTGCCGGCTGAATACACCTGCCAGCGCGATGACTGGGTGTAGCCGAACCAGAGGTCGCCATTGTCACCGAACAAATCTTCGGCCAGTTTCGTCTTCAGGCTGATCTGCAGTTTGGCTTCGTCGCTGGCCTGCTCGGTGTCGGTGGTACTGGTGTGCCCTACCGAGGGCGATGCGGGAAAGGGATTGGTGTGGCTGGTATGGAAGCCGGGCAGGATATAGACCGGTTTGTAGGGCCGTATGCGCAGGATGTGGCCGCGCTTGTCGGCGTCGAGTTCCCAGGCCGCTCCGAGCAGGGAGTCGCCGGCAGCCGGCTCTTTCAGGTCGACCGTGGCCGGTGTTTCCGGAGATTTGGCTGGCGGTGTCGTCAGGGCGTCGTAACAGGTCAGACGGTCAGTCGGGTTGGCGATGCGCCGGCAATCGTCGAGCGACTGGCTGTTGGCAACCAGCGGCAGGGATGCGCACAGGAGTATGGCGGTTACCTGCAGCTTCATGGCCGGTGTCAGACGTCAGCCTCGACCAGCCCGCCGTCCTTCTCCATCCAGGCCCGGCGGCCGGCGGCTTCACCCTTGCCCATGAGCAGGGTGAAGGTGGCGGTCATTTGCTTGATGGTTTCGCGGCTGGCCTGGAAGGGGACGAGGCGGCGGGTGTCCGGACACAGCGTGGTTTCCCAGAGCTGGTCCGGGTTCATCTCGCCGAGGCCCTTGAAGCGGGAAACGGTGATCTTGTTTTCCGAGACGCCTTCGTCGCGCAGCTTGGTCAGCGTCTGTTCCTTCTCGGCTTCGTCGAGGCAATAAACCTTGCGCGTGTGGCCGCGGGCTTCGACATCGACGCGGAAGAGTGGCGGCTGGGCGACGTGGATGTGGCCGCGCTCGACCAGGGCCGGGAAGTGTTTCAAAAACAGCGTGAACAGCAGCACCTGGATGTGCGAGCCATCGACGTCGGCGTCGGACATGACGATGATGCGGCCGTAGCGCAGGCCGGAAACGTCGACGCTGTCGATCTGCTCTATACCGTGCGGGTCGACGCCGACCGCGACGGAAATGTCGTGCACTTCGTTGTTCTTGAATAGCTGGTCGCGGTCGACTTCCCAGGTGTTGAGTACCTTGCCGCGTAGTGGCAAAACTGCCTGGGTTTCCTTGTCGCGACCCTGCTTGGCCGAGCCGCCGGCCGAGTCGCCCTCGACGAGGAAGACTTCGTTGCGGGCGATGTCGTCGGATTCGCAGTCGGTCAGCTTGCCGGGCAGGGTGGCGATGCCCGACGACTTCTTCTTCTCGACCTTCTGAGTCGACTTCATGCGGTTCTGCGCCGCCTTGACGGCCAGTTCGGCGATCTTCTTGCCGAAATCGGCATGGCTGTTGAGCCACAACTCAAACGGGTCGCGCACCATCTGGGTGACCAGCTTGTAGGCGTCGCGGCTGGTCAGTTTTTCCTTGGTCTGGCCCTGGAACTGCGGGTCGAGGACTTTGGCCGAGAGCAGGTAGGTCATGCGGCCACAGACGTCTTCCTGCGCCAGTTTGACCTTGGCGGGCAGGATTGCATGGTGTTCGGCGAAAGTCTTGACCGCCTCGAAGACGCCGGCCTTGAGGCCGGCTTCGTGGGTGCCGCCGTCGAGCGTCGGGATCAGGTTGACGTAGCTTTCCGGCTTGCCGCCACCTTCCTCGAACCAGGCCATGGCAAAGGTGGCGCCTTCGCCGACGGCGAAACCGTTGGCACTTTCAACATGTTTTTCGCCGACGAAAATGGGTGCCACGGGTGTGCCGACCATCATCTCGTTGAGGTAGTCGGCCATGCCGTTCTCGTAGCACCAGACCTTCTTTTCCTGGCCTTCGATGTCGAGTTCAACCGTGACGTTCGGCATGAGCACGGCCTTCGAGCGCAGAAGGTGCTCGAGTTGGGCCAGATTGATCTTCGGTGAATCGAAATACTTCGGGTCGGGCTGGATGCGCACTGTCGTGCCGGTGTTGCGCTGGCCGCAGTCGCCGATCCGGCTCAGCGGTTCGGTCACGAAGCCGGCGCCGAAGGCGATGTGATGCACGCCACCGCCGCGCTTGATCTCGACTTCGAGGCGGATCGACAGCGCATTTGTCACCGATACGCCGACGCCGTGCAAGCCGCCCGAGAAGCGGTAGGCGTTACCGGCATCTTTCTTGTTGAACTTGCCACCGGCGTGTAGCTTGCAGAAAACCAGTTCAACCGCCGGCCGGCCTTCTTCCGGGTGGATTTCGACCGGGATGCCGCGGCCGTTGTCGCTGACTTCGATGACGCCATCGGCGCGGATGGCGACCGAAATTTTCTTGGCGTAACCGGCCAGTGCCTCGTCGGCGGCGTTGTCGATGACTTCCTGGACGATGTGGGTCGGGCAGGTCGTCCTGGTGTACATCCCGGGACGTTCCTTGACGGGTTCAAGGTCTTTCAGGACACGGATGGAGGAGGCGGAGTATTCAGACATTCGCTTTGAATTTTGGGCAAAAAAGCCGGTCGACCGTAGGAGAGAGTGCGGGCAGGATTCTAGCCGTTTTCCGGGCAAGCGCACGGCTTATGCGCCATGGCATAATTGCTGTCCCTCCGGGTTTGCCGAGGAGTCATCATGGAAAAGAAAATGTCCGATGCAAGCTATCAGCCGCGCTGCGCCGATCGCCGCGTGTGCACGCGTATCGCGCCGCCGCCGTATGAGACCCGCGATGGTCGGGTAATGACCGACCGCCGCTCGGCCATCGACCGACGGGCTTCGTGGATTCGCGAATTCTCGCTCGAGACGTCGCCGGATCGGAAATCCTGAGGTGGCCGGCGCCAGCCTGCTCGTCCTGATCGACGACATTGCCACGATTCTCGACGACGTGGCCGTATTGACCAAGGTGGCAGCCAAGAAGACTGCCGGCGTGCTGGGGGACGATCTGGCGCTCAACGCCCAGCAGGTCGCCGGTGTCGCTGCCGAACGGGAATTGCCGGTGGTCTTGGCGGTCTGCGTCGGTTCCCTGAAAAACAAGTTGATCCTCGTGCCGGCGGCGCTGGCGATCAGCGCCTTCATTCCATGGGCGGTGACGCCCTTGCTCATGATCGGCGGCATTTACCTGTGCCTCGAAGGCGTCGAGAAACTGGCTCACCCGTGGCTGCACAGCGAAGCGGAAGACGCGGCGCACCATGCCGAGGAGTTGGCCGCGGTAGCCGATGAAACGGTCGATATGGCGGCTTTCGAGGCGGAAAAGATCAAGGGCGCCATCCGCACCGATTTCGTGCTGTCGGCCGAAATCATCGTCATCGCGCTGGGCACCGTCGCCACCCAGCCCTTCACCACGCAATTGACCGTGCTGGCCGGCATCGGGCTGATCATGACCATCGGTGTTTATGGCATCGTCGCCGGCATCGTCAAGATGGACGACGTCGGCGCCTGGCTGCTGCTCAAGGGGCGCGGCTTCATGAAAGTGATCGGCAAGGGCTTGCTGCTGGCCGCGCCGAAGCTAATGAAACTGCTGACCATCGTCGGCACCGCAGCGATGTTCCTGGTCGGCGGCGGCATCCTGTCGCACGGTATTCCTGCGGTTCATCACGGCATCGAGCACGTGGCCGAGATGGCCGGGATGATGAGCAGTGTCGTTTCAATGTCGCTTGATGCCGTTGTTGGCGTCGTGGCCGGTGCCGTGGCCTTGCTCGGCATGCTGGCGTTTACGGCCGTGCGCGGCAAATTCAAGGGAGTTCAGGCATGAGCAAGGCGCTGCGTCTGTCGGAAAAGTGGTTTCGTTTTGGTTTGTGGATCGTCGCCTTCGTCTTCGCCAGCTTCCTGATCGGGCTGGGCGGGACGATTGTCGAGAACCTGCCGAAGGTTGAGCATCGCGTTACCCTCGACGATTTCATCGACCAGCAGGCAGCGGCGCCGTTGCGATCCGAACTCAAGGCGATGCGCGAAAAACGCCAGGTGGCGCAGGATGCCCACGATCAGGCGCAGCTCAAACACAATGGGGCCCGCGCCAACTCGGCCGCGGCGCGCGATACCTTCAACAACTGGCTGGCGACACGCCATGCCACCAAGCGCCCAGAGCAGGATGCCGAGCTGATCGAACGCACGCAGGCCCTCGACGAACTGAAGATTCTCGAGCGCAAGGCGCTGGCCGACGTCGAGCGCCAACAGCAGAGCCTGCTCGACGCCCGTCAGGCCGAGGACCGGGCGCAGCGCGACCTGCGCGAACTGGAGCGGGAGGCGTCGACCAAACTGGTCACCGAGCAGCGCAGCCAGGAATTGCGCGTCTTCCTCTACCGCCTGACGCTGACCCTGCCGCTGCTCGCCGTCGCCGGCTGGCTGTTCGCCAAAAAGCGCCAGAGTACGTGGTGGCCGTTCGTCTGGGGTTTCATCTATTTCGCGCTGTTTGCCTTCTTCGTCGAGCTCGTGCCCTATCTGCCGAGCTACGGCGGCTACGTGCGCTACGCGGTAGGTATCATCATCACCGTGCTCGTCGGGCGTTACGCCATCATTGCGCTGAACAGATACCTCGAAAAACAGAAGCAGGCCGAGGCCATGCCCGATGTCGAACGCCGCAAGGAACTGAGCTACGACACGGCGCTCGCCCGGCTGGCCAAAAAGGTCTGCCCGGGCTGCGAGCGGCCGGTCGACCTGACCAACACCGCCATCGATTTCTGTCCGCATTGCGGCATCTGCCTGTTCGACCATTGTGGTCGCTGCCAGGAGCGCAAGAGTGCCTTCGCTCATTTCTGCCACGCCTGCGGAGCGGCGGCTCAGGGTGGCGCCGGCTGAATTGGCTTGGCCGGGTGACTTCCACGGTCAACCGGGAAAAACGCCCAAAATTGAAATGTTGGCCGGCCGCTTACAAGCGGTAACAATTTGACGTCGGTTCTTCGCGTCCGCCCCGCGTTATTCACTTACTACCCCACAGCAGGAGAGAAGTGATGAAAAGAATTATTGCCGGCCTACTCGTCGCGATTACGCTCAGCGGCTGCTTCCCGATATTCGTCCCGGTTGGCCATCATGGCGGCCATCACGGTCACCATGGCCATTACGGCCACCGCCGGTAAGCGGCTCAGTTGTCAAATGGCCAGCCTCGACAGCTGGCCGCCTCGCAAAACCCTTAAATCGGCACCACATTCAAGCCACCGTTGCCAAAACTCTCGGGATTGGCGCCTGTGACAAACAGCCTGAAATCGTTGTGGGCGAAATTGCCGATTACCTTGGCTTGATTGGCCAGCAGGGCACCGACATCGCCTTGTGGTTCCAGCGTATTGCCATTGAAGGCGCAGTTGAATCCCGGATAGTGATCTTCCTCGCTGTCGATGCGATTGTTGGTGACTTGCAGGTTGTGCCAGGCGGGCAAGGTGCCTTGGGCTGTCTCGATTACCTTGGCCAGCGCCTTGCCGCTCATCCGTACGCCTTGCAGCGAGTTTCGTTCGAGAACCAGGCTGCCGCTGTCATCGAAGGTCACGGCCCCTGCTTTGAGGGCGGCACTCAGGCGTTTCAGTTGATTATCGGTGACATCGGGAAATTCGTCGGATTCGCCGAACAGCGTGATGCGGCCACGCACCCGGTTGTTGATCAGGCTGGCATCGTCGGTGTCGTCGAGCGCCAACGCAAAGGCCGGGGTGCCGGCGCGCAAGGCGTTGGCAAGTTGATCGAGCGCCTTGTTCAGGGCGGCCGCCGTTGAATTCCGGCCGACTACGACGCTCAGGTTGTTGAGGCTGGTCTGTTCGCGGCTGCTCAGGTTGACCAGGTCGTTGCTGCGCAGGAAGGTGCTGATCTCGGCTACCATTTTCTTGCGGTCTGCCGCGCTGAGGGCGGCGATGGCTTCGGCCGCCTCGTTCAGGTTGCCATCAAGCGTGGCGGTGGAGCGGAAGGCGTTCCGGTGTGGCGCCAGGCTGGGAACGCGCTGGGCAATGAAATCGAGTTTCTCGTTGTTGTCGGGGGCAATGGCGAAAATGGTGCAGTCTTCGATCAACAAACGCGAGCTGCCGGCGATTTGCAGCAGGCTGCTGCCGGTGGCCGATCGGCCAAGGAAATCGACATTGCTGAAATCGACGTCCTGGCATTTCAGGAAGCTGAAACTGCTCGGCTCGCCAGAGTTGGCCAGCGTGAAGTCCTGCAAATGCAGCGACCCGAAAGTGTCGAACCTGAACACTTCCTGCTTGAGGATCACCCGGCTGGCCGGGCCGGCGCCGTGGATGCTGATGTGGTGACGTGGCGTTCCGGTCAGGCTCAGGCCGTCGGCCAGGCTATGGCTACCAGGCAGCAGGCAGATGCAGATGTCGCGGCGGCCTTCGTTGATCAGCGCGCGCAGGGCGACATCGAGATTCTCGTATTCGCCGGCCAGCCCGACCGTGACGCAGCAACCACCGCCCGAGGTCCGCTTGCACAGCGTGTCGATGGCGAGCTGCACGGTGTAGGCCTCGGCTGCCAGCAAGTCGGCACAATCGCTCGGGTCGTAGGCGACGCCGCTGGCCAGCGCCAGTTGCGCGCTGAAATGCACCGGAAGATAACGCCCGGCCACCACCTGGCCGGCGACCAGCAACTCGGCCGTGACGTGCTGAACGGGTTTGGCCGGGTCGGAATCGAGCGACCAGGTGATGCTGGCAACGCCATCGGCCAGCGTATCGACCTCCTGAATCTTTGTGCCGTTGGGCAGCAATCCATCGCTTGCCGTAAAGCGGACCCGTGCCCCGACGACCGGGAACTGGCCGTTGGCGACGCCGACCTGCAGCGGGCTGGGCAGGGCGACCTGGGCTGGTGTATTGGCCGGATTGGTCTTGATGCTCTGACCATCGCCGCCGACGTAGTGGAGCTGGGTCAGCTCGGTCAGGCTGGGGAAAAGCGGGCGGCAGTCCGACTTCAGGGTCCAGGCGCCCGCCGCGAACTCAAGCAGGGCGAGCCGGGCGAAGGCGCGCAAAACACCGGCTGGCGAGAGAAAGGCCGGTTTATTGTTTTCCAGCGGCCATTCGATGGCGGCCGTGGCAGTACGGGCCGGAATCAGCCAGTAGTCGCCGATCCGGTAGCTGCCTGGTGAAAACTTGAGTTCGATGCCGTCCTGCGCCAGCTCCTCCCAGCCGGTAGCCGAGTTGATGGCTGAGGTGCTGATCTCGGCCACGCCATCCCAGCGCCGGACGCGCGGATTGCGCGGGAACATGGCCTGGTCCAGCGCATGGCCGATCAGCTTGGTCAGGTCGACGGTGACGACATTGCCTTCGGTGCGGATGACCGGCACCAGCGGGCCGGGCTGGCCGAGCAGTTCGTGCGTGTCGTCGTAAAACTCGACCCAGCAACCGGCGGTGATGGCCAGCACGTCGTCGCGGCCGATGCTGGCAACCTCGAATTCGTTGGCAATCGGATCGTTGAGCCAGCGGACGACCCGGCTGGCCAGGCTGCCGTTGTCGCGCGACCACTTGTAGCGGGCCTTGCCGGTGACGCTCGCGTCGTCATGGATTTCGACGCGGTAGAGATGGTTTTCAAGCAAGCGGTAGCCGGCTTCCGGTGGCAACTGGCAGGGCGTCTTGGGCGGGATGCTGGCTTCGGCCCGGGCAGCGAGGCGACCGTCGGGTGCTGCGGTCAAGGTGTTCCAGGCGGCAATATTCGACAGGCAGGTGAGCGGCGCATCGAGTTCTCCGGCGCGCAGCAGCTTGATCTGCCAGACGGTTTTCTCACGCGTGCAGGTATCGGGCCCGCCGAGCGCCACTTCGCGCATGCTGGTGTCGTCCACCGGCAGGTCTAGCGGACTGAGATGGCGCTGCCAGGCTTCGAGATAGGCCAGGTAGGTGCCGTCGGCCGGCGCCACCGCATTGCCGGCGTTGAAGATGACGACGCCGGTGATGCTCGCCGCCGTGACGCCGACCGGCGGTAGCGGCAACAGCGAAGCACCGGCCGGCAGGACCGGCGAAGCGGTGTCGGGCAGATCGGGCTGGTCGGCGACCGTCGTGGCAGTCGGATTTTCGCAGAGCAGACCATCGACGTAGAGGCGACCGGCCGAGATGCTCAGATCGGTACCGGCCGGGGTCAGACCGAAACCGGGATTGTCGATGGGCACGGCAACCGGGCCGAGGCTGTCGCGCGTCTCGATCTCGATGCGATGGTTGAGGATGTCCTGCTGCTCGTTGAAATCGGCGTCGAGCTGCACGCGGCCCTGCTGCATCCGCACGCTGCGGTAGCGTCTGGCCTTGTCGAAGGTAGCGCGGCTGAGGTCGGCTTTCATTGTGTCTCTCCCGGTTTTTGTCTGGGTATGTCGAATAGGGCTAATTGACGAAAATCGCGGCCGCTTCGAGGCCGAAACGCAGGTATTCATCGAGCGCCAGCGCCAGATTGGCTTCGCGCTGCGGCTGCTGGAGCAGGTTCCAGACGCCCATCTCGGCACCGTTGTCAGCGCCGGTGCGGATTTCCGGGGCGGTGGTTCGCGTCAGCTGGCCATAGGCCGGCGTGTCGAAGCGGGTGCTGGTGAAGGCGGGCGTCACCCGCGTTGCTTCGCGGGCGGCATCGGCGGCGGGCAAGTCGGCTATGACCAGATCGGGCTGGCAGCGATGGCGGCGTGGTGTCACCGATTTTGGTGGCAGATAACTGTAACGGACGCAGCCTTCCTGCCGGCGGGCGATGCTGACCAGCCCGTCAAACAGGCTGTTGCTGGCCTCCAGCCGTCCGGCCGCTGTCGTGCCGAGCAGGGTGCTGGCGATGACGGTGAGCGGGCTGTCGTCGACATCGAGCGCGAGGTTGCCGCTTTCACCATCGATCAGACTGTCTCGCAGCACGACGGCGGCGAGTGGCCGGTTGCTGCGCAGCGGGCCGCTCAGGCAGCGGTAAAGGCTCAGCTTGAGATCGGTGCCGGTGCCCGTATGGGCGATGCCGCCCTTGTTGGTGACCACACTGCAATGGCGTAGCGTGACGGCGTGCAAAGGCCCTTGCAGATTGATGGCGCCGTCGAGCAGCAGGCCGCCGAGGCTGAGCCGGGTGCTGGCGTTGCCTTTCAGCGAAAAATCGCCAACCAGCACCGGGCGCCGGCCGGGCGCGGCCTGGATGGCGAGGTGGCTGTCGGGCAGGTTGAGCACGGGCGCGACGGTTTCCGTCGCATCGGTGTTGAGGACGACCAGCGTGCGTTTTCCTGCGATGACGCGGTTGACCGCATCGGCAGGATTGGCCGGGGCGTTGAAGGCCGAGGCCAGGGTTGGCGTTGCGGTGCTGGGCACCTGGATGACGACCTCGAAATCGGCCGCCGCAGGTTGGGCCGCCAGCGGATCGTTATCGCCCGGGCCGGGGCGCTGGTCGTAGGGGCCGGCCCCGATGTCGCCGGGAAAGCCGTAGGCGTAGCCGACTTCAACGCTGCTCGCCGTGACGCCTTCAGGCAGAGCCAGGCGACCGCGTCGCGGGTCGATACCGACCAGCACGCCGCCGGCGGCCGGGAAAGTCTTGGTCAGTGGGCCAACCTTGTGGACCTTGAAGGTGAGCGTGGCTGGCGGGCGCCGCCAGTCTTCAGGCACGACCGTGGGAATCGGGCTGAGGTCGCAGATGACGAGGTGTTCGACCGGTACTTCGCTGTCGTCAATCCAGACGCGCAGCACCGGGCCGCCGCCGGCCTCGGCGAAGTACTGGTCGTCGGGGTCTTCGCCATCGGTCAGGGCCTGCCGGCGGGCTTCCAGTTCGGCGTGGAGATCGCGCCAGTGCAGGGCTTCCGGAACATTGATCGGTTCGGCCAGATGGCTGATGTCGGTCTCGGTGCGCGGCCGGTTGAAGAGCGGCTGGTCGAGGCCGAGAGGGTCGAAGGTGTAGAAGCCGGGCCGCGTCGTCGCCGGGCGGGCGGTGGCGCGCTGCACCGGGTAGGCCTGCTGGCGCCACAGGAAAAGGCCGACGTTGGGCAGGTTGTAGCGACCGGCCGGCAGGGCGCGGACGTCGGCGGTGTGGGCCTCGCTGCCGAACGGGCCGTCGATGCGGTCGAGCGGACGGGGCTGGCGCAGGTCCGGTGTGCGCAGGGAGTGCGGGCGCAGGTGATTGAGGTATTGGGTGGTGCTCACCCGTTCGAAGAATTCGACGGCGCGGGCGCGCCAGCCGGTGGTGTCGAAGGCCAGTTCTTCGAGAACCAGCGCCGTGCCCTTGCGCCGGCGCAGGCGCAGGGTATTGGCAACCAGCGCGCGCGGGCCGAAAGCGGCGGTGCCGCCGACCGGATAGAGGGCGCGTACGCCGAGCAGGTCGCCGATGTAGGGGACGACCCAGTCTTCGCAGGTTTCGATGAAGGCGTTGTCGTAAAGCCGTTCGATATCGGCTTCGACGAGCGCCCCCTGGCGGGCGATGACACCGAGCAGGGCGCGCAGCGGGTCGCCCGCTTCGGCGTCGCGCTCGCGGTAGAAGGCGGGGAGCAGAGCAAGCAGGGTATCGGCGTCGAGCTTCATGACGTGCGCTCCGTGAGGGTGACGGCCGTTGGGTCGATCAGCAGCAGGTCGGCCGGCTGCAGGCTGTTGCCCTGCCAGCGGGCGCTGCGGGCCGGGATGCTGCCGTCGGGGCCGTTCGAGGTGAGGACGGTGAGGCCGGAGTCAACCTGAACGAGCCGATCAAGATCGGCGCCGATGACGCCGGCGACGCCTTGCAACGCGGCCAGCACCTCGCTGCCGGTGACCGGTTGGCCAAAGGCGCGGGCGGCGAAGCCGAAGGCGCTTTCGAGCGCTTGGCTGGCGGCGATCAATACCTTTTCAGCTTCGTATTCCGGCGAGATCCACAGCCCGGCAGTCAGGCCGAAACGCAGGTCGCGGCAGGGGCTGACGCGCAGCGGCTGGTACGGAGGGCGGGCGCCGTCGATGGCGGCGAGCAGGTTGCGGTAGAGCGCGCCGTTCGGGTCGAGCGGCGCGCCATCGGTGCCGGCCACGGTCAGATGGACCATGCGCTGTTCGCCGTCCCACAGCCAGACGGCCTGGGCCTTGCCGATGCCGGTGAAGGCGGCGGCGAAGTCCTCGAAGTCGCGCAGCGAGACGATGCGATCCAGCGTTCTGACCCGTAGCGGGGCATTGCGGCGGGCTTCGTCGCCGGCTTCGGCATTGGTGCCGCCGCTGGCCGCAATGGGGTTGGTGACGGCTTTGAGGCCGGGCGGCCGGGTGAGCAGCATGCTGATCTGCTCGGCCTTGACGTTGCCGGCCGTACCGAGGCCGACGCGGTAGCGCGCTTCGACATTGCCGCTGCCGGTCGGCAGGCGCGTGCCGTGCACGCCGTCGCCGAACTGCACGGTGGCGCTGCCGTTTTCATCGAGCTTGACGGTGTAGGCGCGCTCGGTCGGGCCGGGCGCGGTGAAGCGCGGCGCTTCCTGCCAGAGCAGGCCATCGACACGGATTTCGAGGGTGCTCGCCGTGCCGCTCGGTGTCGCCGCGGTGATGTAGGTTAGCGGGCCTTGCCGCAGGGCGAAACGTTGCAGGCTGCGGCTGCCGTCGCCGCTGCCCAGGGGCTCGGGTTGGATGCGCATCTGCTTGCTGTCGCCGGCGCTGGCCGGGGCGAGGTTGGCGTTGATGCGGACGGTGGAAGGCAGGTAGGCGTGCGTCAGATCGCTGTCGAGCAGCAGTTGGGTGCGGCCGTTGCTGCTGTCGTTGTGCTGGATGCGGACAATTTCGGCGGCCGGGGCCAATGCTACGGTCAACCGGAAAAAATCCTCAAATTCGAAATCGGCCGTTTTGCGGTCGCGGGCGATGCGGATGGAGGCCAGCGGATCGCCCTTGGCCAGCCGGTTGCGCGCCTTGGCGTTAGCTGGAATATCGGCCAGAACCAGCCCGGAGATGGCGAGCCAGCGGCCTGCCGGCAGATCAGGCTCGTAGCCGGCGAGGTCGATCAGGTGGCCTTGCAGGAAACCGGAGAGCGGCCGGCTGGCCCAGTCGAGCGGCTCGGACTGGCCGAAGGCCGTGGTGCTGCGGACGTGATCGTTGAAGGTGTCACGCAGGTTTTCGCCGCTCAGCGTCAGCCGGGTGGCGGTGGCCGAGACGGTAAAATCGGCTCGGGCATCGTCCTCGGTGCTGACGATGCGATAGACCTCTTCGTAATTCGGGATGGACATGACCGCCCATCCATCGGCCAGCCATTTCGGGTAGCTGGCGTCGAGATGAACGGTATGGATGTCGCGCGGGTAGAGGCGAGCAGTGGGGATGATCGACTGCGTAACACCTGGCCCCGACCACGCCAACTGGCAGGTGGCGCTGCCAGCATTTTCGTAAAACTCGAGGCGAATATCGTGCTTGTGGTTGGCGCGCAGAACGACTGTGCAGGTGTGTACACCGGGCGTGTCGGTCCAGTCGTTGATGAGCAATTCTCCATCGATCGACAGGCGGACCCCGTCGTCGATGGTTGCATAGAAGGTATACAAGCCGCTGCTTGGCGCCTCGACCCAGCCCGACCAGCGGGCGCAAAAGTTGTCGGGGGGAACGCTGGGGTGAGGGCTGCCGCCCGTCCAGGTCGACGAGTCTACGGTCGCATCGGTTCGGCTCAGAATCAGTTCGCGAAAGCCCTTGCCCCGGTAGTACTGACCAAGGAGCCCGGTGCCGCTGGCGCTGCCGGCTGGCGGATCGGAAATATCGGCCAGCGTGAAGCCCGGCCATTCCGGATGCTGGCTGATCGGCGGCCTCGCATCGTCGTCCATGCCGAGGTAGGTGGCGCGCAGGTTGGCCGGCATCGCCCGCCAGTCGGGGGCATTGTGGCCGAACAGGTGGGCGCGGGCGCGCAGGGCGTAGCAGCGCGGATTGGTGCGGGCCGGATGGACGCCATGCCAGGGTTTGCCGAGGCCGCGGTCCAGCGTGACGACGGTGTAGCCGATGTCCTTCGGGTCGCTCGGGTCGGCCGGCAGCACTTCGCGCAGACGGGCGACACGGCGGAAATCCCAGTTTTCGTTGCCGGGGTCCTTGCTGCGTTCGTCGCCGATTATCAGCAGCGCGTCGCCGGCTTGCAGGCGGGTGGCGGTGCCGGTGAGATAAATGGTGCGCAGGCCCATGCGTGGCGGTACGGCTTCGGCGGCTAGCACCGGCAGCGCGTTCCAGCGGACCTTGGCGTCGATGGCTTCGAGGGATTCGAAGGTCTGCGCCGTTTCGTCCTGGCCGGGCACGCTCTGGGCGCGGGCGCCGATGTCGATGCGGGTTTCGAGCGGGGCGCCGGGCGCGGTTTCGAGGGTGAAGGCGAGCCAGGTCGAGGCGGCGACGCCGGGGCGCAGTTCGTAGCCTATGGCGCGGGCCAGTTCGAGCACTGAGCGGCGTTCGGTGGCGGTGCGCAGGTAGTTTTCGTTGCCGATGCGTTCCTGATAGAAGCTCAGGACATCGAGTACGGCGGCCCAGCTATCGAGCAGGGCGATGGCCGGGTCGTCGCTGGCGCGGGTGGTCAGGTTTTCGAGGGAGGGCTCGTCGGCAAGGTCAGCCAGCATGCTTTGCCGGAAGCGGCCATGGGTTCCGACGCGCAAGGCCAGCGCCGGCTGGCCGGGGGGCTGGATGTCGTCGACCGGCGTGAGCGGCGTGACGCCGGCGCAGCAGCCGCAGTTATCGGAAGTGCTCATGATCCCCCCTCCACAATGAAGCTGATCTGGCCGTTTTCAGGGAAATTGAGGTCGCCGTCGGCGCGCAGGACTTCGAGTTGCGAGGCGGTGATCACGCCAGCCGCCAGTTCGCCCTTGGCGCTGCGTCCCCAGCGCTGGAAGCGGCGGATGTCGACCGAAGCGACGCCGGCCATGGCCATGGCCCTGGCGACGACGGCGGACAAATAGAGTGGCGTGCCGAAAGTGAAGCCGTCGGGGTGAAAGAAGCCGGGCCGGCCATGGCGGTCGACGCCGGCGGTGAAGGCTTCGAGCAGCGCGGCTTTGACGTCGGCGGCGAAATAGCCGCTGGCGACACAGATTTGCAGCTGGATATCGAGCGGAACATGCACCGGGTCGGCGAATTCGAAATCGTAGCCGGCCAGTCGGAAGCGTTCGAGGAAGGCGCGCATGGTCGCCTTGAATTCGGCGTCAACCGGTTTGCCGGCGCGGCGATCGAGCATCAGGAAAACGGTGTACCAGCTGCCGGTCCAGCGCAGGCGGGCTGCCGCGCGCTGGACGTCGGGATGGCGTTCGGCGGCGCGGGCGTAGTCGTCGGTGGTAACGGCGCGCTCCTGCGTGCGGAAGGCTTCCGGGGCGTTGAGGCGGATGGCGTCGAGCGTTTCCGGGTCGGCGCCGCCTTGGGCCGGTAGCGGATTGCGCAAGGACTGGATGCCGAGCATCAAGTTGGCATCGTCGCTGACCAAGGCGCTGATGGCGTTGGCGCCAACGTTGCCACGCGGTCCGCCGCCCAGGCGGTAGCGGGCGAGCAGGCGCTGGCCGGTGATCGGCGCGGCACCGAACTGGTTGTCGCCGAAACGCAGCCAGGCGCTGCCGTCGTTTTCGGTTTCGACGACGAATTCGCGGGCGAAACGCTCGCTGCCAAGCAGGTCACGTTGAGGCGTCCATGGCGTTTCGCTCGGCTCGGGCTGGTCGCCGAACAGGCTGGAGTCGTCGGCCAGCAGCATCATGTCGGCCGGGCGGGCCCGGCGTGGTTCCTGGCTCAGCACGCGGCTGGCTGACAGCGGCTGCTGGGTGTCGGTCGCCACGTCGTGATCGTAGGGCTCGGCGAAAGCGAGGCCGGATTCCCTGAGGCGCGGCCGGTAAGGCAGGCGCAGGGACGCGGTGCCGCCATCGCCCACCTCCGGCGGTTCCATCGTTTGCCAGGGCCGGGTCAGGCCATGGTCGGCCAGCACGACATTGCCGCGGGCGACGGCGATGGCCTGCTTGACGAGGGCGCCACCGATTTCGAATTCGTGACTGACGCAAAGTGGGAAGGGCAGCGCGTCTTCGTTGTGCCAGTTGATGAGCAGCAGGTCGGTGTTGGTCAGGTCGTCGTGGCCGGGGCTGACGGCGGTCAGGCGGACCGGGTGGCGGTGGCTGGCATCGAGATCGGCCGGCTTGCCGGTGGTCGGGCTGAGGACTTCTTCGAGAATCAGCACATCGCCGGCCGCCAGCGCGAGGGCCGGCGTGTTGACCAGCGCCGCCGCTGTCGTGCCGCGCGGCAGGCAGTAGGCGGGGTCGGCGAAGTCGTGGATGGCGATTTCGCTGTGGGCGGCGTGCAGCACCTGATCGTGCAGGGTTTCGAAGACTTCGATATCGGGCAGCGGCAACTGGTCGAGCAGGTCCGTGCGACGCACCGGGTCGCCGGCGCCGGCCGCAGCGAGCAGCGCGGTGCCGGCCGGGATGGTTTTTGCCTCGGCATCAGCGTCGACCGTAGCCGTCACGAAAACCCGGGCGTTGCAGCCGTCGTGCAGCGGATAGTCGAGCAGCCGGGCGTGGCGGCGCAGGGAGGTGCGGCGGCGGGCGGTGCCGAGGTAGGCTTCGGTGGCTGCGGCATCCTGCGTGTAGGAAAGATGGTCGCCGACATAGGCCAGCGTCTCGACCAGCGCCACCGTGAAGTCGGCCGGGCTGCGTTCGGCAAAACCGGGCACCAGTTGCGCCATGCGGTCGAGCATGAGGCGACGGAAGCTGTCGTAATCCTTGGCCAGATAGTCGAGACGCGGTTCAGGCGGTGTCACCGGCGGGCAGTCGTGAATGTCGGCGCAATCGAATTCGGACGGGCAACCAGCCTTGAAGTTGATGCGGATGGTGGACAGGCAGATGTCGAAGCCAGGGGCCGGCGCTTCGGCGTCGGCCGGGTCGATCAGGCTCAGCGTGTACCAAGAGAAATCGCCGGCCTGTTCCACCTTGAGGCGGATTTCGCGGCCGTTGATGACCGGCTCGGCGGCCAGTTTGATGCCGGTAACCCGGACGCCGCCTTCGATACGGATATTGGCGCGGGCTATGCCGCTGACCGGATGGACGCAGACGACGCGCAGACTGCGCTGGTCGAGCGAGGTAATTTCGACGAAATCGATGCCGTTCTTGCCGACCGGATTCTGGTCGCGCAGCAATTGCAGGCGGCGCGGGTTGTCGCTGCGGAACTGGCGGTTCATGGTGTGCCCCGGGTAAAGCGGGTCAGCCGGCGTTCCTGGCCGCGGCGGACGACGTACTGGACGTCGATGGCCAGCGTACCTTCGTCGTGCTCGACATTGACGCCTTCAACCACGATGCGGTCGCCCAGCCATTGCTGCAGGGCACTGTGCACCGTCATTTGCACGGCGGCGGCCAGCGTGTCGCTGTTCGGGGCGAAGACTAGTTGCAGCAGGCCGCAGCCGAAGTCCGGCCGATTGACGCGTTCGCCGGGAACGGTGAACAGCACCTGCTCAATCATGTCGCGCAGATGCGCGTCGTTGTCGGCCTCGCCGCTGCGGCCGCGCTGATCGGGCTGGAATGGAAAGTGAAGGTTCATTTCAGGAGACCTCGGAGGGCGGGCACCGCAACCCCTCCCGACCTCCCCTTGTCTGGGGAGGAGACCACCGATCGGTTGCCGCCATCAACTCCCCCCTGAGAAGGGGGGCTGGGGGGGTTAATGGTGTTTCCGTGAAAGATATTCATCTCAACTCCCCATCACGCGTGTTTGCGTCACGGCGACCGTCATCGGCGTGCCTGTTGGCGCGCAGATCGAGGGTGAGGCCTGAAGCAGGGCCGGCTGGCCGCCGATCAGCACCCGTGTCGCGCCCATCAGCCATTGGCCGGTGACGCAGGGGCCGTTGCCGGCGGTCGGCGGCGGCATGGCGCAGCCGGCGATCATGTAGGGTGGGCCCATTGTGGTGGCCGGTTGGCCGGACAGCATCACGCGCGGGTTGGGCGCCGTCGGCGTGGCCTGGCCGCCGTGGGCACAGAGGACGGTGGCGCCGAGGTGGAGGAGGAATCCGGGCATGGTCGTCGCGTTCCTTTCTCTCAGATCACCGTCAGGGCGCCGTTGTTGATGTTCACCGTCGGGCCGGTGAGCATGATGGTGGCGCCCTGGCCGTTGGAAATGGTGATGCCGATCTCGCTGATCGAAATCATCGCTCCAGTCATTGTCTTGAGCAGAATGCCGCCGGTCGGGCCGGGCAGGTCGGAGATCATCAGCGTGTTCTGGTTTCCCGTCTGTAGCACGATGCTCGGTGAAACCGGCAGGCCGGCCAGCGCCAGCGCCGGCACTTCACCGGCCGAACCCCAGAAGCCGCCCACCCAGATTGGATAATCGGCATCGCCCTGCTCGAACTCCACCCAGACGCCGGCGCCGATCTGCGGCTGAACGAAAACGCCGCTCTGGATGCCGGCGAAGGGCACGCAGGGCATTGCCCACGAGGACAGCATCGGGCCGAGCACATCGGGCACCTGGACCTGGATGCGGCCCATCTGCATGGGGTCGATGTTGTTGAGGACGACCCCGCGATATTTGCCGTAATGGCGTGTTTTTTCACTCATGCCGGCACCAGTGGAAGGGTTGAGATGAGGCCGTTGCGGGCCAGTGAAAAGCTCTGCTTGAACTCGCCGGCCTTGAGCTTGCTGCTGACTTTCTTGACGTAATAGAGGCCGTCGAAGGACAGTCCGGCGCCGCGCACGCCGACCAGCTGGCGGGCCTTGAGCACATGGCCGTAGCGCAGCACATCGAGGCTGCCGTCGCCGGTCACCGCGTCGGCCGACGAACCGGCTGCCGCGGCCAGCCCCTTGCCGAGGGCGGCAATCGGCGACAGCTTGGCGGTTTCCTTCATCAGCTTGATGCTCTTCGGCATGGGCGGAATCAGGCCAAGTGGCGGGTTGGCCAGACTGACATCGGGGATGGGCAGCGGAATCGGGAACTTGGTGATGGGGTTCTGGATGAAGACGATGGGCAGTTCGGCCCCGGACTGGTTGACCGCGAAGGACAGCGCTTCGACATTGCTGTGCACGTCCATGCCCAGATTGAGCGCCGGCTGGACCAGGCCGAGGCGGATTTCCGGACCCCAGTAGGCGACATTGGCGCCGGGCAGCGGGCCGGGTTCGATGTAGAAGACGTGGCCGGCTTCCTTGGCCAGCTGACGGATGTAGGCGAGATCGGTGCCTTCGTGGGTCGGGATGCGCTCGACCGGGATCGGGATGTCCTCGAACAGGGATGGGATGATGATCGGCAGCATGCCGTACAGGCCATAGCGGGCAACGATCAGCGCGACGCGGGCGGCCGGCGGCATCGCCGGGTAGGGCAGGCCGCTCATGTCCTGCTTGTCCATCGCCACGGTCAGGTCTTCGCCGGTGATGGTCAGCCGGCTCTGGCCGGGTTCGTTGGCGCCGGTGATCTCCTGGCGCGTTATCAGGCCGTCCATGAGCACCGTTGGCAGGCTGTTCATGGTGGCAACGAGGATGACGCGCAGCCACGGCACCTGGCCGCCGGCGACAAGCAGCAGGGTGTGCAGCGGCGAACGGTTGTCGACGACGAAACTGAGCTGGAAGCCGCTCGGGCTGTCGGCCGACGAGGTGACCTCGACGCTCTCCAGCGCATCCATCAAGGGCTTCGGGGCCGGGATCGGAACGCCCGGGCCGACCAGCAGCGTCAGGTGGATGCCCTTAAGCACCGCCGCCTCCGAGGCCGGCCGGCAGGGTCAGGCGCAGGGTGTCGCCGGGCCGTTCCAGATCGCTCGGCACCTGGGCGCCGTTGCCGTCGGCGATCCGCCAGAACTGGATCGGGTCGCCGAGATTGGTCGCGGCCAGCCGGTCGAGATGGTCGCCGCCCTGGACCTGGACTTCGCCGACGGTGACCAGCGTTGTCGGGTCGGGGATGAAGCGGCGGCGCAGATAGACGATCTTTTCGCCATCCGGGGCGGTCAGTTCTGCCGTAGGTACGCCGTTGTAGCGGCTGTTGGGCGGGAAACGTTCGATGCTCATGGCAGTCCACTCAATCCCAGCGAGGCAAGGCTGCCGAGGCCGGCATCGGCCGCCAGACGTTCCTTGCGCTGCTGATAAACCATATAAAGATGGCCGCCCTTGTCGTTGAAACCGAGATCGCCGACATGGAGGACCTTGAGACTCAGCGAGACCTTGGCGCGGATGGGGTTGAGCGCGCTGTCGAAAGCCTCTTCGGTAATCGAAAAATCGGTGATGCGCACCGGCACCACCCGTTCCTTGCTCCACACGAAGAGGGTCAGCGGCGCCACCGTCGGAGCGATTTCGAGCGTACCGAGGCTGAGCAGGGTGTTGTTCTGGATCAGTGTGTCGCTGTCCGGATAGACGATGGTTTCCAGCGCCGCCAGTTGCGGGTGGATGCCGGAGGAAACGGTTTTCGGATGCTGATCAGGGAATTCGAGCTGGTCGGTGGCATCGATTTCGGCTTCGAGCTTGAAGGTTTCGGTCGGCGGACCCTTCAGGCGCAAGGGCTCGGAAAACGGGCCGCTGCTTTCGGTGGCCTGCGGCTGCAGCGTCCGGGTCAGCGTTTCCGGGTTGTATTGCAGCGAAATGACCCGCTGCACGGCACCGCTGGACGGGTCGATCAGGATCAGGCCGCCGCGCAGCAAGCCGGAGGAGAGGGGGCCGCTCATTTGTTGAACCTCACGCGTACGTCGTAATCCGCTTCATCGAGCGAGCGGGTGTTGCGGATGGCGCCATAGGGCGGCTGCCACGGCATATTGACGATCAGGTCGTCCTGGTCGAAGAAGGTGCCGGTGTCCTCGTCGTAGATACGGACCTGGATCGGCCCCTTGATTGGCATGAGGCTGGGCAGCGGCAGCGCGAAGCTGCCTGACTGGCCATCGTTGAGGCTCTTGACGGGGGTTTTGGCCTGTTTGTTGCCACTCTTGAGCAGTGCATAGACCTCGTCGGCGCCGGTCCAGTCCTCGGTCTTTTTGACATTGACGTCCACCAGCACCTGGCGGGTGGACAGGGTTTGCTCCATGGCGCGCTTTTCCAGCGTCTTGGCGTTCTTGTCCACATCGGTCGCGGTTTTCAGCGTGGTGTTGACGGCATTGAGGGCGAGCAGCATTTCGCCGGTGCTGCGTTCCACTGCCGGCTTGTTGCTGGTCTCGGTGGCACTGGTCGGCAGCGGCAAGTCGATGGTATCGAGGGGCCTTCTGGTTCTCGGGTTGCGCACCGTCTTGCCGGCATTCCACTTCTTCGCCGCGTCGGTGAAGGCGCTGCTTGGCAGACCCGGCGAAATCAGGCGGATGGCTGCCGGGGCGAGCGTGGCAGTACCGGCGGCATCGCATTTCCAGCCCCATTCGACCGATCCGAGATAGGTATTGGCCAGCGGGCCGGAAAGCGCCAGGGCCGAGACCTCGAAGGTCTGCACCCATTCCTGTCGGGCGAATTCGATGGAGCGGCTGGGAGAGTCGGCCAGAGTGGCTTTCTTGACATCGAACGTGCCGTCGGCCTTCTTTTTCCGGTGGCCGTGTTCGCCAAAGCTATCCTTGCCGTAACCGGCGCCAGGGCCGACCGTTTCCGGGGCGGGCACCGCGTCCGTCAGCTTGGTGGGGATGGCGCCGGGCTTGGCGTCGGTGGCGTAAAGCGGGTTGGTGTTGGGCGTGCGCCGGGTGCCGGTGTCGGTCTGGTCGATCACCCGGCCCGGGTCGCTTTCGGTTCTGCCGAGTGCCAGCGTGCCCTTGTGTGGCGTCGGGAAACTGGTCGCGTTGATCGCGCCGCCGGCTCGGGTGGCGCGCAGCGTGCGCACCGTTTGCACGGTGCCGATGAGGTCGGCTTCGACCAGGTCGTTGGGCGTGAAGTGCAGGCGGATGCTGGCGCCGATGGTCTTGCCGACCGTGCCGCCTCGCCGCGGTGGCACGTTGGTCGCCGCATAGCGGTCGGTATCGAACTCGCCGCCATTGGTCTTCACGGCACAGGCCAGGCCGGGCTGAAAGCGGGATAGCGCCGGAGCGGGGCGGCCGGCCAGATAGGTCAGCGCGGCGGAATCGGCCTGCCGTTCGGCGGCTTGCGGCAGCGTTTTTGGCCTGTTTTTCCGGTTGACCGTAGGAGTCGCGCCCTGTTGCACGACATGCGCCAGTTCATGAACGAGCAGCCGGCGCCCGCCGACACTGTCCGGGCGGAATCGGTCGGCGGCAAAGGCAATGTCGTGGCCCATGGCGAAGGCATCGGCGGCGAGTTCATCGGCAGCGGACTGGGCCGGGTGGTCGGTGTGGATGCGGACCCTGGCAAGATCGTGACCAAAGTACGGCTCAAACTCGTGGCGCAATTCGTTGGGCAGCGGCTGGCCACTGCTGGTCAGCGCAGGAAAAGGCCTGGTTTCTGCCATGGCCGGACTCTTCCCCGACTGCAGTTTCGGATTGGCCGAGGCGATGGCAGTTTTGGGCTGGCGTTCAACGGCGCTGGCCGGTGCCGGGACCGGATTGGCGAGGCGGCTCATTTGCTCAACCCTCCGTCGCGAGCCTTGCTGTCCTGATTGAGAACCTCGTCAGGCAGCGTGCCCTTGGCGTCGCTGTCCATGTAATAGATGTCGTAGCCGGTCAGCGGATTGTCCGCATCGTAGGCATCGGCAATGCCGAAATCCCGCAGTTTTTCCAGCGCGGCGGTTTTCGAAATGGCGCCGAGGTCTCTGGTGGCACCGTTCGATATGGCGTGGAAATTGGTGCCCTGCTGGAGTAGTGCCATGGCATGCCCGGCCCGGTCCTTGTCCGTCGGTTTGACCGCCATGTAGCCGACCGGCGTGAAGCCGCTGGCCACCAGCAGGCGGACACCGTAGGTGGCGAGCACGTCGCAGTCCACTTTCAGTTGCTTGTTCTGCGGTCCACCAGCTTTCAGGGCGGAAATGTGACCGCTCTTGTCCGGCGCGACGTCTTCCTTGCTGTCTCCCGGCAGGTGCCAGGTGAAGGCCTCGACGATTTGCGTGTACAGCGCTTTTGCCTTGGCGGCATCGCCCGGGTGCTGCTTGTTCACGGCCTGGCCGATTTTTTCGGTATTGGCCTCGAGCCAGGCCTTCAGGCTGTTGGCGTCGCGCGCCGCCGGGGCGGCTATGGCGATGCCGGCAGCGGTGCCCAGGGCGACGACATCGTCTACGGTTACCCGCTGTTTGTTGCCTATCGACCAGCCCAGTGTCGCGGCATCCGGATTCTGGAACTTGCCCTTGACCTCGATCTCGGCACCCTCGACGAAATAGGGCTGTTCGGACACTTGCTGGAGCAGTGCGCCGCGTTTCTCGGCCAGCATCCATTCGGTGAAGGCAGCACGGCAGGCCGGGTTGAAATAGGTGATGTTCGCCAGCTTTTCCGGCAAGTCGGTATCGGCGGCATAGGCCTTGACGATGGCCTTGAGCGCCGCATTGACCTTGGCGCCGCCCAGTTGCCCGGCATACCCACCCTGGTCGGCGGTCAGACGGGAGAGCAGGTCGTGGTCGGTCATCGCTTTGGCAGTGCTTGCCTGGTCTTGGGCGATGCTGCTGATCTGCGCTTCGGTGACTTTTGCCGGTTGCTCGAGCACGGCCTGATAGACGAATTGCCGGATTTCGGGATCGGCGATTTTCGGCGCCAGTGCCATCGCCTCGTTGATCAGGCCGACATTGGCAAGGTCGACGGCCAGCATCTGCGCCCGCTCGTTCTTCTGCTCGACCTTGGCGCCGCTCTTGTCGAGAATCCGTCCAGCCAGTTTTTCGACTTTCTGGAAGTTGCGTTTCCAGGCCGCCTTGGCTTTCGGGTCCTTGGGCTCCTGCATCAGGTCGCCTTGGCTGTCGCGGCCCAGGCCGTGGCCGTAGTCTTGCAGGGTGCGGGCGTACTCCGGGCTATCGGGATCGAGACCCTTGGGGTCGCTGGCCTTGGCTTTCAGCTCTTCGTCGATCTCTTCGTCGAGCGTCTTGTGATCGAGTCGCGGTACGCCGTCGACGGCCTGCTGCGTGACGTGGGCCAGTTCGTGGGCGAGCAGGGCGCGGCCGCTCGGCGTTTCTGGTGCCCACTGACCGGGTGCCAGGGCGATGCGGGGACCGCAGGTGATGGCGCGGCTGCCGGCCTTGTGCACGGCCTCGGCCGTTTCGCCGGCCGGGAAGATGCGGACCTGGGAAAAGTCATGGCCGAAACCGTGCTCGAACGGGGCGCGCAGGGTCGGCGACAGGCTGTGACCACCCTGTTCCGGGAGCGGGTTGCCGGCGGTTTGCCAGTTGGGCAGGCTGCGTTGCGGCGCGGAAAGAGGGCTGCGCAGCATGCCGTTGCCGAGCGCGTGGGCGGCACGCTGGTCGGCCTGGGCCTCGCGGCCATGCCGTTCCGGTGCCGGGCGCCTGGGCAGGTCGGCCATTTTGGGCTGTCCCTGGCTGAATTGCTTCATGTCCGGCCACCGCCTTTTCGGCCGGGGAGCATGCCGGCTACGGCGTTTCGGGCAACGGTCTGCGGTCGCAGGTCCGTTGTGCTGACGCGCAGGGAATCATGGTTGGCGACGCGCGGCAGCGACTTGTTGCCGGCCTGTCCGCTGGCGGCAAGTTCACGCTCCAGTGCCGCGATAAAGGCCCGCCGTTCGGCTAGGCTGTAGCCCGGCAGGCTCAGATGCTCGATATGGAGATGGATTTTTTTCATGCCCAGCCTCGCGTTTCGGCATCGGCCAACGGCCGTTCGCGCTTCGAGGCTTCGGCGTGGGCGGCCGTCAGCAGGTGGCTCATGCCCACCGGCTCGTCGGCATCGGCGGCGAGGAAGGCGGCGTTGAGGGCGATGTTGCGGATGCTGCCGCCGGTCATCGAGAGGCGGGATAGTTTGTCGAGATCGAGGTCGCGGGTCGGCGTGGCGGCCGGGAAGGCGCGCTGCCACAATGCGATACGCTGCTCCTGGTCGGGGAAGGGAAACTGGACGACGAAGCGCAGCCGGCGCAGGAAGGCGGTGTCGAGGCTGGACTTGAGGTTGGTGGTGAGCACGGCGAGGCCGTGGTAGGCCTCCATGCGTTGCAGCAGATAGCTGACCTCGATGTTGGCGTAGCGGTCGTGGCTGTCCTTGACCTCGGTGCGCTTGCCGAACAGGGCGTCGGCTTCGTCGAAGAGCAGGACGGCACCGCAGTCTTCGGCGGCGTCGAAAACCTTGCGCAGGTTCTTCTCGGTTTCGCCGATGTATTTGCTGACCACGGCTGACAGGTCGATGCGGTAGAGGTCGAGTTGCAGGCTGTGGGC
This sequence comes from Ferribacterium limneticum, assembly GCA_049304775.1. GTDB lineage: Bacteria > Pseudomonadota > Gammaproteobacteria > Burkholderiales > Rhodocyclaceae > Azonexus > Azonexus limneticus_C. Next base: position 55,715 of record JBAQOL010000020.1, read on the forward strand.
CAGCACTTCGGCGGCAAGCGTCTTGCCGGTTCCGCTCTCGCCGGCAAACAGCGTGGCGAGGCCAAGGCCGCGGCTGCCCTGGGCGGCAAAGCCCCATTCTTCCTGGACCTTGAAGCGCTGGCGCAGGTGGGCCGCTATCTGGCGCAGGACGGCGAGCTGGGCTTCCGGCAGGACGAGGCTGTCCCAGTTGGCCGTCGTTTCGAGGCGCTGGGCGAGATTGTCGAGGCCGCCGCGGCTTTCCTGGCGGCAGCTGTTCCACAACGGGCTTGGTGCAGTGGCCTTTGTTTTGCCCGTGGAGGGCATGGCCAGGCTGGTTTGCAGGGTTTTGGCAATGTTCTGAACGGCCCGGCTGCCGAGGCGGAAATGGCTGGCGGCGCGGTCGAGTTCCGGCCCGGCGTGGTGGGCGCCAGTGGTCCCGAGGGTGTCGATCCACAGTTGCCGGCGATCCGCTCCGGCCGGTTTGTTGACCGGGAAGCGCTGGTTTTGGGTGAGCAGCGCCGGGGCGCTCGGGCAGGCCACCAGGCACAGGCCGCCGACCCGCTCGATGAGGGCGCGGGCCGCTTCGCCGACAGCAGAAGGGGGATCGCTGACGATGACGAGCAGGGCGGCGCCGAGCAGCGTGGCTTCGCGTTCCCAGAGGGTGATCAGGGCGGCGCGCTCTTCGGCGGCGAGGGGAATGTCTTCGGCCTGGATGGCCAGACAGTTCAGGCCGAGGGCATCGGCACAGCGCGTTGCGATGTCTTCCTGGGCGGCCGGGTCGTCGCCTTCGAGGACGATGATCGGCCATTGGCCGGGGCTGGCTTCGCGCCCGGCGTTGAGCGCTGCAATTGCGGCTTGGGTCGTGGCCGCGTGGCTGCCGGCCTGTCTTGGCAGGGCAAGGGCGGGGCGGAGCAGATGGGCGAGACGAACATCAAGTTCATTGATGCCGACGAGGAAGTGCAGCACCCGTTCGTCGATACGCAGGCGGCTGGCTGCTAGGCCGGCATGGTTGTCGATGTCGAGCAGGCGCCAGCGGCGGAGCGGGCGCTGCGGTGTCAGGGCGCTCCAGTGCGGCGATTCGAGCGTGGCCAGGGCGAGGCCGAAGGTGACCCAGGGTTGGGGCGCGTCGCCATGGGCAAGGGCGCAGGCGCGGGCGAGTTCGGCATCCATTTCGGCGCCAGCGCAGAGCAACAGGAGGTCGCGCTCGAAGCCGGAGAGGCCGAAGGCGGTCGTCAGCCAGTCGATGGCGCTTTCGGTGTGGAGCCGCTGGCGAGCGTCGGCGAGGGTTGCGTCTGCTTCGGCATTTTGATTTTGGGCATTATTTCCGGTTGACCGTGGAAGGCGCTCTTTGAGCCGGGCAAATTCGGCGACCAGCAGTTGCTGGTTGGCGATGGTCCAGTCCTGGGCGAGCGGGGCGTTCATGGCAGGGTGATCCGGCGGTCGAGGTAGGCGACGGGCGTCGCCGTGCGGTCGATGATCGGGCTGTCGAAGCCATCGACGCGCAGGCGGGCGAGATGGGTGCTGCCGGCGGGCGGCGCGTCGGCGATCACGAAGGTCAGTTGGCTCGCTTCGACGGTGATTTGCTCGGCGGCAATTTCGCGTTCGCCGAGGATCAGGGCGGCGATCTGGCCGGGGCGAATGGGTGGCGCGACGTCGAGGACGAGGGTTACGGCATCGACATTGCGGACGGCGCTGACGGGCGGCAGCACGGGCTGCGGGGCGAGGGCCAGCGGCAACTGGTTGCTGCGCCGGGGATTGGTTTCATCGAGGCGTTGCACCGACAGTTCAACGCGGTAGAGGCCGACCGGCAGGTCGTTGGGGACGATGAAGCTGAGCTTGTCGGGGCCGCCGCTGGTGACCGGCACGCTGCGGCTGATCTGGAAGGCGGCCAGGCTGAAGATGATCTGGCGGTCGACGCCATCGAGATGGTGCCCTTCGAGCGTCACTTCGCCTCCGGGGACGGCGACCGGCTGGCGGCCGGCTGGAACGACGGCTTCGAGCGTCGGCAGCGGCGGTGTCAGGCCGCTGAAGGCGAGTACGCCACGGTCGCGCTTGGAAACCGGGTCGGTTTCGCCGCGACTGAGCACGGGCAGCGGGCTGCGCGCGGCCTTGCGCGATTCGATGAGGACGACCGAGACCTGAAAGGCGGCGGTTGGCCGATAGCGCGCCTGGATGGCCGACCACAGGCGGGACATCTCTTCGCTGCCGAGCGCGGCCGGGGTGATCTTGAGGAGTTCGATCTGTTCGGCCAGGTCGGCACCGCGCAGGCTTTTGTAGACGGTGGGCAGGATGGCGCCGTCGAGGACGGTCGGGGCGAGCGCCCGGCGAATGGCGTCGCGCGGCAGCACGGGGGTTTCGTGCAGTAGTTGCAGGGCGTAGCCGAGCAGCACTTCGGCCTGCAATTCGGCCCGGCCGTAGGCGGTCAGCAGGTAGTGCAGATCGAGGGCGAGGGGCGGGTTGGTGATGCGGTTGCCGCCGGCGTCCCGCGACGGCAGGGCGGCATTGCGCCAGGCGACATTGGGCGTGACCTGATGGAGAAACAGATTGAGCTGGGGCGAATCGGTGTTGTCGAGCGAGACCGTATCCGGGGCCATGCTGGTGACCAGGACGCCGGCGCCGAGCGTGTCACTGATCGCCTGGTCGATCATCCCGGAGTCGAGCAGGTCCTTGATGACGGCCGTGACGCCGGCGATGGCCAGGGCGTTGCTCATGAGCGGCCTCCGTGGCGGCGAGCCAGGTAGTCGGAGAGCGACAGCGGCGCCGGGCCGCGCGGGCGTGGCGGTTGGGCAGCGGGGGCCGGGCGGCTGGGCGGATTGACTTCGAGGCGGCCGATGGTGATGTGCACTTCGGGGGAGCTGTCGGTTTCCGGGGCGGGGGTTGGGCGTTCCCGGGTGGATTGCGGGCGGATCGCGCTGATCTCGGCCGGGCGCTGGTTGGTTTGGCGCGGCGTGACGACGGTGGGCGGGGTGGCGACTTCCGGCGATTTTTCGGGATGGCCTGGCTTGTCGCCGAGCAGGAGGCGGGTGACCAGCGATTCGAGGTCGGCGAGTGCTGGCCGGGGGGTTTCGTCTGGGCGGTAGGTTTCAGGCGCTGGGGCGAGGTGTCGCGCAACGGATTTTGGTTCAGCCGCGAGCGGGTTGGCGATGTTGGCCGGTGGCGGGGCCTGCCTGTCGGGCGTTGTTTCGAACGGCGTGATGTCGGGCAACTGCTGGGCGGAAATACGGGGCGGAAATACGGGGCGCGGCGTCGGGGTTCGCTGTTCGAGGGGCGTGGCGGGTGCTGGATTACTGGCGACAATGGGCGCCGGCTGGGTGCTCTCAGTCGCTTGTTTATTGCGCCTGACATCTGTTTGCGGTTCAAATCCCGGACGCTCGATGGCGGGCGTTGCTTCGTGGCTGGCCGCTTCGGTCATCGAAAAGTCGGCCGCCGGTGCGGCGTAAGGCAGCGCGGCGCGCGACTTGATTTGCGGGGCGAGACCCAGGCTGCGGGTGGCGAGTTGGTGGAGGAAGCCGCGCATGGTCGTCTCAGCCGATCATGTTCAGGTAGGCGGCGCGGCGGGCCGGGTTGAGCGCCAGAATTTCGGCCTCCCGCCAGCCGTAGGCGCTGGCCAGCCGATGGACGGATTCGAGCAACTGGTGGGCGCGGTTGCCGAGTTCGTCCCAGAAGCAGGCGCCGACGTCGAGCGCGGCGCTCCATACTTCGCCGCAATCGGCGCATTGCATGCCGATCCGGATATCGGCGGCCGGGTCGAGCGCCTCCATGTGCGATTCGAGTTCGCCGACCAGGGCCGGGGAGGTTTTCATTTTTTGGCTTTTTTTCCGGTTGACCGTGGGAACGTCAGTCAATCCGCCTTCATCGATCCGGCAACGATCCAGCAGCCAAGAAACCGCGGTTTCCGGGTTCGGGGCATCGAGAATCATCGCCTGATCGCGGCTGCTCGGCAGCCGCCATTGCTGGCCATCGAGCTTGATGCGGGTGTTGCTGTCAGGCGTCGGAAGTCCGTCGAGCAGCGTTTCGCCATCCAGCCTGAACTCCATCAGTGCACCGCACGACGGACACGGCGCGTAGCCGTCCAGCGCGCTGCCGAAGGTGGCGTTGCGCAGGGCGAGCAGATTGACTTCGCGCCAGCCGACCGGGCGGTCGGCCAGTTCGTCGGGCGCTTCTTCCGGCATGGCCAGGGCCAGCGCCAGCAGCGCGCGGTCAATGGGATGGCGTGTCTGTCCGGCGTCCCACAGGGCGAGAACTTGAGCAGCACTTAACGGGCGCATGGCGCGGTTCCATTCGCGTTGTTAACCCGGCTCGACAAAGCTCGGCTCAGCCGGCTCGGCGACTTCGTAGTCGCGCTCCCAGCCTTCGTTTTCGAGCTTGATGTGTTGGATCGCCACGGCGTTGGCATTGGCGTCGAGGTCCGGCAGCGCCTGGTATTCCGAGACCCAGCAGCGGAAAATCTTGTAGGCCAGCGCCAGTTGCCCGGCCTCGTTATAGACCTCGATGATCAGGTCCTTGCGGAAGTCCTTGAGCGAAACCTCGCTGCCCAGACCGGAGCCGAGGTTCCAGACCTTGTTGGCCCATTGTTCGAAATTGGTGTCGTGGGTGACGCCGCGCTCGAGCGTGATCGCCTCGAACTTGGTTCGGCCGGGCGATTTGCGGCTGCTCGACGGATCGCCGCCTTCGCGGTGCTCGACCACTTCGGTCGAGCGCTTGAGCGATGAAACCTTGCTGATGCCGGCGACGTAGCGGCCATCCCATTTGACGCGGAATTTGAAGTTCTTGTACGGATCGAAGCGTTGGGCATTGACGGTGAACTGGGCCATTTTTTATCTCCTCGACATTCGTTTCAGAATCAGACCTGGATCTGCCCAGCCAACTGCTGGATGCTGATGACCACGAATTCGGCCGGCTTGAGCGGAGCAAAGCCGACCAGGATGTTCACCACACCGCGATTGATATCGTCCTGCGTCGTCGTTTCGCGGTCGCATTTGACGAGATAGGCATCGCGCGGCGAACTGCCCTGGAAAGCGCCCTGGCGGAACAGTCCGTTCATGAAGGCGCCGATGTTGAGGCGGATCTGCGCCCACAAAGGCTCGTCGTTCGGCTCGAAAACCACCCACTGCGTGCCGCGATAGAGCGATTCCTCGATGTAGAGCGCCAGGCGGCGGACCGGCACGTACTTGTATTCGGAGGCCATCTGGTCGGCGCCGCGCAGGGTGCGGGCACCCCAGGCAATCGCGCCATAGACCGGGAAGGTGCGCAGGCAATTGACGCCGAGGGGATTGAGGCTGCCGTTTTCACCATCGGTCATCGGCACGGCCATGGACTGCACGCCGGCCAGGTTGGCATCGGTGCCGGCTGGCGCTTTCCAGACGCCGCGATTGCCGTCGGTGCGCGCGTAGAGGCCGGCCATCGTGCCGCCGGGCGGCGTCAGGCGCGGCTTGCCGTTTTTGAGCGGGTCGGCGACGTAGGTCCAGGGGAAATAGACCGCAGCGTGGTCGGATTTCGGCAGTTCCGTACCGGACGCCGCGGTGACCATGGTGGCGACGCTGGTGGCCGTGGGCGGCGCATCGACGATGAAAAAGGCGCGGCGCTCCTCGCAGTACGAGGCGGCGTCGGCCAGCACGCCGGGGTCAGTGATGCCGGGCATGACGAGGATGTTGAAGAGGTCGGCGTCTTCCAGCGCATACAAGCCTTCGCGATTGGCGCGGCTGCCGATGAAGGCCGGGTAAACGTCGGCCGGCCCGTAGGGCGTTTCGGTGCCACCGCCAAGGAAGGCATCGGTCGGTGGCGCGGCCAATACGGCACCGGCCAGCAGATGCAGGCCGGCGGCGAGGTCGTTGATTGGGGCGGCGCTGACGGCAATGGCCGAACCGGCGCCGCGCGAACCGCTGGCCAGGACCAGTGTGGTGGCGGTGGCCGTGACAGTGAAATTGGCGTAGGCCGGATTGCCCGGTTTCAGGGCACGCACGGCGGTTTGCAGCCGGCTGGCCATGTCGCCGAGTTTGGCTGCGAGGTTGGCGCCGGCCGCGGCTGCATTGCCGAGATCGACGACATCCGGGCCGTAGCCGTCGATGCTGATGCGCAGGCTGGTGTGCGTGGCGTCGGGCAGGGCGTCGAGATCGGTGGCGGCAAAGGCGCCGCTGGTCAGCGTTGCCGGGTCAGGCAGTGGCACCGGGCGAAGGCTGGCGACGGCATCGACTTCGACGCCGCCATTGGCCACGCCGAGCTTGAGCACCCCGGCCGCGTTGTTGCTGCTACCGGGCAGGATGCGGACGGAAGAGAATTCGCCGCCGGTACCGGAGGCCATGACCAGCGTGTTGCCGCTGCGCGTGCAGGAAAAATCATCCAGTGCAGCCTTGCCGCCAGCTTGGGCTTTGACCTTGAGGCGGATTGCTTCGGCCAGCGCGGTGAGGCGTTGAGTTGCCGTGCCGCCGGCAATGTCGGCCGGCAGCGTGATGCTGACGGTGACCGGCGGCAAGCCGTTAACCACGACGCGGAAATCGGTGTGGGTGGCGTCGAGCAGGGTTTGGACATCGGCCAGCGTGCCGCTCGTCGAGGTCCCGGCGGCCAAGCCGTTGAGCGTCAGCTGGGGAACGTCCCGGCTGATCTTGACCAGCTGCGACACGCCATTGACCAGATCGGGCAGGTAGCGCGCATCGGCCGAGTTCATCGAGACATTCGCATACTGTTCGGCCCGGCCGTCGCTGCTGCGGATGAACGTAATGTTGAAGGTGCTGCCCGGGTTGGCCGTCGCATGATCGACGCGGACCTGGATGCTGTTGCCCGAAGCGCCGGCATCAAGCGCAGTGACGGTCAGCACGGTGATGGGCGTCGCGTTGAGCAGTGCCCGGCTGGCTGGCGCGGCGTTCTTGACGACGCGGACGATCCACGCATCGGTGCCGCCGTTGATGAAGAACTGGCGTACCCCGTAGCTCATCTCGGAGTCGGCCGACAGGCCGCCGAATGCGCGCTCGAAATCGGCAAAGCTGAAGATTCTGGTCGCCTTGTTGATCGGCCCTCGGGACGCGGCGCCGAGGAAGGCGGCGACCGAGGTGGCGACGCCGGCAATGGTGCGGACTCCGCTGGAAACTTCCTGGATATAAACCCCGGGGGAAGCAAGCTGTACGGGCATGACGGGCTCCTTTCTGCGGGACGGCCAGCGGCCATTCCATTCACGATCTCATCGATACTTCTGCCGGCCCCGGACATGTTTGCGGAAACAATGCTCCCGCTGCCATCCGGGTTACCACCAAAAAATCCCTCAAGTCGGGATCGAAGGGCGGGGCGGATGATTGGTCCTGCCACGCCAGGGCGGAGCCCTGAATGTCTGCCCCGCGTCATCGAGTGAGCGGGTGAAAGCGCCATTGCTTGTTCGTTACGGCCGGCCGAATGCGGTCGAATGTGAAGCCTGTTACAACATCGTGCTGCGTCAGAAAGTTCGTTCTAAAAAGTTGTGGTTTCTGGATTCGCTGCCCTACGGAATTCAATGTGAATTAGCGTATAAGCATATTTGCATGCGGTTTCGGGTCAAACTGAAACAGTGTTGTAAGGCGGTGGACGGTGATGATGAGGAAATAGTTCAATTCATCATGAGTAAAAATATTTACGCATGCGAAATATATTCGATGGTTTCCGGAAAGTCACCTGTCATTTTGTGGGCCGTGCGGAGGGAGGCATGCAGATTCGTGCCTCGTCTCTTTCGGCCAATTGATCTTTTGCCGGCGCCGCTTCAGTTCGCGGCGGTCCGGTCCCGGGGAGTGTTTTGTTCCGACCAGAATCGCGCAACCTGGTCGGCCGTGATGCGTCTCTTTTTGACGCCGTCAGCGAGTACCTTTTCGGCGTCAGCCTTGCGGCCGTAAATGAGATAGACCTCGGCTTCGACCAGCGGGCAGATCTCTTCTTCCATGGCGAGCAGTTCGGACTGATCCGGCCGTGAAAAAACGGAGGAATCAAATTTCGGGTATTGCACCGGCGCGCTGTCGGTTTTCCTGAAGAAGGGCATCAGGATGGAAAGGCTGATCTGCCGCATGAAGCCGGTGACCGGCGCGAAGTGTGGTGTCTTGTGTGTCATGTTGGTTTGGCCCTGGTCTGTGCATGGGTGAGGTTCTCCGTTTGCTATCGCAACTACCGGGCCAAGTTGCAAGGTGTTGATATTCAATGGATTTGTTTTGTGCGCTGGTGGCGTGCTGTCGCTGCATGGCGACAGCCAAACGCCAGAATCTAGCCAGACCCCGGTATTTGCCGGGATTTGACCTGTCTCTGAATCACGACAACATCGGGAGTCGGCGTTGGCGTTCGCCGTTGAGCAACGATCAGCCGAGCAGGGTGACGACGATTTCCCGGCGATGTCCTTGCGTCCGGTGCTCGAACAGGTAGATGCCCTGCCAGGTGCCGAGCAGCAGGCGACCGTCGGTAAAGGGGATGGTCAGCGAAACGCCGGTCAGTAGCGAACGGGCATGGGCAGCCATGTCGTCTTCGCCTTCGAGGTCGTGGCGATAGGCCGGGTCGCCGTCCGGCGCCCAGCGTTGCATGAGGGTTTCAAGATCGCGGCGGACGCTGGTGTCGGCGTTCTCGGTGATGGCCAGGCCGCAACTCGTGTGGCGTACGAAAATATGGGCAATTCCGGCGTTGACCGTGGCATTCCTGACCACGGCGGCGATTTCCTCGGTTATTTCAAGCGAACCGCGCCCGCGCGTGGTGATGGCGAGGTGATGTAGCTCGGCCATGCCGCCGCTCAGTCCTTCTTGAGCAGGCCTTGCAGCGCGGCGAACGGGTTGTGCGTGGCGCCGCCACCGCGCTTGGTGCTGGTATCGGTGTAACCGCGGTCGGCCTCGATCTGCTTCTGGTGCTCGTTGTCGTGGCAGTAAATGCAGAGCAGTTCCCAGTTGCTGCCATCGTTCGGGTTGTTATCGTGATTGTGGTCGCGATGGTGCACGGTCAGTTCGCGCAGGTTGGTAATGGTGAATTCGCGGGCACAGCGGCCGCAGATCCACGGATAGATTTTCAGGGCACGTTCGCGGTAGCCCTCGGCGCGCTGGTCGGCGGCTTTGCGCGCATCGGCGACGATCTTGTCGAGGCGTTTGTGGTCGATTGAACTCATGGCAGGAATCCGTTGTTGTTGAGAAGAATTTTAACCTCCGATGTCAGATTCCAAGGCGCTTGAAAAAGTCCCTGACCATGCCTGGCAGCGATTCCACGTCCAGCTCTTTGACCCCCGTGTCACTGTTGAATTCGTCGTAGATCCAGTCGCCGTTGACGAAGGAGACACCAGCCGGTGGCGATCGTTCGCTGACCGGCTTGCCGGCGAGCGCCTGGCGCATGTAGTCGATCCAGATCGGCAGGGCCAGCGTTGCGCCAAACTCCCGGGCACCCAAGGATTTGGGCTGGTCGAAACCCATCCAGGCAACGGCGACGACATCGCTGGCGTAGCCGGCAAACCAGCCGTCGAAAGCGTCGCTCGTCGTCCCGGTCTTGCCCGCTACGTCGGGGCGCCCGAGGCGCTGGCCGGCCAAGGCGCCGGTGCCGGTATGGGCGACTTCGCGCAGCATGCTGTCCATGATGAAGGCGTTGCGGCTGTCGATGACCCGTTGTTCATCCTGGCGGACGGGCGGCAGTGGCGTTTCCTGCAGCACGTTGCCGCGGCTGTCGGTGATCTTCTGGATCAGGTGCGGCGCCACCTTGTAGCCGCCATTGGCGAAGACGGCGTAGGCCGCGGCCATCTGCAGCGGCGTGACCGATCCGCTGCCCAGGGTCATGGTCAGATCGGCCGGATGCTTGGCGACATCGAAGCCGAAACGCGTCAGATAATCGCGCCCGTATTGCGGCGTGATCGCCCGCAGGAGCCGCACGGCGACGACGTTTTTCGAGCGGGCGAGGGCGCGGCGCAGGCTGATCGGGCCATCGTAGCCGTCGTCGTTCTGCGGATCCCAAGTCTTGCCGTTGTCGCCGGCCGGCAGCGAAAGCGGCGCATCGTCGACCTGCGTGGCCGGCGAATACCCTTTTTCCAGCGCCGCCGAGTAAATGAAGGGCTTGATGCTCGATCCCGGCTGGCGCCAGGCGCTGGTGACGTGGTTGAACTGCTTGCGCGAGAAATCGAAGCCGCCGACCAGGGCGCGATAGGAACCATCCTCGGCATTGAGCGCGACGAAAGCCGCCTCGACCTCGGGCATCTGGCTGATCGACCAGCGGCCCCTGGCATCCCGGACGGCCCGGATGACCGAGCCGACGCGAATCCGGTTGCCATCCTTGGCGTTGGCCTGCAGGGCGCGAGCCGCGAAGCGCAAGCCGTCGCCGCTGACTTCGATGGTGTCGCCGGAGGCCGGTTCAGCCCGGACTTTCTTGCTTGAAACCTCGGTGACGACGGCCGCGACCAGGTTGTCGCTGTTCGGGTGCTTGGCCAGGATGCGGTCTATGGCGTCGTCACGCTCGTCGGCATCGTCGGGCAGATCGATGTAGTCTTCCGGCCCGCGGTAGCCGTGGCGCTGGTCGTAGGCCAGCACGTTGCTGCGCAGCGAGTTGTAGGCGGCGTTCTGCTCGGCACCATTGAGCGTCGTGTAAACGTTGAGGCCGCGCGTGTAGGTCTCGGCCTGGTATTGCGCGAAGACCTCCTGGCGCACCATTTCGGCGACGTGGTCGGCGTGCACCGCGAACAACTGCCGGTCGCTGACTGCGAGAGGCTGGGCGACTGCCTCGGTGTATTGCGCTTCGGTGATCTTGCCGAGTTGGCGAAGGCGTTTGAGGACCAGCACCTGGCGGGCCTTGGCGCGGAGCGGATTGACCGCCGGATTGTGTTTGGCCGGGTTTTGCGGGATGCCGGCGAGCATGGCCGCTTCGGCCAATGTCAGCTCGGGCAGGCGCTTGTTGAAATAGGTACGGGCTGCGCTGGCGAAGCCGTGGGCGCGCTGGCCGAGGTAGATCTGGTTCATGTACAGCTCGAGGATCTGGTCCTTAGTCAGGGCCGATTCGATGCGATAGGCGAGCAGCGTTTCGGCTAGCTTGCGTTTGATCGTCTTTTCCCGCGACAGGAAAAAATTGCGCGCCACCTGCATGGTGATGGTCGACGCGCCCTGGCGGACGCCGCCGGTCAGATCGGCAACCAGGGCGCGCGCGACGCCGCGATAGTCGACGCCGCCATGCTCGTAGAAGCGCGAGTCCTCGATGGCCAGCAGCGCGTCCTTCATGACTTGCGGAATTTCACCGATGGGCACGAAATCGCGGCGTTCCTCGCCGAATTCGCCGAGCAGCGCGCCGTCGGCCGTGTAGATGCGCAAGGGAATCTTCGGCCGATAGTCGGTCACAATATCGAGCGGCGGCAGGCCGGGCAGCACCGTTGCCAACTGGTAGGTGAGCAGCGCGCCGAGCAGCAGGGCGCCATCGATGCCAAGGGCGACGAGCGTGCGCGGTAGCCGGTCGCGATAATTGGCCGTGGCCAAAGGGAGCGTCAGGAATTTGACGATGGTCGAAAAGAAACTCAATTGCGGTCCTGTCATGCTGGCCGGCCAGTCGCCGGGGCTGCCAGTGTAGTGTGTGGACCGCTGGTCGGGCCACTATCCTGTCCGTAGAATCCGGATTCACCCAATTATCTGGCGCCACCAACATGCCCCGCATCAAGATCGAACTGCCCGAAATCTTCCATTTTTCGACCGAGATCCCCATCTACATCGGCCACATCAACTACGGCCATCATCTCGACAACGCACAACTGATCTCGCTCGTTTCCGAAGCGCGCGTGCGTTTCTTCAAGTCGCTCGGCTACACCGAACTCGACGTCGAAGGCGTCGGCATCGTCGTTGCCGACGTCGCGGCGCAATACCGTTCCGAAGCCTTCCACGGCGAAACGCTGATCGTCGAGATGGGCGCCAACGACTTCAACAAATACGGCTGCGACCTCGTCTGGCGCCTCAGCGACAAAGCTAGCGGCCGTGAAGTGGCACGCGGCAAGCACGGCATCATGTTCTTCGACTACACCGCCCGCAAGGCCACCTCGGTGCCGCCCGGTTTCCTCGCCAAGGTCGGCGCCTGATGATTCCGATCCGTTACGTCGAGCCGGTCTTTCGTCCGCCGAGCGAGGCGGAATCGCTGATCTTGCCGGTGACGGATGGCTGTTCGTGGAACAAATGCACGTTTTGCGAGATGTACACGGCGCCGCAGAAAAAGTTTGTGGCGCGCAGCGAGGATGAGGTGCTCGAAAGCATACGGCTGACCGGGCAGCGTTACGGCGGGGAGATCCGCCGGGTTTTCCTCGCTGACGGCGATGCGCTGGTGCTGCCGACCCGGCGGCTGGTCGCCATTCTTGATGCGATCCGCACGCACCTGCCGGCCGTGCGGCGCATTTCGTCGTATTGCCTGCCGCGCAACCTGCGCAAGAAATCGCAGGCCGAAATCGACGAACTGGCGGCGGCCGGGCTCAAGATGGTCTATGTCGGCGCGGAATCGGGCGACGATGCCGTGCTTGCCGCCGTCGACAAGGGCGAAACCTTCGAGACGACGCGTGAGGCGCTCGACAAACTGGGCGCCGCCGGCATCACGCGCTCGGTGATGATTTTGAACGGGCTGGGCGGCAAGGCAATGAGCGCGCAGCACGCCGAGAATTCGGCGCGCCTGGCCAGCGCCACGCAGCCGGAATACCTGGCGACGCTGGTGGTTAGTTTTCCGCAGGGCGAAGAACGTTTTCGCGCTGGATTTCCCGGCTGGGAACCGCTCGATCAGCATGAGCTGTTCGTCGAGATGGAGCGCTTTCTGTCGGTGCTCGACCTGAAGCGTACTGTCTTTCGCAGCGATCACGCCTCGAACTGGCTGGTGCTCAAGGGCACGCTCGGTGCCGACAGGGAACGTCTGTTGCAGCAGGTCCGCCAGGCCATCGCTGCGCCCGAAGCCGCCCGCCTGCGCCCGGCCTGGGCGCGTGGGCTTTAACCTTCGAAGTTTCCATCCTCTTGCCGTAGTCAAGCTGTAAAACCCCCGGCTTGGTCGCCGTGCCTCGCGTCCTCCCGTCGCCGGATTATCCTGTTGTACTTAAAATTTGAAAACGCCATACTGCCTTTGCAAGGCACTGCGGTTGATTCACTAAATGACTTGTCAGGCCGGGCTGCTGTCCAGTGATGCCGTTGTCGCGGCCATGCATGCCGGCCATGAGCCGACTAGCGCTCAAACTTTGTGAGGAAATGATGACCAATAAAATGATTCCCACGCTGGTGTTGGCTGGACTTCTGACCGGCTGCGCGACGACCGTTACCCACACTTCGCTGACTGATAGCACCCTGTTGGCCCAGGCTTCGTCAGGGGCGCTTGCCATCAGCGATGGAGCCGTCATTACCGACAACGATGCTTCCTTCCTGTCCAAAATCCGCCTGGTCGAGGAGGCAAAGTCGACGCTTGACCTGACTTACTACATTTACGCCGATGACCAGAGTTCTTCGGTGCTCTCCGAGGCCCTGATCGCCGCAGCCCGGCGCGGGGTGAAGGTTCGCCTTCTCGTCGATTATCAAACCAATTACAAGCGCCTGGACATGTTTACGGCCATGGAACGACGCGGCAATTCGGGCAAGGGTAGCCTGGCGGTACGTTTCTACAACCGGCCGACGCGGAACATCGTCCAGGATGCCGTTTACATGACCATGGGTTGTGGTCAGGCGGGGGCAGCGACCAAAGAGGCCTGCTCTGCCGACAAGATGGCGGCTGTGGAAAAGCTGTTTGCCGACGAGCAGATTGAAGGCGTGCCGGCCGCAAGCCTCAATGTTTCCAACGTCAATACCGGGCCTTCCGGGCTGCTGCTCTCGGGGCTCTATGGCAGGAATGCCAACCTGATGGCGCTGGCCATCCAGCAGGGACAGAACATCGATCCGAAAGCTGCCGGCCAGGCTGGCAAGGCGACGCCCGAGCAAAAAGAAAGCCTCAAAAAGCTGGGCAAACTGTACTGGCAGTCGCGCACAGCCCCCGTCTTTCAGCGTGTGCAGGCGAACCTCGGGCTATTGATGGCGGAGCAGTTGTACGCCAGCCAGATCGTGCCGGTGAAAAACGAGCTGTTTTCAGCCCTGCCGATTGATCGCAAGTTCAGTGCAGAAGAAAAGCTGGACTGGGACCACATCACCGACTTCACCCACCAGAAACTCCTGCTCGCCGATTCGAGCCGGGTGCAACTGGGCGGGCGCAACGTCGAAAATTCCTACCACATGCACCCCAATCCCCTGATCGAAAAATATGTCTTCATGGACACCGATCTGGTGGCTACGCTGACCGGCGATGGCGGCAAGGTCATCGCAGAGGCTTTCGACGGACTGTGGAACTTCAAGCGGATGGTGGCGACCCTGGACGAGATTCGCACCCATGCACCCGACGATGTGCTGTGGAATCTGGAAGCCTATACGACGGCTGAAAACGCCTGTGCCAAACAGCCACCGGGTGCCAAACATGAGGCATGCGTCAACGGCAAGTTCAAGCTCGCTGCCATGAGCCTGGATCAGCGCGTCGAAGCGGCGAGCCAGCGCATGGCGCAGAATGCCAAGGCCTACAAGACGGCTTACGCCGGAAAGATCCAGCCAAGCCAGCCCCTTGCCGTCGACACCTCGGCGCGCCTTTACTACCTTGAGAATCTGCCTTTCGACAAGCGCCTGCCACCCGCCAGTCGCGTTCGTATCTACGGAGCCCAGGCTGGCCAGGAGGGCGATAGCGGCAAACACATCACGGAAATCTGGCTGCAGGCGCTCTCCGGCATCTGCAGCAAAGCGACTGTCGACCAACCCCAGATGGTCATTCTGCACAGCGCCTATTTCTTCCCGCCGGCCAATCTTGCCTCCAGCCTGGCCGCCCTCGTCGATGGCAAGCAGGATTGTTCACATGTCACGGTAAGAGTGATCACCAATTCATTGGCCACCACGGACCTGACCCCGGTCAATTTGCTGGCCCGCCATGCCATCAAGGCATTTGCCGAGGTAACCGGCTTGCAGCATGGGACCAGCCGGGCAGCGCGCTTTGAATACTACGAATACCAACCGCCGGTCGGGAACCATAACCTCTCACTGCACAGCAAGGTTTCACTCTTCGGCGACCAGCTGATCGTCGGCTCGGCCAACGCCGACGTGCGCAGCTACATGATGGACACCAACAACGCCATGCTGGTGAACAACGCGCCCAAGCTCGTTGCGGCCTATCGCAGCTTCGTTGACAACATCCTGGCAACGCCGGGAAGGGTGAAACGGGAAAACAGCTACTTTGTCAGCACGCCCCGCTCGACCATGATTCAGGAAGACTTGGAAAGCCTGCACGCGACACTCAAGAAATACCACATGGACAAGCGTCTGGATGCCGAGCAGATGAAGACGCTGGATAGCCGCTTCCTGGGATTGCTCGATGCAGCCTACAACCTGACCCGGGCGGCCATTGATCCGAATGCCAGCGAAGTGGCTCGCCGCGACGCTCAGCAGAAATTCAACGACCTGTTCCAGCCGATTTGATCGTCAGGCGATTTTGTTTTTAATTGGCAGGGGTTTCCGCGCTGGCGCGGAGCCCCAAGCAAGTCGAAACTATTTCATTTTTAGCCAAAATTTCCGGTTGACCGTGGAATTGGCCTAAACCGCTTTGCCAACCCGCAAGGCGCTAAAAATCGCCAGCGTCTGCAGCACGGCAATGCCAATCAACACCTCGCCAAACCGCCGCCCATCCATGAGCCCGCCAAAGATTACGGGCGCCATGGCCAGCCCGAGATCGAGGCCGGAATAGACGAAGCCATAGACCCGGCCGTAAGCCGACTTGCCGAAGCGTGCTGTAGCCGCCTTACGTACCAGCAGATCGCGCGATGGCCCCGCCGTGCCGGTGCAGAAGCCGATGCCACCCAATAGCGGCAAAACGGCCCAGCTCGGCAAAATGCCGCTGGCGAGCAAAATGGCGAGCAGGGCGGCGACACCAAGCGCGCCGGCGATCAGGTATTCGTGGGCGTTCTTCTGGGCGAGGAAGCCGCCGAGGATGATGCCGGCGGCGCCGCCGACCAGATAGGTCGACAGGGCCAACGCGGCCGTCGTCAGCGACAGGCCGTAGATGGCCTGCAGGATGGGGCTGGCGAAGTTCTGGATGGCGCCGAATGCCGCAGTGATAAGCAGGAAAAAGAGGAAACACAGCCAGACAGCACGCGAGCCGAGGAAGGCGAAGGTCGGCGATTTCGCTTCGTCGCCTTTGGTTGTGCGATGGTCGTGCGCCTCGTTGATGGCTTCGCGGCGCCAGAAAAGCAGGGTGAGGGCAACGAGGGCAACGAGGCTGGCGCCGAGCGCCGCGTTGCGCCAGCCGTAGGCCGCGGCAATGCCGGTCATGAAAACCGGCGCAGCGGCCCAGCCGAGATTGCCGGACAGGCCATGCACCGAGAAAGCGTGACCGAGCCGGGCCTGCGACACGCGGTGATTGAGCACCGTGAAATCGGCCGGGTGAAAGACGCTGTTGCCGAGGCCGGCCAGCGCGGCGGTGGCGATCAGCATCGGGTAGCCGGTGGCGAAATGCAGCACGACGCCGGCCAGCGCAAAACAGCTGATGCCGCCGCCGAGCACGCGGGCCGCGCCGAAGCGGTCGACGAGAAAACCGGCCATCGCCTGGCCGATGCCGGAGATGACGAAAAACACGGTCATCGTCATGCCGATGCCGGTGAAGCTCAGGTCGAAGTCCTGCATCAGCCACGGGAAAAGCGGCGGCAGCAGCAGGTGGAAAAAGTGCGAAACACCATGCACGAAGCCGATCAGGGTGATCACTTCGATGTCGCTGCGCTGGGGTGCGGGCAGGGTGGCGGTCGTCATGGCGAAAGTCCGAGTACAACGTTAAGGATTACAGTCTAGCGTTGCAAGCCATTGACCGTGATGCGACATTCGGACAAAAATTATCGCAATGCAGACAGACCTCACCTTCGACCCCTTACCCCGCCGCGCCCCGACCGCCGAGTTGCCGATGACGGTCAATCTGCGTTGCCCGCCGGCAGATGTATACGTACCGCCGCATCGCCACGACTGGGCGCAACTGGCCTATCCGCTGCGCGGTGGCATCCGGATTTCGGCGGCCGGTATGACCTGGCTGGTGCCCGCCTTGCGCGCCGTGTGGATTCCGCCGCATATCGAGCACGATCTGCTCATGCTCGGCGAAGTCGAATTCCGCACCGTTTATATCGCTCCCGAAGTGGCCCCGCTGCCGCTCGACGCCTGTTCGGTGATCGAGGTTTCCGACCTGATGCGGGCGCTTTTTGAGGCGCTCAGCGAGGCTGACGGCGACGGCCAGGATGCGTCGCTGCGCCAGCGTCAGGTGACGGCATTGCTGCTCACCGAAATCCGCCGTGCGCCGCCGCTCTCGCTCGGTTTGCCGATGCCGCAGGACCGCCGCCTTCAAGCCTTGTGTCAGGCCCTGATCGACGATCCCGCTTCGGCGCTGTCGCTGGCCGAATGGGCCGCCCGCGTTGGTGCCAGCGAGCGGACGCTGGCCCGCCTGTTCGTCAGCGAACTGAAATTGAGTTTTGGTGCCTGGCGTCAGCAATTGCGCCTGGCCCGGGCACTCGACCTGATCGGCCGTGGCCGCCCGTGCGGCGAAGTCGCGGCGGAGCTCGGCTACGCCAGCCAGGCCGCCTTCTCGGCCATGTTCAAGCGCGCCTTCGGCGTGCCACCGGGGCGCTTCATGCAGGAACGCAGTGCGCCGCCCGCTGGCGAGCTGAACGACTGACGAGGGAGATCGCCGGCCTGAAACTGTTGGCATGCGGCTGACACGGCTACACTGCGCCTTTTGCTGACGGATGCATGACGATGGAACGCTGCCCCTGGTGCGAAGGATTCGACCTCTACCGCGAGTACCACGATACCGAATGGGGCCTGCCGCTACGCGACGACCGCGCCCTGTTCGAACTGCTGATCCTCGAAGGCGCCCAGGCCGGCTTGTCCTGGGCCACCGTGCTCAAGAAGCGGGCACACTACCGGCTGGTATTCGACAACTTCGACCCGCACAAGATCGCCCGCTACGACGAGCAAAAAGTCGCCGCCCTGCTGGCCGACCCCGGCATCATCCGCAACCGCGCCAAGATCGCCGCAACCATCCAGAACGCCAATGCCTATCTGACGCTGACCGCCGGGGGGCAATCGTTCAGCGATTTCCTGTGGTCTT
Source organism: Ferribacterium limneticum (assembly GCA_049304775.1). GTDB lineage: Bacteria > Pseudomonadota > Gammaproteobacteria > Burkholderiales > Rhodocyclaceae > Azonexus > Azonexus limneticus_C. The sequence goes on from JBAQOL010000020.1 coordinate 73,802, forward strand.
TCGTCGGCGGGGCGCCGGTGCAAAACGCCCGGTCATCGCTGGCCGAAGTCCCCGCCAAAACCCCGCAATCGGATGCCCTGAGCAAAGCCCTGACCCGCGCCGGATTCAAGTTCGTCGGCTCGACGATTTGCTACGCTTTCATGCAGGCAGCTGGGATGGTCAATGACCATCTGGTCAATTGCCCGCGATACGAGGAAGTGCAGGGGCGCTGACTTTTGCAACGCTCGTCGCGGCTGTGCGTGCTGTTGTCGGCGCAAATACCCTGGAGCCTCGGACTGCTCAGAAGCGCGGTTTTCCCACCGTGAAAACCGGATAATGGCGGCCAATTCATTTTGAACGCCATTTTTGGGATTCCCGTATGGAAATTAAGGTCAATTTTCTCGACAAGCTTCGTCTTGAGGCCAAGTTTGACGACTTCACGGTCATCGCAGACCAGCCTATCCGCTACAAGGGCGATGGCTCGGCGCCGGGGCCGTTCGATTACTTTCTGGCTTCATCGGCCTTGTGTGCGGCTTACTTCGTAAAGTTGTATTGCGACACGCGCAACATTCCGACCGAAAACATCCGCCTGTCGCAGAACAACATCGTTGATCCGGAGAACCGCTACCAGCAGATTTTCAAGATCCAGGTCGAGTTGCCGGCGGATATTTCCGCCAAGGACCGGCAGGGCATTTTGCGTTCCATCGACCGTTGCACGGTGAAAAAGGTGGTGCAAGCCGGGCCGGAGTTCGTGATCGAGGAAGTGGAAAATCTGGATGCCGATGCACAGGCCTTGCTGACGCTGAATTCCGACTCAGAGGCCAGCACCTATATTGCCGGCAAGGATCTGCCGCTGGAGCAAACCATCGCCAATATGGCGGGGGTTTTGGCGGGCCTGGGCATGAAGATCGAAATCGCTTCGTGGCGCAATCTGGTGCCCAATGTGTGGTCGCTGCATATCCGCGATGCGCACTCGCCGATGTGCTTTACCAATGGCAAGGGCGCGACCAAGGAAAGTGCGTTGGCGTCGGCCTTGGGCGAATTCATCGAGCGGGCGAGTTGCAATCATTTCTACAACGACCAGTTCTGGGGCGAAGACATCGCCAACGCGGCGTTCGTGCATTACCCGAACGAGCGCTGGTTCAAGCCGGGCCGCAAGGATGCGCTGCCGGCCGGGATTCTCGACGAATACTGCCGGGAAATTTACAACCCCGATGGCGAGTTGCGCGGCTCGCATCTCTACGACACCAACTCCGGCAATACCGGGCGCGGCATCTGCGCGCTGCCCTATGTGCGCCAGTCGGACGGCGAAGTGGTGTATTTCCCGACCAACCTGATCGACAACCTGTTCCTCAGCAACGGCATGAGCGCCGGCAACACGCTGGCCGAAGCGCAGGTGCAATGCCTGTCGGAAATTTTTGAACGGGCGGTCAAACGCGAAATCCTGGAAGGTGAAATCGCCCTGCCGGATGTGCCGCAGGAAGTGCTGGCCAAATATCCCGGCATTCTGGCCGGCATCGAGGAGTTGGAAAAGCAGGGCTTCCCGGTGCTGGTCAAGGATGCCTCGCTGGGCGGCGAATTCCCGGTGATGTGCGTCACCCTGATGAACCCGCGCACCGGCGGCGTGTTCGCCTCCTTCGGCGCGCACCCCAGCCTGGAAGTGGCGCTCGAACGCAGTCTGACTGAGTTGCTGCAGGGCCGCAGTTTTGAAGGCCTCAATGATCTGCCCCGGCCGACCTTTGAAAGTAACGCCGTCACTGAGCCGAATAACTTCGTCGAACACTTTATCGATTCCAGCGGCGTCGTGTCCTGGCGCTTTTTCAGCGCCAAGGCCGATTACGAATTCGTCGAATGGGATTTTTCCGGCCACGGTGAAAACTCCAATGCCGACGAAGCCGCAGCCTTGTTCGGCATTCTCGAAGACATGGGCAAGGAAGCGTACATGGCGGTCTACGACCAACTCGGCGCCACCGCCTGCCGCATCCTGGTGCCGGGATATTCGGAAATCTATCCGCTGGAAGACCTGATCTGGGATAACACCAACAAAGCGCTGGCCTTCCGCGCCGACATCCTGAACCTGCACAGTCTCGACGACGCTGGCCTGGCAGCCCTGCTCGAACGCCTGGAAGACAGTGAGCTGGATGATTACACCGATATCATCACCTTGATCGGCGTCGAATTTGACGAGAACACGGCCTGGGGGCAGCTGACGATTCTGGAGTTGAAGCTGCTGATTAATCTCGCCTTGCAGCAATTTGAAGCGGCACACGAACTGGTGGGCACCTTCCTGCAATACAACGAAAACACGGTCGAGCGCGGCTTGTTCTATCAGGCCTTGAACGTGGTGCTGGAGGTGCTGCTCGACGACAAGCTGGAACTGGACGATTACGAGGCCAATTTCCGCCGGATGTTTGGCGATCCGCGGATGGACGCGGCGCTGGGCTCAGTGGACGGCAGCGTGCGCTTCTTCGGCTTGACGCCAACGAGCACGAAACTGGACGGGCTCGACAGGCACCAGCGCCTGATCGACAGCTACAAAAAATTGCACCTGGCGCGGGGCAAATCTGCGCGGTAAGTCAAGGTTCGCCCAGGCCGCGTTGTGGTCAGAGGGCAAACCTCGGCCGCTTCTTACGCCCCATCCTTCTCCAGCTTCAACGACGCTGAATTGATGCAGTAACGCACTCCCGTCGGCGCCGGGCCGTCGTCGAAGACGTGGCCGAGGTGGGCGCCGCAGTCGTGGCAGGTGACTTCGGTGCGGATCATGCCGACGCTGCGGTCGACGTGCTCGTCGATCAGTTTTTCGTCGTTCGGCGTGTGGAAACTCGGCCAGCCGCAGCCGGAATCGAACTTGGCTTCCGAGCGGAAGAGCGGGGCGCCGCAGCAGATGCAGTGGTAGGTGCCGTCTTCGTGGGTGTCCCAATACTTGCCGGTGAAGGCGCGTTCGGTGCCTTTTTGGCGGGTGACGCGGTATTCGGTTTCATCGAGCTGGGCACGCCATTCGGCGTCGGTTTTTTCGATTTTCGGCATGCTTTTTTTCCTCGTGGTGGCCAAGTCTGACCAGCGTGGCAGGCGTAGGTTCAGGCGGTTTGGCTCTGGCGAAACTGGGCGACATCGCGGCCCGGCGGGGCGCCGAACATGCGGCGATATTCGCGGTTGAATTGCGAGGGACTTTCGTAGCCGACGTGATGCGCGGCCGAGGCGGCATCGGTGTCGCTGATCAGCATGAGGCGGCGGGCTTCCTGCAGGCGTAGCTGCTTCTGGTATTGCAGCGGCGTCATGGCCGTCAGCGCCTTGAAATGATGGTGCAGCGACGACCGGCTCATGTTGGCCAGGCTGGCCAGCCGCTCGATGCTGAGCGGCTGGTCGAGGTTGGTTTTGAGCCAGTCGATGGCGCGGACGATCTGGTGGCTGTGGCTACCGCTGGCCGTGGCCTGACGCAGGCGTGAACCGAAGGGGCCGGTGAGCAGGCGGTAGAGCAGTTCGCGCTCGATGATCGGGGCGAGTACCGGGATGTCGGCTGGCGTATCGAGCAATCGGGCGAGGCGCAGAGCGGTGTTCTGGATGTCGACGCTGAGCAGGCCGACGGCAATGCCACGGTCAACGCCTTCCACGGCCCGGTTTTTGGGCATGGCGGCGGTCAGTTCGTTGATCTTTAGCGGGTCGATGGCGAGCCCCAGACCGAGGTAGGGCTCGGCAATGGAGGCCTGTGTGATGCGCGCAAAAATCGGCAGATCGACCGATGAAATGAGGTAATGGCGGGCATCGTAGTCGTAGGTGTCGTCGCCGACCGTGATGCGCTTGGCGCCCTGGGCCATCATGGCGAACACCGAGGTCATGATGGCGCAGTTTGGCACCTCGGTATTCGATCCGCGGAAAAGCTTGAGGTCGGGAATGGCCGTGTCGACAGCGCCGTCCGCCGGGCAGTGGCGGTCGATGATGGCGGCGAGCTCTGTGCGCTGGCGCGCCAGATCGGCGTTTTCCATGGCGTTGGAATCATTTGGGCGAGGCGTGGTCAGAACGGCAGTATCCATGACCGGAGAGTAGCGGTTTTGGCGATGGCCGGCGAGAGGCAGCGGACATGTTCTGGAGGATCAGGCAATAAGTCTGCACGATTGGGTTATCGCTTGCCGCCTTGCCTCGCCCACACTATTCGCACAAACAGCGGCCACCGGATGGCTGCTGATCCCCTTCCGACGAGGAGTATGCAGATGATCAAACTGACTATTAACGGCAAGGCACATCAACTCGATGTGGCGCCCGATACACCGCTGCTCTGGGCGCTGCGCGACACCTTGCAGATGACCGGAACGAAATATGGCTGCGGCCAGGCGCTGTGCGGTGCCTGTACCGTGCATGTCGATGGCACCCCGGTGCGCGCCTGCACGACGCCGGTCTCGGCGGTGGTTGGGCGCAAGATCAGGACCATCGAGGCGGTCGATACCGAGCGCGTCGGCAAGGTGGTGCAGGAAGCCTGGCGCAAGCTCGATGTCGTGCAGTGCGGCTATTGCCAGTCCGGGCAGATCATGAGTGCCGTCGCGCTGCTCAGCCAGAACCGCAAGCCGACCGATGCCGACATCGACACTGCCATGTCGGGCAACCTGTGCCGCTGCGCGACCTATGTGCGCGTCCGCGCTGCCATCCATGAAGCCGCCAAGGCGCTGGCCTGAGGAGATAGATCATGAGCGAAATCATTATTGAAAACCTCAGCCGCCGCCGTTTCTTGCAAGGCAGCGCCGGCCTGACGCTGGGCTTCTGCCTGCCGGCCGTCGCGACTGCCGCCGCCGGCAAGATGGGGGCCGTTGCCACGGTGAACGCCGAAATCAACGCATTTTTGAAAATCGGCAGCGACAACAGCGTGACCGTCATGTCCAAGCACCTCGAGATGGGGCAGGGCACCTACACCGGCCTGGCGACCATTCTGGCCGACGAGCTCGATGCCGACTGGAAGAACGTTCGTGTCGAAGGTGCCGCGGCCGATGCCAACCGCTACAACAACACTTTCTGGGGCCCGGCCCAAGGCACCGGCGGCAGTACGGCGATGGCCAATTCCTGGGATCAGATGCGCAAGGCCGGGGCAAGTGGGCGGGCCATGCTGGTTTCCGCCGCCGCCAAGCGCTGGAATGTCGGCGCGGCGGAGATTGTCGTGCGTGACGGCGTGGTCAGCCATGCCGGCAGCGGCCGCAAGGCGAGCTTCGGCGAACTGGCGCTCGATGCCGCCAAGGAGACCGTGCCGACTGAGGTCAAGCTCAAAGACCCCAAGGATTTTCGCCTGATCGGCAAGCAGGCCAAGCGCAAGGACAGCGCGGCCAAGACGAACGGCACGGCGCAATTCACGCAGGACGTTTTTCTGCCCGGCATGCTGGTTGCCGTGGTCGCCCATCCGCCGCAGTTCGGCGCCACGGTGAAGTCTTTCGACGCGACCAAGGCCAAAGCGATCAAGGGCGTCGTCGAAGTCGTGCAGATTCCGCAGGGCGTTGCCGTGCTGGCCACCGATACGTGGAGTGCCAAGAAGGGGCGCGATGCCTTGTCGGTCAGCTGGGACGACAGCAAGGCCTTCAAGCTGGGCAGCGACGAAATTCTGGCCAAGTACAAGGAAATGGCCAAAAAGCCCGGCCTGATTGCCGCGAACAAAGGCGATACGGCGAAAACCTTTGCCGGCGCCGCCAAGGTGGTCAGCGCTTCCTTCGATTTTCCCTACCTCGCCCATGCTGCGATGGAACCGATGAACTGCGTCGTCCACCTCAAGGCCGATGGCTGCGAAGTGTGGAACGGCGAGCAGTTCCAGACCGTCGATCAGGGCCGGGTCGCCGCGCTGTTCGGCCTCAAGCCTGAGCAGGTCAAGCTCAACATGCTCTACGCGGGCGGTAGTTTCGGGCGCCGGGCCTGCACGCAGTCGGATTACGTGCTCGAGGCGGCGCATATCGTCAAGGCGATCAACGGCAGGGCGCCGGTCAAGCTGGTCTGGCTGCGCGAGGACGACATGCGCGGCGGCTACTACCGGCCGCTCTTCCACCACGCTCTCGAAGCGGCGCTCGATGGCAGCGGCAAGCTGGTCGGCTGGCATCACCGGCTGGTTGGCCAGTCGATCATTGCCGGCTCGCCGTTTGAAGGCATGTTGATCAAGGACGGCATCGACCACGTTTCCGTCGAAGGCGCTTCCAATCTGCCGTATGCGATTCCCAATCTGCTGGTCGATCTGCATACGCCGACCGATATCGGCGTGCCGGTGCTCTGGTGGCGTTCTGTCGGCTCGTCGCACACAGCGTACTCGACCGAGGTTTTCCTCGATCAGGTGGCGGCGGTGATGGGCAAGGACCCGGTGGCCCTGCGCCTCGAATTACTGACCGAGCACCCCAAGCACGCCGGCGTGCTCAAGCTGGTGGCCGAGAAAGCCAACTGGGGAACGCCGCTCAAGGCGGTGGCCGGCGAGCGTCGTGGGCGCGGTGTGGCGGTGCATGAATCCTTCAACTCCTTCGTCGCTCAGGTGGCCGAAGTGACGGTCAAAAAAGACGGTTCGATCAAGGTCGACCGCGTCGTTTGTGCGGTCGATTGCGGCACGGCGATCAACCCGGACAACATCCGTTCGCAGGTCGAAGGGGCGGTCGGCTTTGCCCTGACTGCTGCCATGAGCGGTGAAATCACGCTCAAGGATGGGCGGGTCGAGCAGGGCAACTTCGATGGCTATCCGCTGCTGCGCATTGGCGACATGCCGAAGGTCGAGGTGCATATCGTGCCGTCGACCGTCGCCCCGACCGGCATCGGCGAACCGGGCGTGCCGCCGCTGGCACCGGCCGTGGCCAATGCGATCGCCGCCGCCACCGGCAAGTTCCTTCACAAGATGCCGTTCAACACCGCCGAGTTGGTGGCCTGACATGGACAGCCTCGACACGCAAGTGCTCGACGCCGCCAGAAAATGGGCCGCGGCCGGGCATCGCTTCGCGCTGATCACCGTCGCCCGGACCTGGGGTTCTGCCCCACGGCCGCCGGGCGCCTGGATGATCCTGCGCGACGACGGGCAGGTGCAGGGTTCGGTCTCCGGCGGCTGCATCGAGGACGACCTGATCCGTCGTGCTGCTGCCGGCGAGTTCACGGGCAGTCCGCCGCGTCTGCTGCGCTACGGCGTGACGGCCGACGAGGCGCATCGCTTCGGCCTGCCCTGCGGCGGCACGCTGGAACTGGTGCTCGAACCGGCGCCGGATGCCGCCTTGCTCGAACAGCTCGCTCAGCGGATCGGCACCGGCCAATTGGTGCATCGGCGGGTGGCGCTGGCGAGCGGCGCGGTCAGCCTCGAAGGTGGCAGCGCCGGCGACAGTCAGCAATGGGACGGCCAGACGCTGGTCACCCTGCACGGCCCGGCCTGGCGGCTGCTGATCATCGGCGCCGGGCAGATTTCGCGCTACCTGGCGACCATGGCGCAGGCCCTCGGCTATCGCGTCTATATTTGCGACCCGCGCAGCGAGTATGCCGACGGCTGGGATGTCCCCGGTACCGAGCGCATCGCCGCCATGCCCGACGATGCGGTGACCGAGCTCAGCCTCGACCCGCGCAGCGCCGTGGTGGCGCTGACCCACGACCCCAAGCTCGATGACATGGCGCTGCTCGAAGCCCTCAAGTCACCGGCCTTCTACGTCGGCGCCCTCGGTTCGCAGGCCAACAACAGCAAACGCCGCGAACGCTTGCTGCAGTATTTCGACCTCTCGCAGGCCGAAGTCGACCGCCTGCACGGCCCGGTCGGCCTGCCTATCGGCAGCCGCACGCCGCCGGAAATTGCCGTCTCCATCCTGGCCGAAATGACCGCTTTGAAAAATGGGCAAAATTTCCGGTTGACCGTGGAAGTAGCCGATCCCTACGCCTGCCGGGTCGCATGAGCCAGATTGTCGGCATCCTGCTGGCGGCGGGCAGCAGCCGGCGTTTCGGTGCCGACAAGCGGCTGCATCCGCTGCCCGACGGCACGCCGATGGCACTCGCCTCGGCGCGGAATCTGGCTGCCGTTTGTTCGCGCACCATCGTCGTCATCCGGCCCGACGACACGGCGCTGGCCAGCCTGCTGGCCACTGAGGGGCTGGAAACAGTCGTTTGCGCAGAGGCGGAGCAGGGCATGGGCCACAGCCTGGCCTGCGGCGTCGCAGCAAGCGCCGATGCTGCCGGCTGGCTGGTCGCGCTGGCCGACATGCCTTACATCCAGCCGGCCAGCTATCACGCGGTCCTCGACGCCATGCAGGGCGGGGCGGCGCTGGCCCGGCCAATCCACAACGGTTGCCCCGGTCATCCGGTCGCTTTCGCCGCCGCGTATCGGCCCGAGCTACTGGCGCTGACTGGCGACCAGGGTGGCAAAGCCATTATCGAGGCCAATCCGGTGGCGCTGGTACTTTGCACGGTGGACGATCCCGGCGTGCTCAAGGATGTTGATCAACCATTTCAAGTGGTCATCACGGGTAGCTAGCCCGATACCATGAGGCGCCACTCCCTCCCCTTCAAGGGGAGGGCTGGGGTGGGGATGGGTTTCATCGGTCGGCGCTGCTACACCAACACCATCCCCCACCCAACCTCCCCCTTGAAGGGGGAGGAGCCCGTCCTCTGCCACTCCTCCAAGGCTGCAGCCCGTGTCGTTCTGGGCTATCATTCTGCAATTGCCGAGGACCAAAGCGATGAACCCAACACCCCTGACCGATGCCGATCTTGACCGGCTTGAAGAACTACTCGAATCCGAAATTTTCCAGGGCGAGGCCATGCGCCTTGACGAAATCCAGGCCATGCTCTGCGCCGTCGTCAGCGCCCCCGAGCCGGTGCCTCCCGCCATCTGGCTGACCGAAGCGCTCGGCAAGGGCCTCGAAGCCGGTGGTAACCCCGATGTCGAAGCCGCGCTCGAACTGCTCATGCGCCTCAACAACGACCTCGCCGCCGCACTGTTGGCCGACGAAACGATTGCTCCGGTGCTTTACCCGCTCGACGAAAGCTGCACCGAATACGACTACGAAGCCTGGGCCGATTCCTACGTCTTTGGCGCCGGTCTGGCCGGCGACTGGTACGAAATGGCCGGCAAGCACGCTGACGACCTGTCAGAACTGCTCGAACCGATGTTCGTGCTCAACGGCATGCTCAAGGAAGACGCCGAAAAGAGCGGCGAACGCTGGTTCCCGCCCGCCGAAGAAGCGCGTCTGGTCGCCGACATCCAGGAAAATCTGCCGGTCATCGTCCAGACCCTGTACAACTTCTGGCGCAACAAACGAACCGGCGGCACCGTCCAGCGCGACGGCGACAAAGCCGGCCGCAACGACCCATGCCCCTGCGGTAGCGGCAAGAAATTCAAGCAGTGCTGCGGGAGTCCGGAAAAGCTCAACTGATTGGTGTCTAGCCGGCTTTCACCCCCGGTATAAGCGGTAGCGCAAAGAGCCCCGAAAGGGGCTTTGGTCTTTTCTGACCAGATAATTTCTGCATTCTGCAAAGAGGAAACCACCAAGCTTTTGGGCTACATCAGCAACAGAATAAAGACATCTGTGTTTCTCCGAGGCTGCCGAGCAATAAAGCAAAACGGGAGCCGAAGCCCCCGCTTGTGTGTGGCCTGAAAGGGGTGTCAGGCCGATGCGTTGTTATTGCGTTTCCGGCTTGCAATACCCGCGATCAAACCAAGGCCTGCCAACAGCATGGCGTAGGTTTCGGGTTCGGGGACTGCTGCGACGCTCAGATTGATGTTGTCGACTTGGGCGTACACCGAGCTGAAAATAATCTTGTTAAGGCCCTTGAAGCTGTCGTTGAAGGTCAGTGTTTCCAAGGTCTTGGTGGTGTTATCCAGTGTGAAATTCTGATTGACGTAACCACCTGCAGCCGGGTACCCATAGACACTAAAGTAGTTGCCTGCACCGCCGGTATAGAAGGACGCCGCGTCCATGCTCACCAGATCGAACGTGCCTCCGCCTACCCGTTCCAGTACGAAGGCGCTGCCGTACTGGTAAACGTAGTCGGAATAGACGCCTGGGGTGCCGGTCCAGTTGGCGTTCTTGTCTGTGGTGGCATGGATGGTGCCGCCCCCAAAATCAAACGATACCCCGGAACGGGTGATCAGGCTGAAACCGTCTTCGACATAGGGCTGGCCAACCGTAACAGTTGGGTTGTTAGTCGTCGTTGCCAGGGAATTGAAGTCGATCACAGCGGCACTTGCCTGGCCAGACAGTGCGCCAAGGATCGCGCAGAAAAGGTATGCGGGGTAGCGAGTCAATTTCATCTCGGATTCTCCGGGTCGAATTTACGTGGTTCTTGTTAAGGACAGTCCAGCCAAATGCAAATCAGGCTAATGCTTATTGCGTAATGCTCCCATTTCCATTAACGGCAGAGCAATAGTCCGAAAGGGCTAAACCTGAGGTTGAGCGGACCCGTCTGCTACCGCGGCACTCCTGCCGGTGGAAAGGTACCGATGGCTGACAGCAACGGGCACAACAGAGCCACCCGCTGGCATTCTGCGATTAGAAATCGCTGGCTGCTTTGTGGTGAAGACTACCAAGTCCCAGAAGACATCCCGGTGACAGCATAAGAAGCTGACTAGAGATCGCCGCCTTGTTGTTGCGCTTGGGCGAGGCGCATGGCGTGCCAATCCTGGCTGGGTGCTGAAGCGTTTGGCGTGACTGGGGTTTGTTGCGGCTGCTCTTGCGCCACGCCTAGCGCTCGGCGATGGCTAGCGGGGTGATGTCGGTGCGGCAGAGTCCAGCCAGTTCGGCTACGACGCGGTTTATTCCGTTGCCGACCAACCACCAGGCTTGCCCATAGGAGCGCACCGTAACACCGTGCTCGGCGCACAGCTGGATCGCCTTCTGGCGCAGTTCTTCAATTTTGTTTGTCATTTGAAATCCGTATTGTCTTTGTCTCCGGAGACACGGACTCTAGCAGTTATTTATTACGGGTATTTTACGGTTGTTGCCCGATGACGATGGCGCCGTGCTTTATTCGTTGCTTATTGACTGGCACTTTCCCTTCGCAAAAAGGCTGTTCGTCTCCGGGAGAATATTTGACGAATTGCCACAGCAGGCTACGCTTGAACTGTGGGTTCGAATGGAAAGGTGGTTGTCATGACAAGACTCTTTTTTCTCGTGTATCTGTTGCTCGCCTGTTTGCTGCCTTCGCAGGCGTTGGCACAAGGTGGTGCTTACGCGCTTGTCGAAAAACAGTATGGAAATGTCACCTATGTCAGTGGCGGAATCGGTGACGAGGAGCGGGATGAAATCCGGATGCGCGAAGGGGATTTCAATCTGAAGCTTCTTTTTTCCGAGCGCGATGGTTCCTATCTTGGGAGTGTCGATGTGGTCGTGCTCAATCCCAAGAGCGAGAAGGTTCTTGAAGCGAATTCGGTGGGACCGTTCCTGCTCGCCCGGTTGCCACGGGGCAGCTACGTGATCAAGGTTTCGATGAACGGGCAGGAGCAACAAAGAAAGCTGTCGATCAGCGAAAAGCGCAGATCCGAAGGAGTTTTTCGCTGGTAACCGCCACTTCCTAAAAATGGGTGCCCAGCGTGAAAAAGGCCGTTCATCCGAACGGCCTTTTTGACATTTAGCCCAGATCAACCGGCACGAATATTCGTGAATCGCCGCGTTCGATCAGGATGGCGGCTTTCTTGCCGGATTTGGCGATGATGCCGCGTAGCTGCTCGATGTCGCCGATCGGCTGGCCATTTACCGAGACGATGATGTCACCCGGGCGGATGCCGGCGCGGCCGGCAGCGCCGCTGGCTTGTTCGACGAGCAGGCCGCCTTTGACTTCGGCCTGGCGCTGTTCCTCCGGGGTCAGCGGGCGGACGGCGACGCCGAGGCGGCCTTTGTCGGCGGATGGCGTTTCGCTGGCGGCCACTTTCTCGTCGCCGAAACTGCCGACCTTGACCTCGATGTTGCGCGTTTCGCCCTTGCGCCAGACCTGCAGCCGGGCCGTTTCGCCGGGCATCTTGGTGGCGACGGCGGCGGGTAGTTCGCCGGCGGCTTCGATGGTCTTGCCATCGATGCCGAGAATGACATCGCCCGGTTCCAGCCCGCCCTTGGCGGCCGGGCTGCCTTTTTCGACGGAGGCGACCAGCGCGCCGGCCGGCTTGGCCAGGCCGAAGGTGTCGGCCAGCGACTGATTGACTTCCTGGATGCTGACGCCGAGTTTGCCGCGCTGGACCTTGCCGTGGGCGACGATCTGCTTCTCGACGTTCATCGCTACTTCGATGGGAATGGCGAAGGAGAGGCCCTGGTAGCCGCCGCTGCGCGAGTAGATTTGCGAGTTGATGCCGATCACTTCGCCGTTCATGTTGAACAGCGGGCCGCCGGAGTTGCCGGGGTTGACCGCGACGTCGGTCTGGATGAAGGGGACGTAGCTGCCGTCCGGCAGGTTGCGCGACTTGGCCGAGACGATACCGGCGCTAGCGCTGCTTTCGAAGCCGTAGGGCGAGCCAATGGCGAGCACCCATTCGCCGACCTGGGTTTGCAGCGAGGTGCCCAGCTTGACCGTCGGCAGGTTTTTGGCGTCGATCTTGAGCACGGCGACGTCGCTGGCCTTGTCGAGGCCGAGCACCTTGGCCTTGAATTCGCGTTTGTCGTTGAGCTTGACGGTGACTTCCTCGGCGCCATCGACGACGTGGGCGTTGGTCAGCACCGTACCGTCGGCCGTGACGATGAAGCCTGAACCGAGGCCCTGCATCGGCTGCCGGCTTTCCGGCATCTGGCCGCGGAAGTGGCGGAAGAATTGGTAGAAGGGGTCGTTCGGGTCCATCTGCTGCAGGTCCGGGCCAGTGGCCACCGTCTTGCGCGTGCCGGTTACGCTGATATTGACCACGGCCGGGGCGTTGCTGGCGACGATGCTGCGCATGTCGGGCAGGCCGTTGGGGATGGCGACGCTGATGGCCGGGGCGGCGACCGCTGCAGCTGTCGGCTGGGTGGCGGCATTGGCGTGGCCAAAAGGCACGTTCTGGCCAAGCGAATAGGCGCCGCCGAGGGCGGCTGCAACGGCAACGGCCGCGACGGTCATCTTCAGTGAGTTACGTTTCATGGGGTCCTCTTGTTGAGTGGGTTTGGGGAATGTTGATCAGCGATTTCGGCCGTGGAGGGAGAGCCGGTTCGCATGGGCGACGTGGTCGTCGGCCTTGATCCGGGTGCCGTGTTCGTTCGGGCTGCGCTTGGCGGGTTCGCGGCTGGCCTCGCTGGCGAATGCCGGGGCGCCAAACAAGGCGCCGAGGGAACTGGCGACGACCAGCGAACGCAACAGCTTGCGGCTCGATCCGGCGACGTGGCGTGGTGGCCCGAGGCTGGTGGGGGCCTGGATCAGGCCAAGGTGCTGGCGGGAGGCCAGTATGAATCGGGCAAGGGTCTGTTCTTGCCAATGGGGATCAGTCTGCATCGGTCACTCCTTTTGCAAAAATCAGCAGACCCGCAGTTTTGCCCCGATTGGATTTTTTTCGATGGGTGTTTTTGCGACGATTTGTATCAAATTTTTACAGAGCGCCGGATGCCACGGTCAACCGGAAAAAATGGCCAAAATTGAAATCGGTAGCGGGCCAGAAAGGGGGCCCGATGTGCAATCGATTGCCGTTTGTCATGGGGTCGTAACACGCGGCGCTTACTTTCGGGAAATTCCAAACCGACCCGCGCCGACATGAACGCACCCGCACCGCAGAACCTGGCCGTACCCGCTCTCAATCTGACCCTCAAGGACCGCATCGACCAGAAGATTTTCGATGCGCTCTATTCGCGCTCGCTGGTCTACAACACCTGCTGGGAAGACCCGGCAGTCGACCGTCAGGCCCTGCACCTCGGGCCGCAGGACACGGTGATGGTGATCACCAGCGCCGGCTGCAATGCGCTCGATTACGCCCTGCAGGGGCCGGCCAAGGTTTATGCGATTGACGCCAACCCGCGCCAGAATGCGCTGCTCGAACTCAAGATGGCGGGTATCCGCAAGCTTGGCTTTGACGACTTTTTCGCCATTTTCGGCAGCGGCTATCACCCCAATATCAAGAATATCTACCGCCACCAGTTGCGGGCCGAATTGTCCGATTTCGCCAGAACCTACTGGGATCGGCGTTTCAACTGGTTTTGCAGCCGTCATGGCAGCTTCTATTTTCATGGCCTGGCCGGCTTTGTGGCGCGCGGGTTCCGCACCTATTTCCGCATGCGGCCGGCGCTGGCCCAGCGCGTCACCGAACTCTTCGCCTCGACCAATCTGGTCGAACAACGCCAGATTTACGACCAAAAGATCGCCAGCGAATTGTGGACGCCGGTCATCAACTGGGTGCTCAATCGCCAACTGACCATGAGCCTGCTCGGTGTGCCGCATCCGCAGCGCCGGCTGGTCCAGGGCCAGCACCCGGGCGGCGTTTCGGGCTTCATCCGCGATGCCATCGAATACGTCTTCCGCAATCTGCCGGTTGGTGAAAACTACTTCTGGCGCGTCTATCTGACTGGCAGCTACACCCGCGAGTGTTGCCCGTTCTATTTGAAGGAAGAAAACTTCAACGCGTTGAAGGGCGGCCTGGTCGATTGCATCGAGCCGCACACCTGCACCGTCACCGAGTTCCTGCAGGCCGGCGACGAGCCGATCACGCGCTTCGTGCTGCTCGACCACATGGACTGGATGAGCTGCTACTACCCGGCGGCGCTGATCGAGGAATGGAACGCCATCTTCGAGCGGGCGGCGCCCGAAGCCCGCCTGCTGCTACGTAGCGCCCACGCCAACCCGCCGTTCCTCGACTGGGTGACGGCCGGCCCGCAGCACAAGCCGCTCAAGGAAATGCTCAACTACGAGACCGAACTCGCCGCCCGCCTGCAAGGCGACGACCGTGTGCATACCTACGCCGGGTTCGTCGTCGCCCAGCTGGCGGAAAATGGCCGCGCCTGATCTGGCGGCCGACGCCCGCATTCTGTGGCGCCTTCTTTGCGGGCAGCCGAAAACCGGCAGCCACGCCGAGCGCCTGCAGGCTTTCTATGCACCGCAGGCCGACCGCTACGATGCCTTTCGTGAACGCCTGCTGCACGGTCGGCAGGAGCTGATCCAGCGGCTGGGCCTGCAGGCCGGCGCCCGGGTCGTCGAACTCGGCTGCGGCACGGGCAGCAGCCTGCTGCGGATCGGCGCCCGGGCCGGCCAGTTTGCCAGCTTCGATATGGTCGATCTTTGTCCAGCCTTGCTCGACGTGGCGCGGCAACGGGCGGCCGGTCATGAACGAATCCGGGTCATCGAGGCCGATGCGACGACCTGGCAGCCCGATCAGCCGGTCGATTACGTTTTCATGTCGTACGCGCTGACGATGATTCCCGACTGGTCGCGGGTGATCGCCAATGCCCAAGCCATGCTGGCGCCGGGCGGGCGCATCGGCGTTGTCGATTTTCATCTGCCGGCCGCCGGCGGCCGATTGAGCAACGCCTTCTGGCGCAAATGGTTCGGCCATGACGGCGTGCATCTGTCAGGCGAGCATTTGGCGATGCTCAGGGGGTTGTTCGTCGAGCAGTTTTCGGCGGAGTTGCGGGCGCCGGTTCCCTACCTGCCGGGCGTTCAGGCACCGTATTACCTGTTTGTCGGGGAGCGGCGTGAACTGGCGGGCGAGGGGCGTCAGCTTCAAACGACCTTGCCTGAATGGTTGAAGAAGCCGGACTGACGCCAACTACCGGCGCTTTTCTTACGCAGAGGCGTCCAGCAAAACCGTATCTTCGTGCGAATAAGCCGGAGCACAGCAACACAGGATGATCAGCACCGCTTCCCCCGTATTCGCCACGCAATGCGGCGTGCCGGGCGGGATCAGCACACTGTCGCCGGGGCCAATCGGGAATTTTTCAGCGCCCAGCGTCATGATTCCCGTGCCTCTGGTCACGTGGTAAATCTCTTCGGTCACTTCATGGCGGTGCAGCAAGGTCGTGCGGCCGGCCGGCACCAGCGCTTCGGCCAGGCTCTGGTTCTTGGCGCCGTGCTGGGCCGGGTGCAGCAGTTCGCGGATTTCCGAGCCATCCTTGGTGATGTAGGGGCCGATCTCGTCGCGCGAGGTTTTCACCTTACTTGCCGCCCCAGGGCTGGATCGGCACGGTCGAGATAGCGTTGGCCGGTGCGCCTTCGATGATCTTGCGGCTGATCGCCATGTAAATCAGGACGTTGCGCTTGTGGTCGAAGAAGCGATGGACATCGGTTTCCTTGAAGAAAATCGAGGTGTCGTTGCTGAACACGATTTCGTCTTCGGACAGTTTGGCGGGCAGGGTGATCGGGCCGATCTGGCGGCAGGCCAGCGAGAACTGCGACGGATCTTCGGCCAGCCCGAAGCTGCCTTTGACGCCGCCGGTGCGGGCCTGGCTGACGTGGCAGGTGACGCCGGGAATTTTCGGGTCGTCGTAGGCGTAAATGCAGACGCGATGATTGGCCCCGATCAGCTTCCAGGTCGTCGTCGCACAGCCGATTTCCTCGGCGGCGACGGGCAGGGCAAAGGTCGAGATGGCGGCAAGAAGGAGGGCGGCGGCAGTTTTCATGATGGTTCCGTTCAGGATGGTCGGGTCGATGATAACGGAATCAGCTTGCCGACGTATTTCGTCAGGATTTTGTAGATGTCGCGGTCGAAAGCCGGGCGCGGGCTGTCGAGCAGGGTGTGCAGTTCGTCGTCGGAACGGGCGGTGCCGACGTAGCGCCAGCCTTCGATGAGGTGGATTTCGTCGCCTTCGCGCACCAGCCCGGGGCCGGCGAAGGGCCAGGCAACGAGCTTGAGGCCGACGAGTGCCGAGATCAGGCGAACGGTGTGCTTGGCGTACGGTTCGGCGCCAACGCAGGCGCCCTTGCAACGCCGGAGCTGGTGGCCGAAACAGGGCTTGCCGGGTTTGGCTTTTTCCAGCCCGAGCAGCACGTCGCACAGATTGTGCGATTCGGCCAGGGCGTGCAGCACCTTGTTGGCTTCCTTGGTGGTCTTGAACAGGCCGTAGCAGGCGCTGGTCAGGCCGGCCTCGATGTCGGCCAGCGCCATGAGTTGCGGCCGCAGCCAGCCTTCGCCTTCATCGACCAGCGTCCACGTGCAGGCCTCATCGTTCTTGCGCAACTGCCGGTTGTGCGTCGGCTGCAAAGCCTTGACCAGAGCCGACTCCTTGAGCAGGGCGCCGATTTCGCCGGCCGTTTCGATCCAGTCGATGCGCTTGACCTGCTGGGCCAGTTCCATTTCCTTGGCGGCGCTGTGGTCGCCGGCAAAATGCGAGAGCACGCGCTGGCGGATGTCCTTGGCCTTGCCGACATAGAGCGGCAAGTTGTTTTCGCCGTAGAACAGGTAAACGCCGGGGCCTTCCGGCAATTCATCGATGATCCCGGCGTCGAGATGCGGCGGCAGGCTGGGGTGGGCGTTCTGCGCCTTGAGCGCGGCCTCGATTTGCTCGGTGCTACGGTCAACCCGAATTTTTTGCCAAAATTGAAATATCAGCTGGGCGTCGGCCAGCGCCCGGTGCCGGGCCGCGGCCTGAAGGTCGTGGCGCTCTATCAGGCTGTCGAGGTTGTGCCGCTTGTGCTCGGGAAACAGCGTGCGCGAGAGCTTGACGGTGCATAGCACCGAGGCACGGAAAGTGATGCCGAGGCGCTTGAATTCGTTCTTGAGAAAACCGTAGTCGAACCGCGCGTTGTGGGCGATGAACAGCCGGCCTTCCAGTCGCTTCAGGGCTTCGGCCGCCACCGCCTCGAACGGCGGCGCATCGGCCACCATGTCGTTGCTGATGCCGGTCAGCTGCTCGATGAAGGGCGGAATCCGCATGCCGGGATTGACCAGTTGCTGCCATTCGCGAACGGTTCCGTCGGCGTCGACTTCGACAATGCCGATTTCGGTGATGCGGTCATGGGTGGCGGTGGCGCCGGTGGTTTCGAGGTCAACGAAGGCTAGGGGTCGCATGGACGGATTTTCTCACGGACGGCCGGTCGAGTTGCCGCGGGTGGGAAAATTCACGGGTTTTCAATCCATCTGTAAGGAATCCCCATCGCCAGCGACTAATAGGAACCACTGAGAAATCAGACCGTCCACTTCAGGCGGAAGGCGGTGATCGGGCGTATTGGTCCGATCAGCCTCCCTCGCCAGCGAAAGGCAAGCAATGTCACCCCGAGGACTCGTTCAAGGACTTATTCTGGCCATCTCCAGCAGTTTTCTGATTGCCGGCTGCACCGATGGCGAAGCTGCCGCCAAGGTGGCCAAACCAGCCATGCCGGCCGTTACCGAGAGCATCGTGCTCGGCATGGGCTGTTTCTGGGGCGCTGAAAAGCGCATGTCAGCCATTCCCGGCGTGCTCGATGTTGAAAGCGGCTACGCCAATGGCGACATTGCCGGGACCTATGATGCGGTGCTGGCCCACGAAAAAATGCTGCAATGGGGCAAAACGACCCAGCGCAACCATGCCGAAGTGGTCAAGGTCACTTTTGATCCGGCCAAGGTCGATGTCGAAAAGGTGCTTATCCAGTTCTGGGAAAGCCATGACCCGACGCAGGGCAATCGCCAGGGGAACGACGTCGGCACCAACTACCGCAGCGCGGTGTACACCAACAGCGATAGTCAGCAGGCCATCGCCCTGAAAACCCGCGACGCTTATCAAGGCGCTCTGAGCGCAGCCAGGCGCGGCAAGATCACCAGCGAAATCGCCCCGCTGAAAACGTATTTTTCGGCCGAGGAATACCATCAGGATTACCTGCAGAAAAACCCGAACGGCTACTGCGGTCTGGGCGGCACGGGCGTCAAATACCCGGTCGCCGGCGCCGCCACGCCGATGCCGAACGCTGCCGTCAAGGCGCCACGACTGGACGCCAAGGCGCTCAACTTCGAGCGCCAGCTGATCGTCTTCGAAGGCGAAGACTGCGCCTACTGCCGCAAATTCAAGGCCGACGTTCTCGACCACTGGCAATCGCCAGTCGCCATCGTCAGCACCCTGAACCCCGAGCCGCCGGCCGGCTGGACTTTGGAAAAGGCGCTGTTCGCGACGCCGACCATGGTGCTCTTCGAGAAGGGCAAGGAGGTCTCGCGTTACACCGGCTACAGCGGCGAAACGCCCCGTTTCTGGAAATGGCTGGGCTTCCACCTGCTCACCCCGGCGCAGCAGAAAATCGCCTTCGAGCAGGGCACCGAGCGCCCCGGCACCGGCTCCAATCTCGATGAAAAACGCGCCGGCACTTTCGTTGATCCGATCACCGGCGTCGCGCTTTTTCGCAGTGACACCAAGTTCGAGAGCGGCACCGGCTGGCCCAGCTTCTTCAACCCGCAACCCGGTGCCATCACCCTGCATGAAGATATCAGCATGGGCATGAAGCGCGTCGAAGTGCGCAGCGCCAGCTCCGGCATTCACCTCGGCCACGTCTTCGACGACGGCCCGCCGCCAACCCACAAGCGCTACTGCATCAACGGCAACGTGCTGAAGTTTGTGCCGGACCCGGGGAAATAGGCTTTTCGCCGGAGCGTGCCGGGGTCGGGGCGGGCGATTGCGTCCGTACCCGGGCGCTGATCGGCTGGTATGTTGACCGAACGGTGGTCCGGATTGATGTGTTGCAGTTGTTGTGATTGCCCTTTCAAAAACGGCCTGGAGTGATCGATTCAGGCCCTTTGATCATGGGCAATTGCCGGGCACCGCGAGCACCGGCGTCGGAATATCCGGGAGTCGCGCCGGGGCCAATAAAACGTCGAGCCGGGATATTCCACGGTCAACAGGAAAAAACGGCTGAAAATCAAATTTCAACTGCAGGGCCAGCCCATGCACGAGCAGCGAGGCCAGCACAAAATAAGGCAACCCGAAGCGGTGCAGATGCTCGCCGCCGCGGTGCTCAGCCGGCCAGTTTGGGCTGGCCAAACTCAGGGGCATCGCTGGTCTCCCGGCTGATCGGCAGCAGCCGGTGCAGCGCCTGCACATAGGCTTGCAGGGCGCTCAGCCCGCCCGGCGTCAGCGCGTAGAACGACTGTGGGCGACCATCGCCGGTTTCCTTGCGGACCGCGACGTAGTCGGCCGCCAGCAGTTTTTCAGGTGGGCATCGAGGTTGAGAGTCGGGCAGGGCGAAGGGTATCGCCCTAGCGCAGCCGGAAACGCTCTATTTGGCTGCGAATGGCACTGGCAAGGCTTTCCAGTTTGCCGGCGGCTTCGGCTGTCCGGCTGACAACGTTGCTGTTGCTGTCGGCGGCGTTGGCCACCTGCTCGACGTTGATGGCGAGTTGCTGCCCGGCTTGCGATTGTTCGGCGACACCGGATGCGATATCGCGGACAACGCCGGCGGCTTCTTCTGCTGCCTGGCGGATGCCTTCGATGGCCTGGCTGGCTTGCATGCCGAGCGATGTGCCGGCATCGGCGTCGCCCAGCGCGTCCTTCATCGTGTCCGAGGCGTCCGAGGCGCTGCGCTGGATGCGCTGGATGATGCCCGATATTTCCTGTGTTGCCTGGGCGGTGCGTTCGGCCAGCTTGCGCACCTCGTCGGCCACGACGGCAAATCCGCGGCCCTGCTCGCCGGCCCGTGCCGCCTCGATGGCGGCGTTGAGCGCGAGCAGGTTGGTCTGGTCCGCCACATCGCGGATCAGGCCGACAACGCTATTGATTTCCTGGGCCTGTTCGCCGAGATCGGCGATCTTCTCGGCCACCTGGCGAACCTCATGCGAAATGTGCTCGAGGTCTCGCACCGCTTCGTGAATGACGTCGCCACCGCTGCGCGAGTCGGCGTTGGCGCGTTCAACGACAGCGATGGCGGTTTCGGCGTTGTCCCGCATCTGGTCGAGACCGACCGACATCTGCTGCACCGCCGCCGCCATGCCCGAAGCGGAATCGCTGGTCGCCGTCGCACTGGTCGCCGCGGCGACGGCGGTCTGGCTGAGGTCGCGGGCGACTTTGTCGACGTTGCCGACTTCGTTTTCCAGGGTCTCGAGAATGCGCCGGAAAGCGCCGACCAATTCGTTGAAATTGGTCGCCACAGCGCCAATTTCGTCCTGCCCATGGACCGGCACCCGGACCGTGAAATCGCCACGTTCGACCACATCGGCCATGGCGCCGCGCATTTCGTCGAGCTGGCCAAGCACGCGGCGCAATACCCAGAAAATGAACAAGGCCATCATGACGAGCAGGCCGAACGATAGGGCGATCTGCGTGTTGGTCTGCACCGACAGGCTACGCGTCGTTTCCTGATGATCCTGTTGGGCCAGGCTGGCCTGGCTCTGGATCACCTCGGTCAGCGCCTGCAACACCTTGTCGAATTTCGGCCCGGCATTGTGCTGGATGTTGCCCAGCGCACTCGGCAGATCGCCGACTTCGATCATCTTGATCGACTGGTCGCGCGCCTTGTTGTACTCGGCAATCAGCCCCTCCAGACCGCTCAGGGCGGCCTGTTGATCCGGCGCTGCGGTTGCTGCCGTGTGCAAGGCCTCCTTCATCGAAGCATCAAGCGCCTTCAGCTTGGTCAAATGGGTAGCGGCGCGCTCCTCCTTTTCTTCGGAAAGGGCAATCAGGATGGTTTGCCGGGCCCGGTGCAGGGCGTCGACAGCTTGAATCAAGGCCAGGGTCGGCGCCGTGCGCTCTTCGTAAATCCGCGCCGCCGCCTTGGCCGCCGTCCGGCTTTGCCAGATCCCGCCCAGTGTCACGAGCAACAGGCTAAGACCGGCGACGATAGCCAGCAGATAGAGCGCTTTGCGAAAGCCGAGTTTTTGCATCAATGCCTATGGCCGGCATCGGCCGGGCCACCCTCAATCAGGTTCAGTGTGGCTTCGCTGCTTGAGCCAAGCGGGCGAAGCGTGGCGGTCGCTACTTGTAATAGCCGGCGCAGACTGCAAGCTCCACGGCCTTCTTGCAGTAGGTCACCTTGTCTTCAATGGCGCCGCTCTTCGGGTTTTTGTACTTGTAATCGACGGTCGCCGAACCACCGCGTTTGACCCCGTCGATGATTTCCTGACGGAACATTTTTCCCGCTGCATCGGGAACGTCCAGCAGATTCTTGCCAACCAGCTTGGCATTCATCGGGTGAGCAACCATGGTGCCGGTGATGTCGTAGGCAAAGACGTAAATCTCGCCTTTGACGAAACGCCCCTTGGCATTGCCGATTTCGGCCAACCCGGCCGTCTTGTCTTTCGTAACAGCGGCAACCGCATCGCCCACCATCTGAACGGCATCCTCTTTTTCACCGGCAAGGGCGCCACCCACCATGCTCAGCATGGCCAAACCAAAGACGACAGCTTTCATGATCACAGCCTCCATCAATCGATTGATCAGCGCCGTCGATCTTACTTTAGATACCGAAATGGCATATGGTAATGACATTGATATATGTCAAAAATGTATCAAAAAGGGTCGCCGGTATCTTGCCCGGACAGCAAGTATTGGAGAAAACCTCAAAACGGCTCTAAAGTTAGCCGCCGCGACTCCTCAACCATTCCTGTCATTTCCCCCGATCATGAGAAAACCCACCCTCTACCAAAGCATCAAGGCCAAGCGCCGCACGCAATCGCTGGTCATCGGCGTCACCTGGTACACCCCGGAAACCTGGGCCGAGGTCAAAGCCACAGCCGTCGATCCCGACTGTTTTGAAGAGTCGTTCGAAAAATGGAAGGCAATGGCTGTTCTCGCCCGCCGCAACTTCCAGCGCTCCGGCGTGCTGGCTCTTGAATACCAGATCGTTCCCGAAGAGTTCTTCGCCTGGTGTGCCAAGAACGGCCAGGAAAACAACTCGACGGCGCGCGGCGAATACGTTTCCGAGCGCCTGAGCGCGGTGCATAACGGCGAGGCGTAGGCAATCCTGCTGGCTGAACCAGCGGGATTTCAGCTTTCTACTTGCAGTTGTAGAAAAGGGGAAAGGCAGCGCCCCGCAACTCCGGACGAAAGCGCCGATCGGCGCCTACCGTCAAGCCAGCCCCGGTTTATGGTGGCAAGGACAGCCAGGAGCGCCAGCTTGTCTGGTTACGGAGTGGAAGGATATGGGGCGGAGCCGATGTTCGACAACGCTCGCGACAGAGCCGAGGGGCTGGTGTAGCCGGCATCCCGCGCTGCTGCCTTCAATCCTTTGCCCGACAGCACAGCGCGCTGGGCAATCGCCAGCCGGATGGTCGAGAGATACTTGCCCGGCGTGGTCAGCATGACTTCGCGGAAGGTGTTGGCGAAGGCGGTGCGCGACATGCCGGCTTCTTCGGCCAACGACTCCAGCGTCCATTTATCCTGCGGCCTGGCGTGGATTGCCACCAGGGCGCGGGCGATGCGCGGATCGGCCAGGCCGTTCAACAGGCCGCCAGCGGTTTTCGGGTGGGCGATCAGGTGGCGCAGCAGGCCGATGAACAGGATGTCGCCGGCCCGGTCGAGCAGTGCCGGCTGGCCGCAGCGGGGCGCCTCCAGCTCCGAGGAAATGAGGTTGATGACGTGGCGCAGCGAGGACTCGGCGCCGTCGACCGGAACCACCAGCGGGGCAGCGAATTCGTTGAGCAGCAGCGGGGCGACGGGGCCATCAAGCCAGGCGCGGGCACACATCAGGCGCTGGAATGTCTCTGCCGACAGGGTTTCGAGCGCGTGCGTGGTGTCCGAACGGCAGACAACGATGCACGGAGCCTGAAGCGCAAAGCTGGCGGCAGACCGCAGCTGCAGGCGCATTTCACCTTCGGACAGCAAGTGGATATGCAGGAAGGGAGGCGCTTCTGCGGCGAACTTAAGGCTGGCGATGCCGGCAGGCGGCAGGTTGACCTGCACGCGCGGCGCCAGGCCTTGGAGCAGGGCGGAAAGTCGGTCGAGGCGGTTAGCTGGCATCTGTACGAATTGCAAATATATATGAACGAATGATTGCGTTAAGTTCAACATAATGGCTCGTATCGGTCAACGAATCACGTTGCGCAGCCCCGACCTGCCACGCTGTTTCCAAAGCCGCCCGAAATTCAACGAAAGGATGCCTGATGACTGCCACCGCCCTGATGCCCCGCCACCCCGTTCCCGCGCTCAATGTGGCGCTAACCGACGGCAGCCGTTTCGTCCTCGGCGCCACGCCGGGAGAACGCTTTGACCTTGTGGTTTTCTATCGTGGCTTGCATTGCCCGATATGCGCCAAGTACCTGCTGGAGCTCGAACGCCTGGCGCCCGAGTTCGAAAAACGTGGCGTGCAGGTCGTCGCCATCAGCAGCGACGATGGCGAGCGCGCCCACGCCATGGCCGACAAGGTCAAGGCTGGTGCGATGAAAGTCGGCTACGGCCTGAGCCTCAAAAGCGCCCGCCAATGGGGGCTGTACATCAGCGCCTCGCGTGGCAAGACCTCCATCGGCATTGAAGAGCCGGCGCTGTTCAGCGAGCCGGGTGCCTTTCTCGTTCGTCCGGATGGCACGCTGTATTACGGTGCGGTGCAAACCATGCCCTTCGCTCGTCCGCAGTTTCAGGACCTGCTCGGCGCCATCGACTTTGCCATCGCCAATGACTACCCGGCACGCGGCGAATATGCCGGGAGCGTCTGAATTAAGGTCCCGATTCGCAGATTGCTACGGTCAACCGGAAAAAAGCAGCAAAACTGAAAATGGCGCCGATCGGCTCAGCGCCACTTTATCAAGCAAGACAGGAGGCTTTCCCCGCTGGATAACGCTCAGGCGAGGGCTGCCAGCCAGTCCTGCAGCTTGCTGGCGGCGTCAGACCATTGCGGGTCGAGCATCAGCATGTGGCCGGCCCCATCGATGACCTGCGTTTTGGCATTCCACGAGGCCGCAGTGAAGTGAAGCATCGAGGCCGGGAAAACCTGGTCGGCCGAACCACCCATGACCAGCGCCGGAATGCGCGCCCGGCCACGGGCGATGCGAAAGGGCGCGGTGAGCATTTCGGCAACCGCCTTTTCCGATTCCGGCTGGATCAGCGGCAGGTATTCGACCGTTTCTTCCGGCGCCATGCTCGGCGAAAAATAAACCCGGGCCATGGTGCGCATGGTTTTTTCGCTGGCCGTGCCGTTGACCGCATTCGGCAACTCGGCAAAGAAATCCGGCATGGTCAGCGCCAGGCGGCTGGCCGTGCCCCCCGTCCCCGTCGGCGGCACCGGCGCCAGAAAAGCCACAGCACGCGCCGTACCCCGTTCAAGAAAACGCTGGCTGACCAAGCTGCCCATCGAATGGCCGATCAGCACCGGCGCCGCCGGCAGGCTGGCGACCGCTGCCGCCAGATCTGCGACGTAATCGTCGAGGCCGAAATCATCGAGATCTACCCGATCCGCCGGGCGGCTGCCATGGCCGGAAAGCTCAAGCGCGTAGCAGTCGTAACCCTGGTCCTGGAAGTACGGAATGAAGCGGACGCCCCACAGCGCGGCGTTGCTGTAACCGCCATGGACGAAAAGCAGCGGTGGTTTGGTGCTGGGCTGATGGGCGGGGTGGTGGTGAATGACCGGGGGTTTTGCAGGCATCTGGAAATTCTTCGTTAAAAGGTGGGGCGGCGGTGGACGAGTTTAGAGTAATTCGGATTTTCAATTCACACGTGACCCACGGTTGTCGTTCGCGTGCTTTCGGTTAATTTCAAGCAATGCATGGCATGGAATTCGTCATCATATGATGCTATTGTTAATGTGTATTAGAAAAGGAGAACACCATGCGCACGACGCTCGCCCTCGACGATGATTTGCTTGCCAAGGCCCACGCCTTGACGGGTGTTTCGGAAAAAACCGCCCTGATCCGCGAAGCCCTGCGCGCACTGATCCAGCGCGAAAGTGCCAAGCGCCTGGCGCTGCTCGGTGGTTCCGAGCCGCAACTCGACGACGTACCAAGGCGCCAGACGGAGCCGGCATGATCCTGGTCGATACCTCGATCTGGATTGACCATTTACGCCAGCGCGATGAGCGCCTGAGCAAACTGCTCAATCAGGGCCAGGTGCTGGCCCATCCCTTCGTGATCGGCGAATTGGCCTTGGGTAGCCTGCAAAACCGCACGGCGATCCTCGGTGCCCTGCAGGATTTGCCGCAAGCCCCGGTCGCCACGGAAGGCGAGGTTCTTAGCTTCATAGAGCAAAATGCCCTCTACGGTATTGGCATCGGCTACATCGACGCGCATTTGCTCGCAGCAGTGCGCCTCTCGCCGGGCGCCACATTGTGGACGCGTGATAAACGGCTGCTGGCAGCCGCCACGAGCCTGGGTTTGGTGGAAAACGCGGTGCATTGAGCGAAGGTCTTGTCGTTGTGGGCGCAAGCTAATGGCGCAACCCACTTCGATATTTCGTAAATGTCTTCGCCCCTTTGGTTGCGCAGCCATTTCACCGCATAATCCTAAGAACAAAAGGGGAGAGTGATTTGGATTTTCAATTCACTTCGACCTCTTTGGTTAGCTGACCTCCCAAGGCAGAGGCCAGGGAGTCAGACATGGTCCAAGGCAGATCACCAGTATTGCTATCCGTCGCATCGGAAATTTTCCAGGCGGAACTGGGCAAGCCCAAGCGATGGCAGAGTTCGTCATAACCGGACATCACATCGTTCGATGGGCGAATGTACCCGGCGACGCGGAATTTGACCCCTTTAAGGGTGACCTCGGCCACGTAACGGTCATTGCCCGTGTAGCCGGGATTTGGTATGTAGAGGTCGCGCGTTCCGTTTTCATCAGAAACGTTTTTTATCACCCCGTTCTGCGGCTGCACGATGAATTTCACGGAATAATCGGTGGGTTTCGAGTCCCTGACGTAAGCTTTTTGATAAGACTGAACATAGGCATAAATTGCGCCTAATGGACGCAAACTGTTAGCACCCGCACCATTGTGAAGATTGTAAGGGTCATTGGGATCATAGGTTTCACACGAGCCAATGTTCCTGGTGTTGACTTCAGCCGGCTCAATGGTGGGCGGTCGCGCAGCAGCATCTGGCGTGCCAACAAAGGCCCAAGTGAGGACTGCGGCCGAGAAAGTTTTCAACATGGCTTCTCCTTGCTGATCGATCTGAGTATCAAACATAAGGGGTCAAAGACATTTGGGTTTTGAATTACAAACGCCCTAACGCAATTGATCGTTGCGGTCGACGCGAAAAATAGCCAATTTTCCGTGTCGACCATAGCGGCTATTCCGCCGCCTAAATCCTCAACCGCGAATACCCAACCCCGCCGCCTTTTTCCACCCGAATCTGCGCCGGGATGCGTTCCTTCATGCCTTCAACGTGGCTGATGACGCCGATCATTTTGCCGCTGGCGTTGAGGGTATCGAGGGCGTTCAAGGCGATTTCCAGGGTGTCGGCGTCGAGGGTGCCGAAGCCTTCGTCGAGGAATAGCGAGTCGATGCTGGTCTTGTGGCTGACCAGGTCGGAGAGGGCGAGGGCGAGCGCCAGGCTGACCAGGAAGCTTTCGCCGCCGGAGAGGGTGCGGGTGTCGCGGGCGACTTCGCCTTGCCAGCTGTCGACGATGTCGAGTTCAAGTTCGCCGGTGGTTTTGCGGCGCAGCAGGTAGCGGCCGTGCAGGCGGGCGAGGTGGCTGTTGGCGAGGTGGAGCAGGTGGTCGAGGGTGAGGCCCTGGGCGAATTTCCGGAATTTGTCGCCTTTGGCCGAGCCGATGAGGCTGTCGAGGCGTTGCCAGAGGTCGGATTCGGTTGTTTGGGCGGCGACCTGGGCGAAGAGGGTTTGCTGGTTTTGGCGGGCTTGTTGGTCGCGGGTTAGGAGGGCGCGTTGGGCGCCGAGTTGTTCGCTTAGGGTGCGGCGGTGGGTTTCTAGGTGGGTGAGGATTTCTTCTAGTTCGGCAAGCGGCGGAATGACCCCATCCCTCTCCCGGCCTCCCCCTTGAAAGGGGAGGGTAAAATCGCCGGACTCGGCTGCATGTCTTGCTCCCTCCCCTTTATGTCCCGCAGGGGCGGTATCCCTTGGGACAAGGGGAGGGTTGGGGTGGGGATGGATTGAGTTCGGCAAGTTGCTTTGCAGGCGGGCCAGTTTTTCGCTGGCGGCCTTGAGGACGGCGGCGGCTTGTTGCTGCGCCAGTTGCCGGGTTTCCTTGATTTGCTGCAGGCGCTGGCGTTCTTCTTGCGGCAGCAGCGCGGCGCTGTAGGCGGCGAGGTCGGCGAAGGGGCTGGTGGCGAGGGTGGTTTGCCAGTCGGTTGCGGCCTCGGCGAGGGCTTTTTGTTGTTGCGCTAGATTGGCGTCGAGTTGCGTCTGGCGGCCTTGTTGGGCGGCGAGTTGGCGGGTCAGGTCGGCTATCGCGTCGGCGCAGCGGGCGAGGGCGGTTGCGGGGTCGTCGCTGAACGGTTCGGGATTTTGATTTTGGCCGAAATTTCCGGTTGACCGTAGCAAGCGGAGGTTGGCCAGTTGTTCTGACCAGTGCGTTGCCTGGGCCTGCGCCGCGTTGAATTGTTCCTGTTGTTTGACGAGGATTTCGGCGAGTTCTTGGCGGCGTTTCTGCGTTTGCTGCCAGTGCTGCCATTCGCCGTCGCGTTCCTGCAGCCAGGCGGCGGGTTCGGCGGGGATTTGGTAGCCGGCGGCGGTCAGCGTGGCGCTCAGTTTTTCGTCGAGTTCGGCTTGTTCCTGAACCAGTGCCTGCGCGGCTTTGGCCAATTCGGTTTGGCGTTGCTGGCCGGTTTGGGCGGTTTGTTGCAGCAGATTGAGCTGATTGCTGGCGTTGAGCAGGGTTTGGGCGGCGTCGGCGGCGGTTTTGCGGGCGGCGTTCAGGGCTTGTTCGCCCTGGTCGGCGGCTTGCTGGCGCTGGGTGAGCCGGGCCAGCGCCTGTTCGGCGGTGCTGCGTGCGGTGGCGAGGGTTTCGGCTTCCTGCCATGCGCTGTCCGCCAGCGGCGTTGTGGTGGCGAGGCTGGCGAGCAGTTCGGCCCATTCCGTTTGCAGGCGGCTTGCTTCCTGCGTGGTCTTGGCCTGCTGGGCCAGCCATTCCTTTTGCGTGGCTTGCGTGGCGGCTTGTTCGGCCTTGGCTTGCTGGCCTTTCTGGACAAGCGCGTCGAGCGCTGCCTGTTTTTCCTTGAGGGCGGTTTCGGTGGCGGAAACGTCGAGCGCGGCGTAGGCGGCGATGGCCGGGTGGTCGTGGGCGCCGCACAGCGGGCAGGCTTCGTCCGGTTGCAGTTGGCGGCGATGCGTTTCGAGGCTCTGGATGCGGCGTTCCTGGTCGAGCAGCTTTTGCTTGTCGGCGACCGTAGTGGCGAGTTCCTTGTGCTGTTCGCGCAGGGCGGTCAGGCCTTTTTCCTGGGCGGCGATCTTTTCCTGAGCTTGCTGCAGTTGCGCGCTTTGCGTCGTTTGCAGCGCGGCCAGTTCGCGGCGGCGCTGGGCCAGGGTTTCGAGTTGCTGCCAGCGATTCAGGCCGGCTTGTTCGCGTTGCCAGTGTTGGCGCAGCTCGGCCAGAGTCTGGCCGGCGAGGCGTTGGTTCTGCTCGGTCTGGGCTTTTTCCAGCGCGGCGTCGGCTTTGGTTTTTGCCTCTTTTTCCCGGTTGACCGTGGCAGTCTGTTTTTCGATCTGCTGCGCGGTTTCGGCGAGTTCACGGGCGAGCTTTTGCTGCGCCTGCTGCTGGGCGGCGAGGTCGCGGCCTAGCTTGGCCCGCTGTTCGAACTGCTGGCGCCAGACGCCGAGGCGTTCGCCGAGTTGGGCGCGTTGCGGCTGGGCGGCGCAGAAGGCGTCGAGCTCTTTCGCTTCGCGCTGGCTGAGTTGCAGGGCTTGCTGCGTCTGGGCGGCGAGCTGGGCGCTCAATTGGCTGGCGGATTGGTGCCGGGCGAGTTGTTCGGCTTGCCGCGTTTCGCGTTCGGCGTGCAGGGCCTTGAGTTCGGCTTCGCTTTGCCGGCAGGCGGCGTCGGCTTGTTGCCATTGCTGGTGCAGGGGCTTGAGGGTTTCGGCCGGTTCGCTGTCGGCGAGTTTTTTGAGGTCTGGGGCGGCGGTGGTCAGTGCGGTGTTGGCTTCAAGCAGCTTGCCTTCGGCGGCTTTGATTTCCTGCTCACTCTGCGCCAGATCAAGGCGCCACTGGCGTTGGGTCTGGGTTTGCTGGTGGCGGCGCTGGACGTCGGTTAGCTGCGTCTCGAGGCGGCTGACTTCAAGCTGCATCGCGGTGCGTTGTTCGTCGCTGAGCAGTTCCATGCCGTCGGCGCGGGCTTTTAGTTGCTCCAGTTGTTGGCGGGCATCGCGGGCCGTTTCGAAAATCTTGATCGAAATGTCTCGGTAGATTTCGGTGCCGGTCAGTTCTTCGAGCAGTTCGGCGCGTTCGTTGGCGCTGGCATTCAGGAAGGCCGCGAAGCCGCCCTGGGCGAGCAGCATGGACTTGGTGAAGCGGGGGAAATCGAGGCCGGTGATTTCGGCGACGCGCTTGAGTTTGTCGTTGGTCTGCGTGCTCAGGATGGTGCCATCGCCATTGGCGGCAACTGAGGCCAGCTCAACCTTGGGCGCCTGCAACGCGCCGTCGATCTTGTCACGCGAGCGGCGCTGGCTCCAGAAGGCGCGGTAGACGGCGCCTTTGACCTCGAATTCGACCTCGGCCAGGCAGTCGGCGGTGTGCCGCGTCATGATGTCGTTGTCGGAGGCCGAAATGGTCTTCAGGCGCGGCGTCTGGTGGTAAAGCGCGAGGCAGATGGCGTCGAGCAGCGTCGATTTGCCGGCGCCGGTCGGGCCGGTGATGGCGAACAGGCAGTTGTCGGTGAAGGGCGGCTTGGTGAAGTCGATGGTCCATTCGCCTTTGAGCGAATTGAGGTTTTTCAGGCGCAGGGTGAGGATTTTCATGCTTCTTGTTCCTGCAGGCTGGTGACGACTGCGCGGTAGCGTTCGCTCAAGGCTTGCTGCATCTCGTCGCCGAGTTCTTCCTGCTGCAGGCGGCGGGCGAAGACGTCGTGCGGGCTGAGTTCGTCCAGAGTTTCGCTGGCTTCTGCCGCCAGGCTGGCGACCGCGTTGCCGCGCTGGCGGCGGATGCGGAGGACTTCGACTGGCCAGCCTTCGGTGAGCGCTTCGATGCGCGCCGGCAGGTCGGCCAGGTAGTCGTCTTCGGCGACGGTGACTTCGAGCCAGGCCGGGCATTCGCGCGTGCCTTGGGCGGCTGCGGCACCGATGGCGCCGGCCAGTGTGTCGAGATTGCCGCTGACGGCGACCAGGCTCTGGAAGCGCGGCACGGGCAGGGCCGTGACGGCTTTGAGGCCGTTGCTGTCGAGATCGACGAGCAGCATTTCCTTGGTTTGTTTCGCTTCGTCGAAGCCGAGCGGGATGGGCGAGCCGCAGTAGCGGATATGTTCGAGGCCGCCGACTTTCTGTGGCCGGTGGATGTGGCCGAGGGCGATGTAGTTGGCTGGCGGGAAGGCAGAGGTCGGGAAGGCTTCGAGGGCGCCGACGTAGATTTCGCGGACCGATTCGCTGGTGCTGGCGCCGACCGTGGTCAGGTGGCCGGTGGCGACGATGGGCAGCGGGCGACCGAAATTCGGGCCGAGTTCGGCGGCAAGGGCGCTCTGGCGCTCGACGGCGGCGGCGAACACGGTGGCGTAATGTTCCTGGATGGCCGTTTGCAGCGACAACTGCTTGTCTTCGGCACTTTGCCCGGCCTGGCTTTGCAGTGCGTCGCGCGGGCGGATGAAGGGGATGGCGCAGACGATGCAGCCGGGTTCGCCGTTGCGTTGCGGTAGGACGATGACTTGCGTCGCCGGGTCTTCATGCGTCGCGGCGATGACCGTGGTGCCCAGGTGGGCGAGCAGTTCGCGGCTTTCGCTCAGGGTGGCCGGCGAATCGTGGTTGCCGCCGAGAACCAGTAGCGGGACGCCGGCTTTGTACAGCTGCCCGACGAGCTGGTTGTACAGCTCGCGGGCGTAGGAGGGCGGCGTGCCGGTGTCAAAAATGTCGCCGGCGACGAGCACGGCATCGACCGCCTGCGCTTCCACCTGCTCAAGCAGCCAGACGATCAGCGCCTGATGTTCAGCCTGCCGGCTCTTGCCCATGAAGTGCTGGCCGAGGTGCCAGTCGGAGGTGTGGAGGAGGCGCATGCGGGGCGGAGGAATTGGAAAGGCTGAAGTCTAAACGGTGAATATCGGGATTCGATGGCCGCCGGCGCATTTTGGGCTTAAGCGCGAATTCGCACAGACGGCGTTGGCGCCGCCGACTAGTCTTTGTTTCGCATCCCGGAACGCCCAACAGACATTCCGGTTGCCGCTCCCGATCTGCTTTGTGGTCAGGGCGGGCGCCGGGCAATTTCGCCCGGGGGCCGAATACAAGGAGTCGGATATGAGCTGGGATATTGATGCAGCAGGCTGGACGTCGGTTGGCGTGAAGATCAAGTCGCGTTGGGGCAAGATCAACAATGCCCGACTGGCTGTCATCGACAGCAAGCGCGAAATTTTTGTCAGCCAGGTCCAGGAACTCTATGAAGTGACGGCTGAAGAAGCCGAAAATCAGGTCGTGGGCTTCGAGAAGCACACCAAGGAACTACGTCCCAAAGTTGCCGCCTGATCGGCCTTGATGGCCGGACGACGGCGTTCGCCGTTGTTGTCCGGCCAATCAGCGGTCAGTCGTCGTCAGGCGGTTTTGCGGCGGCGTCCTTGCCAACAGGCAGGTCGTCGATGAACTGCCGGTAGCGAATTTCCGAATGCTTGAGCGCCCGCAGCGCACTGTGCTGTTCGGTCATGTCCATGAGCACCATCCGGCATTCTGTGCCTTGTTCATCCGGAACCGCTTCGACCCTGAGCGTTGATGCCGGGCGTTGCGCGCTGGCCGTCAAGGTAATCTCGCAGAAGCCGCTTTTCTTCTCGGCGAGGACTTTGTCGACGAATTGCGCGAAAGCCGCCTGACAGTCGGGCGCCAGATAATTGATGAAGCGATGCCGGCTTTTCTGCGAGCGCTTGAGCCCGAGCAGAATGGCGCCGGCCAGGTTGAGGTCGAGGATGTTGCCCTGGGCGTCGAGCGTGAAGTAGCCGATCGGCGCGAAGTCGTAGATGTCGGCGTAGCGCTCGCTGAGCGCGTCAGCCTGATCGTGGGCTTCATGCAGCGCCTCGTTGTCGATTTCCAGTTCGATCTTGCGAATTTCCAGTTCATGCAGCGAGTGTGCGGCTTCGCTCGGGTCTTCGGGCGCGCTGTCCGGGAGTTCGCGCCAGCGGGCCTCGGCGCGACGGCGCAGGCTGAGCGGGTTGGGGCGCAAGCGGCTGGGTAAGTCGACTGCTACGGTCGACCGGAAAAAACGCTCGAATTCCAAATGCACGACGCCATGGCATTCGCAGCCGCGCGCCTTCAGAGCGAGCCCGTCGAGGACGACAATCTGGCCGCGGGCATAGCGGATCAGGCCGGCCGCCTGGAGTTTGCCGGCCGCGTCGGTGATTGCCTCGCGGCGCAGGCCAAGCAGGCTGGCAATGCGCTCCTGGGTCATGGCGATCCGGTTGTCCGGCCGCCGATCCAGGCAAAGCAGCAGCCAGCGGCCGAGTTGCTGTTCGACGCTGTGGTGGCGGGCGCAGAGCAGGGCCTGTGCCGTTTGGACCATCAGGGCTTGGGCGTAACGCAGCGCCATCTGCTGCAGGCGGCCGCCCGCGGCCAGTTCCCAGCGCAGGGTTTCGGCTTTCAGGCGATAGGCATGGCCGGCGCCCTGGACGACCAGCTTGTGGCTGGATAATTCGTCGCCGAGAACCGCTGAGATGCCGGCCAGCCCTTCGTTGCCGACCATCGCCAGTTCCGTGGCAGCGCCTTCGCGCGTGGTGGCGATCAGCGAAATGACGCAACTGGTCGGGAAATAGACGTGGCTCAGTAACTCGCCGGCGTTTTGCAGGACGCTGCCTGCTTGTAGCGAAACGGGTTCCAGATCGTCATGCAGCCGCGACTCTTCGGCCAGGCTCAGGCCGGCCAGGAGCTGGTTCTGGCGCTGTTCAGGCCGTGTTGCGGTGGGCATGGCGTTCCTTGGTGGGCTGCCGGCGGCAGTCGGGACAGCCTAACCGGAAAAGCGTCGGCCGGGGACAGTTGATTCTGGCGGGGTTTTGCCTTCGAAGATTGTCGCGAAGGCGACAACGCTGGGTGCCGGGATGCCAGAAATTCACGGCAAATAGCGGCTTTCAGCGATTCCGGCGGGTGGCATCGCTCTTGCATCGTAGGGTTTATCGCCTTTTACCGCCGCCAATCATGACCACCGTTGAAAAACCCGCTTTCCGCTGTATTTCCGCCAGTGAGGCCATCGCCTTGATGCGTGTCGATCCCCCTGCAGTCGTCTTCGACGTGCGCGACATGGCCAATTACCAGAAGGCGCATCTCGATGGTGCCGCGCATCTTTCCGAAGATCGCCTGCTGGCCTGGATGAAACGCCTGCCGAAGGAGGCGCCGGTGGTGATCTATTGCTACCACGGCAACGCCAGCAAGGTTTTCGCCCAGATGTTCATCGATTTCCGCTATTCGAAGGTGTTCAGCGTCGATGGCGGCTACGAGGCGCTGGTTGCCGCCCAGGCCACGCCGGTCGCGGCATGACGGCAGCGCATGTCGCCGGTTGGGTGCAGGCGCATCCGCTGTCGCCGAGCGATGTCGATTGCGCCACCACGGTCATGCTCAAGATTCTCGACGGCAAGTGCAAGATGGGGCGCGTCGACAAGATCGTCATGGAGGCGCTCTACGACGCCGTCAAGGACAGGCCCGGCCAGCGTTTCGGCGACGAGTTCCATGCCTTGATCGCGGATGCCCGGCGCGAGTCGAGCGAGGCGCTAAAAAATTTCATTTACGAAAAACGCGTGCTGGCTGAAACCGAACTCTCCCGCCCGGTGATGAAGGCCTTCAAGGCCATGATCCGCCAGGAAGGGCTGTTCGCCGGCCTGCCGCTTGAGGAAGAAGTCGAATGACCATGAAGTTCTACATGACGCCGGGCTCGTGTTCGACCGGCATCCACATCCTGCTCGAAGAATGCGGTCTGGTCTTCGAGGCTTACGTCGTCAATCTTCTAGCCGGCGACCAGTACAAGAAGGAATACGCCGCGATCAATCCCAAGGGTTCGATACCGGCACTGGTCCTTGACGACGGCACGGCGCTTACCGAATTCTCGGCCATCGCCTGGTGGCTGGCGCGCAATTACCCGAAGCGCAAGCTGCTGCCGGAGGCCTTGAAGGACGAGGTACAGGTGCTCAGCATCATGAACTACGCCGTGCACACGCTGCACACGCAAGGCTTCGCGCGAATTTTCACCACCGAGCGTTTTGCGCCGAGCAGTTCGGACCACGAGTCGGTCAAGGCGCAAGGCCGGCAGATCATCGACAAGGCTTTCGCTATCGTCAATCGCGAACTGGCCGGGCGGCAATATGTTGTCGATCACTTCACGATTGCCGATGCGGCGCTGTTCTACGTTGAGTTCTGGGCCGACCGCATCGGCATTCCGTTGCCGGAAAACTGCGAGGCCCACTATCGGCGCATGCTGACCCGGCCGGCCGTGCGCCAGGTGCTGGCGGAAGAGGGCTACGCCTCGGTACTGCGCTGATTGCTAATCCGGCCAACCCGGTCGAGAAACCGGGCTGGCCGAACTTATGAGGCGATTAGCGGCGGCGGTTGCGGACGCAGCCGTGGCCGTTGAGCTGGAAGGTGTTGAGGTTCTTGTCCGGACAGAAGCTGATGCTGCCTTGGCCAACGACATCAATGGTGGCGCCGTTGAAAATGCCCGTGCCGGAGCGGATTTTGGTCATGTGCTCGGTGACCGAGAAGGCACAAGGGTTGCCGTCGGCATCGGTGTCGAGGACACCGGTTACCTGGGCTGCATCCTGGTAGGTCTGGAAGGATTCGAGGAGTTCGAAGACGGCAGTATGATTCAGTGTGCTGGCACCGGTCGTGGTATCCATCGCGGTGACCTTGCCAACCAGTGCGCCGCAGTCGTCAAACAATTCTCGGCCGTCGGCGGTGACCATGACCAGACAGACCTGGCCGACTTGCCGGGTCTGGGAAACATTCATCGTCGTTACGCGGCCGGTCACCGTGGTCGCGGTATAGCCGATCGGGCATTGTTGGGCATGGCCCACGGCGGGCAGGCAAGCCAGTGCGGCAAGTACGGACAAAACCAGTCTTGAGTGCATGTGTATTCCCTTGTTGTTGGATGGAAGCGGAGCAGTGCTTTCGGCAGATATGCGCCGCGGATGAGTATATCCGGATGCGCTATGCGTTGTGGCTGAGAGTTCAGGCCGGGCCGCTACACCGGCGCGCTGGAAGTAACAAGCCCTGTTACATTGGCAGGGCTTTTCAACCTGAACAAAACACGCTGCCACGAGAATTCAATGATCGCCAACCCGGAACGTTTCAACAAAACCATCGCCCTGTTTGATGCCGCCAATGCGCAAGACCCGAATCAGGATGATGGGCTGCCGAAAGAGCTGCTCTACGCCCAGCGCATGACTGAGATGATCGGCCGTTTCGCGCCCGAAGCCAGCGAAGTCGCCCAACTCGCCGTTCGCGCCCAGCACATTCAGCGGTGGACGGTGCCGCGCAGCAACTACCCGCTCGGCAAGCCCGGCTACTTTGCCTGGCGCACCGGGCTCTATCAATTCCACGCCGAGACGGCGGGCGAATTGATGCGCCAGGCCGGGTACGACGAGGCGATGATCGAGCAGGTCAAGGCCGCAATCGGCAAGGTCGGCCTCAAGACCAACCCCGATACGCAGATGCTGGAAGACGTCAGCTGCCTCGTTTTCATCGAGCACTACATGCTCGGCTTTGCCGGCCAGCAGCCTGATTACACCGAAGAGAAATGGCTCGGCATCGTCCGCAAGACGTGGAAAAAGATGTCGGGCGCCGCCCAGACTTTCGCGACGACCGGCGGTATCAAGCTGCCCGAGGCGCTGGTGCCGTTGATAGTGAAAGCGGTTGCCGAAGGCTGATTGCTACGGTCAACCGGAAATAACGGCCAAAATTGAAATGGCTTTCCAGCCGCCGTGGCGGCTCCGCGAGCCCCTAGGCTCGACGGTCAACGCCCGGCCGTGGCTGGCTGCGGCGTTCCGGCCGGGAAGGGTCGCGCACACCGCGGCCGCGTAAAATCAACGCCGGCACCCCGATCAGAAATACCAGAATGAGTGCCGCGAGCAGGTAGTGATTCTGAAGAATTGCTTGTAACACTGAGCGCTCCGTTGGGCTGGTTGCGACTACTGTCCTGGTTCGACATACGCCAGCGTCGAGTCATGCTGGCCTCTTTTCATTCTAGGTTATTGCTGCACGAATTACGTGTTCAGCCTGAAGCGTCCGGCGCTGTTGCGCGCCGCTTCGATCAGCGCAACCAGTCGCTCTGGCGTCGGCTGCAGTTCTTCCACGAATATACCGGCAATGCGTTCGATGCTCGCCTCGGCTGCGGCCGCATCGTGGAAGAAGGCGCGGGTTCGGCGGGCCAAGATGTCTTCGATCGTCCGCGCTGCTTCGTGGCGGATGGCGAAGCGGACCACAGCTTCGCTGTACGGCAGGTTTGGGTGGAGCAGCCGGTCATGGCCGGGCAGGCTGGCGAGTTGCGCAGCGTCGGTGCCGTAGGTGTCGTTGGCCGGACCGCTTGGGTAGCCGTGCAGTTTCAGGGTTTGGGTTGGGCACGGTACGGCGTTTAAGCCGGCGACTTCGCAGGCCCGGTCGATGACCTGTTCGGCCATCAGACGGTAGGTTGTCCATTTGCCGCCGGTGAGCGTGATCAGGCCGCTCGGGCTGACCAGCACGGCGTGTTCGCGCGACAGGGCTGCGGTGTTTTTCTCGTCGGTGTTATCGGGATGGATGAGCGGGCGCAGGCCGGCGAAGGCGCTGCGGATGTCGGCGCGGGTCGGTGGCTGGGTCAGGACGCCGGCTGCCGTGCGCAGCAGGAAGTCGATTTCCTCTTCCAGTGGTTGCGGGTCGTTGAGTTGCTGCAATTCCGGGCGCGGTGTGTCGGTCGTGCCGAGCAGCACCTTGCCTTGCCAGGGAATGGCGAACATGACGCGGCCGTCTTCGGTTTTCGGGATCATGAGCGCCTGCTGGCCAGGCAGGAAATCGGCATCGACGACGAGGTGGATGCCCTGGCTGGGCGTCAGCAGCGGTTGGGCATTGGCGTCGTCGAGCTGGCGAACGCTGTCGGCATGCACGCCGCTGGCGTTGATGATGGCGCGGGCGGTGACCTCGAATTTCTCGCCGGTTTCGGCGTCGCGCAGGACGGCGCCGGTGACGCGGCCATGGGTCTTGAGCAGGCGGATGGCCGGCAGGTAATTGAGGCAGGTGGCGCCGAGGTCGGTCGCCGTGCGCATCAGCGTGATGGCCAGCCGGGCGTCGTCGAACTGACCGTCCCAGTAACGGATGCCGCCGCGCAGGCCGACGCTTTTCAGACCGGGCAGGGCGGCGATGACGTCCTGGCGGCTCAGGCTACGCGAATTTTCGAGGTTGTCGCTGCCGGCGAGAAGGTCGTAGAGCTTGAGGCCGGCGGCGAACATCAATCGGTCGATATGATTCCAGGCCGGAATGATGAAGGCGAGCGGATGGACGAGGTGTGGGGCGTTCTGGAGCAGGAAGGAGCGTTCGCGCAGGGCGTTGCGCACCATGCCGATGTCGCCCTGGCGCAGATAGCGCACGCCGCCGTGGATGAGCTTGGTGCTGCACATCGAGGTGCCGGAGGCGAAATCGCGCGCTTCGACGAGCAGCGTGCGGTAACCGCGGGCTGCGGCATCGACCGCCGCGCCCAGGCCGCTGGCGCCGCCGCCGATAATCAGGACGTCCCATGGACGCTGGTCGCGTAGTGTGGCGAGCCTGTCTGCGCGGCTCATGACGTTGCCCAGCCAAGGGTGCGCTGGATGGCGCGGCGCCAGTCGGCGAACAGGGCTGCACGCCGGTCATCGGCCATCGCCGGTTCAAAACGGCGTTCGGCCTGCCACAGGGCGCTGAGTTCGGCTTCGTCCCGCCAGAAGCCGACGGCCAGCCCGGCCAGGTAGGCGGCGCCGAGGGCGGTGGTTTCGGTGACTTTCGGGCGCACGACCGGCACGCCGAGCAGGTCGGCCTGAAATTGCATGAGCAGGTCGTTGCGGGCGGCGCCGCCGTCGACGCGCACTTCCCGGATCGGCTGGCCGGCGTCGTTTTCCATGGCCTGCAGCACCTCGGCACTCTGGAAGGCGATGGCTTCAAGCGCGGCGCGGGCGATGTGGGCACGGGTCGTGCCGCGCGTCAGGCCGAACAGCGCGCCGCGCGCCGTCGCGTCCCAGTAGGGCGCACCGAGGCCGGTGTGGGCTGGCACGAGATAGACGCCGCCGTTGTCGGGCACCGAGGCGGCCAGCGTTTCGACCTCGCCGGCGCTGGCGATCAGCCCGAGGCCGTCGCGCAGCCATTGCACGGTGGCGCCGCCCATGAAGACGCTGCCTTCGAGCAGGTAGGTGGTTTTGCCGTTGCGTTGCCAGCCGACGGTCGTGAGCAGGCGATGCCGTGAGGCCATGGGCTGCGGGCCGGTGTTCATAAGCAGGAAGCAGCCGGTGCCGTAGGTGTTCTTGGCCATGCCGATGTCGAGGCAGGCTTGGCCGAAAGTGGCAGCCTGCTGGTCGCCGGCCATGCCAGCCAGCGGAATTGCCGCGCCCAGCCATTCGGCGTTCAATGTCGCGATATTGCCGCTGCTGGCAACGAGGCGCGGCAATAGCGCGGCCGGGATGTCGAGCAACGCCAGCAATTCGTCATCCCAGCATTGGCGATGGATGTCGAAAAGCAGCGTGCGCGAGGCGTTCGATGGGTCGGTGACATGCTCGCCGGTCAGCTTCCAGGCCAGCCAGCTGTCGATGGTGCCGAAGGCCAGCTCGCCGCGTTCGGCCCGGGCACGGGCGCCGGGGATGTGGTCGAGCAGCCACTTGAGCTTGGTGCCGGAAAAGTAGGCGTCGAGGACGAGGCCGGTGCGTTGCTGGAAGAGTTCGGCGTGGCCGGCGGCGGTCAGGTCGTCGCAAATGCCGGCGGTACGCCGGTCCTGCCAGACGATGGCGCGGTGCAGCGGCTGGCCGGTGTTGCGATCCCAGAGGACGGTAGTTTCGCGCTGGTTGGTGATGCCGACAGCGGCGATCTGGCTGGCCGCCACCCCGTTGTCACGCAGCATGGCGCGTACCACGGCGAGTTGCGCCTGCCAGATTTCATCGGCGTCGTGCTCGACCCAGCCGGGTTGCGGGTAGTGTTGGGTGATTTCCTGCTGGGCGAGGCCGTGGAG
This sequence comes from Ferribacterium limneticum, assembly GCA_049304775.1. Taxonomy (GTDB): domain Bacteria; phylum Pseudomonadota; class Gammaproteobacteria; order Burkholderiales; family Rhodocyclaceae; genus Azonexus; species Azonexus limneticus_C. The sequence goes on from JBAQOL010000020.1 coordinate 113,706, forward strand.
GTGTCCACGGCGGTCGAACAGGATGGCGCGCGCACTGGTCGTGCCCTGGTCGAGGGCGAGGACGAACTGCTCGGACGGTGCAGGCATGAAGAACTCCGGCAAGCGGGATACGGCCAGTATAGCTGGCTGGGCGGGGTTGTCGGTACAAGCCTGATGAAACCACTAAGCAACCGACTTGGCCGCCAAAAAACGGCGGAATAGTTTCCGCTTATTCCAGCCTCCACGACCGAAACCCCTCCCAGCCTCCCCTTGTCAGGGGAGGAGCAAACCAAGACCGCGCGCGATCAGGCTCCCTCCCCTGACAAGGGGAGGGTTGGGGAGGGGTTTGATTGCTTTAAACGCCCGTCCAGCAACAAGCCCCTTACAAAATCGCCAGCACGTTTTCAGGCGGGCGACCGAGGGCGGCCTGGTTGCCGTTGACGACGATGGGGCGCTCGATGAGCTTGGGGTTGGCGACCATGGCGTCGATGAGGGTGTCTTGCGACAGCGACGGGTCGGCCAGATTGAGTCCCTTGTATTCGGCCTCGCCCTTGCGGATCAGGGCGCGGGCGTCGGCGAAGCCGAGTTTCTTGAGCAAGCCGCTTAGCGTGGCGGCGTCGGGCGGGGTGTCGAGATAGGTGACGATCTCGGGTTCGATGCCTTTTTCCTTGAGCAGGGCGAGGGTGTCGCGGGATTTGCCGCAGCGGTTGTTGTGGTAGATCGTGATGGTCATGTTTTTAGCGGTTTGGGGATTTCAATTTTGGGCAAAATTTCCGGTTGACCGTGGGAATGCGGGTTCAGGTGCCGCAGAAGGTCATGTAGCCGGTCGTGAAATCGGTCGGTGCCGGCTCGGCGTATTCGGCGTCGGCCGGGCGCTCGTCGAACGGGGCGCGGATGACGGCGAGCAGGCGTTCGAAGGGGACCAGGTCGTTGTGATCGACGGCGGCATCGAGGGCGGCTTCGACGCGGTGGTTGCGCGGGATGTAGCAGGGGTTGGCGTGCTGCATCGCTGTCAGCAGGTCGGCCGGGCGTGTCGGCTGGCGGGCTTGCCAGCGGCTGCGCCAGTCGGCGAAGTCGGTGGCTTCGGCCATCAGCGTATTCAGGCGCGCGGTGTTGCCGGCTGCCGCGTCGAACAGGGCGCGGAAGGCGACGGTGAAATCGAGGCGGCTTTGCTTGAGGATGCGCAGGAAATCGTCGATCAGGGTGCGGTCGGCTTCTGCATCACCCGTTTCATCGATGCCAAGTTTGGCCCGGAAGACGCGCAGCCAGTGCGCGGCCTGGCGCTCGGGCAGGGCGTCGATGACCACCGTGGCGGCCTGCACGGCGCGCTCGGCGTCGGCGTCGATGAGCGGCAGCAGGGTTTCGGCCAGCCGGGCGAGGTTCCAGCGGGCGATGCCGGCCTGCTTGCCGTAGGCGTAGCGGCCGGCGCTGTCGATGGAACTGAAGACGGTGCCCGGGCTGTAGCTTTCCATGAAGGCGCAGGGGCCGTAGTCGATGGTTTCGCCGGACAGCGTCATGTTGTCGGTGTTCATGACGCCGTGGATGAAGCCGACGCCGAGCCAGCGCGCGACGAGTTCGGCCTGCCGCTCGCCGACGGCGGCCAGCAGGTCGAGGTAGGGCTGCGGGCTGGCGGCCAGCGCCGGGTAATGGCGGGCGATGACGTAATCGGCCAGCCGCTTCACGTGTTCCGGCCCGTGGTGGGCGGCGAAGAACTGGAAGGTGCCGACGCGCACATGGCTGGCGGCGACGCGGGTCAGCACGGCGCCGGGCTGGGCGCGGTCGCGGCGCACCATGTCGCCGGTCGCCACGACGGCCAGCGAACGGGTGGTCGGAATGCCCAGCGCGTGCATCGCTTCGCTGATGATGTATTCGCGCAGAGCCGGCCCGAGCGCGCATTTGCCGTCGCCATTACGCGAAAACGGGGTGCGGCCGGAACCCTTGAAAGCGATGTCGCGGCGCTCGCCGTGGCGGTCGATGACCTCGCCGAGCAACAAGGCCCGCCCATCGCCCAACTGCGGCGAAAACTGGCCGAACTGGTGGCCGGCGTAGGCCTGGGCGATCGGCTCGGCACCTTCTGGCACCCGGCTCCCGGCCAGGATTTCGACGCCTTCCGGCGACGCCAGCGCCACCGGGTCGGCCCCCAATTCGCGAGCCAGTTCGTCGTTGAGGCGGATGAGTACCGGCTTGCTGGCTGGCGTCGGCTTCCAGAGAACGTAGAACTCCTCGAGGTCGCGGACATAGGAGTTGTCGAAGGCAAAAAATTGGGGAGCTGGGGCGTTCATCGAAATGGGCTTTGTCGGTTTTCCATCGGCCACCGGCGAATTTGTCGTAAATCGCGGCACTGGCCGTGGTTGAAGCAATTTCGATGCTAACCGACGGCTTTGGTTCCCTTGGGAGAGGCGCAAGGCGTCCATACGGAAATTTCAATTTTGGGCGAATTTTCCGGTTGACCGTGGGAATGGTGGCCGGGGCTTGTTAGTGCCCTGGACAGGAAGGGCTCCGAAAAGGAAACCGTGGTCTAATATTGCATCGTCATCCTGCCGTCGAGGCAGCCAGCAGAACATCGACCTCTCGCCCAAGCTCTGAGCCTCCCACCACGCATTTGAAAGGACCATAAATTGAAATCGCCAGTACAGATGTTTGCCGCCTCACAACAGCGTAAAAGCGCCGGTGCAAAGCTCAAGTTGTTGGCCGCAACGCTCAGCGGGGTCTTTCTTGCTGCCGCCTTCGGACCGGTTGAGGCTGCCAACAAGTCGAAAGTCAGCGTCTACCAGCATGGAAAGCCCGTCGGTACGCTGCCCTGCGAGACAAATCCCGGTTCCTTGCCGCGCAGCAATCCCCTGGTTTCGCGAACGGCTGTCTTGATGGGCGGCGGTCTTGACGTCAAGGAGGCGTTGAGCTGGATGATCACCAAGATGGCACGCTGCGCCGATGGTTCTACGGGCACCCCGGGCAATTTCGTGGTCATTCGGGCCGGCGGGAATCCGGCCTACGACAGCTTTATTTACAAACTTGGCACGGCTGCCTCTGTCGTCACGCTGGTCGTACCGAACAGGGACGTCGCGATGGACCCTGAAAACGTGCCGATTTTCGCCACCTACATCCAGAACGCCGCCGCCATCTGGCTGACTGGTGGGGATCAGGGCGACTATTACACTTTCTGGAAAGGCACGCCGCTGGAAAGCCTGATTTCGGCGCAGACTAAGAACTTTGGTATCCCGATTGGCGGAACCAGTGCCGGAATGATGATCCTCAGCCAGATCAATTACCTCGCCATTCCCGCCACCATCACCTCGCCCGAGGCCTTGCTGGACCCATACAAAACCTGGCTGCAAACCCAGGAAGCCCCGCTCGATCTGGTTGCAGATTTCTGGACCAACAATCAGTCGCCTTTCCCGCCCCTGATGTCGATGGTGACCGACTCCCACTTCCAGAATCGGGACCGCATGGGTCGGCTGATCAGTTTCCTGGGGCGCACGATCGTCGAAAACAAAGCAGACAGCAGCGTGGCGCAGGCCATCGGCGTCGATCAGGAAACGGCTTTGCTGCTGGAGTGTGAAGACATGTCCTGCGCGACGCCGCCAACGATCAAGGCTGTAAGCAACCCCAAAAGCTTTGGTGCCGCCTACATTCTCAAGCCTTCGGCAAATAGCAGCCTCACCGTGGAGCCGGCAACGCCACTGACGTTTACCAACGTCGAGGTGAAAAAGTTCCAGGCGAACAGCGCACCAACGACCTACAAGATCAACGTTAACAACGGCGTGATGACCTCAACGAATGCCAACGGTAGCGTCTATTAATCAAAACGGAGCCATGATGCCCGCACTCTCCCTTGAAGACCGTGCCAAGGGCGCCTTGATGGGGGCATTCATCGGCGACGCCCTCGCGCTGGGCCCGCATTGGTACTACGACCTGGACCAACTCCACGCTGATTATGGTCCGTGGATCAGCGACTACACGACCCCGAAAGCGGGGCGCTATCACGCGGGCATGAAGGCCGGGCAGCTTTCACAATCAGGGGTGCTGCTCCGACTGACTGTGCAGTCATTGGTGGAATGCGGCGGCTACGATGAAGCCGATTTTTGTCATCGCATGGACACCGGGTTCTTCTCGCAACTTGATGGCACGCCGATGAACGGACCAGGCGGCTACACCAGCCAGTCGATCCGCGAAGCCTGGCGCAAACGGGTTGGGGCTGGATTGCCCTGGGGGCAGGTGGCAGGAAACGCAGATACGACCGAAGCTGCTGAACGCATCCTTGCCATCGCTATCCGCTACGCCTTGGAGCCTGCCGAACTGGCCTCAGCCGTCACCCGCAATACGGTGCTAACCCAGACTGATGGCACGGTAGTGGCGATGACCGTCGCCTTCGGTGCGGTACTCGGCATGCTGGTTGAAGGGCAGCCTCTGGATTCAGGCATCTCGGGCAAGCTGATGGCACGGGTCAAGTCGGGTGAATTGCCATTCCACGCCGTTACCAGCGGGAATTTGCAGGCGCCGCGGCCAGGTCAGGCGGAGGCGCCGACCGCCGGCCGATTCCCATCGCCGGATGCGCTGCTCAGCCAGTCCTCAATTGCCTTGGCGGCGATTGATCCGGGCATTCGCATCGAACCGGCCTGGAAGGTTTCGCTCGTGTATGGCATGCCCTGCGCGGTCTATCACCAGTTTCCCGCGGCTTACTATCTGGCAGCGCGGTTCCACGACGATTTCGAGTCGGCCGTGCTCCATGCCGTCAATGGTGGCGGACAGAATCAGGCCCGTGCCATTCTGGCCGGCGCCCTGGCCGGTGCTCAAACCGGACTCTCGGGCATTCCGCAACGCTTTCTGGATGGCCTCGAAAATGGCCGGGAATTGCTCGATTTGGCGGAGCGGCTGGCGCAACAGCTAGCCCGTTAGCGAGGCACTAATCCCATCTTTGCTGATAGGAAAAGGTTGGGAGCTTCCAGCTGAAACGCAGTGCCAGCATGCGAAATCCGAAACCGGCGATGAAACATACGACCGTATTGAGGTCGTTTTCGATGCCTGCCGACCTCAAGGCTAGAAATAGCGCGCAAACAAAGAGCGAGACGCTGGCATAGAGCTCCCGACAGAAAACAACGGGCAGCTGGTTACACAGCACATCGCGCAGAACACCGCCGCATATGCCGGTCAGCATGCCGGCCATGATGATCACCACAACGGGGTAATCCAGTTGCAGGGCCACGTTGCAACCAATCAGCGAGAAGGCGACCAGGCCGAGCGCATCGAGCATCAGGAAGACGCCTTTCAGGTGGTGCATGAACTTGGCGAGCAGCGTGGTGGCCAGCCCGGCCAAAATGACCAGATAGACGTATTCGGGATGTTGCGTCCAACCAATGGGGAAATTACCCAGAACGACATCCCTGATGGTTCCGCCGCCCAGGGCGGTGACAAAGGCAATGACCGCTACCCCGAAAAAATCCATGTTGCGCCGCCCTGCGGCGAGCGCGCCGGACATGGCTTCGGCGGTGATGGCGACGAGATAGACAACAAGCAGCAGGTTGAATTGCTTGATGGCAAGCGGCTGAAAAACGAGGGCGAGACTATCGAACATCAGGAAGGACTCCGTCAAAAAGCAGAAGCCTCGAATCGAGTGCTTCTGTGACGCCTCTCCCCCTGTCCTTTTACCTGAGAGTTTCGGCTCGACAAGAGCCTGCCCCTTCGGTGAGTTGCCCAGCACCAGGATGCTCGCAACTTCTCTCCAGCCGGCGAATCATTTCTGCAGTTCAGTATGCCTGAGCGATTATGGGAGTTTGCGCCTTCGGCGGAGGGTGGAAGTCCACGACTCTCTCTCCTGCAGAGCGGCGGATTATCGTGACGGCAGTGGGGGCTGTCAATCAGCAGCAGGAATTGATTACCGCTTCGTCACGCCGCGTTTCGTGCTGCGCAGCTTCTTTTCGCCATCGGCGCCTGAAGTGCGCCCGGCAGCCGGTTTCGTCGGATCGGCATGGTCGAGCCAGATCAGCGTGTCGATGTAGCTCATGAAGCCTTGCAGGTAGTCCGGGGCGATGTCGCGCATCCGTTCGAGGCTGCGCAGGACGAGGTGCTGGGAGTTCATGGGGCCGGCGTTTTCGGGGGCCTGGGCGAGGGTTTGGGTGAGTTGTTGCTCGGTGCTGAGCTTGGACCACTCGTTGCGGAAGATGGCGACGGACTTTAGTTCCGGGCCTTGCTGGCGAGGGGCGGCCGAGGCGGATTTTGATTTTGGGCTAATTTTCCGGTTGACTGTGGGATTGTCGTGGGCGGGTTCGATGGTGCCCGGTTGGCCGTGGGCTTGCCCGCTGATGTAGGCGAGGAGGTCGGCGAGTGGGCTGGTGGTGCTTGTCTCGGCGATCCCGGCCGGTGCCGGCGGCGGGCGGCTGGCGAGTTCGTTGGCGGCGGCGCTGATTCTGGCGCTGAGCGACAGGCGGATGGATTCCGACTGTGTGGCGGCGCGGCGGGTGAGCGCTTCGAGGTAGGCGAAGCGGACGGGGTCGCGGTCGGCGGCGCCGCCGGCGCGCAGGGCGTCGAGTTGGGCCTGAATGTCGCCCATGCCGCCCGTTTCAGCCATTGCCTTCCTTGCCATTGGTCCTCGACTTGGGCACCGGTGCCATTTCGACGCGGCGGTTGCGGGCGCGGCCGTCGGCGTCGGCGTTGTCGGCGACCGGCTGCTGCGAACCGAAGGCGGCGGCGAAGATGGACGACGAAGGAACGCCGTCCTCGATCAGCGTGCGCGTCACGGTCAGGGCGCGCTGGGCCGAGAGTTCCCAGTTGTCGGCGAAGCGGCTGTTGCTGCCGCGCACCGGCATGTCGTCGGTGAAGCCGCTGACCATGAGCATCTGTTCGCTGGCGCCGAGGTAGGCGGCGATGGGTTGCGACAGGCTCTTGAGCAGCTGCTTGCCTTCCGGCTGCAACTGGTCGGAATTGAGCGCGAACAGCACATTGCCGCTGATGCCGATCTTGCCGTTGTTGAGCGTCACGCGGCCGGAGGCGAGCGGGCCGGCCAGGGCCTTTTCGAGCGCTTCGCGGCGCTGTTCTTCCTGCTGGCGCTTCTGGATTTCGGCTTCGAGGCTGGTGACCAGTTCGAGCTGCACGCCGAGCACGCCGACCAGGATCAGCACAAAGGCGCCGAGCAGGCCGGCCATGAGGTCGCCGAAAACGGCCCAGACGGGCGTGCTGTGGTCGACGCTGGCGTCGATGTCTTCCATGCTCACGCTTCGCTACCGGCGACGCGTTGCAGGTCGTCGACCATTTTCTTCTGCGACATGATGCTGAGGTCGATGATTTCGCGCGCCTGGGCGACGTAGTAGGCGAGCTGCTCGTCGCTGCGCGTCAGCGACTTGGTCAGGCCGCCTTCGATGCGTTGCAGGGCGGCCATCATCTTGTCGTTCGATTCGGCGAAAAGCTTGACCGCAATGCCGAAAGCCTCGCCCAGGCTGGCCACTTCGAGGGCGCCGCCGGTGATGCTGGTGCCGATGTCGACGAGCTTGCCGGCTTCGCTCTCGACCTTGGCGGCGAACTGGCTGCCGGCCCGTTCGAGCAGGTCGGCCGAGGAGGAAACGAGCGCATCGATGGCGCTGCGCTGCTCGGTCGACGCATGGTTGATGGCATCGAGCAGGGCGCCCAGCGTTTCCATGATCCGGCTGCGTTCTTCGAGCAGGCTGTTGTCGCGCGCCATGCTCGCTGACAGTTCGTGGCGCAACTGGCTGATGACCTCGGCCGCCGCCTTGGGCGCTTCGGCGGCGGTCTGCATGAGACGGGTGACTTCGGCGATGGTCGTTTCGGCCTGACGCTGGTGGGAGGCGACGAGGTCACGGGCCGTTTCGCCCAACGTCTGCGTGATCTTTTCCTGCTGCGCAAGGGTGGCGTCACCGGCCTGCTGCCATTGTGTTTCGAGCTTGCCAGCCATCGCCGTGAGGGCGTCGGTGAAGCTGGCCTGGCGGGTTTCCTCGCCGGTCACCCAATCGCGTTGCCAATCAGCCTGGGTGGCACGCATGTCGGCGAGCAGGGCGGCGGTGCGCTGGGCGAAGGTGTCGGCGAGGCTGGTTTGGGTTTGTTCCAGCGCCTGGGTGAGGCGGTCGCTCGCCTGTTCGTGTTTGGCAAGAGCGCCGGTCCAGGTTTCGGACACCGTTTGCACGGCGCCGTCGAAACGTTGGGCGATGCCGTCGAGCTGGCTGGAGACCTGCTCGGTGATCGCTGCCTGCTGGGCGTGCGTGGTCTGGGCGAAGGCGGCGTGGCTGGCGTCGATGGCAGTGAGCAGCGCCTGGGTGCGTTCGCCGAAGGTGTCGGCAACCTGGCTGACGGCCTGATCGAGGCGGGTGGTGACACCGTCGAACTGGCTGGCCAGCGTGGCGGCGAGTTGTTGCTGGCTGGCGGTGGTGGTTTCTGCCAGCGCAGCGTGTTGTTGCGCGGCTTCGGCCTGCAGCCTGGTTTGGGTGCTTTCGACCGAGGCGAGCAGCGTCGTGGCGCGTTGATCGAAAGTGTCGGCGTAGGCGGTGAGCGCGGTTTGCAGGTGCTGGTGCTGGGTGCCGGTGGCCTGTTCGTGGCGGGTCAGGGCCTGCGTCCAGGTGTCGCTGACGGTGGTCACGGTTTGCGCGAACTGGCCGGCAATGCCGGCGAGCTGGGTTTCGACGGTGCCGAACAGCTTGTCGTGCAGGCCGCGCGTTTCGCCGGCGATGCTCGCCATGGTGGCGGTGACGACGGGCTGGATGGTCTCGGCCGCCACCGTCGCGCTGTCCCGCAGGCTGGCCTTGAGCGACTGGTCGACAGACTGGGCAAGACCGGTGTACAGCCCCTTGGCTTCTTCGTGGAAGCGCTGCTGGCCGGCCAGCAGCTGGTCGCCGAGCTGGCGGCTGTGTTCGGCCATCTGGCTCATCATGGCGTCGAGCTTGCCGACCAGTTCGGGCAACGCTTGCGCCTGAGCCTGCAAGGCCTTGAAGGTTTCCTGACGCTGGTAAGTGAGCGAGAAGTCGCGCAGCACGCTGGCGATCTTGCTGTCAAGCAATTGCCCGACTTGCAGGCGGTCGCGCCGGCACAGGGCGGAAATCAGGCCGAGCATGGCCGAGGTGGCGACGCCGGCGACCGAGGTGCCGAAGGCGACGCCGAGGCCCTTGACCGGCGCGGCCAGCGCCGAGCGGATGGTTTGCAGGTCGGTCGTGCTTTCGAGCGCCAGCACGGCGCCGTTCAGGGTGACGACCATGCCGAGGAAGGTGCCGAGCATGCCGAGCAAAACGAGCAGGCCGACGAGGTAGGGCGTGATGCCGGGGCCGGGGAGGGCGACGCGTTCGCCTTCGATGCGCAGGCGGACGGCGTTTTGCAGCGCGGCCGGCACCTGTTGCAGCCACTCGCCGAGGTGGCCGATATCGTCCGGGATGTTGCGCAGCGCCGTGGCCAGCGCCGTGGTATTGGCGTGGAAACGGCGCATTTCGAGGGCGCCGGCGACATAGACGATGGCGATGATGCAGGAAACGCTGAAGGCCAGCATGTGGCCGCCGATGTAGCCGATGGCGACCCAGACGACGGCGAAGAGGCCGAGGATGAAGGCGAAGAGACTGAGATTGCGGTTCATTGGGGCTTTGTTTCCTTGTTTTCTGCGGCGCTGCCGAGGGCCGATATCAGGCCGGCGACAGGCTTCAGGCGCAGTTCCAGTTCGGCGAGCAGCATGGTCTGGGCGTCGTGACAGAAGGCTTCGAGCCAGCTGCCCGGCTGGGTCCAGGTGGCAGGGTCGTCGACGCTGTCGTTGGCAAGGGCGGCGCAGTGTTCGGCGTAGCGCTGGTCAAAGCGCTTGCCAAGCATGATCGGGATATTCGACAGCAGGTTGCGCTCGCGGTTGGCCAGGAATTTCTCGAAGGCGGCGTCGAGGTCGGCCAGTTGCCTGCCCGCCGCCGACTGGCCGGCCAGCGCCTTGCGGGCATTGGCGCGCAGGGCCGTGATGGCGGAATTCATGTCGCGTTGGTGGGCGAGGTGGTAGCGGTGGTAGGGCGAAAAATCGGCGGCGCTTTCCGGCGAGGCGTTGGGCAATGGCGTCGGGAAAGGGATGCGCGTCGGCTCGGAACCGAAAACCCCGTCGTTGTGGATCGAATCGCTCAGGTTACGGCGCACGCGGGCCAGTTGGGCCGGCAGGTCGCTGTTTGCCAATGCAATGGGCGTGCCGCTGCCGGCCTCGGTATTGAGGACCGAAAACAGCGTCAGCGCATCCGAAAAGTCCAGCCACTGCCCGAGCCGTTCGCCGAAATCGTATTTCGGATCAGGGACTTCCGGGAGGGTGTCGGACAGGACGCGGACGAGGGCAGAGCGATTGAAGGTGGCGCGTTGCAATTCACGCGTCATGATCATGACCTGGTTCGACGTCGAAAGGGGTCGCAAGGCTACTACAACTTTGCGACGCGGTCAGCGGTCCGCGTTTGCCCTTGTGCGAGCGGCGCTGCCGGCGGGCGGCGTCGGGCATCCGCACGAGGCGTGTGATTCGGGCTGCCGGGTGGATTTCAATTTTGGCCATTTTTCCCGGTTGACCGTGGGATTCCGGGTTTTTCATTGCGTCGGGAGTCGTGCCGCATTCGGGATTTGGGCCCGAGGGGAGGGCCGGGCTCGGGTATAATTTCGCCCTTTCCGCTACCGCCGAATTCATCCCATGGCCGACATTCTTTGCCTCAAGGGCGACGCCGCCTTTTCCGCCTTCCGTCTGCAACGCTTGACCAACCGCTTGACGGCAGCCGTCGCCGACATTGAAGCCGTGGTGGCCGATTACTGGCATGTCGTGGCGCAAAAGCGCACCCTGAATGCCGACGAGCGCGCCAAGCTGGCGACGCTGCTGGAAGAGAAGGCGGCTGGCAGCGAAGCAGGCAAACTGTTCCTCGTCGCGCCGCGCATCGGCACCATTTCGCCGTGGTCGTCGAAGGCCACCGACATCGCCTGGAACTGCGACCTCGACGCCATCGAGCGCATCGAGCGCGTCATCGCCTTTCACGTCGTCACCAAGAACAACCGTGCCCTGAGCGCCGATGAAAAGAAAACCGTCGCCGGCCTGCTGCACGACCGCATGACCGATTCCGTGCTGCCCGGCTTCGACGCTGCCGGCGAACTGTTCCGTCATTTCGAGCCGAAGCCGCTCAATACCGTCGACGTGCTGGCTGGCGGCAAGGCTGCCCTGATCGATGCCAACAGCTCGCTCGGCCTGGCCCTGTCCGACGACGAAATCGATTACCTGCTCGACGTCTTCACCAAGGCCGGTCGCAACCCGACCGACGTCGAACTGATGATGTTCGCCCAGGCCAATTCCGAACATTGCCGCCACAAGATTTTCAACGCTTCGTGGGTGATCGATGGCGAAGCGAAGGACAAGACCCTGTTCGGCATGATCCGCGAAACGCACGCTGCCGCGCCGCAAGGCACGATCATGGCCTACGCCGACAACGCCTCAATCATCGAAGGCGCGACCATCCAGCGTTTCTACCCGGATGCCGACCGCGGCTATTCTTACAAGGAAGAGCTGACCCACATCCTGACCAAGGTCGAGACGCACAACCACCCGACCGCGATTTCTCCGTTCCCCGGCGCCTCCACCGGCTCCGGCGGCGAGATCCGGGACGAAGGCGCCACCGGCAAGGGTTCCAAGCCGAAGGCCGGCCTCTGTGGTTTCTCGGTCTCCAACCTCAATCTACCGGACGCGCCGCAGCCTTGGGAACATGCCTATGGCCGTCCGTCACGCATCGCCTCGGCCCTCGACATCATGCTCGAAGGCCCGATTGGTGCGGCAGCATTCAACAACGAATTCGGCCGCCCGAACCTGACCGGCTATTTCCGCACCTACGAGCAGGACGTCGCCGGCACGGTGCGTGGCTACCACAAGCCGATCATGATCGCCGGCGGTCTGGGCAGCATCCAGGCCGAGCAGTCATTCAAGGACGAAACCTTCCCGGTCGGCACCAAGTTCGTGCAACTGGGCGGCCCCGGCATGCTGATCGGCCTGGGCGGCGGTGCCGCTTCGTCGATGACCGCCGGTTCGAATGCCGAAGACCTCGATTTCGCCTCGGTCCAGCGCGGCAACCCGGAAATCCAGCGCCGTGCGCAGGAAGTCATCGACCGCTGCTGGCAGATGGGCAAGAACAACCCGATTTTGTCGGTACACGACGTCGGCGCCGGTGGCGTCTCCAACGCCCTGCCGGAACTGGCCCACTCCGGTGGTGTCGGCGCCATTTTCGATCTGCGCAAGGTGCCGACCGAAGAGCCGGGCATGTCGCCGGCTGAAATCTGGTCCAACGAATCGCAGGAACGCTACGTGCTGGCCATTCCGCCGAACCGCATCGGCGAATTCCAGGCCATGTGCGAGCGTGAGCGCTGCCCGTTTGCTGTCGTCGGCGAAGCGACCGGCGACGGCCACCTGACCGTCACCGACGCCCATTTCGGCGTCAATCCGGTCGACATGGAAATGGAAGCGCTGCTTGGCAAGCCGCCGCGCATGACGCGCGATGTGACGCACCGGCCGGAAACCTTCGTCTCCTTCGACGCCACCGCCATCGAACTCAAGGACGCGGCCTATCGCCTGATGCGTCTGCCGACCATCGCCGACAAGACCTTCCTGATCTCGATTGGCGACCGCTCGGTCGGCGGCATGACCGCCCGCGACCAGATGGTCGGCCCGTGGCAGGTGCCGGTGGCCGACGTCGCCGTCACCACGATGGGTTACCAGGGCTACCTCGGCGAAGCCTTCGCCATGGGCGAGCGTACGCCACTGGCCGTCTTCGACGCTCCGGCTTCCGGCCGTATGGCCATCGGCGAAGCGCTGACCAACCTGGCTGCAGCCGATGTCGGCGCACTGGCCAAGGTCAAGCTGTCGGCCAACTGGATGGCGCCGTGCGGCGTCGCCGGCGAGGATGCCCGTTTGTTCGATACCGTCGAAGCCGTCTCCGAACTGTGCAAAGCGATTGGCGTCTCGATCCCGGTCGGCAAGGATTCGCTGTCGATGCGCACCGCCTGGGAAGATGGCGGCGTCAAGAAGCAGGTCGTGTCGCCGCTGTCGCTGGTTGTCACCTCGTTTGCTGCGGTCGACGACGTGCGCAAGACCAAAACCCCGCAACTGGCCGTCGATCAAGGCGAAACCGAACTGCTGCTGCTCGATCTCGGCCAGAACCGCCTCGGCGGCTCCTGTCTGGCCCAGGTTTACAACGCCACCGGCAGCGATGCGCCGGATGTCGATGATCCGGCCAAGCTCAAGGGCATGTTCGACGCCGTGCAGAAACTCAACCGCGACGGCCTGCTGCTTGCCTACCATGACCGTTCCGACGGCGGCCTGTTCGTGGCGGCCTGCGAAATGGCCTTCGCCACGCGCCGCGGTGTGTCGCTCGATCTCGACGGCATCTGCTACGACGCCGGGGCTGGCGACGTCGATGGTTCGGAAAAGCTGACCAATCTGCTGGCCGGCCGCGATTTCGAAAACATCGTCCGCGCCCTGTTCAACGAAGAACTCGGCGCCCTGATCCAGATCCGCCGTGCCGACCGCGAAAAGGTCACGCCGATCCTGCGCGCCCTGCGTGTGCCCTACCATTTCGTCGGCACGATGAACGAGTGGGACGAAATCCGCGTCACCCGCAACGCCAAGCGCGTGCTGCGCGAGAAGCGTGTCGACCTGCAGCGCGCCTGGTCGGAAACCAGCTACCAGATGCAGGCCATGCGCGACAATCCGAGCTGCGCCCAGCAGGAATTCGATCGCATCCTTGATCTCACCGATCCCGGCCTGACGCCGAAGCTGACTTTCGATCCGCAGGACGATTTCACCCAGGTCTATGCCCAGATCAGCGGCCGGCCGCGCGTCGCCATCCTGCGCGAGCAGGGCGTCAACAGCCATTACGAAATGGCTGCGGCTTTCGACAAGGCCGGCTTTGCTTCGGTCGACGTCCATATGAGTGACATCCTGGCCGGCCGTGTCAGCCTCAAGGATTTCAAGGGCCTGGTCGCCTGCGGCGGTTTCTCCTACGGCGACGTGCTCGGCGCCGGCCTCGGCTGGGCACGAACCATCCTCATGCACGACGGTTGCCGCGACGAGTTCGCCGCATTCTTCCAGCGTCCTGACACCTTTGCCTTGGGTGTCTGCAACGGCTGCCAGATGATGAGCGCCCTCAAGTCCATCATCCCCGGCGCCGAAAACTGGCCGGCTTTCCGTCGCAACAAGGTCGAACAGTTCGAAGCCCGCTTCGTGATGGCCGAAATCCTCGAGTCGCCGTCGATCTTCTTCGCCGGCATGGAAGGCTCGCAAGTACCCATCGTCGTTTCGCATGGCGAGGGCAGGGCGGTGTTCGACAATGCCGACGACCAGTCCAAGGTGCTGTCGGCCGTGCGCTATGTCGACAACAAGGGTGAGCCGACCGAGGTCTATCCGTACAATCCGAACGGTTCGCCGAACGGCTTGACGGCAGTGACCACGGCTGACGGCCGTTTCACGATCATGATGCCGCACCCAGAGCGCGTCTTCCGTACCGTGCAGATGTCGTGGCATCCGGAAAACTGGGGCGAGGATTCGCCATGGATGCGCATGTTCCGCAACGCGCGGCGCTGGGTCGGTTAAGCGACCGGGAAAATCAGAAAAGGCGGCCTGCGGGTCGCCTTTCTTTTTTCACAAACGTATATTGTTAAATTACAATATACGCAATCACTTATAAATAGTGGTTGCCAATTGAATTCCAATGGAGGAGCAAATAAATGATCAAAAAAGCTTTGCTGGGTGCGGCGATTCTCGCCGTGTCGATGGGGGCCATGGCGCAGGAGAAGGAACTGCTGCGCATCATCGGCGAGGACAAGCAGTTCGTCGTCCAGACCAAGAGCGGTCCGTTCGTCATCACCCGCACGATGACGCCGTGCGCCAAGAACAAGGGCTGGCTGCAGCCGCTGATTCCGGTTCCCGGCGTGCATCCGGTCACCGAGATCGAAATGCTGCACGCGATGAATGACAAGGATGCGCTGATCGTCGACATGCGCGAACCGGACGACCGGATCAAGGGCACCATCCCCAACTCGTATCACATCCCCTACACCCTGGTTTCCGGTCGCATGGATGAACTGGGCTGCGCCAAGACAGCAGGCAAGTGGGACTGCAGCAAGGCCAAGAAGGTCTATGCCTTCTGCAATGGCCCGGTCTGCCCGCAAAGCCCGACGGCCATCAACGCCATGGTTCGCGATGGTTTCCCGGCCGACAAGATCTATTACTACCGCGGTGGCATGCTTGACTGGGATGCGCTGGGTTTTCCCATCGTCAAGGACGAGTTCTGAGCGCATTAAGCCTTGAGCTTGCTTGCTACCTAAACGGAACTCCACGGAGTTCCGTTTTTATTTTTGGCCATTTTTTCGGGTTGACCGTGGGATTGCCGGCTTTGAGCCTGCTGGGGGTTCTCGCAACCGACTCCCACGGTCAACCGGAAATTTTGCCCAAATTTGAAACAGGGGCGCGTCCGCTGTCAGTGGATGACAACGCGTGAACTACGTCGCCAGCAGGCCGGCATTTGCAGCCGCTCGACGTCCGGGCCGGTGGCGCCGAAGATGGCCTTGGCCCGCTCCAGGCGAGCATGTTCGTCGTGGGAAATGCCGGCGATCAGATCGAACCATTGTTGAAGACGTTTCATGATGGCGACTCCTTGTTAGTGACTGTATGGATACACAGTGGTGTGCGTTCGAGTGCAGAATAGCCGAAACCTGTATGGATGTACAGTATTCGAAAAATCTTTTTTCCGCGGTAGGCTTTGGCCACCCCAAAGCATGAAAGGCCCCCAATGTCGCGCCCCAAGCCTGCCTGGTTGCCACCCGCCGGAACGCTGGCGACCTACCGCGGCCGCACCCGCAAGGCGACGCGCAATGTCCGCGTGGTGGCCGAGGCCTCGGCCGGGCGCATGGTGGTCGAAGCGATCGGCAAACAGGGCATTCCCGTTCGCCTGACCGTCAAACGGGAAAATCTGTTGCCGATGGAACCGGATTTGTTCGACTGAGTTCCGTCACCGACCCGGCCCGTTCGTCAGGCGCCGGATCAGGCCCGTGAGCCATCCGCCTGCTTGCCGCCTCTCCAGTTGAATGCTGCTGTTGCCTATTCGTTCAACCAGGCTCAGGCCATTGCGCGAAATCAGATAGCTTTGCCCGCTGCCGAGAAATACGTCGTCGGGTTCGTTGGCGACGGTAATCCAGATCGTGCCGCGCAGGCAGCGGACACGGGTGCCGGCGGCGTCATTGAGGCGGACGGGGTGGCCCGGTTGCAGGCATATTTCCTCCGAAACCCGATGACTGTTCATGGCGCTCTCCGCTTTAATTGTGGAGACAATTTTAGGTTCCGGATAGCGGGTGGTACAGTTGCAATGAATTGAAATTGTGACCAATACAGTTGCCATGAATGCAAACTGTGCTGGTCATCACCAACACCAACTGTATGGGTGCCCGATGGCTGAAGAACTGTTGCGCTACGAGCAACTGGCGGCTGAATTGACCGGCATGATCGCCAGCGGCGTGTTGAATCACGGCGACCGCCTGCCATCGGTGCGGCGTTTGTCGAGCCAGCGTCGCCTTTCCGTGTCGACGGTGGTTCAGGCGCTGCGTCTGCTGGAAGATCGCGGCCTGGTCGAAGCGCGCCCGCAGTCCGGATTTTTCGTCCAGCGCGCCAAGGCCGCGCGCGCCGAGCCGGTGGTGCGCTCAACGCCCGAGGAACCGATTCCGGTCGATATTTCGCAACGGTTGGTCAGCGTCTTGCGCGCTGGGGCGAGAAACGGCATCGCGCCGCTCGCTGCTGCCTTGCCGGCGCCCGAATTGTTGCCGGTCGCTGCGCTGCAGCGTTTGTACGCCGGTGTCGCGCGGCGCCATCCCAGGCTGCTCGAAGGCGGCAGTCACATCAATACCGACGAGCCGGCGCTGGTTCGCCAACTGGTTCGCCGCTCGCTGGCCTGGGGCGGGCCGCTGCCGGCCGAGGAATTCGTCATCACCAATTCGTGCACCGAGGCGCTCGGCTTGTGTTTGCGGGCGGTGACCAAACCCGGCGATACCGTGGCGGTCGAGTCGCCGGCCTATTATTTGATGCTGCAACTGCTCGAAACGCTCGGCCTCAAGGCGCTGGAAATCCCCACCGATCCACGCACCGGGATGTCGGTCGAAGCGCTCGATCTAGCGACGCGCAACGGCGGCATCGCCGCCTGCCTGATCGTCTCGAACGGCAGCAATCCGCTCGGCTGCGTCATGCCGGACGACAGAAAACGGTTGTTTTCGGCGTTGACCGCAGCACGCGGCGTCGCGGTGATCGAGGACGACATCTACGGCGATCTCCACCTCGGCAGCGAACGGCCGTGGCCGATCAAGGCCTTCGACAAGGTCGGCAACGTCATGCTCTGCTCCTCGTTCTCGAAAAGCCTGTCGCCCGCCTTGCGCATCGGCTTTGTCGCGGCCGGTCGCTACCACTCGGCGATTGCCTTGCAAAAAACCATCACCAGCGGCGGCACCAATCCGATCACCCAGCATGTGCTCGCCGAATATCTCGAATCCGGCGCCTATGAGCGTCATCTGCGCACCCTGCGCCGGGCCTACTCGCAGCAAGTCGAAGCGATGCGGCTGGCGGTCAGCCGTTATTTTCCGGCGGCGACGCGCATCACCCAGCCGCAGGGCGGCTACGTCCTGTGGGTGGAGTTGCCCGAAAACATCGACACCACGCGCCTCTACCAACGGGCCATCGGCGAAAACCTGGCCTACGTGCCGGGCGATCTGTTCTCGCCGAGCGGCATGTATCGCAACTGTCTGCGCCTCAATTGCGGCAACCCGCACACGCCGGCCATCGAAGACGCCGTGCGTCGTCTTGGAGCGATCTTTTCCAGCGCCTAAATCAACGGGAGGCCAGGGAAATTACGGTATCATTCGGCCTTTTGGGCAAGCTGCCTTTGCCTTTTTGAACGCATTCGAAGGATTTTTCTCCTCATGTTCGACGCAGTCCGCAACAACAAAAGAATCGTCCAGGTATTTCTCGCGCTGATCACGCTGCCGTTCGCCTTTTTCGGCGTTGACTCCTACATGCGTAGCGACGGCTCCGGCGGCGATGTCGCCACGATTGGCGACGTCAAGATTACCCAGCAACAGTTCCAGCAGACCCTGCGCGAACAGCAGGAGCGCCTGCGCACGCAGATGGGCGCTCAGTTCGACCCCAAGATGCTGGAAAATCCTGAAGCCCGCAAGGCGATTCTCGACGACCTGATCAATCAGCGCCTGCTTGTTATCGAGGCCGGCAAGAAGAACATGGTGGCTGGCGACAATGCCATCCGCCAGGCCATTGGCGCAATCGAAGCCTTCAAGGTTGACGGCAAGTTCTCCGTCGAACGCTACGAAGCCGCGTTGCGTGCCCAGGGCATGTCGCCGGCCGGTTTCGAGGCGCAGCTGCGCCAGGACCTGACCCTGCAGCAGCTTGCCGGCGCCATCGGCCAGTCCGGCGTGGTATCGCGCTCCGTCGCCGACCGCGTGCTCGCCCTGCAGACCGAGAAGCGCGAGGTCATGGAAGTTCGCCTGAGCCGCGACGCCTACCTCGGCAAGGTCAAGCTGGCCGACGATGCGGCCAAGAAGTTTTACGACGAGAACGCCAAGGAGTTCGAAGTTCCGGAGCAGGCCAAGGCCGAATACGTCGTACTCTCGATGGAATCCATCGCCGGTCAGCTGGCCGTTACCGATGCTGAGATCAAGGCCTGGTACGACGGTCACAAGGATCGTTTCCTGGTGCCGGAAGAGCGCCGCGCCAGCCACATCCTGATCGCCTCGGAAAAGCTCGGCAAGGACAAGGCCAAAGCCAAGGCCGAAGCGCTGCTGGCTGATATCCGCAAGAATCCGGCAGCGTTTGCCGACCTCGCCAAAAAGAACTCCGACGATCCGGGTTCGGCCTCCAAGGGTGGCGATCTCGGCTTCTTCGGACGCGGCATGATGGTCAAGTCCTTCGATGACGCAACCATGAGCCTCAAGGAAGGCGAAATTTCCGGCGTGGTCGAGTCGGATTTCGGCTTCCACATCATCAAGCTGACGGGCATCCATGCCGCCAAGGAAAAGCCGCTGGCCGAAGTGCGTGGCGAAATCGAGGCTGAGCTCAAGAAGGCTGCCGGCGCCCGCAAATTTGCCGAAGCCGCTGAAACCTTCAGCAATATGGTTTATGAACAGTCGGACAGCCTCAAGCCGGTGGCCGAGAAGTTCAAGCTGGCCATCAAGTCCTCCGACTGGCTGGCCCGCCAGGCCAATCCGGCCAACGGCGCGCTCGGTAATGAAAAACTCATGGCTGCGCTGTTCTCGGAAGATTCCGTCAAGAACCGCCGCAACACCGAAGCCGTCGAAATCGCTACCAATACCCTGGTTGCGGCGCGTCTGGTCGATTACAAGGCGAAGGAATTGCAGCCGTTCGACGGCGTCAAGGCCAGCATCGAAACCCTGCTCAAGAACAAGGAAGCCCAGGTTCTGGCCAGCAAGGATGGCGAAGCACGGCTGGATGCCCTCAAGAAGGGCGATGACAAGCTGACCTGGGGCGCGGCCAGGAGCGTATCGCGCATGGACGCCCGCCAGCTTCCGCCGGCGGCCGCTCAATCGGTGTTCCGCATGGAAACCGGCAAGCTGCCTTCCTACACGGGGGTCGAACTGCCGGGCTCCGGCTACGCGCTGTACAAGCTGACCAAGGTCGATGCCGGCGAAAAGCTCGACGATGCCCGCAAGCAGGCGATGCTCAAGCAATTGGGCAATCTGGCCGCCCAGGAGGAAGTTCAGCTCTATCTGGCTGCCCTGCGCAGCCGTTACAAGGTGGAAATCAATCAGGCCGCGCTGGAGTCGAAAGACAAGTAAATAGCGGATTAGTCAATAAAAAGCGGGCTGCGGCCCGCTTTTTCATTTTCAGATGCCGTTTGACTGCAATCTGTGTAGGCACCCCATAAGGGGAATGCTATCCTCCTTGAAATAGGTAGATGCTCAATGGAAGCGGGTTTTGCCGGCTTCATGGAGCGCGCACTCAGGAATGCAACTGCTCAGGAACGGGTATGACAGGTGATCCAGGCTTGATCGCGTCCACAAAGAAACGGCATGGCTACATTCGGCTGCTGTGGCTGGGCGTCTGCTTGATTAACCTGTTCGTGATCGGCATGACTGTCCTGGTGATCGAGCGGAACCACGCCGAGAAAGTCGCCCAGGCAGTTACCCTGACCGAAAATTACTCGAGAATTCTCGAAGAAAGCCTGTCCGGCTTTATCAGCAAGATCGACTTCTCGCTGCACATGCTCGGTGACGAGATATCCCGTCAAATAGCCAGCGGGGGAATCAAACGGGAGGCTCTCGAGTCTTTCATGGCGCATCAGGATGCCCTGATTCCGGAAGCACTGGGTCTGCGTGTTGTCGACGCCGATGGCATCATTCGCTATGCGGTCAATGATGTGAAGGTGCGCAATGCCAGCATTGCCGATCGTCCCCAATTCATTCGTCTGCGCGACGACCCGGATGCCGGGCTGGTCTTTTCGGCGCCGATCATGGGACGGGCTGCCGAAAAATGGATGATCACCCTCGGCCGGCGCATCAACAACCCTGATGGTTCATTTGCCGGTGATGTTCATGTGGCGGTTTCTGTCGATAATTTTATTGCCATGTTTTCCAAGGTTGATCTTGGGGAACGTGGAAATGTCGGGCTGTGGGATAAAAGCAATCTGATTGCGCGCTACACGAAAACGGATTCCCGGGGCGCTACTGTCGGTCGCAGCACGCCGTCCGCAGAGTTGCGGGCCCTGCTCAATTCGGATAAGCCTGCCGCCCAGTACCATACCCGTTCAGGGGTGGACGGGATTTCCAGAACCTTCCATTTTCGCCAGGTAGGTCAGTACCCGCTCTATTTGGTCGTCGGTCTGGCCGATGACGATTATCTCGAGGATTGGCGCAATGATTCGCTGGGTATCAGCGCACTGAGCGGACTGTTTTTGCTGGTGACCCTGATTTCAACGATCTTGATCAGTCGCGGCTGGAAACGCAGTGAGTCCGACCAGGAAGCGCTCATTCGTCAGGATGCCGAATACACGGCCAAGCTGGAAGCGTCGAATCGCGCCACGGAGGCAGCGTGGCGGCAGAGCGAACTGATTCTTTCATCGGCAGCGGAAGGGATCTGCGGCGTCGATCTCAATGGCATGGTGGTTTTCGTCAATCCGGCAGCACAAAAAATGTTCGGCTGGTGCGCGGGGGAGGGCGTAGGCCTCGATCTGCATGCCTTGACGCATCACCACGATGCCGATGGCAATCCGGCTGCCATTGCAGATTGTGCTGTTTTCAGGACACTGCACGATGGTCAGCGCCGACATGTCAGCGACAGCCTGTATTGGCGCATGGATGGCACCTCTTTTCCGGTCGAATTTACGGTTTCACCCGTTGAGCGTGACGGAAAAATCACCGGGGCGGTCAATGTCTTCAGGGACATCTCGGAGCGCAAGCAAATCGAGGCTGAACTGGAACAGCATCAGCGTCACCTTGAGGGGCTCGTTCAGCAGCGCACTTCCGAACTCATGCAGACCGAGGCACGCGCCAGCCACATCCTGCATTCCAGCGCCGATGGCCTCTACGGGATTGATTGCAATGGCGTCATCACGTTCATCAACCCCGCGGCCTGTGCGATTCTCGGCTATTCCACCGAGCAGGTGATTGGCCGCAAGGCGCATGTGCTTTTACATCATAGCCGGCCGGACGGTTCGCCGTATCCGGCCGCCGATTGCCCGAGCTACAACGCTTTGCGGGTTGGCCAGAATGTTCGCGTTGACGATGAGGTGTATTGGCATGCCGATGGCCATCCCATCCCGGTGATGTACGCCACTCACCCCATGCTTGAGGATGGGGTGATCGTTGGTGCTGTGACCAGTTTTATCGATGTCAGCATTCAGCGCGCGGCGGCACAGGCCAGGGAGCAAGCCCTGGTGGCAGCTGAGAATCTGGCCCGGGTGCGGAGCGAATTCCTCGCCAACATGAGTCATGAGATTCGTACGCCGCTCAATGGCGTGCTGGGTTTCGCCCAGATTGGTCACCGTAATTTCCAGAATGCCGAGAAGGCCCGCGACGCCTTTGCCAAGATCCAGCTTTCCGGCAATCGTCTGCTTGGCGTGATCAACGACATCCTCGATTTTTCCAAGATAGAGGCCGGCAAGCTGCGCATCGAACAGACGGAGGTCGTGCTTGCCGAACTTGTCGAGCATTCGCTCGATCTGCTGCGTGACCGGGCCGAGGCCAAGCAACTTGATCTTCAGGTCGAATTGGCGCCTGATCTTCCTCGCACTTCTATCAGCGACCCATTGCGCATGGGCCAGGTGCTGCTCAATGTTCTTTCCAACGCGGTCAAATTTACCGCCGCGGGCCATGTCAGGCTGTCGCTGTCACTCGAGAATGACTGGCTGGTGTTCAGGGTTGGCGATACGGGTATCGGCATGGACTCGGCGCAGCTCGCGGCGCTGTTTAACCCCTTCCAGCAGGCCGATGCTTCGGCCAGCCGAAAATTTGGCGGAACGGGGCTGGGCCTGGCCATCAGCAAACGTATCCTCGAATTGATGAATGGCGATATTCAGGTTACCAGCCAGCCCGGCACGGGGACCAGCGTTGAGTTTCGTTTTCCGTACATCAAGCCGGAAGTGAAAGACGAGGCAAACAGCACTGGGCCGGAGGGCGTGGCGCAGTTTGCCCGGAAATCACTGGCTGGAGTTTCCATCCTCGTCGCCGAGGACGAAAAGATCAATCAGCTGGTCCTGCAAGAGGCGCTCAGGGAATGCGGCGCTCTGGTCGTGATGGTCGACAACGGCCAGGCGGCAGTCGAACGCGTGCTGCGTGATGGCAGAGATGCTTACGATGTCGTGCTGATGGATCTGCAAATGCCGGAGATGGATGGTTACGAAGCGGCGAGCCGCATACTGGCGGCCTATCCCGGGCTTCCCGTGATCGCCCAGACCGCTCATGCCTTCAGCGAAGAGCGCGAAAAGTGTCTTGCCGCCGGCATGGTCGACCATGTCGCCAAACCGGTGGATATTGATACTTTGGCCAGAGTTCTCCGGCAGCATCTGGCAAGCAAACAGCCCAAATAAAAACGCCGACCGGAATTAACCGGGTCGGCGTTTTTAATTTTTGACGTTTTTTCCGGTTGACCGTAGAAGCGTCAGGCGCGATCGATCAGGCCGGCAGCGGGTCGGCGTTGCCCAGTGCGACGGTGTTCATGCCACCATCGACGTACATGATTTCGCCGGTGATGCCGCTGGCCAGATCGGACAACATGAAGGCAGCGGCGTTGCCGACTTCATCGATGGTCACGTTGCGACGCAGCGGGGCATTGTGCGAGTTGTAGGCGAGCAGCTTGCCGAAGTTGCCGATGCCGGAAGCCGCCAGGGTCTTGATCGGGCCGGCCGAAATGGCGTTGGCACGGATACCTTCAGGGCCGAGGCAGAAAGCCAGGTAGCGCGTGGCAGCCTCGAGGCTGGCCTTGGCCAGACCCATGGTGTTGTAGTTCGGCATGGTGCGCTCGGCGCCGAGGTAGGACAGGGCGAGCGCGGCGCTCTTGCGGCCCTGCATCATCGGACGGGCAGCCTTGACCAGCGCCGGGTAGCTGTACGACGAGATTTCGTGGGCGATGCGGAAGGCGTCACGCGAGATACCGTTCAGGAAATCACCTTCGATGGCTTCGGTCGGGGCGTAGGCGATGGAGTGAACCAGGCCATCGAGACCGTCCCAGTGCTTGGCTAGTTCGACAAACAGGTTGTCGATTTGCTCGTCGCTGGCGACGTCGACGGGAATGGTGATGTCGCTGCCGAATTCGGCGGCAAACTTCTTGATACGGTCTTCGAAACGCTCGGTCTGGTAGGTGAAGGCGAGTTGAGCGCCTTCACGGTGGCAGGCCTTGGCAATGCCATAGGCAATGGAGTGCTTGGACAGCAGTCCGGTGATCAGAATTTTTTTGTCGGCGAGAAAGCCCATGTGTTGTTCTCCCTAAGGGGTTTAGCCGCAGGATTATAAACCGGGAAACCGTGATTCGCGTTATGCGAACACCGTTTCCCGGTCTGGGCTTACATATTCGGGTAAGTCGGGCCTTCGCCGCCTTGTGGCACCACCCAGTTGATGTTCTGGGTCGGATCCTTGATGTCGCAGGTCTTGCAATGGACGCAGTTTTGAGCGTTGATCTGCAGGCGCGGGTTGGCACCGCTCTCGTCGCGCAGGATTTCATAGACGCCAGCCGGACAGAAACGCTGTTCCGGGGCGTCGTACTGCGCCAGATTGACGGCGATCGGCACGCTGCCATCCTTCAATTGCAGATGGCAGGGCTGGTCTTCTTCGTGGTTGGTGCTGGAGAGGAAGACGGACGACAGGCGGTCGAAGGTGATGACACCATCCGGTTTGGGATAGACGATAGGTTGGCATTCTGTCGCCGGTTTGAGCTTGGCGTGATCCGGCGTGCGATTGTGCAGCGTCCACGGCGCCTTGCCGCGCAGCACCACCTGATCGATGCCGAACATGATGGAACCGAGCGCCAGCCCCTTGTTCATCCACGGTTTAAAGTTACGTGTTTTATGAAGTTCATCGTGCAACCAGCTGTTTTTAAATGACTCTGGATAAGAAGTCAGTTCGTCGCGCTGGCGTTCACCGACCAGCGCATCGAAGCAAGCTTCAGCGGCCAGCGAACCAGTCTTGATGGCGCAGTGCGACCCCTTGATGCGGGCCGCATTGAGAAAACCGGCGTCGTCGCCGATCAGCACACCGCCCGGGAAAGTCAGTTTGGGCAGCGACTGCAGGCCGCCGGCGGTCAGGGCGCGGGCACCGTAGGCGATACGCTTGCCGCCTTCGAGGAACTTGCGGATTTCCGGATGCGTCTTGAAACGCTGAAATTCTTCATAGGGCGCCAGATGCGGGTTGCTGTAGCCGAGGCCGACAACGAAACCGACGGCGATCTGGTTGTTTTCCAGGTGATAGAGAAAGCCGCCACCGTAGGTATCCGGCTGCATCGGCCAGCCACCGCTGTGGATGACCAGGCCAAGCTGGTGCTTGTCCGGATCGATTTCCCAGAGTTCCTTGAGGCCAATGCCATAGGTTTGCGGATCGACACCGTCGCGCAGATTGAATTTGGCTTCGAGCTGCTTGCCGAGGTGGCCGCGGCAACCTTCGGCGAAGAAGGTGTATTTGCCGTGCAGTTCCATGCCCAGCTGGAAATTAGGGCCTTCAGTGCCATCGTGCAAGCGGCCCATGTCGCCAGTGGCAACCCCTTTGACGGCGCCGTTCTCGTCGAACAGTACCTCGGCGCCGGCAAAGCCGGGGTAGATCTCGACGCCCAGGGCCTCGGCCTGTTCGCCCAGCCAACGGCAGACGTTGCCGAGCGAAATGACGTAGTTGCCTTCATTGTGGAAGCAATTCGGCAACAGGCTGTTCGGCACCTTGGTGGCGCCAGTTTCGGAAAGAATGAAGAAACGGTCTTCGGAGACCGGGGCATTGAGCGGTGCACCGTCTGTCTGCCAGTTGGGCAGCAATTCGTTCAGTGCACGCGGGTCCATGACGGCGCCGGAAAGAATATGGGCGCCGATTTCGGCACCTTTTTCGATCAGGCAGACGCCGAGATCAGTTCCTTTTTCGGCCGCCAGCTGTTTAAGGCGGATCGCCGCGGCCAGGCCGGCCGGACCACCACCAACGATGACGACGTCGAATTCCATGGATTCGCGCTGCATGCTGTCTCCTGATTTTATTGTTGACTTGATTTCAATACGGTACAGTATGGAAATATTTTGATCAACACCACTCTAGTATTTGGGATTATGGAACACAAGAAAAAGCTCATTCACGTCACGAAGATGCCCATCCGCTGGGGCGACATGGATGCCTACGGGCACGTCAATAACACCGTCTATTTCCGCTACATGGAGCAGGCGCGGGTCGAGTGGGTTGAGGAAATGAACATTCCCGTCCGTCCGGGCGGCGCCGGGCCGGTGATCATCAACGCCAGCTGCACCTTCCTGATTCCGATGAATTATCCGGGAACCGTCGAGGTGCGCACCTTTGTCGGTGCCATCGGCCGTTCCAGCTGCGAGACCTATGTCGAAATGCGCATCGAAGGCGATGAGCGCATTTTTGCCGAGGGTGCCGCCAAGGTCGTCTGGATGGATACGCAGACCGGAAAATCGGTGCCCTTGCCCGATCACGTGCGGGCTTTGCTCGAAGCGGAGTAAACTCGGCGCCCATCGCATCGTCGAAACAAAAGAGCATGGGCAAACGAAAAGTCTGGGAAAAACTGCTGTCGAGCGAACGCCTGGGGGCCGGCAAGGCGCCCGGCACGGCTGAACGAACGGCCTTCCAGCAGGATTACGACCGCATCGTCTTCACCTCCGCCTTCCGGCGCATGAAGGACAAGACGCAGGTTTTCCCGCTCTCCAAGAGCGATTACGTTCGCACCCGACTGACGCACAGCTTGGAAGTCAGTTGCGTCGGCCGCTCGCTGGGCGCCGTGGTCGGCCGCGAGATCATCGCCCGGCACGGTTTGCAGCACGTTGAATCCGGAGATTTCGGGGCGATCGTCGCCGCCGCCTGCCTGGCTCACGACATCGGCAATCCGCCTTTCGGTCACGCCGGCGAGGATGCCATCCGCGAGTGGTTTCGTCATTCCGGCCTGCTTGATCGCCACAAATTCACGCCAGCCCAGAAGGCCGACTTCGAACGTTACGAAGGCAATGCCCAAGGTTTCCGCATCGTCAGCCGGCTGCAAAGTCCGGCCAACCCCGGCGGCCTGCAACTGAGCAGCGCGGTGCTGGCGACCTTTACCAAGTATCCGCGCCCATCGCATCTAGATGCCGATCTGGATGGCAAGAGCGGCAAGAAATTCGGCTTTTTCCAGCAGGATGCCGATAATTTCAGGCAGGTTGCACGGTCAACCGGATTAATCGAGCGAATTCCAAATACCGCCTGGCACCGTCATCCGCTGGCCTTTCTCGTTGAAGTGGCGGACGACACCTGCTATTTGATCGTCGACCTCGAAGACGCCGCCCGGCTCGGCTTTGTGCCCTACAAGGATGCCGAATGCCTGCTTGCCGACCTGGCCGGCAACACCATCAATGGCGCTCGGCTGCACCATCTGCACGACCCCAAGGAACGCCTCGAATACCTGCGTGCCAAAGCCATCGGCTGCCTGCTCGAAAGCGCCGCCGCCGTCTTCCTCGAAAACGAGGACGCCATCCTGAGCGGCAAGTTCGACGACGAACTGCTCGAAAGCTCGCCCATCGCCCACCCGCTGCAGGCCATTCTCAAGCTGGCCAAAGAAACGATCTACACGGCCCGCCCGGCGCTGGAAATCGAAACGGCCGGCTTCGAGGTCCTCGGCGCCTTGCTCGGCCTGTTCACCAATGCGGTCGAGGCGAGGGCAGGGCATGCCCGCTACACGACCCGTGAGCGCATGCTGCTCAAGCTGCTGCCGTCGCAATTCCTCGGCCACGGCGGCGAGCCGGATGCCGATCCGTACATTCGCCTGCTCCAGGTGGCCGATTTTGTCGCCGGGATGACCGACTCCTACGCCGTGGACATGTTCCGCAAATTGAAGGGTTTCGATCTGCCGACCTGATTTTTCGCTTGCCAAAAACTGATTACTGTACAAAAATACAGTCATTGGTTTTTAGCGGAGGCCGGCCATGAAACTCACGCCACGTCAGCAGGAAATTCTCGACTTCATCAAAAATACGCTGGAAGTGCTCGGCGCCCCACCGACGCGCATGGAAATCGCCAGCGCCTTCGGCTTCGCCTCGCCGAATGCGGCCGAAGATCACCTCAAGGCCCTGGCCAAAAAGGGCGCCATCACGCTCGAACCGGGTTCGGCGCGCGGCATCCGGCTCGTCGAGCAGCTTGGCCTGCCGCTGATTGGCAGCGTCGCCGCCGGTTCACCGATTCTCGCCGTCGAAAACGTCCAGGGGCGCTACGCCTTCGATGCCGGGATGTTTTCGCCCAAGGCTGATTTCCTGCTCAAGGTGCGCGGCACGTCGATGATCGACATCGGCA
This sequence comes from Ferribacterium limneticum, assembly GCA_049304775.1. Lineage (GTDB taxonomy): Bacteria > Pseudomonadota > Gammaproteobacteria > Burkholderiales > Rhodocyclaceae > Azonexus > Azonexus limneticus_C. The sequence goes on from JBAQOL010000020.1 coordinate 141,672, forward strand.
TGTTCGACGGCGACCTGCTCGCCGTGCACAAGACCAACCAGGCGCGCGACGGCCAGATCGTCGTCGCCCGGATCGACGAGGAAGTCACGGTTAAACGGCTCGAACGCAGCGGGGGACAGATCAAATTGATCGCCGAAAACCCCGATTTCCAGCCGATCATCGTCAATCCCGAAGAGGTCGAATTTGCCATTGAAGGCATCGCCGTCGGCCTGATTCGCGGAGCCGTTTCAAAGCTGTCATGAACACCCAGCCGTTGCCGGTTGCCTTGGCGGATGTGCTGGCCCGGGGCGATGTCTGGCGCGGCGACACGCTGGCTTCGCTGCCGGAAAACGCCATCCCGAGCGGCCATGCCGAACTCGATGCCGAACTGCCGGGTGGCGGCTGGCCACGGGGAAATTTGACCGAAATTCTCGTTGACCGTGGCAGTGTCGGTGAAATGAGCCTTCTGCTGCCGGCACTGGCCAGGTTATCGGCCGATGGCGGCTGGCTGGCGCTGGTGGCGCCGCCGTGGTTGCCGCATGCCCCGGCCTGGGCTGCGGCCGGCGTGGCGCTGGAACGGCTGGTCGTCGTCAAGACAGGCAAAAGCATCGCCTGGAGTGTCGAACAACTGCTGTCCAGCGGCGGCTTTGCCGGCGTGCTGGCCTGGCCGGAAGCAAACATCGATGCCCGGGCCTTGCGCCGCCTGCAGGTAGCCGCCGAGGGGCGTTCGGTTTTTGCCTGTTTATGGCGGTCTACCGCAGCAGCCGGGGTGCCATCTCCTGCGCCGTTGCGTGTCATGTTGAATTCAACAGCTGACGACAGCGCGTTGTCAGTACGCATCATCAAACGGCGCGGCCGCCCGGTTTCCCGGCCGCTCGCCTTGTCCATTCCTCGTCCTGTTGTCGGGAGAAATTCGCGTGCTGTGGCTGGCCCTGCACTTTCCCTTGTTGCCGCTCGAGGCCCTGCCGCTGCGCCAGTCGCCTAGCGCGGTTGTCGCTCGCGGACGGGTCCAGGTGGGCGATGCCGAGGCGGTAGCGGCGGGTGTTTGTGCCGGGCAGAAGTTGTCAACGGCGCTTGGCCTGCAGCCCGGGCTGGCTGTTTTCGAACGTTGCGCGGCCCGCGAAAAACAGGCGCTGGAAAATCTGGCCTGCTGGGCCGGTCGCTTCACCCCGACGATCAGCCTGGTATCGCCGGATACGCTGCTGCTCGAAATCGGCGGCTGCCTGCGTTTGTTCGGCGGCGCCGAGGCGATCATTACGGCGGTGCTGGCCGGCTGTGCCGATCAGTCTTATTCGACCCGTTGGTCGGTGGCGCCAACGCCGCTCGGGGCGGGCTGGCTGGCGCGGATGGGCGCCAGCCAGATTCATGCGGAACAGGCAGCCATGCAGACAGCCCTGGCCGCATTGCCGTGTGCCGTTCCCGGCTGGCCTGATGAAGTCACGAACCGGCTCGAATCATTCGGCCTGCGGCAACTGGGCGACCTGCGCCAACTGCCCGGCGCCGGTTTGCGGCGGCGCATCGGCAACGGGCCGGTCGACGATCTGCTGCGCGCCTGGGGCGATCTGCCTGACCCACAGAAGTCCTTCGTTTTTCCGGAAAGCTTCGCCGTAGCCATAGAGTTGCCGTCGCGTGTCGAGCATGCCGAGGCGCTGGTTTTTGCCGGGCAGCGCCTGTTCGCGGCGCTGGCCGGCTGGCTGCACGGCCGGCAGTTGCTGGTGCGTCGCTGTTCGCTGCAACTAACGCACGACGACGGGCCGCCGACTTTGCTGGCTCTGAATTTCGCCGAACCAGCCGCCGATGAAGGACGTTTCGTCCGCCTGCTGCGCGAGCATCTTTCCCGGCTGCACCTCACAGCGCCGGTCGAGGCCTTGCGTTTGCAGGCCGATGAACTGGTCGACAAGCCCGGTGCCAGCGCCCATCTGTTCGAGCAGGCAACGGCCGGCGAAGGCACGCTGGCCTGTCTGGAACGTCTGCGTGCCCGGCTCGGCGAAGGGGCGGTGCAGGCGCTGGGCGAGATGGCCGATCATCGGCCCGAATGTGCGACGCGGGCACATGAAGTCGATTTCAATTTTGGCCGTTTTTTCCGGTCGACCGTTGAATCGCGAGAAATGGCTGCGGCGACAGGGAACAGCAACCGATCTCGCCCGCTGTGGCTGCTGCCGACCCCGCAGGCGCTGGCCGAACGGGCTGGCAGCCCGCAATGGCATGGCCCGCTCAAGCTGCTGTCGCGCGCCGAGCGGCTGGAAAGCGGCTGGTGGGATGAAGGCGAGGGCGGGGCGACGGGCGATGTGCGGCGCGACTATTTCGTCGCGCGCAATCCGCTCGGCCAATGGGCGTGGGTGTTCAGGAACGCCGACGGCTGGTTCCTGCACGGCCTGTTCGCCTGAGCGGGCGCCGGTGAATCCATGTCGCTACCTGATTACACCGAGCTGCATTGCCTCTCAAATTTCAGTTTTCTGCGCGGCGCCTCGCATCCGGCTGAACTGATAACGCAGGCTGCGGCACAGGGCTACGCGGCCTTGGCGCTGACCGACGAGTGCTCCCTAGCCGGTATCGTGCGGGCGCATCAGGCGGCGAAACAGGCCGGACTCAAGCTGATTGTCGGCAGCGAAATGACAACGGTCGACGGCGTCAAACTGGTCTTCCTGGCCAAAAACCGCGAGGGCTACGGCAACCTCTCGGCGCTCATCACGTTGGCCCGGCGGCGGGCGGAAAAGGGCGCTTATGCGCTGCAGCGGCATGACCTCAATGTCGTGTCGCCGAATGGCGCGGTGCCCGACTGCCTGGTTCTGTGGGTGCCGGGCGAGGCGGCTTCGGTCGATGACGGGCGCTGGCTGGCCGAGCGTTTTCCCAGCCGTCTGTGGATTGCCGTCGAACTGCATGCCGGGCCGGACGATGCCGCCCGGCAGGCCGATCTGCAGGCACTCGGCGCGGCTAGCGACCTGCCGCTGGTGGCGGCCGGCGATGTCCATATGCATGTCAAGGCCCGGCGGCCGGTGCAGGATGTGCTGACCGCCCTGCGCCTCAAAACGACGGTTTTCGACGCCGGCTACGCGCTGTTTCCCAACGCCGAGCGCCATGTGCGCACACGTCTGCGCCTGTCGCGCCTCTATCCGCCCGAGCTGCTGGCCGAAACGCTGAAAATTGCCGAACAGTGCAGCTTCTCGCTCGACGAATTGCGTTACGAATATCCGGAGGAAATCGTCGAAGCCGGCTACACGCCAACTTCCTGGTTGCGCCACGAAACCGAACGCGGCTTGCTGAGTCGCTATCCGCAAGGCGTTCCGGATCAGGTTCGAAAGATCGTCGAGCACGAACTGACGTTGATCGCCGAGCTCAAATACGAAGCCTATTTTCTGACGGTCTACGACATCGTCTGCTTCGCACGCAGCGTCGATATCCTGTGCCAGGGGCGCGGCTCGGCGGCCAATTCGATTGTCTGCTTCGCGCTGGGCATCACCGAGGTCAGCCCGGATCGCTCAGGCATGCTGTTCGAGCGCTTCATCTCGAAGGAACGCGGGGAGCCGCCGGACATCGACGTCGATTTCGAGCACGAACGGCGCCCCGAGGTCATCGCCTATATTTACGAAAAATACACCCGCGAGCGGACGGCGCTGGCCGCGGCGTTAATCACCTACCGGACCAAGGGCGCACTGCGCGATGCGGGCAGGGTGCTCGGCTTCGAAACGGCGCGCATCGACGCCCTGACCGCCTCGCTGGCCTGGTGGGACAAGCGCGAGCAACTACCCGAACGCTTCGCCGAGCAGGGGCTGGACCCAGCCTCGCCACGCGTCGAAAAATGGCTGTGGATCGCCGGCCAGCTGCGTGGTTTTCCGCGCCATCTGACACAGCACGTTGGCGGTTTCGTCATGTCGCGCGGGCCGCTGGCCCGGCTGGTCCCGGTCGAAAACACGGCGATGCCCGAGCGCACGGTGATCCAGTGGGACAAGGATGATCTCGACGCCGTCGGCCTCATGAAAGTCGATGTGCTGGCCCTCGGTATGCTCTCGGCCATCCGTCGCATGCTTTCGATTTTGAGCAATTTTTCCGGTCGACCGTGGAAGATGGCCGACATCCCGGCCGAAGACCCGAAAACCTACGACATGCTCTGCCACGCCGACAGCATGGGCGTCTTCCAGGTCGAATCGCGCGCCCAGATGGCCATGCTGCCGCGGCTGCGGCCAAGAAATTTCTACGATCTGGTTATCGAGGTATCGCTCGTCCGCCCCGGGCCGATCCAGGGAGACATGGTGCATCCCTACCTCAAACGGCGGCAGGGCAGGGAACGCATCGAGAAAATTTCGCCGCCGGTCGATGAAGTGCTCAAACGGACCTGCGGCGTACCGATTTTCCAGGAGCAGGTCATGCAACTGGCCGTCGTCGCCGCCAATTTCACGCCCGGCGAGGCCGACCAGTTGCGCCGGGCGATGGCCGCCTGGAAGCGAAAGGGCGGCCTCGAACCCTTCGAACAGAAACTGCTTGCCGGCATGGCGGCCAATGGCCTGCCGGAAAGCTTTGCCCGGCGCATCATCCAGCAAATTCAGGGCTTCGGCGAATACGGCTTTCCCGAATCGCACGCCGCCAGCTTCGCGCTGCTTGTTTACATCTCGGCCTGGCTCAAGCGCCACCATCCGGCCATCTTCCTGTGCGGCCTGCTCAACAGCCAGCCTATGGGTTTTTACTCGCCGTCGATGCTGATCCAGGACGCCCGGCGCCACGGCGTGACCGTTTTGCCGCCCGACGTTACGGTCAGCGACTGGGACAGCATCATCGATGAGCGCGGCGCCGTCCGTCTTGGCCTGCGCGAGATATCCGGCTTCTCGAAAGCACTCGCCGAGCGCATTGCCACGGTCAACCGGAAAAAATGCCCATTTTTGAATATCGCCGATCTGGCTGCCCGCGCCGGCCTGCAGCGCCGCGACCTCGATCAACTGGCCGCTGCCGATGCCTTGCAGAGCCTGGCTGGCCACCGTCGGCAGGCAGCCTGGGCGGCCGGCGTAGAAAAAGCGGTGCCAGCGGTGCAGGGCGATCTCTTCGCCGGCACAATAATCAGCGAGCCGGATGCCGAACTGCCTATGCCCAGCGAAGCCGAAAACCTCGTCGCCGATTACCGCAGCTTGGGTTTGACGCTACGCCGCCATCCGCTGACGCTACTCCGCCAGCATCTGACAGAGCGCCGCTTCGTCACGGCCGCCAGCCTCAAAACCGCCGGCCATCGCGCCCTGATCCGCGCCGCCGGCATCGTCGTTGGTCGCCAGCGACCGGGCACAGCGACCGGCATCGTGTTCGTCACGCTCGAAGATGAAAGCGGACTGGTCAATGTCGTCGTCCATCCGCAACAGGTCGAAAAGCAACGCCGCGAATTGCTCGGCGCGACGCTGCTCGGCATCTATGGGCAACTACAGATTGAAGGCGAAGTCGTTCATCTCGTCGCCAAACGACTGGTAGACCTTTCCGCCTGGCTGGGCCGGCTCGAAACGTCGAGCCGGGATTTTCATTGATCTAGCCGATTCGACCTATCCAATTAGCGCATAATTTGTATTACCCGGTCATTTGCGTAGTCAAATGGCTTAACGGCGGCCTCTGCGGTGGGGGATGTCACTACCAAAGTGACAAGCAACATAATTCCTGCCATCAAACTAGCGGCTACACCGCCTAGTCTTTTCATGTAGTTTTCCCAAGCCTCCCGGCGCGTTTCGTCCTTCTCTGACGCTGCCTTTACTGTCGCAATGACAGAATCAAGAGGCATTCCAAGCGCATCAGCAATTTTCAAACACGCGTAGTCATCTGGCGCTCGCTTGTCGTTGTAGTAGTCGCTAACGGCTTGCTTTGAAACTCCTAGTGTTCTGGCGAGTTCTCCATCGGTTTCTATACCTTTGGCATTTTTCGTAGCGTCTAACAAATCCTTAATTTTCATGGCTTCCTCCATGGGTGACGGGTCAACGATAGTCCGCATCTGCGGTATTGACAACGTCTGCACGTGCGGACTCTAATTCGCTCGCTGTCTGCACTTGCGGACACTCAACCAACCGAAAGGAAACAACCATGCGAGTCCAAGCACGCGGCGCCTACCAAATGAAGGGCACCGGAAAGACCAGTGGCAATGCATACGACATGTACAACTTGGTCATTGAAACCCGTCAAGAAACCGTCAATCGCCCGACGATGCAGCGTATTGGACTAGGCCTCGACCAGAAGGAATTGGCCATGTCCTCTGAATGCTTCGCCAAGCTCCAGCAAAAAAACATTCCGTTCCCTTGCGCCTGTGATTTGGTCGTCGGCTCTCGTGTCGGCTTCCGTGGCCTTGAGGCGGTCATCGAGGATGTGATTCCGGTTCAAGCCATCAAGGCTGCCGCCTGATCATGCATTCGTTCAGCGTCACCCTCTACGAGGTGCGCCGTTCCCTTCGTGCCTCGTCCATTGAAAGCAAGGATTTGAAGCACGAAGGCAAATCCCGCAAGTGTGCCGAAATCGGTCGCTACATGATGCGCTGTGGGATTCCGACGATAACCATTGCCGAGTTTCGGCATCGTCCTTCGGTTCGTCGCCAAAAATGACCAACGCCGCCTGCGCTCTTTGCACATCGGCCCATGTTGTCTATTTCGGACCGAGGCAGGGCGCTTGTTGGTGTGTCATGAAAAACAAATGCGTGAATCCCTCTTCTGAGGCCGGTTGCTTTTCGCTCTCGGATGAAGTCGGTGAATTCACTCCGTGGGGAGGGGTTGAAGACCCCCACCCCTTAGAACACTAGGGGGCTACGCGACAAAATGTCGTTTTCAACCTTCATTGACGGGATAGTTTTATCCCAGCGATTCCCGACTGATTCAGTCAAAACTATCGCTGGCCTTCGCACCATTGCCTACCGGGAACCCGGTGATATTTCCTTCGATGGCTCCATGGTCGAAGAACGCGACATTCTCCCGGAACGGCTACGCTCGGCATGGATACAGGGCAGCCATTCGACAAAGGTCCAAGTTTCCAGCGATGGAACCCTCGTACAGCTAAAAGGCAACCCTGGGCGCTTCGGTCGTTCTGACAACGTGTTCAATCTCGGTTGGGATGAAACCTTCGATGCCTGTAACCGCATCATGCACTCGCAAGGCCTTCCGGCCTTCGCCTGTGGCGAGCAAGCTGCATCTCCAAGGCTCTACCGCCAGCTAGAAGGCGAAATCGCTTCACGCGCTGAATTTGCGCATTTCCTCTGTGTCCCGGAACCGGGCACGCCGGAATATGCCGCTGCGCGTCGCTTCAAGCACGACCATGAATTGACGCCCGGCCATGAAGGCGCTCGGGTCTGGTCAATCCATGTAACCCGCAATCTCGTCACCGGCTCGGAAAACAACGCTCTAGCGGTCCTGAACTGGCTGGACGGTCAATCAGTCGCCCGGGTTAAGAAAAAACGCTTCGGCAAATCAACGGTCGTTTGGGGCTCCCTCAAATACTGCCAAGTCGAAGCCTATCTAAAAGCTGATGAAATGATGGATCACTGCCGGGGTGATATCGAGCGCGAAATGATGCGCCAAAACCCGGTTTATCACTGGTGCCGTGAAAACGGCGTTGTTCGAGTCGAAGTCAAAGCCGCAAAAGACTGCCTCAGAGATCGGGGCTTAACGTGGGCGGGAGATTGGACCATGGCAAAAGTTATTCAACTGTTCGAGGATCGGACTGAAATCCTTCATCGCGTCAAAGCTGACGTGGAAGAGTTTGACCCGGCAATGTTGCCCTCACGTGTGGCGCTTACCGCGTCGGCGTGGCTTCGTGGTGAGGATGTCAAACGCTGCATGAACCTGCGCACCTTCCAGCGTCATGCAAAGCTGCTCAGAGAGCATGGAATCGACATAGCAGAGCCGCGCAACGTGGCATCTATGCCCGTTCGTATCAAAACCATCGAAATCCAGCCTGCTGCCGTTCCTGATTGGTACGACTTCAAGCCGTCATTGGTGAGGGCCGCGTGATGTTTAAGTTATTTCTCATTGACGTTCGTGATTTTCTAATTGCGCTGGCCGTTCTGATTTGTCTTCCGGTGTTGATTCCATTGGGTGCTATCGGAAAGGCTTTTTACATGTATTTCGCTGATCTCCGCGAACGGTCCCGTCAATGATCGCCGCTATGCTTTTGCCCACTCTCGCTATTTTCGGCTGCTTCTGCCTCGCGCTCGTTTGTATCCGTCATTTCAACCCACGTTCCAAGGGCCTGCCCTTGGCCGCCGGAGGCAAGCCGTTTGCCTTTCAAGTTTCAGAATCCCGTTTTGTGGATTTTGACGGTTCGGTTTTTGATTTCGACACTGGCCAATTTTCCGCTTTTGAACCACGTTCCAAGGGCTCGCCCTTGGCCGCCGGAGGCAGACCGTAATGGGCTACGCATGGAACGGCGTCTGCTATCAGGATTCAGCCTCTGCGCGTGATGCCTTCGCTCAGGATGTGCCTTCTGCTGACGCTGCCGGGATTATCGCTTTCACCGCACAGCCTTCCATTGCTGGCGGCACTATTACATGGTCGATTTCCCATCGTCCATTGACTGGAACGACCGCCACAACGCGTACCGGGACAACCGTTCTCCAATCTTGCACAGAAGGCGTTGAGCAATGGCCGGTGCAATCAATCCTGCTTCCCGCCGTCCTCTTCTTTTGCGCCTTCATAGGCTTTTCAACCGGCTATAGATCATGACCAGTGCAGACCTTCTCTTGTATATCGGCCAAATGGTAGTTGCATGGGTCGGCGGCTTTACCGGTGGCTACGCCATTACTCGATTTCGTGACGCAATCAGCAAAGTGTCGTGACCTTCCTCAAACGCCCTGCGCTAGTCCCTCAGGGCTTTTGAGGAAGTTCTCTCAACCCAAAATAGGAGAGTGCTTCAAATCGTTAATTCAACCTTTTGGAGTTTCAATCATGAAAAATCGCAATCAAATGATGAAGTACGGCGTTGTTGTCTTTTCTACCGTTGCTGCTGGTGCCGCCCAAGCTGCGCTGCCGACTGAGGCAACTGCTGCTTTCACGTCGATTCAATCTTCGGTTACTGAAATTCTTGCCGCGATCTGGCCGATTGTCGCCGCCGTTACCGGTGGCTTCGTGCTGATCGGCCTGTTCAAGAAGGGTGCAGGCAAGGTCGCCTAATCATGGGCCCTGTTCAAATCCTCGTGATTTGGGGGGCGCTTTCGGGCGCCCTTTTTCCTCCTGTCTCGCAAGCGGGCGAGTGGGAAGAATTTAAAGCACTCAAAGACGCCATGGTTCGTTCAACAGCTAAGCGTGATTTGCCACTTCCTGTATGGGCTTCCTCGCTTGATTATCAACGTGCAGACCATTGGTATTGGTCCAGTGGTCCAGCTCCAGAAAAGAAAGCGCCGGATGTTCCTCCGCCCGTTGTTCCTGCTCCTGTCCCTGTTTCTAAGTAATTTTTCGCATGCTGATAGTTACGCTCCTATCATTACTTGGCAGTTGGGCGCCGTTGTTACCTATTCCCCTGAGGCGGCTTGTGAAGCGTTTCGTGTTTCTCAGAATGCGACTAGCGTTGTTGTTGTTTCAGTTGTTGGAAATACGGTTAATTGTCGTGCTAACGGTTGGATTGATACCAGTATTCCCGGTGGTCCGACGTGCCCTGTAGGTACGCTTACCGGGGGGCAGTGTGTCGCTCCTGATTGTGTTGCACCGCAGGTTCGTATTCCAGCTACTGGATTGTGTTCAGTGCCTCCTGATCCTTGTCAAAATAAAGTCGACTTGGGCACGAAATTCGGAATTTATAATTTTCCTGTCGGCAGCTCGATTACCGGTACTTATTGTGATAACGGGTGCCGGTTGGCGCTTGGTTCGACTGCGCAGCCGTATTACACCGATGGCAAGACCCAGACCAAGGTTCTATCTCAAACGTATTTGAATGGGGCCTGTACGGCTTCGGATGGTGTTGCACCGCAGCCGGGTACTACAGCCAACACTCCGCCAGATCCTCCTAAAAAGCCGCCTTGTGCTGATGGTGAAGGCGTCATGACCAGTTCTACCGGTGCTGTTCATTGTGTACCGTCTGGAATTCCGGGTTCAAATCCACCGGTTGTATCTAAGGAGAAGTCTGTTGCTACGAATGCCGATGGTTCTACGACAACCACGGAATCGACGACAACTCGTGACCCTAGTACCGGTGTTGAGGAAAAAACTACCGTTAAGACAGATCGCAATGGCTCCGGCCAGGTCACCGGAACAAGTTCAGAAACGGGAACAAAGGGCACGACTCAGGCCGGTGATCCTAACAAGCCTTCAGATTCCGAGTTTTGCGCCAAAAATCCAAATCTTCAAATCTGCAAAGGTGGCCTAAACGAAGAGGTTACGCAGAAGAAAGTCGCTACTGCCGCTGAAAAAGTCCGCGATTCTCTTGACGCCAAGGATTTCAGCGGAGAGTCGTTTTTTGAAGGCAAAGAGGTATCCGCTGGGGTGAAGGCTGATGTTGAGGCGAAGATGAATTCCGCAAAAGGGGAAATTGAAGCCTTCGCTTCTGGCGGTCCCGGCTCTCAGTATTTCGACGTTTTCAAATCCAACATGGGTGATTGGTTTGAGCCTATTGGTAATGCCGGTTGCCAAGCCTTCACGGTTCGGGTGGGGCCTTGGACTTGGACACATGACCATTGCGCCGTTGCAGCCAAAATTGCCGAAATCGGCGCCTACGCTATGTGGGTGATGCTGGCTTTCGGTATCTTTTCAATGACCACTAGGGATCACAGATAATGCCGGCTCCGCTGATTGGTGGCGCTCTCTGGGCTATCGGCTCAGTCATGGGCGCGTTTCTCGTCAAGCTGTACGATTTTCTCTTCAAGTTCGTTGCAGAAAAGTGGGCTTACCGTACTGTTTTCGGCACCGCCTTCATTCTTGCCGTCGGTGGCCTTACGGTTGCCATGGCCGGGGCAGTTAAGGCAATCGTCATTGGCTGTCGTATCGCCATGCCTTCCAGCCTCGGCGCGTCGACGTACTTCTTGCCAAACAACATCAATATCATCATCGCCGCCTATGTCACTGCACGGCTGCTCGTTTATGTCTATAAATGGACTACTGCCAATATTGAGCGGTGGTTTTTGGCGGGTATATGACCGATTTCGCGATCACTGGAAAAAAGCGCTCTGGAAAGGGCCTTTTCTGCGCCGGTGTCATTCGTGATGCCGTGAGGGAAGGGAAGAGGGTGGCCACGAATATGGATATCAACCTTGATGTTCTGCTCGGTCCGCTCTCCAAGGTCACAATCATTCGCCTTCCTGACTCTCCTACGGTCGAAGATATGGAAGCCCTTGGCCGTGGCTACGATGGTGACAACATCGACGAAGAACAAAACGGCGTCATCATCCTTGATGAATGCTCGAAGTTCTTCAACTCTCGATCATGGGGCGATAAAACCCGCCAGCCTCTTCTTGACTGGCTCATTCACTCGGGCAAGCTGCGCTGGGATATTTACTATCAGATGCAAGGCCTCGACCAAGTCGACAAGCAACTTCGCACGACTCAAATCGAATATCACATTCCGGTCAAACGCCTCGACCGCTGGCCAATCCCTTTTGTGACCTTCTTCTTTGGCCTCTTCGGGGTGGATGTTCGATTTCCTAAAATCCACCTGGGCATCATCAAACAAGGTTGCGACATCAACGCGCTTAGGGTTGGTCGTAAGTGGTACAAGGCCAAGGAACTTTATGGCGCTTACGACACAGAGCAAAAGTTTCTCGACCGCGATCACCCTGCCGCCTGTGGTCTCCATACCGTCATTTCGCCTTGGCACTATAAAGGCCGATACCTGCCAAAAGCGCCCTCGAAGCTCATGCAGTTCATCTATAACCTGCGCGGTATCGACTGGACGAAAATCGCGGCGCCTGTCGCAAAGCAAACGCTGGCCAAACATTCGCTTGTGGTCCTGCTCATGCAGCTTCCAGAAGAAAAAAGGCTTCACCACTGGCGCCGCTTAGATTCCCTCGGGGCCTTCACCCCACCCCTACGCAGGCCTGCGTAGCAGGCGGCGGGGGGTGGGGTAGGCCCTTCCGCTTTCGCTTTTAGCAATGGTGTCGCCGTTTTCCTCTGGAAACGGCACAGCAGGGTGGCAAGCGATTGATTGGCTAGCGCCTGACCTATCAAGCCGCGGGGAGCCGCGGCCCTTCCACTGGTCAAAGCGGGTCACATGGCCATGTGATTTGGAGCAGGGCGTTGGCTGTCAAATCCCCCTCCCTGAAAACCGGGTTTTCTTCACGGTCTCAAGCCGGGCAGGGCGCTAGAATCCCGTCATCATTAAAAGCCGGGGGGTCTATGCGCTTTCACTTATCAATTCTTTTGCTCGTACTTGCCCAGCCGGTTTTTGCTGACGCCTACAAATGCAAGTCATCAACCGGGCAAACAGTCATTACGGACAAGCCTTGCGATGTGTTTGGCCATAGCCACTTGAATTCATCTAAATCGGACGTTACGGACTCTAAATCTGTCGCCCGCGCTCAATCAGATTTGCAGCGGCAAAAATCGTGGCTCGCTGGTCGGGACCAAATGCACCGTGACGATGCTGTATTAGCTCAGCAAAAAGCGTTAGCGGTGGATCGTTCCTATCCAGTAGAACAACAGCAAAAACTTAAGTCGGAGTCGATTTGGGATAAGCCGTGGGGTTGCGGAAATCGTTCCTGTTCCTCGACTGTGACTTCCACAGGTCGTCGTTAACTTGAACAGGTGGTCTGTATTCCGTCTTACGCCTCGACGCTCTGCAACCTGTATTGGCAGTTGCGCGCTCGTCGGGCGTTCGATCTGGCTAAGCGCAGGCGGATATATCGTTACCTTGAAGTAGAAAAAAACAAATTATTTTCACTGGGATACGATAAAGAGGAAATCAGGTTGTTATGCCGCTATTTGGCAAACATGACCAATAAACACGCAGAACGAGCATTTTTACGATACGCCGCGCAGCTTCGGCTACCCCTCGAAAATCGCGCATAATTTGTATTATGTTAAATAATGTAGCAAGAAGAAAAAGAGGATCAGTTCAGATCCTCATCTTTGGGCAGCGGCAAATTAAGAATCTGGATGCCCTCGTCCCTCAGCTCTTCGCATTCATCCTCGCTGGCGTGGCCGCGAATCGGACGCTGAGGCGCTTCGTTGTAATGAATCTTGCGTGCCTCATCGGCAAACGAGTGACCAACATCCTCACTGTGACTGACGATGGTCTGGATGAGCTGGCGATAAAGCGCCATGGCTTGCGTCCCGACCGGCATCAAAGCGGTACTTGTCGGTGCTTTTGCGGCGCTGACCGATGTCACCCCAACCGGCTCGGCATGATGTCCGGAAATGGCGACCGCCGACGGCACGCGAAGGACGTTGTGGCTATCGCATTGCGGACAGCAAACAAGCTTATCCTCCAACTGGGATTCAAAAGCGCCGGCATTCTGGAACCACCCTTCAAACCGGTGATTGTTCTCGCAGTTAAGGTCGTAGATGATCATGTGTTCATTCGTGGTGCCCGGGACGGGAATCGAACCCGTACACTCAAAGAGCGAGAGATTTTAAGTCTCTTGTGTCTACCAATTTCACCACCCGGGCTGGGTGCAATAATTATATCGGCGCCCGATATGAAAAAAGGGAAAGCGACCAGCGCTTTCCCTTTTCTATTTGGAGCGGCAGAAGAGTCTCGAACTCTCGACCTATACCTTGGCAAGGTATCGCTCTACCAACTGAGCTACTGCCGCAAAACCTTGGAGGCGCGAGCCGGAGTCGAACCGACCTACACGGATTTGCAATCCGGTGCATAACCGCTTTGCTATCGCGCCGTGCCTCTTTTACTACTAAAAACCGGACTAACTAAAATCCAATTTCAGAAAATCTGGAGCGGCAGAAGAGTCTCGAACTCTCGACCTATACCTTGGCAAGGTATCGCTCTACCAACTGAGCTACTGCCGCGCTGAAACAGAGCGCGCATTATAGGCGACACAAGGGAATTGTCAACATTGGCCCCCTACTTTTCTGCGGTTCTTTTTGCAATTTCTGGCCAGGCCATGCGCAGGTAGTAGCCCATTGACCAGAGCGTCAGCAAGGCGGCTATCCAGATCAACCAGTTACCGAGTCTTTGCGTATCAGCGCCAAACAGCGGCTGGTAATAAAGGAGGATGGGAATGGCCAGCATTTGTGCGGCTGTCTTGATCTTGCCGAGCATCGACACAGCGACGCTTTTTGCTGCGCCGATCTTGGCCATCCATTCACGCAGTGCTGAAATGGTGATTTCGCGGCCGATGATGATGGTGGCGACGATGGCATCGGTTCTGCCTAGTTCGACGAGCACGATCAGTGCTGCAGCAACCATCAGTTTATCGGCGACCGGGTCGAGAAAAGCACCAAAGGCCGATGTCTGGTCGAGCTTTCTCGCCAGATAGCCGTCGGCCCAATCGGTCAGGGCGGCAGCGACGAAAATGGAGGTTGCAGCGAGATCGCGTTCATGCGACGTCGCACAGTCTGCCGGCAGGTAGTAAACAGTAATCAGCAGCGGTATCGCCACGATACGAAGCCAGGTCAGCAGGATGGGCAGATTGAAGGGCATGGTTCAGTGTAATGCGGAATGTATCTTTTCAGCCATATCCCGGCTGATGCCCGGCACTTCGGACAACTGTTCCGGGCTGGCGGCGAGTACGCCAGGCAGGCCGCCAAATCGGGCAACGAGTGCTTTTCGGCGGGCCGGACCAACGCCCGGCAGGCTTTCCAGTGTTGAGGTTTTTCGCGCCTTGCCACGTTGGGCACGATGGCCTGTGATGGCGAAGCGATGAGCTTCGTCGCGTATTTCCTGGATCAGGTGCAACGCGGGGTGTTCCGCCGGCAATTGTAATGGCTCGCGACCATCCGGGAAAATGAGTGATTCCAAGCCTGGTTTGCGTCCTTCGCCTTTGGCGACACCGATCATCGGCAAATGAGCCAGGCCAAGATCGGCAAGGGCGGAAAAGGCTGAAGCGACCTGCCCTTTTCCACCGTCGATCAGGATAAGGTCAGGTGCCGTACCCTCACCGGCAGCAATGCCATCGTAGCGACGACTGACGGCTTGGCGCATGGCTGCATAGTCGTCGCCGGGCGTGATATCGCGAATATTGAAACGCCGGTAATCAGCGTTTTTCATGCGGTTTTCCTGGTAGACCACACATGAGGCTACGGTTGCTTCGCCCATCGTGTGACTGATGTCAAAGCATTCGATACGTACGATGGGCTCAGGTAGCTGCAAGGCTTCCTGCAGTGCTGCCAGACGTTTTTCCTGCTGCTCGATTGCCTGACTGCGCGCCAGAATTGCCAATTTGGCGTTCTGCAATGCCATCTCAACCCAGGCTTTGTGCGAAAGGCTGCGCGCCTGCATGACAGGAACCGGGCGCCCAGCTAGTTCAGCCAGCACCGCTTCGCTTTCCCCCGGCTCGTCTTCGGCCGGCAAGGGATGAAACAGTAGGCGCGAAGGTGCCGGGTGAATGGCATAGTGCTGGCGAATGAAGGCGGCGCAGGCATCGGCCGGTTCCGATTCTCCTGCATTGATCGGAAAGAAGGGGCGATCGCCTAAATGTCGTCCGCCACGGACCATGGCCAGATTGACGCACAACTGCCCTGCTTCCTTGTGGGCGACCAGGATGTCGATATCCTCGCCCTTGTTGCTTGAAACAAACTGTTTTTCCTGTACGTGTCGCAGTGACTGGATCAGATCCCGGTAGACCGCGGCCTGTTCGAAGGCGAGGCGGGCGGAAGCCGCTTCCATCGCTTGATTCAGCCGCTTCGAGACTTCCTGCTGTTTGCCAACGAGGAACATCGAGGCCAGTTGAACATCCGTCGCATAATCTTCCGGCGTGATCAATCCGACGCATGGTCCGCTACAGCGTTTGATCTGATACAGCAGGCATGGCCGCGAACGGTTTGCGAACACAGACTCTTCGCAGGTGCGCAGGCGGAACATTTTCTGCATCAAGTGGATGCTGTCGCGCACCGCCCAGCTTGAAGGATACGGGCCAAAGTAATCGGCCTTGCGATCGGGGTTGCCGCGAAAGAAGCCGAGCCGGGGAAATTTCCCTTTGGTTAGAACGATGTACGGATAGGACTTGTCGTCGCGAAAAAGGATGTTGTAGCGCGGCGAAAGCGATTTGATCAGATTGTTTTCAAGCAACAGCGCCTCGGCCTCGGTGCGCGTTGCCGTGGTTTCCACGGTAGCGATCTGGCTGACCATGTGCGCGATGCGCGGGCTGGAAACATTTTCCCGGAAATACGACGAAACCCGCTTCTTGAGGTTCTTGGCCTTGCCGACGTAAAGAACGGCGGCGTTGTCGTCCAGCATGCGATAGACGCCGGGTAATTCAGTCAGCGTAGCCAGAAAGGCTTTGGCATCGAAACTCATCGAGCGGGTTCAGGCGATGTGGGTTTTGACCCCGGCAAACACCGCTTCGAAGCTTTCACGGGAAAGCCTGCCGGTGCGCCAGTTATAGCCACTGCAATGATAGCTGTCGACGAGTATTCGCCCGTCCGGCAAGGCATGGCTGACATTGTGGCCGAACGTGAATTCCTTGAGTTTGAGGCCGTAGGCCCAGAGCAGCGCCTGGTGAGCGATTGCGCCAAGGGCGACGATGACTTTGAGTCGGGGCATCGCGGCCATTTCGTCCTTCAAATGGCTGTTGCACTGGCGGATTTCAGCCGTTGTCGGCTTGTTCGCTGGGGGCAGGCAACGCACGGCATTGGTGATGCGGCAATTGCTCAGTTGCATGGCTGGATTGGCCCAGTGATCGGCGCCCAGCGGCTCTGGTTCGCTGGCAAAGCCGAAGCGGTGTAAGGCGGGATAGAGCAGTTCGCCGGCGACGTCACCGGTAAAGGGGCGACCGGTCCGGTTGGCCCCTTTTTCGCCAGGGCCGAGGCCGACGACAAGGAGTTCTGCATCAAGGGAGCCAAAGGCTGGAACCGGCAGGGCGTGCCAGTCGGGATCGCGCTGACGAATGTTGGAAAGGTGCTCGGCCAGTCGTGGGCAGGCTGTACAGCCGGTGGGATCTTGAAATCTTGACATGGCAGAGATGTTAGCATGGCGGCCATGAAGCTTCATTGGGACATCTTTTGCCGGGTTATCGACAACTTCGGCGACATCGGGGTTTGTTGGCGCCTGGCCAGGCAACTGGTGGCCGAGCACGGCCGTGAGGTACGTTTGTGGGTTGATGATCTGGCCAGCCTGCAGCCCTTGTGTCCGTCAGTAGATCCATCGAAAGCAAGGCAGTCGTATCAGGGCGTTGAAATTTGTCTCTGGGTCGAGGATGCTGCGGTCGACTGCCCGGTGGATGTCGTTATCGAGGCTTTCGCCTGCGAGCTACCAACGGCCTATCTGGCGGCAATGAGCCAATGCTCGCCAAAACCATGCTGGATCAATCTTGAATACCTGAGCGCAGAATCATGGGCTGAGGATTGTCATGGCATGGCGTCGCCCCACCCCACCCTTCCCTTGATCAAATATTTCTTCTTCCCGGGGTTTTCTGCAAAGACCGGTGGATTGCTGCGGGAAAACGGTTTGTTTGCCGAGCGTGATCGCTTGATTGCAGATACTCCGGCAAGTGACTCGCTTGAAGTCAGCCTGTTTTGCTATGACAAGGCCCCGGTTGGCGCTTTGCTGGATGCTTTCCGCGATTCGGCTATTACCCTAGTCTGCCATGTGCCACCGGGAAAACCATTGGCGGCGGTACAGGCTCATTTGGGTGGAAGTGGACCGTGGCAGCTTGGCAACGCGCTGATTCAGCCGATCCCTTTCATGCCTATCGATGATTTCGATCGCTTACTTTGGCGCTGCGACATCAATTTCGTGCGCGGCGAGGATTCATTTGTGCGTGCCCAGTGGGCCGGCAAGCCGTTTGTCTGGCACGTTTACCCGCAGGACGACGGCGCACATCTGACCAAGCTGGAGGCGTTTCTCGGGTGCTATGGCGAAGGACTGGATGAGCAAATGAAAACGGTCCTCCGCAGGATGTTTGTCGCATGGAATTTAGGCCGCAATATCGCTTCAGCCTGGCAGGGCTTCGTTGACTGCAGGGGCGCCATTGCCCGCCACAACCGGCAATGGGCCGAAAAGCTGGCTTCTAAGCCCGATTTGGCCACTGCACTCGTCAATTTCTGTGCTGCCAAGGTATAATCGAACGTTATACCTTTTTCTGACCTTAGAGAATCCCGAATGAAAACCGCAATGGAACTCCGCTCCGGCAACGTCATTATGGTCGGTGCCGACCCGCTCGTCGTTCAGAAGAGCGAATACAACAAGTCCGGCCGCAATGCCGCTGTTGTCAAAATGAAACTCAAGAACCTGTTGACCGGTGCCGCTTCCGAAGCGGTTTACAAGGCCGACGACAAGTTCGAACAGGTCATTCTCGACAAGAAGGAAGTGACCTATTCCTACTTCGCCGATCCGATGTATGTGTTCATGGATGCCGACTACGAGCAGTTCGAAGTCGAAGCCGAGAACATGACCGACGCCCTGAAGTACCTGGAGGATGGTCTGGCTTGCGAAGTTGTTTTCTACAACGGCAAGGCCATTTCCGTCGAACTGCCGAACAGCGTCGTGCGCGAAGTGATTTACACCGAGCCGGCCGTCAAGGGCGACACATCGGGCAAGGTCATGAAGCCGGCCAAGCTGGCGACCGGTTTCGAATTGCCGGTTCCGGCTTTCGTCAGCATTGGCGACAAGATCGAAATCGACACCCGTACCGACGAATACAAGAACCGCGTCAAGTAATCCGCGACTTCTTCAGTGTTTTATTCGGGCAGCTTTGGCTGCCCGAATGCATTTCAGGCCATCAGTTTTGCGATGGTCTGCTGGGCGGCGATATACCCGCTATCAGATTGCAATGCCTGCCAGTCCTTGGCGGGTACATCGGGAATCAGTGCCTCGACTCGCTTGCCGCGCACCGGATCGATTTCCGGTTTCCAGTTTTCGAGTACGTCGCCGACGACATCCGGCGCGTTACATACCAGCAGCATGTCGCAGCCTGCGTTGTAGGCTGTCTCGACGCGGTTGAGCATGCCACCGACCATACCGGCGCCGGCCATCGACAAATCGTCTGTAAAAACCACCCCATCAAACTTGATGTCATTTCTCAAATAACTTATCCATTTATTTGAAAATACAGCAGTATTACAATCTACGCAGTTGTAAATGACGTGTGCCGCCATGACGCCATCGAGTGGTAATTGCCGGTAGGGAAGGATGTCTTCCTGCATGGCTTCCAGCGTCCGATCATCGACCGGCAATTCGACGTGCGAATCGGGAATGACGTAGCCGTGCCCCGGAAAATGCTTGCCGCAGCTGCCCATCCCGGCCAATCCCAGGCCTTCGCCAAGAGCGGCGGCCAAGGCGATGACAGCTGCCGGCTGGCGATGGAAGGCCCGGTCGCCGATGACGCGCGACGGGCCGTAGTCGAGGTCGAGGACCGGCGTGAAGGAGTAATCGACGCCGCGGGCACGCAATTCGGCGGCCAGGACATAGCCGACCTGGCGGGCGGCGGCGAGTGCATCTTCAATATTTTCGTCCCACATTTTCCCCAGCGTAGCCATCGCCGGCAAACGGGTGAAACCGTCACGGAAGCGTTGCACCCTGCCCCCTTCGTGATCGACGGCAATCAGCAGCGCGGGTGTGCGCAGGGCGTGGATTGCCGCGGTCAAGACCGACAGTTGCTCGGGATCGGCATAGTTCCGGGAGAAGAGGATGATCCCGCCAACCAGCGGGTGGCAGAGCCGTTCGCGGTCGAGGTCAGTCAGTTCTGTGCCAGCGACGTCAATCATCAGCGGGCCGAGCGGCAAATGCGTCATGCGTGCTCCAGAATGACGTAGGCGACGGCGTATTCCGCTTCGTCGCTGATCGAAAGATGGGCGTTGAGGTTTTTGTTTTTGAGCATTTTTTCCAGTTGACCGTGGAAGATCAGTTCCGGCTTGCCAAGATCGTCATGGCCGACCGCAATCGCCGTCAACGTAGCTGGAGGACGCACGCCGGTGCCCAGCGCCTTGCTGAAAGCTTCCTTGGCGGCAAAACGCTTGGCGAGAAAGCGACCTTTGTCGGCCGCCTTGGCAAATTCTTCCATTTCCTGCGGCGCCAATAGTTTCTCCAGCGCCTTGTCGCCATGCCGCTCCCACATGCCGCGCAGGCGGGCAACGGCGACGATGTCGGTGCCGATGCCGTAAATCATTCGGGGGAATTCGCAGCTTCGCGCATCAGCACTTTCATTTCGCGGACCGCCTCGCGCAGACCAACGAAAATCGCGCGGCTGATGATGGCGTGGCCGATGTGGAGCTCGCGTATTCCGGCCAATCGTGCAATCGGCTGGACGTTGTAGTAATTCAGCGCATGCCCGGCATTGAAACGCATGCCGAGTTGGCGGACAGCTTGTCCGGCCACCCGTACCTTGTCGAGTTCGGTGAGCACAGCCGGCGCTTCGGCATCGCGGCCTTTGTCGTAAAAGGCGTGTGCATAGGGGCCAGTGTGGATTTCGCAGACGCTAGCGCCAATCCGGGCGGCTGCTTCGATTTGCGCCACTTCGGCATCGATGAATACGCTGGTCACGATGCCTGCATCGGCCAGGCGCGAGATGACATCCTTAAGTCGAGCCTCCTGCGCCAGAATGTCGAGGCCGCCTTCGGTCGTGACTTCGTGGCGTCCCTCGGGAACCAGCATGGCCATTTCCGGCTTCAGGGCGCAGGCAATGCCGACCATTTCGTCGGTCGCCGCCATTTCGAGGTTGAGTTTGATCTGGGTCGTTTCACGCAGGCGGCGGACGTCGGCGTCCTGAATATGACGACGATCTTCACGCAGATGCACGGTGATGCCATCGGCCCCGCCTAGATGGGCTTCAACAGCACCCCAGACCGGGTCTGGCTCGTAAGTCCGGCGTGCCTGGCGGATGGTCGCCACGTGGTCAATATTGATGCCAAGTTCGATCATAGCTCTTGCAACTCCTTGAATATTTTGCGTGTTTCCAGTTCTTTTCCTGCCAGATAATAGGCTATCAGCGTGCGCATCAAGGCCTTGCTTTCATAGCGTGATCGCGGCTCAGTAAAGTCATCAGCCTCGAGATCGAGCAAGGTCTTGCCAATAACGATTTGGGCCGCCGCCTCTTCGTGTTCAAGGCGTACCGGCCCCTGTTCCATGCGGTAAGTGTAAAACGCTTCGGGCTGGATCGGGCTACCGGCGCTATCGTGATTCAGCGTCAGGCCATAGCCCAGTTCCTGCAGGAGCGCCTTTTCGAAGCTGCGCAAGTCGGCTTCGCGGACTTTACCCGATGGATCGGCCCCGAGCCGGGTCAGCATTTTGGCGTAGTGGGCGAATAAATGCTCGTGCGCATCTTCGCGCGGCAACAGGTGCATGAGCAGTTCGTTGAGGTAGTAGCCGCAGAACAGCGCCTCGCCTGAGAGCAAGGGCTGCCCGCCCTGCCACTCGGCTTTCATCAGGGTCAGCACTTCGCCTTTACCGGCCCAACCGATTTCTATCGGCTGAAAGGCCATGAGCAGCCCGCGGATCGCCGAACGAGGCCGGCGCGCGCCGCGGGCCAGCAAGGCCATCCGCCCGAAATCGCGGGAAAATACTTCAACAATGAGGCTGGTTTCCCGAAAGGGATAGCTGTGCAGAACGTAAGCCGGCTGGCCGTCGACTTTGCTGCGCAGGTTCATTCGTAGCCGAGGCTCTTCAGCAGTCGTTCGTCATCGTTCCAGCCCGACTTTACCTTGACCCAGATTTCAAGATAAACCTTGCCACCGAACAGGCGTTCCATATCCTGACGCGCCTCTGAGGCGATGCGTTTTAGCTGCTCGCCGCCCTTGCCGATCACGATGGCCTTGTGACCCTCACGGTCGACAACGATAGCGGCAAAAATCCGGCGCAAGTCGCCTTCGGTTTCAAACCGCTCAATTTCAACTGCTGTGGCATACGGCAGTTCGTCGCCAAGCAGGCGAAAGACCTTTTCGCGGATATATTCGGAAGCGAGGAAACGTTCGCTTTTGTCAGTCAGGTCATCTTCCGGGAACATCAGGCCATCGTTGGGCAGATGCTTCTTGGCCTCATTCAGCAGATCCTCGGTTTGCCGGCCCTTGGCGGCGCTGACCGGGATGATGGCCGCGTAATCGTGATCGGCTGCAACCTCGGCCAGGAATGGCAGCAAGGCTGCCCGATCCTTCTGTAAATCGGTCTTGTTGACGACCAGGATGACCGGTCGGTCCTTGGGCAATAGGCGAACGACAGCCTTGTCCTTGGCATCATATCGGCCTGCCTCGACGACAAAAATAACGACGTCGACATCGCTCAGCGTTTGCGTCACGCCGCGATTCATCGCCCGGTTCAGCGCATTGGAGTATTTAGTCTGAAAACCAGGCGTGTCGACAAAGACGAACTGCGCGCCATCCTTGGTCAGAATGCCGGTGATGCGGTGCCGCGTAGTCTGCGCCTTGCGCGAGACGATGCTGATCTTTTCGCCAATCAGCTTGTTGAGCAGCGTCGATTTACCAACATTGGGACGACCGACGATGGCGATATATCCGGAACGGAATTTTTTCATGCAGTGAGTTCTTTCAGCGCCTTGTCGGCAGCAACCTGTTCGGCAATACGCCGGCTTGAGCCATGGCCGACAGTTCGCAAGGAAGGGGATTCTATTTCGCAGGCCACCTCGAAGCGTTGCTCATGGGCGGCGCCGGTAGCTTCGAGCAGCAGATAGCGCGGCAATGGCTTCTTACGCCCCTGCAACCATTCCTGCAAACGGGTTTTTGCATCTTTTTGAAACTCACCGGGCTTCAGCTTGGCAAGCAATGGCGCATAGAGATTGTCGATGACGGCCTGCGCCGCCAAAAAACCGGCATCGAGATAAATGGCGCCGAACAGTGCTTCCAGCGCATCGGCCAGAATGGATGGACGTAGCGCCCCACCACTTTTCAGCTCGCCCTCGCCAAGACGCAGGGCATCACCGATATTCAGACCAACAGCCAGTTGGTGTAAGGCATCCTGATTGACCAGGTTGGCGCGTAATCGGGAAAGATCACCTTCCGGCAGGTCCGGGAAGCGATGGAACAAGGCGGCAGCGATGGCGCAGTCGAGAATACCGTCACCGAGAAACTCAAGGCGCTCGTTGTTTGGTATCCCGAAGCTGCGATGGGTCAGCGCGGTCCGAAGAAGAAGCGGGTCGGAAAACGAGTGGCCTAGTTGACGGGCAACAGAGGATGCGGTCATGCCTTATCCAGCGGTCGACCCCTTGTAGTCAATCAATAGGCTGACGTTCCAGAAAAGATGAATTCGTTTTTCATAATCGAAGGAAATGACAACCTTGCTATTTTCCTTCGTGATATCCAGTTGACTTGACTTGAAATCCAGCATGTCAATGTCTGCGAATTTGTCAAAAGATGCCCGGATATCAGCGACCGTTGAGTCAGGGCCAGCTTTGGCGGCAGTCGCCTTGATATCCTTGAGAATTTTCTGGTACTCAATAAAAGTCGGGGTTACTTTCATGCCCAACACGGCAACCAGAATGAGAACGATGCTCCAGAACATCAGCCCGGACAGGGCCACGCCACGTTGATTTTTCATCATATTCCCTTACCTGAATGAACCGATCCGGCTGAAATCGCTGAAATTCAACCAGATAAAGAACGCCTTGCCGACGATGTTGGCCTCGGGTACGAACCCCCAGGCCCTGCTGTCACGGCTGTTGTCACGATTGTCACCCATCATGAAGTAGTGACCGGCTGGCACCTTGCAACTCACGCCTGCTGCATTGTAAGTGCAATTTTCACGGTGCGGAAAGCGTGCAGCATCCGGAATAAAGGCAGGAGCATCGGCATCGTTCAGGGCAAGATGCTCGGCATCTCCAAACTTTTCGATAAACTGCTCTGAGTAATAAAGTCGCTCCGGATGCAGATAGTCCCCAGTCTTTTGCGTCGGGACAGCCTGACCATTGATGGTCAGTCGCTTGTTCTGATAGGTCACGGTGTCACCGGGCAAACCAACGACACGTTTGATGTAATCGAGCGAGGGATCTTCCGGATAACGGAAAACCATGACATCGCCGCGCTGCGGAGTGTTTATGTCGATAATTTTCTTGTTGATCACCGGCAGACGAACACCGTAGGTGAACTTGTTAACCAGAATAAAGTCACCAACCAGCAAAGTCGGAATCATCGAGCCAGAGGGAATCTTGAACGGCTCGAAAAGAAAGGAGCGCAGAACGAAAACGATCAGGATGACGGGAAAGAAACCAGCGCCCCACTCCACCCAGAGAGGCTCCTTCGCATCTCTTGCGCGCAACTTTCGAAATTTGAGGATATCCACCGCATACAGCACACCGGTGACGACCAGCAGCACAAACAGAATCAGGGCAAAGTTCATCGCTATTCTCAGTTATCGACGCGCAGCACAGCCAGGAAGGCTTCCTGCGGAATTTCGACGCTGCCGACTTGCTTCATTCGTTTTTTGCCGGCTTTTTGTTTTTCCAGCAGCTTTTTCTTGCGAGAGATATCGCCGCCGTAGCACTTGGCCAGCACGTCCTTACGCATTGCCTTGACGTTCTCGCGCGAAATAATGTGTGAGCCGATAGCTGCCTGAATGGCTACGTCGTACATCTGACGTGGAATAAGCTCACGCATTTTGCTCGCCAACTCGCGACCGCGATACTGCGCATTGGCACGGTGCACAATCAGCGACAGGGCATCAACCTTTTCACTGTTGATCAGGATGTCCAGTTTCACGACATCGGCCGCGCGGTACTCCTTGAAATCGTAGTCAAGCGAGGCATAGCCCTTCGAGCAGGATTTCAGCTTGTCGAAGAAGTCCATCACGACTTCGGCCATCGGCATCTCATAGACCAGCTTTACCTGGCGGCCGTGATAGTGCATGTCGACCTGATTGCCACGTTTCTGGTTACACAAGGTGATGACATTACCCAGGTAATCCTGGGGCACGAAGATGGTGGCCGTGATGATCGGTTCGCGGACTTCTTCCGTTTTGGTGATATCCGGCAGTTTGGCCGGGTTCTCGACTTCAACGATCGAACCATCACGCATGACGACCTGATAGACCACCGTTGGCGCCGTGGTAATCAAATCCTGATCGAACTCACGCTCCAGGCGTTCCTGGACGATCTCCATATGAAGCAAGCCAAGGAAGCCGCAGCGGAAACCAAAACCAAGCGCCTGGGAGACTTCTGGTTCGTAGTGTAGCGAAGCATCGTTGAGCTTGAGCTTCTCGAGCGATTCGCGCAGCGAGTCGTACTGGTTAGATTCGATGGGGTACAACCCGGCGAAGACCTGCGGCTTGATTTCCTTGAAACCGGGCAGCGCTTCGGTGGCCTTGCGGTCCATCCTGGTGATCGTGTCGCCCACCTTGGCGGCCTGCAGTTCCTTGATGCCGGAAATGACGAAACCGACTTCACCTGCTCGCAGTACTTCACGTGACTCGGACTTCGGGGCGAAAACGCCAACCTGCTCGCACAATTGCTGAGCCCCCGTCGCCATGAAGAGTATTTTGTCTTTGGGCCGCAAGACACCATCAACAACGCGTACCAGCATGACGACGCCGACGTAATTGTCGAACCACGAATCGATGATCAACGCCTTAAGCGGTGCTTCCGGATCACCCTTGGGCGGCGGGATGCGGGCGACAACGGCCTCCAGGATGTCTTCGACACCCAGACCAGTCTTGGCGGAAGCAAGCACGGCTTCGGAGGCGTCAATCCCGATGACATCTTCGATTTCCTGGCGGGCATTTTCCGGATCGGCCGAAGGAAGATCGATCTTGTTCAATACCGGCACAACCTCGACATCAAGCTCGAGCGCCGTGTAGCAGTTGGCCACAGTCTGTGCTTCGACACCCTGCGATGCATCAACGACCAGCAAGGCGCCTTCGCAGGCCGACAGGGAACGGGAGACTTCGTAGGAAAAGTCGACGTGTCCCGGTGTGTCAATCAGGTTCAGATTGTAAATTTTGCCATCACGCGCCTTGTAACTCAGGGCTGCTGTCTGGGCTTTGATGGTAATACCGCGCTCGCGCTCGATATCCATCGAGTCGAGCACCTGCGCTTCCATCTCGCGATCGGAAAGTCCACCGCAGAGATGAATGATGCGATCAGCCAGCGTTGATTTGCCGTGATCGATATGCGCGATGATCGAGAAGTTTCTTATATGATCCATTGGTGCCAGTAAAAAAGGGCGCTGTCCGGCGCCCTTCCCTTTTCAGAAGACCCTGAATTTTAGCGGATTCCAGCCAAATATTCACGGGTTTTGGCTTCATCCAGAAAGTAATGGCAAAGCTCGGTCTCGCCATGTAGCAGCACCGGCACCAACTCGTCGTACCTGGCCTCAAGGACGGGGTCTGCATCGACATCAAGCACGGTGATTGAAGCACCATACTCTTCCGCTAACGGCTTCAGCGCCAACTCCATGTCGTGACATAGGTGACAGTAGCCGCGACTCATGAGGGTTAGCTCAATTGGCGCCATTCAAACCCTTGATGTGATCGGTGAACCGCTTGCAGCGGCTATGGATGCAGATGACGGCCAATCCTCAATCCCCTTTCATTCCCTTTGCGTGTGGATGCAAGTAAACATTGTGCGCGTGCGCATGCGCATCACGTGTGCGAGGCTCAATTGTAAATCTTGAAGGCCTTCGGAAAAAGGTAATAAAGGTAATTTGATCTAATAAATAGGCCAAGAACATTGCAGCACAATAAATTGCTAGATATTGAAAAAGGTAATTTTCAGGTAATAGATAGGTAACGAAATTACCTTTTTAAAAGTAATAATTCATTTTTTTAAACATCAATATATTCAATGACTTAAAAACAAATTACCTTTTGTGTTACCTCAAATTACATTTTGTTGGTAACTGAAATTAACGATCAAATTCAATGACTTGCGTATCGAATTCATAGTCAAATTACCAGATTACCTTTTTCCGAAGTCGAAACCTGTAAACAGAGCAGAAAACTAGCCTACAGGTCACCGTTTGATAGATGCGCATGCCCACGGCGCAAGGATTCGCGAGGTTTTCAGTTGGCGACAGTTCCGGCCCGGCGCCCCTTGTGGATAAGCTCACCGGGTTTTGCATGATGCAAACTTTGCGACCCATAAAGCGGGTGGGCGGGGCGGGGTCCCGACCGCGCGCGGAGGGGGGAAGATGCCTATTTTTTGAGCAGATTTTTGGATTCTCGCCGTGATACTGTATGCGCGTACAGTACTTTGTGGGGTTGCCATGGGTAGGACGTTGGTTCGCTGGCGGTGGCGTTACTACTGCGAGATCCGGGAGAAGTACTTGATCACGCCGAATCTGTTGAGCGAGGACTTGATCAAGGGCGCGCATCCCGATGCCCAGCCAGTGCCAGGCACGAGAGTCGAGATCGAGCTGTCAGATGATCCGCTTGCGAACTCGACCAGTGCATTCCTTGATGGGCTAAAACTCAGGCCATGACGCTAGGGTAGAATTAAGGCTTTTAACAGAGGGGGATACCAGAATGAAATTTCTGAACATAGCGGTGATTGCCGCTTTGATTGTTGCGGCTCCATGCTGGGCGGAAAGCCTGACCGGGCCTCAGAAAAATGCAGTTCGATCAGCTAAGCAATACCTCAGCATTAGCGGCTTTTCTCGTGACGGGCTTATTCAGCAGCTTTCATCTGATGCAGGTGATGGTTATAGGGTCGATGATGCATCGGTGGCGGTTGATAGCCTGAACATTGACTGGAATAAACAAGCGGTGAAGTCTGCGAAGTCGTACCTCAGCATTAGCGGATTCTCTTGCAATGGCCTGATCCAACAGCTTTCGTCGAGCGCTGGCGACAAATACAGCGTTAGCCAAGCAACCTATGGGGCGCAACGGGCTGGGGCTTGCGAATAGTCGATTTCATTTTTGGCTGAAATTTCCGGTTGACCGTGGAAGTATCGGTGGGTATTCTGGCGACTCTAAAACCTACGCTGTACCCCGCCCAGTCAGGCGGGTTTGTTGTTTCTGCTCCACCGATCAATGGGGGAGTGTTGGGTATCCGTGAGGACCCAGCGGTCGTAGGCCGTTAGAGCGCTCTCCCACCCCGCTTACGGTGGGTAAATCTAAAACCTACGGAGGCCATCATGGCTGCTCAGCAACTTATCCCGGTATTCACCGGCTAACTCATCGAACAAACTACCCAGTATTGCAATGCCCGCGACCTGCACAGCTCGCTGCAGGTCGGTCGCGACTTCTCGAACTGGATCAAGGATCGCATCGAGCAGTACGGTTTTATTGAAGGAGAGGACTATTCGCCAAATTTGGCGAATAGGTCTGATGGAAAGCCGGGTAAGCGTCGCTTCGACTATCACCTCTCCCTCGACATGGCCAAAGAACTGGCGATGATCGAAAACAACGAGATCGGCCGGCAGGTTCGCCGCTACTTCATCCAGGCCGAGAAGGAATTGCGCCAGCGTATCATTGCCGACCTTGAGGAGAAAGCCCGCCACGTCCTCACCCTGCCCGGCGTGAAGTCGTTTCGCGCCGGCATCAGGTTCAAGCAGACGCTTATCCTTCAGGATCAGAGTCGTGATTTGATGCGGAAGTTGTTGGCTGAGCCAGCCGCCCCGGCCCGCCTCAACCTTCACCGCCAGCTGCGCCAGGTGAATGATGCGCTGGGTATCCCGACCGACACGCTGGAAGAGATTTCCCACGGTCAACCGGAAAAAGGAGCCTAAATCATGGCCCGCAATCTACTTCGTGTTTCCGACGCCATCGACCGCGCCAAGGGCATCAACTCGGGTCTTGATGGGCTTGTCTCGCTGCTGCTCGGCTGCAACGACGCCGATGTTCCCGATGGCAAGACGCTGGCTGAACTGATCTGGTCCGTCCAGAAAGACATGGACACGGCGCTGGCCGAGGCGGCCAGTAGCCTGAAACAGTGAAAAAAAGGCCGGGAACTCCCCGGCCTTTTTCTTGATCCAGTTTTGATTCAAGCCGGCGCCTTCGCCAGCTCATACGGCTTGAACTTGATCACCTCGTCGCCCAGCCACTCGTTCAGCTCCATCATTCGCCCCTGGTAATAGCCGATCTCATTGGCGTTGAACACCGCCGCCGCCTTCTCGGCATCGCCGAAGCCGCCGGTATTGTTCGGCACGATGCCCATCAGCTGGGGCGGCACGCGGTGCATCGCCAGCTGGTCATCGCGGGTGATGTTCTTGATGCCGGAAAACTCATCCTTCGCCGCCACCTCGCTCACCGGGATCAGCTGCAGGCCGTCCTTCTTGCCGTTCGGCGCATACATGAACAGGTTCCGGAAATTCCCCGGCCCCTTCGAATCCCGCAGCGCCTTGCGCAGCGCCTCAACGTCCTGGTCAGTCTGGGCCGCGTCGGTCATATACAAGATGAACCCAGCGTGTGACCCGTTCTTGTAATACTTGCGCCGGAACAGCGTCGCCGCCTCGTTCAGCCAGGCCGAATGCAGCGCCGGGATATATTCCGGCAGGCCGTAAATCTCCTGATCGATGTCCGGCTCCATCAAGTGGAACACCTTGCCCTTCTTGAACTTGTGCTCCTCGTTCCACTTCGGCACGAAGTAGTAGGTATCCATATCCAGACTACGCCGCGTGAACTTCGCCTTAGCCGGCTTCATCCGCATCGGCTCGCGCAACATCGAATCCCGCTGCTCAAGGTAGGCATTCCCGAACACCAGAAACTCATGGGCAAAAATCGCAAAGTCCGTCCGTGACAGCAACGGGTGCGGCTCATAGCACGACACCAGGATGTTCCGCTTAACGTACATCGCCGACGCATGATGCACAGCCGACCGGCTCGATCGCGACAGCCCATCCATTGAAATCGGCGGCTCGTACCACTTCCCGTTATCCGGGCACTCCAACAGGCTAAGAATGTCGCGCCGGTCCAAAACCCCCTCCGGATCGCCAAACGTAAAAGCCTCAATCCGGCCACTGCCGGTCTTCGAAGCCGCCTCCACCTTGTCCGAAAACAAAGGCGCCATCAGATCCTTGCTCATCCGAAAATCTCCATCCGTGATTGATTGGTAGCCGAGCGGCCTTCCAGCGGCTCGTTCGCCAGCGCGTGCATCGTTGCCCACGCCAGATCGGCATGGCTCGTCGCTTCCGACCGCCCTGCCTCAAAAGTCATCTGGCCGCCGCCGGCCGTCGTCGTCTTCTTGATCGCCATGAAAGCCGCCGCCATGTCAGTCCAGCCAGCATCGAACTCCATCCGGCCCTTGCCGATCACATCCATCGCCTTCAACACCAGCCGCGTCTTCACCATCGGGCTGTACTGGAAGCCACGCACCCCGGGGTAAAAGTTCTGCACCAGCTCATAGACCAGGTCGCCGATCCCCGTCCGGTCGATGCCGATGAACGTCACGTTGTAAGCCTCCGTCACCCGCTTGATCCGCTCCGCCTGCTCCTCATAGCGCATCCCGGAAAACTGCACCCGGTCAAGAATCCGGAACTTCCCGCCCTCCACCAGCGGCGGCGCAATCACCACCAGCGCCGCGTTGTCGCCAGAGCGCGACGGGTCATAGCCGACCCACACCTCGCGATACCCCATCGGCCTCTGAGCGAACGGCTTGAAGTCATCCCACAGCGTCCAGCTATCCACCATGCATCGCTGCATCGTCGCCAGCGGAAAGATCGACTGGCCATCGTCGATGAACTCGCACAGATATTTATTGTTGAAATCCTGCGGATTGTTCTCCCGCCTCAACTGATCGATATCGAACAGATCGCAGCCACCCGCTTCGGCGTCATGGATAGTGACCATTTGTCGCCACTGACCGTCTTCACACAGCCTTCCATCAACCAATGCCGCGTGCGACACATCCAGTTTTACCCTGTCCTTCGTTGCGCGGCCCTCGTTGAATAGATCGCCCGTCCAGAACGGGTGAGCCTCATGAGAAACCGATGACCCGGTAGAAAAATAAGTCAGTCGCCAATGCTTGTGCGACGCCATACCCGACGCCACATTCCTGAACTCCTGGAATTTCTGAATCCAGAAATACTCGTCCATATACACGTTGCCGTGATACGACTGCGCCGTCCGGCTGTTGGTCCCGAGGAAATACAGCGTCGCCCCGTTCGGCAATACCATCGGATCGCCCTGCAGCTCAACGCCAGCAATATCGGCCGCGAACTGCTTGATATACCCCTTGAAGACATGCGCCTGCGACTTCGACGCACTCAAAAAAATCTGGTTTCTCCCTGTCTCCAATGCATCAATAAAAGCCTCCCGGGCGAAATACCATGTCGCCCCGATCTGCCGACTCTTCAAAATATTCCGTATCCGCTGCACCAGACCGGCCCGGTACCAGACCTTTTGATACGGAAACAGCGACTTCATGAACCCCTCTACCAGCGCCTCCTGCTGCGTCTCGCTGATCGCATTCCGCGCCGGCTGCTTTCGTGTCCCCGCCCGCGTCTTCGCGTTGCGGTTCTCCACCGCCGGATTCAAATCCGCCTCGTTGCCGCCGCCCGTCGAATACTTCTTCACCCGCGCCAGCCGCTCCATCTGCCGGCCCAGCAAGTCAATCTCCTTGTAGTCGGCCCCCTCCTTCGGCTCCTTCCACAACAGTTGGATGTAACGCGCCTCCGTGCTAGATTCGGCCCGCTCGACCGGCGAGTATTCATCCCACCGGTCCCGCCGCTTCCAGCTGTGGATCGTCGTCGCCTTCTCCCCCAGGTGCTCCGAAATGCGGATCACCCGCCAGCCCTGCCAATAAAGGTCACGGGCACGACGACGCGGATCAAGGTCCGGAGAAACAGCAGAAGGAGGAAGCGCAGCGTTCATGGAAGCCGAGGCTACCCGCGCGCGCGACACTCGAAGCGCAACGCCGGAAGTAAGACCAAGCCCTACACCCACAAGCCTTTGCCCCGCGCGAAAGGCCGCTCCAAACTGGCTCGGCATCGTTTATCACACGACCCGAACAACGTCAGGAGCAAGACACCATGCCGATTTCCAAGCCTTTCGCCATCGCAACCGAAGGCGCCACCACCGACGGTCGCGTCATCACCGCCGAATGGATCAAACAGATGGCCGAGACCTACGACCCCAAGGCCTACACCGCCCTCGGCAACCTCGAACACTACATGTCGATGATGCCCGACAGCGTCTTCGGCGCCTACGGCAAGGTCGTCTCCCTGAGCACCCGCTTCGCCGACATCCTCGGCGAAAAGAAACTGCAGCTCATGTGCGTATTTGATGCCAGCGACGCCCTGGTCGCCCTGCAAAAAGCCGGTCAGAAAATGTTCGCGTCGATGGAAGTCAATCCCAACTTCGCCAAGACTGCCAAGGCCTACCTCGAAGGCCTCGGCTTCACCAACAAGCCCGCCAGCCTCGGCACCGAAATCATGCAGTTCGCCGCCCAGGCCAAGGAAAACCCCTTCGCCGGCCGCAAACGCAACCCCGAGAACCTCTTTACCGTCGCCGAAGAAGTCACCCTTGAATGGGAAACTGAAAAGTCTTCTGGCGACACCCTGTTCAGCAAGGTCATGGATTTGCTCGGCATGGGCAAAAAGGAAACCGACGCCAACTTCTCCGATGTCAGCAAGGCCGTGGAAACCATCGCCCTGTCGCAGAAAGACATCATCGACCGCGTCGCCAAGGCAGATGCCGACATCGCCAAGCTGTCCGCCAACGACTTCGCCAAGCTCTTCGCCGATCTCGAAACCATGGCCAAGGACTTCGCCGCCCTAAAGGAAACCCTCAGCAAGACCGACGGCGACGACACCAACCGCAAGCCAGCCACCGGCGGCGACGGCACCATCACCACCGACTGCTAACCCGCAGCACCACACCCCGACCCCACGGAGCACACCATGCGCAAAGATACCCGCCTAGCCTTCAACGCCTACACTGCGGCCATCGCCAGCCTCAACGGCGTCCCCTCAGCCTGCGAAAAGTTCACCGCCACCCCGAGCGTCCAGCAAACCCTCGAAACCAAGATTCAGGAATCCAGCCAGTTCCTGAGCAGCATCAACATGCCGCTCGTCAGCGAACAAACCGGGGAAAAGATCGGCCTCGGCATCGGCAGCAGCATCGCCAGCACCACCGACACAACCTCCGCCGACCGCGTCCCGACCGACCCGTCGGCACTCGATACCAACGGCTACGCCTGCACGCAAACCAACTACGACACGGCGCTAAAGTACTCAAAGCTCGATTCCTGGGCCAAGTTCAACGACTTCCAGACCCGTCTGCGCGACGCCATCGTCCGCCGCCAGGCCCTCGACCGCATCACCATCGGCTTCAACGGCACCAGCCGCGCCGCCACCTCCAACCGCACCTCCAACCCGCTGCTGCAGGACGTCAACATCGGCTGGCTGCAAAAAATGCGCTCCAACGCCGCCGCCCGCGTCATGACCCAGATCGGCTCCACCGACAAGATCCAGATCGGCGACGACCGCACCCTGGCTCAGGGCTACAAGAACCTCGACGCCCTCGTCTTCGACATGGTCAACAACCTGCTCGACCCGTGGTACCGCGAAGACACCGAACTCGTCGTCGTCCTCGGCCGCGACCTGTTCGCCGACAAGTATTTCCCGCTGATCAACAAGGCCCAGGACAACACGCAGAAGATCGCCGCCGACCTCATCGTCAGCCAGGCCCGCGTCGGTGGCCTGCAAGCCGTCCGCGCCCCGTACTTCCCGGCCAATAAGATCATGGTCACCCGCCTCGACAACCTCTCCATCTACGCCCAGGAAGGCGCCCGCCGCCGCGCCATCATCGACAACCCGAAGCGCGACCAGATCGAGAACTACGAGTCATCCAACGACGCCTACGTCATCGAAGACTACGGTCTGGCATGCCTGGCCGAAAACATCGAAATCGTCTAAGCAACAACGCAGCAAGACGGCGGCCCAAAAGCCGCCGTCAGTCCTCAAGGAGAAACCCCATGCGCCACAGCCCCTGCCGCGCCCACTACGAACAAACCATGGCCGCCGCCCAGCCTGCCGACACCGCCGCCCAGCCGCGCGACCAGCACGCCGCCAACGCCTACGAACTCGTCCTCCTCAAGCTCGCCGAAGACAAACGCCGGCTCAAGGAAGTCAAATCCATGGAACGCAAGGCCGAAGTCAAAGCCCAGCTCCTCCCCGAATACCTGCCGTGGATCGCCGGCGTCCTCGAATCCGAAGCAGGCCGACAAGACGACGTCATGATGACCGTCTTCGTCTGGTCCATCGACATCGGCAACTTCGACCTCGCCCTGCAAATCGGCGCCTACGCCATCGAGCACAAGCTCGTCATGCCAGACCAGTACCAGCGCGATGTCCCCTCAGTTCTGGCCGAAGAAATCGCCGACGTCGCCATCAAGGCCGACGACGAACGCCGCATTGCCATGCTCTCGTCCCTCGCCCTCGCTCTCGACCTGACCGCCGGCTGCGACATGCACGACGTCATCCGCGCCAAGATCCACAAAGCCTGCGGCTACGCCCTGCGCGCCGCCGGCAACCTCGAAAAAGCCAGAACCACCCTCGCCCGCGCCCTCGATCTCGACCAGCGCGTCGGCGTCAAAAAAGACATCGAGCGCCTCGACGTGCTCATCAAGAACTCGCCTGCCACGGTCGACGCCGAAAAAGCGCCGAAAACCGAAGCCGGCTGACAAAGAGCGGACCCCGCACCCGGGCGGCTCGGGTGGCACGCCGGCTACCTCCTTGACCAGCGTCGCCACCCGACCACCGCCCACCTGACCAGGAACAAAGACCATGGCCTCGACCCAGACCCCATCCAGAAAAAAAGCAAAAGACGCGAAACTGAACGAACTGACCGATCCGCCAGCCGCCTCTGGTTTCGGAAACGACGGCGAACTCCTGAGAATTAAGAAGACTCTCACCGGGAGGCTTAGAAAAGCGACCGCTGGAACAGAGGCGCTACCGATTGTTTTTCAGCAAGGTGGTATCACCCCGTACAAGCTGGCCACGTTCGGCGACTCACGCGCAAATACAGGTTCGCACCGCACGACGGTTACCGGTGTTGGCATAAATGGCGAGAAGGTGGCAAGCCAACTGTGCATGCTGCGTGGCGACATGGAAATTGTCTTCAATGGCGGCATCTCTGGCGATACGGCAGTCAATTGGAACAGCGCAGCGCGAGTTGCATCTGGCCAGACAGTTAAAGACCTGATCGCATCACAGCCTGATGCGTGCAAAATTCAATATGGCATCAACGACTACATCGCTGGAACAGCAGCATCTGTCGTTGTCGCCGCCCTAAAAGAGCTTATTGCGAAGGTGATCGGGGCTGGCATTCCAGTAGTCTTTGAATCGACAAATCCGGCCGCCGCGACATCTGTCAGCTACATCAATGGGTATGCCGCAAGCGGTGGATTTGGTGCAAGTGCAGCAGCAAAGCTTGCTGAAATGCAGTCAGGCAATGCGCAAATGCAGGCTTGGTTGGCGCAATTCCCCGGAAACATTGCTAAGTACGTTGACACGTCCTCTGTCACGACAGGTGATGACGGTTACGCAAAAACTGACCAGACATATTTCGATGGCACGCACATGGCCCGCAATAAGGGCGCTCGCCCATGCGCCGCATTGATTGACGCGGCAATTTCCGAGTATTTCCCTCGCCGATACGGGCAATTGCTTAAAGCGGCTTACCCTAACGGACTGAACCGCTGCTGGCTTAGCCCGACAAGCGGCAGAGCATCCGGGGTATCCACGCCGCAGAACGAATCTGGCACGGTGACGGCAACCTATCAAATCGTTGTTGATGATGACGGCGACCTGTGCCAAGAGATTAACCTGACGGCAACTGTTCTCAATGCAGGCGCTTTCCGCACCCGTATTGATCTGTCACCGGACTGGGTTGGGGCAACCCCATTTTTCACTATTGCAGCCGGTGATGTATTGCAGGCCTGTGTTGATTACGAGAT
>JBAQOL010000021.1:0-141812 GCA_049304775.1 Ferribacterium limneticum
GAGCGCGGACGCCTTTGGGGCCCCCGTGGAAGGCGCTGAGCAACGCAGGAAGGACGGGGGCAGTCGGCGAGGACTGTCTGAGGGCGAAGCCCGAGTTCCGCAGCCGCCCGGCCTGCCGAGTAGCGCAAGGAACCGGCAAAGCCGGCGCCGCCCTCGGGGTCGCCTTTTCTTTGGCTACTTTCTTTTGGCGAAGCAAAAGAAAGTACGCCCGCCAACAGGGCGGAAACCCAAGCTAATTCAACAGAACCCCAAGCTCATTCCTCGGCCGCCGCCGAATCAACAAACCCCACCACCAACCCATGCGGCGTCCGCAATAAATCCGCCAACGTATAGCCATCCAGCACCAGGAACATGGCACTCAACGCCTCATTGAGAATACTCGGCAAGCCACAGCCCCCCTGAATCCGGCAGGCGGAATGGCCGGCAAAGCACTCAGCCAGCGCGAAATCGCCTTCGGACTGGCGGATCACTTTGCCAACAACGATCTCGCCGGGGGAACGGGCTAGCCGGATACCGCCGCCCTTGCCGCGGACAGTCTCGATATGGCCGTTCAGACCCAGCTGGTGCACCACTTTCATGAGGTGGGCTTTCGAGATGTCGTGGACCGCGGCGATCTCGGCGATGGTGACCAGCCGGCCGTTTTGCCCGCCGAGATACATCAGGACGCGCAGGCTGTAATCGGAAAAGGTACTCAGGCGCATGGCTGTTTATAAGATGTATTGAAAATATTGCTTATGCCGGATTTGGTTGGTAGCATCAAGATTCATTTTATTTATATCTTATGCCTGCCTGCGGCGCAATCCGTTTGCATGGGCATCCCCGGAAAGACTATGGCCGAGCAGTCCCCGCGAAAAATCATCAACATCAAGCCCGTTGTCGATCCCGACGCCAAGGTTTACCCCCGTTCGATCAGCGGCCCCTACACCCGCTGGCGCTGGGTTTTCGTCTGGCTGACCCAGATCATTTTCTACGGCCTGTGCTGGCTGCCCTGGCACGGTCGGCAGGCTGTGCTGTTCGACATCGACACGCGCAAGTTCTATTTCTTCGACCTCGTTCTCTGGCCGCAGGACACGATTTATCTCGTGCTGCTGATGATCCTCGGCGCCTTCACACTCTTCCTGTTTACCGCCGTGGCCGGGCGATTGTGGTGCGGCTATACCTGCCCGCAGACGGTCTATACCGAAATCTTCCTGTGGTTCGAGAAGATGATCGAGGGCGAGCGGCCGCAACGCATCAAGCTCGATGCCGCGCCGTGGTCGGCCCGCAAACTGGCACTCAAGAGCGCCAAGCACGCGACTTGGCTGCTCTTTTCGCTGTGGACCGGGATTACCTTTGTCGGCTATTTCATGCCGATCCGCGATCTGGTCAATGACCTGATCACGCTCTCGCCCGGTGCCTGGTCGGCCTTCTGGGTCGTCTTCTACGCCTTCGCCACCTATGGCAACGCCGGTTTTCTGCGCGACCAGATGTGCCGGCAGATCTGCCCCTACGCCCGTTTCCAGTTTGTGATGTTCGACCCCGACACGCTGATCATCGCCTACGACACGGCGCGCGGCGATGCACGCGGCCCGCGCGCCAAGGGAGCCGATCCGAAAGCATTGGGCCTCGGTGACTGCGTCGATTGCGGCATCTGCGTCCAGGTCTGCCCGACCGGCATCGACATCCGCAACGGTCTGCAGAACGAGTGCATCGGCTGCGCCGCCTGCATCGACGCCTGCGATCAGGTGATGGACAAGATGGAATACCCGCGCGGTCTGATCCGCTACTCCACCGAAAACGCCGTCACCATGCGTTTCACGACGACGGACATCATCCGCCGCGCCGCCCGGCCGCGGGTCATCATTTACACGGCGATCCTCGTCGCACTGACCACGGCCATGGCCTGGTCACTGGCCACGC
The DNA here is from genome assembly GCA_049304775.1 of Ferribacterium limneticum. GTDB lineage: Bacteria > Pseudomonadota > Gammaproteobacteria > Burkholderiales > Rhodocyclaceae > Azonexus > Azonexus limneticus_C. The sequence continues at coordinate 1,900 of JBAQOL010000021.1, forward strand.
GGATTCCGCTGAAAGTAAATGTTCTGAAGGATCGCAATGTGCTGTCGCGCGAAGCCGATGACGGCTCGATCGAAAACGCCTATCGCCTGCAGATCATGAATACCGGCGACCAGACGCGCAAATTCACGATCAGCATCGGCGGCATCGACGGCGCGCGACTGGCCAGCGATAGTGAAATCACCGTTCCGGGTGGCGAGATCGGCACCCAGACGGCGATTGTCAGCGCCGAGCCGGGAGCCACCCCATCGGGCGCGACGCCGATCACCTTCAGCGTGGCCGATGTGGCCGATCCGAAGGTTGCCGTGACGGAGAGTTCGAAATTCTGGATGCCTTGAGCCTAGAATGAAGCATCAATGATCAGATCTCCGAAAGGAAGCGCATCATGAATAACGAAAAGCTCAAGACGCTCATCACCTCGCCGCTACCGTTCTTTGGCGTCACCGAACAGGGCGACGTGCTGGCGCGCTACGTGCCCTATGGCCCGGTGTTTCGCTGGAGCTGGAACCAGATGATCCCGATGCCGGTGCAGGGCAGCGACCTGATCTGGCTGCTCCATGCCGCGGACGAAGAAGCGCATTCGATCACCGACACGGAAAAGCCCAAGAGCAGCAAAAGCAAGTAAGCGGCGCCCGCTGGCTCAGGCCGGCTGACGCATCTTCTCGGCGAGCCACTGGCCGATGGCCCAGACCTCTTCCAGACAGACCGAATGCGGCATCGGGTATTCATGCCACTCAATTTCGTAGCCACGCTCAATCAACAGACCCCTGGCGGCCAGCCCGAGCGTTGGCGAGACGACATCGTCGGCCGTGCCGTGGGCGGCGAAGATCGGGATATTGCGGTTGGCGCCGGCCAAGTCTTCATCAAGCAGCGCCGGTGACGGAATGTAGGTCGACAGGGCAATAAGCCCGGCCAGCTTTTCCGGATGGGTCAGCGCCGTCGTGTAGGCCACCGCCCCACCCTGCGAGAAACCGGCGAGAAAGATACGGTCAACCGGAATTCCCCGGCTTTTTTCACGATCGATCAGGTGCCGCACGGTTTCGCGGGAAGTGATGATGCCCGCCTCGTCGATGCGCCGGCTGGTGCTGTCGAGCGAAATGATGTCGTACCAGGCGCGCATGACGTAGCCGCCATTGCAGGTGACCGCCACGTAAGGCGCGTGCGGGAAGATGAAACGAACGGCCGGCGACGCGGCGAGGCCGAGTTCAGGGACGACCGGCACGAAATCCGAGCCATCGGCACCCAGACCATGCAGCCAGATCACCGCGTATTCGGGATGGGCGGCGGTTTCGACCTCAAGCGGTGGCATGTCGATTTCCATGGGGCTCTCCTCGCGTTCGTCAGGCGGCCAGTATGCGGAAACTGGCGCGACATGACCAGCAAGTATCAGTCCGCTCCGCCCCCATGCGGCAGGCGCAGGTAAAACTCGGTGGCCTGCTCGCCAACGCGCACGGCGATCTCGCCGCCATGGGCCAGAACGATTGAGCGGGCGATGGCCAGGCCAAGGCCAGTGCCCTCAGAACGTGAATCGAGCCGGACAAAGCGGTCAAATACCCGATCCAGCGCATCGGCCGGGATCGGTTGCCCGGTGTTGGCAATGGATAGCTCAGCCATGCCGTCGACCATCCCAACCTTGACGACAATCGAACCACCGGCCGGCGTGTGATGAATGGCATTGACCAGCACGTTGCCGATGGCGCGTTCGAGCATCAGGCGGTCGCCATTCACCGTGATGTCGTCGCCGATCAGTTGCAGGCTGACGTTCTCGGCGAGCAGTCCGTAGTACTCGATCAGCCGTTCGCACAGCGGGCGCAGCGCCAGCGGCTCGGTCTGCGGCACGAGCAGGCCGTGGTCGGCCTTGGCCAGCAACAGCATGTCGGCGATGATCCGCGCCAGGCGTTCGTATTCCTCGAGATTCGAGGCCAGCAGCTCGCGGTATTCGTCGACATGGCGCGCCTTGCTCAACGACACCTCGGTCTGCATGCGCAGGCTGTGGATCGGCGTGCGCAACTCGTGGGCGAGGTCGGCCGAGAAATCCGACAGGCGTTTGAACGAGTCCTCAAGCCGGCCGAGCATGGCGTTGAAAGCAGTGACCAGTTCAGTCAGTTCCGGCGGCACGCCCTGCTCCGAGATGCGCTCGGCCAGTTGCCCGGCTGAAATGCGGCCGGCAGCGCGGGCGATGGCGCGTACCGGGTGCAGGCCACGGCGAACGACCAGCGCGCCGACGATGGCGGTGAGCAGCGCGGCGGCCAGAATGGCGAAGCGAAAATCGTGCTGCAGTTCATCGAGAAAATCGGTGTGATGACGGATGTCGCGGGCGACGACGACGCGTGCCGTTTCGCCCCAAGCCGTTTCCATGTCGGCAGCGATGACCCGATACTCGGCATCACCCAACGCCAGCCGCACCGGCGTCCGGCCCAGCTCGACCTTGGCAGCGGCCAGCGGCTCGGCCAGCTCGGGCGTCGGCCATTTGAAAATTGGCCCATTTTCCCGGTTGACCGTGACAATCACCCCGTGCTCGCCGATCAGGGCGTCACCGAGGCGCGCGGCGAAGCCCTCGGCCGTTTTTTCCTGCGCGCCGACATGGCCAATTAGCGCCAGCTTGCCAAACAGGTCATGTGCATCCAGTTCGGCCATGTGGGCATCGGCGGCGCGGCTGAAATAGACGCCAAGCGCTGCGAAAACCACCGTCGCCAGCAGCGCGAAGGCCAGCGACAGGCGCAGCGCAATCGAATGCCGCCAGTCGGCCACGATCAGCGGATTTCCATGACGTAACCCATGCCGCGCAGGGTGTGGATCAGTTTCGGCGAAAAGTCGTCATCGACCTTGGCGCGCAGACGGCGGATGGCCACCTCGACGACATTGGTGTCGGAATCGAAATTCATGTCCCAGACCTGCGAGGCAATGAAACTGCGGGCCAGCACCTCGCCCTGCCGACGCAGGAAGAGTTCGAGCAGCGCAAATTCCTTGGCCGTCAGGTCGATGCGCTGGCCGGCCCGCGTCGCCCGACGCTTCAGCACATCAAGTTCAAGATCGGCCAGGCTCAAGTTCTCGGCCTCCCTAGCTCGCCCCCGGCGCAGCAGCGTACGCACGCGGGCAAGCAGTTCCGAGAAGGCGAAGGGTTTGACCAGATAGTCGTCGGCCCCCAGTTCCAGCCCCTTGACCCGGTCCTCGACCTGATCGCGCGCCGTCAGGAACAACACCGGCAAATCGCGCCCCGCCGCCCGCAGGGTTTTCAGCACCTGCCAGCCGTCCAAGCCTGGCAGATTGACGTCGAGGATGAGCAGATCGTAGGTGCCAGCCAGTCCCTCATGCATGCCATCGAGCCCGTTACGCACGAGATCGGCCGTGAAACCAGCCTCGGAAAGCCCCTGTTTAAGGTAATCGCCTGTCTTCGCTTCGTCTTCGACGATGAGAATTTTCATGCCCGCATTTTGCCCGAGAAGGCGGCGAGTTGTCTGGCGACGCGGGCGTCAAAAATTGGAGTGTTCGCAAAAGCGGGGGGCTACCAGGCAGAAATGTGCCCAAAGCTGTCGTAGTCAGCATTGGGGAGCAGACGCGCAGGTCCGCTAGCTGCCATGCCCTAGGTTGGCGTTTTAGCACCCATGCACTTCTTCCAGGAAGCGGCGCATAAGCGGAGTTTCGTGCCCGGTAAGTTGCCAGTAGTTCATGATGGCGCGATCTAGAATTTCCACCGCAGCCTCTCTTGGCACAGTAATGGGTTGGCCGTCCGTGTAGTGCTTCAAACCATCCCGGAATTCATTTGCCATCGTTACGAAGAGTTTCGGTGACCATTTCTCACCGTGAATATTTCTACCGATAGCAACGCATGCTTTAACGAACGATCCAAGAGAGTGCTCCTTCCCCGATTTCTCCAACAGCTTTCCAAGAATTTCCTCACAAGCTCCAGCAAGAGTGATTGCGCAGACGTAGTCGGTGTCGTCAAGGAATAGGCGTAGTGCGCGTTCGAGTTGATGAGCCGCCACCTCGCCCTTCGTAAAGGTGGGCAGATCATCGAGATTAACTGTCTTAGTGAAGTGCATAACGTGCTAGCTCAACCGACCGCAAAAGGCGCAGCTTTTTGACGGTCGACTGGAGCGTAGTGTTGGGCAGCAAGCAAAATTTATTGAAGCTTTCCATATGTGATCTCGGGACGAACAATACCGTCGGCAAATTTGCCTGGATTAAAGGCTGCATCGAAAGTTGTTACCTCGACAAGCGTGAAGCGCTGGGATTTTTTGCTCAAGTAGAAGGTTTCTGTGCTCCCAGTGAGTTGCCCTACAACAATCAGAACGATTAACTCGTCGTTTTCGAAAACTTTGATGGCATCTCCACCTCGCCCGCTTGGATAAGTAACAAAAGGCTTGGTACCGCTCAGATTGGCGAAAGTGAATTGCTCGCCCACGCTCTTGCTCTTTGATTCAGACACAACCCCTTTGTAGCCTTCGCGAGGCGGAATCTGGGCATTTGCAGATGTCGTTAAGAAAGCCGAACCAAAGAACATAATCGTGACAATTACAGAGTAGATTCGAGACATTTCGATAGCTCCAATTTTTCTGCCCAACAGTTATTCAGGCGCAGAATCGCCAGTGAATTTTTGAATGACATGGAGATTATCCGATGCCGGTCTCTCTATCAATCAACAATCATACGGACAGAGCCAACGTCTGCTATACGGCGTTTTCCTGAGGAACAGGTTGTGGCCGATTGCCGCCCAATCCCCCCTCATAAATAGCCCTCAACGGCAGAACCCAACCTTCCCGATTACAAGTTTGTAATCTTGCCGTCAGCCGCCTGACGGCCGCCGCAGCGCAGAATCGTCGCATCCATCCTCCAAGGAACCGCCATGCGCCTGCTGCTTGCCCTCATGCTCTCCCTCAGCCTGCCCGCTTTTGCCCAGCACGATCACGGTGCGCACAAGTCGGCTGCTGTTCAATCTGCGCCGTTAAGCGATGGCGTGGTCAAGAAAATCGATGCCAAGGCTGGTGAAATCGTCATCCAGCATGGCCAGCTCGACAGCATCGGCATGCCGCCGATGACCATGGCTTTCGGCGTTGCCGACAAGGCTTGGCTGGGCAAGCTCAAGGCCGGCGACAAGATCAGGTTTGCGGCCGAGATGAAGGGCGGCAACGCCATTGTCAGCCGCTACGAGATGGCGAAGTAAGCGCATCGCCGATGCCTGACATCATCCCCAACTGGCATCCGGCGGTCGTTCATTTTCCGATTGCCCTTACCGTCACGGCTACGCTGCTCTTGCTGCTTGGCCGGTTGCGGCCGGCCAATCCGACTTTTACGGCCAGCGGTCGCCTGTTGGTCCTTTTCGCCGCCCTAAGTGCCGTGCTGGCGGCAGCGCTCGGCTGGTATGCCTTCCAGACGGTTGAACATGACGGCGCCGGTCATCTGGTCATGCTCAGCCATCGCAACTGGGCGCTGGCCGGCACGGCCGGGCTGATCGCGCTGGCTGTCTGGGATGGCCTGCGCCAAAGAGCCGAACGCCCGCCGCACGCGGTATTGCTGCCGATCATGCTGGTGCTTTCGGCCAGCTTGGGGGTGACCGGCTGGCTGGGCGGCGAAATGGTTTATCGGCATGGCATCGGCGTCTCGGCCTCGGCTTTCGCTGCGCCGGAAGTGGTGGCGCCGACGGCGGCAGAGCAGCCGGTGACAACGCCTGAAACGGTTGCCGAAACGCCAGCCCCCGCCCCCGGCGAGCACATTCACAAGGATGGCAAACGCCATCGCCATTGAGGCTGCCCATGAAACGTCCGCTGCTTCTCGCCCTACTGCTCACCGCGCTGGCCGCCCAAGGCGCCGAGCCGCTGCCCGGCGCCAGCGTCGAATCGCTGCTTGCTGCCGCCCGTGAGCACAGCCCGGATGTGCGCATGGTCCGCCTCGAGGCCGAAGCGGCGCGCGAGCGCATCCAGCCGGCCGGCGCCCTGCCCGACCCTGTCCTGCGCATCGAGCTGGAAAACATCACGCGCAACGGCAGCCAGAGCGCGACGCTCGACCCGACGCGGACGGGTGACACCAAGTACACGTTGATGCAGCCGCTGCCTTTCTGGGGCAAGCGCGATCTGAAGCGTGACGTGGCGTCGGCCGAAGCTAATCAGGCCGAAAGCCGCGCTGCCGACACCTGGGCCGAGGTAGCCAGCCGCATCAAGAGTCTGTATGCGCAATACTGGCTGACCGGCCAGTCACTGCAACTGACCCGCGAGAACATCGAATTGACCCGCCGCCTCGAGCAGATCGCCCAGGCCCGCTACGCCGGCGGCCTGGCCGCCCAGCAGGACGCCATCCGCGCCCAGCTCGAACGCAGCGCGATGGACGCTGAACTGGTCGGCATGGAAAGCGAGTTCCATCATTTGATGGTCTTCCTCAACGCCATGCTGGCCCGGCCGAGCGGTGCCGCGCTGGCCGAACCAGCGGCGTTGCGGCCGATTCCCGCCCGCCTCGACGGCGCTAAGCTGAACGACCGCCTGCTCGCCGCCAATCCGCAACTGGCCATCGAAACCGCCCGCGTCGGCGGCGCCGAGAAGAGCCGCGAACTGGCCTACCGCAACCGCTATCCCGACCTGACGCTGGGCGTCGCGCCGATGCAGGTCGGCAACCGCGTCGATGCCTGGAGCCTGATGCTGGAAATGAACCTGCCGCTGCAACAAGGCACCCGGCGCAGCCAGGAACGCGAAAGCGAACGCATGCTGGAAGCGGCTGCGGCGCGCAAGGAGGCGCTCGGCCACCGGCTGCAGGGCGATCTGAATGCGGCGTTGAGCAATCTGGAAGGGGCCCGGACGACCGAGCAGATCACCCGCACCCGCCTGCTGCCGCAGGCCGAACTGACTTTCAAATCGGCGCTGGCCGGCTACGAGAACGGCAAGGTCGATTTCGCCACCCTGCTCGACGCCCAGCGCCAGATCCGCAACGCCCGCCTCGCGCTGCTGCGCGCCCAGGCCAGCCAGCAGATGCGGCTGGCCGAGATCGAACGCCTGCTTGGAGAAGACCTGTGAAAAACGGCCCCTTATTCATTTTCATCGCCGTCGCCCTGACCGTCGGTGGTTTTGCTGCCGGATACCAGTTAGCCCAGCAGAAAACGGATGGCGCGACAGCTGTTGCCACGGTCAACCCGGAAAAATGGCAAAAACCGAAACTGCTCTACTACCGCAACCCGATGGGCCTGCCCGACACCTCGCCGACGCCGAAAAAAGACCAGATGGGCATGGACTACATCCCCGTCTATGAGGGCGAGGACGATGCGGCGGGCGACAGCGGCCTGAAGATCAGCGCCGAGAAAATCCAGAAAATGGGCGTAAAGGCCGAGCCGGCGAAGCTGCAGGTGCTCGACAAAAACGTCCGCGCCAGCGGCCGGGTCGAGATCGACGAAAGCCGCAGCTACACGGTGACCGCCAAATTCGAGGGTTATATCGAGCGCCTGCACGTCAATACAACGGGCCAACCGGTCGGCCGTGGTCAGCCACTGTTCGAGGTGTACAGCCCGGAACTGGTCTCGGCCCAGCGTGAATACGCCATCGCCGCGCAGGGCGTCGGCAAGCTCAACGAAGCCGGCGGCGAGGCGCAATCGGCGATGAAACAACTGGCCGATTCCAGCCTGCAACGGCTCAAGAACTGGGATATCTCCGACGAGCAGATCAAGGCCCTGGCCCAGTCCGGCAACGCCAAACGCACACTGACCTTCCGCGCCCCGGTCGCCGGGATCGTCACCGAGAAGAAGGCCGTCCAGGGCATGCGCTTCATGCCCGGCGAAATGCTCTACCAGATTGCCGACGTTTCCAGCGTCTGGGTCCAGGCCGATGTTTTCGAGCAGGACATCGCTGCGGTGAGCGTCGGCCAGAAGGCCACAGTGCGGATCAATGCCTATCCCGGCGAGGTTTTCGCGGGACGCATCGCCTACGTTTATCCAACGCTCAAGGCGGAAACGCGGACGGTGCCGGTGCGCATCGAACTGGCCAACCCGAAGGGTCGGCTGAAGCCGGCGATGTTTGCCGAGGTTGAGATTCCGGTGGCTGGAGCTTCGTCGGTCGTCACCGTGCCGAATTCGGCGGTGATCGATAGCGGTAGCAAGCAGGTGGTTATCGTGCAACTGGCCGAAGGGCGTTTCGAGCCGCGTGCTGCGAAGCTTGGTGCGCGTGGCAGCGAATTTGTGCAGGTGCTGGATGGCGTCAGGGAAGGCGAGATGGTGGTTTCTTCGGCCAATTTCCTGATTGATGCGGAGAGCAATTTGAAGGCGGCGTTGGGGGGGATGCAGGCGGTCTCGCCTGCCGTTGCGGACAAGCCGGCGGCCGTCGGGCACAAGGCAGTGGGGGTGCTGAATGCCGTTGATGCGGCGGCTGGAAGCGTGACGATTTCGCATGAGCCAGTGGCGAGTTTGAAGTGGCCGGCTATGAAGATGGATTTTGTGTTGGCGAATCCGTCGCTGGTTTCTGGTTTTAAGCCGGGGACTGCTGTGGAGTTTGAGTTTGTTGAGCGAGCTCCTGGGGAATGGGTGGTTACCTCGGTGGTGCGGAAATGACGCTTTCCTTTGTCGGGCTTGGGTTTCCGCCTTGCTGGCGGGCGTACTTTCTTTTGCTTCGCCAAAAGAAAGTAGCCAAAGAAAAGGCGACCCCGGGGGCGGCGCCCTTCGGGTTCCTTCCGCTACTCGGCAGGCCGGGCGGCTGGCTAAACTCGCCTTCGGCTCAGACAACGCCAGCCGACAGCCCCCGGCCAGCCTGCGTTGCTCAGCGCCTTCCACGGGGGCCCCAAAAACGTCCACGTTCAAGCGTTTTGCCCCAAAAAACAGATTCCCACGGTCAACCGGAAAAAAAGCCTAAAAATGAAATCCGCTGCTCAAGCGTGGACGCCTTACCGGGCCCCTTGAGAGGTGCCGAGCAACGCAGGAAGGCCGGGGGCCTTCGGCGAGGACTGTCTGAGGGGCGTAGCCCCGAGTTCCGCAGCCGCCCGGCCTGCCGAGTAGCGCAGGGAACCGGCGCAGCCGGCACCGACCCAGGGTCGCCTTCTTTTTGCTTACTTTTTCTTGGCGAAGCAAGAAAAAGTAAGACGCCCCACAAGGGCGGAACCCCATGCCAATCGAAGCTACGCAGCAAAAAACAAAGAAGCCACTCATGCTGAACGCTCTGATCGACTGGTCAGCCAGAAACCGCTTCCTGGTCCTGCTGGCAACGCTCTTCATCATCATCGCCGGCATCTGGTCGGTGATCAAAACCCCGCTTGATGCCATCCCCGACCTCTCCGACGTCCAGGTCATCCTGTACACCGAATTCCCCGGCCAGGCACCGCAGGTCGTCGAAGATCAGGTCACCTACCCGCTGACCACCGCCCTGCTCTCGGTGCCGAAATCGAAAGTCGTCCGGGGCTTCTCCTTCTTCGGCGCTTCCTTCGTCTACGTCATTTTCGAAGACGGCACCGACATCTACTGGGCGCGCTCCCGCGTCCTGGAGTACGTCAATTCCGTCTCCGGCAAGCTGCCCAAAGGAGTGAGCCCAACACTCGGCCCGGACGCCACCGGTGTCGGCTGGGTCTATCAGTACGCCGTGCTGGCCAAGGACAAGACGCTGGCCGAATTGCGCACCCTACAGGACTGGTATCTGCGCTACCAGCTGGCGAAAGCGCCCGGCGTCGCCGAGGTGGCCAGCATCGGCGGCTTCGTCCAGCAGTATCAGGTCACGGTCGATCCGATCAAGCTGAAAACCTACGGCATCCCGCTCATGCGCGTCGCCGAAGTGATCCGCAATTCCAACCGCGACGTCGGTGGGCGCACGCTGGAAATGGCCGAGACCGAATACATGGTGCGCGGCCGCGGCTATCTGCGCGGCAAGGGCGACATCGAAAACCTGGTCTTGAAGGCGCAGAACGGCACGCCGGTGCGCGTCGCCGACATCGGCCGCGTCGAACTGGTGGCCGACGAGCGGCGCGGCATTACCGAACTCAATGGCGAGGGCGAAGTCGTTTCCGGCATCGTCATGTCACGCTTCGGCCAGAACGCGCTGGATGTGATCCACAACGTCAAGACCAAGATCGCCGAAGTCAGCGCCGGCCTGCCGGAGGGCGTCAGCATCCAGACCGTCTACGACCGTTCGGAACTGATCGAGCGCGCCATCGCCACGCTCAAGCGCACGCTGGCCGAGGAAAGCCTGATCGTCGCGCTGGTCTGTATCGTCTTCCTGCTCCACCTGCGTTCGGCGCTGGTCGCCATCATCATGCTGCCGGTCGGCATCCTCGCCGCCTTCATCGGCATGCGGGCGCTCGGTATCAACTCGAACATCATGAGTCTGGGCGGCATTGCAATTGCCGTCGGGGCGATGATCGATGCGGCGATTGTGATGATCGAGAATGCGCACAAGCATCTGGAGCGTCTGCAACCGGGCGAGTCGCGCAGAGAGGCCATCATCGCCGCCTGCAAGGAAGTCGGCCCGGCGCTGTTCTTCAGCCTGCTCATTATCACCGTCTCCTTCCTCCCCGTCTTCACGCTCGAAGCCCAGGAAGGCCGGCTGTTCGCCCCGCTGGCGTGGACCAAGACCTTCGCCATGGCCGCCGCAGCCTTCCTGTCGGTAACGCTGGTCCCGGTGCTGATGCTGCTGTTCATCCGCGGCCATATCCGGCCGGAAGCCGAAAACCCGGTCAATCGTTTCCTGATCCGGATTTACCGCCCGATCATCGCCGCTGTCATGAACTGGAAGAAAACGACCATCGCCCTCGCCCTGATCGCCATGGCCGTCAGCATCGTCCCAGCCAGCCGATTGGGCAGCGAATTCATGCCGACGCTCAACGAAGGCACGCTGTTCTACATGCCGACCACCCTGCCCGGCCTGTCGGTGACCAAGGCGGCCGAGCTGTTACAGACACAGAACAAGATCATCAAGAGCTTCCCGGAAGTCGCTTCCGTTTTCGGCAAGGCAGGCCGCGCCCAGACCGCGACCGACCCGGCGCCGATGGAAATGTTCGAAACGGTGATCAACCTCAAGCCGGAATCGGAATGGCGGCCTGGCCTGACCACCGACAAACTGATCGCCGAACTCGACAAGGCGCTGCAATTCCCCGGCGTCGCCAACTCCTGGACGATGCCGATCAAGGCGCGCATCGACATGCTTTCCACCGGCATCCGCACCCCCATCGGCATCAAGGTTTTCGGCACCGACCTCGTCGAAATGGAACGCCTGGCCAAGGAAATCGAAACGGTGGTCAAGGCCGTGCCCGGCACCAGCAGCGCCTTTGCCGAACGCATTACCGGCGGCTTCTATCTCGACATCGTGCCCGACCGCATAGCCCTGGCCCGCTACGGGCTGAGCGTCGGCGAGGTGATGGATGTCGTCTCCGCGGCACTCGGCGGTGAAATGGTCACCACCACCGTCGAAGGCCGCGAACGCTTCGGCGTCACTGTCCGCTACCCGCGTGACCTGCGCAGCGACCCGCAGGCCATCGCCCGCGAAGTGCTCGTTCCGGTACCGGCCGAAATGGGTGCGCCGGCGACCATGATCCCGCTCGGCCAGGTCGCCGAGGTCAAGATCAGCACCGGCGCCCCGGCCATCCGCACCGAAAACGCCCTGCTCTCGGCTTACATCTATGTCGATATCCGCGACCGCGACATCGGTTCCTACGTCGCCGAGGCTCGCAAAGCTGTCAACGAGCAGGTCAAATTCACGCCCGGCACCTACGTCACCTGGAGCGGCCAGTTCGAATACATGGAGCGCGCCATCGAAAAGCTCAAGGTCGTCGTCCCGGTCACCCTGCTCATCATCTTCCTGCTCCTTTACCTCAACTTCCGGCGCATCACCGAAACGCTGATCGTCATGCTCTCGGTGCCTTTCGCGCTGGTCGGCGGCATCTGGCTGATGTGGCTGCTTGGCTACAACCTGTCGGTGGCAGCAGCCATCGGCTTCATCGCACTAGCCGGCGTGGCAGCGGAAACCGGCGTCGTCATGCTGATCTACCTCGACCATGCATGGACGGCGGTGCAGGCAAAATGTGCCTCGGAAGGCCGTAACCCGCAGGCTTCCGACCTCTACGCTGCGGTCATGGAAGGCGCCGTCGAACGGGTGCGCCCGAAAATGATGACGGTCACGGCCATCATGGCCGGTCTGCTGCCTATTTTGTGGGGGACCGGAACCGGCTCGGAAGTCATGAGCCGCATCGCGGCGCCGATGGTCGGCGGCATGATTTCTTCGACCATCCTGACCCTGGCCGTCATCCCGGCGATTTACGCGCTGGTCAAACATCGCCAGCAGGGGCTAAGCACCTAATAACGGTCGCGAACCCGCTCGAAAACCTCGGCGGCCAGATCAAGCTGATCGGTATTGCCGTTAGCTTTGTTCACCGAGCCGAAAAATTTCGCGAAGTCATCGGCCGACAACTCAGCTTCCGCGGCTTCGGGGAGTCGGCGCTCAACCGTTCGCCGCCGGTCGAAACAACCGCTGGGCGGCCCGATGTCACGGCCGCGTCTCTCCGGGCGTCCTCTGCGCTCGTTGCTCATGGCGGGCTCCTCTGATTATGAAACCTGCATTTTCTCCTCGCGACAACTCTGGCGCAATCAGGCTAACGTCATATACCTGACGTAAGCATCTCTTTCTCCTGGGCACTCGCCAGCCAGGCTTCATAGCCGCCTTTCAGGGGCCTGACGGAGATGTAGCCAGCGTCGAGCAAGCGGCGCGCCGCCTGAATCGCCCCGGCATCCTCCGGGCAGGCACACAGGGTGACGATGGGCCTATCTTTCGGCCATTCGCCGACGGCATCGAGCAGCAGGTCATGCTCCGCCACCGTTGCGCCGGCAATCGGCCCGGTTTCAGCGATCATGCTTTGCCCGCGCAGGTCGAGAACCAGCGGAGGCTGCTCGCCTTCCAGTGCAGCCATGAGTTCGACCGGTGTGATGTGCGGCACGGCCGACAATTGCCGGAAGCGGTATTTCTGCCACAGTTTCCAGCCCAGCCAGAGTGCGATCATGGCGGCGAGAAGGACAAGTGCGCTCCCCGTGTGCTGGTCCAGTGCGGCGATGGCTGCGCTGACTTCGTTGCGCAACAGCCAGCCGGCGCCCAGGGCGAGCCCGGCCCAGAGGGCAGCCCCGGTAGCGGCGGCGAGCAGAAAGCCGGGTAGCCGCATGCGCAGCGAGCCGGCAATGGGTGGCGCCACCGTCGAAAAACCGGGAATGAATTTGGCGAAGACCAAGGAGCCGAGCCCCCAGCGGACAAACCGGGATTCGGTCTGGCTGACGCAGGAAGCAGGGTTGATCGACAGCTTGCACAGGCCCGCCAGCACGCGATAGCCAAAGGCCCGGCCGGCCAGATACCAGACCCAGTCGGCCAGCACCGACGCGACGATGGCGGCGGCCAGGACGCTGGCGAACTGCCCGGAGCCGACAATCAGGCTGCCGGCCAGGAGCAGCGTCGGAACGGCCGGCACCGGCAGGCCGACCTGTTGCAGCAGGACGTTGAGGAAAACGACCCAGACGGCGTCACGCTGAAGAGCTTCGCTGAGCTGGGAAATTTCCACGGAATCGCCTTTCGTTATCGTTCGACCGGCCCGGCCATGTCGAGGAATGGATCATTCCGGTTCGACGATGGCCGGGCCCGTTGGTTCACAGCGATTGAACCGCCGTCGCCTCAAACTTGCCAGACTGGTAATCGCGCATGGCCTGCTGAATCTGCTCGCCGGTGTTCATGACGAACGGGCCGTACTGGGCAATCGGCTCATTGAGCGGTTGTCCGGCAACAATCAGCACGCGGGCGTCCTCAACGGCTTCGATGCAGACAGCCGCTGCGCCGTTGTTGCTCAGGATGGCCATATTCCGGTCGGCGACCGTCGCGCCGGCAATATTGACGCTGCCCCGATAGGTGTAGGTGAAGGCATTGTGACCGGCGGCGATCGGCTGCTCGAAGCGGGTGCCGGCCGGCAGATGGACGTCAAGATAGAGCGGCTCGGTGTCCGGGCGCTGGACGGCGCCATCGACACCGTGGCTCACCCCAGCAATGACGCGCACCACCACGCCATTCTCGTCGGTGAATTCCGGAATGGCGGCCGGCGGGATGTCGCGATAGCTCGGCGCGACCATCTTCTGGCTGGCCGGCAGGTTGAGCCAGAGCTGGAAGCCTTCCATGAGCCCTTCCTCCTGCTCCGGCAGTTCGGAATGGATCAGGCCGCTGCCCGTCGTCATCCACTGGGCGCCGCCCGGCCCGAGCAGGCCGACGTTGCCGACGCTGTCGTGGTGCCGCATGCGGCCGGCGATCATGTAGGTGACCGTTTCGAAACCGCGATGCGGGTGATCGGGGAAACCGCCGATATAGTCGTCCGGATTCTCGTTGCGGAAGGCGTCGAGCATCAGGAAGGGGTCGAGGCGACGCTGCAGGTTCTGGGTCAGCACCCGCGTCAGGCGCACGCCGGCGCCGTCGGAGGTCTGAACACCGGCAACGAGGCGCTCAACCGTTCTGAATTGATGGCTGGATGAAGCTGTGTTCATGATTTTCTCCAAGGTGCTCAGGGCGGCAGCGCGCATTTCTGAACGCAGCCGGTCTTCAATTGTTAGGCGATCAATTCTTCAATCTGTGCTTCAGCTTCGGCAAAAGCCTTGCTCGCCGACTCGGCACCCAGCGCCAGACCTTCGGCGTAAATGAATTCGACATCGGTCAGGCCGAGAAAAGCGAGGACGCTCTTCAGGTAAGGCACTTGCGAATCGGCCGGGGTATCGCGGTAAAGACCGCCGCGGGCCAGGGCGACATAAACCTTCTTGCCCTTGAGCAGGCCTTCCGGACCCTTCTCGGTGTAGCGGAAAGTGACGCCGGCGCGGGCGATGGCGTCGATCCAGGTCTTCAACTGAACCGGCACGCCGAAGTTGTACATCGGCACGCCAAGGACGATGGCGTCGACCGACTGGACCTGGGCGATCAGCGCGTCATCGAGGGCGACGCGGGCCGACTGTTCGGCGGTGCGCTGATCGGCCGGCGTGAACAAGGCGCCGAGCGCCGGTTCGTCGAGCACCGGGTGCGGGTGGCTGGCCAGATCGCGCAGTTCGACCGTGGCATCCGGATTTTGGGCGAGCAGGCGAGCCGTCACGGTATCGGCCAGACGGGTCGAGTTGGCACCGGCAGAACGGGCACTGGCGTTGATTTGCAGGATTTTCATGATCGTTATCTCCAAGGTGGGGTGGGGTTCGTGGTTCAAACTGCTGAAACCATGGAGTGAATTCTATTGGTCGCAATAACGATCCGGAAGCCGTCGAAATGGGTATTATTGTTCCATTAATGAAACAGTCAGGATAGCCATGAGCCTTGATGCCAACGATTTGATCCTCTTCGCCCAGGTCATGGACGCCGGCAGCTTTTCCCGGGCGGCCGAGCGCTGCGGGTTGCCCAAATCGACGCTGTCCCGGCGCATTACGCAGCTCGAAACCAAGCTCGGCGAACGCCTGCTGACGCGGAGCACACGCCGTCTATCCATCACCGAATTCGGCGAGCAGATTCTCGATCACGCCAAACGCCTGCTCGAGGAAACCGAAGCGGCTTCGGCCATGGCCCTGCACCGGCAAGGCACGCCGCGCGGGGTATTGCGCGTTTCGCTGCCGCCCGATTTTGCCGAACTCGATCTGACGCCACTGCTCCTCCAGTACGCCAGCAGCTATCCGGAAGTGCGGCTCGAACTCGACCTGTCGCCGCGCCGCGTGGACTTGCTGGCCGAGCGTTTCGACCTCGCCGTGCGCGCCGCCAGTCGCCTGCCCGACGACAGCACGCTGGTCGCCCGCCAGCTCTGCGAAATGTCGGGCAGTCTTTACGCCAGCCCGGCCTATCTGGCCCGTTATGGCACGCCGGAACAGCCAGCCGAGTTGCGTAAACACGTTTGCCTCGGGGCGATCAGCGGCACCGGCGACATGCTCCCCTGGCAGCTTGCACGCGGTGCGGAGCGCTGGGAAGGCATGCCGACCGGGCCGCTGGCGGCAAACTCACGCAGCCTGCAGCGCGACCTCGCGGCACACGGCTTGGGCATCGTCGGGCTGGCCGACCGCTTCGCCGCCAAATGGGTCGAACAAGGCTTGCTCAAACGCGTGCTGCCCGAATGGACCTTGCCGACCGTGACCATCTGGTGCGTGACACCGGGCCGGCGCCTGTTGCCGGTGCGCACCACGGCCTTCATCGACCTGCTGCGCGTCGCCATGGAAAGCCGGTGATTTCAAAATTCGCCTAAATTTCCGGTTGAGCGTAGCAACGACCGCCCCCTGACGTACACTGCGCCCCTCACACTTTAGGCAGGACGCCCGATGCAACAAGAACACTTCATTCCGGGCAAAGACGCCTCGCTCGAACACTCCATTTCCTCCATGCAGGCCAAGCTGGCCGCGCGCGGTTTCGACATCGAGGAATGCTCCTGGCTCAACCCTGTAGACAACGTCTGGTCCGTGCATGTGCGTAACCGCGCCTGCCACCTGATGTTCACCAACGGTAAGGGGGCGACGAAGCTGGCCGCCCACGCCAGCGCGCTGGGCGAATTTTTCGAGCGCCTGTCCTGCAACTATTTCTGGAACCACTATTACCTCGGCGAAACCATCGCCAACCGCGCCTTCACGCATTACCCGCGCGAACGCTGGTTCCCGCTGACGGCAGACGCCACCGACTGGCCGGCCGAACTGCTGACGCCGGAACTGCAGGCCTTCTACAACCCGGAAGGCAATATCACGGCCGAAGTGCTCGTCGACATGAATTCCGGCAACGAGGATCGCGGTATCTGCGCCATTCCCTACATCCGCCAGCGTGACGGTGCCGAGGTGTTTTTCCCAGTCAATGTCATCAGCAACCTCTACGTCAGCAACGGCATGTCGGCCGGCAACACGCAGGCTGAAGCACGCGCCCAGGCACTGTCGGAAATCCTCGAACGCCACGTCAAATTCAAGGTCATCGCCGAAGGCCTCTGCTTGCCGGACGTGCCGGACGAAGTCATCGGCCGCTACCCGACCATCGCCGCCGGCATCAAGGGCCTGCGCGACGCCGGCTTCGGCATCCTGGTCAAGGATGCCTCGCTCGGCGGCCTCTACCCGGTGATGTGCGTGACCATGCTCAACCCGCGCGACCAGGGCGTTTTCGCCAGTTTCGGCGCCCACCCGCGCTTCGAAATCGCCCTCGAACGCGCCCTGACCGAACTGCTCCAGGGCCGCGCCCTCGAAGCGCTCGACGGCTTCCCGCCCCCCGGCGTCGACCTCGACGAAATCGCCAGCGCGCCGAATATCGAAATCCACTTCGTCGATTCAAGCGGCATCATCAGCTGGGAATTCCTCGGCGAGGAAGCCGATTTCGAATTCGTCGACTGGAATTTCAACGACCTCGACAACGGCAAGACCGCCGACGACTACGCCTGGCTGGCCGAGCGCATCCACGCCGACGGCCACGACATCTACGTCGCCGACTTCGACCACCTCGGCGTTTACGCCTGCCGCATCCTCGTTCCCGGCATGTCGGAGATCTACCCGATCGACGACCTCGAATGGGAAAACAACAGCAACGGCAATGTGGTTCGCGCCGACATCCTGCGTCTGGCCGAACTCAACGACGACGAATGCTGCGAGCTGCTCGACACCCTCAACGAACTGAGCATCGCCGATGAACGCCCGGTGGCCGCGTTGATCGGCCTTGCCGCCGATCCCGGCTCGCTGTGGGCCGACCTCCGCGTCGGTGAACTGAAGACCATGCTGGCCCTGGCCGGCGGCGACCCCGATGCGCTACGCGAAGGCCTCGAATGGGTCCGCCAGTTCGAACAACTCGACGCCGGCCGTCGCCGCATTTACGCCTGCCTGCAAACCATCATCGACATGGAAGACCCGGCCAACTACGAAGCCGCCATGCTCAGCCTCTACGGCGACGCCACCGTCGACCAGGCGATTGCCATGCTCGACGGCGATGTGCGCTTCTTCGGCCTGGTATCGCCGGGCCTGGCCCTCGTCGGCTGCGATCTGCACCAGCGTCTGCTCAAGGAATACGAGAAAGCGCACGCCGCCTGATGGGAAGTCACATTCCCACGGTCAACCGGAAAAAACGGCCAAAAATGAAATCGGGCGGCTAGCCTGCCGTCCGCCTCAACCATTTGACCAGCATCGCGTACAGATGCTCCGGATCGACCGGCTTGGCGATGAAGTCGTTCATGCCGACCTCGAGGCAGCGCGCCTTGTCCTCGGCGAAGGCGTTGGCCGTCATGGCCAGGATGGGCACGCTGCCCCCTTGCGGCATGGCGCGAATCTTCCGCGTCGCCGTCAGGCCGTCCATGCGCGGCATCTGCATGTCCATCAGGATCAGGTCGTAGGCCTCGTCGCCCAGAATGTGCAGGGCGGCCATGCCGTCGTCGGCGGTATCGACCACCAGCCCGACATCATCGAGCATGGCCTGGGCAATGAGCTGGTTGATTGGCTCGTCATCGACGAGCAGGATGCGGCGACCCGGGTAGTCGCGCCGCAATATTTCATCGGCGCCGGCGATTAATTCGCCATCCGTTAGCATCTCGTCCGCCTGCCCTTTTTTCAGACGAGCCGTCAGCCAGAAGGTGCTGCCTTGCCCGGGCAGACTGAAGGCGCCGGCATCGCCGCCCATCAGGTAAGCCAGCTTGCGCGTAATGTCGAGGCCGAGCCCGGTGCCGCCATATTTTCGCGTGGTCGAATTGTCGGCCTGCTCGAAGGCACCGAAAAGCCTGGGCAGATCCTCCTCGGCAATGCCGATCCCGGTATCCTCGACTTCAAAACGCAGCAGGACGCTGTCGGCATCCTCGTCGACCTGGCTGGCGCGCAAGGTGATGATGCCTTCGTCGGTGAACTTGATGGCATTGGTAACGTAGTTGAGCAAGGCCTGCTGCAGGCGTGTCACGTCGCCGAGCAGCGGCGGCAGGTGTGGCGCCGGCTCGGTGTTCAAGGTCAGATGTTTGGCCTGGACCCGATCGCGCAGCATCGCGGCGACATTGCCGAGAATGCTGTCAATCCGGAGCGGCACTGCTTCGAGCGTGAATTTCCCGGCCTCGATCTTGGACAGATCGAGGATGGCGTTGATGATGTCGAGCAGGTGTTCGCCGGCCAGTTCGAGCCGGTCGAGGCGTTTCATCTGCTCTGCCTCCAGTCCGCTGCGCCGGATCAGGTGCGTCATGCCGGTAATGGCGTTGAGCGGCGTCCGGATTTCGTGCGACATGTTGGCCAGGAAAGCGCTTTTCGCCACATTCGCCGCTTCGGCCGCTTCCTTGGCGACAGCCAGTTCGCCCGTGCGCCGGTCGACCAGTTCTTCAAGATGCAGCCGGTATTGCCGGAGCTCTTCTTCATTGCGCACGCGTTCCGAAATATCGCGACTGATGCCGAACAGGCCGACCACATGCAGGTCTTCGTCAAACAGCGGCCATTTGTTGGTTTCGACATAACCGAGCTGACCATCGACATCGTAATACGGCTCGATCTTGGCGAGCAGGGGCTTCCCCTCCGTGAACACCGGGCGCTCCTCTTCCTCGTAAAGACGAGCGGTGTCTGCTGGAAAGACTTCCCGGTCATGCTTGCCGATCATGTCGCGCCAGTGAGCGTGCCCGGTAATATCGGCCATGGTCTGGCTGCAGAAGCGGAAACGGCTTTCCGCGTCCTTGAAATAGATGAAATCGGTCGTCAGATTCAGAAAGGTTTCGAAATCGCGGTTGAAATCGGCCACCTTCTTTTCGGCCAGCTTGCGGTTGGTGATATCAACATCCATGCAGACCAGAATCCGGGCGGCCTCGTCGTCACCGGGGATAATGAAGGCGGTGGACTCGACCCAGCGCACCTCACCGTTCCGCGTCCGGGTGACAAATTCGGTCGGGCCAAGCGACTGACCGCTGGCTGCCACTTCCTCCAGCGCACTTCGGCAGCGCGCTGCCTCGTCATCGCTGAAAATCAGGCAGTCCAGAGTCTTGCCCCTGGCCTCGTCAGCGGACCAGCCGTAAAGCGCCTCCGAGGCAGTATTCCAATACATCACGCGGCCCTCGGTATCGAACCACTGGACGGCCACATTGGGCGTGTTCTCCAGGGTCGCCGAGAGCTGCCGGCGCGACGACTCGGCCCGCTCGGTCGCCCGCGAGGCCAGCATCAAGGCGCGCGCCAGGGTCAGGAAAGCGCCGGCCACCATGAGGGCAACCAGGGCGAATCCCAAACGCAGCGAACCCAGATTATCCGGCTCAGCCGCCCAGCCACCCCGCGGCGTCGCGGCAATCTGCCATGAACCCTGCGCGACCTGAATGGTCGCCAGGACTGGATTGGCCTCGAACAATTCCGGACGGCCGAAAAACACCTCGCCGTCGGCACCCTTGGCATCCCTGCCGCGAATGGCAATTTCAACGGGCAGCCTGGCATCGTCCAAGCCGCTGCTGGCAAACAGTTTGTCGGCATCAATCACCGCGCTGACCAGCCCCCAGAAATACTCGCCACCGTTGCTCTCCGGCAAATAGACCGGCATACGTGCTACCAACCCGACGCCGCCCTGAACCAGATTCAGCGGCCCGGCCAGGACAATCTGGCGCGATTCCCGGGCCTGCTCGGCCGTCACCAACTGCTCCGGTACCGTGCGGAAATCGAGGCCGACCGCCCTTTCGTTGCCCTGCAGCGGGTACATCACACGAATGACCATGTCCGGCGCCGCGGCAATGTTGCGCAACTGGGTGCGCCCCGAAAACAGCGAGCGGGCGGCCGTTTCGAAGCGCTCCTGATTGAGCCTGGGCTCCAGCGCAATGACGCCGATCATGCCTTTCACCAGCTGGATGTCGCCGTTGAGATTGCTTTCGAGCGCATCGCGGACCACCGTCAGGCCATGCAGCGCCTCGGCGCGTTCGGCCGAGGCAAACTGTTCGCGATTGATTTTTTCGGCAAAGTAAGCGGCCAGCGCCAGGCCGCAACAAACCAGCAAGGCGGAGGCGAGGTAGAGGGCGCGACGCTTCATGCCCGGCCTCCGGCTTCACTGCCACTGACTGACTGCGAACGGCGACGACATATGGATTTCAAGCTGCACTCCGGAAGTCTGCACTGCATGTTGCTGATGCCTGATTGTATCCCCGGGATGGCTAGGGCAAAGCAATTGCCGCCGAACTTCCCGGCCGCCAGCCACTCAAACAGGCAGGCCCCAAGCGCATGGCCAGAACCCTGCGCGGCCAGCGAGGAGTCGGCCATGCCCCCAGTCACCCCCACCCGCCAGGAAAAAGACTCCTTCGGCAGCATCGAGGTGGCCGGCGATCGCCTGTGGGGCGCCCAAACCCAGCGCTCGCTGGAACACTTCGCGATTTCCACCGAACGCATGCCGGAAGAACTGATCCACGCGCTGGCCATGGTCAAGGCCACCTGCGCCAACGTCAACCGCGAATTCGGCCTGCTCCCGGCCCCTATTGCCGCGGCCATCATCGTCGCCGCCAACGAGGTCACCAGCGGCCAGCACCCCGGCGAATTCCCGCTGTCGGTCTGGCAGACCGGCTCCGGCACGCAAACCAACATGAACATGAACGAGGTGCTGGCCAACCGCGCCTCGGAGCTGCTCGGCGGCCAGCGCGGCAACGCCCGCCTCGTTCACCCCAATGACGAAGTCAATCTCGGCCAATCATCGAACGACATCTTTCCGACGGCCATGCACGTCGCTGCCGCCATCGGCATCCAGCGCAACCTGCTGCCGGCGCTCCGCCAACTGACCACGACGCTGGAAGAAAAATCGGCCGAGTTTGCCGACATCATCAAGATCGGCCGCACCCATCTGCAGGATGCAACGCCGCTCTCGCTCGGCCAGGAATTCTCCGGCTACGTCGCCCAACTGCAGCACGCCGAAAGCCTCATCGCCGCCAGCCTGGCCTCGCTCACCCCGCTCGCCGTCGGCGGCACGGCCGTCGGCACCGGGCTCAACACCCACCCCGAATTCGGCACCCGCGTTGCCACCGAACTGGCCGACCGCAACGGCATTCCGTTCACCTCCGCCGCCAACAAGTTCGCCGCACTGGCTGCCCACGACGGGCTGGTCGCTGCCCACGGCGCCCTCAAAACGCTCGCCGTGGCGCTCATGAAAATCGCCAACGACATCCGCTGGCTGGCCTCCGGCCCGCGCTCCGGTCTAGGCGAAATCGGCATCCCGGAAAACGAACCGGGCAGCTCGATCATGCCCGGCAAGGTCAACCCGACCCAGTGCGAAGCCCTCACCATGCTCTGCTGTCAGGTCATGGGGAACGACGTGGCCATCAGCATCGCCGGCGCCTCGGGCAATTTCGAACTCAACGTCTTCAAACCGGTGATCGCCCACAACTTCCTGCACAGCGTCCGCCTGCTCAGCGACGGCATGCAGAGCTTCGAACATCATTGCGTCCGCGGCATCACCGCCCACCACAAACGCATCGCCGAACTCATGGAACGCTCGCTCATGCTGGTCACCGCCCTGACCCCGCACATCGGCTACGACAAGGCCGCCGAAATCGCCAAGCTGGCCAACAAGGACGGCACCACGCTCAAACAGGCGGCACTGGCGCTCGGCCATGTCTCGCTCGAAGACTACGACCGCTGGGTGGTGCCGGCCGAGATGATTCATCCGGGAAGCGGCTAGGAAGCCAAGTTCCACGGTCAACCGGAAAAATTGGCGAAATATCAAAAAACCTGACCGTCGTTTTTCATCTGTCTGAGCAGCGAATATCAGGCATCGGTCGGCCATCAAGAGCCATTCGGCCGAAGTACCTGTCGGGCCGCTAAAGACTGATTGCGAAAGCTCGTTTCCGATAGGCCGATGCCCGCAAACGCCTCAAAGCCGAGTTCCAAGTTTTTGATGTGCATGTCTCATGATCGCCCAGTGGCTACCGTTGGTCGAGTCGTCAGATGCATCATTTGAACGGGCGCATTACTTTTATTCCTGCCTGACAACCTAAGCTGTGCAACTCGGCCACTGTCGTCATTCACCGAATCCAGAAAGCTGTCTCCATTGGCCACATCTAATAGCCACGTATTTCGGCCCCCGACCCAGCGAGAAGGGCGAATTACGCTTCTGGAAAATCCGCCAGGAGCTGACAACTGGCGAAATGCTATTTGGATATCACCCTAAATGGACTGAAGGCTGTTTTCGCCGGGGATCGAATGCAATGGATTGGTGGCCGATGAGTAGTTGAAACCGGGGCATCCCAATTTCCACCTACTCGACAAACGTGTCGAATTCTTTTACATGTGCCTTACCAGCGCAATCAAACCGACAGCAGCTTTATGCTCTAAGCTATTGTCGCATAACGAAAATAGCTATCTTATTTGAATATCGGCATAAGTGTTGCATTACGTCAAATACGCTATTTTTGGATCGTCTCAGGGAGAATCTCGCATGAAAAGAATTACACGTGCTTTGGGCACATTGGCTATTGCCCTGTGCTCTGGCGCAGTCTCGGCAGCCCCGATCTTCTGGACCGATTGGACCGGCAGCGACCTTGATTCTGGGACCGGCTTTCAGGCGCAAGGGACGATAACGACGGGTAGTTCATCGGTCACCGTGACCTATACGAATCCGCAGGGCGTCGGTTTCTATCAACCAAGCGGCGGGGCCTATTACTACAGCGGAGGTACCGATGGCCCCAGCGGAACGTCACCCTTCACCAGTGCTCTTGTCGACAACCGGCCTCCGACCACCGATATCATCGCGCTGCAATACGCCGGGACGCAGACCCTAGCATTCTCGCAGGCGATTGCTAATCCAGTATTCGCCTACGTTAGCCTCAATGGCAATGGCTATGCGTTCGACCAAGACTTTGACATCTTGAGTTTCGGCGATCCAACCAATGGCAACACTTGCGGTTACTGGGGGTGTGGTACGTCCTACAAAAATATTGTGGACCTTGGCGGCGGGGTGTTCGAATATCAGTTGCTTGGAACGGGTGAGCCGCACGGCACGCTGAGGTTCACCGGCACCTTCGATACCGTGAGCTGGCGCAGCCTGAGCAACGAATACTGGAACGGCTTCACGGTCGGTGTTCAAGAAACGGCCGTGGCATTCTGCGACGCCAATCCTACCGCGCCAGGATGCACTCCATCCAACGGTGTTCCGGAACCCGGCTCCCTGGCCTTGCTGGGCCTTGGATTGGCCAGTCTGGCGGTCGGACGTCGCCGCAAGCACTGAGAGCGTACAACGTTGTATCTTGAGAACGGGAGCTTCGGCTCCCGTTCTCATTTGCGCGTGTCGGCTGCCAAATCGCGGGAGCTGTCGGATGCACACGTCATTCCAATGCCGAGACTCCAGCGAATTTGGACCCCATGCCCACTGATCAGACTTGACCCGATCCTGTCCGTCAGCCTCCACTCGCTGAATGGCTGCATGGACACCCACCTGCCATCCAACAGGTGCTGATCAAAACGAAGATTTCGCTTGCCCAAGGTCAATGAGACTTCGCGCTCTAGCTAGCGCGACTCCGCAAAGCTGGCCAATTTTGCAATCCGGGCCAACAACCAGCATCCCCGTTTGAACTTCCTGTCATATCAAATGTCATTAAGTCTGTGAGTGGAATCACAGCAGGCTGAGACTCGTAGGCGTTGATGGGGAGAAAACGTATGAAACGTACTCTGCTGGCCGCTATTGCGGCATTCGTCACCCTTGCCGCTGGCATCGGGTTATTCCAGAACCAGCACCACAGCATCGGCGAGGCCTTTGCTGAAAATGCGCCAGCCAGCGTGGCGGCGCCGCCCGGAAAACCCGTCCCCGAAATGTCGGCCATCGATCAGGACGCGCCGTACATGGAAGCCTGCGCCCGCGAAGGGCTCAACGAATCCGAGTGCGTCGGCCGCCTGATCTGGTTCAAGGCCACCGCCGGCAACGAGCGTTTCCATACCTACACCTTCCAGCAGCGCATCGGCGTGCTCGTCGACTGGTTCCGCGTCCTGCGCGCCGATCAGCGCGATGACCGGTTCTGGGCCTGGGGCATCATCAACGATCCGGCCTGCTGCAAGCCGGGCGACCCTGACTGCCCGGCCAAATCGGCCGATGAAACCTACGGTTTCGACTGGTGCCCGGGTGACGACGTGCTGCTCAAGTACGTCGGCAAGGCGGGTTACATCGACCCGGCCTGCGGCCTCAAGGATGCCGCGCTCGACCCGGACGACCCGCACAGCCAGGGCGGCAAGGCTGACCAGCGCCATTCGGCCTGCGATCTCAAGTTCGGCACTTCGACCGGGGCGCTCGGCCTGCGCAAGTTCCCCAACCCGCGCTTCGACGCCGCCAAGTGGCAGGCGCTCAATGGCGGCAACGCCAGCTGGGCCGGCTTCAACGCCACCAAGGCCGCGGCCACCGGTGTCGAATCCGACAGCCGCGTCTCCAAGCTGGCCGATGCCTCGGTCGAGCCGCCCTTCCTGATCGGCACGACCTGCGGCTCCTGCCACATCGCCTTCGACCCGCTCAATCCGCCGGCCGACCCGGCACATCCGAAGTGGGAAAACATCAAGGGCCTGATCGGCAACCAATACACGCGGATGTCCGAACTGCTCGGCTCCGGCATGCCGAAGAGCGCGCTCGAATACCAGATGTTCGCCCACGCCCGCCCCGGCGTCACCGACACCTCGGCCATTTCGCACGACCAGATCAACAACCCGGGCACGATCAACGCGTTGATCAATGTCGCCCAGCGCCCGGTGTTCAAGGGCGAGATGATCAACAAATGGCGCAAGGCCACCACCTGCGGCGACGAGAAGGACGAGGACAAATGCTGGTGCGAACCGGGCCGTAGCGGCAAGTGCTGGCTGAAGAGCACGCGCGACGACGACACCACAACCGTCTTCCTCGGCGGCCAGAAGGTCGCCCTGCCCGGCGTCCATCACATCCTGAAAGGTGGCGAGGACTCGACCGGCGCCCACGAGGCGATCCAGCGCGTCTATTTCAATATCGGCTCGTGCTCCGAGCAGTGCTGGGTCAATCACTTCTCCGACATGCGCCAGGTCGACCCTGAGCAGCGCGGTTTTGGCCAGACCTCGTTCAACATCGGCCAGTGCCGGCGCGACTGCCCGAATTTCCGGGCCGTCGAGGACCGCTTGCAGAACGTGCTCGATTTCTTCGCCTCGGCCGAATCGGACGAAACCAATCTGCAGGCCGCCCGCGCCAACAAGAAGGCCGGCGCCTATGCGCTGGCCGACCTGACCGCCGATCTTGAGAAGGAATTCGGCAAGGGCGCCGTCGGCCGCGGCCAGACGGTCTTCGCCGACAACTGCGCGCGCTGCCATTCGAGCATCCCGGAAAGCACCGGTGGCGCCTTCAAAAACCGCGATTTCGCCGCCCCCAACGACGCCCACCCGCGCAAGGTGCGCGCCGACTTCCTGAGCAACGAGCAATCGACGCCGGTCACCGAAGTCGGCACCTTCCGCTGCCGCTCGCTGCACTCCAACCACCGTGCCGGCCACCTCTACATGGAATACGCCTCCGACACGCTGCGCAAACAGCAGGTAGTGGCCGACCTTCCCGAACGGCCGGAACTCAAGGACGGCGGCCGCGGCTACATGCGCAACATTTCGCTGGTCAATGTCTGGGCGACCGCGCCCTTCATGCACAACAACGCCATCGGCCCAGAGATTTGCGGCAAGCCGGCCAATGCGGACAACGACTTCCATCGTGCCCGCTACGTCGACCGCGACGGCAAGCTGCTTGCCGCCCAGCCCGACTGCCTGCGCTACGACCCGACGGTGGAAGGCCGCTTCGAGCTCTACAAGCGCTCGATGCACGAACTGCTCAACCCGAAGGAGCGTGGCAGCAAGCGCACGCTGACCAATGCCGACCTGATCATCGACGTCGGCATCCGCCCGCTTGAAGGCTCGACCGAGAAACCGCTGGGCGGCTTCGGCCAGGTCAGAATCCCGGCCGGAACCAGCGCCGGTTTCCTCAACGGACTGCAGCACAAGCAGTTGATCGGCGACCTCTTCCTCGCCAAGCGCCACCCGGACAAGCTCGAAGCCGCCGGCAAGAAAGCCCAACTGGCGACCCTGCAGGCGATGGCCGACGACATCCTCAAGAGCCCCGCCCGCTTCGTCGACATCCTGCGCGAGAAACGCGATTTCCTCAGTGCCAATTACGAGACCTGCACACAGGAAATCGAAAACGAGGGCCACCGTTTCGGCGAGGACCTTTCCGAAGCCGACAAGAAGGCGCTGACTGCCTTCCTGGCCACGATGTGAGCAAGGGGGAGATGATCATGACACTGACAAAAACCGCTCTGCTCACCGTCGCCGCCCTGGCCATCACGGCATGCACCAAGCCGGAGCCGCCCAACATCGGCTACGCGCCCTACGACAAGGGCTACCAGTCGAAGATGGACCTCGCCCAGGTCGATTACAAATACCCGATTCCGCCGGCCGAACTGGCCAAAATCACCCCGGACTATCTGGCCAAACTCGATCAGGAACAGCTCGACCAGCTCTACGGCCGCCTCGCCGCCGGCCCCATCCCGGACGGCGCCTTCGACGGCCGTATCCTGTTGCCGCGCGGCGAAAGCGGCAAGTTCCGGCTCAGTGAACTGGTCGGCGGCTTTACCGGCACGCTGCTCCATCTCAAGGGTCTGGTTATCGAGGATGTCGGCGAAGCGCTGTGGCGCGGCAAGGTGTTCTTCCGCGACGAACGCGTGCTGCGCAACCGCATCGAAGACCTGTCGGTGCTGAAAAAGATCGGGCTGGTCGAGGGCGAGCCGAAGAAGATGAACTACGGCGGCAAGGAAACCTGGCTGCTCTTCCCGGCCAAGCTCTACTGCGGCCAGAGCCTGCTCGACGCGCGGCGCGAGTCGATCATCATCGACTACTTTTTCACCGATGAAATCCCCGGCTATCAGGAAAGTCCGGACTACCTCGCCGGCCGCCGCGGCCTCAAGGTGCGCGACGAAATCCGCATGATCCGTCCCGGCCTCTACCTCGGCCGCGCCTACCTCGACAAGGCTTTCGCCCTCAACTTCACGCTCTACGACAAGGCCACCGACGACAAGGCGCGCGAGGAATTCGTCAAGACCGGAGAGGTTCAGCAAGACTGCTGGCCGGGCACTCAGCGGCGACAAGCTGCCGTCACCGCCGCCAAACCGTGATCCGTGAGCTGGTCATGGAAGCCTGCCATGAACCTGCGCAACGCCCTGCTGGCCAGTCTGCTCGGCTTGGCCTGCGGACCGGGAGCGGTGATGTGGGCAGCGGCTGAAACGACCCGCCCGGCGCCGACCTGGGTCATCGACCCGGCCGTGCCCGGCGAAGATCTGCCCCCCGTCGGCCGCTCCCTGTTCGACCAGCTTTTTGCCGTGGCGCGCAACGGCCAGAGCGCCATCGAACAGCCCTTTCCCTTCACCGCCCTGCTTGCCCGCCTCGACGCCGAGCTGATAGCCGATCCCGGCAGCGCCCTGCCGCCGGTCAAGCGCGTCCTGATTCCGCTCGGCCGCTCGCTGCAACGGACGGCAGCGGCGCCGGACTATTTCGCCTTTCCGCGCGTGGTTGTCACGGTCGACTCGGAAAATGGCCCGAATTCGAAATTTTTCCTCAAGGACCGCCTCTACCTCGGCTATCAGGAGAAATCTGCCGTCCTCGAAGTGATCAGCTACAACGAAGCGGCCGGGCGTTTCGAATTCCAGCTCGTCAAGGATTACCGGGCCGGCGGCCAGCCGCAGGTCTTCTACGCCAACCGCAACCTCTGTTTCGCCTGCCACCAGAACGGCTCGCCCATTTTCTCGCGCGCCCTGTGGGATGAAACCAATGCCAATCCGCAGGTTGCCGCCCTGCTCGCTGCCAGCGGCAGGCGCTTCTACGGCATCCCGGTCGACCGCGGCATCGACATTCCCTACGCCATCGACAACGCCACCGAGCGCGCCAACGGCTTCGCCCTGAGCCAGAAGCTGTGGCGTGAAGGCTGTGGCGACAACGAGTTGCCCGCCAGACGCTGCCGGGCCGGGCTGTTCACCGCCGCGCTGCGCCATGCCCTGTCCGGCGGCCAGAGCTGGGCGCCCGATGCGAACTTCAATCAGACGGTAGCGAACCCGCTACGCAATGAAGCCCGGCGGCGCTGGCCCGGCGGGCTGGCCGTCGGCAATCCGGACATCCCGAACCGCAACCCGCTACAGAACGTCGCCGACTGGCCTGCCGAGCCAGCCGCCCGCATCACCCATTCCCACGTTGCGGCCCGTTTTGAACCGCTGGCCCCGCGCCCGCCTCGGGAAATCTGGCAAGCCGAGGCACCGGGTGCGCTCACGACACTCGTCGCCGGCCTCGCCGAATTCGTCTCCGCCCCCGAACGCCGGCAACTCGAAGCCGCCCTCGCCCGGCTACCAGACATCGCCACGACGCAACTGAGCACGCCCTGCCGGATCAGCGCCAATACCCCGGCCTCGCGCTGGTCGGTGAACTGTGCGTCGAGCCCCGGGCCGAACCTGACCGGCACCGTGAATCTGAGCGCCGGCCGCCCGAACAGCGGACAACTGACCCGCCTCACCCTGCCCGGCGGCACCGCCCTGAGCAACCTCGATCTGGTGCCGAATGGGCCAGCGACAGCGAATGAGGCAAGCTTCACGCTGCGCCTAGGCCAGCAAAGTCCGCACAGCGCCGATGGTCACGCCCTTGGCCGCCTGACATTTCGCCGCAACGCCAGCGATCCCGCCGTTGGCGAGGCCGTGCTCGATATCCGCCAGGATTTCGCCGCCATCGAGCGCGCCATGACGCGACTGGCCGACAGCCCGCAAGGCGAGTCACTGTTCGCCGCACGCGCCATCCCCCGGGAAAACCTGCTGGCCGCGCTGCTCGCCGAACTCGGCGCCCCAACGCCAAAGCCTTGCTGCCAAGCCGCACAGAACCTGCCCGCACCGCGTCTGGAAGTGCCCTCGGCAGCGCTGGGCAACCTCGTAAGCGCCCCGATCGAACCCGCATTGCAGGCCTTCTACCCCTACTGCGCGACCTGCCACCAGACAGCCGAAACCTTCCCGCCCAATTTCCTGGCCGGCAATGGCACGCAGGTGGCGGCCCGTCTGCGCCAATGTGCGCCGCGCCTCTACGTCCGGCTGGCCATGGCCGATCTGCCACCCGAGCAGCGCGACAAGACGCCGATGCCGCCGGAAAGCATGCTGCCGGCCTTCGCCACCCACAGCGACCGCTGGCGCAACAGCGCCGCCCGCAAGACCCTGCTCACCCAGGTCGGCGACTGGCTGCGCGCTGAAACCGGCCGGCCGCCCAACCTCAACGAAATGCTGGCCGGTGGCTATGAAGCCCTGCGCCCTTGTCTGCCCACAACGCCATAACGCCAACAAACCAAGGGGAGCACCATGAACGAAGAGCTAAAACAAACCCCCAGCCCCTGGAAGCGCCGCTTCCTGATTCTTCTGGTCATCACCGTCATCATCCCCGGCTTCATCGGCCTGCTGTTCCTCAAGCGCTTCACCGAGGACATCCCGGTCGATTACGCCAGCCCGACCGAGCATTTCAAATACGGCTCGACCGGCGGCGAGCATGAAATGGGCTTTCCCTACTGGATCTGGAAGGCGCTACCCGAAGTCTGCCCGCAATACCTGCCGGGCAAGGGCTACCAGTCGCTCGGCATGGTCTATGAAAAGAAGCCCGACGGCAGCGACCGCGATCTGCCGGTCGGCACCTCGCAGCGCCGTTTCCAGGGCATTGACCGCGTTTTCGTCAATTGCGCCGTCTGCCATGTCAGCACCGTGCGCACCGCAGCCGACCAGCCGGCTACCATCGTCCTCGGCATGCCGGCGGCTACCTTCAACATGAAGGCTTTCGAGGAATTCTTCTTCCGCTGCGCCGCCGATCCGAAGTTCTCGAAGGAATTCATCCTGCCCGAGATCGAGAAACAGGGCGCCAACCTCGACCTGCTCGACCGCTATCTGGTCTACCCCATCGCCATCGCCATCATGCGTGACCGGGTGCTGGCGCTGGCCGGGCGTTTCGACTGGGTGTTCAAGCAGCACGAATGGGGACCGGGCCGGGTCGATACCTTCAATTCGGCCAAGGTCATTTTCAACTGGCCGATGCATTTGCTCGACCCGAAGGAATTCGACGCCCCGGCCGATTTCCCCTCCATCTGGCGCCAGCGTCAGCGCATGGAGCCGAAGGAAATGCAGTTGCACTGGGACGGCAACAACACGACGGTCGAGGAACGCAACAAGAGCGCTGCCTTCGGCACCGGCACGACGCCGCCGACCATCGACATCCAGCGCATCAAGCGCGTCGAAGCGTGGATCAGGGAGGCCGAGCCACTTCGTTTTTCGGACTTTTTTCCGGTTGACCGTGGGATTGCCGCCCAGGGCGCGCCGATCTACCAGAAGCATTGCGCGGCCTGCCACGGCGCCTCGGGCAGCGACTTCACGGGCGAATACGTCGGCACCGTCGAGCCGCTGGCCAAAATCGGCACCGACCGCCGCCGGCTCGATTCCTACACCTACACGCTGGC
Source organism: Ferribacterium limneticum (assembly GCA_049304775.1). GTDB lineage: Bacteria > Pseudomonadota > Gammaproteobacteria > Burkholderiales > Rhodocyclaceae > Azonexus > Azonexus limneticus_C. The sequence continues at coordinate 33,249 of JBAQOL010000021.1, forward strand.
GGTGAACCAGGCCACGCTCTACGCCGGCTACCCTTGGCGCTTCACGCATTTCCAGAAAACCCACGGCTACGCCAACATGCCGCTCGACGGTCTCTGGTTGCGCGCGCCCTACCTGCACAACGGCTCGGTGCCCAGCCTGCGCGACCTGCTCGAACCGGCGGCCAAGCGCCCGAAAGCCTTCTACCGCGGCAACGACGTTTATGACCCGGTGAAAGTCGGCTTCGTCTCGAACGTCACCGAAGCCGGCGGCAAGAAATTCTTCCGCCTCGACACCACCGTGCCCGGCAACGGCAACGGCGGCCACGAGGGCAAGGCTTACGGCACCGAACTGAGCGCCGGCGAAAAGGCCGCGCTGGTCGAGTTCCTCAAGACATTCTGAGAGGCACCATCATGAGCAACTGTTCCTGCAAAACCTGGCTCAAATACGCCGCCCTCGGCCTCGCCACCCTCGCCGTCATCGGCGGCATGATCGGCTACGACCGCGGCTTCCGCGAATATCCACAACCGGACTGGGTGACCGCCACGCCCGACATGCGCTTCAAATACGGCTCGATCGGCGCCGAGCAGGATTCCGGCATCCCGTACTGGATTTTCTACGTACTGCCGCGGGTCTTTCCCGAGAAGTTCCAGGAAGACGGCAAGGTCGTCCCCGGCGGCTACGCGGCACTCGGCGTGCCGTGGGAAATGGGCCGCGAACTGCCGGTCGGCTTCACCAAAACCACCATCGGCTTCCCGCGCGTCGCCAACAACTGCGCCGTCTGCCACACCACGACCTATCGCGTTTCACCGGATTCCAACCCGGTCTTCGTCGTCGGCGGTTCGGGCCACACGACCAACGTCCAGGCCTTCTTCCGCCTGCTCATCGACTGCGCCAAGGACCCGCGCTTCAACGCCGACATCCTGATGGCCGAGATCAACCGCGTCACCCATCTCGACTGGATCGACCAGCTGCTCTACCGTTTCCTGATCATCCCGATCACCAAAAAGCGCCTGCTCGAACGGGAGGCGCAATTCGCCTGGCTCTACCGCCCGGACTTCCCGGAATGGGGCCGCGGCCGCGACGACGGCATGAACCTGACCCGCTATTTCATGATCAAGGCGCCGATGGACGACTACTTCGGCCCGGCCGACATGCCCGCCGTGTGGAACCTGAAAAAGTATGACCCGGCCAAGGGCAGCCGCCCGAACTACGCCGCCGACACCCATGACGTCCATTCGGTGGTCATCGATTCGGCGCTCGGCGTGCTCGGCGCCCCGCCCAAGAACAACGCCCGTTTCATGGAGCAGGTCGAGTGGCTCAAAGCCTACCTCTCCCAACTCCAGCCGCCGAACTACCCCTTCCCCATCGACCAGGCCAAGGCAGCCAGCGGCATAGTGCTGTTCAACACCCACTGTGCCACCTGCCACGCCAGCGACAAGACCGGCACATCGCTGCCGCTGGCCGATGTCGGCACCGACCGCGGCCGCCTCGACACCTGGAACAAGGGCGCCGCGATCAAGGCCAACCAGGTCGTCAAGGAAATGGGGCTGGAGCGCAAAGGGCTGGTCGAGGAAGACCTGCCCGGCTACCACATCCCCTACCTCGACGGCCTCTGGCTGCGCGCCCCCTACCTGCACAACGGCTCGGTGCCCACCCTGCGCGACCTGCTCGAACCAGCGACCAAACGCCCGAAAGTATTCTGGCGCGGCTACGACGTTTATGACCAGAAGAACGTCGGCTTCGTCACCGACACGCCGGAAGCCCGGCGCGTCGGCACCAAATTCGACACCGCCAGCAAGGGCGGCGGCAATCAGGGGCACGAGTTCGGCACCGGCCTGTCAGCCAGCGAAAAGGATGCCCTGATTGAGTATTTGAAAACACTGTGAATCGCCGAAGCGTAAAAGAAGGTGTCCGATGAAAACGAATATCCTGATCGCCAGCGTCCTCCTGACATTTACCTGCACCACCGCCCTCGGCGCGCCGGAAAAGCTGTCGTCAGCCGACCAGGCTGCCGCCTTCAAGGCCGCCGGCTTCAAGCTCAAGGGCAAGCGCTGGCAAGCCTGCGACGACCCCTCGCTCAGTTACACCCCGGGCGCCATCGAGGATGTCCGCGACCTCAACGGCGACGGCCTGCCCGAAGCCATCATTACCGAGGGCGGCACCTTCTGCTACGGCAACACCGGCGCCGGCTACTGCCTGGTCAGCAAACAGCCGAACGGCGGCTGGAAGCTGATGACCAACGGCACCGGCATGCTCAGCATTCTCAACACCAAAGGCGCCGGCGACTGGCCCGACCTCGAAATCGGCGGCCCCGGCTTCTGCTTCCCGGTAGCGCGCTGGAACGGCCGGGAATACGCGGTTCATCGGCACCAATACGAAGGCAAGCCGTGCCGACGAAAATAGCCGGCTGAACTACCGGCAAAAGGCGATTGCTACGGTCAACCGGAAAATTTGACCAAAATTGAAATCTCCGCAGCCTTGAATATGGAGTCTGGCCTGACGACTCAGGCAATTCTTGGTGCGCTATTTGCATTCCCGTTGGGAACAGCGTTCAAACGGGCGATTCTTGTCGTGTTCCCTTCAATTCAACCCACATCCCTTGCCACCTCGCGCACCGCGTCGGACAGCCGGCGCCCGCGGCCCTGTCGAAACCGCGCCCCTCACGTCCGGGAGGCAAGGCATGCATGACACCTGTTCCGCTGCATGGGACGACGAATGGGTCATCTGGAATGGTGGGCTCGGCGTGGTCACCACGGCCACGCTCGGCCGGGTCGAGATCGTCCCCGGTGGCCGAACAGCATGGCTGGAAGAACCCTTCGATATGGTCGGGCCATTCGATTTCGACGAACTCGAGACCCGCGGCCGAATCAGCTTTGCGGCCTGCATCGTCATGTCACGCCAGCGTTGGCAGGACGACCAGGCGGCCTTGAAACGGGAATCAATCAACCTGCGCCGTGCCGCCCAGGAGCGAATGAACGAGGAATTTGCCCACTTCTTCGGCCGGCAAGGCAGACACCACGGCAAGCGCCAACCCGTGGACGAACGCGAACATCGCGAGGCACTGAACCTGCCGGCCAGCGGAAAGCTCGAACGACGCCAGGTCAACACCGCCTACAGACGGCTCGCCCAGAAAGCGCATCCCGACGTCGGGGGAAGTCATGAACAGTTCGTCCGCATCACCAAAGCACGCACTGTCCTGCTCGAAACGATTTCGTGACCGCAGGCAGGCGCGAATTGGAGCGGATAACGCTGCAGATCAATTGCCATGCCGGGAAGATACCAAGAGGCCTCTTTCTTGAATCAATGAACAGGTGAATGCCCCATGAGTCAGATCATCGAATTTCCCATTGCGAACAATCAGCGAAACCATGACTACGATGCCGACATTGAAGAAATACTGGCGCCCATCCCGCCGAAAACCCGGGAAAAACTCAGGTTCGAGCTGATCAAGACAATTAATGGCTATGACGCCTATTTCACGCAATGGTCCCTGAGTTTTCCTGAAGGCTGCGATGAAACGCTGAAAAAGCAAATCTACGATCTGGCGCATCAGGAACATGGCCGAAAAATACGCATGCTGAAAGACATCATGCTACTCAAGGCAAAAGTCCTGGTTTCGGAGTTCCACCGATCAAGGTGATCTGTTTCGAACAGGGCAGTCCGACTGGATGCGCGCCGGGCACTCTCAAAGGCAAGCGGCGTCTTTCTTTTCGGTGAAATCAATCCTCCGAGATCAAGTCGCGAGGTGAGGAATTTGCTGCTGCCAGTCTTCTCAATGAATGGTGGCGCCATGTCGGAGAATCGGCCAAAGTCGCCATTCAGCAGAACAGCGGCTAACGGCAGCAACCTATCACTTTCCGTAGTGCCATCCGTTATATTCAGGAGTACTAACTAAACAACTCCAGACGGGAGGGGCGCCAGTGCAGAAACCAAGCGTGATACAGGATGCACTCGATCAGTGTTTAGCGCAGGTCACCTCGCGAGAACAATTGCTCCCATGGATGCTTGTCAAAGCTGCAAAGCGGCTAGACCTGAGCCTCCCAGAACTTGAGATTCACCGCTTGACGACCGCAATCCTTAATGCGGAAGGAAACTTACTCCAACTTGATCTAGATCCACCATGCGCACTTGGAGAAACCGAAGAGGAAATTCAAGCGACAGCGCAGCGACTCTTCGATGAGCTAATTGAATCGATGCCGGATATTGAGGACAACCTAGTTGAGGCTATTTCAAAGGCCGTCCCTGATGTGCTGGCTAGAGTGGCTGAGATTATCGGCGATCACATATCGGACCAAGCCCTCGAGCACACGCTTCATCTGAGGAAAGCACATTCAGATCGCGCGAATACAGTTCAGCGCATTTGGGGTACAGCCATCGAGCAGTTGGACTTTCTGAGACACATGGTGCTGGAATGGAATTGCGTCGCCATGGAACTTCACAGCGGCGCCTATGCCAATCCAAACACTGCATTCGCATTGAGCAGGCTTGTTACGCGGGCGTATGAGATTGTTGGCGAAATTATTACGCTAGTACGAGCCGGCTATGCCGATGGCGCACTGGCGAGGTGGCGTTCACTTCATGAGATTTGCGTCGTTGCAATGTTTCTGTCTAGGCGATCTGATAGGTGTTCACAGATGTACCTGTCGCATCACTGGGTTGAAGAGCTACGGCTTCTTGAGGTCGACAAGGCTAGTGGCACCGCTAGTGCCAATAACGCTCATCTTGATCGCTATATTCGCGACCTACGAAAGCAGAAGTCCGCAATGGCTAATGAGTTCGGAAAAGCCTTTGCCAGTGACTACGGATGGGCGTCCGTTGAGCTTGGTCGTAGCAAGACCACATTCCGAGACCTGGAGAGTCATGTTGGACTAGAAATCTTGCGTCGCGGATACCAACAGGCGAACAGCACAGTTCACGGCGGCGCTCTCGCTACTCTCACACGAATTAGCCTTGGTCCAGGTGGAATCGATGGCACTGACGTCCCTCCGGCCTATGGGTGTGAGATGGCAACAAACTACGCGACAGCGTCCTTATCAATGATGGTCGCAGAACTTTGCCTGGAAACAGAAAATGCTGATTTGGTCGCTATGAATATGGTCGTTCACAACTGTGCGTCTAAGATTCGAGAGCAAATTGAGTACGGGCAGAAGGAAGTCTCGGGCGATTCACCTCGAGCGAAAATACTAATGCGCAAGGCGGCACGACGTAAATTTCGAACCAAGCGATGACGAAATTTACGTTGCCAGTGCAACACCGTCGCTTTGGCTACAGGAACGGCTAAAACTACTCTTCAGCTACAAACTTCGTGAGGAGCGTGTCCGGAATTTTGTGTAAAGCTGCCATCGGCGGCTCTCCTAATAGATCGCAGCTTTGGCCGATTCAGAGACGTTCAGACAGCCCTTCTGCATTTCTAACTTCGCAGTGCTCTTGAACAAACCCGCCCCTAACGCCTCCCCTCCTTTTAATTGAACGGAATATTATTTCCGCGGTCGACTAGCTGAGGTTGGCCGGTTTGCTGGCGTCGAGTCCTTGGCTACCCACCGATTGAGCGGCGTTGCGAATCGACGGGTTTTCCGGTTTTTCTGGCCTCAGCGGGGGAGGAAATGACCGATATATTCCTGAGCTATACCGAGCGTGACCGGGAGACGGCGCGGCGGGTTGCCGAGGCGCTTGGTTCGGCCGGCTGGAGCGTGTGGTGGGACCGGCGGATTCCGGCCGGGGAAACTTGGCGCAGCGTGCTTGAGCATGCGCTGGAAGACATGCGCTGCATGGTGGTTTTGTGGTCGGCCAAATCAATTGAAAGCGAATGGGTTTACGAGGAGGCCACCGAGGGACGCCGGCATGGCAAGCTGGTGCCGGTGCTGATCGAGAATGTTCGCCCGCCGGCCGGTTTCCGCGAAATTCAGGCGGCCGATCTGACTGGTTGGGACGGCTCGCCGGATTTCGATGGCCTGCGCATGCTGCTGTCGGACCTTGAGCATCTGCTGGGCAAGCCGGTGGTGAGTGCCGTTGACAGCCCATCGTCGGCCAGCCTCCCGACCGGGAAAACCGATGCAGCACACGATCCTGACCCGCCCTACAACACGACCGATTTACCCGGCCGGGCCAAGCCGGCGACGCATGGTGCCAGCGCGCGCTGGCCACTGTGGGCGCTGGCCGGTGGCGTACTGCTGGCGGGCGCGGCTGCTTTCATCGGTCTGTCGTCGCGCCAGCAACCCGCTCCCGCGCCCCCGCTCCCGGAATCTGCCAGTCGGCAACCGGAGCGAAGCGCGCTGCCGGCTGCTCCCGCCGTCGTTCCGGCCGCCCCTTCCCCGCCAACGGCAAGCGTCCGGCCGGAAGTTTCCCGCGACTCGCGTGCCGCATTGGCGGCCTCGACGACGCTTCTGTCGCGCAGCAGAACCCAGCCTGAGCCTTCCACCGCCATCAAGCGGAGCGATTCGACCCGGCTATCCAGCGCCCGCTGCGCCGATCTGCTGGCCCGCATCCAGCTCGGCGAAACGCTTTCCGAGGCCAGCCAATCCAGATTCGACAAGGAGTGCCGACAATGAACAAGCAATCTCCCCGCCTTTCGCGTTCAGCCTTGTGCTCTGCGGTTTTCGCTGCCTTGCTGCTGATCGCCGGCTGCGACAGTCTCAAGGAATTCAGCGCTTCGTCGACGCCGTCGGCTACCGCCTCTTCCATGTCATCCCCGCCGGCCGCGGCCAGCCCGCCGCCATCTGCCGCCGCGCCAGCCCCACCGCCGGCCCAGCCTTACGACCAGGCGGTATTGAGCGCCGCCACAGCCTTGTTCACCAATGCCAAACTGCCACCGGCCGGCACCCCGGCCCAGCAAAAATACGCGCTGGTGATCGACCCGCTGATCGATGGCATGACCGGCGCCCAGTCGGTAACGACGCGTTCGATGGGCCGGCGGCTGACCGATCTGATGCATGAGCGCTACCCGCAGTTCGACGTGCAGGCCTTTTCGTCGGCGAATGTGGCGCGCAGCCCGCTGGTCCTGATCGGCACCTTCACGGGGGTCAATGCCCAGCGCAAGACGGCGGGTAGCCGCGAGGCCTACCGTATCTGCTTCGCGCTGGCCGATCTGCGCACGGGCAAGCTGGTCAGCAAGGGCCTGGCCTTTGCCTTGCCGGAAGGCGTAGACCCGACACCGCTGGCCTTCTTCCGCGATGCTCCTGCCTGGTCGGAGGACCCGGCGACCGAGGGCTACATCAAGACCTGCCAGGGCACCAAGGCCGGCGACCCGATCAATCCGCTCTACCTCGACCGCATTCTGGCCGCCTCGGTCGTCGCCGAAGGCATCGAAGCCTACGAGGCCGGCCGCTACCGCGAAGCCCTCGACTTTTACACCAGCGCCCTGGCCATGCCGACCGGCGACCAGTTTCGCGTGCACAACGGCATCTATCTCGCCAACTGGAAACTCGGCCGCCGGCAGCCGGCTGAAGCGGCCTTTGCCAAGGTCGTCGACTATGGCCTCGAACACCAGCGGCTGGCCGTCAAGTTCCTGTTCCGCCCCGGCTCGACGGCTTTCATGGCGAATGCGGCATTAAGCAGCAGCTACTCGAGCTGGCTGAAAACCATCGCCCGGCGCACCGGCGATAGCGGCAAGTGCCTGGAAATCACCGGCCACACCAGCCCGACGGGACCGGAACCCTTGAATGAACGGCTGTCGCTGCTCCGGGCCGAAACCATCAAGTCGCGTCTGGCGCAGACCTCGCCCGGGCTCGACAAGCGGATGATCGCCAACGGCGTCGGCTCGCGGCAAACCATGGTCGGCAACGGCCGTGACGATGCCAGCGATGCGCTGGATCGGCGGGTCGAGTTCAAGGTGATTGGGTACTGATGATCCGCCAGGCAGCGGTTGCTACGGTCAACCGGAAATTTTGGCCAAAATTGAAATACCGAGGATGCCCGGCGCGCCGCGATTACGCCGCAGGCGATGCATTTTCCCCAGGTGCCGGCCGGCTTTTTGTTGATGCTGCTTTGTTCAACTGTATGTCAGCTACTGGCTGCGGCGATCCGAATTCATTCGGCGTTCCGCACCGAGCCTTTGGTCCGCCTGTCCCGCGGGCGGGCCGTAGTTGATGGATCGCCTGTCGTTACTGCGCCGGAGAGCATGGTGATTGCGCTGCTCCGGACACAGACCAGGCAAATATTGCAGCTCGCCAACACCCTCCGCATGCCCGGCATAGCGCAAGGCCCTTTCGTATTGATCCAGGGCATATTCGGCGATGCTGGCCGCCCGCTCGTCATTCCCTCGAAGATATGAAATCGTGGTCAGGGCTTCGAGCAGGATTGTGAGTATTTTCTCGCCCGTGTTTTCTGCTTCCATCATCAACTTCTCGTCTCCAGTTCGCTACCATCCTCGACTGCTACAAAGCCGGTTCGGAACACTCAGCAAACATGATGCCTGCGTCTGGAAAACCCACCAGCACAACGGAAAACGATGCTGGCAATTTTAGCCGTGTAAGTATTTTCGACACATTTCGCAGCCATTAGCGCCTACTCAGCAAGCAACGGGCAGCGCGGGTCACTGTGAACACGCCCCAACGCCCGGCACTGGCCGCGATGCATACCGGCCGATCCGCTGCCCGTATCCGGTCATTACGGTCAACCGGAAATTTTTGCCAAATTTAAAACCTTCAGCATCCGTCAACGCGCCGCGATCACCCCGCAGGCGACCCGCTTGCCCGAATTGCCGGCCGGCTGCGACTTGTAGTCGTCCGGATCGGCATGGATCACGACGCTGCGCCCGACCACGCCGGTCGCGCCACTCAGCGTCAGGCCGCGGACTTCCGCCGTGTATTTCGCTTCACCCTGCGCGTTGGCGATCAGGTTGGGCATGTCACCACCGTGATGCTCGTCGCTGGCGTGATGGCCGTGCATCTTGCTCATCGGATTGAAATGGCCCTTGGCGCTGCTGGCGTCCGGTGCGCTGCAATCGCCCGCCTCGTGCACATGAAAGCCGTGCTCGCCCGGCGTCAGCCCGGCCACCTTGGCCTCGACGCGCAAGCGCCCCTCCGTTTCGAAAAAACTGATCGTACCGCTGACCGTGCTACCCGAGCGTGGGAGCAGTTCGGCGCTGGCCGACGGGCCGGACATGGAAGTGGCACAGCCGCTCAGCACGGCAATGGACAAGGCACTCAAGGCGATAGCGGGGCGGAGCGACATGGTTTTCTCCTGAACGGAAACGGGTAATGTTGTCTGACCAATATGCAAAACGGATGTTCAATCAATATGCGCCCATCTTTATAACAATTTGAAATAACAAGATGCGCACTTGTTCTTAATCGAATATTAAGGACTTGCTACAATGGCGCTCATTCGACAATCCACGCGGATTACCCAAGCAATGACCCAACGCTCTACCCTCTCTCATCTCGACTGGCTCGAAGCCGAAGCCATCCACATCATGCGCGAAGTGGCCGGCCAGTGTTCCAACCCGGTGCTGCTGTTTTCCGGCGGCAAGGACTCGATCTGCATGCTGCGCCTGGCCGAAAAAGCCTTCCGCCCGGGCAAGTTCCCCTTCCCGCTGATGCACATCGACACCGGCCACAATTACAAGGAAGTCGTCGCCTTCCGCGACAAGCGCGCCGCCGAACTCGGTGAGCGGCTGATCGTCCGTTCGGTCGAAGATTCCATGGCCCGCGGCACCGTCGTCTTGAAGCACGAAGGCGAATCGCGCAACAAGCATCAGTCGGTGACGCTGCTCGAAGCCATCGAGGAATTCGGCTTCGACGCCTGCATCGGCGGCGCCCGTCGCGATGAAGAAAAGGCCCGCGCCAAGGAACGCATCTTCAGCTTCCGCGACGAATTCGGTCAGTGGGACCCGAAGAACCAGCGCCCGGAACTGTGGAGCCTGTACAACGCGCGCAGCCACAAGGGCGAGAACATCCGCGCCTTCCCGATCTCGAACTGGACGGAAATGGACGTCTGGCAATACATCGAACGCGAAGGCCTCGAACTGCCGTCGATCTACTTCGCCCACACCCGCCCGGTCGCCATGCGCCAAGGCGCCATCGTGCCGGTCAACGTGCCGCTGGTCGGTGGCGGCGTCGCCAACCCGTCCAAGCCGGGTGAAGAGATCATCGACCTGCAGGTCCGTTTCCGCACCGTCGGCGACATTTCCTGCACGGCCCCGGTCGAATCGGACGCCGACGACGTCAGCAAGATCGTTTTCGAAACCGCCACCACCACCATCACCGAGCGCGGCGCTACCCGTCTGGACGACCAGACCAGCGACGCCTCCATGGAACAACGCAAGAAAGAGGGTTACTTCTGATGACCGCCCAAGTTGAAGACCACGGCCTGCTGCGCTTTTTGACCTGTGGCAGCGTCGATGACGGCAAGAGCACGCTGATCGGGCGGCTCTTGTTCGACACCAAGACCATCCTCGCCGACACCCTGAGCGCCATCGCCAAGACCTCGGAAAAACGCGGCATGGGTGCGGTCGACCTCTCGCTGCTCACCGATGGCCTACAGGCCGAGCGCGAGCAAGGCATCACCATCGACGTCGCCTACCGCTACTTCTCCACCGGGACGCGCAAGTACATCATCGCCGACGCGCCGGGCCACGAGCAGTACACCCGCAACATGGTCACCGCCGCCTCGACCGCCAACCTCGCCATCATCCTGATCGATGCGCGCAAGGGCGTTCTGACGCAAACCCGCCGCCACTCGAAGCTGGCCTCACTGGTCGGCATTCCGCACCTGATCGTCGCCATCAACAAGATGGACCTAGCCGATTACTCGCAGGAAACCTACGAGCGCATCAAGGGCGAATACCTTGAATTTGCTGCCAAGGTCGGCATCGAAGACATCCGCTTCATCCCGCTCTCGGCGCTCAACGGCGACATGATCGTGGACCGTGGCGACAAGCTGAACTGGTACGACGGCCCGACCCTGCTCGAAATGCTCGAAGTCGCCCCGGCCGCGCACACCGAGCACACCGAGAAATTCCGCTTCCCGGTCCAATACGTGTGTCGACCGCAAGATTCGGCCAATCCGGAACTGCACGACTACCGCGGCTTCATGGGCCGCGTCGAAGCCGGTTCGATCAAGGTCGGCGATGCCGTTACCGTGTTGCCCTCCGGCCGCGAGTCGACCGTCAAAGCCGTGCAAATCGGCGGCGTCGATATCGGCGAAGCCTTCTGCGAACAATCGATCACCCTGCTGCTCGCCGACGAAATCGACACCTCGCGCGGCGACATGATCGTCAAGTCGAGCGAAGTCCCGGCGGCAGTAAAGCAGATCGAAGCCACCGTCTGCTGGATGGCCGAAGCGCCGATGGACCGCGCCCGCACCTACCTGATCCGCCATACAACGCGCGACTCGAAAGCCAAGCTGGCCGCCATCGACCATCGCCTCGACGTCAACACGCTGGAAAAAGTCCCGGCCGAAAAGCTGGCGATGAACGACATCGCGCAAGTCACTTTCAAGCTGGCCCAGCCGCTGTTCGCCGACCCCTACCTGGAAAACCGGGGCACCGGCGCTTTCATCATCATCGATGAAAGCAATAACAACACCGTCGGCGCCGGGATGATTCTGTAAGGGATTCCCACGGTCAACCGGAAATATCGGCCAAAATCGAAAACGCCTCCGACCCGGAGGCGTTTTGATTTGTCTCTGTCCATTTCGCCCATTTCGCCCATTTCGCGGCTAACATAAGCGTCGCAAGCGATTTGACCGAATCGCACGAAATCCGGACTCAACGAAACTGCTGGGAAGTTCTGAATGCGCATTCTGATTGTTGATGACAATGCCTCGATGCGAGACCTGCTGACCGCCCTGCTGTCCAGCCAGGGTTACACGGTGGTGGGTGCGCTGGAAGAGGGCAATGGCGTTATCGATGCCATCCGCAAGCTGGCGCCGGAACTAGTCTGTCTCGACTACCTGTTGCCGGGTCGGGATGGCCTCGACATCCTGCGCGAAATCAATTCGCTGTTTCCCGAAATCGACGTCCTCTTCATCACCGCCTCGGAAGCCCCGGGTCTCGAAGCCAAGGCCGCCGATGCCGGTGCCGCCGGTTTCCTGCGCAAGCCCTTCGGCCAGAAACAGGTGATCGACGAGTTGCGCGCCGTCTGCGACATGCGCAATCGCGCTTCCGAAGCGAACGGGCCGGCCGAAACCAAAAAGGCACCACTGCCCCAACCGACAGCCGCTGGCGCCAGCCCCCCGAAAGCATCCGGCAAACAGCAGCCGACCGTCGTCATTGTTGACGACAACAGCTCGATCCGCCTGCTGCTCAAAGGCCTGCTCAGCGAACTGGGCCTGCAGGTCGTCGCCCAGGCGGCGAATGGCGAGGAAGCCATCCGCGCCGCCAAGACCCACCAGCCGACCGTACTCTTTCTCGACGTCAACATGCCCATTCTCGGCGGCCTTGAAGCGCTGCCCAGGATTGTCGAGGCCAGCCCGAAAACTGCTGTGGTCATGGTCACCGGCGACACTTCGCGGGCCATCGTCCAGCAGGCTGCCGGACTCGGCGCCCGCGGCTATGTCGTCAAGCCGGTGCGCCCGGCCTATGTCGAAAATTTCCTGAAACAGCTGTTCAACACCTGAGCCAAGAAAGGTTTACGACCATGACCTTGATGATCGACTTTCCCTTCCCGGGCGCCGCCCCCTGGGTCGATCACTTCAAGACCATCGAGGTCCCGGTCCTGCGCCATACGGTGCACCAACTCGACGGGCTGCGCGAAACGGCAAACACGATCAATACCCGCAAACTGGCTGCCGTCATCGGGCACGATCCGCTCATGACCCTGCGCCTTTTTCAATACATGCAGGCCAACCGCTCACGTCGCCAGTCGGCGGACATCACGACCATCGAGCGTTCGCTGGTGATGATCGGCACGCAGAATTTCTACAACAGCATCCAGGATCCGCCCATCCTCGAGCAGCAGCTCAAGGGCTACCCGAAGGCCATGCTCGGCCTGCTCAAGGTCATCGCCCGTTCCCGCGTCGCTGCCCAATGGGCCCGCGACTGGGCCTTGCTGCGCCAGAATGCCAGCTTCGATGAAATCACCATGGCGGCGCTGCTCCACGATCTGGTCGAAATCCTCATGTGGTGCTTCGCCCCCAACCTCGCCATCCGGGCCAAGGAAAGGCTGGCCAGCGAACCGGGGCGGCGCAGCAGCCAGATCCAGGAGGAAGTTTTTGGCGCCTCGCTCGACGACATCGCCGTCGAACTGATCACTCACTGGGGGCTGCCGCCCCTGCTCTGTACACTACTGAACCCGGCCGATGCCGAAACGGCGAATGTCAGGAACGTCAAACTTGCCGTCGATCTGGCCCGCCACTCGGCCAATGGCTGGAACGACCCCGCCCTGCCGGACGACTATCAAGCCATCGAAACGCTGCTGCACATCGGCCACAGCAATCTGCTCGAACGCATCGGCGCCCCCGAGGAACAGGTCGAGGCAGCCCGCCTGGCCGAGGCCGAAGGCGACCCGCTGGCCTCTTAGCGCGACTATCGCCAGATAGCGCCGCGCCGGAAACAACGGTGCAAAAACCTCAAAGATCGACGTTGAACTGGAACCAGTAGGTTCGGCCGTCCATGCGCAGGGAGTCCTGCGCCAGACCACTGTCGGGACGCCAGTCGAAGGGCGAAACGGCTTCGTACTCGCGGTCAAACAGGTTGCGAATGCTGAAGGAGGCCGACAGGCCATGCCACTTGCGCCCGCTCGAGAAGGTCAGGTTGGCCAGCCCGACGCCGGCCAGGCGCCGCCGTTCCAGCGTCAGCCGCGAACCGAGGTATTGCGCCTCAAGCCCGGTGCGCAGTCTATTGTCGAACATGGGAAAGCTCAGATTGAACTTGCCCAGCACATGCGGCGAATTGACCGCTTCGGCCCCGTAAACGTCGCGCGCGTTTTGCCAGGCCAGGCTGCCACGCGAACGAATGCCGTTTTCCCACATGCGCTCAAGCTCGACTTCCAGCCCCTGGGTGCGGCTGTTGCCTTCGGGCACATAGTCGCCGAGCGCATCGTTGTAGATCAGCAGGCTGCTTCGGTCGTAGTTGTACAACGAAGCCGTCAGGCGCATGTTGCGGGTGAATTCGTGCTGCAGCGCCAGTTCGCTGGCTGCTACATATTCGGGCACGGCGCTCCCGTCGTAGGAAAAACGCTCGTAGGCATGCGGCATGCGGAAGGCTTCGCTGTAGGAAGCCTTCAGGGTGGTCTGCACGGTCGGCTTGTAGATCACCGCCAGACGCGGGCTCCAGTTGCCGGCCAGATCGCTGGCATCGTCGTAGCGCACCCCGACGTTGAGCGACCAGTGTTCGTTGATCCAGTACTCGTCGGTCAGGTAGAAACTGCCCGTGCGCCGCGACAGCGAATCGCTGAACACCTCGACGACGGCTTTTTCGGGCGACAAATACGTCCGCCGGAACTGCTGGCGATAATCGTTGCGGAATTCAAAGCCGAAGACCATCGTGTGGTCGATAAACCAGTTGCCGACAAATTTCTGGTCGATGCCCCACCACTGGCCATGGTATTCGCGCCGCCCGTACTTTTCGTTGTCGATGAGGTAGTCGGGAAACTCCCGCCATGAATCGTAGGCATAGTGGCCGGAATAGAAGCGGGACTGCGAACTCAGCGTGGAAGCCAGGGTCGTTTGGTAGGCGAGATTGAGGAAAGCGTTTTCGTCGCGCACCGAAAATGGCGTGTTGAATGTCGTCGATTCGCTGGGGTTGGTCGGCAGCATCTTCTTGCGGTCGACATAGCCGCCTTCAACGGTCAGGCCCTGGTAGGAAAACTTGCCGAAAACCCGCTTGTTGGTCTCGCTATCGAGGTTGTCGGCGATGCCGTTGTTTGTGCCCGGCGTATCGTAGGCCGGGAAATACAGGTTGCGGCCCTTGACGTCGAGCGCCGAGACCGACAGCAGGAGATCGGCGCCGTTGTCGAAACGCTTGCCGTAAGTCGCCCGCTGCTTTTGCCCGCCATGGCTGGAGACCTCGCCGGACAACTGGGCAGCATTGAAATCGCGTCCCTTTTTGGTCACCACGTTAATGATGCCGAGCATGGCGTTGTTGCCATAGGT
Source organism: Ferribacterium limneticum (assembly GCA_049304775.1). Taxonomy (GTDB): domain Bacteria; phylum Pseudomonadota; class Gammaproteobacteria; order Burkholderiales; family Rhodocyclaceae; genus Azonexus; species Azonexus limneticus_C. The sequence continues at coordinate 48,262 of JBAQOL010000021.1, forward strand.
GACCGAACCGGTGCCCGGGACGTATTCGACGCGTTCGACGAGTTCGAGGTCAAGCAGGCCGGATTCGTCGATGTAGGCCTGGTTGAACAGGCTGTCCTGTGTCGCGTAGCCGTCGATCAACAGCATGATCCGCCCGGCGTAGTCCTCGGCAGCACCGAAACCGCGACCGCCCATGTATTGATAGCGACGATCATAGGTGGTGTAGAGACCGCGCATGCTGTTGATCACGTCAGCCAGCGTGCGATAGCCGTAGGCGCGAATATCGGCCGCGGTAACGATGCTGACGGCGGAAGGGGAATCGCTGATTTGCTGGGCAATTTGCGCCACCGGGGCGGCCTCGCGGAGCATCAGTTGCTCCAACGACAGCTCAGTCAGATCAACCGCCGATTCGGCCAGCACCGCCCCGGCGAAAAAGGTCAGGCAAAGCGCAGCATTCAACTGTTTCAGCCTGCCCAAATTCATCCCGCCAATTTTCCTTGTATTGTTGCCAGCGCCGGCACATGCAAGCCGCATGTACAGGCTGGCATTTTAGCCGATTTTATTAAAAGCAAAAACCAGCCGCCACGCAAAACATTTTTGTCATTTTATTCAAATAATACAAATAAATAGCTGCATTGCATCAGCAAGGCAGAATACCGGCGGAGAGCCCTCGTCGCCACGCACCAGATGCATTTTTGGTGAATAATTGCACGATGTTGAGAATATTCATCGCCACCGCTGCCCTCATCTCGCTGACAGCCCCGGCCAGTGCGGAAATCTACAAATGCCGCCTGGCCAATGGCAAGACCGAGATAACCAACGTTCCCTGCCCGACAGGTAGCGGCACGGTAACCGTGCGCCCGGACGAACCTGTTTCCGAAGCCTCGCGCCGGTCAGCCCAGCAGGATGTCGAGCGCATGCGCACTTACGTCGAGAAACGCGAAGCCGTGCAGCGCGCCGAAGAAGCGGCGGACCGGGAGGCGCGGGTTGTCAGCCAGCGCCAGCAAAACACGGCCAGTCGCGCCCCCCGTCAATATGGCAACACCGACGAATGCCTGCGCAACATCGAGTCGATGGTTCTGGAAGCGAGCCAGCGCGCCCAGATGGAGGCGGAATGCCGCAATCTGACCAGTCCGCAGCCGGTTTACGCCCCCGTCGGCGTACCGGTCTATCCGCAACGTCTCCACGTTCATCCGCAACCGGCGCCGGCCCCCAAGGCCGAACCGCCCAGCGGGCCGAAAATCTCGGTCCAACCCCTGAAAAAATAGCCGGACAAATTCACGGCCAGGTTTTTCCCGAATCCCACGGTCAACCGGAAATTTTGCCCAATTTTGAAATACCCGAGCGGCGTCAGCGTCGCCTCAACGCACCCAAGGTACGCCATGACCCAGCTTCTCCAACCCTACCCCGACACCGCAGCCGGCGAGGAAATCATTGCCAGCACGAAAGTCTGGCTGGAACGCGCCGTCATCGGCCTCAACCTCTGCCCTTTTGCCAAAAGCGTCTTCGTCAAGAAACAGGTCCGCTACGCCCTGACCGCAGCGACCACGCCAGACGAACTACTGGCCGAACTGGAACATGAACTGGCGCTGATGGTCGAAACCGACCCGGCGAAGCTGGATACGACGCTGCTCATCCACCCGCTGGCGATGACCGATTTTCTCGACTTCCATTTTTTCCTCGGCGAAGTCGATGCGCTGATCCGCAACCTCGGTTACGAAGGCGTTTTCCAGATCGCCAGCCTGCACCCGCAATACGAGTTTGCCGGTAGCGAGCCGGACGACATCGCCAATTTCACCAACCGCTCCCCCTATCCGACCCTGCACCTGCTCCGCGAAAGCAGCATCGACCGCGCCGTCGCAGCCTTCCCCGATGCCGAAGCGATTTTCGAGCGCAACATCGAGACGATGGAACGCCTCGGCCATGAGGGCTGGAAGAAGCTCTGGCTGAGTTGAGAAAACGGCAGTTTCTTGCATATTGTTGCCGTCTTTGCTGCCATCGGGTGATCTCGGTAGCAGCATAAGCAAAGTCGCAGATTACTGACTGAGGCGTAGCTTTCTACGCAAAGAGCGTCATCCGCCATCAGCTAAGCGTCAGCAGCCATCCGGTCTACCAAATCACCTGTCAGCTCACATCCGGCGCAACCATGCGTATCGGACGCGTACCGATCTTCGCCCCGGTGACTTCATCCACGGCCACTGCTTTAATTTCGGTTCCCGTTTCAGCGTCAAAAAACTGAACCAACTTGCCACCGCCCCGGTATTGACGTCCCCAGGCGCCAATCATGAAGAGCACCGGCAAAAAATCGCGGCCGGCCGCGGTCAGCAGATATTCCTCGCGCGGCGGGTGCTCCGAGTAGCGCTGTTTCTCCAGTAATCCCTCTTCAGTCAGCGTCGCCAGCCGTCGGGTCAGCATCGTCGGGGCGATGCCCAGACTTTTCCGGAATTGGTCGAAGCGCGTCAGGCCGGCATGGGCGTCGCGCAGGATCAACAGGCTCCAGGCGTCCCCCGCGAAACTCAGGCTGCGCGCTATCGGGCACGGCTGATTGCAATTATTTTTGTCGTTCATACTGTTTTGGTAGTGACTTACTTTCAAATTGGTAGTATCTTCAGTTTCAATTTGATAGTAACACCTTGGCGACCAGCAAGCCACCCCGCATGGAGAATTGATAGATGAGCAATGTGACATGGAAAAATGTACCGACCCGAACGATAGCCGTGGGCGGCGTGCCTTTTGTCTATCGGGAACTTGGTCCCGATTCCGGCGTGCCGGTGATCTTTCTGCACCACCTGATGGCCGTGCTCGATGACTGGGACCCGCGGATTATCGACGGCATCGCCGCACAGCGTCGGGTGATCGCCTTCGACAATCGCGGCGTCGGTGCCTCGGGTGGATCGGTACCGCCCACCATCGAGGAAATGGGGCGGGATGCCATCGCCTTCATTCGTGCCCTGGGATTCAGGCAGGTCGACCTTCTTGGCTTCTCCCTGGGCGGCGGCGTCGCGCAAATGGTGGCTTTGCAGGCGCCCGATCTCGTGCGTCGGATGATCCTTGCCGGAACCGGGCCCAAAGGTGGCGGCGGGATTGACGAGATCAACAGAGTCGCCGCCCTTGCTTGCCTCAAGGCCGCGCTCACATGGAGTGACCCCAGGAATTTCCTGTTCTTCCCCCGTACCCCGGAGGGCAAGCGCGCCGCGAAAGATTACTTTGCCCGGCTCAAGGAGCGGACCGAGGGCCGTGACAAGCCTATTTCCCTGCAAGCCCGACGCGCCCAATTGCAGGCCATCAAAACGGCGGGGCTGAGCGCGCCCGACGACCTGTCGGTCATCAAGCAACCTGTTTTCGTCGCCAACGGCGACCACGACCTCATGGTGGCCAGCAGTCTTTCGGCCGACATGGCGCGCCGTCTGCCGAATGCCCGGCTGACGATCTATCCGGATTCCGGACACGGCGGCGTCTTTCAGCATTACCGGGCCTTCGTGCCGGCGGTGCTGGATTTCCTTGCCGACTGAGTCGCCCAGATAAAAACGAAAGACCAAAGATGAAAACTCAAACCATGAAAGCACTCACCTTCAAACGCTATGGCAAGTCGCCCGATATCGGCTTCGCCGACGTGCCGCGCCCGACGCTGAAGGCCGACGAAATACTCGTACAAGTCCACGCGGCGAGCGTAAATCCGGTCGACAACATGATCGTGACGGGAATATTCAAACCGGTCCTCCATTTCGAGCTTCCCGCCACGCTGGGCAGTGATCTGGCCGGCGTGGTGACTGAGGTTGGCAGCGGCGTGACCCGTTTCAAGCCGGGCGATGCCATCTTTGCCAACATCTTCGACCTGGGTATCGGCGCCATCGCCGAATTCGCGGTGGTGCCGGAGCGCCTTGCCGCGTTGAAACCAGCCAACCTGGATTTCGTGCAGGCGGCATCGATCCCGATGGTCGGGCTCACCTCCTGGCAAGCGCTGAAGGAGCGGGCCAATCTTCGGGCCGGCCAGAAAGTGTTCATCCCGGCAGGCTCCGGCGGCATTGGCACCTTTGCGATCCAGCTGGCCAAGCACCTGGGCGCCAGGGTGGGAACGACCACCAGTACGGGCAACGTCGACCTGGTGTTTAGCCTCGGCGCTGACGAGGTGGTCGACTACAAGAAACAGGCATTCGAGGAAGTGCTGCGCGACTACGACGCGGTGCTCGGCACGGTCAGGGGCGATGCGATCGAGAAATCACTCGGCATTCTCAAGCCTGGTGGCGTCATTGTTTCCCTGGTCGGTCCGCTGGACGCCGCATTCGCTCGGGCACGACGGCTCAACTTCGTCCTGACCTTCGTCTTCGGTTTGATGAGCCGCAAGATCATGCGCCTGGCGAAAAAGCGGGATGTCGCTTACTCGTTTCTCTTTGCCCGTCCCGATGGTGCCCAACTCGGCGAAATCGGCAAACTCCTCGAGACCGAGCGCATCCGGCCGGTGATCGACAAGGTGTTCACTTTCGCACAAGCCAAGGAAGCACTTGAGTACCTTTCCCTGGGGCATGCCAAGGGAAAAGTCGTCATCAAGATGCGATGAATTGGGCGTTGTTGATGGGCGCTCAAGCATGAAAACGCATTTAACCGGATCACACATTTAAAGGAGAGAGTGATGCCCCTCGTTCGTATCGACATCAAAAGGAATCCTGACACCTCCTACGCCAAAAAGCTGGGCAAGGTGGTCTACGACTCAATGAAGGCTGCGATTAACGTCCCCGATCACGATAACTTTCAGGTTCTGGCGGAGCACGACGACGACCACTTCGTCTATGACCCCACGTATCTCGGGATAAAACGAAGCGATGGCTTGGTATTTATCCAGATCACCCTCAATGAGGGGCGTTCGACGGAGCAGAAGAAAATTCTGTACAAGACCATCGCTGATGGCCTCCACCGGGAAGCGGGCGTTCGGCCGGAAGATGTCTTCATCAATCTGGTCGAGGTTAAAAAGGAAAACTGGTCTTTCGGTAGTGGGGTTGCCCAGTACGCAACCTGATGCTCGACTACCCGACGGCAGTAATTCTTTTTCGTTGGCGTCAGGCGCGACATTGCGCACCTGCCACGGTCAACCCGGTTTACTACGTGAAACGTAAAAAACGGCCAAAAATGAAATCCTGATCAGGCCGTCTCGTGCCCGGCGCCGTCCTTGTCCTGGCGGCCCAAGGTCAGTTCGGTGTTTTCGCTGAGGGCGAAGAAGAAGGCTTCGACGGCTTTGGGCTCGCCGGAGGCGGCGAAGGTGGTCTGGCCGCAGTCGCACTGGCCGACCCAGATCGCGTCGATGCCGCGCAGGCCGCGCGTGCTGACCGGGTTGATGCTCGTCACGTCGCCGCCGCAGCCGTTGCAGACCAGCTTTTCCGGGCGTGTCGACTCAATTTTGGCTTGCGCCTGAGCGATGCGTTCTGCCTGTGAACCCCGATTTTTAGCCTGTCCCATGTCTGTTCCCCGCGATTTTCAAAGGCTGGCAGGATACAGGAATTCAAACCTGGCCGGCCAGCTTACTGGGCTAACTGGTAACGCCGTTTGCCGGCCGCCTTGGCCCGGTACATCGACTGGTCGGCGCAGCGGATGATGGCTTCGGGCGTGCTTTCCAGCCCCATCTGGGGAAACAGGCAGATGCCGATACTGGCGCTGATCGGGGGCATATCGGGGAGACCGGCGACCGGTTCCTCGATGATCCGGATCAGCTTTTCAGCAAGATGGGCGGCGGCGTCGCAGGAGCCGATGTCCTGCACGAGCAGAAAGAATTCATCGCCGCCGAGGCGCGAAATGGTGTCCGTTTCACGCGTCGCGGCAACCAGGCGGCGGGCGATTTCCCGCAGTACCGTGTCGCCGACTTCGTGGCCGAGCGTGTCGTTCACACTCTTGAAGCCGTCGAGATCGACAAAAAACCCGGCGTGTCGCTCGGAATCCCGCCGGGCCAGCGCCAGCGCCTGATTCATCCGGTCGTCGAGCAGGTCACGATTGGGCAGGCCGGTCAGCCGGTCATGCAGCGAACGCTGGAGATGCAGGCGACGCTCCCGATCGAGTTGCACCTCGCGCAGAAAAAGCTGGCGCCGCTGGTATTCGACCAGGTAGCCGGCGGCACCGCCGATCAGGTTGGCCGAGATCATGAAAAAATTCTGGCTGAGCAGCATCGGGTCGGGATAGGCGCTCACGAAACCGAACAGCAGGTTGTAGAGCAGCAGCACGAATACGTTGATGCCGAGCGCCTGGATAAAGCGGGCGCCGATCAGGTTATAGGTATAAAACGTGGCCAGCATGAGCCCCGGGTAGTAGTAGGCACTGCTGTCGACGGGCAGGTGCCAGAGCATGGCGATCAGGCCGAGCGAAGCCGACAGCCCGACCTGGGCGAGCAAGAACTGGTTGGCTTTCTCGAACCATGGCGTGAAGGTCAGCACCAGAACCCCCAGCGGCACGGCCAGGGCCAGCATGCGGATGACCCAGACCAGCCCGAGCTGATTGGGCGGCACGAAAAGGTGATCGAGCGCGCCATAGACAAAGTACACAAAAACGCCAACGACAATCGCCGCCCGGCCTTGCAGACGCAGGCGCGGCAATAGCTGCCGGAGGAAGGCACGCTCGGTTTCCGGATCATGGAAACGCAGGGTGAGCGGATGCATTCTGTTCATTGATGGACCGCCTTGAAAATGCTTCGCGTCGGCAAAATGAAACGGTTTTCGGACAATGTGGCCCGAATATGACTTTGAGCATAAATCAATGTTCCTGTCGCCGACAACAAGGGTTTACACAATGTCGCAAGCGCCATGGGCTATGGCAATATGCGCAGATGCATGCCCTGCCCCACCTTTCAGTGATCGACTGGATCTCGCTGGCCATCTTTTTCGCCAGTTGGGCCGGCTATGCCTGGTACTCCGAACACAGCCAGCGCGGCGCCAACGGCCTGATCCGCACGGCCCAGCGCTACCGCCTGGAATGGGCCTACCGCATGCTCGAGCGCGACCTGCGGGTGGCCGACTCGACGCTGATCGGCAACCTGGTCACCAGCGTTTCCTTCTACGCCAACACGACGATCTACATCATCGCCGGCCTCGTCGCGGCGCTCGGCGCCTCGGACAAGCTGCTCAGCTTCACCTCCGAACTGCCCTTCGGTGGCGCCGGCAACCGCGAACTGCTCGAAATCAAGCTCATGCTGCTGCTCGCGTCCTTCGTCTTCGCCTACTTCAAGTTCACCTGGTCACTGCGCCAGTTCAACCTGCTCTCCATCCTCGTCGGCGCCGCGCCCCTGGGCAAGACCGGCGAACCGGGCATCGACACCTACGCCAGGCGCGTTGCCGGAGCCAACAACCTGGCCGGCGACGACTTCAACCGCGGCATCCGGGCCTATTATTTCGGCCTCGCCGCTTCCGGCTGGCTGCTCAACCCGGTCATCCTCGGCGCCTTCGCCATCGTCGTGCTGATCGTGCTCTTCCGCCGCGACTACCGCTCGCCGGCGCTGCAACTGCTGCGCGATTAAGTTGGTGCGACCCAAACCGCAACTGGCCGGCATCGGCTTCGGCCTGCTCGCCTACGTCATCTGGGGCTGCTTTCCGATCTATTTCCGGCAACTGGCGGAAATCTCGCCAATGGACATCCTGTCCAACCGCACCGCCTGGGCTTTTGTCTTCGTTACCCTGTTGCTGACGCTGCGCCGGCGCTGGGACAAGGTCACCGCCATGTTCGCCACGCCGCACCATCTTGTTCGTCTGAGCATCGCTGCGCTGCTCCTCGGCAGCAACTGGCTCGGCTTCCTTTGGGCGCTCGATCAGCACCAGCTCGTTGCGGCCAGTCTCGGCTACTTTCTGACACCGATGGTCAACGTCCTGCTCGGCCTGCTCGTCCTGAAAGAGAAACTCAATCGCAAGGAATGGCTAGCCATCGCACTGGCCGGCGTCGCCGTCGGCAACGAACTGCTGGCGCTGGGCACCGTACCGTGGATTTCGCTCTTTCTCGCCGGCACCTTCGGCAGCTACGGCCTGTTGCGCAAACAGGTGCCGGTCGATGCGATCTCGGGCTTGTGGCTGGAAACGCTCGCCATGCTGCCGATCTGCCTGATCTACGCAGTCTGGCAGGCGCAACACGGGCACATGGTTTTCAGCCTTTTTTCGGGGTGGACCGCAGCACTGCTGATCGGCTCCGGCATCATGACCGCCCTGCCGCTCATGGCCTTCGCCGCCGCCACCCAGCGCCTCGACCTGGCCACCGTCGGCATGCTCATGTACATCAACCCGACCATGCAGTTCGTCACCGCCATCTGGATTTTCGGCGAACCATTGCAGATCGAGCGCCTGGTCAGTTTCGGGCTGATCTGGCTCGGGCTGGCGGTCTTCAGCGTCAGCATGTGGCAGAAGTTGCACCGCAACTGAACGGCAAAGGGGATAATTCCCTGACCGGATAACCCGAGGCACCGCATGTTCGAGAGCACCCTGATCATCCTGCTGCTGATCGCCGCCAGCGCCTTCTTCGCCACCTCGGAAATCGCCCTGGCCGCAGCCCGCAAGCTCAAGCTCCAACAACTGGCTGACGACGGCGAAGCGCGGGCGAGGCTGGCCCTGGCGCTGCAGGCGCAACCCGGCCATTTCTTCACGACCATCCAGATCGGCCTCAACGCCGTTGCCATCCTCGCCGGCATTCTCGGCGAAGGGGCCTACGCGCCCTACTTCACGACCCTGCTCGCCCCCCATTTCGCCAGCCCGGACACCGCCGGCACGCTGGCCACGGTGCTGTCCTTCCTGGTCGTCACCTCGGTTTTCATCCTCTTCGCCGACCTCGTGCCGAAGCGCATTGCCATCGTCGCCCCCGAGCGCATCGCGTTGCGCATCGCCGGGCCGATGACCTTGTGCATCCGCATCCTGTCGCCGCTGATCTGGGCCTTCAACGGCATCGCCAGCCGCATCTTGTCGGCGCTCGGCCTGCCCCAGAAGCGCCCGGACGACGTGACGGCCGAAGACATCGTCGCCCTCGCCCAGGCTGGCGCCGATGCCGGCGTGGTCGCCGAGCAGGAGCAGCAGATGATCGAGAACGTGCTCGAACTCGACACGCGGACAGCACCGTCGTCAATGACGCCGCGCGACGCCATCGTCTGGCTCGATGTGGACGAAGCCGAGGCCAGCCTGCGCGCCAAGCTGGCGACCCGCCCGCACTCGAAATACCCGGTCTGCCGCGGCGAAATCGACCAGCCGCTCGGTTACGTCGACGCCAAGGACCTGCTGAGCCGCATCATCGCCGGCCAGCCACTGGCGCTCGACACGCCGCTGCTCAATCCCGCGCTGATCCTGCCCGACACCCTGACGCTGTCGGAAATCCTCGGCCACTTCCGCGCCGGTCGTGAGGATTTCGCGCTGATCATCAACGAATACGCGCTGATCGTCGGGCTGATCACCCTCAACGACCTGACCAGCACGCTGGTCGGCGACCCGCTGATCGACAGCGACGAAGCCCAGATCGTCCGCCGCGACGCCGATTCGTGGCTGATCGACGGCCTGACGCCGATTGGCGATGTCGAGACCGAACTCGATCTGCCGCCCTTCCCGGACGACAGCCAGTACGAAACCGTCGCCGGCTTCATGATGTACATGCTGCGCAAGCTGCCCAAACGCACCGACAGCGTGGTGCACGGCGGCCTCAAGTTCGAGGTCATCGACGTCGACCGCAACCGCATCGACCAACTGCTCGTCACGCGCCTGCCGCCGACCGCGTAAAACCTGCCGCCGCAGGCGATAATCGCCGGATGTCCCGTTTCCTGATCTACGCCATCGTCTTCATCGAAGGCTTCTGCTCGCTCGGCGCCGAAGTCATCGCGCTGCGCCGGCTGGTGCCGCACATCGGCAGTTCCATCGTCGTCACGGCGCCGACCATCGGCTTCTTCCTGCTCGCGCTGGCCCTTGGTTATGCCTCGGGCGCCAAGGTCGCCGGCAACTACCTCAACATCGTCGCCCGCAATTTCCTGATCGCCGCCGCGCTGGCCGGCATCGGGCTGGCCGGCATCAGCGTCGACTGGATGTTCGCCCACCTGCAGCCGGTGCTCGTCGCCTACCTCGTCTTCATTGGCGGCGTGCTTTGCCCGCTGGCCTGGCTGCTCGGCCAGACCGTGCCGATCCTGACCAACCTCATGAAAGCCGAACGCACCGGCGAGGCGAGCGGTCTGGCGCTTTACTGGTCGACGCTCGGCTCCTTCCTCGGGTCGATCAGCCTGTCTCTGCTTGTCATGCAGTGGCTCGGCGTTTCGGCCGCCGTCTTCGCTTGCGCGCTGGGCCTGCTCGTCGGCACCCTGCTGCTCGCCCGGCGCGATTTCAAATTTTGGCTTTTTTCCGGGTTGACCGTGGCAATGGCCGCCGGCTTCAACCTGCAGCACGAAGTCACAGCCGACACGGCCTACGCCGAATACATCATCGGCGCCGTCGATCTCCCCGGCCAAAAAGAGCCGCGCGCCTTCTGGGTCAACAAGTCGGTCGCCTCGCTCATCGACGATTCGGACCCGCCCAACTACACGCGCTACATAAAGCACCTGCGTCAGATCCTGCTCGACGATCTCGGCTTCACGGGCAAGGACATCCTCGTCCTCGGCGCCGGCGGCTTCACGCTATCGCACCGCGAGCCGCTCAACCGCTACACCTACGTCGATATCGATCCCGCGATCAAGGCCATCGCCGAGAAGCACTTCCTGCACGAACCGGCCCGTGGCGAGTTCATCGCCGACGATGCCCGCCGTTTCGTGGCGACCAGCGAACGCCGCTTCGATGCCGTCGTCGTCGACGTCTACAGCTCGCACACCTCGATCCCCAGCCACCTCGTCACCCGCGAATTCTGGGCCGGCACGCGCCGCGTCCTCAAGCCGGACGGCGTTCTCCTCGCCAACCTGATCCTCGACGGCAAACTCGAAACGCGCTACGCCCGCAACCTGCTGGCCACCATCGACAGCGTTTTCGGCCGCTGCGCCGTGGACGTGCTGCACAAAGGCAAGGCACTGGCCAATGTCGAAGTCAGTTGCTTCGCCAGCAGCCAGCCGGGCGAAACGGGGATTTACGTCGATGAGAAAAACCGGGCCGACCTCGACCGGGCAAGGTAAATCTAGGCCTCGCCAGGCAACTTGGGTTTAGCGTCATCAGCCGGCACCAGCACGGCCTGTCGAGTCACACCATTGCCGTGCCAGAACAGCAAGGCCCAGATCAGCGAACCCAGGGGCAAGACCACGCCGACGCCGAAGAGGCCAATCTTGACCCGGCGCCCGAGCGATGAACGGGCCGCGAACATCATTCCCGTCGCTTGCGGCAACCGGCGCATCCAATTGGCGTAGGCGCGCAGCCATGCTGCGGCAGTTCGTGTCATGACGGGCATCCTCATCTGGTCGTGCCCGATTATCGAGGCCGCGCATTGCCGCCAGATGACCGTGCGCCGATTTGATGCGCCCGGCCCGCAAATTTCTTCGGATACTAGCGGCCGTTATTCCGGGCTTGCCACGCCATCCGGCTTTTTGCCCTGCAAGGGCAGCACGACCCGGAAGGTGGTGCCGACACCGACTTCGCTGCTCACCTCGATGCGGCCATCGTGTTTCCTGACGATGTCGTAGGACAGCGAAAGCCCCAGCCCGGTGCCCTTGCCGACCGGCTTGGTGGTGTAGAACGGCTCGAAAATGCGCTTCATGACGGCCGGCGTCATGCCCTTGCCGGTATCGGCCACCTCGATCCACGCCCAGGTATCGTCGTGGCTGCTGCGCACGGTGATCGTGCCGTGGGTCTCGATGGCATGCACCGCATTGACCAGCAGATTCATCACCACCTGGTTGATCTGCGCCGCAACACAAGGCACCGGCGGCAGGTCGCCGAGTTCGCGGACGACATCGGCCTTGTATTTCAGCTCGTTCCAGGCCACGTTGAGCGTGCTTTCGATGCCGCTGTTGAGGTCGGCATCCTGCCAGGCGGATTCGTCGATACGCGAATAATTCTTGAGATCGACGACGATCTTCTTGACGCGCTCCAGACCGTCGCGCGACTCCGTGAGCAGATCGCCCAGATCGTCCTTCAGATAATCGAAATCGATGGCCGCAAAATCGGCCTCGCTGGCCTGGCCGCTGCGGCAACGCTCGAGCAGGGCAATCATCTGCTCGCTGTAATTTTTCAGCGCCCCGAGATTGGAATTGACGAAGCCGACCGGATTGTTGATTTCATGGGCCACCCCGGCTGCCAACTGGCCAATCGAAGCCATTTTTTCCGACTGCAGCAACTGGCTCTGCGAGGCCTCCAGTTCATCGACCTTGTGCGCCAGCTCGAACCAGCGGCGGCGCAGGACTTCGAGCAGGAACCAGCCAGCCGCCACCACCAGCACGAAACCGATGCCGTAGGTAATCCGGGCCTCGCGCTCACCGGCCGCAACCACCTCCTCGATCGGCTCGTAGCGCTGCGAAACGCTCAGGCCACCACGCACATCGCCAACCTGATAACCCTGTTTGGCATGGCAATCGAGGCAACTTTTCTTGACCGGCAGCGGCGCCATGTAGCGCAACATCGCCCCCTGCGGGCCGCGCTCGACGCCTGTGGTTTCCTTGATCCCCTGCTCGAAGGAGAGCAGCGCCTGCCGTTCCCAGGCATCCGGCTCATTCCCGGGGCGGATCGGGCGCAGGCTGCTCAGGCGGAAAATGGCACCGGACGAGGCTTCGGCCGTTTCGCCGATGAGGCGGGTCATATAGGCCGGATTGACCATCGTCATTTCGACTCCGTCGGTCGTCCGGACATCGCGACGCGGATGCACAAGGTAGGGATTCGGCTGCGTGTAAGGCGTCACCGGCACATAGATGCCGCCATGACTGGAGTTCCAGTTGCGGGTCAGCAACACCATCCGAAACATGTTGCGAGCGCCTTCGACAGCCACCTCGGTCGCTTGCTGGCGAGTCTGCTCGTTGTGGGATTGCAGCGACACCCCGACAACCGCGCCCCAGACTACAAGCAGGATCAGCCACCAGCGCCTCTCACGTACGACGCGGGGAACGACACGACCGGTAGCAGAGAGTACGTAAGCTTCCAAAAGACAAAAATCCAGAACTCGCAGGAGCCAACAATAACGCAGGAATGCCGTCAGTGCACCCGATCTGTATCAATGAAACCTTATCGTGAAACCTAAGCCCGTCGCCGCAACGCCACGTGCATCGTGATCATCGCCGGAATCCGCTTGTCGATATCCGAGCCCTTCTGGCAACCGAGCATCAAGTGCAGGAGGCCGCTGGTAAACGCCCAGGTGTCGCGCGCCGTGGCCTCCGGGTCGAGACCCAGGCGCAAGGCGCCCTTGTCCGCCGCCTTGCGGTAGAAGCGTTCCATTTTTTCGAGAAACTCGTAAGCCGGGCGGCCGGCCTCTTCCTGGACGGCGGCGAATTCATCGACGTATTCGCAGCGTGAAATCATGATTTCGAAGACTTCGCGCACCACCGGGCAATCGTCGAGAACGCGGAAGAATTCTTTCAGCGAGGCTTCGATGGCGTCGAGCGGGTTATCGTAGGCTTCGGAGAAGAGCAGGGAGTCTGTCCGCTCGACCATCGGTGCGAAAACGTCTTCGCGCATGGCGAAAAACAGCTCGGCCTTGTCCTTGAAATGCCAGTAGATCGCACCGCGAGTGACACCGGCCTCCTTGGCAATTTTTTCCAGCGTCGAACGGCTGACGCCGCATTCGTGAAACACCGTACGCGCCGATCCGATAATGTCCTGACGGGTTTTTTCCGCGTCTTCCTTGGTTTTTCTGACCACTTTGTCCTCTCCCGGCCTGGCAACTTTCTGGCTTGGCCGTTGCCAATGTTAAGCCATCAACTTCGACACCGAAAATATTTTACATACATTCGTGTTTGTATATAATAGCCCAAACTTTTCTAAATTTGGAGTCCTTCCCCATGATTTCCGGAAATCTGCTGCGGCGTACGACGCTTTCGACCCTTCTCGGTGCAACGGTTCTTGGCACCGCCCTGCTCACCGGCTGCTCGGACAACAAGCCGGCTGGCGGCCCACCGATGGGGCCAATGCCGGTCACCGTGCTGGAAGTCCAGCCGCAGAAGGTACCGAGTTCCGTCGAGGTCATGGCGCAGACCGAAGGCGCCCGCGAAACAGAAGTACGCGCCCGCGTCGCCGGCATTCTGGTCAAGCGCCTGTATCAGGAAGGCGAGACGGTCAAGGCCGGCCAGCCGCTGTTCCAGATTGACCGCTCAAGCTACGAAATCGCCCTGGCCGAAGCCAAGGCAAAGGCCGAGCAGACCAGCCGCGAAATGAATCGCCTGAAGAGCCTGATCGAAGCCAAGGCGATCAGCCAGAAAGAGTACGACGATTCCGCCTCGAATAACGCCATCGCCCAGGCTGCCCTGCGTCAGGCCGAACTGAACCTGTCGTGGACGACCGTCACGGCGCCGGTTTCCGGCACCACCGGCCGCGCCGCCAAATCCGAGGGCAACCTGATCACCGCCGGTGCCGACAGCCTGCTCACCTCGATTTACCAGAGCAACCCGATCTGGGTCCGTTTCAGCCTCGGCGACAGCGATCTGGCCAAGCTGGCCGGCGGTCGCGTGACCAACAAGAATGTCAGCGGCGTCGAGCTGATCCTCGCCGACGGCACGGTTTATCCGAAGACCGGCAAGCTCAATTTCCTGGCCAGCAACATTGACACCACACTCGGCACCCAGGCCCTGCGCGCCGAGTTCGACAACCACGACAACCAGTTGCTGCCCGGCCAGTTCGTCCGCATCCGCCTGCTCACCGGCGAGCGCGATGGTGTTTTCCTGGTGCCGCAGTCGGCCGTCGTGCAGACCGAACAAGGCCCGCTCGTCATGCTGGCCGGCGAAGGCGACAAGGTTACGCCCCGCCCGATCCAGGCTGGCGAATGGCGCGGCAAGGACTGGGTCATCCTCGGCGGCCTGAAGGCGGGCGACAAGGTCATCATCGACAATCTGATCAAGCTGCGCCCCGGCGCACCGGTCGCCCCACATGGCCCTGGCGAAAAGCCGGGTGCTCCGGCCCCGGCCAAGGACGGCGCCGCCGCTCCGGCGAAGGAAGCTGCACCGGCACCGGCCAAGCAGGGTTAAGGAGCAGCCATGTCCAAATTCTTCATCAACCGGCCGATTTTTGCGTCGGTCATCTCGATCATCATCGTCATCGCCGGGCTGGTTGCCTCGCAGGTGCTGCCCATCGCGCAGTATCCGCAGATCGCCCCGCCGACCGTGCTGATCACCGCGACCTACCCGGGCGCTTCGGCTGAAACGCTGGCCAAGACGGTCGCCGCACCGATCGAGGAGCAGTTGAACGGGGTCGAAAACCTGTCCTACTTCACCTCGTCGGCGGCCGCCAACGGCGTCGTCACCATCACGGCGACCTTCGATGTCGGCACCAATGTCGACATCGCTGCGGTCAACGTCAATAACCGGGTAAAAGCGGCCGAACCGCGCTTGCCGGCCGAAGTACGGACCAACGGTGTGCTCGTCCAGAAACGCTCCAACGACATTCTGCAGGTCGTCGCGCTGGAGTCCGAAAAGGGCAAGTACAGCACCCTCTTCCTGTCCAACTACGCCAGCCTGAACATCGCCGACGAGTTGAAGCGGGTCAAGGGGGTCGGCGATGTGACCATCTTCGGCGCCCAGGATTACTCGATGCGCGTCTGGCTCAAGCCGGATCGCATGGCGCAACTTGGCCTGACGACCAACGACATTTCGACCGCCATCAAGGCCCAGAATGCCCAGAACGCGGCCGGCAAGATCGGCCAGGAGCCGGCGCCGAGCGACCAGCAGCTGGTCTACACAGTGACCGCCAAGGGCCGCCTGCTGACGCCGGAAGAATTCGGCAACATCGTCATCAGAGCCAGCGGCCCAAGTGGCACCCTGCGCCTCAAGGACGTCGCCCGCATCGAACTCGGCGCCTACAGCTACGAGCAGAGCGTGACGCTGGATGGCCAGCCGACCATCGCCATGGGCGTTTTCCTGCAGACCGGCGCCAACGCACTGGAAGTAGCGGAAAAAGTGCGCCAGAAGATGGACGAGCTCAAGAAGAAATTCCCGGAAGGCATGGGCTACGTCATCCCCTTCGACACCACGCGCTTTGTTTCCGCCTCGATCAATGAAGTGGTCAAGACGCTGATCGAAGCCATGATCCTGGTGCTGGCTGTCGTCTATATCTTCCTGCAAAGCTGGCGCGCTACCCTGATTCCGATGGTCGCCGTGCCGATTTCGCTGATCGGCACCTTCGCCGGCCTGTGGTTGTTCGGTTTCTCGATCAACACGCTGACGCTGTTTGCCATGGTGCTGGCCATCGGCATCGTCGTCGATGACGCCATCGTCGTGCTCGAGAACGTCGAACGCCTGATGGCCGAAGAAAAGCTGTCGCCCAAGGATGCGGCAATCAAGGCCATGCAGCAGGTGCAGGGCGCCCTGATCGCCATCGTGCTCGTGCTGGTCTCGGTCTTCGTCCCGGTCGCCTTCCTCGGCGGCATTGCCGGCCAGCTCTACAAGCAGTTCGCCGTGACCGTCGCCGTCGCCGTGGTGCTTTCCGGTATCGTCGCGCTGACCTTGACGCCGGCGCTGTGCGCCCTGCTGCTCAAGGCGCAGCACACCGAGCACAAGCTTTTCCGCCCCTTCAACCGGCTGTTCGAGAAATTCACCCGCTCCTACACGACGACGGTTGGCTTCACGCTCAAGCATGGCATCGTCGGCGGCCTGATTTTCGCGCTGGTCATCGGCATCACGGTCTTCTTCTTCCGCACCCTGCCGGGCAGTTTCGTGCCGGCTGAAGACCAGGGCTACCTGATTTCGGCCCTCATGCTGCCGGACGGCGCGACGCTCAAGCGGACGGCCGCTACCGGCGAGAACATGCGCCAGATGCTGAGCCACGACGAGGCGGTCAAGCACACCTTCGTCGTTTCCGGTTTCGACCTGATCGGCGGCGGCAGCAAGCCGAATGCCGGCACCATCTTCATTCCGCTCAAGGACTGGAGCGAACGCCAGGGCAAGGCGCAGGATCTGGCCGGCAAGTTCATGGGCATGGGCATGATGCAGGCGGATGGCATGGCGCTCGTTTTCAACCCGCCCCCGATCATGGGCCTGGGCACGGCCGGCGGTTTCGAGGTGTATTTGCAGAACCGCCTCGATGGCGACACCCGGAAGCTCAATGAAGTCACCCAGCTGTTCATCGCCGAACTGCAGAAGCACCCGGAATTCACGCGCATCAGCACCTTCTTCCGGCCGACCGTGCCGCAACTGTTCGTCGAAGTCGACGAGCCGAAGGCGCTGGCGCTCGGCATCCCGCTTGCCCACATCTACGAAACCCTGCAGAGCACGATGGGCGCCTTGTACGTCAATGACTTCAACAAGTCCGGCCGGGTCTATCGCGTCCAGCTACAAGCCGAGGCCAACTACCGGACCAAGCCGGAAGATCTCGGCAAGGTCTATGTCCGCAGTTCGACGACCAATGCCATGATCCCGCTGTCGGCGATCAGCAAGGTCAAGAACGTCGTCGGTCCGGAACAGGTCGAGCGCTTCAACGGCTTCGTCGCCGCCAAGGTGATGGGCGACAGCAAGCCGGGGATCAGCTCGGGCGACGCCATCAAGATCGTCGAGGAAGTTGCGGCGGCCACACTGCCCAGCGGCTTCGAAATCTCCTGGACCGGCCAGGCCTTCCAGGAAAAGCGCAGTTCCGGTTCGTCGATGCAGGCTTTCGTCTTCGCCATCATCATGGTCTTCCTGATCCTCGCCGCCCAGTATGAAAAATGGTCGCTGCCGCTGGCCGTCGTCATGGCCGTGCCCTTCGCGTTGATGGGCGCCCTGACGGCGATCTGGCTGCGCGGCATGCCGAACGACATCTACTTCCAGATCGGCCTCGTCGTGCTCATTGGTCTGGCGTCGAAAAACGCCATCCTGATCGTCGAGTTCGCCGCCCAGAAGTACGCCGAAGGCATGAACGTGGTCGATGCCGCGATGGAAGCCGCCCGTTTGCGTCTGCGCCCCATCGTCATGACCTCGCTCGCCTTCGTGCTCGGCGTCTTCCCGCTCGTCAAGGCGACCGGCGCCGGCGCCGCAGCCCGCCAGTCGATGGGTACAGGGGTGTTCGCCGGCATGATCGCGGCGACTTTCATCGCCACCATATTCATCCCGCTCTTCTTCATGTGGCTGGAACGCGGCAAGCAGATGCTGCCGGCCGGCGACGCCGATGACCACCAGTCGGAGGAAAACCAACATGCGTAAGCTCCCCAAACATTTCAAATTTGGCCCAATTTTCGGGTTGACCGTAGCACTCGCCCTGAGCGGTTGCGCCATTGGCCCGAACTACTTCCGCCCGACCTCGACGCTGCCGGAAGCCGCGCCGGCCGTCGCCACGGCAGAAGCTCCGGTCAATCCGACGTGGTGGACGCTGTTCGGCGACGCCGACCTCAACGTGCTGGTCGACCAGACACTGGCCGCCAACCAGGATCTGCAAGCCGCAATCGCCCGCCTCGAAGCGGCCGAAGCGGCGGCTCGCGAAGCCGGCGCCGATTACCTGCCGCGCATCGGTCTGGAAGCCAGCACAGGGCGCAGCAAGAGTAGTGGCGAAACCTACAACGGCCGAAAAATGGGTGGCGCCACCTACGATAACAACCGGGTTGCCGCCACACTGAGCTACGAGCTCGACCTCTGGGGCCGCATCCGGCGCAACAACGAAGCGGTGCGTGCCGAAGCACTGGCCAGCCGTTTCGGCCGCGACAGCTTGCGCCTGACGCTGGTCGGCCAGGTCACCAACGAGTACCTCAACCTGCGCAGCCTCGATGGCCAGATCGAAGTCACGGCGCAAACGCTCGAATCGCGCAAACAGGCTTTGAAAATCGTCCAGGCCCGGCTCGATGCCGGCAGTGCCTCCGGCCTCGAACTGGCCCAGGCCGAAAGCGCCCTGAACGGCGCCCAGGCACAGTGGAGCCAGTTGCAACGCCTGCGTGCCCTCTCCGAAAGCCAGATCGGCCTGCTCAGCGGCCAGCCCGGCCTCAAGATCGCCGCCACCGGCCTCGACAAGCTGCCGTTGCCGCCGACCCCGCCGGCCGGCCTGCCCTCGGCCCTGCTCGAAGCCCGTCCGGACATCCGTCAGGCCGAGGAAAAGCTGGTCGCCGCCAACGCCCGCATCGGCGTCGCCAAGGCCGCCTACTACCCGACGATCAGCCTGACCGGGTTGTTCGGCAGCGAAAGCATGGCACTGTCCAATCTGTTCACCAGCGGCGCCGGCATCTGGTCAGCCGCCCTCGGCCTCGCCATGCCGGTCTTCGACGCCGGCCGCACCGGCGCCCGGGTCGATCAGGCAACAGCCGTCCAGAAGGAAAGCCTGGCCAACTACCGGAAAACGGTGCAAACCGCCTTCAAGGAAGTGAACGACGCCATCGTCGGCCTGCGCGAATACAGCGAAGAAGAGGCCGCCTACTCGGCCCAGGTCGGTTCCTCGCAAAAGGCGCTCGATCTGGCCGAGAAGCGTTACGAGTCGGGCTATTCGGGCTACATGGATCTGCTCGACGCCCAGCGCACGCTGAACAGCGCCCAGTTGCAGTACCTGGCCAGCCGCAAGAGCCGCCTCGGCGCGGCAGTCGATCTGTTCAAGGCATTGGGTAGCGGCTGGGTCGCCGGCTGATTCCATCGTTCCCCCCGTCAGCAAGCTCAACCGGGCTTGCTACGGTCAACCGGAAAAAATGGCCAAAAATGAAATCGGGGCAGACCGCAAGGTCTGCCCCCTTTGACATGACCAAAGTCATCGCGTAAGTTTCTTCCCCCAACAGACCAGCCGACGTTCAGGCCGGCGATACTCCCCCACGAGAACGCATTTTTATCCTCAGCAAGGAGAAACTCGTTGGATTCCGGCAAGCCCACCTTTGGCAGCGACATCGACCACAGCATGGCGGTCCGCCTCATGCAGCATCTGGTCGTTCCCACCTTCGTCCTTGATGCCGAGCGCCGGGTGACCATCTGGAACCACGCCTGCGAACGTCTTACCGGCATTCCCGCAGCCGAAATAGTCGGCACCAACGAGCACTGGCGCGGCTTTTACAATGAACCCCGCCACTGCCTGGCCGACCTCATCGCACTCGAAGAATACGACCAGCTCGCCGAGCTCTATGCCGCCCATACCAGCCCCGGTGAATTCGGCTTCGGCCTGCGCGCCGAGAACTGGTGCGTCATGCCGGTCAAGGGCGAGCGCCACTATCTCGCCGTCGATGCCGGGCCAATTTACGACGACCATGGCAAGCTGATTGCCATCGTCGAAACGCTACGCGACATGACCGACCAGAAGCTGGCCGAAATGGCGCTGCAGAACCTGGCGACCAAGGACAGCCTGACCGGTCTGGCCAATCGCCGTTCGCTCGACGACAAGCTGCAATTCGAATGGAAATGCGGCCAGCGCACGGCCACATCGCTGGCCTTCATTCTCGGTGACATCGATCACTTCAAGCACTACAACGATCACTACGGCCACCCGAAAGGTGACGAGTGCCTGCGTGCGGTGGCCGGCGCCATTGGCGCCGCCGTCTTTCGACCGGCCGACATGACGGCCCGATATGGTGGCGAAGAGTTCGCCATTGTCATGCCCAACACCGATCAGGCCGGCGCCCACGCCGTGGCCGAACGCATCTGCCTGGCCGTTCGGGCTCTGGCGATCCCCCATGCAGCCTCGACGACGGCAGCGCATGTCACGATCAGCCTCGGCGTTTCAACCCTCTATCCGGATTCCGGCAACAGTCTCGAAACCCTCATCGCTGCTGCCGACGCCGCGCTCTACCGGGCCAAGGATGCGGGCCGCAACCGCACCGTCGTGGCCGAATCCATCTAGCCCAGACGCCGCCGCGCCTCGAACAGGCAGACACCGGCCGCAACGGAAACGTTGAGGCTTTCGACGGAACCGTGCATCGGAATCTTGACCAGTTGGTCGCAGTTTTCACGCGTCAGCCGGCGCATGCCCTCGCCTTCGGCACCGAGCACCCAGGCCGTCGCCTTCGGCCATTCGGCGGCATAAAGATCGCTCTCCGCCTCGCCGGCCGTGCCGACGACCCAGATCTCGCGCTCCTGCAATTCGCGCAGCGTGCGCGCCAGATTGGTGACCATCACGTAAGGCATCGTTTCGGCCGCCCCGCAGGCCGTCTTGGCCGCCACGTCGGTCAGGCCGACGGCGCGGTCCTTCGGCGCGATGACGGCATGAACGCCCGCCGCATCAGCGACGCGCAGGCAGGCGCCGAGATTGCGCGGATCGGTGATGCCGTCGAGGACGAGCAGGAAGGCCGGTTCTTCGAGCGTATCGAGCACATCGTCGAGGTGCGCCAGTTTGCGGTCACCCTCGATGCGGGCCAGAACACCCTGATGTTTGGCGCCCGGCGCCATGCCGTCGAGCCGCTTGCCATCGGCCCCGATCACCTTGACGCCCTGCAATTCGGCATGCGCCAGGAGGTCACGCGCCCGCGCATCGTGGCGGGTGGCGTCGATGACGATTTCCTTGACCGATTCCGGGTCGTGGCGAAGTTTGGCAGTAACGGCGTGAAAGCCGTAGATCAGGCGGGAGGACATGGCTGCTTTCGAAAAACTGAAGGGCGAATTTTACCGCGCCGGCGCCACAGGCCGAAGATTCAACGGTCGTTCACAAATTCTTGAGCAGCGAATCCTCGCGGGAAATCCAGCGCGACAGAATCAGGTCGTGGAGTGCGATGTGATTGGTTTCCCAACGGGCGAGCAAGGCATCCAGTTCGCGGATTCGCGAAACGACATGATGCGAGTCGAGCGACGAAACGATTTGCTGCACGGTCGATGAAATCGCCGCATGATCTTCCATGTGCGCCTCGCAGACATCGCGGTCGACCATGAGCAGCAGCGAGTCACGCATGACCATTTCTTCCGTCTTGAAATGGTCGAGGATAAAGGCGAAAACATCACCGAGCATGGCAATCACGTCAGCCTCGCAACGCTGTTGCCGCTCATGACTACAACCCGTGCAATCTTTCAGATTGACGTGATCGATGCACACCCGGCGCAGGTTGGCTATGGCGGCAATCAGGAAACGGTGCTCGGAATCGATCAACTTGTGACCGGTGAGCAGTTCAGCCGGCAGCTCGCCGGTCGTCAGCCAATAGGCCGTACTTTCGGACACGACATCGACAACAGGCCCTGCCTTGTGAGGATTGGGAACCACCCGCTGCTTCGTCATCCCTATTCCGAAAGTATTAGAAAACGCTATTTTACCGTCGTAGTTTGCCTTCTTGCTACGGTAATTGTTAATTATGGTAATGATCCCCGATACCGTCGCCAGACGCCAACGCTGGTGCGCGCAAGCGATCAACTACGGTTTCTAGGATAATATTCAGTAGCAAACCATTGCACCAACCGGGGGAATCTCTTGCTGACAGAACACCAGAAACATTGGGGCGTTGATCAGTGGGCGGCCTACCTTAGCAGCCAGGATCTGCCCTGCATGCCGCGCTCAAAAGCGCGTCTGCTCGAACTCGAAGCTGACAAGGGCGAACGCCTGGCCGCCTGCGATCTGGCCGACATCGCCGCCGCCGACCCCTTTCTTTGCCTGCGCCTGCTGCGTGAAGCAGAAAGCCACCGCGCCCAGCGCCTCGGCCACGAAACCACCAGCCCGCTCGGCACCGTCATGCAACTGGGTACCGATGCCGTGCACAAGTTGATGCTCGAATGCCCCGAAACCGACGAATCGAACATCGGCCTCGCTGAATGTGAAGCCCGTGCCCACCTGGCCAGCCGACTTGCCCTGCGCTGGGGTGCGGCGCGCGCCGACATTTCGCCCGATGAAGTCGCCATGGCTGCCCTGCTTTCGGAAATCGGCGAACTGCTCCTCTGGTCTTTCGCCGCAGAGTTGCCGCTGGCCGCCCTTGCAGCCCTGCATTCCGGCCGGTCGCCACGCTCACTGCAGGCACAGATGGACACTTGCGGTTTCCGCTTCAAGGATCTGACCCTCAAATGCGCCCTGATCTGGCACCTGCCATCGCTGCTGACGCAACTGATCCGCGGCATCGACAACAACCGCGCCAACCTCTCCCGTCTTTGTGTCGATACCGCCCGTCACATCAGCAGCGGGCCCGATGACCCAGCCCTCCCGGCCGACATTGCCGCGGCCAAGGAAATCATCCCCGGCGCTTCGCTGGAATGGCTGGCCGAACAACTGCCTGGCCTCGACGAAGAGCATGTTGCCGCCATCGCGCTCAAGGCGGCAGATCTGCTCGACCCGACCCACCACTGAGCGCAACGGCGCCGGTCAGCGCTTTTTAGCCGCCGCTTTTTTAACCGGCTTGGCACCAGCGCTCTTGCTGCGTGGCGCGGCCGATTTTTTGACCGCCGGCTTTTTGGCTGCCGGCTTGGCCTCGCTCCTGACCGCCGGCTTCGTTGATTTTTTGGCTGCTGATTTTTTGACGACAGGCTTGGCCGCGGGTTTATCCGACTTCACCGGCGCCTTGGCAACCGGTGCCCTGGCGGCAACCGCCTTGGCTACGGGCCGCTGACTCACCGGCTTGACGGCCGTTTTCGGCACCGTTCTTCTCCCGGCGTAGGATTTCTCGCTACCCGCCAGAACAAAATCGATCCGGTTCGACTCCAGGTCGGCCCGCACCAGCTTGACCCGCACGCGGTCGCCGAGGCGGAAACGTTCGCCAGTCCGCTCACCAAGCATCTGATGCTTGATGTTGTCGAACTGGAAGTAATCAGCCCCCAACTCTGAAACGTGCACCAGGCCTTCGATATAAACCGTGTCGAGGGCCACGAAAATGCCAAAGGCCGTAACCCCGGAGATCGTCCCGTCAAACTCTTCGCCAATGCGTTCCTTCATGAAGAAGGTCTTCAGCCAGTTCTCGACATCGCGCGTCGCCTCGTCAGCCCGCCGCTCGGTGCTCGAACATTGCAGGCCGATGTCGTCCCAGCTACGGTCCGGTGTATAGGTTTCACCAGCCAGCACGGCCTTGATGGCGCGATGCACCAGCAGGTCGGGGTAACGACGGATCGGCGAGGTGAAGTGGGTGTAATGCTCGTAGGCCAGGCCGAAGTGGCCGACATTGTCCGGGCTGTACATGGCTTGACGCAGCGAACGCAGCATCACCGTCTGCAGTAACTGGAAGTCCGGACGCAGTTTGACCTTTTCGAGCAGAATGGCGTAATCCTTGGCCCGCGGATCATCGCCGCCACCGAGCGCCAGGCCGAATTCGCCGAGGAAGGCGCGCAGGTTGGCCAGCTTCTCCTCCGACGGTGCCGCATGGATACGGTAGAGACAAGTCTGCTTGTGCTCGGCCAGGAAATCCGAAGCACAGACGTTGGCGGCCAGCATGCACTCCTCGATGACCCGGTGGGCATCATTGCGAACCACCGGCACGATGTTTTCGATCTTGCCCTGTTCGTTGAACAACATCTGCGTTTCGGTCGTCTCGAAATCAATCGCCCCGCGCTGGCCACGCGCCTTGTGCAAGGCGGCGAACAGCTTGTAGAGATTCTGCACATGCGGCAGAACGCTGCGGTGGACGTCAGTTTCCGGCTCTTTTTCACCGGACAGCCAGGACCAGACCAGGTTGTAGGTCAACCGCGCATGCGACTTGAACACCGCCGGATAGAACTTGTATTTGCCGATCTTGCCGGTTGAGCTGATTTCCATGTCACAAACCATGGCCATGCGCTCGACATCCGGATTCAGAGAACAGATGCCGTTCGACAGCTTCTCCGGCAGCATCGGGATAACCCGGCGCGGGAAATAGACCGAGTTACCGCGCTCCACCGCTTCGCGGTCCAGCGCCATGCCCGGCTTGACGTAATGCGACACGTCGGCAATCGCCACGATCAGCCGCCAGCCACGGCCCTTCTTCTCGCAAAATACGGCATCGTCGAAATCGCGCGCAGTCTCGCCGTCAATGGTAACCAGCGCCACATCGCGCAAATCGACGCGGCCTTTCAAATCGGCCTTGGTGACCTTATCCGGCAGTTCCTTGTTTTCCTCGAGCGCTGCCCGGGAAAACTCGAAGGGTAGATCGTGCTTACGCAGCGCGATCTCGATCTCCATGCCCGGATCGGCATAATTGCCCAGCACCTCGATAATCTTGCCGATTGGCTGCGAGAACTTGCTCGGCTGCTCGATGATTTCGACCATCACCACCTGGCCGGACTGCGGCTGGTTCTTGGCCTTTGGCTGCGGCGGCACCAGAATGTCCTGCGAAATACGCTTGTTTTCCGGCGCCACGACCACAACGCCATGCTCGACGAAAACCCGGCCAACAATCCGCGTATTGACCCGCTCAGTCACCTCGACAATGCCGCCCTCGGGACGTCCCTTGCGGTCTATGCCGGTAACCCGGACCAACGCCCGATCGCCATGCAGCACTTTCCCCATTTGATGCTGATCGAGGAAGATGTCGGCGCTGCCGTCATCGGGAATCAGGAAACCGTAGCCATCCGGATGTCCTTGAATACGCCCCGGCGTCAGGCTGGCCCGCTCGGGCAGGATGTAGGCGCCCTTGCGGTTGCGCATCAACTGCCCTTCACGCTCCATGGCTCCTAAGCGACGCTGGAACATTTCACGTTCGGTGTTGGTGATATCCAGCAACTCGGTCAGTTCATTGAACTCAACAGGCCGACCTTCGTCAGCCAGCACCTGCGAGACATATTCACGCGAAGGCAAAGGAAACTCGTAGCGCGCCAATTCACGCTCGAAGAAGGGATCAGCACGACGGATTTTTGATAGTTTTTTTCTTGACATCAGTTCTTCTTTCTCTATAATGGCGGCTCTTCGCACCTGTGCCCAGGTGGCGGAATTGGTAGACGCACTAGTTTCAGGTACTAGCGGGTAACTCCGTGGGGGTTCGAGTCCCTTCCTGGGCACCAGCGATTTTGATAGAAGGCCTTGTTAAAACAAGGCCTTTTTTCATTTCTGCCGCCGGGCTTTGATAAGCGGCCAACACGGCCGATTGCCAATCGCAATTGCATTGTCTCATAGCAGATGCTTCGCCGCACTGCAGTAACAATTGCTAACACTTGGGTACACAGCACGGGTCATCGGCCAGCCACATCCCGCGTTATTCGACTTGTCCAAACGACAAATACGAGTCGAAACCATGAAAAAAATTACCGCCCTGTTTATCGCTGCCACTCTAGCCATGACCGCCACCACATCGGCCCAAGCCGAATGGGGACATCGCCATGGCGGCCACGGTCATGGACATCATGGCCACCGAGGTGGCCATGGCTGGGTCGGGCCGGCTGCCGTGCTGGCCATCACCGGACTGGCCATTGGTGCAGCCGTGGCATCCCAAAACAGCTACGCCCCGGCTCCGGTCTATAGCGCCCCGCCCCGCCCGATGCCAAGAGCCGACTACGACACTTGGTACTACTGCGGTTCGTCCGGCCAGTACTATCCGTACACCAACGCCTGTCCGGAAGGATGGCAGGCTGTACCAGCGCAATAAAAATGAAAACGGGCCGAAAAGGCCCGTTGACCATAGCAATCCGGCTTTCGCTCAGTTATTGAATGGGTGCTGCTTGAGGATGGTTTCATCGCGCTCCGGACCAGTCGACACGATGGCGATTGGCACTTCGCACAACACTTCCAGGCGATTGAGATAGGCGCGCGCTTCGGCCGGCAGGTCTTCCCAGCGCTTGACGCCGAACGTAGTCGCACTCCAGCCCGGCATCGTTTCGTAGATCGGCTCGCAACGGGCGACCTCATCGGCACCAATAGGCAGCAGGTCAATGACCTTGCCATCCAGCTTGTAGCCGGTGCAGATGCTCAGTTCCTTGAGGCCGTCGAGCACATCCAGTTTGGTGATACACAGCCCGGTCAGACCGTTGATACGGCCCGAACGACGCAGGGCTGCGGCATCGAACCAACCGCAACGACGCTTGCGGCCGGTGACGGTGCCAAACTCACGACCAACCTGCGACATCTGATAACCCGGTACGCCTTCGGTCTCGATATCCAGTTCACTAGGGAAGGGGCCACCACCGACACGGGTACAGTAGGCCTTGGTAATACCCAGCACGTAATGCAGCATGCCCGGTCCAATGCCCGAACCCGCAGCAGCCTGGCCGGCAACGCAGTTCGACGAGGTAACAAACGGGTAGGTACCATGGTCGATATCGAGCAAGGTACCCTGCGCACCTTCGAACAGCAGGTTGGAACCTGCCTTGTTGGCGGCGTAAAGCGCTGCAGAAACGTCAGTCACCATTGGCCGAATCTGCTCGGCATCAGCCATTGCCTGATCGTAAACCATCTGAAAATCAACGGCAGGTGCCTTGAAATACTGGGTCAGCACGAAGTTGTGATACTCCAGCACTTCCTTCAATTTCTCGGCGAAACGTTCCGGATGGAACAGGTCATAGACGCGCAGACCACGGCGAGAAACCTTGTCCTCATAGGTTGGGCCAATACCCTTGCCGGTCGTGCCAATCTTCTTGTCATCCGACTTGGCGCCTTCGCGAGCCTGGTCAATGGCTGAGTGGTAGGGCAGGATCAACGGACATCCCGGGCTGATTTTCAGACGTGAACGAACGTCAATACCGCCCTTTTCCAGTTCGGCGATTTCCGACAGCAGATGATGAATGTCGAGCACGACACCATTGCCGATATAGCATTCGACACCATCGCGGACAATGCCCGAAGGCACCAGATTCAGCTTGTAAACTTGTTCGCCGACGACCAGCGTGTGGCCGGCATTGTGACCACCCTGAAAACGAACGACGCCCTTGGCGTGATCGGTCAGCCAGTCGACGATCTTGCCCTTACCCTCATCGCCCCACTGCGTACCCACCACGATGACATTTTTTGCCATTTTTTAGTCCTCTTGTATTGCTTCAATAATCCAGTGTTCGCCAACCAGCGCCAGTTTTCGGTCACAGACCGGGCCTTCGCAGGCGGTTTCGCCAGGCAGCAACTGGACAACAACTTCGCCCTGTTCGCGCAGCGCGGCAATATGGGCAGCGAGGCGAGCATCGTGCCCGGCATGCGGCGCCAGAATTGCGCCGGACAACTTGCCAGTTGGCGCCAATCGCGCCACTTCGCGCAAATCCATCGAAAAGCCGGTGGCCGGACGAGCCCGACCGAAGGCCTTGCCAGCTCCGTCGTAACGACCGCCCATCGCAATAGCCGCCGGGTAGCCCGGACAGTACGCAGCGAAGACCACACCATTGTGATAGTGATAGCCGCGGAGGTCGGAAAGGTCGATCGAAAAAGGTAGTTCAGGAGCAGCTGCCAGCACATGGCGCAGACCGTCCAAGGCAGCCGAAATCGTCGGCAATGCAGGCAACTCTAGCGCGGCCCTGTCCAGAACGTCGGCACCGCCGTACAGCAGCGGCAAACGCAGCAGCGCTTCTCGATAGGGTGACGGAACATCGGCACAGGCCTCTTCCAAACCAGGTACGTCTTTAGCCTGTAGAAGACTGAGGACTGCGTCCTCTGCTTCCTGGGGCAACCCGGCTGCCTCAGCAAGTGCCTGGAAAATACCAACGTGACCGAGATCAATACGGCTGACTGGAAGTTTTATCCGCTCGAGGGCACCAGCCATCAGGCGAATGACATCAAGATCGGCCTCGATCCCGGCGTAACCGTAGAGTTCAGCACCAATCTGAAGCGGCTCACGACCGGCTGAAATGGTTGCTGGCAAGGTATGCAACACGCTACCGCAATAGCACAACCGGGTAACGCCTTGGTGGTTGAGCAAGTGAGCATCGATACGCGCAGCCTGCGGCGTCATGTCGGCGCGAACGCCCATGGTCCGACCAGATAGTTGATCCACCAGCTTGAAGGTACGCAGTTTCAAATCCTGACCGGCACCAGTCAGCAGCGATTCCAGATATTCCAGCATCGGCGGCATGACCAGTTCGTAGCCACGGCTGCGAAAATGATCAAGAACGGTTCGGCGCAGATTCTCGATGCGAGCCGCTTCTGCAGGCAAAGCATCGGCAAGGTATTCAGGTAACAGCCAATTCATGACAAAACAATCAGTAGGATCAGGCCAATCAACATCGATGTCAGGCCGACGAAGCGAATTTGCCCATCCGAAAATTGAACAAGGCGGCGGAAGGTTTCACGCCAGGCCGCCGGGGCAATAAAAGGCATGAGGCCTTCGAGCACCAACATCAGCGCGAAGGCCATCAGCAGAGTCGAGGTCATTTGCCTTTGTCAGCCCCACGTCCGCCACTCTTCATGTATTTGAAGAAGTCGGAACTGGGTTCAATAACCAGCAAATCGCTCTTGTTCTTGAAGCTGCCGCGATACGCCTCGAGACTGCGATAAAAAGCATAGAACTCGGGGTTCTGACCAAATGCCTGAGCGTAGGTATTGGTTGCCTTGGCATCGCCCTCACCCTTTATCTTCTGGGCATCGCGATAGGCTTCAGCAACAATGATTTCACGTTGACGATCGGCATCGGCGCGAATCTTTTCAGCTTCGGCAGAGCCTTCCGAACGCAATTCATTGGCCACTCGTTTGCGCTCTGCTTCCATTCGGCGATAAACAGCTTCGCTGACCTCAGTCGGCAGTTCCACGCGCTTTACCCGAACGTCAACAATCTGCACACCAATCTTGCGTGCATCGGTGTCTGCTTTTTCGCGCATCTGGTTCATGATCTTGTCGCGCTCACCAGAAACCACGTCATGCACTGTGCGCTTGCCGAACTCCTCGCGCAAACCGGCGTTGACCGTCTGATTCAGACGGGTCTTGGCGCGCGACTCGTCGCCACCCACCGAAATGTAATAAAGCTGCGGATCAACAATGCGCCACTTGATGTATGAATCAACCAGGACGTTCTTCTTTTCGGAGGTAATGAAACGCTCAGGCTCGGCATTATCCAGCGTGATGATGCGTTTCTCGAAATAACGGACGTTCTGGACCATGGGAATCTTGAAATAGAGCCCTGGCTCGCTAATCGCCCGCTTGACCTCACCCAACTGGAAAACCACGGCGTACTGGCGCTGATCGACGGTAAAAATCGACATGGCCATAACCACCAGCACTGTGGCGAGAATAGCACCCAACAAATTGATACGCGGACTCATTAGCGTCCCTCCCGATCACGCGAACGCAGCGAACCATCGCGCGAACTTGAAGAATACGAACCACCACCGACCTTCGGCGCACCTTCAAGCTGTGGCGGCGCATCGTTAGACAATGGCGCAGTCGGTCTGGCCGTCGATGGCGCCACGGAAGCCTCGGGTGCTGCCTGCGCAGCCGTCGTCGCGCTGGCCGCCTGCATCAGCTTGTCAAGCGGCAGATAGAGAAGATTGCCCTGCCCCTTGGTATCGACCATCACTTTGCTGGTATTGGCATAGATCTGCTGCATTGTTTCCAGATACAAGCGTTGACGCGTCACTTCTGGTGCCTTGGCATACTCGGCCAGCACCTGCTTGAAGCGCGACGCATCACCCTCGGCCGAGGAAATGACACGCTGCTTGTAACCGTTGGCCTCTTCAAGCAGTCGTGCTGCCGTGCCCTTGGCTTTCGGAATCACGTCGTTGGCGTATGCCTGGCCTTCATTTTTTTGGCGCTCGCGATCCTGGCCTGCCTTCACTGCATCATCAAAAGCAGCCTGAACCTGCTCGGGAGGCTGCGCATTCTGCATGGTCACCTTGGAAATCATGATGCCACTTTGATAGCGGTCAAGGATGTCCTGCATTAGCTTCGCCGCCTGGGTTGCAATCTGCTCGCGACCTTCGTAGAGCACATAGTCCATTTTGCTCTTGCCGACAATTTCGCGAACTGCCGTTTCCGCAGCCCCCATAACCGCTTCATCAGTCGAGCGGTTATTGAACAGATATTCAACAGGGTCTTTCAGAATGTACTGGACGGCAAACTGGATATTCACGATGTTCTCGTCATCAGTGAGCATCAGCGCTTCCTTGAGGACCTTGTTACGCTCGCTACCGCGGTAGCCGATTTCGATGGTCCGCACACCAGTCAGATTGACCAGTTCATGCGACTGGATCGGATACGGCAGGCGCCAGCGCAGACCAGGATCAGTCGCTTCCTTGAAACTGCCGAACTGGAGCACGAGGCCACGCTGCGAAGCATCCACAATGTAGAAACCAGATGCCAACCAGACGATAGCCACCAATCCGACAAGCAAACCGACACCGCCGCCAATGAATTTCGGATTGAAATCGATATTCGGCATACGGGGACCGTCACCACCACCATTGCTACCACCACCGCCTTTTTTACCAAACATGCCAGTAAGTTTGCGATTGAAGTCGCGCCAGAGCTCTTCCAGATCTGGCGGGCCATCATTGGGTCGGCGAGGGCCACTGCCGTTGGATTTATCACCATCACTGCCACCGCGGTTGCCCCACTGTGGGTCATTGAGCGACATAAAAATACCTAGGGTCGGAATCATGGGTGTTGGGAATTCAGTAAATGTAATCGTGTTGTGCTTCATATTCAGCTTCAGCAATCGCCTTCTGACGGGCTTCAGCCTTTGCTCGGGCATATTCGGCCAAGGACTCACGCAGCAAATCCATGCCTTCTCCAGTACGCGCACTAACTCGAACGCGCGCGATACTATCATACTCGCCCCGCTCGATGCCCGGCATGGCTTCGGTCAGGTCTATCTTGTTCCAGGCAATCAATTGCCTGACACCGTCAGCGCCAATTTCCCTGAGCACCTTATTGACTTCGTCAATCTGCTCGTCGCGAGCGTGACTCGCACTATCCACCACATGCAAAAGCAAATCTGCATGCGTTGCCACTTCCAGCGTTGCATGGAACGCATCAACCAAAGAGTGAGGCAGGTCACGAATAAAACCGACGGTATCGGAAATAACAATGTTGCCAGCCCCTTCGATCCACAGTTTGCGCGAAGTCGTATCCAGCGTAGCAAATAACTGGTCGGCTGCGTAAACCCCTGCATGAGTCAGTGCATTGAATAGAGTGGACTTTCCGGCGTTGGTGTAGCCCACCAGCGAAACATTCAGGACATCACCACGCATCCGTGCTTTGCGCTGTACGCCCCGCTGCCTTGAGAGCTTTCCAAGCCTGTCCTTCAACAACTTGACACGGTTGCCAAGCAAGCGGCGGTCCGTTTCCAGTTGTTTTTCACCTGGTCCACGCATACCAATACCGCCGCGCTGCCGTTCGAGGTGAGTCCAGCCACGCACCAAGCGTGTCGACAAGTGCTCAAGTTGAGCCAACTCGACCTGCAGTTTGCCCTCCGCACTGGTAGCACGCAAAGCAAAAATATCGAGTATCAGACTGGTTCGGTCGATCACTCGGCATTTAAGCTCCCTTTCGAGATTGCGCTCCTGCGCGGGAGAAAGCTCGTGATTAAAAATCACCAGATCCGCCCCACCAGCCGCAACCATCGCACCGATTTCGTCAACCTTGCCTCTACCGGCAAATGTCTTGGGATCGGGACTCTGGCGCTTGCCAAAAATTTCAGAAACGACCACGCCACCAGCCGACTCAGCCAGCAAGCGGACCTCTTCCTGTTGATCCTCGAGATCGGACTGGCCAAAATCAAGCTGAACGATCACCGCACGTTCTCCGGCGGCAGGTCGTTCAATCATGGGCGATTCCAGGAAAAAAAAGCGCGAACCCACCATGAAGGTGGGTTGCTGGACAGGATTGGATTATTCCGCAGCCTGTTCCTGTTGGAGGTTGACCGGACGCGCCGGAACAACCGTTGAGATGGCATGTTTGTAGACCATCTGCGTAACCGTGTTCTTGAGCAGTACAACGTACTGATCGAACGATTCTACCTGGCCCTGCAGTTTGATCCCATTCACCAGGTAAATTGAGACGGGAACATGCTCACGACGAAGAGCGTTGAGGAAGGGGTCTTGTAAAAGTTGCCCTTTGTTACTCATGGTGTGGACTCCATGTAATTGTTATGAGGGTCCTAATGTACCCAAATTTATAAAGTGCTGCCAAAGATTTTGTAGATTATTTCTTGTCTTTGTCGGCAAACGGATTTTTTGCGCTTACGCACTGGATGCGCAACGGCGTTCCCTGCAATTTGAAGGCTTCACGGAAAGTGTGTTCGAGGAAACGTCGATAGCTGTCCGTGATCTTGTCGACTGCGTTGCCATGGATGACGATGATCGGTGGATTCGAGCCCCCCTGGTGGGCATAGCGCGGCTTGGGCCGGAATAGCCCGTGCTTGGCCGGCGCCTGCTTGGCGACCGCATCAATCAGCACACGAGTCAGGCGCGGGGTGGTCATTTTGGCCATCGCTGCGGCATATGCTGAGTCAACTGAGCGGAAGAGCGACTCCAGACCGATATTGTCGCGTGCCGAAATGAAATGGAACTTGGCAAAACTGAGGAATTGCAGCTTGCGTTGCAGGATCAGGCGAGTCTGTTCACGAACGTAGGAATCGAGACCATCCCATTTATTGACTGCGACCACCAGCGCCTTACCGGATTGGACGATAAAGTCGGCAATATGAGCATCCTGGTCGGACACATCGGCCTGGGCGTCGACCATCAGGACGACAACATTGGCGTCTTCGATGGCCTGCAGCGTCTTGACCACCGAGAATTTCTCGATCGATTCAAAAACCTTGCCGCGCTTGCGCATCCCTGCCGTATCGATCAGCACGTATTTTCGGCCGCCTCGCTCGAAATCGATTTCAATCGAGTCGCGTGTCGTTCCCGGCGCATCGAAGGCGATGACCCGCTCTTCACCGAGCAGAGTATTGATCAGGGTCGACTTGCCGACATTGGGACGACCGACGATGGCAACGCGAATGGCGTCAGAATGCCATTCGTCATCTTCAGGTTCAGGGAAGCTCTCGAGCGCCAGTTCAACCAGACCACGCACCCCTTCACCATGGGCCGACGAGATGGCATTGGGCTCGCCGAGACCGAGTTCGTGGAACTCCGCCTCGACCATGCCGGAATTCATGCCTTCAGCCTTGTTGACCGCAACAATGACCGGACAGTCGACACGGCGCAGTTTGTTGGCGATTTCCTTGTCGTGCGGCGTCAGGCCCGCACGACCATCGACGACGAAGATGATGGCGTCGGCTTCAGCAATCGCCTGCTCCGTCTGGCGAGCCATCTCGTGCAGGATGCCTTCCTTGACCAGCGGCTCAAAACCGCCAGTATCAACCACCAAGTGGGGCTTCTTGCCCAATTTTCCGTGGCCGTAGTGACGGTCGCGGGTCAGCCCCGGCAGATCGGCGACGATGGCGTCACGCGATTTGGTCAGGCGATTGAACAACGTGGATTTGCCGACATTGGGTCGGCCAACCAGAACGAGCGTAGGTTTCATTGAGCCTCGATTGCGCTCACGCTGCCGCCCGTGGTCTGAACCAGAACGGCGTTACCGAGCATCTGAAGTGGCGCGCGAACCGGCGTGCCATCGGTTTTCTGGCGCGCGGCAAAGCTGCCATCGTCACGGGAAAGGAAGTGAACAATGCCCTCGGCATCAGCCACGGCGACCAGCCCACGCTGCACGACAGGCGCAGAGAGGCGACGGTTTTTAAGTTTGTCCTGCTTCCACAAACTACTGCCGGACTGACGATCGAGCGCATAGACAACGCCTTTGTCATCGGCGACGAACAGGTAGCGGCTGTCCATGGCCAGGCCAGCCACCGAAGACAGGTCACGCGACCAGACCATTGCCCCGCCCTGCCCCATGTCGAAACAGGCCACACGCCCTTGGAAGGCGACAGCGCAGATCAAACGACCATCGACAACCGGTGGCGCAACGATATCAGCCACCCGGTCAAGTTCGGTAGCCCCCTTGGGCAAGGCAACAGCACCTTCCCAGACCGGAGCACCGTTTTGTACCGCCAGAGCGACGAGCTTGCCGCCGGGGTACCCAACAAAGATATAGCGGTCAGCAAACACCGGGGAACCCGCACTGCGCACAGACAGTGAAGGCGTCGACCGTTGATAGACCCATTTGCGCCCACCATCGCCGGCGTCAAGCAGATGAATGCGGTTGTCACCACTCTTCACCGCCACGCCATCATCACCGATGACGGGGGCGGCGAGCACCTCGCTCGAAACCTTGGCCTGCCAAAGCGCTTTGCCGTCGTCGGCTGAGAAGGCCAGTACATCACCTTTCGACGTACCAACGACCAGCAAACGGCTATTTGCGCCGACACCAGCCGACAGGGGTTGGCCAGCTTCGACTTTCCAGACAAGCTTGCCGTCTTCCAGCTTCGAAACCGTACCGCTCCGGCTTGCCACATAAGCAACGCTACCGACCACAGCTGGCGTGAAGGTATAGTCACCGGCCTTGCCAACACTGACGGCCCACGCCGTACGGACCTCCGCTGTTGCGGTCAGCGGCCCTAACGGAGCCATTTTCGGCCCAGCGCTGGCAAACGGATTGATCGAATCGATCGTATCCGACACAGTCGCACAGCCGCCAAGCAAGAGGCCGGCAGCGGCAAACAGGGCAGCAAGTTGTCGTGACATCAGACGGCCTCACCCAGGTTATCGAGTTTCTGTTGCAGCAATTCACGACCGGAACCCTGCTTGCCAGTCATTTTTTCCAGTGCAGCCTTGTAGGCCGTCCACGCTTCAGCCTTCTTGCCTTGAGCCGAAAGCACATCACCCTTCAATTCCTGAAAGCGTGCATCAAATGCCGGGGCATGAGCGGCTTCAAGCTGCTTGAGCGCATCGTCGTAGGCCTGTTCGTCAATTTGAACAGCGGCCAGCCGCAGACGGGCCAGATCCCTGATCTCGTCCTTGCCATTTTCGGCCACCCAGCCAAACTGGCTCTTCGCGGTTTTCAGGTCGCCCGCTTCAAATGACTGCTTGCCAGCCAACAGCGCCCCCAGAGAGGCATAGCTGGTGCTGCCAAATTTCTCGGCCAGCTCGCCAGCCGCTGCTTTGACTTTCTGGGCGTCGCCGATGGCCGTCGCCTGCTCCAGTACGCCATAGATGGCTGCTGCTTGCGCCGATTGCCCGCGCTGGTACCAGTTCCAGCCTTGCCAACCGATAACCCCCAGCGAAGCAGCAACAACCACGCTCGTCACGAGGTTGCCATACATCTTCCACCAAGTCTTCAGGGTATCTATTTGTTCCTGTTCTTCGAGGTCGTAATGCGCCATGCTGCTTATTCCTCTTCATCCGAATCAATAATTTGGTCGATGACGGCTTCTGCCAACTCATCGACTTTCAGTTTACGTTGTTCAGTGCCAGCCTGACGCAGCGACTTCAACTGAGCTTCTCCGGTCGACGCTTCGTCATCGCCAATAATCACCGCGAAGGCTGCACCGCTGCCATCGGCTTTTTTCATCTGCGATTTGAAGCTGCCACCACCGCAGTGTTGTAACACGTCGATCCCTTGGTCGCGCAAACCTTCAGCGACACGGAAGGCAAGGCGAGCAGCTTCTTCGCCCTGATGTACGAGGTAAACATCCGGCGTCGGCGCTGCCGGCTCGCCTCCGGAGTCCCTGATCAGGGCGATCAGGCGTTCGACACCCATGGCAAAACCGCAGGCAGGCGTCGGCTTGCCGCCGAGTTGTTCAACCAAGCCATCGTAACGGCCACCGGCGCAGACCGTACCCTGGGCGCCCAGTTTGTCGGTCACCCATTCGAAAACGGTAAGGTTGTAATAATCGAGACCACGGACCAGGCGAGGATTGATCTTGAAGGGGATGCCGGCATCTCGCAAGACACGCTGCACGCCTTCGAAGTGGGCCAGCGACTCAGCACCGAGGTAGTCGATCAGCTTCGGCGCAGCGGCGCACAGGTCCTGCATGGCCGGATTCTTGGTATCAAGAATCCGTAGCGGGTTGGTATGCAGGCGACGCTTGGCATCTTCGTCAAGCAACTCCGCGTTTTCCTCGAAGTAGGTAATCAAGGCGGCGCGATGCTGGGCGCGCTCCTCCGATTGACCAAGGCTGTTGAGCTGCAGTTCGATGCCATCCAACCCGAGGTCGTTCCACAGACGAGCACCCATCAGGATCATTTCGGCATCGATATCCGGGCCGGCCATACCGAAGGATTCGACCCCGACCTGATGAAACTGGCGATAGCGGCCCTTTTGCGGACGCTCGTGGCGGAACATCTGGCCGATGTAGTAAAGGCGCTGAGTCTGCCGAGCGGCCAGATTGTGTTCGATGACCGCGCGCACGCAACCGGCCGTGCCTTCCGGGCGCAGGGTCAGCGCTTCGCCGTTGAGACCATCGATGAAGGAATACATTTCCTTCTCGACGATATCGGTCACTTCGCCGATGGCGCGCTTGAAAAGCGGCGTCGGCTCGACGATGGGCATGCGGATCGGGCGATAGCCGTAGCCCTTCAGCCACGACCGGATGGTGTCCTCAAACAGCTCCCAGAATGCGGCTTCGTCGGGCAGGATGTCGTTCATCCCGCGGACGGCTTGCAAGGTTTGACTCATGACTTCAGTTTCTTGGTGTAGGTGCGCTCGACATAGCGCTCAATGATTTGCTTGAATTCGTTGGCGATGTTGTCGCCCTTGAGGGTGACCGTCTTCTGGCCATCCTCGTAAACTGGTGCCGATGGCGCCTCTCCGGTCCCCGGCAGGGAAATACCGATATTGGCATGCTTGGATTCGCCGGGGCCATTGACGATGCAGCCCATCACGGCCAGTGTCATGTTCTCTGCACCATCGTAGCGTAGCTTCCATTCCGGCATTTTGGCGCGGACAAAATCCTGCACCTCACCTGCCAGTTCCTGAAACAGGGTGCTGGTCGTCCGTCCGCAACCGGGACAAGCTGCAACCATCGGCGTAAAGGCACGCAGGCCCATGGTCTGCAGAATCTCCTGGCCAACGATGACTTCCTGCGTGCGCGAACCACCGGGTTCCGGCGTCAGCGAAATACGAATGGTGTCGCCGATGCCTTCCTGCAACAAAACGGACAACGCTGCGGTCGATGCGACGATTCCCTTCGAACCCATGCCCGCTTCGGTCAGACCAAGGTGCAGCGCATAGTCGGCACGCTTCGAAAGCTCGCGATAAATGGCGATCAGGTCCTGAACACTGGAGACCTTGCAGGACAGAATGATTTTTTCGCCGGCCAAACCAACCTCTTCAGCCTTGGCTGCAGATTCGAGAGCCGACGTCACCATCGCATGGCGCATGATCTCGGTCGCATCCAAAGGCTGCGGTCGACCGGAATTTTCGTCCATTATTCGAGCCAGCAGTTCCTGATCGAGACTACCCCAATTGACGCCAATGCGAACCGGCTTGTCGTACTTGCAGGCCAGTTCGACCATCTGGGCGAATTGCTCGTCTTTCTTTTTGCCGAAACCGACGTTGCCCGGATTGATACGGTACTTCGCCAGCGCCTCGGCACAGGCCGGATGCTCGGTCAACAGGCGATGGCCGTTGTAATGAAAATCACCGATCAGCGGCACGTTGCAGTTCATCCGGTCAAGGTGCTCGCGGATTTTTGGAACGGCAGCGGCAGCCTCCAGCGTATTCACTGTGATGCGCACCAGTTCGGAACCGGCCCGTGCCAGTTCCGCCGTTTGCAAGGCTGTAGCCAGATAGTCGGCGGTATCGGTGTTGGTCATCGACTGGATGACTGTCGGGGCATCGCCCCCCAGTTTCACATGCCCGACGAAACAGGACCGGGTCAAGCGTTTGGCGACTGCGCTCACGGCTTACTCCAGAACCAGACGGGCCACATCGCCACGCATATGCGGAGCCAGATCAACCGCCTGTCCATGCCAGAACACACGGACACCCGGCGCGTAGCCGATAGTAATGGAAAGGGGTCCCTGCCCGGATAATGCCTGTTCTGTACCTGCCATCAGCTTCTGGGAAAATACGACCTTGTTGTCGCGATCCCGAACTTCAAGCCAGGAGTCTTTCTCGAACAGGAAACGCATCTGCGGCGCATTGGCCGGCGCTGCGCCAGACTCCCGCGATTCCGGGTTGGCCGGAGACGCAGATGAGTGCGTCTGCACCTCCGCGGGCGCAAGCACTTGCGGGTTCATGACCTGCTGTGGCGTCGCCCCAGGCGGAAAAACCGGCTCGACAGCAGTCGCAACTGGCGCAGATGTCGATACTTCCGGCTCCTTGCGGGCCAGTGAGTCGAGCAAAGACTGCGTGCTTTCGCGCAGGGACGACAGATCGCCGGGCATCAGGAAATACGCCAATGCCGCCAGGACGACCGATCCAGCCCCGATCAGCACGAACAGCTTGCTGCGCTGGGACCCGGCACTTCCGGAATGCGGCATCGTAGCCGGCGTCATCTCCGAAACACCCAGGCTATTGACCGGCTTTTCCAGCACATCGTCCAGTTGCGCCATCAGAGGCACCGGATCAATCTGGATCAGGCGAGCATAATTGCGGACAAAGCCACGAATGAAGGTATTACCCGGCAGACCTTTCCAGTCGCCTCCCTCAAGCGCTTCAACCTGCCGCGGCCCGAGCTTGAGCGTCTGGGCGATATCCGCCACTTCCAACCCGCGCGCCTCGCGCGCCAAACGTAACTGCTCGCCGACTGGCGGCCCGGACATCACAACAACCTCCTCGGCGACGATGTCCTGAATATTCACCTGCTCACTCATTCAAAATTGCCTTTCAGGAATTCCTGATACTCCTGCGATGTCGGATAACGCCCGCGCAGTTGCGAGGCATAGCCAGCTTCACCTGCACGGTTACCCTGCTTGCGCTCGAGGCGCAGACCAAGCCAAAGGGCATCAGCCGTTGGCGGCTCCATCATTTTCAGCGCTTCGGCCAGATAGATACGTGACTCTTCAAAATTTCCGCGCTTATAAAAAATCTTGGCCAGTTGCAAGCGGGCCGGCACCGCCCCATCGCGCGAAAGCTGCAAGGCTTTGAGCAGGTAATCCTGCGCGCCATCGAAATCCCCCGCCTTGAAAGCACAAGCACCAGCATTGGTGTAGGCCTTGTCCGGTGTCTCGTATAACGGGCTCTTTAGCGCATTGAGAAAATAGGCGATGGACTGACGTTCCTTGCCCGTTTCGCAGAGGTACCAGCCGTAGTTGTTATTGACCTCGGGATCGTTCGGCGCAAGGTTCAGCGCCTGCCGAAAATCGTCTTCCGCCTTGTCGTATTCTTTCAACGAGAGGCGGACCAGCCCACGCACGCTATAAGCCTGAAAATAACCGGCGTCCGCACTCAGCGCAATACGCAGCTCATCAAGCGCAACCCCCGGGTTTCCGGCCTGAAAATACATCGACGCCAGTTCGGTATGAATCTTCGCCCGATTACGGGGATCGCTCGGAACCGTCGACTGACCGGTTGCCGAGGGATTAAAGTCGTATTGGGCTTGAACAGGCAAAACGCAGAGCGCGCCCAGAAAAACACCGGCAACCCGGCTTTTCAGCGAAAAGAATTTCACGATCTTGCCTCCACTAAGGGAATCACTCGTCCGGCGGTACGCTTGGTTTTATCCAGCACTTGCCCGGCCAACTGGCCACAGGCGGCATCGATGTCGTCACCGCGCGTCTTGCGCGTCGTTGTCACAATACCGGCCTGCATCAGGATATCGGCAAAGCGGCGCACCCGCTCGGCCGGTGAACGCTTGAACGGCGAGCCCGGGAAGGGGTTGAAGGGAATCAGGTTGAACTTGCAATGGACCGACTTGACCAACGCCAGCAATTCGCGGGCGTGGGCGTCACTGTCATTGATGCCGTCGAGCATGATGTACTCGAAGGTGATGAAATCGCGTGGCGCCTTGTCCAGATAACGCTGGCAGGCCGCCATCAGCTCTTTCAGCGGGTATTTCTGGTTGATCGGCACGATCTGGTCGCGCAGCTTGTCGTTCGGGGCGTGCAGCGAGACGGCCAGGGCCACCGGACACTCATCGCCCAGCCGATCCATGACCGGCACCAGACCGGAGGTGGAGACGGTGACACGGCGGCGCGACAGGCCGTATGCGTTGTCGTCGAGCATCAGCTTCAAGGCGGCAACGGAATTGTCGAAATTGGCGAGTGGCTCGCCCATGCCCATCAGGACGACGTTGGAAATAACCCGTTCGTCGCCGTGGACCGCACCGAGTGCGTGATTGGCCTGCCAGAGCTGGCCGATGATTTCCGCCACCGTCAGGTTGCGGTTGAAGCCTTGCTTGCCGGTCGAGCAGAAGGCGCAGTCGAGGGCGCAGCCAGCTTGCGTGGAGATGCACAGCGTACCGCGGTCGTCTTCGGGAATGAACACCGTTTCGACGGCATTGCCATTGCCGACATCAATCAGGAACTTGCGCGTGCCATCATCCGACAGCTTGTCGGAGACGACAGCAGGCGGCGCCACGACCGCCTTCGCCTTGAGCTTCTCGCGAAGGCTCTTGGCGATGTCGGTCATGGCGTCGAAGTCCGCCACGCCGGAACGATGGATCCAGCGCAAGACCTGCTTGGCGCGGAAGGGCTTTTCGCCCTGCTCGGCAAACCAGGCAGTCAGGCTTTCGCCATCGAAATCCAGGAGATTGACACTCATATTCTATGTTCCATGTTCAGATCAGGCGTGGCGCGAAGACAAGCCGCAGACAGTGCGAATAGCACGGCAAGGCGCAGTCGACAAAGCCACGGCTGATCTGGGCATGGAATTGATTAGCGGCCGGCGTAAACGTTCAGACCCGGGAAGAAGAAAGCAACTTCCACAGCGGCGGTTTCCGGGGCATCAGAGCCGTGCACGGCGTTGGCATCGATCGACTCAGCGAAGTCGGCGCGGATGGTACCGGCGGCTGCTTCCTTCGGGTTGGTGGCGCCCATCAGTTCACGGTTCTTGGCGATGGCGTTTTCGCCTTCGAGCACTTGAACCATGACCGGACCGGAGGTCATGAAAGAAACCAGATCCTTGAAGAAAGGACGGGCCTTGTGCACGGCGTAAAACTGGCCGGCTTCCTGTTCGGACAACCAGACCATCTTGGAGGCAACGATCTTCAGACCGTTGGTTTCGAAACGGGAGTAAATCTTGCCGATAACGTTCTTGGCAACAGCGTCAGGTTTGATAATGGAGAGGGCGAGTTCGATAGCCATTTAATTGCTCCGCAAAAGCTAGTCAGTTGAAAAACGGGCAATTTTAGCAGATTCAGAACACGAACGCCCGAATCACTGTGCTGGCGATTTCTCG
The DNA here is from genome assembly GCA_049304775.1 of Ferribacterium limneticum. Classification (GTDB taxonomy): domain Bacteria; phylum Pseudomonadota; class Gammaproteobacteria; order Burkholderiales; family Rhodocyclaceae; genus Azonexus; species Azonexus limneticus_C. The sequence goes on from JBAQOL010000021.1 coordinate 90,210, forward strand.
CCTTCCGGCTTGTTCAGCGGCTCGCGCAACTCGGCGAAGTTGCGTGGCGCGACGTATTGCAGCAACTCCTTGCCATCGCCATCGACCACCACATCAAGTCCTTTTTCCGGGTAAAGCAGATGGACCCGTTTCTCCGACACGGCCAGACGTTCGCCCGGCTGCCCGAAGCGCTGGATCACCGTCGCTTCATCAAGATTGACCGAGGGAATGACACTGATCGCCTTCACTGGCATTTTTTCAATCGCAGCCAGGTCATCCGGGTTCAATGTAATTTTGCGCGTTGTGCTTTCCATGTGCTTGGCCTTCAGGGCACGCTCACGCATTTCCAAAATTAGCTCTTTTTTCGCGTCGACCGTGACAATGACCTTGGCCAGCACAAAACCGAGCGCCACTTGCGAGTAATAGCCTTCAAGCGTCCCCATTTCGTTCGGCTCGGCGATGATTGCCACATCCATCTCGCTACCGAACTTCTGGCGCACCTCGCCCACAGTACTGACACCCGGCCGCAGACCGAAGACCGAACTGCCACCCTGAGCATCGACTTCGATTTGCCAGGGCAGGTTGGCATTGGGATCGACGCCTTCCTGCTTCCCCAGCCCCGGAACCAAAAAGGGAACGATCAAAGCAATGGCGATCAGCGCGATCATCGAGCATGCGAATTTCATGATTTCCTAACGGACTTTCCGGGGACAGGATTGTGCCACACCCACCCCACAAAAAAACAAGCCCCGAACAGGGTCGGGGCTTGTCGATTGCGGGAAGGGCAGCCTTAAATCATACCCATCGTCCGCGGCAACCACAGCGAGAGGTCCGGCCAGTAAGTAACAACCATCAGGAAGCAGAGCATGGAGAGCAGCCACGGCCAGACGGCAACGGTCAGTTCGGTAATGCCCATCTTGGTTATCCCTGATGCGACGTAGAGATTCAAGCCGACCGGCGGATGGCACATGCCGACCTCCATATTCACCACCATCAGGATACCGAAATGCACCGGATGGATGCCGAGCGCCATCGCCACCGGGAAAAGAATCGGCGCGAAGATCAGGACAATCGAAGACGGCTCCATGAAATTACCGGCGAGCAGCAGAATCACGTTAACCGCGAGCAGGAAGGTAATGATGCCCAGCCCGTTACCCAGCATCCAGTCAGCCAGTGCTTGCGGGATGTTCTCGTTGGTCATGATGAAAGAGAAGAGCACGGCGTTGGTGATGATGTAGAGCAGCATCGCCGACATGTTGGCCGAATTGAGCAACACCTTCGGCACATCCTTCAAGCCCAGATCCCTGTAGATGAAAACGGCACAAATAAAGGCGTAGACCGCAGACATCGCCGCCGCTTCGGTCGGCGTGAAGATACCGGTGTAGATACCGCCCATCACGACAACGATCAACAGCAAGCCCCAGACCGAGGCACGGAATGCCTTCCAGCGCTCACCCCAGCTAGCCTTCGGCTGACGCGGATAATCAAACTTTTTGGCGCGATACCAGGTAACACCTCCCAGCGTTGCCGCCAAGGCCAGACCCGGTATCACCCCGGCCATGAACAAGGCACCGACCGAAGTATTGGTCGCCACCGAGTACATCACCATGACGATGGACGGCGGAATCAGGATGCCAAGCGCCCCGGAAGTCGCAATCACGCCAGCCCCGAACTTGTTCGGGAAGCCCGCCTTGACCATCGCCGGCAGCAGGATGGAACCGATCGCCACGACCGTCGCCGGACTGGAGCCCGAAACCGCAGCAAACAGTGCGCAGGCCAGCACGCCAGCCAAACCGAGACCGCCATACCAATGACCCACCATTGACGTGGCGAAGTTGATCATCCGTTTCGCCACCCCGCCGTGAGTCAGGAAGTTGCCCGCCAAAATGAAGAACGGAATCGCCATGATTTCGAACTTCTCGATACCGGTAAATAGCTTTAGCGCAACCGACTCAAGCGGCACCTCGGTCATCGTGAACAGGAAGGTCAGTACCGTCAGGCCGAGCGAAATCGAGATCGGCATGCCGGTCAGCATGAGCACGGCCAGCAGGCCGAAAATCACCAGGGCGTTCATTGCTGGCCTCCTTTGTTGTCGTCGTTGGTGCGGCGTTCAGCGGCGCGACGCTCGTTTTCCGGTGCGTTCGCCTCACCCTGCCGACGATCTTCACCCGTGCGGCGCTCGCCAATCATCGGGTGCTTGAGGTCGTGCATGTGCAGGTTGTCGTCCATGCCATAGAGATTGACATCGACTGGTGGCGTCTCATCCTCCAGACCGTCGACGTGACCATGGTCATGGTGCGGCAGTTCGCCGGTACGAATGAACGACAGACAAACTTGCAGGAAACGGAAGCACATCAGCGATGAACCGAGCGGAATGGCACTGTAGACAATCCAGGTTGGCCATTCGAGATCGGGCGTCGTCGGACCTTCATAGTTGTCGCCGGTATCGATACCGAGGAACTGGAAGATGGCGTAGTGCGCCCCGTTTTCCCAAACGAAATGACCGCCCAGTGTCGCCACGATGCCAGTAAACAATGCCCCGGCCAGCAAGCCGAAAACAATGGCTTTGCCCCGAGCGCTGTCGTCGAGACGGTTGATCAGCACATCGACCCCGACGTGGATGCCGGTACGCACCCCGTAGGCCGCACCGAACTTGGCCATCCAGACGAACATGATGATGCAGAGCTCTTGAGCCCAGCCGAAATTGAGTGTCAGCAACCAGTCCTGGAGGCCGGGAATATCCATCCCCGCCAGATAACGGTGCATGACGGAGACGAAAATAATGAGTGTGGCCGCTCCCATCAGGAAAGTGACCAGCAACTCTTCAAGATGATTCAACGCCTTGTTGATCATGACTAGTTCCCCGTTGTGACGCGGGGGCCGTAGCCCCCGCGTTCGTGTTGCTGCTGTTAGAGGCTATCCGGCTTGAACCCGGTGTCTTTGTAGACCGCCTGGATGACTTCCTTGCCAACGCGGCCTTCCATCTTCTGATGAACCGGGACCAGCGCCTTCTTGAAAGCCAGACGCTCTTCCTTGGTCGGTGTGTAGACAGTCGTTTTACCGCTCTTCTTCACGGCTTCCAGCGCACTGTCGTTCTCAACCTTGGCGATCTGGTTGGCGTAACGGGTTGCCTGCTCCATGGCATCCGTCAATTGAGCCCGAACGTCAGCCGGCAGGCCATCCCAGAATTTCCTGTTAACAATGACCGCATAACCCAGATAACCGTGCTCGGTCAGGGTCAGATGCTTTTGCACTTCATGCATCTTCTGGGTGTAGAGATTGGAAATCGGATTTTCGGTACCATCGACCACGCCAGTCTGCAGCGCCTGATATACCTCGGAGAAAGCCATCACCTGGGGCAAACCACCCAGTGCGCGAATTTCTTCTTCAAGCACCTTCGACGACTGGATACGCAGCTTTTTGCCCTTGAGGTCAGCTGGCGACTTGATCGGAGAATTCAGCGAGAACGACTTGAAACCATTGTCCCAGTAGCCCAGACCACGGATACCCTTGGGCTCCAGCTTGGCCAGCAACTGCTTGCCGACTGCGCCGTTGGTTATCTTGCGCAAGCCATCGTAGTCACTGAAGATGAACGGAAGGTCGAATACTTCGAACTCCTTGACACCAAGCGGGCCAAATTTGGCCAGTGAGGGAGCCAGCATCTGAACGGCGCCCAGTTGCAGCGCTTCCATTTCTTCCTTGTCCTTGTACAAGGTCGAATTTGCATAGACCTCAACCTTGACCTTGCCCTTGGTCAGCTCGCCGGCCTTCTTGGCGAACATTTCGGCCGCCTTGCCTTTCGGCGTGTCGGCCGCCACCACGTGGCTGAATTTGATGACGATGGGGGCTTGGGCATAGGCGGCCAGCGACAGCGCGCCGGCAAACAGAGCAACCAACAGCTTGGATACTTTCATTGTTTTCTCCTCCGGATATGGAATAGCGAAATTTAAAAATTTCGGCTGAGTGAAATTATTACGAAAGATATAACCGCTGCGTATTGTGGTTTTCCACATACCGGTTGCCCATAAAAAAACCGCCGGACCAGCCGGCGGTTTTTTTGGAAACGCCAATCGCGATCAGTGATGCTCGACGATCGGCCGCGGCACGTGGGGAATGAACACGTCCGGCGCATCATCGAGAACCAGCTCCGGGTTTTCTGCCTCATCTGTTGTTTCGTTGTTGAGAACAGCATTCATCCGCGGGACATCGAGCGCATTGCACCATTTGGCGACCACCAGCGTGGCAACGCTATTGCCAATGAAGTTGGTCAGCGCACGGGCCTCCGACATGAAACGATCGATACCGAGAATCAGCGCCAGACCGGCCACCGGCACCGTACCGACAGCTGACAATGTCGCCGCCAGCACGATGAAGCCGCTGCCGGTGACGCCGGCTGCGCCCTTGGAGGTCAGCAACAGAATGAGCAGCAAGGTGATCTGCTGACCGAGATCCATCGGCGTATTGGTCGCTTGGGCGATGAACACGGCGGCCATGGTCAGGTAGATCGAGGTGCCATCAAGATTGAACGAATACCCCGTCGGCACGACCAGACCAACCACCGATTTCTGGGCGCCAGCGTTTTCCATCTTGGCCATCAGACGCGGCAGCGCCGATTCCGAAGACGAGGTACCAAGCACCAGGAACAGCTCTTCCTTGATGTACTTGATCAATTTAATGATGGAAAAGCCGTGGACCGCAGCAATGCTGCCCAGCACACCCAAAATGAAAATCACGCAGGTCAGATAGAAGGCGCCCATCAGACTGGCCAGTTGCGTCAGGCTACCGAGGCCATGCTTGCCGATGGTGTAAGCCATCGCACCAAAGGCGCCGATCGGGGCGACTTTCATGATCACGCCAACGATACCGAACAGGACATGCGACAACTTTTCAATCAGCTCGAAGACCGGCTTGCCGCGCTCGCCAAAGGCATGCATGGCGTAACCGAAGAGAATCGAGAAAAACAACACCTGCAGCATGTCGCCCTTGGCAAAGGCATCGACGACACTGGTCGGGATGATGTTGAGCAGAAAATCAACTGTGGACTGCATCTTGCCCGGCTCGGCATACTTGGCGATGCCCTTGGTATCGAGCGTCGCAACGTCAACGTTCATTCCGACACCTGGCGCCCAGAGATTGACAACGATGAGGCCGATGATCAGCGCAATGCTGCTCACCACCTCAAAATAAAGTACGGCCAGGCCACCGGTCTTGCCGACCTTTTTCATGTCTTCCATACCGGCGATGCCGACAACGATGGTGCAGAAGATGATCGGAGCGATGATCATCTTGATCAGCTTGATAAAGCCATCGCCGAGCGGCTTCATCGCCGCGCCGGTTTCGGGATAGAAATGACCGAGGGCAACGCCAATGATGATGGCGACGATCACCTGAAAATAGAGACTCTTGAATATCGTTCTTCTGGCCATGGAATTTGCGCTCCTCTGATGGCAGGTTCCGGAAAAGTCCGGAAAACGGGCGGCAGTATCTCCAAGCCGCCATCGCGCGACCATTGTGGATATCCGTGTTGTGGAAAACCACAATCAATCAACCCGAAAAAACGTGGTGTACCATTTTGCAAATGAATCACGCGCTTCCGAATACGTCTGGCAGTTCGCGCCGGCTACGCTGGCTGCTTGCCTTGCCCAAGCTGGGCATCGTGCTGCTGCTCGTTGCCGTACTCACCCTGATCTGGCTGCTGCACCGCAACGAAGCGGAAGAAGAGCGTTCGGCCTTGATCAAGGACGTACTCTGGCTGGAACAGAATCTGCGCTTTCACCTTGATGGCAACGAAGAACAGATGCAGCAACTGGCGCTGGACATGGCCAATTCGCCGAATCGCCAGAAGCTGTTCCGGCTACGCGCCGAGCACATTTTGAAAAACTCGCCAGATATTGCCCAAGTGCTCTGGCTGGATACCGGCCGGCAGGTGCTTGACGCCTTGCCGACCACAACGCCGCCGGATAGCGAGATCGAATCATTCGGTCCCTCCGTGGCAGCCAAGGCTTTCGAATTAGCCAGCCGGCTGGGTAAACGGCAATACACTGAGCCCTTCTTTCTTGAAGGCAACCGCGCTTTCGTCGAACTGCTCGTTCCGGTCTTCAATGAGCGTCGCATAACAGGCATGCTCGTCCTCTTGTATCCACTGGATACACTCCTCGCCAACCAGGTTCCATGGTGGTTTACCGAGAAATACAAAGTCGAGATTGTCGACGACAACGATCTCCAATTCGCCACAAAAACTCATATTTCCGGCAACCGCAGCCAGAGCTACGAAATCCCCTTCGACCCCCCCGGATCCGGACTGTTGCTGCGGGTAACAAACTACAACGCCCCGGATAACTCACTACAACGCCTGCTGGTTGCCGCCATCATCTTGCTTGCCGCCGGCGTGTTCTGGAGCCTCTGGCTGGTTCGCGACCTGATGAAAAAACGTTCTCTTGCCGAAGATGCGCTTCGGGAAGAACACGCCTTCCGGGCCGCCATGGAAGACTCGCTGACCGTCGGCATGCGCGCTCGAGACCTGCTCGGACGCGTCATCTACGTTAATCCGGCCTTCTGCAGAATGACCGGATTCAACGCCGGCGAACTGGTCAACCAGGCGCCGCCGATGCCCTATTGGGCACCGGAGCAACTGGAAGAAACCTATGCCATGCACCAGACCGTACTGGCTGGCGAAGCACCAACAGACGGCTTCGAAATCACCTTCATGCGCAAGAACGGCGAGCGTTTCCACGCACTCGTCTACGAGGCCAAGCTGATTGACGGCAGCGGAAGACATACCGGCTGGATGGCCTCGGTACTCGACATCACTGAACGAAAACGAGCCGAAGAACTGGCACGCCAGCAACAGGAACAACTGCAATTCACTTCCCGCCTGGTCACCATGGGCGAAATGGCGTCGACGCTTGCCCACGAATTGAATCAGCCACTTGCTGCCATCGCCAGCTACAACACCGGTTGCCAGAATTTGCTTGGCAGCGGCAAGGCCACGCCACAAGACATTCTGCCGGTTCTGGAAAAAATCGGGGTGCAAGCCCAGCGCGCTGGCAAGATCATCCGCCGCGTCCACGACTTCGTCCGCAAGAGCGAACCCAAACGCGCGCCCTGCCTGCTCGGCGATGTCCTTGAAGATTGCCTGGGTTTCGTCGAAGCCGAGGCGCGCAAGCGACATGTCCGGATTGAATGCTCCATACCGCAACTCCCCCCAATCCCGGCTGACCGACTGATGCTGGAACAAGTCCTTCTGAACCTGATCAGGAATGGCATGGAAGCGATGTCCGCCAACGACGAATCCAATCGCACACTAAAAATTGCCACCGAAATCGTCGAAAACGAACTGCATGTCAGCGTCAGCGACTGTGGCAGTGGCATTGCTCCAGAAATCCGCGACAAGTTATTTACCGCCTTTTTTACGACCAAGCCCGAGGGCATGGGTATCGGCCTGTCGATCTGCCGCTCCATCATCGAATTTCACCGCGGCCGATTGTGGGTCGAAGACAATCTGCAGTCGCCAACCGGAAGCGGTACGATATTCATCTTCACCCTGCCGATGGAGACCGCATGAGCGCCCCCCAAGCCCACCTGGTCGATGACGACGATGCTATCCGTGACGCCCTGGCCTGGCTACTGACCTCGCGCGGCATTCCTTATGCCGCCTATGATTCGGCCGAAAGCTTTCTCGCTGCCTGGACTCCTGCCACCAGCGGCTGCGTCGTCCTCGACATGCGAATGACCGGCATCAGCGGCCTCGACTGCTTTGATCAATTGCTCGAAAGAAAATCGGCGTTGCCAGTAATTTTTCTGACTGGCCACGGCGATGTCCCGCTGGCGGTAAGCACGCTCAAGAAAGGCGCCTTTGATTTCTTTGAAAAGCCCCTCAACGACAACGATCTGGCCACGCGCATCGAGGAAGCGATGGCCCTCGACGCGCGCCAGCGTGCGGCCAATGCTACGGTCGACTCGGTAAAAGCACGAATTTCGACATTGACCACGCGCGAGCGGCAGATCATGGAACTCGTTTTACTCGGCAAATTCAACAAGGTCATCGCCGACGAATTGAACATCAGCATGCGCACCGTCGAGGTGCATCGAGCCAATCTTTTCGACAAAATGCACGTAAAAACCGCGGTCGAACTAGCCAATCTGCTTAAACCCTGATGCCGATGCTTCCCCTGCGCTTCTTTTTTCGCTAGCATCACGCCACACTCACGTCGCCAATCCGGCGCAAACTTACCGATTCGTTTCACCCATCCCATGAGGCAACCATGAGCGAGCACATCCATTACGTAACCGACGACACATTTGAAGCGGAAGTGCTGCAGTCGCAGCAGCCCGTTCTCGTCGACTACTGGGCCGAATGGTGTGGCCCCTGCAAGATGATCGCTCCGATCCTCGACGAAGTGGCCACCGAATATGCCGGCAAACTCAAGGTTGCCAAGGTCAATATCGATGACAACCAGGGCACCCCGGCGAAGTACGGCATCCGCGGCATTCCGACCTTGATGATTTTCAAGAACGGCAACATCGAAGCAACCAAGGTTGGCGCACTGTCCAAGTCCCAACTCGCTGCATTTATTGACAGCAACCTGTAATCTCCGTAGTCTCCCGGCCTGAAGGTGCGTCCTGCACTTTCAGGCAGATGCCCCCGGCCAAGTGCCCGGGCATCACTCCCCACCCAAAAGCTCCCAAGCTCTTGCGCCCCGGTCTCGGGCAGCAGCCCGGCCCATATTTGATTGGCGCCACACACTCCTACATGCAACTTTCCGAACTAAAAACACTACACGTCAGCAAACTGCTGGACATGGCCACCGAACTGGCCATCGAAAACGCCAACCGCATGCGCAAGATGGAGCTGATCTACGCCATCCTGAAAGCCAAGGCCAAAAACGGCGAAACCATCTACGGTGATGGCACACTGGAAGTACTGTCGGACGGCTTCGGATTCCTCCGCTCCTCCGACACCTCCTACCTCGCCAATCCGGACGACATTTACGTCTCTCCATCGCAAGTTCGCCGCTTCAACCTGCGCACCGGCGACACCGTCGAAGGCGAGATCCGCACGCCGAAGGAAGGCGAACGCTACGTTGCATTGACCAAGCTGGAGTCGATCAACGGCTTCCCGCCCGAGGCGAACAAGAACAAGATCATGTTCGAGAACCTGACGCCGCTGCATCCGACGCGTCACCTCAAGCTCGAACGCGATATCAAGTCCGAAGAAAATATCACCAGTCGCGTCATCGACATGATTGCGCCGGTCGGTTGCGGTCAGCGCGGCCTGCTTGTCGCTCCGCCAAAGACCGGCAAGACCGTGATGCTGCAGAACATCGCTCACGCCATCACGGCCAACCACCCGGAAGTTATCCTGATCGTCCTGCTCATCGACGAGCGTCCGGAAGAGGTCACGGAAATGACCCGTACCGTCAAGGGCGAAGTCGTTGCCTCGACTTTTGACGAACCGGCTACCCGCCACGTCGCGGTTGCCGAAATGGTCATCGAGAAAGCCAAGCGCCTGGTCGAGCACAAGAAGGATGTCGTCATCCTGCTCGACTCGATCACCCGCCTCGCCCGCGCCTACAACACCGTGCAGCCGGCCTCCGGCAAGGTGCTGACCGGCGGCGTCGACGCCAACGCACTGCAGAAGCCGAAGCGCTTCTTCGGTGCGGCGCGCAACATCGAGGAAGGCGGTTCGCTGACCATCCTCGCTACAGCCCTGATCGATACCGGCTCGCGCATGGACGAAGTCATCTACGAAGAGTTCAAGGGTACCGGCAACTCCGAAATCCACCTCGACCGTCGCATGGCCGAGAAGCGGATGTACCCGGCGGTCAACGTCAATCGTTCCGGCACACGGCGTGAAGAACTGCTGCTCAAGCCGGACGTCCTGCAAAAAATGTGGGTTCTGCGCAAACTCTGCTACCCGATGGACGACCTCGAAGCGATGGAATTCCTGCTCGACAAGGTCAAGTCCACCAAGGGCAACCAGGAGTTCTTTGACGCCATGCGTCGCGGCTAATATAAATATTGCAAGCCGGTGATTATTCAACGATAATGACCGGCTTACCAGATCGGCCACATCCGCCGGTCGCTTGACTTAAGGACTAAAGATGAAAGCCAATATCCATCCGGATTACAACGAGATTCAGGTGACCTGCTCCTGCGGTAGCACCTTCACGACCAAGTCGACCATGAAGAAGGCCCTTCACGTCGAAGTCTGTTCGCTCTGCCACCCGTTCTACACCGGCAAGCAGAAGATTGTCGACACCGCCGGCCGTGTTGAACGCTTCAACCAGAAATTCGGCGCCATGCGCGGCAAGGCTGCTGCCTGATCGGCACGAATTACGGTATAAAAGGCAGCCTTATGGCTGCCTTTTTCATTTCTGGCAAAGATTCTCTGACTCATGCCTGACTCGCTCACGCTGATTCGCGACACCTTGCGTCGGGGCATTCGCCTGCCGCCGGCCGGCTGGGTGCTCGCTGCCATCCTTGCCTTCTACGTGCTGGCCGGCCTGTTCGGCCGCGACCCGTGGAAGGGCGAGGACGCCATCCACATTGGCGCCGCCTGGCACATGCTGAACTACAGCGACTGGCTGTCGCCCGACCTTGCCGGCCGCCCGTTCCACGAACCGCCGCTCTACTACTGGAGCGCGGCGCTGACCGGCATGCTGTTCGGCGGCCTGTTGCCGTTGCATGAAGCGATGCGTCTGGCCAGCGGCATCTGGGTGGCGCTGGCGCTCATGGGTCTTTATTACGCCGGCCGCGAACTGTACGGCGAGGACAATGCGGCAGCCAGCCCGCTGCTGCTCGCCGGCTGTGCCGGCCTGCTCTTCCACGCCCACGACGCACAGCCGATGCTCATCGCGCTCGCCGCCTATGCCGGCGGTCTGGGCGGGCTCGCTGCCATCGGCCGCAAACCGCGCCTGACCGGCATTTTCTACGGCCTCGCCGTGGCTGGCTGCCTGCTCGGCACCGGCATCGCCCCGACTCTGCCCTTGCTGGCCATCGCGCCCGTCGCCTGGTGGTTGTCGCCGGACCGGCCGAAGGCCCTGCACACCCTGCTCATCGGCCTGGCCATCGCGACTGTGCTGATCCTGCCCTGGCCCTTGCTGCTGCTCAATCTGGAACCGGCGCGCTTCCACGGCTGGCTGGCCACCGAACTGACACCCTTGAAAACGCCATTTTCCCTCGATGGCGGAGGCCGTTTCATTGCCATGCTGCCGTGGTTCGCCTTTCCTGCCTTTCCCCTGGCAATATGGACGCTGCGCCTCAGGCGCAAGGAGATCAAGGCGCCGGCGCAATTGCTGCCGCTTGTCTTTCTGTTGCTTACCTTGTTGCTGCTGGCCTGGGCCTACCGCCCGCGGCAGATTCCCGCCCTGCTTCTGTTGCCGCCGCTGGCGCTGCTCGCCACGCCGGGCGCTTTGGCCTTGCGCCGCGGGGCAGCCAATGCCTTCGACTGGTTCGCGATGTCGACCTTCAGCCTGTTCATCGGCATCGTCTGGCTCGGCTGGTCGGCCATGGCACTCGGCTGGCCGGGGCAGATGGCCAAGCGCGCCGTCGTGCTGCGCCCCGGCTTCGTCGGTCAATTCGATCTGCTGGCGCTGGTCGTCGGCCTGGCGGCAACGGCGTGGTGGGTCTGGCTGATCGTCACCGCCCCGCGCTCGCCGTATCGCAGCCTGACGCACTGGACGCTGGGTTGCACGACGCTGTGGCTGCTGGCGACGACGCTGATCATGCCGTGGTTCGACTTCAACAAATCCTATCGCCCGGTTGCCCAGGCCATCGCGCGGACGCTGCCGGCCGACCATGGCTGCCTAGCCGAACGCGGGCTGAATCAAACCCAGCTTGCTTCGCTATCCTATTTCGTCGGCATCGAGCCCGCGAACGAAAACTCAAAGGCGGGGCAGGCTTGCAACTGGCTCCTGGTCGTCGGCGACACGCGCGGCGAACTGGCGGCACCGAACGGCAAGTGGAGCAAGGTCTGGGAAGGCAACCGCCCAGGCGACCGCAAGGAAACTTTCCGCCTTTTCCGGCGCTGAGCGCAGCGGTTGCGGCGCGATCACCCCTTCAGGAAGTGCTCGCGGTAATACTTCATTTCATCGATTGATTCGTAAATATCGGCCAGCGCCGTGTGCTTGCTCTTTTTCTTGAAGCCTTTGTAGATCTCCGGCTGCCAGCGCTTGCAGAGCTCCTTGAGGGTGCTGACATCAAGATTCCGGTAATGGAAAAAGGTTTCCAGCGTCGGCATGTAGCGGGCCATGAAACGACGATCCTGGCCGATGGAATTGCCGCACATCGGAGAATGACCGGCCAGCGAGTATTTCTTCAAAAACTCCAACGCCTGGGCTTCAACTTCGGTCTCATTCATCGTCGATGCCTTGACCTTGTCGATCAGGCCGGAACGACCGTGGGTTTTCTGGTTCCAATCATCCATGCCGGCGAGGATTTCGTCGCTCTGATGGACAACCCAGGCAGGCGACTCGGCGACCATTTCGAGTTCCGAATTGGTGACGACCATGGCCATTTCGATGATCCGGTCGCCATCCGGGTTCAGACCGGTCATTTCCATGTCCAGCCAGACGAGGTTGTTTGCAGTGCCTGCCATATAATTGCCCGAATCCTTGAAAACCGCGATTTTCGCACAGCTTTGGTCCCCCATCCGTGACACCTGACTTCACTTTCATTTTTCTGCTTTTTTTCGGGTTGACCGTAGCAGTCCGCCTCTGGCTCAAACTACGCCACATCCGTTTCGTCGCCGCCCATCGCAATGCCGTGCCGGCTGATTTCGCCGAACGCATTGCCTTGCCGGCGCATCAAAAAGCGGCTGATTACACGGTCGACCGCAGCAAGACGGCCATCGTCGGCACGCTGATCGAGGCCGCGGTGCTTCTGGCCTTCACGCTCGGTGGCGGCCTCGCTGCCCTGCACGATTTCTGGTCACTCCGCCTGGACGGCCTCACCTATGGCCTGGCGATGATCTTCAGCGTGATGATCATTTCCGGCCTGATCGACCTGCCGCTCTCGCTCTACAGCCAGTTCGTCATCGAAGCCCGGCACGGCTTCAACCGCATGACCCTCGGCCTGTTCTTCGCCGACCTGCTCAAGCAAACCGTGCTCGGCATCGCCATCGGCGCCCCCGTCATTGCCGCCGTACTCTGGCTGATGGGCGCCATGGGCCAGTATTGGTGGCTTTACGTCTGGCTGTTCTGGAGCGGCTTCAATCTGCTCATCATGTTCGTTTACCCGACCTGGATCGCGCCGCTCTTCAACAAATTCTCGCCGCTTGAAGACGGTGAGATGAAATCGCGCATCGAAGCCCTGCTCACCCGCTGCGGCTTCCGCTCCTCCGGCCTCTTCATCATGGATGGCTCGAAGCGTTCGAGCCACGGCAACGCCTATTTCACCGGCTTCGGCAACACCAAGCGCATCGTCTTCTTCGACACCCTGCTCTCGCGCCTCGAACCGCCTGAAGTCGAAGCCGTGCTGGCCCACGAACTCGGCCATTTCCGCAAAAAGCACGTCGTCAAGCGCATGGTCCTGATGTTCGCCGGCTCGCTCGGCTTCCTCTGGCTGCTCGGCCAACTAATCGACGCCCCATGGTTCTACGCCGGGCTTGGCGTCCCGGCGCAGAACACGACGCTGGCGCTCATCCTCTTCTTCCTGGTCATGCCGGTGTTCACATTTCTGCTCACCCCTCTGATGAGTCATTTGTCCCGTCGCCACGAATTCGAGGCCGACACCTACGCGGCGCAACACGCCGCTGCCAGCGACCTTATCCGCGCCCTGGTCAAGCTCTATCAGGACAACGCTTCAACCCTGACGCCCGACCCGTTACACTCGTTGTTCAACGATTCCCACCCGCCGGCCGCGCAGCGCATCGCGCACCTGCAAATTCAGGAGAAACCCGCATGAAAACAGTCAACGCACTGCTTGCCAGCTCCCTGATCTCCTTCCCGGTACTGGCCGCCGAGCCGTGGGGCAATGCCGACCCCAAAGTCGGCAAGGAACACCACGACAAGGCCTGTGTCGCCTGCCATGTCCGCCTCTACGGCGGCGACGGCAGCAAGATGTACACCCGCGACGGGCGACTGCTGTCGACCCAGCTCGACGTCCTGCAACGCGTCGCCACCTGCAACTCGCAGGTCAAGGCCGGCTGGTTCCCGGAAGAAGAAGCCGAAGTCGCTGCCTATCTGAACCAGCAGTACTACCACTTCAAAGACTGATGGAAGGCCGCGTCATTGCCGCGCACGGCCGCCAGTACGTCGTCGAACTGGCCGACGGCTCACGCCTGCCCTGCTTCCCGCGCGGCAAGAAAAGCGACATTGCCTGTGGCGATCGCGTCGACATCAAGCAGACCTCCGACGACCAGGGCGTCATCGAGGCGATCCAGCCGCGCACCAGCCTGCTCTACCGCTCCAACGAAATCCGCCAGAAACTGATCGCCGCCAATGTCGATCAACTGGTCATCGTCGTCGCCACCGAACCGGCCTTTTCCGACGAGCTGATTGCCCGCGCCTTGGTGGCCGCCGAGAGCGAGGAAATCGAGCCGCTCATCGTCCTCAACAAGTGCGACCTCGCCGATAAACTGCCAGCCGCGCGCCAGCGCCTGGCGGTACTCTCCAACCTCGGCTACCGCGTCCTCGAACTGTCCGCCCTTGAACACGCCGAAGACCTGCGTCCCTATCTGGCCAACCAGACCAGCGTACTCGTCGGCCAATCCGGCATGGGCAAATCGACCCTGGTCAATGCACTTATCCCCGAGGCACAGGCAGCCACCCGCGAGATATCGCAGGCGCTCGACTCCGGCAAGCACACGACGACGCACGCCACCCTCTACCACCTCGATGCCGACAGCCACCTGATCGATTCGCCCGGCCTCCAGGAATTCGGCCTGGGCCACCTCGACCGGCTGGAAATCGAACAGTCCTTTCCGGAATTTCGCCCCTATCTCGGTCAGTGCCGTTTCCGTGACTGTCATCACAACCGCGAGCCGGACTGCGCCCTGATTGCTGCGGTCGACGCGGGAAAAATTGAAAACTCGCGTTTTTCCACCTATCACCGCATTGTTGGCAACCAACGCAATAGCTGACTGCCAGGCCACATGGGCGCACGCTGACCTGTTTTGGCGCGCCAGTTCAGCCTTTGCGTCATTCCTACGGTCAACCGGAAATTTTGGCCAAAATTGAAAACTGTTTGGGCTCGCGGGTGAACCGAAACACCCCCCAGTAAGTCGCGGAGGGGTTTTCCGCCATAGCAATTTCCTGCCCACAAGGTGATAATTCTGTGAAATTCGCCATGATCGGCGACTGGAGACAGGAAATGGGTGCCAACCCGCCAACCATCCTCATCGTGGACGACACCCCGGAGAATCTCAGCGTTCTCGGTGAATTGCTGCAGCCCTCCTACCGGGTGCGTGCCGCCAACTCCGGCCGGCGAGCGCTGCAGATCGCGCTCGGCACGCCGACACCGGACCTCATCCTGCTCGATGTGATGATGCCGGAAATGGACGGCTACGCAGTCCTCGCCGAATTGCGCGCCGCGCCGGCGACGCGGAATATCCCGGTCATCTTCGTCACGGCCATGGACGGCACCGAAGATGAAGAGCGCGGCCTCGACCATGGCGCCGTCGATTACATCACCAAGCCGATCCGCCCCAGCATCGTCCTCGCCCGCATCCGCACGCAACTCGAACTCAAGCAGGCGCGCGACATCCTGCACGACCAGAACAGCTATCTCGAAGCCGAAGTCGTTCGCCGCATGGGCGAAAACCAGCTTATCCAGGAAGTCAGCATCCACGCCCTGGCCCGCCTGGCCGAGACGCGCGACCCGGAAACCGGCAAGCACCTGCGCCGGACGCAGGAATACGTCCTGACCCTGGCCAGGGCGCTGCGCGACAACCCACGTTTCTCCGGCTATCTCGACGAGCGAACCATCAACGCCCTGGCCCAGTCCGCCCCCCTCCACGACATCGGCAAGGTCGGCATCCCCGACCATATCCTCCTCAAGCCGGGCAAACTGACGCCGGAAGAGTGGGAAATCATGAAAACGCATGCCGAACTGGGCAGCAACGCCATTGCCCAAGCCGAGGCTGATGCCGACAAGCCGGTTGAGTTTCTCGCCATCGCCAAGCTCATTGCCCGCTCCCACCACGAAAAATGGGATGGCAGCGGCTATCCGGACGGACTGGCCGGCGACAACATCCCGATTGCCGCCCGCCTCATGGCGCTGGCCGACGTTTTCGATGCCCTGACCTGCAAACGCGTCTACAAGCCGGCTTTCTCCTTTGACGACGCCTACCGCATCATCGTCGACGGGCGCGCCAGCCATTTCGATCCCGACGTGGTCGACGCCTTTGTTCGTGAATACCCCGCCTTCATGAGCATCGCCAAGATGTACGCCGAATAGACGATGCCCAGCGCCCGTCGCCGCAGCCAGCAAAAAGAGCTACACCGGGCAATTGCCCAGGTGGTGCTGCCCTATATTGCCCTGGCGGCGCTGTGGATTCTGGTGTCTGACCAACTCTTGGCCTACCTGGTGCCCGATGCCGAGACAAGGCTGACGATCAGCATGCTCAAAGGCTGGTTTTTCATCGCCATTACGGCCGCACTCCTCAGCGCACTGCTCTATCGCCTGCTCCGTGACAGCCTGGCCCGCCGCACGGTTGCCGAGGATGCCAAGGCCGCGCTCGAACACGAACGCGGCCACCTGCGTGCCCTCTTCGACACCATGCCCGACCTCGTCTGGCTGAAAGACCCCGACGGGGTCTATATCAGTTGCAACAAACGCTTCGAACAGTTCTTCGGGGCCGACGAAGCCAGCATCCGGGGGAAAACCGACTTCGATTTCGTCGACCCCGAGCTGGCCAGATTCTTCCGCGCCAACGACCTCGCCGCGCTGCTCGCCAAAGGGCCTTGCCGCAACGACGAGTGGGTGACCTTCGCCAGCGATGGCCATCGCGAACTGCTGGAAACCACCAAGGCGCCGATCCACGACAGCGCCGGGCATCTGATCGGCGTCCTCGGCATCGGCCGCGACATGACCCGGAACCACGAGTTGCAGGAACGCTTTACCGTCGCCTTCAACGGCAGCCCGGCGGCCATTTCGTTGAGCACGCTGGACGACGGCACCTTCCTCGAGGTCAACCCGCGCTACCTGGATCTTCTCGGCTGGAAACGCGAAGAGCTGATTGGCAAGAGTTCCCTGACCTTCAATTTGTGGCCGAACGCCGCGGCCAGGGATAGCTGGCGTGCCAGGCTGATGGAAACGGGCCTGCTCCAGGACTATCAGACCGAGTGGCGGCGACGCGACGGAACGCCTCTCCAGATAAGCCTCTCGGCCGAAGTCGTGCACCTGGGTGGCAACCCGTATGTGCTCTCTTTTGTCCTCGACATTTCCGAGCGCAAACGGGCGGCCGAACAGATCGCCCAGTTGCAGGAGCGACTGGCCATCGCCTTCCGCGCCGCCCCGGTTGCCGCCTGCATCACCCGCGTCGCCGATGGAAAAATGATCGACGTCAACGAACAACTGCTCAGCGAATACAGTGCGACACGTGAAGATCTGCTCGGCAAAACAACCATCGAAGCCGGACTCTGGAAGGCCGAGGATCGAGCCCGGATGGTCGAGATACTCCGCCGCGATGGCTACGTCGTCGATTTTGAAAGCATCGCCACCGGCCGCGATGGCCGCCAGCGACGCATCAGCCTTTCCGCCGCCAGGATCGATGTAAACGGCGAACCGCACCTCGTCGTCTACATCATCGACGTCTCGGAACGCCGAGCCGCCGAACAAGCATTGCGCGAACGCGAAGAGATTTTCCGCAGCATCGTCACCCATGCCAACGACGGCATCTGCCTGATCGATCCCGAGACGCTGGGGTTCATTGAAATCAACGACGCCATCATCCACAACCTCGGCTACCTGCGCGCTGAATTTGCCGGAATGAACCTGCTCGACCTGCAGGTGGAAACCACTGAGGCCGAGCTTCGCGCCTTCCTGGCCGAAATCATTCGCCAGGGCAGCGCCACGTTCGAACGCCGGCACCGACGCCACGATGGCAGCGTCCAGGTCGCCCGTGTCGCTGCCTCGGCCGTCAGCGTCGGCGACAGCATCAAAATATCCGCCATCTGGCAGGACATCACCGAAGCCAAACGGACAGCAGCGGAACTCGAGCAGCATCGCGAGCATCTCAAAGAACTGGTCGACGCGCGAACCACGGAACTGGAGGCGGCCAAGGAGGCAGCCGAACAGGCCAACCGCGCGAAAAGCGACTTCCTGGCCAACATGAGCCACGAAATCCGCACGCCGATGAATGCCATCATCGGGCTCACCCACCTGGCCGAGCACCACACCCAGGATGTCGAACAACTCGCGCGCCTGAACAAGGTGGCCGATGCGGCACGCCATCTGCTGGCGATCATCAACCAGATCCTGGACATCTCGAAGATCGAGGCCGGCAAGCTGGAACTCGCCCCGGTCGATTTTCTCCTCTCGCGCGTCCTCGACAATACCGCCGAACTGGTGCTCGACCGCCTGCAATCACGCGGCCTACAGTACCTCCAGGAAATCGACCCGGCGCTGCCCCCCGTGCTGCGTGGCGACCCTCTGCGCATTGGCCAGGTCCTGCTCAATTACCTCGGCAACGCGGTCAAGTTTACCGAAAAGGGCAGCATTTCAGTCTCCGTCAATCTGGTCACGGCCGAGGCCGACAAGCTGCTCGTGCGTTTTGCCGTATCCGACACCGGCATCGGCATCCCGCCCGAACAACAAGGCCGGCTTTTCAAAGCCTTCGAACAAGCCGACAACTCACCGACCCGACGTTTTGGCGGCACCGGACTCGGGCTGGCCATCGCCCACCGCCTGGCCCATCTGATGGGTGGCGAAGCCGGTGTGACGAGCACCCTCGGCCAGGGCAGCACCTTCTGGTTTACCGCCCGCCTGCAGGTCGGAACATCCGCTACCGACGTCTCGACGCCACGCCTCTCGGCTGACGAAGCGGAACGGGTGATCAGCAGCGAATACGCCCATGCCCGCATTCTTCTCGTCGAAGACAACGCGATCAATCAGGAGGTAGCACTCGAGTTGCTGCGCGGGGTCGGCCTGCAGGCCGATCTTGCGGTGAACGGGAAAGAAGCCGTAAAAATGGCAGCCGAAAGAGCCTACGATCTGATCCTGATGGATATCCAGATGCCGATCATGGATGGCCTGACCGCCACCCGTCTGATTCGTGAGAATCCCGCTGGCCGCCGGGTACCCATTCTGGCCATGACCGCCAATGCCTTCGGCGAGGACCGTCAGCGCTGCCTCGATGCCGGCATGAACGACCATGTCGCCAAACCGGTCAACCCGGGCAATCTCTACACCACGCTGATCAAATGGCTGACGCCGGTCGTCATCGAAACCACCAACAGTCAGGCTCCGGCACCTGCTCTGCCGGCCTCGTCCGATGCGGCACAGGCCACCATCGCCGCCCTCGAAAAAGTCCCCGGGCTCGATAGTGCCTACGGCCTGCAGGCTATGCGCGGCAAGCTGCCGAGTTATTTGCGCTTGCTTGGCATATTCCTCGACACGCATGGCGATGACGGCGACAAAATCAGCGCTGCCCTGAACAGCGGCGACCTGGCGCAGGCCGGGCACATTGCCCACAGCCTCAAGGGTGTCTCGGGAACCCTTGGCCTGAACGGAATCTACGAAGCCGCGCAGGCCCTCAATGAAGCTTTGCGCCAATCCGCCGAGCTCCCTCACATAGTCCGCCTGGTCGCGACCCTGGGCGAACGCGTGCAGGAAACAGCGGGCGCCCTGTCGCCGATCATTGCTCCGACGAAAACGGAAGGTAAATGAGCGCAAATCCCGCGATCACGCTGCACGACATCATGAGCAGCCACGTGCATAGCCTGCCGCCGCACGCCACGCTGCGCGAAGCTGCGCAACTGATGGCCGGGGAACATATTTCCTGCCTGCTCGTCATGGACGCGGGAAAAGCGCTGGGCATCATCACCGAAAGCGGCATCCTGCGCACCCTGCATGAGCACCGTTCGGACGATGTCCGGCTCGATGCCATCATGTCGCACCCGCTGATCTGCGCTCCGGCCGATCTCGACCTGGCCAGCGCCCGCCACTTCGGCGAGGAACACGGCATCCACCACCTCGTCGTTACCGATGCAGCCGGCCAGGTCTGCGGCATCGTCAGCGACACTGATTTCCGCCTGCGCCTGGGCAGCGACGCCTTTCGCCACCTGCGAACGGTTGAAGGCAGCATGGAAAAGAACATCCCCAACCTGCCGCCCGCCGCGACACTTGGCGATGCCCTGGCCAGCATGATCGAGCATGCCGCCGACTACCTGATCATCGTCGAGGATGGCAAACCACTCGGCATCATTACCGAACGCGACATCCCGCGCCTGATCTGCACCTGTCAGCAACTCCACGCCACCACCTTGCGTGAAGCAATGAGCGCTCCCTTGCGTAGCGTCAATGTCGATGCGGCGGTGAGCACGGCCCTGGAAATGATGAATCGCTTCCGCCTTCGGCACATGGTCGTCCTCGCCCATGACGGCCGGATTCTCGGCGTCATCAGCCAGCGCCGGCTGTTCGAGCAGTTGGCGCAGGAGCATCTGGAAGGCGCGATCTTCCAGACCCAGCAGGAACGCGAGCGGCTGCGCCTCGAAACCCACCTGCGTCTGGCGCTCGACGGCGCCGCCGCCGGCAGTTGGGAATACAGCCACAAGAGCGGCAGCCTGATCGCCAGTAATGGCCTGCTGGCCATGCTCGGCCATAGCCGCGCCAACGCGCCGCAGACGAAGGCCGAGTGGATGGAGTGGATACATCCCGATGACCGGCATTTGCTGGTTCCCACGGTCAACGACAAAAATCGCCCGAAAAATCATTTCCGGGTTCTCGAATACCGGATTCGCCACAACAACGGGCATTGGCTCTGGGTGGAGGATCGCAGCTGCATCGTCGAACACGGTGCCGACAATAGCCCCATCGTGACAACGGGCGTCGTCAACGACATCACCGAACGCCAGGTCACCCGCCAGCAGATCACCAGTCAGAACCGCGCCCTGCGCATGATGAGCGGCGTCGCCCAGGCCCTCGTCCGCTACAACGATACCCAGCAGATGCTGACCGAGGTGTGCACCGTCCTGGTTGAAGTCGGCGGCTATCTGATGGCCTGGGTCGGCGAACTGACCCAGGATGACAAGAAAAGCATCGTGCCGAAAGCCAGTTCGGGGCTGAGCGAACAGTATCTGAGCAATCTGCAAGTCAGCTGGGACGATACGCCGGGCGGCCGTGGTCCGAGCGGCCGCGCCGCCCGTAGCGGCATCCCGGCCATCATCCGCAACATCGATGACGATCCATCCTTCGCGCCATGGCGCTCGGCGGCGCGGGAGCAAGGATTTCGCGCGACGATTGCACTGCCGCTGCGCATTGACGGACAGGTCACCGGCATCCTCAATCTCTATTCGGCCACGGTCGACCCGTTTGACGACGAGGAAATCGCCCTGCTCGGCAACCTCGCCGGCGAACTCGGCCTCGGCATGAGCATGCAGCGCTCACGGCAAACGCTGGCCCAAAGCGAAGCCATGCTGCTCCAGGCCCAGCGTCTGGCACGGCTTGGCCACTTCACTTTCGACGCCGCGACCGACTGCCTGACCGGTTCGCCGACGCACAACGAAATATTCGGCATCGCCGCCGACGCGCTGCTCGACACCGAGGGCTGGCGGCAACTGATCCATCCCGAAGACCGGGCGCGGATGAGCGATTACTCGCGCGACCACGTCTTCCGCGGCGGCCAGGCATTCGACAACGAATACCGCCTGATCCGCCGCAATGATGGCCAGGAGCGCTGGATCCACACCGTCGGCCAGATTGCCTATGGCAGCAATGGCCGGGTCAGCCGGCTGTTCGGCACGAGCCAGGATATTACCGAGCGCAAGCAGTTCGAGCAGCGCCTGAGCCAGAGCGAGGCAGAACTGAAAGAGGCCCAGGCCGTCGCCCATCTCGGCAGCTGGACGCTGGACATCGTCAACGACAAGCTCAACTGGAGTACCGAGGTCTATCAGATATTCGCTCTCCCGCACGATCACCCGTTGCGGCTGGCCGACTTTCTCGAACGTATCCACCTTGATGACCGGGAACGCGTCCTGACCGACTGGCAGGCAGCCCTGGCCGGCGCCAGCTACGACAGCGAGCATCGCATCCTCGTCAATGGCGAGCTGCGCTGGGTCCGTGAGCGGGCCAATGTCCGCTTTGACCCGTCCGGCCAGGCGGTATTCGCGGTGGGCACGGTGCAGGATGTCACCGAGCGCCACCAGGCCGAGGAACAGTTGAGCAAGCTGTCGCTGGCCATCGAGCAAAGTCCGCACAGCATCGTCATCACCAACATCCGTGCCGAAATCGAGTACGTCAACGACGCCTTCGTCAGCAACACCGGCTACAGCCGCGAAGAAGTCATCGGCAAGAAACCAAGCCTGCTGCAGTCCACGGAAACGCCGGGGGAAACCTATACCAGCTTGTGGGCAACACTCGTTGAAGGAAAAACCTGGCGCGGTGAATTCATCAACCGGCGCAAGGATGGTTCCAGCTTCATCGAATTCGCCATCATCTCGCCGGTGCGCCAGCAGGATGGGGTGATCACGCACTATCTCGCCATCAAGGAAGACATCACCGAGAAAAAGCGCATCCAGTCCGAACTCGAGAACTATCGTCATCACCTCGAGACGCTGGTCGCCGACCGTACCGAGCAACTGATCCAGGCCAAGGATGAAGCCGAGTCGGCCAGCCGGGCCAAGAGCGCCTTCCTGGCCAATATCAGCCATGAGATCCGAACGCCGATGAATGCCATCATCGGCCTCACCCACATCGCCCAGCGCAGTGCCGGCAACAGCGAGCAGCAGGACAGACTGGGCAAGGTCGCCGAGGCAGCCCAGCACCTGATGGGCATCATCAACGATGTACTCGACCTATCGAAGATCGAAGCCGACAAGCTGCTCCTCGAACATACCGGTTTCTCGCTTGCCAACATCTGCGCCACGACCTGCGAGATGGTGGCCGAACGCGCCCAGGCCAAGCACCTGCCGATCAATTGCGATGTCGACCCGGCCCTGCCGGCCACCCTGCTCGGCGACCCGCTGCGCGTCCAGCAGATCTTGCTCAACTTCCTCTCCAATGCGATCAAGTTCACCCACAGCGGAACGGTCGCCGTCCGCATGCGCCTGCTCGGTCGCGCCGATGGCAACGCCATGATCCGCTGCGAGGTCACCGACACCGGCATCGGCATCCCCCCCGAAGGTCTGGCCAGGCTCTTCCGGCCCTTCGAACAGGGCGACACCTCGACCACCCGCCGCTATGGCGGCACCGGCCTGGGTCTGGCGATCAGCCGCCGGCTGGCCGAAGCGATGCACGGTGAAATCGGCGTAGACAGCCAGCCCGGCACGGGGAGCACCTTCTGGTTTACCGCCCGCCTTGGCGTGGCCGATGAAAAACAGCAAGTGCCGGCGACGGTGGTCGCCCCCTCACCCAGCCACCAGCGCGGGGCGCATGTCCTGATGGCCGAAGACAATGCGATCAACGCCGAAGTCGCCAGCGAATTGCTGCACTCGGCCGGACTCAAGGTCGATCTCGCCGTCGATGGCAGCCAGGCCGTCAATCTGGCTCGCCGCCGGCATTACGATCTGGTCCTCATGGACATGCAGATGCCGGTCATGGATGGCCTCGAAGCCACCCGCCAGATTCGCGCCCTGCCCGGCTGGGGAAAAATCCCCATCCTGGCGATGACGGCCAATGCCTTCGACGAGGATCGCGACACCTGCCTGGCCGCCGGCATGAACGACCATGTCGCCAAACCAGTCGCCCCACAAGTTCTTTTCGCCGCCCTGGCCCGCTGGCTGCCGATCAAGGCCCCCATCCCGACACTGGCCGACGGCAAGTCGGCCGCCGGCAACGAACTCTCCGGCATTGTCGGACTGGACAGCCGCTTCGGCCTGCAGTCGGTGCGTGGCCGGATGGACAGCTATCTGCGGCTGCTCACCAAGTTCTCGGAAAACCACAGCACCGATTTCGCCCGCATCCGCGACAATCTGGCCGCCGGCAACCGCGACGAAGCGCGGCGCCTCGCCCACTCGCTCAAAGGCGTCTCTGCCACCCTCGGTGCCGTGCTCATCAACAAGACTTCAGTGACGCTTGAAACGGCGATCAAACAAGGGCAAGACAGGATTGTCATCGAGCCGCTCATCGCTGCCGCCGAGCAAGCCTATGCCTCATTGCGCGAGCAATTGGCTGCCGTCGCCCAGCCCGCACAAACGGGCGAAGACGCAGGCGATGCGGCGGCAACGACGGCCCTGCTCGAACGTCTGCGGCACGAATTGCAACAGGGTGAAATGAGCGCCCAGGATCTCGTCCGCCGGCAGGCCAAAACCCTCAAGAAGGTTCTCGGCAGGGATTACCTGGCCTTCGAAGAACTGGTTGCCTCGTTCGATTTCGAAGGCGCGCTGGCCTTCCTCAACGACACCGTCCAGCCCGAAAGACAAGAAGCCTAGGCCCGACTCTCCAGCCAGCGACCGGCGCCCAGCCCGGCCGCCCGGCCGCTGGCGAAACAGGCGGTGAGCAGATAGCCGCCGGTTGGCGCTTCCCAGTCGAGCATCTCGCCGGCACAGAAGATGCCGGGCTGGCGGCGCAGCATGAGGTTTTCGTCCAGCCCTTCGAAAGTGACGCCGCCGGCCGTGCTGATCGCTTCGTCGAGCGGCCGCGTCGCCGTCACCGCCAGCGGCAAGGCCTTGATCGCTGCGGCGAGATTGCTCGCCACGTTGAAGGTCTCCGGCCGACAGAATTCGCGGAGCAGCCCGGCCTTGACGCCTTCGATGCCGGCATGCCGGCGCAGATGGTTGGCCAGCGAATCGCGGCCACGCGGCCGGGAGAGGTCGGCGCTCAGTTTTTCCAGGCTGCGGCCAGGGGCCAGATCGAGATGCAGCACGGCGCGGCCATCGCGGGCCAGCGCCTCACGCAACGGGGCCGAGACGGCGTAGATCAGACCGCCTTCGATTCCGCTTGCCGTAATGTTGAATTCGCCCCTTTTTTCCGGTTGACCGTAGCAATGGGCGCTGACGGCCTTGACCGGCGCGCCGGCGAAGCGCTCGCTGAAATAGGGGCTCCACGCCACGTCGAAACCGCAGTTGGCGGGCTTGAGCGGCGCCACCTCGATGCCGCGGTCGACCAGCGTGGGCACCCAGGCGCCATCCGAACCGAGCTTGGCCCAGCTGCCGCCACCGAGGGCCAGAATGACCGCATCGGCGTCGACGGAGAGCTCGCCGGCCGGCGTCGCAAAACGCAGGCTGCCATCGGCCGCCCAGCCCAGCCAGCGGTGGCGCACATGAAACCCGACGCCCTGGCCGCGCAGGCGATGCAGCCAGGCGCGCAGTAGCGGCGCCGCTTTCATGTCGGTCGGAAAAACCCGGCCCGAGGTACCGACAAAGGTGTCGATGCCGAGACCGTGTATCCAATCACGCAGCTGGCTCGGGCCGAAGGCGTCGAGCAGTGGCGCGATATGCCCGGCACGATCGCCGTAGCGCCCGATGAAATCGGTTAGCGGCTCGGAATGGGTGATGTTCATGCCACCCTTGCCGGCCATCAGGAACTTGCGGCCGACCGAGGGCATGGATTCGAAAATTTCGACTTTTTTCCGGTTGACCGTAGGAATCGCCGCCGCCAGCATTTCGGCCGCCATGAGCCCGGCCGGGCCGCCGCCGATGATGGCGACGCGCTGCATCACTTGTCGTCCGCGTCGGCTTCCGGCGCTTCGGGCGTTTCGGCTGATTCGTCCTTTTCCGCCTCGAGCAGTTCTTCGGGAATCTCTTCCTCGTCGAGCGGAATCACCGTCACCGCGACGTCCGGCTCGGTGCCGCCGCCGCCGAGAATGATGCCGCGCAGCGGCGAAATATCCGAGAAGTCGCGGCCGAAAGCCAGCGTGATGTGCTCGGTGTCCGGCAACAGGTCGTTGGTCGGATCGAAATCAACCCAGTCATTGTCGCTACCCGGCGCATAGACCGAAACCCAGGCGTGCGAGGCGTCGGCACCGATCAGGCGCGGTTTGCCGGGGGGCGGCCGGGTCAGCAGGTAGCCGCTGACATAGCGGGCCGCCAGGCCGAGGGCGCGCAGGCAGGCGATCATCAGGTGGGCGAAGTCCTGGCAGACGCCGCGCTTGTTTTCGAGCACTTCGAGGACCGGCGTCGACACCGTGGTTGCCTCGGGATCGAAAGTGAATTCGCGGAAAATCTTCGCCATAAGGGCCTGCGCCCCGACCAGCACCGGCGTCTCGGGCGGGAAGCAATCGGCGGCGTAGTCGGCCAGCTCGTGCTTGACGCGAACGTGCGGGCTTTCGAACAGGAAACGCGTCGCATCGAGGTCGGACGGGATCGGATCGGTCGAATCGTAGGCCAGCCGGTCGCGGACCTCCTCCCAGGGCAGAGAGGCCTCGAGATCCTTGGGCAGGTGCGGCATGACGGCGACAGTCATGGCCGAACTGATGAACAGCTCGTCATGCGGCGTGTGGAAGGCCATCCAGGTCACCGGGTTGCCGAAGGCATCGCGGCCATCACGCCGCCAGGTCGGCACCGGCGTGATGTCGATGCGCTGCTCTTCGACCTGCTGCCAGTCGAGAACACGTGGCGACAGGTGGAGCTGCTGTTGCGACAGCGAAACATTGCTGCCGTAGTCGTAGCGGGTTTCGTGCAGGACGCGGTAGCGAACGGGTTCCATGGTCAGACCGCCATCGTCTGCCGGCTGACATCGCCGACATGGGTGAAGTAGCGCATGCCGAGGGCCTCGGAGAGCTTGTTGGCGGCCGTATCGAGGCCTTGCAGCAGGTCGGCGAGTTCTTCACAGTGCGAATAATCGCGGGCACTGTCGAACTGGATGTTTTCCAGACGGTGCAGGTCGAAGGCCTGCAGACGGGCCAGCGCAGCGGCCAGACCGGCGCCGAAATCGTCCCCGAGTTCGCGCCCCATGCGCTCCAGGTAATTGCCCAGCACATTGGCCTGAAAGACCACGCCGTGCGGGTTGCTCTCGTCGAAAACGAGCAGGTCGACAACCGGCAGCAACTCGGGCTGACGCGAGTAGCGTGAGCGGTAGGTGATGATCGAGTCGGACAGTTCAAGCAGCCATTCGAGTGAGCCCTGGCTGCGCGCTGCCGGCATGCGCAAAAAATGGGCAACCATCATGGCCAGGAAGGACAGCCGTTCGAGCCGGCGGCCGATGAACAGGAAGCGCCAGCCGTCGTCGCGCGTCATATTGTCCATGGCGAAGCCGGTCAGCGACGAGGAGACGCCAAGCACGCGGTCGAGAAAGGCAATCGCCTCGGTCAGCGTCGGGTGCGTCTTGAGCGCAGCCTGTTGATCGCGCTGCAGGCGGTTGAGCGAATGCCAGTGGTCAAGCGAAAGGCGCTCGCGGACATGCGTCGCCGACCACATCAGGGCGCGGATATTGCGGGCCAGACTACCCGGCTGTTCGGGATCGTAGATCGCCTCGAGCAACTCGTGCTCGCCGCCCTCCTTGACTTCAGCGTCCTCGCCCGGTTCGGGCAGCACGCCCAGGCGTCTTGCCAATTCCATCGCCGCGATGACTACCGGCGTCTTCTGGCCGCCGCCGACGACGACGCGCGACAAGGCGACACGCAGCATGCGGGCGCTGTCGTCGAAGCGCTCTGAGTAGCGGCCGAGCCAGAACAGGTTTTCGACGACACGCGAAGTCAGGTTGGCGCCGGCCCGCACCAGATCACGCACGCCGACCGACGGCTTGAGCAGCGAAAACTGGCTGACCGGACCATTGGTCAAAACCCAGGCATCCTTCGAAGCACCGCCGCGCTGCATCGAAATGATGCGCGTGCCGGCCGCCGTCGTCACCCGGGCCAGGCCGCCCGGCATCACCGAATAACCGTCCGGCGTCGTCACCGCGTAGGCGCGCAGGCCGACCGGCCGGGCCAGCAGGCGACGTTCATGCGCCCGGCTCCAGGTCGGTGCCTGCGACAAATTGATCATTTCCTGGGCGACGTAGGCATGCGGTCGCGCTTCGATCCGGCGCAGCATCTCGGCGCGCGCCTCGCCCTTCAATTCGTTGCCGAAAACCGGCTCCATGTTCTGGGTCGGGTAGGCTGGCTTGATGACCAGATCGTCGAAGTTTTCCTTGACGTAATCGAGCGCCGGCTTCTCGCCGCACCACCATGTCGCCACCGACGGCATGGCCAGTTTTTCGCCGAGCAGATGCCGGCAGATGGCGGGCAGGAAGCCCATCAGGGCACCGGAAGCAAGCAGCCCGCTGCCCAGCGCATTGGCGATGACGACGCGCCCGGCGCGCGCCACATTGAGCAGTCCGGGAATACCGAGCGCCGACTCGCCGCGCAGTTCGAGCGGGTCGCAATAGGCATCGTCCTGACGGCGCAGGATGACGTGCACGCGCTTCAAACCGCGCAGGGTTTTGAGATAGACGGTTTCGCCGCGCACCGTCAGGTCCTGCCCTTCAACAAGCGGGAAGCCGAGGTAGCGCGCCAGGTAGGCGTGTTCGAAATAGGTTTCGTTGTACGGCCCGGGGGTGAGCAGGACCATGTGCGGCTGCTCGTCGCCCTCGACCGGGGCCAGCGCAGTCAGGCCGTCGAGCTGGTCGCGGAAGAAGTCGGCGACGTGCTGGACGCGCAGGTCACGGAACATTTCCGGGAAAACACGCGAAACGATGAGCCGGTTTTCCAGCGCATAACCCGCCCCCGACGGGGCCTGCGTACGGTCGGCGATGACCCACCAGCGGCCGTTCGGCGAACGCGCCAGATCGACCGCGTAATTGTGCAGCCAGATCCCGCCCGGCGGCTTGACGCCGCGGCACGGCCACAGGTAGCCGTGCTGGCCATAGACCAGCGCCGGTGGCAGCAGGCCTTCGGCCAGCAGCGTCTGCTCGCCGTAGAGATCGTCGAGAATGGCGTTGAGCAAGGTGGCGCGCTGGGCGACCGCGGCCGACAGCTCGGCCCATTCGTCGGGCGGAATGATCAGCGGCAGCGGATCGAGCGCCCACGGCCGGTCGGCCCCGTTCGGATCGGCGTAGACGTTGTAGGTCACGCCGTTTTCCTGGATGCGCTGCTCGGAAAAATCGAGTCGACGGCGCATTTCCTCCGGCGTCACCGCATCGAGATGCGTCAGGAACTGATTCCAATGCGGCCGGACAGACCCGTCCTTGGCCAGCATTTCATCGTAGCGGCGGGGACTGTGGGGGTAGATTGCGAGGAGGGTGCGCGCCATTTATCTTTGTTCTAGTAGAAAAAACAGGCCGTTTCCGGCCTGTTTCCACGGTCAACCCGATTTTTTGGTCAAAACCGACGCAAGTCTAGCGTAAACGGGTGCTCGGCGCTGACCTCCGGCGCCTTGACCTGCAGCTTGCCCGGGGTGTGGCCGAAGCGGAAGAAGCGGGCCAGACGACGGCTTTCGGCCTCGAAGGCATTGACCGGGAAGGTGTCGAAACTGCGCCCGCCCGGATGCGCCACGTGGTACTGGCAACCGCCCAGCGAACGCTGCATCCAGGTATCGACGATGTCGAAGACCAGCGGCGCATGGACGCCGATGGTCGGGTGCAGGCAGGACGCCGGCTGCCAGGCGCGGTAGCGCACGCCGGCGACAAACTCGCCGTTGGTGCCGGTGTTCTGCAGCGGCACCGGAACGCCATTGCAGGTCAGCACGTAACGGTCGGGCGCCATGCCCTTGATCTTGACCTGGACGCGCTCGACCGAGGAATCGACGTAGCGCACCGTGCCGCCACCGCCGCCCTCCTCGCCCATGACATGCCAGGGCTCCAGGGCGTGACGCAACTCGAACTCCATGCCCTTGACGGCAAAATCGCCGTATTTCGGGAAGCGGAATTCGAAATGCGGGGCGAACCATTCCGCCTTGAAGGCGAAACCGGCTTCGGCCATTTCCTGCATGACGTCCTTGAAATCCTGCTCGGCGTAGAACGGCAGCATGAAGCGGTCGTGCAGCTCGGTGCCCCAGCGGGCCAGGCGGGCCGGCTCGTAGGGCGTTTCCCAGAAGCGGGCGATCATGGCCCGGAGCAGCAGTTGCTGGGCCAGCGACATGCGGGCGTGCGGCGGCATTTCGAAGGCGCGCAGCTCGAGCAGACCAAGGCGGCCGGTCGGGCCGTCCGGCGAGTAGAGCTTGTCGATGCAGAACTCGGAACGGTGCGTGTTGCCGGTGACGTCGGTGAGCAGGTTGCGCAGGGTGCGGTCGATCAGCCACGGCGGGACGACGCCGCCCGGCTGCGGAATCTGCTTGAAGGCGATTTCGAGCTCGTAGAGGCTGTCGTTGCGCGCTTCATCGACGCGCGGCGCCTGGCTGGTCGGGCCGATGAACAGGCCGGAGAACAGGTAGGACAGGCTCGGGTGGTTGTGCCAGTAGGCAACCAGACTCTTGAGCAAGTCCGGCCGACGCAGGAAGGGCGAATCGTTCGGCGTGGCGCCGCCAAGGACGAAGTGATTGCCGCCGCCAGTGCCGGTGTGGCGACCATCGACCATGAACTTCTCGGTGGTCAGACGCGAGTAGTGGGCCGCCTCATAGAGGTGGGTCGTCTGGTCGACCAGCTGGTCCCAGCTGCGCGCCGGATGGACATTGACCTCGATGACGCCAGGGTCGGGGGTAACGCTGAAATGCGTCAGGCGCGGGTCGGAGGGCGGCGTATAGCCTTCCATGATGACCGGCATTTTCATCTCTTCGGCCGTCGCTTCAACGGCGGCAACGATTTCGAGATAGTCGTCGAGCTTTTCGGTCGGCGGCATGAAGACGTAAAGACGGCCGTCGCGCGGCTCGGCACACATGGCCAGACGGGTGATCCAGCCAGCCGATTCCTTGAAGCGCGGCATCGTTTCAGTCGGCTTTTCCCACGGGCGGACCTTGCCGTCGCCAGTCGCCGAGGCGGCGGCTGCACCAGCGCCAGCGGCACCTGTGCCGGCACCTGCGCTGCCGGTGCGACTCTGCATCTGCGGCTCGCGAGCGCCGGCTTCACCGCTCACGCGGTTACGCAAGGCGGCATAGCTGGCCAGCGGATCGGTGGCCATTTCGGCATCGGGGACGTTGACGTAAGGATAGTCGCTCGTTGCCGTCCAGGGCTGCGAGTCGTACGGCAGGCGGTAGCCCATCGCCGAATCGCCCGGGAACAGGTAGCAACGCTCGGCACGCAGGAACCACGGGCCGGTCTGCCACTGGTTCCAGACGTTTTTCATGATCGGCAGGACGTGGCCGACGGTGTAGGTCATGCCCTGGGTGAACACCTTCATGAGGCGTTCGCGCTCCATGGCGTCGTCTACGCGCGAATCGAAGGGATCGACGTTGCCCGGCAGGCGGCGCTCGCGCCACATGTAGTAATAGACGTCCTCGAAGGCCGGGAAGACGTAGTCGGAAGTCATGCCCAGGCGTTCGGCGACGCGCTTGAGGAAGCGTTGGGCGTGCTCGGCCGTGGCGCCGTAATCGACGCTTTCGTTGGCGTACAGTTCAGGCGCATTCCAGATCGGCTGGCCATCCTTGCGCCAGAAGCAGTTCAGCGACCAGCGCGGGAGCTGTTCGCCGGGGTACCACTTGCCCTGACCGAAGTGCATGAGGCCGTTCGGGGCGTATTTTTCACGCAGGCGGTGGAAGAGGTCGGCGGCGAAAATGCGCTTTGTCGGGCCGAGGGCGGCGGTGTTCCATTCGGCGCCATCGGGGTCGTCGACCGCAACGAAGGTCGGCTCGCCGCCTTGCGTCAGGCGGACGTCGAGCTTGCCGAGCGTGTCGTCGATCTGGTGGCCGAGACCTTCGATCTCGAGCCACTGTTCATCGGTGTAGGGCTTGGTGACGCGCGGCGCTTCCCAGATGCGGGTGACCTGCATGTGGTGCGAGAACTCGGTTTCGCACTCGTCGAGACCGCCGGTAACCGGCGCGGCGGAACCGGGTTCCGGCGTACAGGCGAGCGGGATGTGGCCTTCGCCGGCGAACAGGCCGGAAGTCGGGTCGAGGCCGATCCAGCCGGCGCCCGGCAGATAGACTTCGGCCCAGGCGTGCAGGTCGGTGAAGTCGGCTTCCGGGCCGGACGGGCCGTCGAGCGATTTGACGTCGGCGGTCAACTGGATCAAATAGCCGGAAACGAAACGGGCGGCCAGGCCGAGGTGGCGCAGGATTTGGACGAGCAGCCAGGCCGAGTCGCGGCAGGAGCCGGTACGCTTGGTCAGTGTCTCTTCCGGCGTCTGGACGCCCGGTTCCATGCGGATGGTGTAGCCGATGGCCTTTTGCAGGTTGGCGTTGAGGGCGACGAGGAAATCGACGCTACGCAGCGGCTCGCGCGAGATGCCGGCCAAGTACTTCTTGAGCTCGGGCGTTTCCGGCAGCTTGTGCAGGTAGGGCGTCAGTTCGTGGCGTTCCCAGGCCTCGTAGGCGAAGGGAATCTTCTCGGCGTGGTCTTCGAGGAAGAAGTCGAACGGGTTGATGACCGACATCTCGGCCACCATGTCGACCTCGATGCTGAATTCGCGGGTCTTCTCCGGGAAAACCAGGCGGGCCAGGTAGTTGCCCTGCGGGTCCTGCTGCCAGTTCACGAAATGCTTGTCCGGACCGATCTTCAGCGAGTAGGACAGGATGCGGGTCCGCGAATGCGGGCAGGGGCGCAGGCGGACGACCTGCGGCCCGAGGTTGATCAGGCGATCGTAGTTATAACGGGTAACGTGATTCAGCGCGACATGGATCGACACGAGCTTGCTCCAGACAGAATGATTAACAGCTTAAAAGCAAGACGCGAACCACCTTGCAAGCCATTGTTTTTAAATAAACCAAATCTTCACACGCACCTCATGAAAGCCTGATGACAGGACGGGCGCACCAAAAACGTGCGGCACCACCCCGTGGTACCGCTAGAGAATTTATGGAAGTTTAACGAACCCTTCGGCATCGAGCGGCACGAAAGGGTTGAAGCAGACTTCCCAGAGGAAGCCGTCCGGGTCAGCGAAATAACCGCGAAAGCCGCCCCAGAAGACCTTGTCGGCCGGGCGTACGAGCGTCGCGCCGATGGCTACCGCTTCTTCCAGGGTGGCGATCACTGCCGCTTCGGAGGGCACGTTGTGAGCCAGCGTGAAACCGGGAAAACCGCTGCCGGCCGATGCCACCGCCGCGTCCTCGGCCAGCGCCTCGCGCTGGAACAGGGCAAAGGCGACCGAACCGGCCTGATAGAAGGCAATCGCCTCCTGGCTGGCCGATGATTCCTGCCAGCCCAGCGCCTTGTAGAAAGCCCGGCTACGGGCCAGATCGGACACGCCGAGGGTGATAAAGCTGATGGTCTGGTTCATGATTTCTGGCGCCTGATTGCAGACGGCAATTTTATGCGTATCGATTTCAAAATTGGCCAAATTTTCCGGTTGACCGTGGAAGTCCGTCCGGGCTGGCCGCTACACTCGAAAATCGCCGCAACTCAGCGTACCAAACGGGTCACTTGGCGCCATTTTCGCCGGCGGAGTCCCCGGCAGAATAATCAACATGGCGCGGCAAAATGACCGTGAAGCGCGTGCCCTTGCCGACTTCGCTGCTCACTTCGATACGGCCATGATGTTTCCTGACGATGCCGTAGGACAGCGAAAGCCCCAGCCCGGTGCCTTTGCCGACCGGCTTGGTGGTAAAGAAGGGCTCGAAGATGCGGCTGAGGTTTTCCGGCGGAATGCCGCGCCCGGTGTCTTCGATTTCGACACGCACTTCGTCCGCGCTGCTGGCCGTCCGGATGCTGATCTGACCGTGTTCTTCGATGGCCTGCGAGGCATTGACGAGCAGATTCATGAAGACCTGGTTGAGCTGTGACGGCGCGCACATGATTTCCGGAATGGCAGCGTATTCCTTGACGACCTTGGCCTTGTACTTGAGTTCGTTCCAGACCACGTTGAGGGTGCTGTCTAGCCCCATTTCGAGATTGGCCAGGACGATTTCCGAACTGCTGACGTGGGAGAAATTCTTGAGGTCGCGGACGATGTCCTGAACGCGCTGGACGCCGTCGTTGGTTTCGGCGAGCAGGACCTCGAGATCCTGCTGCAGGTAATCGAGGTCGAGTTCCTTTTTCAACTGCGTGACGTTGAGCTGGGAGGCTTCGCCGAGTTCGTGCTCGATTTCGGCGTAGGCGTTGAGGACCTTGCCGATGTCCGCGATATAGCGTTGCAGCGTACCGAGGTTGGATTTGACGAAGCCGACGGGATTGTTGATTTCGTGCGCCACGCCGGCTGCCAGCTGGCCGATCGAGGCCATCTTTTCGGACTGGATCAACTGGCTCTGCGCCTCTTCGAGACGGGCGATCAGCGCCGCCTGCTGTTCGCGCTCGGCCTGCAGATCGCTGTTGGCCGACTGCAGTTCGGCAGTGCGCAGCTCGACGCGCCGCTCGAGTTCGTCGCGGGATTCGCGCAGGGCATCCTCGGCGGCGACCCGACGGGTCACGTCGGCAAAGCTGAAAACGCGGCCGACGATGTGTTCGCCGAGGTATTGCGGCCGCGACTTGCATTCGAAGACCCGGCCATCGGCCAGGTTGAAATGCTCGTCGCTCGCCTCGCTGTCCACAATGGCGCTCAGCCTTTCGCGGCAGGCCACCTGCTCCTTGACGAGGCTCGAGACATGGTCGATGACGGCGTCGTCCTTGTGCTGTTCGAGCAGTTCATCGGGAATCGCCCACATGGCCGAGAACATCCGGTTCATGCTGACGATTCGGCCGTGCCAGTCGATGGCCAGAATGCCGTTGCCGGTGGCTTCGAGCGTGGCGCGCAGGCGCGACAGCGTCTGCTCGAGTTGCTCCTCGGTCTTGCGCTCCTGGCGGATATCGCGGGCCTGAACGAGCAGATAGGTTTTGTCCTCATGCTGAATCAGCGAGATGGACTTGGAGACTTCAATAAGCTCGCCGTCGGCACCGCAGTAAAGCCCCTCCTGCCATTCGATTTCGGTAAAGCTGCCCGCCGCGACCTCCTCCCAGTAAAAGACATCCGGCAGCGAGCTTTCGATGTCGATGATCTTGCGTGCCAGTAGTTCCTCCACCGTGTAACCAAGCACCTGTCCGGCCAGGCGGTTGGCGCGAACGATCTGCAAGCCGTTGGGATCGACGAGCAGAATCATGCTGGCACTGTGGTCGAGCATCTTTTGCTCGAGAGAGATCATTTCCTGGTCCCCTCCTGCGCCTGGCTGGCGTCGAAGTAGTAGCTGACCCGCTTGCGGGGGCTCAGGTAATTGTAGATATGGCGCGGCACCAGGGCCGGCTTGATCGCCTTGGCAATATTGAGGTCGGAATCCTGTGACAGGTCGATCAGGATCGCCTCGTCGCGGGGAACCGATTCGTCGTAAACAATGAGGATCGGCTTCATCGGCTGGCCGGTATTGACCGTCGCCACCATGGCCATGGCGCCATTCGACAGCTGCACCACGGTCCCCGGCGGATAAACGCCGAGCCGACGAATGAGCAGTTGCAGCAGCCGCGGGTCGAACTTGCCGCGCAATTTGGCGAACATGAGCGACAGGGCTTCGTGCGGCATCAGCGCGTTGGCGATGTTGACCGGGTTGCACAGCTCGTCGTAGTAGTTGGCCAGCCCGACAATGCGTGCCATCAGGTTGATGCTGTCGCCCTTGAGGTGCTGCGGGTAGCCCGAGCCGTCGAACATTTCGTGATGCTGGTGGATGATGGCGAGCACGGGCGGCGAAAATCCGAGACGCTTGCCCAGCGTCACGCCGTAGTCGCAGTGCTGCTCGAAGAGATGCTGTTCGGCCTGCGTCAGGGGCTCGACCTTGAGCAGGATGCGGCTGGGAATTTCTGATCGCCCGAGGTCGTGGAACATGGCGCCCATGCCAAGTGCGGTGACCGCCTCCTGCGGCACGCCGAGGTCGCGGGCAAGCATCAGCGACAGCATGGTGACGTTGAGCGAGTGAAAATACAGTTCCTCGCCGCCGGTCATGTCGCCCATGACGTGAATGGCCAGTTCCGGCGCGCTGAGGATGGATTCCGAAATCTGGTCGACCAGCTGAT
This sequence comes from Ferribacterium limneticum, assembly GCA_049304775.1. GTDB lineage: Bacteria > Pseudomonadota > Gammaproteobacteria > Burkholderiales > Rhodocyclaceae > Azonexus > Azonexus limneticus_C. The sequence continues at coordinate 126,204 of JBAQOL010000021.1, forward strand.
TGGCCGCTTTCACCGTCTCGGCCGGCTTGGTCAGAATGTTCTTCTCGACCTCGCGGATGGTGCTGGCGGTGACGATGAAGGCATTTTCGATGCGCGCTGCCGCAGCGCGCTGGACGCGAATGCGCTCGATCATCTGTTTCTTGGCCGCCAGCGCCTGGGCGATGACCGGGCTGACCTCATCCCTGGCCGGCGCAGCCGGCGGCGTTTGCTCCGGGCTCTCGCGGTCGCTCAGCTCCGGGCTGTAGCGCACGCGCTTGAGGCCCAACCCGCGGATGGTCCGGATCTGCTCCTCATTCTTGATCTTGAAATGGCTGAGGGCAAACGGATGCTCGAACCAGCGCAGATCGAGATAGACGTACAGCCCTATCCGAAGTTCGCTGACATCAATGGTGGGATCGCTGTTCACGGTTTTTGCTAGCGGGTAGCCAACAGGCGGGGAATCGAATGGCCCATTCTATCCCTCTCCGGCACCGGGCCGGAAACCCGGCGTCCGCTTCACCGAATCGGCCATTCCACGGTCAACCGGAAAAAATGGCCAATTTTGCAATCGCCGGATACACCGGGCTTGATGAATCCGACGTTCCGCTTCATCGTTTTATGCGGGCAGCTTTGAAAATGAAGAGGCACTCAGACCGGTTGATGCTTCTGCAGTTTTGGCACGCTGGGAATACGAATCCGCTTGCCTTCAACCACGATCAGGCCAAGCTCGCTCAGGTCGTGCAGAATGCGCGAAAAATGCTCCTGAGTCAGATTGAGCCGGGAGGCAATCACGCCCTTGTTCGAAGAAAGCTCAAGCACGGCGTTCTCGGCGCCATGCTGGCTTTCGGGCAGTTCGTGCATGAGGTAACCGATGACGCGCTGGGTTCCCGAATGCAACGAGTAGGCTTCGACATCGGTCATCAACTGATGCAGGCGCATGGCCATGCCGGCCATCATTTTTCGGACGAAGGCATGGTCGCTCTGCAATTCCTCATCGAGGGCCGCCTTTGAGACATGCAGGACGAGCGAGTCGCTCAGCGCCTGGGCAAAGACAAAATACGGCTTGTCCATGAGCATGATGGCTTCACCGAAGCTCTGCCCCGGCTGGATGATCTCGACCACCTTGTCGGTCCCCTGCGCCGAGGAAAGCGCCAGTTTTATCTGGCCATAGACCAAAACATGAAATCCCGTGCATGGATCGCCATGGCGAAACAGCATGTCACCCTTGACGAGTCGCAGTTCATGCGTCCCTTTTGCCATTCTGGCGAGCTCTTCCGGTGACAGCCCCTCGAACAGGGGAATACGACTTAAAAGGCTCTCGATTTGTACCGGCTGGAAATCCCGCATGCTGCCTCCTTGCTATTAATCGCGCTCAATGCTAATCCATTTGGCATTTACTGGCCGCGTTGTGGCTTTTGATTTGAATCAATTAAAGCCATGATAACCGCAATCAATGCACGAGCACTTTTGAACCCGAGGCAGGCAAATTATTCTGCCCATTTGCCGCTTGTTTATTGCGGCACAGGCATGGGCATCGTTAGGCCAATTTCAAAATTGGCCGTTTTTTCCGGTTGACCGTGGAAGAGACCACTGGCCAGGCAGCTATTCCCCGGCGACGTCCTTTGCTTTGGGAAATTCGAGAACGAACCAGAATACGCTGCCCGAACCGAGCTCGCTATCGACGCCGATGCGACCGCCCATCGCCTGCACCAGCCGCTTGCAGATGACCAGCCCGAGGCCGCTTCCGCCAAAGCGGCGGGTAGAAGAGCCATCGACCTGCTCAAATGCGGCGAACAGGCGCTTTTGGTCTTTCGGCTCGATGCCGATGCCGGAATCGGTCACGGCAAAGCGAACCTCGACGCGATCCGCTGTTTCCTTGAGCGCCACGGCCAATATGCCAATGCCGCCCGTTGCGGTGAATTTGATGGCATTGCTGCTCAGCTTGAAGAGAATTTCGCCGAGACAGGCAGCGTCGCCGAGGAGCGGACAGCGGGCGAGAGCAGGATCGATTTCGATCTCGAGCGACAGGCCTTTTTCCTGCGCTTCCCGTTTGACCAGGCCGCGCAGCTTTTCCAGCACGGTATCGAGCTTGAACACGCTCCGCTCCAGCTTGAGATGATCGGCCTCGACTTTGGCCAGATTGAGAACGTCATTGATCATCGCCAGCAGGGCATTGGCCGATTTCAGAACGGTGTCGAGCTGGGCCAGATGTTTTTCGTCGGTCAATTTGCGCTTGAGCAACTCGGTGTTGCCCAGGATGGCATTCATCGGGGTGCGCAGTTCATGGCTCATCGTCGCCAGGAAAACCGTCTTGGCGCGATTGGCCGATTCGGCCAGGTCCCTGGCCAGCCGCAAGCCGTCCTCGACTTGCTTCCTGAGAGCGATTTCCCTGGCCAGTTTGCGATTCCAATACAGGAAGGCGAGAAAAATCAGCGTGGAAAGGGCGACGATCTGCCAGATCAGGGTGTAATCGATTTGTGGCTGGTACTCGACGGAACCCCATTTCTCGCTGATCGCCAGGCGTTCCTCGACCGTCATCGCGGCGATGCCCTTGTCGATCAGGCTGGCCAGCTCCGGCCAGTCCTTGCGTACCGCCATGGCCTGCGTGTTGATACCGTAAGGGGTGTCAGCCGTGACGACGAGATTGTCGTAATGCGAGGCCTTGATCAGGTAACTGGCCACTGCGAGGTTGCCCACATAAGCATCCGCCTTGCCCGTCGCCACGGCCAGCAGTGCATCGTCCGGCGTGGCCACATCATGGATATGGATCTTTGGGTAATCGGCCTTGATCTTCTCGCTGATGACATACCCGGTTTCGGCCGCGAGGCTCTTTCCGCCCAGGCTTTCCAGTCCGATGATGTGGGGACCGTCCCGACGGGCATAGACGACCCAGGGCGCTCGCAGATAATCGGCCGTAATGGCGAAGTCCTTTTCCCGTTCCGGCGTGCGGGTAAAGGAGAGCAGCAGATCAAAATGCTGACGCGGGCCGCTGACGTCCTTCATCGAAGCAGGAAAGCCGATGGTGTCCGGCACAAATTCGACCTCGAACCCGTAACGCCCGGCGACGGCCAAAAGGTAGTCGACGGCGATGCCAGACACCTTCGGCTCGGTGATTACGTACGGCTGAAAATTGCGGACACGGGCGCGTACCGTGTGCCTGGCCGCCAGCCAGGAACGCTCTGCCTCGGTCAATTCGGCTGTTGCCGAAAGCGTTGGCAGATTTTGCGGCTGGGCAATCGCGATTTCTACGCCGGGCGGCACCAGTAATAAACCGGCAAGCCAGAATGCCAGGCGAAACACTCGGTCGCGAAAGTGCATTTTATAGACCAATAAATTCTCCAACATCTCAAAAATCCAGGGTTTTCGCTTTTTCCATTTGCAACACCCACCCAGCCTCGCCGGCCTTCAGGCGATATTGCAGTTGCCGCAAACCACCGCTCGGTTTCGCATTGAGATCGCCCTCGCGGTAGAGCGGAAACCGGCGCGCCAGGGTGTTTTCGATGACGGCGAACTCATCGTGCCCCCTGTAGCCTCGCGCTACAGTCGGCTCGTCGGCCAGATCAGGCAAATGGACAGGCGAAACCGACTTGCCACGATTGACCGCATAGCCAAGCACAGTCCCGTAGGAACCACTGCCGGCCGAGGTGACATAGACGTAAATCTCCGGCCAGCCATCGGCATTGAGATCGGCAATCTCCGCCCCCGTCACCGTGCCCATGATTTCCTGCTCGATCGGCGCACGCTGCTTTAGGCGGCCCGAAGGAAGGATGCGCAAGGTGTTGACCGATCCCTGGTTGGCGCTCGTCACGCGAAAGACAATGCCTTGCAGGCTGAAAGTCTGGTCGAAGCCAGTGGCGAGCACGGGCTGTGCCCACAAGACGAATGGAAGGAGCAAGACAGACAAACGGCTTCTCATAGCGCCGCCGAGGTACGAAGCGCGAGAACAGGCGATTTCACTCAAAGCTCCCACCTTATTTCCCCACCGCCACCAATTTCGCTGCCATGCGTGCTGATCCGCCCGACGATGCCGGCGCGTACCGACACCCCGGGCGCGATATAGCCCTGCAAACCCAGGCCCATCAGATTATTGACCGGCCCCTTGTTGGCCCCAATTTGGCTGAATGAGCCAAACAAATGGCTGTTGGCCGTAATTTCGTGGGCGGCGTTTTTGTCGGCGCTCCAGTCGTAGCCGAAGCGGTAGAAGCCGGCCAGCGACAGCGAATTTTTGACTCCTGGGCGCAAGGGCATCAGGAATTCACCGCCGACGAAGGTCAGAACCGAGCGCCCGCTGCTCGACGAAATCGAATAGTTGAAATCATTCCCACCCGACTCATTGGCCCGCCCCATCCACAATTGCGCGTAGGACGCGCCGACAAATGGCGTCAGCGTGAGGCGTTCTGAAGCCAGGAAAGGGCGGGAAAGTTTCAGGGCGGCATAAACACCATTCGACTGATACTCGCTTTTCGCTGCACCGCCGGTGAAAGCGCCGACATTCGGGTTGAAGCGCGTGGCCGAAGAGTCGCTGTAAACGTAGCCGGCAGCACCGGACAGCTTGATGCTGTTTGGCAAGTACTGGCCACCGTATAGGCCCAGGAAATAGTTGGTCGACGAGAAATCCTGCGAAACCTGCTCCGGTTCTGTCATCTTCGTGTATCCGACGCCACCGAATACGCCGAAGCCACCCGATGGGTCGCGCAGAATATCGCGACCAATGACGAGGTTGGACAGCTGGTAACCGAATCCGGCCAGATTGTCGTAGCCACTAACCGTGCCCTTCATCGCGCTGGCATCGACCCACAGGTAGCGGCCCTGATCGACTTCATAGGCGGTCGACATCGCGTTCTGGCCGGAGAGCGGCGCATGGATGCGGTCCATGACGGTATTGGTGACGTGTCCCATCTGTTCCAGGTTGATCGTCATGTTCGACGAATAGCCTTCGGCATGAACGTTGGAGAGTGTTTTCACCTGCCCCGGGGTCAGCGACTGAATCGCCCCGACCAGGGTGCCGCCACTGGCAACCGCTGTCGTTCCCGCGCCCGCAAACGAGAAAAGGATGGCACTGCTCAGCTTGTTGCCGGAACTGGTGCCGGGAACAGTGGGCGTGACGGGCGTCGATGACGTGGTGAGGTCCCACTGCGTTGCCGAGGGGTTGCTCAGATTCCAGTTCATCTGCATCAGGCCGCCACCATAGACGCCGCTGCTGGCCACCAGATTGCCGGCGGAGATGCCGTTCAGCACGGCTGCATAGGTGCCGATGGCAACAACCGAACCCGGCGCAATACCAAACGTCGTTGTGCCGGAGCCCGGCGCAGTGACATACAGTTTGCCGTAGCTGCCCGGGCTGGCAATGATGGTGTTGTAGTTGGCCGGGAGCGTTCCATAGTACTTCAAGTCGCCCTGGGCATTATTGAGGGTGCCGATGCTGCCGGTAACGCCGTTGATGATGCCGTACGCGCTGTTGCCGGTATTGCCGCTGGTCAGGGTTCCCTGATTGGTAATCGTACCAATGGAGCCGCCGGCGTTATTGATAGCGGCATAGCAGGTTCCTCCGGCATCGCAAACACTATGGTCAATGGTTCCGGTGTTGATGATCGTGCCAATTGAATTTCCCGCTCCAAGCTCAATTGCGCTGGCAAAGGTGGAAGTCGGAGCGCCGCTTATGCCGCCTTCAATAGTTCCCGAGTTGATCAAGGTATCAATTCGGGCAGTGAAGCCCGGGGTGAAATAGATCGCGCGATTTTGGGCCGAGATAATGCCGGCGTTATCCAATGTGCCAATATGGGCATTCTGCAAGATGGCCTGGGCACCTGACCCGAACGAACCGGTAGTTGCAGAAATAGTCCCTTTGTTCGTGAGCGTGCCGATTTCATTGTTGTTTATCAGTGCAGCGTGAGAGGTATTCGTGGAGCTATTCGTGATGGTGCCTTCGTTGCTTAGCACTGACACATATCCATGGTTCACGAATCCGTTGTCGCCAAAGCCCGATGCAATGGTTCCCTGGTTTAGAAAGATTCCTGTCACCGTTCCGGCAGGACTAATTGATACGGCCTCGAACGGAGCAAAAAATGGCGACACCGTCGCGGCCTGGCCAATCGTCACCCCCGACTTGGTGCCGCCAATGCTCAGGTCGTCACAACTGGCGACAATCTGAACAGTATCTCCATTGCTGCTACAGGCTGAAAATGCCGAGCCCGGGAGAAATATCGAGCACAAAACGCCAGGCAAGAGCAGATACGCTCTTCGGTCGGATAAAAATCCGCTCCTGACGATGCTTGGCGTGCGCTTCGTATTCATGACTGATCCTTCAACGATTGGGGGGCGCTTTTAGTGGCCAAAAAGCGTGCTGGTGGCCTTGGTGTCCACCTTCTTGTCGTAGCGATTGGTCCAGCAGGTCTTTACCTTGGTGTCACAGGTCAGCCCGCCGCGCATGGTGAAGGTCGTGGCGTCGAAGTCCTGAACGCCGACCTTGTTGATTTCGGCTATCAGCTTCTGCTCAGCTTTTTCGCCGAGGTACATTTTGGTCAGCGCCACCGAGACGCCTTGCTCGTCGGCGCAGAAGCCGGATTTCTTGTCGCAGATGGCGCCTTCCTTGTAGAAATCGAGGCCGGCGGCATGGGCCATAAACGCTACGGTCAACAGGGAAAACAGGGCAATTTTCTTCATGATGAGTCTCCTTTATTCTTCCTTGATGGTATGAACAGTGCCGCCACAGCCGGTGAAGCACTGGCGGTAGTTTTCGTCGCAACGCCAGGTATTCGGGTTATTCCAGCAGGCCTGACGGAAGCACTTTTTGGCCTCGTCGTCGCTGCGGGCGTGACGCAGGCAGTCGTGATACTGGTAGTCGCTGCGTTGCTGACAGCTGTTGAATTCGTACTGGGCGCGACTGATTTCGTTGTCCTGGCACGCCTCCTTGATCGCCGAGCACTGCGTCGTACAGTGGCGCCCCTGCTCGGTTCGCGGTGCGGCATATTCGTAGCGGGTGGTAACACACCCAGTAACGAGCAGTATCGAAAGCGCGACACCAAAGAGTCGGCCGAGCAATTCATGGAATTTCATGGAATGTCTCCTTCAGGTGTTATCTCAGCATGTCCACGCAGGAGCAGTTCGAGCGTGGGGCGAATTTCGGCGATGCAATCCTCAGCGCTGCCACCGTGTATGGCGGCGCGCCGAAAGCCAACGTAATAGACCGACCAGATGCCATAGCCGCGCGCCTCGATGCCTTCCAGTCCGGCCTCCTGCATCCACCCCGCGACGGGCTGCAACAATTGCAGGACCTGCCCGATGATCTGGTGCTCATAGCCCGCGTTCCACATCCAGCCAAAGGCGGCGCCGACCGAGCGGATGGGCATGAACTGAATATCAAGGCGGTAGAGTTCAAGAAAATAGCCACAGACCCGCTCGACAAGGCTGTCGCCCTGAACCCTGGCGAGCAGTTCGGGCAGCTGGCGGATTTCTTCTGCATTGAGGTCGATGATCAGTTCGGCCAGGATGTCCGACTTGGAGAGGTTCAGCCGGTAAATCTGAACCGGCTGACGCCCCACGGCCTGAGCGATTTCGCGCATGCCGACCGCGTCATAGCCCCGCGTCAGGAATAATTCCCGGGCTGCAGCAAGGACGAGAGGCTTGAGGTCTTTGGTCACGAAAACGCGTTTTTCCGAAGGCTTGAATCGCCGTTGGAATGAATGTAAACGTGTTTACAAACCGCGTCAATGATATGGCAACATACCTAAATATGCCAATTGTGATATTCGCCTTTCATCGAAGGCACTTGCCACGGTCAACCGGATTTTTGGGCTAAAACGCAAAAGCTGACCCAACCCGCAACCGCCGCCAGATTCAGCGCGGGCCGCCGTAGTCGTCGGCCAGCTGATCGTAATGGGCATGCGCCTCGGTTTCGGTGAGCGCCGCAGCGTGCCATTCGAGCATGGCCGGATGGGCCAGAATGGCGTCGCGGTAGGCGGCGGCGACGGGCGGCAGCGGCACGTTGTAAACATTGAAGCGGCAGACGATGGGCGCGAACATGGCGTCGGCCACCGAAAATTCACCGAACAACCACGGGCCGTTGCCGGTGGCGAACTGGCTGCGCGCCTCGCTCCAGATTTCGATGACGCGGTCGATGTCGCGCTGGACTTCCGGCGTCGCCGGCTTGCCCTTGAGTTTGAACTTGAGGTTCATCGGCATGGCGGTGCGCAATTTGGCGAAGCCGGCGTGCATTTCGGCCGAGACGCTGCGTGCCCTGGCCCGCGCCCGGGCGTCGGCCGGCCACATTTGCGAATAGCGTTCGGCCAGGGTTTCGGCGATGGCGATGCTTTCCCAGACCTGGAAGCCGTCTTCGTGCAGGCAAGGGACGCGGGCATTGCCAGCGAGCGGCTTGAGCGCCGCGTTGTAGTCGCGCCCGGCAACCGACACCATGTGCTCGGCGAAGGGAATGGCGAAATGCTTCATCAGCAGCCATGGCCGCAAGGACCACGACGAGTAGTTCTTGTTGCCGATGTAGAGATCGAACATGGCGGGCTCCTTGGTTGAGTCGGGATGACCAAACTTTAGCGCAAATCGGCGGTAGAGCAGAAGACAGGGCTTGCTACGGTCAACCGGAAAATAGGGCTAAATTTGAAATCGGTCCTCACCGCCTTGCCGAGTCGGCCATGGAGCGTCCCGCGCCCGCAGCCCGTATAATTCGCGCTCCCGGGCCCTGCCCTGCTTCCGATCGCCAGCCATGTTCCAGTCTTTCAAATTTCCCCTTTTTTTCCTGTTGACCGTAGCAATGCTCGGTGGCTGTGGCGAGGTCGAGGACACGCGGCCGGGGCAGCCGGTGAAGCACCGGCAGGTGGCGTTCAAGGAGATCGTCAAGACTTTTGAGCCGATGGGCGTGATGCTGCGCAAGGAGACCTACAAGGCCGACAAGTTCCTGCCCATGGCCGAAGCGCTGCTCGCCAAGCGGGATGGTCCGTGGGACTATTTTGGGGCGGACACCAACTACCCGCCGACCAAGGCGACGGCCGAGGTCTGGAAGCAGCAGGAAGAGTTCGAGAAGAACAAGAAAGCCTTCATCACCGCCACCGACGCCCTGCTCGTCGCCGCCCAGAGCAAGGACAAGGCGCAGGTCGAAAAGGCTTACGACGCCGTGCATGAAGCCTGCAAGACCTGCCACAAGCAGTTCAAGGAACGCTGAGATTCCGGGAACATCCGCATGCTGAGACTGACCGAACTGAAGCTGCCGCTCGACCACGCTGCCGATGCGCTGCGCCCGGCGCTTTGCCAGCGGCTGGGGATTGCCGATGGCGAGCTGATCGACTTCACGATTTTCAAGCGCAGCTACGATGCGCGGAAAAAATCGGCGATCACGCTGATCTACACACTCGACTTCAATGTTCGCGACGAGCCGGCTCTGCTCAACAAACTGGCCGATGACCGCAACGTCGGCCCGCGGCCGAATACCGACTACAAGTTCGTCGCCCAGGCGCCGGCCGGGTTGACGACCCGCCCGGTCGTCATCGGCACAGGGCCCTGTGGCCTGCTTGCCGGGCTGATCCTCGCCCAGATGGGCTTCAAGCCGATCATCCTCGAACGCGGCAAGGCCGTGCGCGAACGGACCAAGGACACCTGGGGACTGTGGCGTAACAACAAACTGAACCCGGAATCGAACGTCCAGTTCGGCGAAGGCGGCGCCGGCACCTTCTCCGACGGCAAGCTCTACAGCCAGATCAAGGACCCGCAGCACCATGGCCGCAAGGTGCTCGAAGAGTTCGTCAAGGCGGGTGCGCCGGAAGAAATCATGTACGTCAGCAAGCCGCACATCGGCACCTTCCGGCTGGTCAAGATGGTCGAGAACATCCGCGCCACGATCACCGATCTGGGCGGCGAAGTTCGCTTCGGCAGCAAGGTCGACAGGCTGGTCATCGACGACCATCAAGTCCGCGGTGTCGTCATGGCTGACGGCCAGACCATCTCCACCGATCACGTCGTCCTCGCCGTCGGCCACAGCGCCCGCGACACCTTCCAGGCGCTCCACGACCAAGGCGTCTACATCGAGGCCAAGCCCTTCTCGATCGGCTTCCGCATCGAACACCCGCAGGCCATGATCGACAAGGCGCGCTTCGGCCCCAACGCCGGCAACGAAATCCTCGGCGCCGCCGACTACAAGCTGGTCCATCACTGCGGCAACGGCCGCGCCGCCTACAGTTTCTGCATGTGCCCGGGCGGCCAGGTCGTCGCCGCCACCTCGGAAGAAGGCCGCGTCGTGACCAACGGCATGAGCCAGTATTCGCGCGCCGAGCGCAACGCCAACGCGGCGCTCGTCGTCGAAGTCAAACCGGAGGATTTTCCGGGCGACTACCGAACCAACCCACTGGCCGGCATCGAGTATCAGCGCCAATGGGAATCAGCCGCCTTCGTCGCCGGCGGCAGCAACTACGCCGCGCCAGCCCAGCGCGTCGGCGATTTCCTCGCCGGCCGGCCGTCCACCGCTTTGGGCGAAGTCGATCCGTCCTACCAGCCCGGCGTGCACATGACCGATCTGGCCAGTTGCGCCCCGGCCTACGTCATCGCCGCATTGCGCGAAGCCATCCCGGCCTTCGACAAACAAATTCGCGGTTTCGCCATGGCCGACGCCATCCTGACCGGCGTCGAGACGCGCACCTCGTCACCGATCCGAATCAAACGCGGCGCCGATTACCAGAGTATCAACACCCGCGGCCTCTATCCGGCCGGCGAAGGCGCCGGTTACGCTGGCGGGATTCTGTCGGCCGGCGTGGACGGCATCAAGGTTGCCGAGGCGGTGGCACTATCGATGGCTGGACAGAGCTAGTCAGGCTTCAGGCAAACTGCCCGGCCACCCAGCCCGACGACCACGCCCACTGGAAGTTGTAGCCGCCCAGCCAGCCGGTGACGTCGACGACTTCGCCGATGAAGAACAACCCCGGCGCCGCCTTGGCTTCCATGGTTTTCGACGACAGCGCATCGGTCGACACGCCGCCCAGCGTCACTTCCGCCTTGGCAAAACCCAGCGTGCCGGCTGGCATGAGCGGCCAGGCGTTGAGCTTGCCGGCGATCATCTCGAGATCGCGGCGGCCGAGTTCGCCAATCGGGCGCGTCACGAGTTTTTCACCGCCGAGCAGCGCGCACCATTCGTGGGCGAAGCGCCGGGGCAGACGTTCAGCCAGCAGGTTGGGCAGATGCACCCGGCCCTGCCGGTGCTCTTCAAGCCAGGCACCGGCATCGAGGCCGGGCAGCAGGTCGATCTCGACGGGCTGCTTCTTGCCGCTGCGGAACTCCTGCATCTGCCAGTAACTGGAAATCTGCAGGATGGCCGGGCCGGACAGGCCGCGATGGGTGATCAGGACGTTTTCGCGAAACTGCGCGCCGTCAAATTGGGCGACGGCGTCGAGCGTCGATCCGGCCAGCGGCTTGATTGGTTCGAGCACCTCGGGCGCCAAGGCGAGCGGCACGAGGGCCGGTTTGGGCGCGACAACGGGAATGCCGAACTGCTCGGCCAGCCGGTAGCCGAACGGGCTGGCGCCGATTTTTGGAATGGCCAGCCCACCGGTGGCGACGACTAGCGACTGACAGGAAAATCGGCCATTTTCCGTGTCGACCGTGTAACGTCTGGCTGCCTCGCCCGGATGGCGCTCGATATGCTGCACGGCACAAGGGAAGGCCCATTGGACACCGGCGTCGTCGCAGGCATCGCGCAGCATGTCGATGATCTGCTCGGCCGAATCGTCGCAGAACAGTTGGCCATGTTCGCGCTCGTGATAGGCGATGCGCCGCTTGTCCATCATGGCGATGAAATCGAACTGCGAGAAGCGCGCCAGTGCCGAGCGGCAGAAATGCGGGTTCTGAGACAGGTAATTGTCGGCGCTCACCGTGCGATTGGTGAAATTGCAACGCCCGCCGCCCGAGATGCGGATGCGCTCACCGAGCGTCGCGGCGTGATCGACGAGCAGCACGCGCCGGCCGCGCGCCCCGGCCTGGGCCGCACACATCATGCCGGCCGCGCCGGCGCCAATAACGATGATGTCGAAATGCATGGGGTCCGATCGGGAGAGATAGCTTGCACTGAAACGGGGCGGATTCTATCACCCGGGGCAACGCTGACCGGCTTGACCGCATTGCGGCACCAAATCGAGGCACATTTCGCCTAGCGGGGAAATTATTTGTTGTAAACGCAACAACCCAAATGCACATTCGTAATGCATAATCCTCAGACGCCCGTCCGGCCGAAATACTGTTTCAGAAATCACACGGAATAACGATGGCAGAATGCTTTTCAGGCATTTTCACCAGAAAATTGCCGATTCTGAAATCACATTTATGCAATACGTTTGAAACAGATGTTTGTCACACTGGCCCGAAACTCTTTACCCAGGCCATACCGGCGACATTGCTGCATTGCAGCAATTTGTTAAAAACATTGTTACAATGCACCCCGCAGCAATTATTTACTTACCCATTTCAAGGAGCGTCCGATGTCCATCAATCCCGAGCAGTTCGCCGCCGCTAACAAAGCCGCCGTTGATTCCCTGTTGTCCGTCGCCAACACCGCCCTGGCTTCCGCCGAGCGCATCGCCAGCCTGAATCTTGAAACCGCCCGTTCCGTGCTGGAAGACTCCGTCTCCAACGCCAAGGCCCTGATGGGTGCAAAGGATCCGCAAGAAGCCCTGTCCATCCAGGCTTCCCTGGCCCAGCCGAGCGTCGAGAAGGCTGTTGCCTACTCCAAGTCGGTTTACGAAATCTCCACCGAAACCCAGGAACAACTGGCCAAGATGGTTGAAGCCCAATTCGGCGACTTCCAGAAGAATGTTGCTTCCATGCTCGAAAAGGCTGCGAAGTCTGCCCCGGCTGGTTCCGACGTTGCCGTTGCTGCCGTGCAAAGCGCCATCGCTGCCGCCAACTCGGCTTTTGACAACATGCGCAAGACCGCCAAGCAAGTGACCGAAATGGCCCAGACCAACATGGCTGCCGCTACCAGCGCCACCGCCAAGGCTGTCAAGAAGTCCAAGTAATTTTCAGCTCTCGCTGAACTGGAAAGGCCCGCATCACTGCGGGCCTTTTTCTTTGGGACTCGCCTGAAAGCTCAGGCCGCCAGCATCCGCCGCAAACCGCGCATCAGCGTCCCGATGGCCGGCAGTTTCATGTACAGCTCCTCGGCCGCATCCCAGTAGTCGCGGTGATAGCAAACCTTGCCGTCGGCATCGAATTTGAGATGCGAGACACCGCGCATGACCTGCGCCTCGCCCTTGCCCCAGAGCTTCACACGGTAATGAAACGCCCAGACCAGCATGGCGCCGTTCTCATCGGCGACCTTTTCAGTGACGACAAAGCGCGGTTCGGCAACCTGTCCGAACATGTGCGTGAATATGCGCTGAATGGCCGGGATGCCGCGGACTTCGTTGAACGGATCCTTAAAATAGGCGTCGTCGCTGTAGAACTCCGGAAAGCGGGCGACGCTGGCCGGCGCGAATTCGTTGTAGAAAACGATCAGTTCGTCGAGGGTCATGTCAGCCTCCGGTGAAGCGGCGAATGAGCGGGAAATACCAGCGATAGGGGAGCAACGCGAACAGCTTCATGAGGCGGGTAAAGCGCTTGGGAAAATGGATTTCGAAATTGGCTGATTTAAAGCCGTCGACCGCAGCAATCGCTGCCTGTTCCGGTGTCAGCAGTGCTGGCATGGCGAAATCGTTTTTCGCTGTCAGTTGGGTTGAAACGAAACCCGGATTGATGACCCAGACGCCGATACCTTTCGGTGCGAGATCGAGATGCAGCACTTCGGCGAAATGAATGAGCGCCGCCTTGCCCGGCCCGTAGCAAAGCGCCTTGGGCAGGCCGCGGTAGCCGGCGACGCTGGCGACGAAGGCGATGCCGCCGCCCGGTTTGAGGTCGCCGAGCACGGTTGCGGCAAGGCGCATGGCGGCATTGAAATTGACGGTGACCACCTTTTCAGCGACGGCCAGATCGAAGTTGTCGGCGCGCATCGGGACGTAGTCGCCGGCCAGATAGACAACGAGATCGATGCCGCCCCAGATTTCCAGAATTGATTGCCGGGCGTCCGCGAGGCTGGCGACATCAGTCGCATCACAGGGCAGCAGCAAGGCATCCGCGATGCCCAGTGCCAGAAGCTTGTCAGCACTGCGGGCCGACAGGGCCACCCGGGCGCCGCGCCCGGCCAGTTCGTGGGCAATGGCAGCACCGATGCCACTCGAGGCGCCAACCAGCCAGACGCACTTGCCCTTCCAGTCGGAGATGATCGGGTTCATCGTTTTACGAAGGTCAGCGTCACTTCGCCCAGATTGAAGCCCCATTTCGACATGTACGAGCGGTTCATCATGACCTTGTCGTCCATCAGGAACATCCAGTCGTCGAAGTCGACGTTGTACACCTTGCCATCGACCGGCAGCGCCAGCACATAGCGCCAGCGCAGGGCATTGCCGGAAACCTCGCCAATGGCCTCGCCGACAACATCGTCAGCTCGGCCGCGGAAAGTGCCGTCGGCCTGTTTGGTCAGCGTCCAGACCCGGCGCGAGGTGGTGCCGTCGGACCACTTGAAGTTCTCGTCGAGGACGCCGGTATCGCCCGTCCACTTGGCGTCAATGACGACGTGGAAGCGTTTTTGCACCTCGCCGGAACGTCCCTGGAACAGGCCCCAAGCGTCGAGCGTACCGTTCAGATAAGTCTTCAGGTCGAGAGCCGGTTGTTCGGCCCGGTATTGTTCGACGCCGGTCGAGGCGCAGCCGGCAAGGCCAAGCGTGAAGGCAGCAGCAAGCAAGAGTTTCATGGTCAGATCTCCAGGGAATGGCGCCAGCGCCAGAGCAGCGCGCCGGCCAGCGCCTTGAAGGCGAGCGGCAACAACGCGTAAGCAAAGGTCAGGGCAGGCAACCCGGCGCTACCGCCCGGCACATAGCCGAGCGCACCGAGCAGGGGTAGTGAAAGCCCGGCGGCGAGCGCCAGGTTTAGTTTGGCCACGAAATTCCAGACGCCGAAGCAGGCCCCGGCCTGACCTTGGCGTTCGCCGAGGTCGGCGGCGATGGCGGCCGGCAGCGCAAGGTCGGCACCAAGCGCCAGGCCCGAGGCGATGCAGATGGCGGCGAAGGCCCATACATCGCCGGCGCCGAGCAGACTGGCCCCGGCGAAGGCGAGAATGGAAACGCCCATCGCCACCAGCCAGGCAAACACCCGCCCCCGCCGCGCCGAGAGGGCCACCCAGAGCGGCAGCGAGGCCGCACCGGCAATGAAATACAGCGCCAGCAGCGGGCCGCTGGCTGATTCGGCCTGCAACACATCGGCAACGAAGAACAGGAAGAGCGTCGCCGGCAAGGCGGCGGCGATGCCGTTGGCGACGAAGACGATAAGCAGGCGGCGGAAGGCTTGGTCGGCGAAGACGCGGCGCAGGCTGGGCAGCAAGGGCTGGCTGGCAGCGAGCACCGGCTTGCCGACGCCAACACGGCTGAAGGTCGTGACCGCAGCGATCAACAACAGCGGTGGCAGTATCCAGCTCAAGCGGGCGATCCCGTCGCTCAAGCTGGCCGCCAGCACGGCGGGCAGCGCAGCGGCGAGGACGACGCCGAGCAGGCCGAAGCCCTCCCTTGCTGCGGTCAACCGGGTTCTCAGGACCGATTCCTCGCCAATATCCGC